>NZ_SWDW01000016.1 GCF_004919045.1 Sinomonas albida
ATCCGCTTCCCGATCCCGGCCTGGATCATCAGCCGATCCTCAGCGGTCAGCTCCCTACGCTCCATGCGACTCCTCAGCTCATGCCCCGAAATCATCGCAAGCGTTGCTTCGAAGTCCTGAGCTCAAGCGGATTCCGAAGGGGCGCGGAGCTGGCGCGGGGCGCGGAGCCGCGGCGGCGGGCGACGGCGACGGACGACGGCGGGTGGGTGCCTGTCCGTTCAAGCCGGAGGTTGGTTCAACCGTCAGCCCAGGCGGCCGGCCGTCGGCAGTCCGGTCACTCCGCCGCCACGGCGCAGAGTCGCGAGACCGTGACCCGCAGGTCCTCGAGCGCGGGGCGCCCCGGGCGCGTCGTGTAGACGCTGTCGGCGTGGAGGAAGAGTGCCGCGAACACGAGGGCGACGGCGAGGCGCGCCTGGATCGGCGCGGTCCGCTGTTCGGCAAGGTAGATGACGCGCTCGCGCACCCCGGACGTCCATTGGTGCAGCGCGGCGAGCAGGTCGGGTTCGAGCCGCATGAGTTCGCGGAGGCGCGGGAGATTCTCGTCGGGGCCGCCCGAAACGTTGGCCACGAGCTCGCAGAGATCGTCGACGAGGGGCCCGCTGCTCTGCAGGAAGCGCTGCTCGTGCTCGATCGCGAGGAGCGTCGCGGGGAGGCCGAGCGTCGCCGCCGCCTTCGACGGGAAGTAGTTGAAGAACGTGCGCTCGGAGATGGTCGCCCTCGAGCAGATGTCAGCGATGGTGACGTGGGCCAGACCGCGTTCGACGACGAGTTCGTACGCCGCGTCGTGGATCGCGTGGCGGGTCTGAAGCTTCTTGCGCTCTCGCAGCGAGCAGTTCTTGTCGGCGAGAGGTGTGGGGGTGGTGCTCACGGTGGTTCCTGTCATGCAGGTCGCGAGGGTGGGGTGCCCGCCAGGCGGCGAGCACCCCACGCGACGCTACGGCCGGTGGACTCGAATCGGCCCGGTGGCCGGTGCCGTCGGCGCCCCCGCGTCCGTGGCGGCTGCCACCGCGTAGGCCTCGAGGTCGTCGGCGGTGCCGAGCTTGTCCGCCTGCTCCTGGAGCGCGGAGCTCTGGCGGAGCGGCGGGGTCTTGAAGAACCAGCTGAGCACGAACGCGAGGGCGATCACGCCGAGGCCCACCCAGTAGATGCTCACGGCCGAGGAGTTGAAGCCGGTCATGAACGGGCGCGTGAGGCGGGCGTCAGCACCCTTGAGGTACGAGGTGTCCGACGTGCTCGACGACGAGGAGGACGAGTTCGACGACGTGGCGTTCTTGAGCTGGTCGATCATGGTGGGCACCACCTTGTCGACGATCGCGGAACGCTGCGACTGGTTCGAGTAGTCGATCGCGAGGCGGCCGTCGACCACCGAGGCTCCGGCCTGCTGCGCGGCAGCGGCGAGCGCCTTCTGCTCGGCGGCGGGCTTGGCTGCGGCCGACTGCTGGTCGATCACCGAGGGCGCGGCCGACGCCGGGATGGCACCGGCGGCGACCTGCTGCTGGACGGCGGCGGTCACCTGCTGCGTCACGGCCTGGTCGGCTGCCTGCTTTGCTGCGGTCGTGCCCTTGTCGAGGCCCGACTGGATCTGGGCCTTGATCGGGGTGACGATCGGGTTCCAGATCTGCTGCATGATGCCCGCGTTGGCCTGATCGGTCGCGACAGACGGGGTGAGGGCCGCGTCGAGCGCGCTCGTGAGATCGCCCTTGTTCTGCATCGCGGTGGTGATGTTCGTGGGCATGAGCGCGAACAGGACCGAGAGCAGCACCGCGGTGCCGAGCGTTCCACCGATCTGGCGGAAGAACGTCGCGGAGCTCGTCGCGACGCCCATGTCCTGCGGCGTGACCGAGTTCTGTGAGGCGAGCGTGAGCGACTGCATGAGCTGGCCGAGTCCGAGACCGATGAGGAACATCGCGATCATGAGGAACCAGAGCGGCTTGTCGATGGTCATGAACGTGAGCACGAGGTAGCCGAAGCCTGTCACGAGCGTGCCCGTGATCGGGAAGATCCGGTACTTGCCTGTGCGGGCCACGATCTGGCCGGACACGATCGAGGCGATCATGAGGCCGCCGACCATGGGCAGGGTCGCGAAGCCGGACTCGGTCGGGCTCAGGCCGGTCACGAGCTGGAGGTACAGCGGCAGCGTGAGCATGGCGCCGAACATCGCGAAGCCGACCAGGAAGCCGAGCACCGTGGCCATCGAGAAGGTGGAATTGTGGAAGAGGCGGATCGGGATGATCGCATCGTCCTTCATGGCCGTCTCGATGATGATGAAGGCGATCAGGCCAATCGCGCCGATGGCGTAGCACGCGATCGAGCCGGCCGAGGCCCAGCCCCATTCCCGGCCCTGCTCGGCCACGAGGAGGAGCGGAACGAGCGTCACGATGACGGACGTGGCGCCCCACCAGTCGATACGGGAGGTGGTGCGGTCATGGAACTTGGGGAGGTGCAGGAACGCGAGCACCATGCCGAGCGCGATGAGGCCGATCGGGACGTTGACCAAGAACACCCAGCGCCAGCCGGAGATGAAGAGGATCTGGCTCGCCCCCGAGAAGAGCCCGCCAATGAGCGGGCCGACCACCGACGACACCGCGAAGACGGCGAGGAAGTAGCCCTGGTACTTGGCGCGCTCGCGCGGGGCGAGGATGTCGCCCATGATCGCGAGCGGGAGGGACATGAGCGCGCCGGCGCCGATGCCCTGGAACGCGCGGAACCCGGCGAGCATGAGCATCGAGGTCGAGAACGAGGACATCATCGAGCCGACGATGAAGACGCCGAGACCGAAGATGTACAGCGGGCGGCGCCCGAAGATGTCGGAGAGCTTGCCGTAGATCGGCGTCGCGATCGTCGAAGTGATGAGGTACGCCGTGGTGACCCAGGCCTGCTGGTCGAGTCCGTGGAGGTCGTCGCCGATAGTACGGATCGCGGTACCGACGATGGTCTGGTCAAGGGAGGAGAGGAACATCCCCGCCATGAGGCCGTAGATGACCAAGAGGATCTGCCGGTGGGTCATCACCGGGCTGGACGGAGCGGCGCTCCGCGCGTCGCGCGCCGTAGAACCGGCCGCAGGATGGGACATGAGAAGGAATCCGAATCTCTCAGAGGGGGCAAACTCGATGAGGCCCTGTTCGGTTGCCTAAGTTTGCAGACTCTGCAAGTTTACACATCCTGCAAGATGGCAGACAACGCCGAATCCCGAAGTGGCTCGTCTGATGGTGTGATGTTCGTCTCCCGAGGACTACTCCGGGCGCGCGCTCGCCAATACGCCGCTGAGGCCGGTTCCCCCGATGCGCTGGGATCATGGGGCCGTGAACATTCTCAAGTCTTCCGCGCTGTTTGTCCTCGCGGCGGCCGCCGAAATCGGCGGAGCCTGGCTCGTCTGGCAGTCGGTGCGAGAAGGGAAGCCCTGGTGGTGGGCCGGACTTGGGATCGCCGCCCTTGGCGCCTATGGCTTTGTCGCGACGTTCCAGCCAGACGCGCATTTCGGCCGAGTGCTGGCCGCATACGGTGGGGTCTTCGTGGCGGGCTCCCTCTTCTGGGGAGTCGTCGTGGACGGATTCCGCCCGGACCGCTGGGATGTCGCGGGTGCCGTCATCTGCTTGCTCGGCGTCGCCGTGATCATGTTCGCCCCGCGCGCCTCCGCCTGACCGGGGTCTGGCAAGACTGCCCCAAAATCAGAAGAGATTCACCAGATTCACCTAGATTCACCGGAGAGCCCGTGATCGAGGCGCCCCTCTCCACCGGGAATTATCTGTACCCGAAACGCCTCCCCCGCGGATTATCTGTACCCGAAACGCCTCCCCACCGGATTATCTGTACCCGAAACGCCTCCCCACCGGATTATCTGTACCCGAAACGTCTAGGGCTGGGCCGAGTGCTGCACCGCGTGACGGATGGGGGCGTTGGCCGCGCCGAAGCCGTCGTAGCCGTCGATCCGCTGGACCACTTCGAAGAACACGTTCCCCACGGTGGCCGTGTAGAAGTGCAGGAACTCGCCGTCGGCGTCGCGGTCGTACAGGAGGTCGAGCTCGCGGAGCGTCGCGAGGAACTCGGGATTGAGCCCGTACCGCGCGTCGAGATCCTCGTAGTAGTTCTCCGGGATCGCGAGGAAGGTCAGGTTCCGCGCGCGGCACGCCCGCGCCGTCGCCACGAGATCCGGGACGACGATCGCGATGTGTTCCTTGAACGTGTCCCGCACCGTACCCCGCACGCTGTCCGCCTGCACCCACGGCGCAAGATTGAGTGCGAGCCGCACGGCCCGGTCCCCCGCGGCAAGCTCGGTCTGCATGACCTGCGAGCGCACAAGTCCGGCCGGGCTCGACACATCCTGCGAGGGCTGCGGGCTCAACGCGAGCACCGACGAATAGAACAGCACGGCCTCGTCATAGTGCTGCCAGGGCTGCGCCAGATTGATGTGGTCGATCCGCGCGACCGACAGCGACGTCGGCGTCGTCGGCATCGGCGTTGTCGGCATCGGCGTCGGGATTGCGGAGCCGGCGTCAAGCGAAGCGGCGCGCGGAGCCGGGTCGGGTGCGCCGCCCGAAGGCGACCCGCCACCGGGCGGACCGGACTCGCCGAACTCCTCCATCCACAGCGTGTCCTGGCACAGGAAGACCTCGGTGCCGTCGGGCGCCTGGACGGCCTGCAGCACCTCCTCGTTCGCCTGCGACGTGCGCGGCACCGGCACCGCCTTGAGCTGCAGGGCCCGGGCGACGGCGGACACCGAGTTCTCGACGTCGAACCCGAGCGCGGAGATCCCGGGCTCCACGCCGCGGGCCTGCTGCCGGTTGAGCACGATTCGCGCGTCGCCGAGCGTCCACAGGCTCACGGGCTTGGTCCGGTGCTCGCCGCGCGGCTCGAAGCCGAGCTGGCCGAGCAGCCGCTCGAGCTCGGCGGTCGCCGCTCCCCCGTCCGCCGACTTGACCTCTGCAAAGTTGAGGCCCGACGGCGGCGCAACCTGCGGGAGCGTCGTGAGCGGCATCGGGTAGGCGCGCGACGCCGCGGCGAGCTGCGCGGGTGTCAAAGGCACCGTGGCGGCCGCGCCGTCGGCCGTCTCACCCAGCCCCGCGGCCCGGGCCGCGTCCGACACCGCGAGATGCTTCGCCGTGCGTTCCTCGAGCCAGATGAGCGAGCGCATGGCGTCGACCGCGTTGCGCTCCACGTCGGACTGCCGGAACGTGTCGTTGAAGACCTCGAGCGAGACCGGCCCGTTGTAGCCCGTGCGTGCTACATGGCCGAGGAACTTGGGCAGGTCGAACTGTCCCTCCCCAGGGAAGACGCGGTAGTGGCGGCTCCAGCTGAGCACGTCGAGGGAGAGCTTGGGCGCGTCGGCCACCTGGACGAAGAAGATCTTCTCGCCGGGGATTCCCTCGATCGGCGCGGTGTCCCAGCCGCGCGAGAGGATGTGGAAGGTGTCGAGGCACGTCCCGAGACTGGGGTGGTCGGCGTCCGCCACGATGCGCCACGCGTGCTCGAAGTCGTTGACGTACGTGCCCCACGCGAGCGCCTCGTAGGCGACCTTGACGCCGCGGTCGGCGGCGAGCTCGGCGAGGCCGTGGAGCTGCTCGGCGCGCAGCGCGTCGTCGTCGATGCTCGCAGTGGCGACGTTGCTGCAGACCAGGATCGTGTCGATTCCGAGCCGTGCCATGAGCTTGAACTTCGCGTCGGCGCGGCGCAGGTTGGCGCGGTAGAGCTCGTCCGGCACGGAGTCGAAGTCGCGGAACGGCTGGTACAGGTCGAGGCCCAGCCCGAGGTCGTCGGCGAGGCGGCGCACGTGCTCCGGGCTCAGCGACGATGTGACGAGGTCGGTCTCGAAGATCTCTACGCCGCCGAACCCCGCCTTCGCGGCGGCTCGCAGCTTCTCCTCGAGGGTGCCGGACAGGCAGACCGTCGCGATCCCGGTGCGCATCAGCGGCCTCCCGCGGCGCCCGCGAGCGTTGACGCCGAGCCCGGTTCCGACGCAGCCTCGCGCTCGATGAGCTCGAGGAAGTGCGCGCGCATCCGTTCGGCGTCCGGCTCGATGCCGGTGAAGATGCGGAAGGCGTCGACGGCTTGGCCCACGGCCATGCGCCCGCCGTCGAGCACGCGGCACCCGGCCGCCCGGGCGTCCCGCACGAGCTGCGTCTCGATGGGCCGGTACACGATGTCCGCAACCCATTGCCGTGGGTCGAGCAGCGAGGTGTCGAACGGGGTGCCGGGGTGCGCGGCCATCCCCACCGGGGTGCAATGGACGACGCCGTCCGCCGCCTCGAGCAGGGAGGCGAGCTCCGCCGTCGTGCGCCCGTCGATGACGGACTGCGGAAAAAGGGATGCGAGTTCGGCGGCGCGGTCGGCCGCGCGCGCGTGGTCGACGTCGACGATGCTGAGGTGCTCCACGCCGGCCGTGAGCAGGGCATAGGCGACGGCGGAGCCCGCGCCTCCCGCTCCGAGCTGCACCACACGGCCCAGCGCCGCGTCGGGCAGGCCCGCGCGGAAGGCGTTGAGGAAGCCCGACCAGTCCGTGTTGTGCCCCACGGTCGTGCCGTCGGGGCGAATGACGACCGTGTTGACGGCACCCAGGCGAGCGGCGTCGTCGTCGATCTCGTCGAGGTGCCCGATCACGAGCTGCTTGCACGGGTGCGTGATGTTGAGCCCGTTGAAGCCGAGGTTCCGCGCGGCGCGGACCAGCTCGCCGACGCTGGCCGCGGGCAGGCCCAGCGTCGTGAGGTCGATGGGCCGGTAGAGGTAGAGGAGGCCGTGCTCGGCGCCCTCGCGCTCATGCATGGCAGGGGTCAGGGAGGGGGTGACGCCGTCGCCGATCAGTCCGATCAGATACGACTCGTGGGTGAGGCTCAACGCGGTTCCTTCGGGGTGGCTCTTGTGGCGGCGGGGTGGGTGCGGTGGTGCTGTGGGGACGGCGCGCTCGTGCGGAGGGCCTGCGTCAGTGCCGCGGGAGGCGGGCGGCGAGCTCCTCGGCGGTCTCCTGGAGGGCCGGAACCTGGGCGACGAGCTCGTCGGCCGTCATGCGGACCGTGGGCGCGGAGCACGCGATCGCGGCAATGGCGCGACCGTCCTCGTCGAGGACGGGCACCGCGACGGCGCGCATGCCCACCTCGTTCTCCTCGTCCATGAGGGAGTAGCCCTGCGTGCGGATGCGCTCGATCTCGGCGCGAAACTCGTCGCGGTCCGTGATCGACTTCGGCGCGACGGGCACGAGCTCGAGCGTCTCGACGAGGCGCTCGCGCTCCTCCGGCTCCGCGAACGCGACGAGCGCCTTCCCGACCGCCGAGCAGTGCAGGTGGCCGCGGTAGCCGGGATCGCTCGTGACGCGGAACGCCCTGGGGCCGTCGACCTTCGCAACCGTGAGGAAGCGGTCCTCGTCCTGGACGGCGAGGATGCTCGCCTCCTGGGTCTTCTCGGTGAGGCGGGTGAGCACCGGGGTGGCCGTGCCCGCATACCCGAGGCTGTTCGAGACGTAGAGGCCGAGCTGGAAGACCCGCAGCCCAAGGCTGTACTTCTTCCCTTCGGCCTCGAAGTCCACGAACCCCGCGCGCTGGAGCGACTGCAGGAGCCGGTACGCGGTGCTGAACGGGAGCTCCGCGCGGCGCGAGAGATCGGCCGCCGTTGTGGCACCCGGGGTGTCGCCGAGCATGACGAGCAGGCTCAGGGCCTTGCCGACCATGTCAGTCTTCGCGGGCTTCTCGGCCGGGATCTCATCCGAGGTGATTGAGGTCATAGCTCGATGGTGCCACAGTTCCCACAATGCGGCAACGCTCACCAGATTGTGGAAATAGCGCTTGACTTGTGAGCCAAGGCACAGGATTATCGTTTGTATCGCGAAAGTAACTTCCACGATGCGGTTATAAATCGCAATCCGCACGAACCCCAGCAGGAGCAATGACCACACGACGCTGTGTACGGATCGCCGTTGCCGGCTCCGGTCTGATCGGGCAGGAGCACGTCCGCCGCATCGCCGAGAACCCGGAGACGGAGCTCAGTGCGATCGTCGACCCAGCACCTGCGGCCCGCGACGTCGCCGATCGGCACGGCGTTCCCCTCTTCGGGAGCGTTGCCGAGCTCTTCGCCGCCCAGCGGCCGGACGGCGTGATCCTCGCGAGCCCGAACCGCTTCCACGTGCCCGGCGGACTCGAGTGCATCGCGGCCGGCGTGCCCGTGCTGGTCGAGAAGCCCATCGCCGAAACGGCCGACGACGGCGAGCGGCTCGTCGCTGCTGCCGAGGCCGCAGGCATTCCCCTCCTCGTGGGGCACCACCGTCGCCACAGCCCCCTCCTCGCTGAGGCGCGCCGGATCATCGGCGAGGGCGGGCTGGGAGCGGTCGTCGCCGTCGTCGGCACAGCCCTCTTCCGCAAGCCGGACGACTACTTCGACGCCGGGCCGTGGCGCAAGCAGCCGGGCGGCGGCCCGATCCTCATCAACCTCATCCACGAGGCCGACGGCCTCCGGGCGCTGTGCGGCGAGATCGTGAGGGTGCAGGCCACGGCCTCGAACACCGCGCGCGGCTTCGAGGTCGAGGACACCGTGGCGATGACGCTCACGTTCGCCAACGGAGCGCTCGGCACGTTCATGCTCTCCGATGCCGCGGCGGCCGTCGCCTCGTGGGAACAGACCTCGCGGGAGAACCCCGCGTACTCGAACGCCGACGATCAGGACTGCTACCTCATCGCCGGAACGCGCGGCTCCCTCGGCATCCCGACGATGCGCCTCCGGACCTACGCGGGCAGCGCCTCCTGGTGGGAGCCCTTCGAGAGCCGCGTCGCCGCCGTCGCACGCCATGATCCGCTCGCGGCCCAGCTCGCGCATTTCGCCGCCGTCGTCCGCGGCGAGGCCGAGCCGCTCGTCACGGGAAGGGACGGACTCCAATCCCTTCGCGTCGTCCAGGCAGTCCTCGAGGCCGCCCGGACTGGCGGCGTCGTTGACGTTGCCCCATCTGTTCAGCCCGTCCCACCCGCCCGAACCCCCGCTGCATCGACGCAGAACTGACCACAGAAACTAAGGAATCCCCCATGACGACAGCATCCGCTGCACCGCAGAAGACCCCGGTCCGCGCCGCGCTCGCGAGCTGGGTCGGCAGTGCGCTCGAGTACTACGACTTCTTCATCTACGGCACCGCCGCCGCCCTCGTCTTCAACAAGATCTTCTTCCCGAACGCGGCGCCCGGCGTGGACATCCTGCTCTCGATGGCGACGTTCGGCGTCGGCTACGTGGCCCGGCCCATCGGCGCGTTCTTCATGGGCCACTGGGGCGACAAGTTCGGCCGGAAGAATGTCCTCATCGGGACCGTCCTGCTGATGGGAATCTCGACGTTCCTCGTGGGCTGCCTGCCCACCTACGCGCAGATCGGCGTGTGGGCCCCCGTGCTCCTCGTCGCGCTCCGCCTCCTGCAGGGCTTCTCCGCCTCCGGCGAGCAGTCGGGCGGCACGTCGATGTCGCTTGAGCACTCCCCCGAGAACCGTCGCGGCTTCTTCACGAGCTTCACGCTCGCGGGCACGCAGTTCGGCCAGGTCCTCGCGGCCGCCGTCTTCATCCCGGTCTCCGCACTCCCGAACGACCAGCTGCTCACGTGGGGCTGGCGCGTCCCGTTCTGGATCTCCGCCCTCGTGGTCATCGCGGGCCTCATCATCCGCGCCCGCCTCACCGAGACGCCCGTGTTCAAGGAGGAGGCCGCGTCCAACGAGGTCGCCAAGACGCCGCTCGCGATCCTGTTCCGGCACCACTGGAAGGCCGTGATCCGTGTGGCCCTGTGCGCACTCGTTTCGACCGTCTCCACGATCTACGGGGTGTACGCCCTCGCCTTCGCGACGAGCACGGTCCACCTCGACAAGGGCATCATGCTCTGGGTCGGCGTCACGACGAACCTGCTCTCCCTCGTGACGATCCCGCTGTGGGCGCTCCTCGCGGACAGGATCGGCCGCAAGCCCGTGTTCATCATCGGCGTCCTCGGCTCGGGCGCGGCCATGTTCCTCTACATGCCGGCGATCGTGAGCGGCAACTACGCGGCGATCTTCGGCGTCGCGATCCTCATGTCCGGCATCCTCTACATGGCTGAGAACGGGATATTCCCGGCGTTCTTCTCCGAGATGTTCCCCACGAAGGTCCGCCTTTCCGGCATGGCGATCGGCACGCAGGTCGGCTTCGCGATCGCGGGCTTCGCCCCCACGATCACCGCCGCGATCGCCGGCAAGGGCGCCGACGGCTGGGTTCCCGTGGCCTGGTTCACGATCATCGCGTGCCTCATCGCGGCTGGCGCCGCACTCACGGCGAAGGAGACCGCGCACAAGACGCTCGCGCAGATCGACGACGAGGCGGAGGCCCTGCACGCGGCATCGGCAGCGCCGAAGGTTGCCGCGGCCCGGTAGCCCGCCGGCCGCACCCGACCGCGCCCCGGCCGTGGGAAGCTGGTAGCTCTCGGGCTGCCCACGCCGGGGCCGCAGTGGCCCGCCATGGCGATGGGGAGCGGCACATCACGGAAGGCGGACCCTTGGCACCCTCGGCAGATCACGCGAACCCCGGACTGAGCGCCGAGCGCCTGGCCCGGATTCGGAGCCTCCCGACCGCCGAGCTGCACCTGCACATCGAGGGCACGCTCGAACCGGACATGGTGTTCGAATTGGCCGAGCGGAACGGCGTCTCGGTGCCGTTCGAGTCTCTCGAGGACCTCAGCAGCCGCTACCGGTTCCACGACCTCCAGTCGTTCTTGAACTTGTACTACGAATGCATGTCCGTGCTGAGGACGCGGGACGACTTCCGCGCCCTGGGCGAGCGATACCTTCAGCGAGCGCACGAGCAGGGCGTCCGCCACGTGGAGATCTTCTTCGATGCCCAGGCGCACACGGTCCGCGGCGTCGAGGCCGAGGATGTCCTCGACGGCCTGCTCGACGCGCTCCGTGCCGCGGAGCAGAAGGGCATCACGGGAGGGCTCATCCTGTCGTTCCTCCGTGATCGGCCCGTGCAGGAGGCGATGGACACGCTCGAGTCCCTCGCCCACCGCACCGATGACCTGCTCGCGGTGGGCCTCGACTCCGCCGAGGTCGGGTATCCGCCCGAGCTGTTCGTGCCCGTCTTTGCCCGCGCGAAGGAGCTCGGCCTGCACAGGGTGTCCCACGCCGGCGAGGAGGGACCGCCGTCGTACGTCTGGGACGCGCTCGACCTCCTCGGGGCCGAAAGGATCGACCACGGCGTGCGCGCCCTCGAAGACCCAGAGCTCATCGACCGCCTGCGGCGCGAGCGCGTCCCGCTCACGGTGTGCCCGTTCTCCAACGTGCGGCTCGCGGTGGTCTCGGATCTCGCGCAGCACCCGATCGCGGAGCTCCTCGACCAGGGAATCCTCGCAACCGTCAACTCGGACGATCCCGCGTACTTCGGCGGCCATCTCGGCGACAATCTGGCGGGGCTCGTCGAGGCCTTCGGGCTTCACGACGAGACGCTCGAGCGCCTGGCCCGCAACTCGGTCGAGGCATCCTTCGCGAGCGAGCGGCGTAAGGCGGAGCTCAACGCGCTCATCGATCACTGGGTAGAGAGTGTTGCAGCAACCCGTTGACTTGTTGCAGAAACGATGTCACTCTGGTTCAGTCGCTGTGATGGCGACCACAGCTCGCGCGACTGAACAAGGAGGTTCCGATGACGACCATTGCCGAAATCGCTCAGGCAGCCGGCGTCTCGAAGTCCACCGTGTCCAGATCGTTCACCCGCCCCGACTCGGTCAACGCCGAGACGCGGGAGCGCATCCTGTCCGTCGCCACGCAATTGGGCTACAACCCGGCTCCGCCGAAGGCCGAGGCCACGGGAACCGTCGCGCTCTTCATCCCTGACATCGCGAACCCGTTCTACCCGCCGCTCGTGAAGGCGATCCAGGCCGCGTGCCGGCGCCAGTCGCTCTCGCTGCTCGTGGTCGACGGCGAGGACGATCCCGAGGCGGACGCCGAAGAGCTCGAGCGGATCATCGGCCGCGTCGACGGCGCACTCGTCTTCGCGCCCCGCATGGACGCGGAGCGGCTCCGCGCCCTTGACGCCGTCTCCCCCGTGGTCCTCATCAACCACGTCGCGGACGGGCTTCCCGCCGTCGTCCTCTCTGCTCCGGAGGGCGCGCGGCAGGCCGTCGAACACCTCGCCGCGCTCGGCCACCGCAGCATCGCGTACCTCGCGAGCTGGGAGGACAACTACTCGAGCCGCGTGCGCCTGGCTGCCGCAGAGGAAGCCGCGGACCACCACGGCTGCACTCTCGTCGTGCTCACGCACGTGGAGCCGACCTACGCCGCGGGCGTCCGCGCCGCGGACCTCGTCCTCGCCGAGCCGGTCACCGCCGTCATTGCCCACAACGACCTCATGGCGTTCGGCTGCATCAACCGCCTCGCGGACCGCGGGGTGAAGCCCGGTCAAGATGTCAGCGTGATCGGGTTCGACGACATCTGGCTCGCGTCGACCACGCGGCCAGCGCTCACCACGGTGAGCACCCCCTACGAACGCGGGGGCGCCGTCGCCCTCCGCCTCCTCACCGAGCGGATCGCAGATCCGGCCCGCCCGGCGAACACAGTCCACCTCTCAGGTGACCTCATCGTCCGGGACAGCACGGCGCCGGCCCCGGCGCTCGTGAACTGACCCTCCCATCTGTCACACCCCGTTCGCACGAAAGGCGAGAGCTCATGGCCGAGTTCAGCGGCATTGTCGATCCCGACGTCAAAACGCCCGAGGAGCAGGCGCGGCGCCTGCGTCGCGCCAAGAAGGCCGCCCTCGCGGCCTTCCTTGGCGGCGCGCTCGAGTACTACGACTTCTTCGTCTACGCGACAGCGGCGTCGCTCGTGTTCTCGAAGATCTTCTTCCCCTCGGGCAACCCGACGATCGCCCTCATCTCCTCGTTCGCGACGTTCGGGGTGGCCTATGTCGCCCGGCCGTTCGGCGCCGTCTTCTTCGGCCACCTCGGTGACCGCATCGGACGCAAGAACACGCTCGTGCTCACCCTCGTCCTCATGGGCGGCGCGACGTTCCTCATCGGCGCGCTCCCCGACTTCCACGCGGCTGGCTACCTCGCTCCGGTCCTGCTCGTGGTGCTGCGCCTCATGCAGGGCCTGTCAGCCGGGGCGGAGACGGCCGGCGCGTCCGCGCTCACCATGGAGGAATCGCCCGTGGGCCGCCGCGCGTTCTTCCCGTCCTTCTCGATGAGCGGCATCTCGACCGGCATCGTGCTCGCCTCGCTCGTGTTCCTCCCGGTGGCCGCGATGGGCGAGGCCGACCGCCTCGCGTGGGGCTGGCGCATCCCGTTCTGGAGCTCGATCGTGGTGCTCGTCGTCGCGTACCTCGTGCGCCGCTCGCTCGAAGAGCCCGAGATCTTCGAGGAGAAGGCCGAGCAGCACGACCTCGTGAAGCTGCCGGTCGCGGACATGTTCAAGACCCACACGCCGCAGTTCCTCCAGGTGGCGCTCATGTCCTTCCAAACGGTGACGAACACCTTCATGCAGTCGTTCGGCCTCGCGTACGCCGTGTCGGTGGGCATCCCGGCGTCGACGATGCTGTGGGTGAGCGTCGTGGGCAACGTCGTCGCGATCGCGACTCAGCCGCTCGCCGCCATGCTCGCGGACCGCTTCGGCCGCAAGCCGCTCTTCATCAGCGGCATCATCGGCTCGGCCGCGCTGATCTTCATCTACTTCTCATCCATCTCGACGAAGAACGTTCCGCTCGTCTTCCTCACGAGCACGCTCATCACGGCCGGCACGTACGCGATGTCGAATGCGATCTACCCGGCGTGGTTCGCTGAGCTGTTCAACGTCCGCGTCCGTTACTCGGGCATGGCGATCGGCCTCCAGATCGGCATCCTGTGTGCAGGCTTCACGCCGCTGCTCGGCACCGCGCTCGTGGGCAGCGTGCCGTCGAACTGGGGGCCGGCGGCCTGGATCGTGGCGGGGTCCTCGGTCCTCGCGCTCATCGGCGCCATCTGGGCACGCGAGACGTTCCGCACGCCGATCCATGAGCTCGGCAACAGGGTGCGCGGCTCGAAGTAGGGATCGAGGAGGCAACCAGACCCCGCAACGCGAGGGACGGGACCCCACAAACCTCCGCCAGAGACCCCGCAAACCGAGGGACGGGACCCCGCAACGCTTGCCAGTGTTGCGGGGTCCCGTCCGGTTCGTTGCGGGGTCCCGTCCGGTTCGTTGCGGGGTCCCTGGCCCCCTACGGGATGTCCAGGATCTCGCTCCGGATCAGGAAGCGCTTCCCCTCCGGCGCCTCGAGCGAGAAGCCGCTGCCGCGGCCCGTCACCACGTCGACCGTCAGGTGCGTGTGCGACCAATACGCGAACTGCTCCTTCGACATCCAGAACCCCAGTTCGCCGCGCCCAGGGAGGTCGAAGACGCCAAGCTGCTCGTCGGCGTCGCCCGTGAGGAACTCCCCCGCCGGGTAGCACATGGGCGCGGAGCCGTCGCAGCAGCCGCCGGACTGGTGGAACATGAGCGGCCCGTGACGCTCCCAGAGCGCGTCGAGGAGCGCGAGCGCGGGCTCGGTCAGCGCGACCCGGGAGAAGTCCTCCCCCGGGCGCACGGGCCGCGCGTCGAGAACATCAGACATCGGATCCTCCTTCGCAAGTGGAGCCCAAGGCGAGGCCGACGACGGCGGCGCGCACCCGCCGTCGTCCGCCTTCGGGTGGCCGAGTCTAGAAGAAGCCCAGCTTGTTCTCGCTGTAGCTGACCAGGAGGTTCTTGGTCTGCTGATAGTGCTCGAGCATCATGAGGTGAGTCTCGCGGCCGATGCCGGAGGACTTGTAGCCACCGAACGCCGCGTGCGCGGGGTACGCGTGGTAGTTGTTCACCCACACGCGCCCGGCCTGGATCTCGCGCCCCGCGCGGTAGGCGACGTTGCCGTTGCGGCTCCAGACTCCGGCGCCGAGGCCGTAAAGGGTGTCGTTGGCGATCTCGAGCGCCTCCTCGTAGTCGGCGAACTTCGCCACCGAGACGACCGGCCCGAAGATCTCCTCCTGGAAGATGCGCATGGTGTTGCTGCCTTCGAAGATGGTCGGCTCGACGTAGTAGCCGCCCGCGAGGTCGCCGGGGAGCTCGGCGCGCTTGCCGCCCGTGAGGACCTTCGCGCCCTCGGCCTTGCCGATCTCGATGTAGGAGAGGATCTTCTCGAGCTGGTCGTTCGAGGCCTGGGCGCCGATCATCGTCTCGGTGTCGAGCGGGTTGCCCTGCTTGATCTTCCTGGTCCGCTCGACGACGTCCCCGAGGAACTTCGCGTAGATGCCCTCTTGGACGAGGGCGCGCGACGGGCACGTGCAGACCTCGCCCTGGTTGAGCGCGAAGAGCGTGAAGCCCTCCTGGGCCTTGTCGTAGAAGGCGTCGTCGGCGTCGGCGATGTCGTTGAAGAACAGGTTCGGGCTCTTGCCGCCGAGCTCGAGCGTGACCGGAATGAGGTTCTGCGAGGCGTACTGCATGATGAGCCGGCCCGTGGTGGTCTCGCCCGTGAACGCGATCTTGCGGATGCGCGGGCTCGACGCGAGCGGCTTGCCCGCCTCGACGCCGAAGCCGTTGACGATGTTGAGCACGCCGGCGGGGAGCAGGTCCTGGATCAGCTCGGCGAGGACGAGGATGCTCGCCGGGGTCTGCTCGGCTGGCTTAAGGACGACGGCGTTGCCCGCCGCGAGCGCGGGGGCCAGCTTCCACGTGGCCATGAGGAGCGGGAAGTTCCACGGGATGATCTGGCCGACTACGCCGAGCGGCTCGTGGAAGTGATACGCCGTCGTCGTCTCGTCGATTTGAGAAAGCGAGCCCTCCTGGGCGCGGATCGCGCCGGCGTAGTAGCGGAAATGGTCGACGGCGAGCGGCAGGTCCGCGGCGAGGGTCTCGCGGATCGGCTTGCCGTTGTCCCAGGTCTCGGCGACGGCGAGCATTTCGAGGTTCTCCTCGATGCGGTCCGCAATGCGGTGCAGGATGAGCGCGCGCTCGGCCACGCTCGTGCGGCCCCAGCCGGGGGCGGACTTGTGCGCGGCGTCGAGGGCGAGCTCGATGTCCGCGGCCTGCGAGCGGGCGACCTCGCAGAACACCTTTCCGGTGACCGGAGTGACGTTCTCGAAGTACTCGCCGGCGACCGGGGCCACCCACTCGCCGCCGATGAAGTTCTCGTAGCGGTCCTTGAAGGTGACCTTGCTGCCCTCGGTGCCCGGCTGCGCGTAGACGGTCATGGCGACTCCTTTGTCTCTGGTTCCGGTGGTCTCTGGGACCCGTGGTCTCTGGGACCCGTCGGGGCCGGTGGTGCCGGCGTTGCCTTGAGCGTAGGAGCGAGTGAGTTGCGGGCGGGTTGCAACGATGTGGTTCCCGGTCGCGCTGGCATCGGCCCCCGAGCAACGTGCCCCTTCCCGACCCTCTTTTGGCGAGCACCGCCTCGGCGAGCCGTGGAATCACGCGGAAGTTCCGCCGTCGTCCGTCTCCGGCGAGCTCAAAACAGGGTCGGGACGGCGCGCCTAGAGCACGGAGCCTAAAGGACGGAGGCGGCCTCGCGGTCGTGATCGGCCGAGCGCCAGTCGTTGCGGTGAAGGCGCTCGACGCCGTCGAGCATGAGGTCGATCCCGAATTCGAACTCGAACTGGTCGTCGCACCCGGAGCCGACCACGCTGGTGGGATCGTGCGGGCGGGCCGTCGCGACGGCCACGATCCCGGGGAACGTGGCCATCATGTACTGCACCTGCTCCGGGCTGAGGTCCGATGGCGCGGTCGGCGCGGTCTCGTGGAGCTCTTGGGTGAAGCCGAAGATGCGACTGCCGAGCGCATGCATGACGTGATGCACGAGATCCGCGGAGAGCCCGCCCGCGAGAAACGTGCGGATCATCGAGTCCGTGTAGGCGAGGATCACGTGGGTCGGCGCCGCCTGGGCCTCCATGATGCGCCGGGCCCACGGATGCCGGAGCATGACGGCGCGCGCAGAGAGCGTCCGACGGCGCACGGCCGCCTTCCAGTCCAGCCCCTCCTGGGGCGGTTCGACCTCGCTCACAACGGCGTCGACCATGCCGTCGAGGAGCTCGTCCTTGTTGGCCACGTGCTTGTAGAGCGCCATCGGCACGACGCCGAGGGCCTGGGCCAGCTTGCGCATGCTGATCGCCTCGAGGCCCGATTCGTCCGCGAGCGCGACGGCGGCGCGAAGCACGCGCGCGCGGTTCAGGGGGTCCCGGCGCTCGCCATCCTTGGCCATGTTCGCCCTCCAGCCCGACTAGTTCTTGACAAGTGTACTGCGTACACCTAGCTTCGGATGTCAGAGGTGTACGCCGTACACCTGTCAGTCAGAAGGAACGGGATTCGCCATGGCCCCCACGCGACGCAGCGCGATCGTGATCGGCGCGCTCTACCTCATCACCCACGTCACGTCGGTCGCGGGCCTTGCTCTCTACGGCCCCGTGCTCACGAGCACCACGTACGCCGACTACCTCGCTAGCCCTGGCGCGGCGGGCCGGGCGCTGTTCGGCGGCTTCCTCGAGGTGGTCCTCAGCCTCGCGATTGTCGGCACGAGCGTCGCGTGGTACCCGATCATCAAGCGGATCAACGAGGGAATGGCCCTGGGCTACGCCGGGCTGCGCACACTCGAAGCGGCGATCATCGCGGTCGGCGTCACGCCGCTCGTGGCGGCGGTGAGCCTCGTGCAGGCGCACGGCACGGCAGGCAACGAAACGCTTGTCCAGACCCTCGCGTCCCTCCACAACTGGACGTTCCTGATCGGCCCGAGCTTCGTGTGCGGGGTCAACACCGTGGTGCTTGCGGCCGTCTTGCTTCGATCCGGCCTGGTGCAGCGCTTCATTCCCGTCCTCGGGCTCGTGGGTGGACCGCTCGTCTTCGCTTCTGGCGTGGCCCAGATGTTCGGCGCCATGCCGCAGGCCTCACCGGTGGCCGCCCTCGCCGCGATCCCGGTGTTCGCCTGGGAGCTCAGCCTGGCCCTGTTCCTCGTGATCCGTGGATTCCGGCCCGCCGGACAGCGCGCGGCGTCGGCCCAGGCCGCCGTCGCCTGAGCGCGAGTATCTGTACCCGAAACGCCTCAGCGCGCGAGTATCTGTACCCGAAACGCCTCAGAGCGCGAGTATCTGTACCCGAAACGCCTCAGCGCGCGAGTATCTGTACCCGAAACGCCTCAGCGCGCGAGTTTCTGTACCCGAAACGCCTTAGCGCGCGAGTATCTGTACCCGAGACGCCTGGAGGGCGGCTGGGGTCCGAGGGGTTACAGCCCCTTGACCGCCGTCAGCACCTTGGCGAGCGAGTCCTTCGCGTCGCCGAACAGGAGCGTGGTCTGCGGCTCGTACAGGAGTTCGTTCTCGATCCCCGCGAACCCGGGCCGCATGGACCGCTTGAGGAACACCACCTGCCGCGCATCGCCGGCCTCGAGGATGGGCATTCCGTAGATCGGCGAGCCGGGCGTGGTTTTCGCGGCGGGATTCACGACGTCGTTGGCCCCCACCACGAGCGCCACGTCGGCCTGCTTGAAGTCCCCGTTGACCTCGCTCATCTCCTTGAGCGATTCGTACGGGACGTTTGCCTCGGCGAGCAGCACGTTCATGTGCCCGGGCATGCGGCCGGCCACGGGATGGATCGCGAACTCGACAGCCACGCCGCGGGCCTCGAGGGCCTGCGCGAGCTCGGCCGCCGTGTGCTGGCCCTGCGCGACGGCGAGCCCGTACCCCGGCACGATGATGACCCGCTGAGCGTAGCCGAGCAGCACGGCGACGTCCTCCGCGCTCGACGAGCGCACGGGCCGCTCGCTCACCGTGGTGGACCCCGCCGTCGAGCCTCCCCGGAACGCACCGAACATGATGCCGGCCACGCTGCGGCCCATCGCGGCGGCCATGAGCCGGGTCAGGATCGTGCCGGAGGCGCCGACCAGCGTGCCCGCGACCACGAGCAGCACGTTCCCGAGCACGAGGCCAGACGCCGCGACCGCGAGGCCCGTGAACGCGTTGAGCAGCGAGATCACGATCGGCACGTCCGCCCCGCCCACCGGGAGGACGAGCAGCACGCCGGCCACGAGCCCGACCCCGAGAAGGACGACGGCGATCCCCGCCGAGCCGCTCATGACGACGGCGGCGCCCGCGCCCACCGCCGCGACGAGCACGACGCCCATGACGACGGGCAGCCCCGGGAACACGACGGGGCGGGTGGTCATGAGCTCCTGGAGCTTCGCGAACGTGATCGCGGACCCCGCGAAGGAGACGGCGCCGACCAGCAGGGTGAACGCGATCGCGAGCCGCAGCCAGCCGTCACTGGCGTTCGGGAGCTCGAGGAGGGCGACGAGCGCCGCCGCGCCGCCGCCCACGCCGTTGAACATCGCGACGAGCTGGGGCATCTGCGTCATCTTGACCCGCCGGGCCACCGGGGCCGCGATGGCGGCGCCGACGACAATCGCCCCGAGGATCCACGGGATATTCTCGAGCCGGCTCGACGCGAACACGGTCACGAGGGCCACGAGCGCACCGAGGGCCCCGACGAGGTTCCCGCGCCGGGCGTGCTTGGGCGAGCTGAGGCCCTTGAGCGCGAGGATGAAGCAGACGGCCGCGACAAGGTAGAGGAGCGCGGTCCACGTGGGGTCGAGGATCGTCACTTCGCGCCGCCCTTCTCCGGGGCCGCGGCGTCCTTGCCGCCTTTCCCCGAGACGTTCCGGCCGCGGAACATCTCGAGCATGCGGTCCGTCACCACGAACCCGCCGATGAGGTTGGCGGTAGCGAGGACGACGGCGAGGAGCCCCACTGCGAGGACCCATCCGTCGGTCGCTTGGCCGGCCACCGTGATCGCCCCCACGAGGATGATCCCGTGGATGGCGTTCGCCCCGGACATGAGCGGCGTGTGCAGGATGCTCGCGACCTTGGAGACCACCTCGAAGCCCACGAACACGGCCAGCACCGTGATGGTCAGCAGCTCGATTCCGCCCATCAGCCCGCACCTCCCTCGATCTCGTCGTCGGCCCGCGACGCTGATCCGCCCGGGCCGCCCAGCCCCTCGGGGCCTGCCGTCGCCGCGGTGAGCGCCGCGAGAGCCTGCGCCGTCGGCTCGTGCCGCACTTCGCCGTCGTACGTCAGGCACGCCCCGGCGACGACCTCGTCGGTGAAGTCCGGCGCCACTTCGCCGTCGGAGACCATGAGCGCGATGAAGTTCGCGACGTTCTTCGCGTACAGGCGGGACGCGTCCGAGGCCATGGCGGACGCCGCGTCTTTGAGGCCAACGACCGTGACCTCGCCCCCGCCGCCCGCCGCCGGAACGGCGACGTCCTGGCCCGCGACCGAGCCCTCGACGTTCCCGCCCTGCTCCGCGGCCATGTCCACGACCACCGAGCCCGGCCGCATCGCCGCGACCATGTCCCGCGTGACGAGCAGCGGCGCGCGGCGGCCGGGCACAGCGGCCGTCGTGATGAGGACGTCCGCCTCGGCGACGTGCGGGGCGAGGAGCTCGCGCTGGAGGGCGCCGCGGTCGGCGGTGAGCTCGCGCGCGTAGCCGCCGGAGGCCGCCGTTGCCTCCGGCGAATCCACGTCGAGCCGGATGAAGGTGCCGCCCATCGAGGCGACCTCGTCCGCGGAGGCAGGGCGGATGTCGTTGGCGGAGACGCGCGCGCCGAGCCGCTTCGCCGTCCCGATGGCCTGCAGGCCCGCCACGCCCGCGCCGAGCACGAGCACTCGCGCCGGCGGGACCGTGCCGGCCGCCGTCATGTACAGCGGGAAGAAGCGCGGGAAGCGGATCGCGGCCTCGAGCACGCAGCGGTAGCCCGCCACGAGGGCCTGGGACGTGAGGGCGTCCATCGACTGGGCGCGCGAGATGCGCGGCACGAGCTCGAGTGCGAATGCCCCGACGTGCGCGTCTGCGAGCGCGCGGACGGTGGGCAGCTCGGTCGACGGCGACGCGAGCCCCACGGTGACGGCGCCGGGCTTGAGGCGCGCCGCCTCGGCGGGGTCGAGCGGGCGGACGTGCGCGAGGACGTCGAGGGCGGCGTAGTCGAGGGCCTGGACGATGTGGGCTCCGGCCGCCTCGTACTCCGCGTCGGAGTGTCCTGCCCCGGCCCCCGCGCCGGCCTCGACCCGCACGCCCAGGCCGAGCCCTACGAGCTGCCGCACCGATTCCGGCGTCGCCGCGACGCGCCTCTCTCCCGCGAGCCGCTCCCGCGCGATGCCGACGTCCACCGGGCCTCCCCCTCAACATTGAGTCCTACGGGTGAAGTGTATTGCGGGTCACACCGGTTCGGGCGAGGTTGGTCTGGCGGCGCGGCGGAGCTTTCGCAGGTCAGGATGCGGCTGTGGCGGCCATTGGGCTGTTGTGGGGGCCTGCGAGCGCCGGGCCGCGCTTGATGCCGCGCACGGCGTCGGCGAAGGTCTCGAGGTAGGCGGTGCGGCGGGCCGACTGCTTGACCTCGACGGGGCCCGAGGCTGCGGTCTGGGCGGCGTCGGCATAGTGCAGCGTGAGCCCCTCGCGCAGGAGCCGGATGGCCTCGCTGCGCTGCTGGGAGATGGCAGACGACGTGAGTCCGAGCTCCTCCGCGACCTCCTTGACGGAGCGGCCCTCGAGGTAGATCGCGGTCACGATCTGCCGCAGGCGCTCGGGCAGGGAGCCGACCGCCGCCTGAACGTACCGCGTCTGCTCGACGGCGAGCGTGGCCTCCTCCGGCGCGATGGACTCGGCGACGAGCGAGTCCGTGACCGTCTCGTCGAGGGGCCCGACCGTCCTCGCACCGTCCGCCAGCGCGGCGGCGACCTCCTGCCGCCCGAGGCCGAGGGCGGTGGCGAGCTCGTCGTGGCTTGGCGCGCGGCCCAGGCCGTTCGCGAGGGTCTCGGACATGGCCTGGACGGCCTTGATGCGCTTGCGCGTGCCGCGGCCGGCCCAGTCGAGGGAGCGGAGTTCGTCCATGAGCGCGCCCGTGATCCGGCGGCGTGCAAAGGCTCCGAACGGCACGCCGGCGGACGGATCGAAGGACTCGGCGGCGAGCACGAGGCCGAGCGATCCGGCCGAGGCCATGTCCTCGCGAGAGAGGTGCGTGGCGCGAGCGCACAGGTCGGAGACGAGGTAACCGACGAGTGGAAGGTTGTCCACCACGAGACGGTTGCGTTCTTCGATTTCCACATGCACCTCTGCTGTGACCTGCTTACCGGGAGTCCGGAGAGAAACCGCAGGTCACGCAGGACCCACCTCACTCGTTGGACATGTCTATTTCTACGGTGAAGCAGGGTTGTACATGTCCATTTGCGCGGCGTGTCGTGCGCATTGACAGGTTGAGTAATTGCCGGCGGGGATCGGGGCGCCGAGGGGGGCGGCGTCTAACGGCCGGGCAGGTCACTGCGGGCCGCCCCCCAGTCCACGGAACCTGCGCGGGAGGTTCACCGTCTTCAAGGCCGACGACGGCGGGACTCACCGGTGATTCGGAGCAACCCGCCGTGGATTGAAGCCTAAAGCTGGTGAGCTTGGCCCGGGAGGCCCTTCAGGATGTCCCCGGCCGCGGCCTGGGCCGCCTCCAGGTTGGCCCCGGCGACGGCCTCGAAGATCTCTTCCCGCTTGATTGCGAGGTGGCGCGGCGCGTCGATGCCGATCCGGATCCCCTCGCTGCCGCGGCTCTCGAGGAACGTGATGACGATCTCGTCGCCGATCATGATCTTCTCGCCCGGCTTGCGCGTGAGTACGAGCATGGCTTCCTTCCCTGGCACGGCAGGCGCGGCGCCTGCTCAGAGCACCGTCCGTGGTGCTGGTGATCCGTCGACCCAGCCTACGGGGATTCCGAGGCTGTTGATGCTGCTGGCGGAGCGGGTTTCGCGCGCGCCGACCACCGCGAGGGCGTCGACGGGCAGCTGGGCGCAGGCGGCGGCCACCCAGTCGGCCGTTTCATCCGCCTTGTGACGGGCGTCGACCACGAGCCACACCTGGTCGGCGCCGAGCTCCCGAGCGAGGCCGACGAGTGGCAGACCGTCCACCGCCGAGCCGAGCGAGCATGACACCACCGCGGCGGTCTCGGTCTCGACGCCCCGAGCGCGCGCGGCCTCGGCGTCCCGGCGGTTGCCCAGCGGCGCGCCGCCCAGCCGCCGTCGTCCGAGGCGAAGGCCGTCGAGACGCTCGTCCCCCGGACGCAGACCATCAGGCCCCGAATCCCCCGCACGAGCGGCCCCGAGCGCCGTGCCAGCGTGAGCCCGCCGCAAGGACTCGGCGCCTGCGGAGGGCGAGGTCGAGGAGTCGGCCGCGGCGCCGTCGGTGCTTGCGCTCCACAGCTCCCAGCGGGAGCCGTCGCGCGCCATGTCCCGCGCCACGTCGAACGCCGTGTCGCCGAGCCCCGCGACGAGGACTAGGTCGCCCGGCGCGGACAGCACGTCCGGGACCCGCGTCTCGACGACCACCTCGCTCCGCAGCCGCTCGAGCAGCTCGTCGAAGCCCATGGCCTGAGTCGAGACGGCCGCCTGTCCCGGGCGGGTCGAGCCCGCGGCGGTCGAATCGGCGACAGCCGGCCCCACGGCGGGAGAGCTCGCAGCGGCCGGCGCTGCGGCAGCCCAACGCGCGCCCGAACCCGCGACGGGGTCGGCGTCTGGGTCGGCATCACCCCACGCCGCCCCGGCCGGCCCCGCGTCAGCCAGCCCCCCGAGCGAACCTCCGGGTGCCGGCCACGACGTCGCGCCGTAGGGCGACGCCAACGGGGACGCGTCGGCAAGGAACTCGTCCTCGGCCCGATCGGCGTCGTCGAGCAGCGCCGCGATCCCGGCTCGCCCGGTGAGCACGTGCGGCCCCGCAGGCTCGACGGCGACCACGGCTGGGTCGCCGTCGTCCGGGATGTGCACGGTGACCTCGACGTGCCGCCGCCCCAGGAATCCGCCCAGGCCGCCGTCGAGCACGCGCTCGGCGCGCACGATGCGCGCCGCCGGACCATAGAGTTCGGACGCCTGGCGGCTCGCGTCCTCGAGCGTCGTGCCCCTAAGCAGGAACTGCTGCGCCAAGGCGCACCACCCCGATCGTCTCGATGTTCACGTTCGTCGACGTGACTTCCGCATAGGAGAGCACGGGCACGCCGCCCGGCGGAAGCGGAACCAGTTTACGGACTGCGGGCCGCAGCACCGGCGCGCACACGAGCACGGCGCTCTTCCCCGCGGACTCGGCGGCGGCGACGGCGGAGCTCAGCGAGGTCATGATCGCGTCGAGCTTCGCCTGGTCCATCACGAGCTGCGTGCCGCTCTCCGCCGGCCGCAGCTCCTGCACGAGCGACTGCTCAAGTCCCGGCTCGATCGTGATGACGCTCAGCCGGTCGCCGTCCATGAACCGCCCCACGAGCGCGGGCCCGAGCGCGAGCCGCGCCGCCTCGACGAGGCCCTCCGGCTCGGTCGAGGCCTTCGCCCGGAGCGTGAGCGACTCGTAGATTCGGGTGAGGTCGTTGATCGGGACCTGCTCCGCGAGCAGCCCCTGGAGCACGCGATGGATCTCCGCGAGCGAGAGCAGCCCGGGCGTGAGCTCCTCGACGGCAGCCGGGCTCCCGGCCTTGACCCCCTCGGTGAGCACGCGGACGTCCTCGCGCGAGAGGAGGCGGGACGCGTTCGCACTGACGATCGAGGAGAGGTGCGTGACGAGCACGCTCACGCGGTCGATCACGGTGGCACCCGTCATCTCGGCGCTGTGCCGCATCTCCGCGGGCACCCACTTCCCCGCGAGACCGAAGACGGGTTCGACGACGGCGGCGCCCGGCAAGGCGTCGAGGAAGTCCCCGAGTGCGAGGAGCTTCCCCGAGGGCGCCGTGCCGCGCCCGGCCTCGACCCCGGCGATCCGGATGGCGTACGTGGCCGGCGGGAGCTCGACCGAGTCCCGCGTGCGGACCGGCGGGATGACGACGCCGAGGTCCATCGCGATCTTGTGCCGCAGCGACTTCACACGCGCGAGCAGATCGTCCGCGGAGCCGCCCACGAGGTCCACGAGATCGGGCGCGAGCAGGATCTCGAGGGGGTGGACGCGCATCTCCTCCATGAGCCGCTGGTTCGGGTCCTGCTCGCCCGCCGCACCCGCGCCGTCGCCCGCCGTGCCGGGCGCGCCGGGCGCGCCGGCGGCAGCACCGCCGTCGGCCATTGGCTTGATCCGGCGCGAGGCGAAGATGAGAGCACCGCCGACGCCGAGGAACGGCAGTGGCGGCATCCCGGGGATGAGCGCCATGACACCCGCCGCGATCCCCGCGATGAGCAACGCGTTGCGCGACTGGGAGAGCTGGGTCGACGCGGCCTGGCCGAGGTCCGCCTCCGCGTTCGAGCGTGTCACAATCATGCCGGTCGAGACGGCCATGAGGAGGGCGGGGATCTGGGAGACGAGGCCGTCGCCCATGGTGAGGAGGCTGTACGTGTTGAGGGCGTCGGTGATCGACAGCCCACGCTGGGCCATCCCCACCCCGAGGCCGCCCACGATGTTGACGATGATGATCACGATGCCCGCGATCGCGTCGCCCTTGACGAACTTCGACGCGCCGTCCATCGCGCCGTAGAAGTCGGCCTCCGCGGAGACCTCGGCGCGCCGCTGCCGCGCGACGACGTCCGTGATCAGGCCCGCGTTGAGGTCGGCGTCAATGGCCATCTGCTTGCCGGGCATCGCGTCGAGCGTGAAGCGCGCGCCGACCTCGGCCACGCGCTCGGCGCCCTTCGTCACGACGACGAACTGGATCACCACGAGGATGACGAACACCACGGCGCCGATGATGAGCGAGCCGCCCACCGTGACCTTGCCGAACGCGTCGATGACCTGCCCCGCGTAGCCCTGCCCGAGGACGAGCCGCGTCGAGGCGACGTTCAGGCCCAGCCGGAAGAGCGTCGCGACGAGGAGCAGCGACGGGAAGACGGAGAAGTCGAGCGGCCGCTTGACGAACATGCTCGTCAGGAGGATCACGAGCGCGAGCAGGATGTTGCACACGATCAGCATGTCGAGGAGCGGCGCGGGCACCGGCACGACGAGCAGGAGCACGATGCCCACGATGCCGATCGGGACGGCCAGGCGGGCGAGGTTTCGGTTCACGGGGTGCGCCCTCCTTGCGGGCTGGGTGAGCGGGTGGGGCCGGTGGGGCCGGCCGGGCGAGTGGAGTCGGCGGAGCCGGTGGAGCCGGCGGGGCGGGTGGAGCTCGCGTGCAGCGCGGGGCCGGACCGAACCGGCCGCGGGGGCACGGTGTGCACCCCGGCGGCGGCGCCGCGTGCCTTGAGCGCCATGACGAACGCGAGCACGCCCGCCACGGCCGTGTAGAAGTCGACCGGGATCTCGTCCCCGATCTCGCACGCGGCGTGCAGCGCGCGGGCCAGCGGGACGTCGCGCACCATGGGCACGCGCTCCCGCTCGGCCTCCTCGCGCAGCCGCGCGGCGATGGTCCCGGCACCCTTCGCGACGATGCGCGGCGCGGACTTCCCGGGCTCGTACTTGAGCGCCACGGCCACGTGCGTTGGGTTCACGAGGACGACGTCGGCCCCCGCCACCGCGGCAATCATGCGGTTGCGGGACATCGCGAGCTGGCGCGAGCGGCGCTGGGAGCGGAGGAGGGGATCGCCCTCGCTCGTCTTCGTCTCCTCTTTGACCTCGCGCTTGGTCATGCGGGTCTTGGTCCGGTTCCGGCGGACCACGACGAAGACGTCCGCGAGCGCGAGCAGGAGCCCCGCGGCGACGGCGAACCGGATGAGGGAGGCCGCGCCGTCGCCCGCCGCGGCGAGCACGCCGGAGAGCGGGAGACCGCCCGCGGACAGGAGGACCGGGACGAGCCCTTGGACGACGCTCCACAGCACGAGGCCGACGACGGCGGTCTTCGCGAGCGCCTTCACCCCGCCCCACAGCGCCTGGACGCCGAACATGCGCTTGATGCCGGCGATCGGGTTGAAATGCTCGAACGAGGGGGCGAAGCGCTTGAAGTGCACGCCGCCCTGGACCGCCGAGCCCGCGAGCACCGCCCCGAACACGACGGCCGCGAGCGGACCGAGCGTCCCCGCGAGCGAGCCGAGCCCGTCGGACAGCGCCTGGACGGCCTTTCCGGGATCGGGGTTGGAGACGATCGACGTCACGGCGAAGAGCTGCGCGCTCCCCGCCGCCGCGGCACGCGAGACCGTGAACGGCAGCATGAGCGCGGCCGCGCCGACCGCGAGCCACGCGGTGAGGTCTTGCGAGCGCGAGAGCTGGCCCTTGGACCGGACCTCGCGCAGGCGCTTGTCGGTGGCCTGCTCGGTCCGCTCCCCCGTCTCAGCCATTCACCCCACCCCCCAGGAGCGAGGTCGCGGCCTGCTGCGCGAGCGAGGACACGACGCGCGGGAGGGCCAGGAACATGACGCTTGCGAGGGTCACGGTGAGGAGCACCTTGAGCGGGAAGCCCATCTGGAACGCGTTGAGCGCGGGCGCGACGCGGGTCAGGAGGCCGAGCCCGAGGTCCGCGAGGAACAGCACGACCATGAGTGGCCCGGCGATCTGGACCGCGGAGACGAACATCCCGGTGACGGCGGAGGTCATGGCCTCGACGGGCCGCGAGAGGTCGAGGCCCCCGGCCAGCGGGAGCGCCTTGAACGTGCCCGTCAGGCCCGCGATGACGAGCTGGTACCCGTCGGAGGAAAAGAGGAGGGCGAGCGCCGCCATCTGCAGGAGCCGCGTGAACTGGGCGCCGTTGACCATGCTCTGCGGGTCGTATCCCTGAGCCATCTGGAAGCCGCTCGACAGGTCGATGAGCGAGCCAGCCGACTGGATGGCCGCGAACACGAGGTACACGAGGAAGCCGAGCGCGAGCCCCGTCACGGCCTCGAGCACGAGCCCGGTCAGGAACCCCGCAGTGTCCCGCGGCGTGTAGCCCCGGCCCGCGATCGACGCGACGGCGAGGCCGAGCCCCACGCCGAGCATGGCCTTGATGCGCGCGGGGAACGCGTTGTCGGCGAACGGGGGCGCGACGAACAGGAACGCGGTCATGCGCACGGCCGCGAGGATCACGGCCTCGACGTACGCCTGGTCGATGGGGATGTTCATGACCGGGGTGTCCACGCGCTCACGAACCGTTCAGGAGGCCGGGGATGCGGGCGAACAGGTCGTTCGTGAAGCTCACCATCTCGGAGATCATCCAGTGCCCGCACACCACGAGCGCGATCGCGACGGCAACTGCCTTCGGCACGAAGGAGAGGGTGGCCTCCTGGAGCTGCGTGATGGACTGGACGAGCGAGATCGCGAGACCCACCACGAGGCTCGTGATGAGCACGGGCGCGGAGAGCTTTGCCGCGGCGATGAGGGCCTGGAGGCAGATGTCGAGGACGGCGGACGTGTTCACGCTCAGCCGCCCCGATAGCTCTGGATGAGCGCCGTGATGATGAGGTCCCAGCCGTCCACGAGGATGAACAGCAGGATCTTGAACGGGAGCGAGATCATGACCGGCGGGAGCATCATCATGCCCATCGACATGAGCGCGGCGGAGACCACGAGGTCGATGATGAGGAACGGGATGAAGACGACGAACCCGATGATGAAGGCCGCGCGGAGCTCCGAGATCATGAACGCCGGGATGAGGGTCTGGAGCGGTGTGTCGGCGGGCGTCGCGGGGTTGGGGAGCCCCGCGGCCCGCGTCATGAGCGCGATGTCCTCCTGCCGCGTGTGCGCGGCCATGAACTTCGAGAGCGGCCCGGCGGCGGCGTTGAAGGCGCCCGCAAAGTCGAGGTGACCGCTCAGATACGGCTGGACGGCACCCGTGTTGATGTCGCTCACCACGGGCCACATGATGAACAGCGAGAGGAAGAGTGCGAGGCCAGCGAGGACCTGGTTCGGCGGCACGGACTGGAGCGAGAGCGCGTTCCGCGTCATCGCGAGGACCACGAAGATCTTGGTGAACGAGCTCATCATGAGCAGCAACGCGGGCGCGACGGAGAGCAGCGTGATCCCGATGAGCGTCACGACCGCCGAGGACGGGCCGTTGTCCGGTGCGTTGATCTGCAGGCTGAGGGTGCCGGACGACGGCGCGGGCGTCGGAGTCGCGGGCGCGCTCGGCTGGACCGGGCCTACCGGGGCGGCGTGCACCGCGGCCGACGTGACGAGCAGCACCGCATAGACCGTCACCAGCGCGAGGAGGACGACGACGGCGATCCGGCCTGCCGTGAGCGCGAGACCCCCGCGCATCACGGCCGGCGACCGGCCCGGAGCGCGCCCGCGGCTTGCCGCCACGTGTCGAGGTCGAGGATCGAGCCCGCGAGGGGCTGCGACTCGGGACCGGTGGCGAGCTGCCGCTGCAGCTCCCGGTCGAACGCGGAGGGGTCGACGGCGTGGCGCGCCGCGCGGCGCGAGATCGGCACCGCTTCGGGCACCATCTCGGGGTCCGGAGCCGCCTCGAGGCCGGGAGCCGCCTCGGGGGCCGGAGCAGCCTCGGGGACGGGAGCAGCCGCACGGACGGAAGCAGCCTCGCGGTCGGCGCCGCCAACCGGCTCAGACACGAGGGCTTCCACGGCCGGGGCCTCGCCACTGTGCAGGACGCTGATTCCGTGCTCGGTCACGCCGAGCAGGAAGCGCCGGCCATCCGTGTCCACGAGGACCACCGTGGCCTTGGGTCCCACGGTCTGGCGCGACACGACGGAAAGCGCCTTGGCCTTCGGCGAGGCCGTCCCGCGGCGCAGTCGCCGGGCCAGCACCCACATGAGCCCGAGCACGGCGGCAAGGGAGACGAGGACCCGCAGGCCCAGGATGAGCTGGTCCATTCAGCGGGGCGCCTCGGCGACGTCGAGGATCCGGGTGATCCTGACGCCGTAGTCCTGGTCCACCACGACGACCTCGCCGAGCGCGATCTTGCGCCCGTTGAGCAGCACGTCCACGGGCGCCCCGGCCGAGCGGTCGAGCTCGATGACCTTCCCGGGCTCCATCGCGAGCGCGTCGCGGACGCTCATGCGCGTCCGGCCGATCTCGACCGTCAGGGCCATCTCGACGTCGTGGATCCGGCCGAGCCTTCCCGCAAACGCGGCGGTGTCGCCGGCGTCCATCGCGCCCGCGAGGCCCTCGCTGATCCGGACCGCGAACCAGCCGAACGGCGCGGCGCCGTCGGAAATCTCGAAGATCGCGGCGTCCGGATCCGCGAAGACCGCCGCGGGATCGCCCTCGGCCAGCTCGGAGAGGACCCCTCCCTGGAGCGCCTCGGCGGCGCTCTCGAAGGCTGGCCGCAGCACGTCGGTGGGACGCGCCGTCGTCCGTCCGCCGGCTTCGGGGACGAAGCCGGCGTCGGCCATTGCGAGCGCGAAGTCCGCCGTGAGCGCTCCTACGAAGGAGGCCGAGACGACGGTCGCGCCGGCCACCGGCAGCGCGCCCGCGTCGAGGGTGCCCGTCACGGCGAGCCCCGCAACGGGGAGCGACACGGCGAGCCGCTCGGCGGCGGAGACGTGGAGGGCCAGGTTGCTCACGGGAGGTTCTCCTCAGTCAAGGCTTCTTCCTTCGACAGCGACGATGCGGGCCGCGACGCGCGAGCCCTTGCGGACGACCATCGCCTGCGCGAGGTCCTTGCCGCCGACGGCGACGTGAAACGGCTCGTGCTCGGGATGCGGGAGCGGGATCGTGTCCCCCACGGCGAGGTTGAGGATCTGGGCCGGCGTGACGGCCGCGGGCGCAAGCCGCACTGCGACGTCGACCGGGACGTGCGCGAGCTGGTCTCGGACCAGCCCCGCCGCGTTGGCATGGCTCGCCATCGGGTTCACGGCACCGAGCTGCGGGAGGAGCGCATCGGCCGGGATCGCGAGGGTCACCCCGGTGGCCGAATCGCCCACGCGAACCGAGAACGCGACCGCGATCATGAGGTCCGTCGTGGCGGCCGCCTGCGCGAACTGCGAGTTGTACTGGATCGACTCGACGTGCGCCGTGCCCGTCAGGAGGCCGCCCAGGGAGTACGAGAGGACGTCGAGCGCCTCGTCGACAAGCGTCTTGATGAGCGCGTACTCAAGCGGGGTGAACTTGCGCTCGAGGCCGGACTTGTCGCCGTGCCCGCCGAGCATGCGGGCCACCCAGCCGAGGGCCGCCGCTGTGGGGAACTGTACGACCATCTTCCCCGAATTGCTCTGCCCGTCCATGACGCACAGGACCATCGAGGTGGTGGACGGCAGGGAGGCCACGTAGTCGTCGTAGGACTGCATGACGAGCGATTCGGCCGCGACCGTGGACTTGACCCTGACCTTGGCCGTGAGCTGGGTCCCCCACTGGCGCGCGAAGGTCTCGAAGCCGACCTCGAGGATGCGGCTGTGCTCGCGCGCGAGCGTCGTGGGACGCCGGAAGTCGTACGCCTCGACGGTCTTCGGGGCGGGCACTCCGAGGTCCTGCACAGTCACGCCCCGCACTATCGGCAGGGGCCGCAGGTGCGTAAGGCCGCCGCGGGCACGTGGACTCCCGTGCGCTACCGAAGCTCGAGCGGGCCGAGTCCTTCGCGCGCGAGGTCGTGGAGCATCTGGTAGTAGCTCGAGAGGGCCAGGGGCGGCGCCTGATGGAGGTCCGCGAACGTCGCGCGGGGGCGGTCGACGCGGTACAGGGCCAGGATCGCGCGGTCCTCCTGGTCGTCGTCGAGGGCGTGATACGCGCCCACCGGATGGTCCGCGGTGAGGGCCTTCGCGTACAGGCCGAGGCGTTGCTCCGGCATCGGGTTCCCCGCCCGGTGCCAGACATGCACTACATCATCCGTGCCCACCATGACCGCGCCCTCCTCAGCTCCCCTATGACCTATCTCAGGTGCCCGGTACATCCACTGTCCCAAGGCGCCGTACTCAGAAACCACACTTGCCTGTACTCGAGTCCGCCCGGGATCGGACCGGCCCTACTCGGGCCGGACCGAGAGGTCCGCCTCCCCGGCTCTAGCGCTGTGCCGCGCGCGCCTTGAGTGCCTCGGGGATGAGCGCGCGGACCGCCTCGGGCTGGTCCGAGAGGACGACGACGTCCACGCGGCGGTTCTGCTCGTGCTCGGCGTCCGTCTGGTCGGCGTTGGCCGGACGCGAGGCCCCGTAGCCCGTGGCACCGACGCGCGGGCCCGGCAGCCGATCGTGCTCGACCATGTACCGGAGCACCTTCGTGGCCCGCTCCGAGGAGAGCTCCCAGACCGACGGATAGGCCGTGGAGAGGTTCGCCGCATGGCCCTCGATCGAGACGTCGAGGGTGGTCGGCACAATCGCGGGGGTGATGGCGTCGAGCACGCGGTCCGCGGTCTGGGTCAGGTCCGAGCTGTCCGGGTTGAAGAACGTCTGCGAGCCCACGAGCTTGACCGTGAGGCCGCGCTGATCGATCTGGAACTGGACGTCCTGGCTCAGGCCCTCGGCCGTGAGCGTCTTGTTCATCTGCTCTTCGAGGGCGGAGAGCCGGTCGGCCTCCTTGCGCGCGAGGTCGAGGTTCGAGAAGCCCTGCGCGTCCTTGTTGGCCTGGTCCGCCGGCACGACCGTGCCGGTCGCCGTGTCGATCTTGTCCGTGACCGTGGTCCCGAAGCCGGTCGCGAGCGAGTTCCGGAGCTTCTCGAACTTGTTCTGGTCCACGGCGGACATCGCGAACAGCACCACGAAGAGGCAGAACAGGACCGTGATCATGTCCATGTAGGAGACAGCCCAGCGCTCATCGACGTGGAACGGCTCGGGCTTCTTGAGCGGGCGACGGCGGCGCGGACTCACGCTGTCCCCTTCATCATGGCTGCCTCACGCTGCCGACCTGACGTTCTCCTTCGCGTCCGCCTTGCCCTGGCCCTTGAAGTGGTGGGCCGGGACCATTGCGCGGAGGCGGTCGGCGAGGAGCATGGGCTGCGCGCCCTCCTGCACCGCGAGAATGCCCTCCATGACGAGGGTCATGCGCTCGATCTCAAGCTCCGAGAGCCGAGCGATGCGGGAGGACAGCGGGAGCCAGATGAAGTTGGCCGAGAGCAGGCCCCACAGCGTGGCCACGAACGCGCTCGCGATCATGGGGCCGAGCTTTCCGGGGTCGGAGAGATTCTCGAGCACGTGCGTGAGGGACACGACCGTGCCGATGATGCCGACGGTCGGGGCGTAGCCGCCGAGCGCCGCGAAGAACTTGGAGTTGACGTGATCGGCCCGCGACTTCGTGCCGATCTCGTCCTCCATCATGACGCGGAGCTCCTCGGCATCCGTGCCGTCGGCGACGTTCTGGAGGGCGCGCGCGAGGAAGGGATCCTTCGCGTCGCCTGCCTCCGATTCGAGCGAGAGGAGGCCCTCGGTCCGGGCCTTCTCCGCGAGCCCGATGATCCTGTCGATGCTCTCCTGCGGCTTCGGGGCCTTGCCCACCACGGCCTGGGGGACTGCCTTGAAGGCCTGGAGCGTGTCCTTGAGCGTGTTCCCGGCGAGGCCCACGGCGAGCGTCGCGCCGAACACGAGGATCATGGGCGGCGGGAGCAGGAGGGCCGAGATGTTCGAGCCTTCGAGCGTCACGATCGCGACGACCGAGCCGAACGCGAGGAGCAGGCCGACGACTGCTGAGGGGTCCATAGTCCGTGCTCCTAGCGCTGTCCTGGCCTGAGGGGTGTCGCGGCGCCCGGGCCGCGTGCGCCGCCGTCGCCCGCGCCGCCGTCGCCCGCGCCGCTGTGGGGTGCGCCGCCGTCGTCCGGCTCGCCGTCTGGCTCGTCGTCGGCGCCGTCCTCGGGCGGACGGGGCACGAGGCTGAGCCGCTGCCCCTCCACGGCCGGGAGGCCGCGCGCGGTCGCGAGGACGAGCGCGCGGTAGTCCGCGATGAGCCCGATGACTTCGGCGAGGCTCTCCCGCACCACGTACGTGGTGCCCTCCACCATCACGAGCGTCGTGTCAGGGTTCTCCTGAATGCGCTCGATGAGGTCCGGGTTGACCGCGAAGCGGGACCCATTGAGGCGGGTGACAACGATCATGGGGCCGTTTCTGGTCGTGCTGAGCCGGGGCGTCTTCTTTCCCTCACCTCTATCGGCGGGCGCGGCCCGGGCGTAAGGGCCCTGCCCGCACCCGGGTGCGCGATCTCCTCGGGCTGCCGTGACCCGCCGCGGCGTGACTGTTCCCACCCCGCGACAGCCCAATACAGTGGGGGCCATGGTGGACGGAACCGAGCACGCCCGGCACGAAAACGTAGACCAACTCCTCTTCGAGCTTGCGGAACGGCACCGCGTCGCGACCTCGTTCTACGGGTGGGACGGCGCCGAGCGGGCCGTCTCCCCCGCGACGCTGCGCAAGGTCCTCGCCGCGCTCGGCGTCCCGACCGACACCCCGGAGGCCGTCGAGGCGTCCCTCGCCGAGCACGATCTGGTCCCGTGGCGGCGCTTCCTGCCGCCCGTCGTCGTGCAGCGCGAGGGCTGGGACTACCACGTGCGGGTGCACGTGCCCCATGGCTCGGACGTCCGGGTCTGGATCACGGCGGAGGACGGCAGCCACCACGAAGTGGCGCAGGAGGAGGACTGGGAGCAGCCGCGCGAGGTAGACGGCGTCTTGACCGGCCGCGCGACGTTCGCCCTCCCCCAGGACCTCCCGCTCGGCTGGCACACGCTGCACGCGCAGACCGAAGGCCGCACGGCCGAGTGCCCGCTTGTCGTGACGCCGGTGCGGCTCCACACAGAGCGGCTCGTGGACCGGCGGCGGTGGGGCGTCATGGCGCAGCTGTATTCGGTGCGCTCGTCGCGCTCCTGGGGCATCGGCGACTTCGCCGACCTGGCAGACCTCGCCGCGGTCTCAGGGGCCGAGGGTGCCGACTTCGTGCTCGTGAACCCGCTCCACGCCGCCGAGCCGGCCCCGCCTGTGGAGGACTCTCCGTACCTTCCGACGTCGCGGCGCTTCTTCAACCCGCTCTACATCCGGGTCGAGGACATCGTCGAATTCGGCTACCTCGAGCCCGCGGCCCGCGCCGAGATCGAGGAGCTGGCCGAGGGCATGCACCCCGCCAACCACGCCGCCGACCTGCTGGACCGGAACACGAGCTTCGACGCGAAGCTCGGCGCGCTCGGGCTCGTGTTCGAGGTGCCGCGGAGCCCCGTGCGCGAGGCCCAATACCGGCGCTTCTGCGCTGAGCTGGGGCCGGGGCTCGACGACTTCGCCCTGTGGTGCGCGCTGCGGGAGGAGATGCCGGCGTCGTCGTCCGGGTGGGCTGAACTCGCCAGCCCCGGCGCGCCCGCCGTGGCCGCGCACCGAGCGCGGCTCGCGGAGCGGATCGAATTCTTCCGCTGGCTGCAGTGGATCTGCGACGACCAGCTCGAGACGGCGCAGCGCGCCGCCGCGCAGGCCGCGATGCGGCTCGGCATCGTGCACGATCTCGCGGTCGGCGTCGAGCCGCACGGCGCGGACTCGTGGATGCTGTCCGGGGTCTTGGCCCGCGGCGTCACGGTGGGCGCGCCGCCGGACGTCTTCAACCAGCAGGGCCAGAACTGGAGCCAGCCGCCGTGGCATCCGGGGCGGCTCGAGGCCTCGGGGTACGCGGCGTTCCGCGACATGCTCCGCACGATCCTGCGCCACGCGGGCGGGATCCGCGTCGACCATATTCTGGGCCTGTTCCGCCTGTGGTGGATCCCCGAGGGTGCCGGGCCCGACCAGGGCACCTACGTCTACTACGACCACGAGGCGCTCATCGGGATCCTGGCGCTCGAGGCGCAGCGGGCGGGGGCGATCGTCATCGGGGAAGACCTCGGAGTTTTCGAGCCGTGGGTGCGCGACTACCTTTCCGAGCGCGGCATCTTCGGCACCTCGATCCTGTGGTTCGAGCACGACGACGGCGCTCCCCTTGCGCCCGAGCGGTACCGAACGCAGTGCCTCACGAGCGTCAACACGCACGATCTTCCGCCCACGGCCGGCTACCTCGCGGGCGAGCATGTGACGCTGCGGGAGTCGCTCGGGCTCCTGCGGCGGCCGGTCGACGAGGAGCGGGCGGCCGACGCCGCGGAGCAGGAGTCCGTGCTCGAGCGGGTCCGCGAGCGCGGCCTCCTCCCGCCGAGCGACGGGGCGATGGCCGGATCCGCGTCCGGACCGGGGCCGCACCCCGGCGCACGGTCGGCCGACGAGGTGCAGCGCATCGTCGAGGCGCTGTACGCGTTCACGGCGCTCACGCCGTCGTCCTTGCTCGGCGTCGCGCTCGTGGACGCGGTCGGCGAGACTCGCACGCAGAATCAGCCGGGGACGAGTCAGGAGTACCCGAACTGGCACATCCCGCTCGCGGGGCCGGACGGCAAGGCGGTCCTGCTCGACGGGCTCGCGGCCAACCCGCGCTTCGCGTCGCTCATGCGCACCATGCGGGAGTCGCTGCAAACCTAGCCCCCCACCCCCGTCTCGGGTACAGAAACTGCCCACCTGAGACGTCTCGGGTACAGAAACTCCCCTCCTGAGACGTCTCGGGTACAGATACACCCCAGAAGTCACCTTCTCGCGAATGGCAGTCACCTTCTCGCCGACAAGTCTGCGACGAGGGCACGTGGTTGCGGCACAGTGACTCGGGTCTGCGGGAAGGTGACTTCGCGCTAGGGCGCCGTGCCGTCGAGCCCCGACTCGAGGCACGCACGAACGAGGTCGCCTGCCGCCGCGGGGTCACTCACTGCCCCGACTGACGCGAGCACAAATCCCGGCGACAGCACGCGCCACCAGACCCCTCGCACCAGAAGCACCTCGGCGGTACCACGAAGGCTTCCGGTGGGTACACCCCGAGCGCTCGCCACGTCTTTCACTGCATCGCGGATGACGGCCCACGCGATGAGCTGCGGGTTCTCGCGAATCACGTTCCGCCGGACTGGCTGGAACCAGAGGTGGGCCTCGTCGTAGAGCGCACGGATCCGAGCATCGTCCGCGCGGACGGTCGGGACCACGGGCGGGTGGTCAGCCATTCCGTGCCATGCCTCGAGCCACTCGCGCGAGACGGCGGCGCGCTCGGCGGCGTCGAGGAGCTCCGACTGGTCGGGCACGTCGCCCATGAGACCAGGCGGGACTCCACTGCCAGAATGCTCCAATCGAAGTGAGTCCCGGACATAGAGCGCGGCGTGCGTGCTCTGCCCGATGTCGGCTCGGAATTCCCACGACCTGGTTCCAGCGAGACGCATGTTCCCCCCCTCGGACCAGCCAGTATGCCGAAAGGGCGACGGCCAGGACAAGACTCCTTGCGCCCGAAGCTCCCTCGCCTCGTTTCGGGTACAGAAACTCCCCACCCTCAGACGTCTCGGGTACAGATCATCTGTACCCGAGACGCCTAGAAGAGCGAGTTGGTGTACCCGAGACACTGATGAGCGGACGGGTCTGCGTGACGACCCTTACCCACGTGGCGACCCCTACCCAGCTGTGAAGTCGTACTCCTGGAACGCGGCCACCTCGGTCTTCCAGCGGGACTCGACGAACGCCACGTGCGCGGGATGCGCGTTGTAGGCGTCGTAGCCGGACTGATCGGCGAAGACCATCGAGAACTGCCAGTCGAGGTCGGCCTTCGCACTGATCTGCCGGTTCACCTCGAACTCGGCCACGCCATCGATGGCCGCCAGCGTCTCCGCAGCCGAGCGGAGAAACTCCGACTCCGCGGCCGAGCCGGGCTCGTGGACAAGCCGGAAGACGACCGTGTGGCGGATAGGGACCGCGGTCACTGCAGCTCCTCTCAAAGTCGGGACGCTTTCATGAGCGGACGACGGCGGAGCGCGGCTCCCAGCGTGAGCCGCCGCGCGCCGTCGTCCGTGTTGTGGTCAGCCCTGGTTGCTGAAGGCTGCGTCGAAGGACTGGGTGCTGGGGGCGAAGTCGAACTTCTTGAGCGCGGCGAGGGCCTCGGGCGCGCCCTGGAGCCGGTCCATGCCGGCGTCCTCCCACTCGACCGAGATCGGCCCGTCGTAGCCGATCGCGGTCAGGGCCCGGAAGCAGTCCTCCCACGGCACGTCCCCGCGGCCGGCGGAGACGAAGTCCCAGCCGCGGTGCGGATCGCCCCAGGGAAGGTGCGAGGAGAGGATCCCGGCGCGGCCGTTGCCCATCCGCATCCGGGTGTCCTTGCAGTCCACGTGGTAGATCCGGTCCGCGAAATCGGTGATGAACGCGACCGGGTCCAGGCCCTGCCACATCATGTGGGACGGGTCCCAGTTCAGGCCGAACGCCGGCCGGTTCCCTACGGCGTCGAGGGCGCGCTGGGTGGACCAGTAGTCGTAGGCGATCTCGCTCGGGTGGACCTCGTGGGCGAAGCGGACCCCGCACTCGTCGAAGACGTCCAGGATCGGGTTCCACCGGTCGGCGAAGTCCTGATACCCGGCCTCGATCACCTCGGCCGGGACGGGCGGGAACATGGCCACGTACTGCCAGATGCTCGATCCGGTGAACCCGACGACGGTCTTCACGCCCAGGGCCTTGGCGAGGCGCGCCGTGTTCTTCAGCTCCTCCGCAGCGCGCTGGCGCACGCCCTCGGGCTCGCCGTCGCCCCACACCCGCGAGCCGACGATCGCCTGGTGGCGGAAGTCGATCGGGTCATCGCACACGGCCTGGCCCTTGAGGTGGTTCGAGATCGCGAACAGCTTCAGGCCGTGGCGCTCCAGGATCCCGAGGCGCTCGGCGATGTACGACTCGTCGTCCCACCGCCACGCGTCCAGATGCTCGCCCGAGACGGCGATCTCGAGCCCGTCGTAGCCCCACTCCGAGGCATGCCGGGCGACCTCCTCGAGGGTCAGGTCGGCCCACTGGCCGGTGAACAGGGTGAACGGGCGGGGCATGGGATTCCTCTCCTTGTGTGTATCTGCCGAGTGTGTATCTGCCGAGTGTGTTTCTGCACCCGAGGCTGTGGCTTCTCCGTCTCGGGTACAGATGATCTGTACCCGAGACGGTCAGAGGCGCGAGTTGGCGTACCCGAGACGGTCAGAGGCGCGAGTTGGCGTACCCGAGACCGTCAGAGGCGCGAGTTGGCGTACCCGAGACGGTCAGAGGCGCGAGTTGGCGTACCCGAGACGGTTAGAGGTGGACCGTGGCGGACTTGGCGGCGGCGGATTCTTCGATCGCGGCGAGCACGCGCTGGACCTGAAGCCCCTCCTCGAACGACGGCGACGGCGCGGCACCGTCGCGGATCGCGAGCAGGAAGTCGCGGATCTGGTGCGTGAACGTGTGCTCCCATCCGATCACATGGCCCTGCGGCCACCACGCCTCCAGATACGGGTGCTCGGGCTCTGTCACGACGATCCGCCGGAACCCCTGCTCCGCCGCCGGCCCAGTGCCGTCGAGGAACTCGAGCTCGTTGAGCCGCTCGAGGTCGAACGAGAGCGCCCCCGCGGACCCGTACACCTCGATCCGCAGCGAGTTCTTCCGGCCGAGCGCGACCCGGGAGGCCTCTATAGAGGCCACGGCACCGCCGGCGAGGACCAGCGTGGCCCACGCGGCGTCGTCGACCGTGACGTCCTCGACCCCCGACGGGCCGGGCCGGCGCCCCACGAACGTGTGCAGCCGCCCCGACGCCTCGGTGACCGTGTCGCCGAGGAGGAACTGGACCTGGTCGATCGCGTGCGAGGCGATGTCGCCCAGCGCCCCGGACCCGGCGGTCTCCTTGTGCAGCCGCCACGTCATGGGCGATTCGGAGTCGGCGAGCCAGTCCTGCAGGTACGACGCGCGGACCTCCCGGACCACGCCCAGCCGCCCGTCCGCGATGAGCTGGCACGCATACGCGAGGGCCGGCACCCGGCGGTAGTTGAACCCGACCATCGACTGGACCCCGCGACCGCGCGCGGCGGCCGCCGCGGCGACCATCCGCTCCGACTCCGCGAGCGAGTTCGCGAGCGGCTTCTCCACGAGCACGTGCTTGCCCGCCTCGAGGGCCGCGATCGCGATCTCGGCGTGCAGCCACCCCGGGGCACAGATGTCCACGATGTCGATGTCGTCCCGCGCGATCACCTCGCGCCAGTCCGTCGCTGACTCGGCCCACCCGTACCGGGCCGCCACCCCAGCGACCTGCTCGGCGTCCCGGCCCACGAGCACGCGCTGTTCAACCGCCGGCACGTCGAAGTAAGCGGCCACGTTCCGCCACGCCTGCGAATGCGCCTTGCCCATGAAGGCATACCCGATTCCGGCGACCCCGAGCGGGCCGCCGGGAGCGCCTGCCGAACCGCTCATGTGAGGACCCCGTCGAGTGTCGCTTCCTCGGGCGCCCAGTCTTCGGGGAGCGGAGCGGACGACGGCGCCGAGCTGGCGACGTCGGTGAACGCACCCGAGTCGATGGACTCGGAGATCGACACCATGGTGTCGAGCACGTGGTAGGCGAGCTGACCCGTGGCGCGGTGGAGTTCGCCGGCACGGATCGAGCGGGCCATGTCCAGCACGCCCATGCCCCGCCCGTTCGCCGGGCCGGTCGTCGGAACCTTGGTCCACTCGTGCTCGCCGGCCTTGCAGATCTCGAGATCGCCGTCGAAGTAGTTCGGGTCGGGGAGGGAGAGCGTGGCCTCGGACCCGGTGATCTCGACGAAGCCCACGCGAGAGCGCGGGGACTCGAAGCTGAAGACGCTGTGCGAGGAGGCACCAGACTCGAACTCCGCCAAGGCGCTCACATGCGTGGGCACCTCGACCTCGAACTCCTCGCCGGCCTTCGGCCCCGACCCGATCACGCGAGTCGCCTTGGCCTTCGAGCCGAGCGCCGCGACCCGACGGATGCTGCCGAAGGTCTGCACGAGGGCCGTGAGGTAGTACGGACCCATGTCGAACAGCGGGCCGGCGCCGCGCTGGAACAGGAACGCGGGGTTCGGGTGCCACGACTCGGGGCCCGGGTTCTGGAACACCGTCTGGGCCGTGAGCGGCACGCCGATGTCGCCGCGCTCGATCACCCGTCGCGCCGTCTGCAGGCCCGCTCCCAGGAAGGTGTCCGGGGCGCACCCAAGCCGCAGGCCGGCGTCGTCCGCTTCTTTGAGCAGCCCGAGCCCGCTCTCGCGGTCGAGCGAAAAGGGCTTCTCGCTCCACACGTGCTTGCCCGCGCGCACCGCGGCGGTGGCGACCTCGACATGTGCCGCGGGGATGGTCAGGTTCACCACGATGTCGACGTCCGGGTGATTGAGCGCGAGCTCCGGGGCGCCGTGCTCGGCGATCCCGTACTCTTCGGCGCGGGCCTTGGCAGCCGCCGGGAACAGATCCGCGATCACGTGGACCTTGACGTCCGGGAACTTCGTGAGGTTGTCGAGGTACTGCTTGCTGATGACGCCCGCGCCGATGATGGCGACGCCCACCGGTCCGCGGCTCACGCGGAAGCCCCAGAGTTCGCCGCGGCGGGAGCGCCAGCTTCAAGGTAGCGCAGCGACTCCGCGACGCCCTCGAAGATGTCACCGGCGTACTCGTCGAACTCCACGACCCCGACCTCGAGGTGCTTCGCGGCACCGATCACGCCCCACACGTCGACCTCGCCCTGGCCCGCGGGGACCTGGGCGAAGCGGTCCCCGTTCAGGGGACCGTCCTTGATGTGGATGGCCACAACCCGCTCGCCGAGCCGCTCGAGCAGCGCGACGGGATCCACGCCCCCCTGGGCGGCCCAGTAGGTGTCGACTTCGAGGATCAGCTCGGGGTCGAGGAGCGACGCGAAGTACTCGAGCGCCGTGGTGCCCTCGACCTTCGACTCGAGCTCCCAGTTGTGGTTGTGGTAGCCCACGCGGATGCCGTACTCGGCCCCCTTCTTCGCGGCCGCGTTGAGGCGGGCGGCCGTGTCTCGGATCGTCTCGGCGTCCTGCCAGTGCTCGGCCGGGAGGTACGGATCGATCACCGTGCCGATGCCCAGGCGCTTCGCGGCGGCGAAGATCTCGTCCTGGTCCGAGGACAGCAGCGGCGCGTGTCCGGTCGGGGCGGTGAGGCCGTTCTCGGCAAACGCCGCCGCGAACTCCACGGCACGCTCGGCGAACTTGTAGGGCTCGACCTGGGTGAAGCCGATCTCGGCGAGCCGCCGGACCGCGCCCGGCAGGTCGGCCTCGATGGCTTCCCGGACGGTGTAGAGCTGGACGGAATAGGCCATGGGAACCAGTGTCCTCTCGGTAGATATCGGGTCGGTAGCGAGCCTCAAGCTAGGCAGTCGGCTAGGGTGAATGGCCTCAACGCCTGTGAGCTGCTTCACTTGGCAGCGTAGAAGGACTTTTGACGGCACGCAAGCAAAAGTTGAAAAGTGCCCGTCGTGCTTTTGGTTTGTGGAATTGCGGAAGCCCCTGTGCGACACTATGCTGCATGGCTGACGACCGACGCAACGGGCCACGCACGCTCGTTGAGACCGCCCCCGGCGAGCAGGCCTCCGCCGCCGCGGTCTACCGCGCCGGCGATCTCTTCCAACTCCTGCGCGACGGAAAGCCCTGGACGCGCGCCGAACTCGCCATGACCACGGGACTCGCACGGTCCACCGTCGCGGGCAAGGTCGACCAGCTTCTGAGCTCCGGGCTCGTAGTCTCGGTGGGCGAGGCCCTCTCGAGCGGCGGCCGCCCGCCGTCGCGCTTTGCCTTCCACGCCCAGGCGCGCACGGTCCTGGCAGTCGACGTCGGCGCGAGCCATGTGCGTGTGGCGCTCACCGACCTCAACGGCGACGTGCTCGCTGAAGAGCGCACGGCGCTCCCGGTCGCCTCCGGCCCCGAGGCCGTGCTCGGCTACGTCCTCGAGTCCGGCAAGCGTCTCCTCGGCGACGTCCATCGGCCAGAAACGCTCCTCGCCGGGGTGGGCATCGGGCTTCCGGGCCCCGTCGAGCACGCCACAGGACGCCCCGTGAAGCCGCCGATCATGCCCGGATGGGACGGCTTCGACGTGGTCGGCTTCGTACAGCGCGCCCTCCCTGTGCCCGTGCTCGTGGACAACGACGTGAACATCATGGCGCTCGGCGAGCGCGCCGGCTTCTGGCCCGGCGTCGACGACCTCCTGTTCATCAAGGTCGCAACCGGTATCGGCTCGGGCATCATCAGCAGCGGTCAGCTTCAACGCGGGGCTGACGGAACAGCCGGCGACCTCGGGCACGTGCGGGTGGCGCGCGGCGACGGGATCGTCTGCCGGTGCGGAAACGTAGGGTGCCTCGAGGCGCTCGCCTCAGGCCCCGCCGTCGCCCGCGGACTGGCCGCCCACGGCGTGCCAGCGGAGAGCGGCGGAGACGTCGTGGGACTCGCCGCCCATGGCAGCCTCCCGGCAATCCAGGCGCTCCGCCAGGCAGGGCGCGACATCGGCGAGGTCCTCGCAACGTGCGTCAACCTTCTCAACCCGAGCGTCATCGTGATCGGTGGCTCAATGGCCGCCGCGGGCGAGCACGTCATGGCCGGCGTGCGCGAGGTCGTCTACCACCGCTCGCCGCCACTCGCCACGACCAATCTGCGCATCGTCCTCTCTCGCGCCGGCGAACGCGCCGCCGTGATGGGAGCGAGCCAGCTCGTCTCCCAGCACATCCTCTCCCCCGCGGGCATCGAGGCGACCCTCGCCGCGCGCGTCGCGAGCACCGGTTAGCCGCCCCTAGCCTTCCAACGGAAGGACCCACACGGCCATCGCGCGCCCGACGGATCCCGTCAAGGGACTTTGGGCCCTGTGGACAAGCTCCCGTTTTCGCGAGGCTAGTTCCTACCCACTTTTCACGGCTCCGGCCGATCGAGTCTGAGCGCCGTGGACCCGCCGAGAGGAGAACTGTGGATTCAGAACGCCGACACCGCCCCGCCGACTACGAAACCGTCACCGGGCAGGAACGCCTGCTCGCGTCGCTCATGAAGGCTGGATTGAGCGAGCAGCAGGCACGCGCCCAGATCGCCCGGCTCTCCGCCGGCGATGTGTGGGGCGGCTGACGCCTCCCGACGCACGCAGACCACGGGCGGCTGCCCAGAAGGCCGTTCAAACAGCTGGCGCCGGCCCCCGAATTCGACGATGAATTCGAGGGCCGGTGCCGCGTTTAACGGACCGAGTTTGACGGGCCGCGGCCCTGCTCAGAAGAGACGCGGTCTGCACTTTCGCCAGCCGCTGCTCCGATCCGAAAAGAAATTCGACGCGCCTCGCGCCTTGTGCTGATCAGTTGGCCCGGGTAAGGATAAATCGTGTTTGGGGAATAGTCGGGTGTGGTTAGCCGCACTCGAATCGGGGAATACTTCTGCGTCACAACGCAGGGGGCGCTGAAGGGGGCAGCATGCGTTATTTGCAATTCCGCGTCATTGCCTTCTTGCGTTGCGCTCTCATCGCCGCGGGCCTCGGCCTCGCATGGCTGCTGCTCTCCGGCACTGCCGCCTCTGCCTCGAGCGACCACTTCGGCACCCCGTCGACTGGTTCGGGCACAGACCCCCTCACTTCCATTTCTTCCTCCGTCGCGGCACCCGTGGCGGCCCCGATCAAGGCGACGGTCTCCGATGTCACGCCACGAGCTTCGGCGGCCGCGGCCACGATCACCGCGCCGGTCAGCAGGGCCGCCTCTGGCGTCCACCCGGCCGTGCCCCAGGTGGCTGGCACGGCCGGCACCGCGGTCCAGCAGACGACGACGGCGCTCTCCGGCGTCGTCGAATCGGCTCCGGCCGTCGTGGCACCCATACTGACGGGTCCCCTTGCGCCCGCCGCCCCCGTCGTGAACGCGACCGCTTCGAGCGCGGGAGGAGCCGTTTCGGCACTGGGCGACTCGCTCGGCACCTCGGCACCTGCTGTGGCGCCTTCGACCTCGTCCGCCCAGGCCCCTGCCTCTGCCCCGGAAGATGCTGCGGTGCCCGCGACCGGCGCGGCGGCGCCGTCGTCTGCGAGCGCTGCGACTTCGGCAGAGGTCACGCCCTGGTCGGCTCTGGCGGCGACGTCGTCAGCGACCGCCGTCGCCCACAACGCACCTCCAGTCGGCACGCCCGCGACTCCGACCGGTAACCCTGCCCCCGCGCCGCTGCCCGCTCCGCAGCCGAGCGGTGTCGGCCTAGGCGGGGACTCTGGCCCCACCGGCGCCGCGGGCAGCCACGCGGCCCTCGCCGCAGGATTCCTCTTTGTCCCCGCGCTCGAGGTGACCGGCCTTCTTCGGCCCTCGAACGAACACGTTCAGTCCTCCCCCGCGTTCGATCCGGGCTCAACTCCTGACTGACAGGGGCAAGGTCTGCCTTCACGGCGGACACGCCCCCGTCCCGCGCGCCCACTGACGCGCTCACTGTCAAGCCAGGAGAAGACATTGTGAATACCTTTGCCCGACGCGTACTGCTTGGCGCAGCCATCGCCGGAGGCCTTATGGGCCTCGGTGAGGTAGCCGCCTCAGCCGCCACCCCTCCCGTGGCCACCGTCACGGCCCCGGCCGTCCCGGCAACCGCCACCGTCGCCGACACCGCCACGCTCAACCCGGGCGGCACCACAACCGGCACGAGCACCGGCACGACCACCAGCCCGATCACCACTCCGGTCACCACCCCGGTCACCACCCCGGTCACCGGCACGAACACCGGGGCTCCGCTGGCCACCGTCACGGCCCCGGCCGTCCCGGCAACCGCCACCGTCGCCGACACGGCCACGCTCAACCCGGGCGGTACCACCACCGGCACGAGCACCGGCACGACCGCCGGCCCGGTCACTACCCCGGTCACCGGCACCACCACCGGCACTCCGCTGGCCACCGTCACGGCCCCGGCCGTCCCGGCAACCGCCACTGTCGCCAACACCGCCGCACTCAACCCGGGCACAACACCCGGCACGAGCACCGGCATCACAACCGGCGCCACCGCCAGCCCGGTCACCACCCCGGTCACCGGCACCACCACCGGCGCCCCGCTGGCCACCGTCACGGCCCCGGCCGTCCCGGCCACAGCCACCGTCGCCGACACCGCCACACTCAACCCGGGCGGCACCACCACCGGCACGAGCACGACCCCGGCCCTCAGCCCGGTCACCGGCACGACCACCGGCGCTCCGCTGGCCACCGTCACGGCCCCGGCCGTCCCGGCAACCGCCACCGTCGCCGACACCGCCACGCTCAACCCGGGCGGCACCAGCACGACCCCGGCCCTCAGCCCGGTCACCGGCACGACCACCGGCGCTCCGCTGGCCACCGTCACGGCCCCGGCCGTCCCGGCAACAGCCAACGTCGCCGACACCGCCGCGCTCAACCCGGGCGGCACCACCACCGGCACGACCGCCACCCCGGTCACCGGCACCACCACCGGCGCCCCGCTGGCCACCGTCACGGCCCCGGCCGTCCCGGCAACAGCCAACGTCGCCGACACCGCCGCGCTCAACCCGGGCGGCACCACCACCGGCACGATCACCACCCCGGTCACCGGCACCACCACCGGCGCCCCGCTGGCCACCGTCACGGCCCCGGCCGTCCCGGCAACAGCCACCGTCGCCAACACCGCCACACTCAACCCGGGCGGCACCACCACCGGCACCACCGCCAGCCCGGTCGCCGGTCCGGTCGCCGGCACGAACACCGGCTCCCCGCTGGCCACCGTCACGGCCCCGGCCGTCCCGGCCACCGCCACGGTCAGCACTCTCGCAGCACTCAACCCGACGACCAGCGCGTCCATTTCGGGCTCGCCAGTCGCGGGCTCGCCAGTGACCCCGGGTCTCCCTGGCGCCGGCACGGTTCCCGCTCCGGAGGTCAGCGTCCAGCTCAACCCCGCCACGAGTGCAGGCATCGGCGGCGCCACTGACGTGACCGGCACGGCAGGAATGGCAGGAATGGGTGGCTCGACCGACAGCACCTCCGGTTCTGACGTCGCGGGCAACAGCGCTGCTACCGCTGCGAGCGGCGCATCGGCGTCGAGCGTCGGCGTTCAGGCTAGCGGCATCCAGAACACCAGTCGCGGCCTGAACATCCAGACGGCGGCCGAGAAGCAGGGCAACAGCACTCCGCATTTCTGGGCGCTGCTCCTCATGGGTGGCCTGCTGCTCGCAGGCCTCGCGTTCTTCGCAGGCATGCGCCGTACGCGCCGCAGCTAGTTAGCACTGATGAGGGCAGGCGCGGCCGCCGTGACGGGCGCAGCTCACGCTCAGGCGCACGGCGGCCGCTGCCTCCTCATCAACCAAAGGCCTCACCCTTCACCGAAGGGCCGGCATAATTCGAGTCCCACCAGGACCCGCAGTCAGCCGAACGGCGTCATGTGGTATTTCGCCGCGGTGCTCCGGAATACACCGCAAGGCCATATCTGCCCGCAGCTGGAGCATTGACCCTCGATGAGGCTCCCGCTGGGGCTGTGAACGACCGCGAACAGCGCGTCGATCTCGGCTTCAACATTCGGAATGATTGTGTTCAGGACTACAGACCCGGCTTCTTGCGTCCGAATTCTCTTCATCAGCTCCGCCCGAAACGCAGCATCAGCCTTCATGGCTAGTCTCCTGCACCGGTACCGATGTGCCGTCCATGATGCTGTGCTCGCCCACCAGACCTCCCCATCCCGGAACTGCCGACGCGATCAAGCTTCGCCCCATTTTTTGCTCGGGACACGAGTGGCGAGTACGTGATTGAGTCCAGAGGCGCCACTCTGTGCGGAGCCCAAAGTACGCAATCTCGGCATCTCGCCGAGACCACGCGACAACCGAGCCGCGAGAGCGCATGAAAACTGCGGGGGCGCACCTCTCAACACCAGGAAACGTGCGCCCCGGCAGGAAACGTGCGCCCCCGCGACAGGGCCCGGGGCGCGCGCTTGCATAATGCGTTAGTCACTGCTAACGTATTCGGTGGGATCGGTCCTTCGAGAGCTGCTGCGCGGCCGACCTTTCGCAACAGCACGACGAGATGAGGATCAGATGACCGGCAAGCAGATGGCGTTCGACGGCAAGTGCGCGTTTGCGGTTTCCGTGGGCGCTGCCGCGAAGGCACCCGACGCAAACCCGAATTACACGGTGACCGCAAACGGCGCTACTTATGGTTTCCTCGGCATCGTGCCGAAAACGCTCTTCCAGATCATCCCGGGAAGCGCCGCTCGCGCCGACCGGGCCTGGGTCAAGGCTCAGGCCTAACTCCCAGCAGAATCAACTCACTAGGCAAGGAGCAATCAGATGGCCAAGTTCCTCGTTCTCTACCGTTCGGACGTCAGTGCTGTCGACCAGATGGCAAACGTCACCCCCGAGCAGGCCCAGGAAGGCATGAAGGCTTGGACGGATTGGTTCGGCAAGGCTGGCGAGGCTGTCATCGACGGTGGCTCCCCGCTCTCCGGCCCCGATCAGTCAGTCAGCGGCTACTCGATCCTTCAGGCCGACTCGCGTGAGGCCTTGGACTCGATTCTCGAAGGCCACCCGCACACCATGGTTGGCACGCTCGAGGTCTTCGAGTGCCTGTCGATGCCGGGCATGTAACCCAGAAGTCGAACGACGGCGGCGCCACCTGACATCAGGGGGCGCCGCCGTCGTTCTGCGCCCGTCGCGCCGGTGGGCAGAGATGCCGTGAGCTGACCCCTGCCGGCCCGGCAGAGCAACCGCCCGCTACCCCGCGGCACGCGCAGAACCGCGCCTATCCGGCGTCGGACTCATCCGCCGGGGTCTCGTCGCCCTCAGCATCTGAGACCTCGCCCTGCTGGCCGGGGTCCTTTTGGGGCGGCGCGGTCTCCTGCTCGACGGTCGGGCTGCCGTACCCGCCCTGTTCCTCGAGGCCCTCCACATCGACTTCCTCGGGCCCGCTCGCACTCGACATCGCAGTCCTCCCTTCGTCGCCGTCGACCCCGGGCCGCTCCCGGAGGCCTTCGAATCGGCTTCCACCACGACCGTAGGCAGCCGCGCGGCAGATGGCCAGAGGTCGCGGACGCCGGGGGGGCAATCAAGCCGAGGCCGACGGCGCGGGCGAGTGCCGCCGTCGTCCTTCTATCGGACGACGGCGGGGAGCCGCTTCGGCGATCCGCCCCACCCGTGCGCGTTGTCCGGAAGAATGGCCCCAGCCAGCAGCCGCAGCCGCCTGCCGAAGGGAACCGCCATGCCCGCCATTCCGACCGAACCGGAGACCATCAGCTGCGCCACGTGCGGAGTCGAATTCGGGACCGAACGCCACGCGCTGCCCGAGCTGTGTCCCATCTGCGCCGACGAGCGGCAGTATGTCCCCGCCACCGGCCAGGCCTGGATCACCCAGGCGGAGTGGGCCGCGCGGGCCGAGGTCAGCATCACCGAACTCGGCCCGGACCAGTGGGGCGTCACCGCCCAGCACGTCGGCATAGGCCAGACGATGCAGGTCGTGCGCACGCCCGCTGGCGTGCTCCTGTGGGATCCCACGGGCTTCGTCGACGCTGAGACGGCGGACTTCATCCGCTCCCTGGGTCCGATCCTGGCGATCGTCGCAAGCCACCCGCATATGTACGGCGCGCAAGTGGCCTGGTCCCGCGCCCTGGGGAACCCGCCGGTGCTGGTGAACGCGGCCGACGGCGCCTGGGTCCAGCGCCGCGACCCGGCATTGAAGGAGTGGTCGGGCACCCTCGCCTTGACCGACGGCCTGAGCCTGCACACGCTCGGCGGGCACTTCCCGGGAAGCGCGATCGCCCACTGGTCCGCCGGTGCGGGCGGCGACGGCGTTGTCCTGGCCGGCGACACAGTCATGGTGAACAGCGATCGCGAGACCGTGAGCTTCCTGCGCAGCTACCCCAACCGCATCCCGCTCTCCGGCACGGTTGTCGAGAGAATCGCGCGCGCCATGTCCAGCTTGCGCTACCAGCAGCTCTGGTCGAACTTCGGAATCGCCATCACGGAAGACGCCGATCTCAAGGTGCAGCGTTCCGCTCAGCGGCAGATCCACTGGATGCGCGGAGACTTCGACCACCTCACCTGACCAAAAGAACAAATGCCCCGCCGGAGACAGCGCTTCCCCAAGAACTAGTGCTTCAGATCCACCAGCTCCTGCAGCACCTGGTCTGACGTCGTGATGATGCGCGCGTTCGCCTGGAAGCCGCGCTGCGCGACGATGAGGTTTGTGAACTCCTGCGAGAGGTCCACGTTCGACATCTCCAAGGCCCCGCCCGCAAGCGAGCCGAATCCGGGGTCCCCAGCCTGCCCGATCTGAGGGGTGCCCGAGTTCGCCGTGGTCGTGTAGTCGGAGTCGCCGGTCTTCTCGAGGCCCGCGGGGTTCGTGAACTTCGCGAGGGCGATCCGGCCCACGGTCTGCTTGAGGCCGTTGCTGAACGCCCCCACGAGCGAGCCGTCGCCGCCGAGGGTGAAGGATTCGAGCGTTCCGGCGGCGGAGCCGTTCTGACCCGTGGCCGCGACGGTCGTCATGCCTGCGTAGCCCGTGACCGTGCCGAGGTCCACGGTGATCCCGCCCACCGCGAGCGAGCCCCCGGACGCGAGCTTCCCGTTCGTGAACGTGAGCGAACCCGCGCCCGCGGCCCCGTTGGCGTCGGCGGCGGAGACGTCCCAGCCGGACGACGAGCGGGTGAACGTGAGCGCGAGGTTGCGCGGCACGCCGTTGGCGTCGAAGACGCGCAGATCCCGCTCGAGCGCGGTCCCCGAGGCTGCGTCCGAGGGCAGGTTGCCGTCGACCGTCGCCGTGGTCGTTGCGACGGCGGCGATCGTCGCCGTCGGCGAAAGCGTGATGTTCCCAACCGGCGAGCCCGTGTTGATGACCCCCGCAGCGTCCGCGGTCCAGCCTTGGAGGAGGCCGCCGTCGGGCGCTACGAGCCGCCCGGAGGCGTCGAACCCGAAGGAGCCCGCGCGGGTGTAGAGCTGCTGCCCGCCGCGGCTCGTGATGAAGAAGCCGTCGCCGGAGATCATCATGTCCGTGGCCTTGCCCGTGGACTGTGCCGAACCCTGGTTGAAGTTCGTGGTGACGGCCGCGACCTTGACCCCGAGACCGATCTGGGCCGGGTTTGTCCCGCCCGTTGTGGCCTGCGGTCCGGAGGCGCCCTGGGTCAGCTGCGAGAGCGTGTCCTCGAACTCGGTCGACGACCCCTTGAAGCCCACCGTGTTGACGTTGGCGATGTTGTTGCCCGTGACGTCGAGCATGGTCTGGTGGGCGCGCAGGCCGGAGATGCCTGAATAGAGCGAGCGGAGCATGGCACTGCCTTTCGGGTTGTGGGGTTCGGAGGGTCAGCCGGTGATTCCGGTGATCGAATTGAGCGGGACGGAGGCGCCGCCTACGGTGACGGTCGGCGTCGTGCCGTTGTAGGCGACGGAGCTCGCGGTGCCGCTGGCGGCGGTGCCGTCGGCGGCGAGATAGGTGACGGCCTTGCCGATGAGCGCGGCCGCGGCGGAGCGCTGCTGGACGCTGAGCCCGGAGGTTGTGTCCGACGCGAGCTGTGTGAGCTTCTCCATCATGGCCAGCTGCGTGGTCTGGCTGATCATCGCGTTCGTGTCCATGGGCGAGCTCGGGTCCTGGTTCTTGAGCTGCGTGACGAGCAGGTCCATGAAGACGCTCGAGTCCATGGTCTGCTGGGGTGCGCGCGTGGGTGTCGCGGAGGTCAGGCTCGTCGTGCCGACGGGACTGCTCGCGGCCGTCCCACCGACCGGGCTGCTGACGGGACCAATTGTCATAGTTCTGGGCTCCTAGGCGAGGATGTCGAGGCTTGTGTCGATGCCGGACCGGGCGGGCGGGGCCGCGCGGGAAGGCCGCGCGCCGTCGACGCGCGGCGTGCGGGCCGAGCGGGCGCCGTCGCGGCCCCGGTCGGACCGGCCGCCGTCGGACCGACCGCTGGGGTCTCCGCCGTCGCCCCGCCCGCCGTGGGACTGCGGGGCGCTGCGGCCTGAGAGGTCCAAAGTTGCCCCCAGCCCGGTGCCGGCGAGGTCCCGCCGGAGGTCCGGAAGCACCGCCTGCACGGCGGCGCGCCCCGCGTCCGACGGCGCAAAGAGCTCCAACCGCACGCCGTCCGCGCCGATGTGCGCCTGAACCGTCACGGGCCCGAGGTTCTCCGGCGTCACCCGGAGCGTCAGGACGTGTTCCCCCGGCGCCAAGGTGGCGAGGCCCGCGAGCGGGCGCGCGAATTGCGCGGCGAATCCCGGCGGCGCGGGCGTGGGCCCGGTGGCGGGCTGCGCGGCCGACGGCTGCGCCATGGAGGCCTGCCCGGGAGCGGCCAGCTCGGAACGGACGACGGCGGCGGCCGCGGCCGTCCCCGCCGAACCGGGCACCCCGGTCGCCTCGCCCAGCGCATGGCCGGGCCGCGCGCCGACCGGCCTGGTGCCGGCCTCCGGCCCGAACGCCGGCGAGGGCAGGGAAGGCGATCCGGCCACGGCGTACGACGGCGACCGCGCACCTTCCGCGACTCCCGCCACGGCTGAGCCCGGCGCACCTGGGTCCGGCGCGGCTGAGTCTGGCGTGCCCGTGCGGCGCGCAGCCCGGTTCGGCCCGGCGACATTCTGCATTGCCCCGTTCGGCCCAGCCCCATTCGGCACACTCGAAGTCTGCACCGCCGAGCCCTGCACCGCGGCCCCGAACGCCGCAGCCACGGGCTGCGCGGAGACAGCACCCGGGAGCCCACCCCCCAGCGGCGGGCTCCCGAGAGTCGAGGGGGCGGACGGCATCGCGCCCGCCCGAAGGGGCGGCTCGGGCAGCGCATCGCCCGTGGCCGCAGCGGACGCCGCAGGAGAAATCGCCCCCGGAAGAAGACCCGCTCCCGAGGCCGCGAGAGCGGCGAACGTCGCGGCGGCCCCGGTCCCGTCGACCGCGATCCCTGCGCCCTGAGACCCGGCCGTCACCGAATCCTGCCCGCCTGCGTCGCCGGGCTTGGAGCCCGCACGGCGAACCCCGCCGTCGTTGGCCCGGGCCAAGAGCTCGGCCTGGCCAGCCTGCGCGAGCCGGGAAGGCGAGGACGGCGCCGTCGGCGCTGCAGGGGCGTCGCCGTCGTTCTCACGCGCCCCGGCCTGCGCCCCTCGCCCGGGCTGCAGCGCTGCAAGCGCCGCCGCGAACAGCCCGACCCCGGCGGACGCGTCCGCCGCCCCTCCAGCACGCCCAGAACTCGACGACGCGGCGCCGGACATCGCGGACCCGGAGGCCGCCCCCGCGAGCGCCCCGCTCACGCCGACCCGCCTTGCGAGAGCGCGGCGACGATCTGGCGAGCCTTGGGCTCCCACTTCGCGTACGCGTCGGGGTGTGCGGAGCCTTGGACCGCTTGGTCGGCGGAGGAGACGGACAGGCTCTGCCAGGCGGGGATGGCGGTGAGCCGGTTGAGGAACATGTCGGTCGACTTCACGGGGTTCATGGCGTCCGCCGCAGTGCCCCACGAGAACTGGCTCCCGTTGACCTGCTGCTGGAAGAGGCCCACGGAATACCCGTCGGTGCCCACGGCCGACCGGTCCGGGGTGAGCGCCTGCGAGCCCGAGACCTTCGGGTTCCAGTACATGCGCAGCGAGGACTCCTGGAGCGCGGTGGAGATCGCGTCAACGGCCGCCTGGTCCGGAAGGCCGCGGGCCCGGACCTCCCCGACAATCGCGCGGGCGTAGCCGAGCTGCGTCGCGTCGAGCGGCGCGGTCCCGGCAGGCGAAGCGAGCCCGGCGCCCGAGGCGGTCGCCTCCGGCACGATCCGTCGGATCCCCGTGAGATGGCCGTACTTCTCCCACGCGTCTCGGACCTGGACGGTCTTTCCCGGCTCGGGCGCGTCGATGGCCTTGCCATCGCCGAGGTAGATGGCCACATGCTCGCCGCCGAAGCTCACGAGCAGGTCCCCCGGCTTCGCGTCGGCGAGCGAGGCAACGGGCGTCCCCTGCGTCATCTGATCACGGACGACGCGCGGGAGCGAGACCCCCAGGTCCTGGTAGACCCGCTGGACGAACCCCGAGCAGTCCAGTCCTGTGCTGGGATCCGTGCCGCCCCACACGTAGGGCACGCCCACATACTTCTGCGCGTCCGCGGCGATCTGCCCGCCAGTCGGTGTGCCGGACGGGCTGTCGGGCGAGCCGATGCCGGCCGGATCGCTGGCGGCGGTCGTCGCGAGCATCTGACCGAACAGGCCCGCTCTGGCCGTAGCGCTCGCCCGCGCAGCGGAGCCGGGTTCCGATGCCCCGGCCACCGCCGACGCGGCGCGCAGTCCGCCCGACGGATCGAACCGGGTCAGCGTGGACTGGATCTCCTGGACCCGCCCCATGGCGTCGGTGATGCTCACGGGCCCACCGCCCGCGACCCGCTGGCCTGCTGCACGCTGGCCTGCTGCACGCTGGCTTGCTGCCCGGCCTGCTGCCCCACGGTCTGGGGGCGCCGGGAGGCCCCGCCCGCCGCGGTGCCCAGCTCGTCGAGGACGCCCTGCTCCGCGGCGAGCTCGGCCGCCGCGACGGCCTCGGAGTGCCGGGCCTCGAGCTTCTCGAGGCCGATCGTCCGGGCGCGGGCGGCGGCGAACTCGACCTGGGCATCCTCACGCTCGGATGCGGCGAGCTCGCTGAGCGCGCGCAGGTCGGCGAGCATGCTCATCGACGAGGCACGCGCGGCGGCCACGGCCCGGAGCGCGGCGGAGCTGTCGACCTCGGACGTGATGCCGTCGGCCTGCTCGCGTGCGGCCTCCTCACGGCCCGCGAGCGCGCGGAAACGCGCATTCACGGCACCGAAGCGCGCGGCGGCCTGGTCCTGCTCGAGCTGGCGCAGCCGGAGCAGGCCGGCGAGGGGGAACTGGCGGCTCATCGGGCACCTCCGAGAATCGTGGTGAGCCGCGCGAGCTGGGCCCACGCGACGTCGAGCGGCGTCTGGTCGTCGAGGTGCTGGGAGAGGAACGCGTCGATCTCGCCACGGTGGTCGAGGGCCGCGTCCACGAGCGGATTGCTGCCGCGCTGGTACGCCCCCACATCGATGAGGTCTTGGGCGGCCTTCCGAGCCGCGAGCACGCGTCGCAGGCTGGCGGCCCACTCGGTGCGCTCGCGCGGATTGACCTTCGATGCGACGCGCGAGACGGAGCCGAGCACGTCGATCGGCGGGTAGTGGCCCATGACCGCGAGCTTCCTGTCGAGGACCACGTGACCGTCGAGGATCGAGCGGGCAGCATCGGCGACCGGCTCGTTGTGGTCGTCGCCGTCGACGAGGACGGTGTAGATGCCCGTCACGGAGCCGGCTTCCGCGGTCCCCGCGCGCTCGAGGAGCCGCGCGAGCAGGGCAAAGGTCGACGGCGGGTAGCCGCGCGTGGCGGGCGGCTCGCCTGCCGAGAGCCCGATCTCGCGCTGGGCCATGGCCACACGCGTGAGGGAATCCATCATGAGCAGCACGTGGGCGCCGCGGTCGCGGAACGACTCTGCGATCCGCGTCGCGGTGAACGCCGCGCGGAGGCGCATGAGCGCGGGCTCGTCCGAGGTCGAGACCACGACAATCGAGCGGGCTAGGCCCTCGGGGCCCAGATCGTCGTCGAGGAACTCCCGGACCTCGCGGCCGCGCTCGCCCACGAGCGCGATCACGGAGACCTCAGCCTCGGTCCCTCGGGCGACCATGGACAGGAGCGAGGACTTCCCCACACCCGAACCTGCGAACAGGCCGAGGCGCTGGCCGCGGCCCACGGTCGTGAGGGTGTCGAGGGCGCGAACTCCGGTCTGCAGGGGCGTGTCGATGCGGGCGCGGTTCATCGCGGGCGGCACGTCGTGGTCGAGCGGCACCCGCTCAGCGGCTGCAATCGGTCCGCGGCCATCGATCGGGCGCCCCAGCCCGTCGACGACTCGGCCGAACAGCCCGGCGCCGGTCGGGACGCGGAGCCCCCCCGCGCCGGGCGCGCACCGCATTGCCCGCACGGATCCCGGCCAGCCGCCCCAGCGGCATGCACGTGAGGACGCCCCGCGCCGAGGCGACGACCTCCGCCTCGGTGACGGCGCCGTCGTCGTTCGTCACGGCCACGAGGTCTCCGACGGCGGACGCGAGCCCGTCGACTTCGAGCCCGAGCCCCAGGACCGCGGTGACCACCCCGGCGCGCTCGGGGGCGGCAGCATCGAGAGCGGCGGCCAAACCCCTCATGCGCCCTCCCCCGCAAGCTCCGCCGCGGCGCGGGCCAGCGCGGTCCCGATCCGAGCGTCAAGCTCGCCATCGGGGTAGACACTTACGGCATCCCCGCGCCCCAGGGCTGGGTCCGGCACGAGGACGACGGCGGCCGGGCCCGGGAGGGGACCAGCCGCGGCTTCGAGCAGCGCGAGGTCCGCGGGATGGAGCCGCACGGCGACGACCGCGTCGGCGTCGGGCGCGGAGAGCGCCCGCTCGAGCGCGGCCCGCGCCGCGGTGGGGGCGTCCGAGAGCTCGCGGCCGATGACGGCCTCGGCGAGCGCGAGGGCCGCGGCGGAGAGCTGGGCGTCCGCCTCCTCGAGGACGGGCGCGGTGCGCCCGGCGAGCGCGCGGGCGGCTTCGTCGAGGACCGCGAGGGCCCCGCGGAGCTGAACCCGGCTGCGCTCGAGTTCCTCGGCGTGCTGGGCATCGAGCTGCTCGCGGCGCGCCGCGAGCTCGGCCTCGGCGCGCCGGAGGCCCGCCGCGTAGCCGGCGGCGTGGCCGCGCGTGAAGCCCTCTGCCTCCCCGGACGGGCTGAGCGCCGGGTAGACGACAGGCCTGGCAGTCACCGCATCAGGAGCGGTCCAGAGGGAAGCGTCAGTAGACAAGGTCGTCCTCCTCGCCGCGGCGCACCGTGATCGCGCCGCTCGCCTCGAGCTCGCGGATGGCGCGGACGATCGAGGCTCGGGCCTCCTGCACCTCGGACGCGCGGACCGGGCCCACGGCGGCGATCTCGGACTGGAGGATCTCGCGGTTGCGATCCGAGACGTTGCCGTTGATGGCGTCGAGGACAGGCTGGGCGGCGCCCTTCATGGCGCGCGCGAGCACGCCCGCGTCGATCCCGCGCAGGATCTGCTGGACGTCCCGCCGCTCGAGCTTGACGATGTCCGCGAACGTGAGCATCTTCGAGCGGACCTCCTCGGCGAGCTCTGGATCGCGCTCGTGGAGTCCGTCGAGCACGGCCCGCTCGGTCGAGATGTCCGAGCGGTTGATGATGTCCACGAGCGGCTGCACGCCGCCGATCACCTCCACCTGCCTGCGGCCTGGCCCGAGCGCGGCACCCGTCCGCGCCTTGAGGCTCTCGGCGACGATGCTCACGGCCTCGGGCGTGGCCGAGCCCATCGTGGCGAGCGCGTGGGCCACATCGATGGCCTGGGCGCCGCCCAGGCCGGCCATGACGTCGGACGCCTTGTCGGGGCGCAGGTGCGCGAGGACCAGCGCAATGGTCTCGGGAAGCTCGCCGTCGAGGAGCGTCAGGAGTTGGGACGCGTCCACGCTGTCGAGGAACTCGAACGACTTCCCGGCCATCGTCGAGGCGAGCCTGTCCAGGACTCCGGCCGCGCGGTCCGGGCCGAACGACGATTCGAGCAGCCCTGCGGCGAGGTCCCGGCCGCCGCGGGTGGTCCGCCGGCCCGAGACCGCGATCTCGTGGAACTCCGCGATGACCTGCTCCGACACCGCCGCGTCGACACGGCTCAGGCGCACGATCTCCGCGGCGATGTCCTCCGCCTCTGACTCGCTGAAGTGGCCCATGACCTTCGCCGCGTTCTCGGGGGTCATCTGCATGAGCACGATCGCGACCTTCTGCGTCCCGGTGAGCTGGGGCATCGCGGCGAGCTGGACTGTCCCGGCAGGCTGCGGGGTCATACGCGCTGCCTCTCATCCATGAGGCCGCGAAGGAACTCCGCCGTCTTCTGCGGCTCGATCGCGCCGAGGCGGTCCACCTGGGCGCGGCGGCGCTCGGCGTCGAGCACGTCGGCGCCCGGGTCCGGAAGCGCGGGAAGCGGCTCCGGCATCGGAAGCGCAACAGTGGCGGGGGCCTCGAGGATCGCGGGCACCTCGACGTCGTCGAACACGATGTCACCGCCCAAGTCGAGCGGCTCGCGCACCACCATCCGTCGCGAGCGGACCCAGAGGAGCACCGCGACGAGGAGGATCGCAAGCAGCGCGATGCCAGCCCACATGATGTTGGTCCACATCTGCGCCTGAGCCTTCGCGGCGTCGTCCGCCTGCTGCTGCGCGAGCGCCGCCTTCGCCTGATCCGCCGCCGCCGTGCTGAAGGGCACCACCTGCATCGACAGGACGTCACCGCGCGCCGAGTTGATGCCCGCCGCGGCGGAGACGAGCGCGTTGAGGTTCTGGACGTTGAGCCCGTTCGACGCGGCCTGGTTGATCGCGACGGACACCGACTGGCGCTTGAGCGTCCCGGCCGGGATCGTGCGGTCCTCGGTGACCTTGTTGACGGCGTTGTCCTGCGTGTTGGTCGTCGAATCGTAGTTGCCGTTGCCGGACGGCGAGCTCGTGCTCGTCCCCGACGGAACCGCAATGTTGTCGGGCCCCAGAACCCCGGAGGTGCCCGCGCCGCCGGTGCCCGCGTACTTCTCCGTCTTGGTCGACTGGCTCAGCGGAGCCGCGTCCTTGTTGCTCGAGAAGGTCTCCGACTTCTGCTGGGCGGACTGCTGGTCCACCTCGGGAATCACGGCGACCGTCGCGTTCCCCGGCCCGAGCACCCGGTCGAGCACTGCCTGGACCGCGGCCTGGGTGCGCTGTTGGTAGTCCGTGGCCAGCTTCGAGCCGTTGCCGGAGGTGCCTGCCCCGCCCGCCCCTGCGGCGGAGAGCACGTTGCCCTGCGAGTCCACCACAGAGACGTTCGCCGGCTTGAGCCCCTGGACGGCAGCCGAGGTCAGATGGACGATCGCGTCCACCTTGTCGCTCGAGAGCGCCTGGCCGGGCTGCGTCTGGACGAAGACCGAGGCGGTGGGGTCGGCTTGCTGCGACGTGAAGACCGTCTGCGCCGGGATCGCGAGCTGGACCGACGCGGTCTTCACGCCGTCGAGGTGGGAGATGGTGGTGCCGAGCTCCCCTTCGATGGCCCGCTTGTACGTGACGTTCTGCTGGAACTCCGAGGACGTCACGCCCATCTTGTCGAGCAGCGAATACCCCGTCGCCGGGGCGGCCGGGAGGCCCGCCGACGCCGCCTTGAGCCGCTCGTCGTAGACCTTCTCCTGCGGAACGAGGACCGTCGAACCGCCGTCCGCGAGCTGGTACGGGACGTTGTCCTTGCCGAGCTGCTGCACGACGGCGCTCGCGTCCGTGCTCTGGAGACCCGTGAAGAGCGGGGCGTAGCTCGGCTTCGTGAGCCACGAGAAGAGCGCGGCGCCGCCCAGCACGAGAACGGCAAGGCCGATGATCGCGACCGTGCGCTGGCCCGCAGTGAAGCCCTTGACCGTCGCGCCGAGGCGCCTAGCGTACGCGGTGATGAACGGCGGCATCAGCCCTGCATCCTCATGATCTCGTTGAAGGCGTCAACCGCCTTGTTGCGCACGGTCGAGGCGAGCTCGAGCGTGACCTGGGCGCGGGTCGCGGCGATCGTCGCGTTGTGGATGTCGTCGAGGTTGCCGGTCACCGCTTGGACCGCAAGCTGGTTCGACGTCGACTGGAGCTGCTGGAGATTGTCGACGGCGCCCGCCAGGCTCGCGGCGAAGTCGCCGCTGGGCGCCTGGGCGCCCGCCGTCGTCGTCTGTTGAATGGCGGGGGTCGCGGCGGGCCCGACCACAGCGCTGGGCATAGCGCCGGCCATCGCGCTGGTCAGGGAGGAGCTGATCGGGCCGAGGGGTGCGAGGCTCATGAGGACTTCCCGATCTGGAGGGCGGCTTCGTAGATGTCGCGCGCCCGGTCCACGACCTGCGCGTTGGCCTGGTAGCCACGCTGGGCCATGATGAGCGCGCCCATCTGTTCGTTGAGGTCGATGTCCGGGTAGCGGACGTACCCGTCCTTGTCCGCGAGCGGACTGTCCGGCTGGTAGACGAGCCTGCCCGTCGCGTCGCCCTGCGGCGTGCCCGCGACGTAGACCCCGGAGTCGCCGGGGCCCGCCTGCACCTCGACGTAGCGGGCCTGGAACGCCGGGCCGCTCGTCGGCGTGGCCGTGTTGACGTTCGCGAGGTTGTCCGAGATGGCATCGAGCCATTTGCGGTGCACCGTGAGCGCGGTGCCGGCGATCCCGATCGCATCGAAGGTCATTCGGCACTCCTCGTCATCAGGCAGTCCTCATCGCCGTGCGCATGCCGGTGAACTCGGCACTGACGGCCTGCGACGCGAACTGGTACCGCAGGACGGTGTCGACGTTGGAGAGCGTCTCGGTGTCGAGGTTGACGTTGTTGCCGTCCAGGCGCGTGGGCTCCTGAGAGAGTTCCGTCGTCGCGTCGACGTTGCCGCTGCCCGCCTGTACTGACGCCGCGAGAGCCGACTCGAACTGCACTCGCTTGGCGTGATAGCCCGGGGTGTTGACGTTGGCGATGTTGTCCGCAATGGCCTGCTGACGGAGCGAGAGTCCGTTCAGGGCGCTCGTGAGCGCGGCAGAGGTCACGGAATCGAGCACACAATCCTGCCTGGGTCGGGAGTGGCTGGCCGATCCATGGCCAGGTCATGACGAGCAGTCCGTGCTCAGAGGCAACTATCGGCAGCGCTCCGGGGCGCGTAAGCGCAGCTTCCGCAGAGGAAGACCCAAGGATTGGGCGAAAACCGCCCCGCCGTCGCCCTTCTCTTGGAACGATCGCAGGGTGATCGATTCTGCTCTGCTGGTCGACCCAGCACCACGGCTCGGGCCGGCTCCCACTCTCGCGGGCGCCCAGCCCGCACTGACCGCCCAGCCCGCCCCGGACTCCCGACGGCGGGCTCCGAGGCGTGCGTGGATGCTCGAGTCGGTGGGCGTCGCGATTGCGGTGACCCTCGCACTCCTGGCCGTGTGGCACATCGACGCCACGGACCGGTCGTGGATGCTCTACTACGACGGCGACACGGTGCTGCCCGCCATTGTGCGCGGCTCAGTGCTCTCCGGCCAGCAGCAGGACTGGGCTCTCTCCGCGGTCCTGTTCCTCCCGGAAATGGGCATGTACTACGCCCTGGCCGCGCTCGGGCTCGGAGTCAAGGGCACGTTCGCGCTCAGCGCCGTCGTCAACCTCGTCCTCTTCTACGGCGCCCTCAGATTCCTGAGCGGAATGGTGCAGCAGGACCTCCCGCGCGCCCGTCGCGTCGCAGGTGCGCTCATCGCCTTCGCCGCCATGATGGCCCTGACGTTCCTCGAGCAAGCGCCGGAGCACGAAAGCTTCGAGTTCGCCTCGCTGCTCGCGACCACCACGTACTACAGCGTCACCATCCTCGCGGCGGTCGCGACGACGGGCATGGCCGCACGGCTCGCCGCCGCCCCCGCCGCGAGCCGCCGGAGGTGGGTCGAGCTGACGCTCCTTGGGGTGAGCGCGCTGTCGACGCTGACCAATCCGCTCTATGTCGCGTGGGAGGTAGCCCCACTCGCCGTCGTGTTCGCCCTCATGGCGTGGCGGCGCGCCCTGAGCTGGCGCCGGATCGCGCGCATCGGCTGCGTTCTGGCGGTGGGCATCGGCGCCGGGCTGGCCGCCCGGATCCCGTTCGAGCCCCTCATCCTCAAGGACGGACCCGCCTACGCGAACTTCGGGCTCACCAGGGTGATGGCCATCTACTACCCGGAGATGCTGGCCGAGCGCACCTCGACTCTCACGGGAGCTGTGTCGCTGACCTTCATCGTCGCGCTCATCCTCGTCGCGGCGATCGTGTTCCGCAGGTCCCTCGCGGCTCGGGACACTGTCGCGGCCGTGGTCAGCGGCGTGGGGTGGGTTACTCCCCTCGCCATCTTTGCCGGGACGATCATCCTCGGCCTCTACGGCACGCGGTATCTCCAGCCGATGTTCTTCGACCCCATCTGCCTTCTCGTCCTCGCGCCGCGGCTGTTCCGCTCGGGCCAGGCTGCCGACTGGCTCGGCCACCGGCTCGCCGCCCGCGCTGCCATCGCCAAGGCTCGCATCGCTCGGGCCAGGCGGGCGCTCCTCGCGGGCGCCGCCGTCGCAGCCCTCGGCGCCTCCGCCGCCGCGACTGGCACCTTGGTGAGCTCGGGCGCCGTCGTCAATCCGGACATCGTGTGCGTCGACGCGTGGATCACGGCGAGCCACCAGACCGGCGCTGGCGACTTCTGGGCCATCCGCGGGCCCAAGGCCTATCTGGCCGACCCGTCGCAGCTCATCCAGGTGGATGGCTCCTTCTATGCCTACCCGTGGCTCACCGACCGCGTCGACTATGCGCGCCCCAACGTGTCGTTCGTCCTGATGGACACGGCCAAGCCGGCTCTGACGCTGCCGGCCGAGGCGCAGACGGCGCCGTCCAGCACGGTGCGCTGCGGCCGCTACACGATCACGGACTTCGGCGGCCCCGTCCTCCCGATCGGGCCGATCGCGCCGTACCTGACGTCCTGACCTACCCCACGTGAACCCACGGGCGCTCCGTGATCTCTGGGACCGCCTGGCGTAGCACCTCGCGCGTCACGGGGGCGATCTCGCCCTCCCCGAAGAAGATGAAGCGCAGCAGATTCCGCACCGGATTGCCCTCCGTCCAGCGGAAGTAGACGTGTGGCATGAGGCCTGAAACGTCTCTGATGTGCAGCAGGACGGACGCAATCGTGTTCGGGATCACCGGCCCGTGGACCTCGAGCACGCGATGGCCGTGACGCATGATCCCGTGGACCTCGAGGGCCGTTTCGAAATCCGACGAGTCGTCGAGGAACACTTCGAGGAAGACGACGTTCTCCCCCGGCGCCAGATGGCTCGACTCCCGAATGGACTCCAGCTTCTCGCGGTAGGCCTCGCCTGAGAGCCTCACGGGCTCGTGGGCGATGACGTGGAGCGGCTGCCCGTCCGGCGATTCGAGGAACTCGCGGGCCCTCTCGTCGAACTGGATGCTCGTGGCGTGCAGCTCGAACGATCGCTTGGCGCGCGAGACGAGTGAGATGACCACGATCGCCCCGATGAAGATGGCCGCGATTTCGAGGCCTTCCGGGCGCTCCACCATGTTCGTCAGAGTCGTGTAGACGAAGGCCACGGCGATGATCCCGAACCCGACTGCAGCCCGGCGTTGCCGGCGGCTCCGCGCGGAAAGCGTCACCGCCACAGCGGCGGACGTCATGAGCACGAGCACGCCGGTCGCGTACGCCCCACCCTGAGCGTCGACGTTCGCCGAGAAGACCAGCGTGACGAGGAACCCGATGCCGGTGAACACGAGCACGAGCGGCCGCATCGCCTTGGTCCACTGCGGCGCCATCCCGTAGCGCGGCAGGTAGCGCGGAACGAGGTTCAGAAGCCCCGCCATGGCCGAGGCCCCGGCAAACCAGAGGATGGCGATCGTGCTGAGGTCGTAGACGGTGCCGAAGCCCACCCCGAGATACTCGTGGGCCTGCAGCGCGAGGGCACGCCCGTCCGCCGGCCCGCCGGGCTGGAAGTCCTGCTGGGGAATCAGGATCACGGTCGTGAAGCTCGTCGTGAGCAGGAACGAGCTCATGATCACGGCGGCGCCCGTCAGCAGGCGCTTCGTGCCCCTGATCCGTCCGGCCGGATTCTCCTCCGTGTCGCTCGCGTCGCCGCGGATCTGCGGCATGACCGCGACTCCGGTCTCGAAGCCGGACATGCCCAGAGCCAGCTTGGGGAACACCAGGAGCGCTACGGCGAGCATGAGGAGCGGATTGCCTTGCGAGGTGACCGCCGCCTTCCACCAGTCGGACACCTGAATCGGATGCGAGAACACCTCGCCCAGCGTCACGACCACAAGGACGGCGTTGAGGCTCAGATACAGCCCCACGAGCACCACGGCGACGCCGATCGCCTCCCTGAACCCCCGTAGGAACACGGCCCCGAGCAGCGCGAGCAGGAACAGGGTGACGCCGACATTCTGGCCCTGCAGCCACCCGGGCACGAGCGGGTTCGCGATGAGGTGGGCCGCGGCGTCTGCGGCGGACAGGGTCATGGTGATCACGAAGTCGGTCGCCGCGAAGCCGATGAGCGCCAGCACGAAGAACTTGCCGCCCCAGCGCGACAGGAGCCGCTCGAGCATCGCGATCGAACCCGAGCCGCTGTGGCTCTCGACCGAAACCCTCCGATAGACCGGGAGCGCGCCGAAAAGCATGACGATGACGAGCAGCACCGTGGCCAGCGGCGAGAGGACGCCTGCCGCGACGGCGGCGATCGCCGGCGCGTAGCCGAGCGACGAGAAGAGGTCGACGCCGGTCAGGCACATCACCTGCCACCACGAGTGCTTCTTCTCGTGTGCGCGGGGAATGGCGTGCGGCCCCTGGTGCAGCGCCTGGGTCTGATGCAGATCGTGGAGCAGCCAACTCCTGAAGGAGCCGGACGTCACCCGTGGTTGGCTCAACGCTGTCATGACAAGCCCTCCGCAGTCTGCCGTGCCGGTCACCGCACTGGTCGTCCCAGTCGAGGTGACGGTAGCACCGGCCGCGCGAGCGGGCAGCGGGATTTACGCGATCCTAATGACGGGCGGAAGCCCGCCTAGCCGGTGACATCGAGGTACAGGGCCGCGCCCTGCCGGCGCGCAGGAATGGCGTCGAGCGCGGCGAGGTGACGCCCCGCCGTCGTCCGTGCCTCATCGAGACGCTCGGCGACCTTGCCCTGTCGGCTCAGGACGGCGACGGCTCGCTCGAGCAGCCGCTCCGGGAGCGGCCCGAGGTCCGCGGGCGGCGTCCAGCGTTCGACGGCGGGGGCCGCCTGGGCGTCCAGGCGCCGCTCCGCGTCGTCCAGGTCCGCGACGAGCCGGCCGAGCACGTCGTCCCACGAATCAGACAACGGTGAAGCCCCTTGCGCGCGCCGCGGCCGCGCCAGCGCCGACCGATGGCTGCGCCGACCCCTCCGGCACCACCGACCCCGTCTCCGCCGCGGTGTGCCACGCCTGCTGGAGCGGCTCGAGGAGGTCGATCGCCTCGCGGGTCCGCGCGACGTCGCGGTGGATATTCGCGGTCACGAGTGCCACACGCACGTACTCGTAGATGGCGCGCAGGCCGTCGGCACCGTCCCACCCGTCTGGCTTGAGCGTGGCCGCGAGTTCGGCGACGATGTCCTGCGCATGCAGGAGGTTCTCGCTCGCAGCCGGCCAGTTCGAGGCATTCTGCGCGATCTCGGCGCGGCGCAGGTCGAGCAGGAGCCGGTCGTACAGCATGGTCAGGAGCCGGGCCGGGCTCGCGGAAAGGATCGCGTCGCGGTTGTACTGCTCGCGCGCGCGAGTAATCTGTAGGGTCACGCTGGCTCTCCCTTACTTCGAGCTCGAGGATGAGGACGACGACGAGGGGGCGCCCGGGAGCCCCGCGATCTGGCTAGTGAGCCACGACTGCTGCGACTTGAGCGCCCCGAGGGACGTGTCCATCGCGTTGTAGAGCGCCGTAAGCGCCGCCTTGCGGTCGGCGAGGCGAGAGTCCCAGTCGCTGATCTGGCTCGCGAGGTCGGACACCTCGGACTGCCGGCCCGCGATGAGAGCGGTGACGGACCCGGTGACGGGGTCGGAGGCGTTCTTCGCGGCGGTCGCGACGCGGCCGGCGATCTCCTGGAGCGCCGACTCCGTTCCCGCGGGATCCGCCGCGAGGGCTGCGCCAAACTTGGCCGAGTCGAACGTGAAGCTGCCGTCCTGTTGGATGCTGATGCCGAATTCCGAGGGCGAGTGCCCGCTGCTTGTCGGCAGGTACAGGGCGTTCGTGATCGAGTCGGAGATGCTGCCCACGGTCGAATCGCCCGTGAACAGGCCGCCCGTGGCCGAGGAGCCGCCGGTCGAGTTGATCGTCGTCGTGACCTTGGTGTTGTCCGAGATGTTGCTCAGGAGGTCGTTGACCGAGGCGACCAGATCGTTGGCCTGCTTCGTGATGCCCGCGTTGTCTGCGGCCACCGTGACGGTCACGTTCCCGCCCACCGCACCGCTCGCGGCAGTAAGGTTGACGCCCGGAACGACGTTGGTGAACGTGTTCGTCGACGACGTGATGGTCTGCGCCGCGGCGGTCCCCGCGTAAAGGGTCGCGGAGGCGTCTTGGGCGGCGGTGACGACGGCGGCGCCCGGCTGGGCCATGAGATCCGTCGCCGTGCCGCCGGTGACCTGGGCGCCCGTGCCCTGGTAGACCTTGAAAGCGCCGGCCGCGCCGGACTGCGTCGCGGTGAGCTGGAGCCGGCAGAGCGGGTTCCCGCTCGCGTCGGTCCCGGCGGAGATCTTCATAGCCTTCGCCGGGCCGCCGGAGGCGTTGATCGCGCTCACGACGTCGTCGAGTGATGTGCTCGCCGGTGTGATCTGGGTTTGCTTGCCGGTCGAGTCCACGAGGGTCAGGGCCGCAGGCGCGCCGGTGGAGTCGGTGGGCCACGTCCTCATCGCCGACGTGACGTCGACCTGAGTCTGGGCGAGCTGATTGAACGTGAGGCTGAACGTGCCCGCCGTCGCCGTGGGCCCCGCCGTCGCGGTCACCGCAGAGTTGCTGGTCGTCGCCGTAAAGAGGTTGAGCGCGCCCGGCGCCGATGCTTTGCTCGCAAGATCGCTGAGCGCGGACGCCTTGCCGTTGAGCGTCTGGAGGACGCTGATCATGCTCTGATCGCCCGCCTGCGTCTGCTTGAGCTGCTGCTGCGGCAGGGCCTCGACGGCCATGAGCGAATTGATGATCGAGGTGAGGTCGAGCCCGCTGCCGAGCCCATTGATCGAGATAGCCACGTGCGTGCTCCTTGAGTCGCGTCGCCTACCGCTGGCCCGTCAGGGCCTGCCATCGGTCTTTGCTACCAGCCCTACCACCAGCGTTTGCCGGGCCAGGGAGAGGCCGACGGCGGCCAGAGGGCGAGTGCCCCCAGGCCGCCGGCGGCGGTGGTTCCGTTGCCGGAGCCGGTGTTAGCCGAGGAGCTTGAGGATGCCCTGGCTGGACTGGTTGGCCTGGGCGAGCATCGCCGTACCGGCCTGCGAGAGGATGCTGTCCTTCGTGTAGTTGACCATCTCGGCGGCCATGTCCGTGTCGGTGATGTGGGAGTTGGCCGCAGAAAGGTTCTGCGACGAGATGTTCGCGATGTTGATCGCGTGCGTGAGCCGGTTCTGGACCGCACCGAGCGTCGCGCGGGCGCCCGAGACGTACGAGATCTGCGTGTCGATGAGCGAGATCGCAGCCTGCGCGCCGGAGGCCGACGTGAAGTCGAGCGCCCCAGCGGTGCCAGCGGCGCCTGCCGCGAGCCCCGCACCCGGGGCAGTCGTCGCGACGGTGCCGCCCGAGATCGCCTTGACGTTAAGCCCCGTCGCGTTGCCGGAGGCGTCGCGGACCACGGTCGCGACCATCTTGGCGGAGAAACCGGCGTCAGAGTTGAGGGCAGCGGCCACCGCTGAAACGGACTTGTAGCCGCCGGTCGGCGGGGTGAGAGACGTCGTCACGGCGGACGTCGTCGTGCCGTCGGTCACCGTGAACTGCTCGTTGCCGGTGACGGCGTTGGCAGTGGCATCCGTGAGGCTGAACGTCGAGCCCGTGTTGCCGACCCCGAGCGCCGAGGCGATGCTGCCGACATTCGCCGTCGCGAGGTTGAGGCCGATCTGGCTGTTCGAGCTACCGTCGGAACCGATCTGGAAGTTCAGGTTGGTCGCCGACCCGTTGAGGAGCTTGATCCCGTTGAAGTTCGTCGCCCCGGAGATGCGGCCGAGCTCGCCCACGAGGTTCGTGGCTTCCTGCGAGATAGCAGAACGGGACGCGGCGTTGTTCGAGTCGTTGCCCGCCTGGACCGCGAGGTCGCGCACGCGCTGGAGGATCGAGTGAACCTCGCCGAGTGCGCCGTCCGCGGTCTGGATCAGGCTGATGCCGTCCTGACCGTTGCGGGCAGCAATGTTGAATCCGTTGACCTGAGACTTGAGGCCCTCCGAGATGGAGAGACCCGCGGCGTCGTCGGCGGCGGTGTTGATCCGGAGGCCGCTCGAGAGCTTGCCCATCGAGATCGACATGTCGTTGGACGTCTTGCTGAGGTTGAGGTAGGCCTGCATGGCCGAAAGGTTGGTGTTGACGGTCAGAGCCATCGTGATTCCTCCGTGAGTGAGAAGTGGGACTGCATCAGGCCCGTCCGTGGGCCCTCGACGCTCACTATCGGCAGTCATGGCCCGGCGTTAATCACGGCAACCCTCACGATTCTTTGACCTCGCCGGGTCTCTCACCTCGTCGGGTCGTTGACCTCGTCGGGCCTCGGCTACCCCGTGATGAGGTGCCTCGGCGGCGGGTCGAAAGCGCCGCCGTCGTACAGGTCCGCTGCCTTCTGCATGTAGTAAGCCCACTGCGGGCCCGCAATATAGGCGCCGTCGACGCTCGCGTAATGCCGTCCGTTGACCCAGACGTCACGCCCCACCCGGGCGCTCGGATCGTTGAGCGCGTCGCCGAAGAACGAGGCCGTCGCGAGTCCGCGCGTGTAGCCCACGACCCACGTCTGGCTGTTGTACTGGTTCGTCCCGGTCTTCGCAGCGGCCGGAACGGCAAGCTTGATCGGCGAACCCGTCCCGTCTTTGATGTTCGCGCCGGATCCCTTGGCGAGGACATCCTGGAGGACGTTCGTCACAGCCTTCGCGACGTCGGGGTCGATCGCTCGCGCCCGGCAGTCCTGCGACTGGCCGGCGATCTTCCTTCCCTGCGAGTCAGTCACCTCGCGGACAGAGACGGGCGCGCAGTACGTGCCGTTGGCCGCGAACGTGGCGAACGCGCTGGCCATCGTGAGCGGAGCGACGTTTTCCCCGCCCAGCAGGTTGCCGAGCATGGACAGATCGAGTTTCGCGCCCCCACCGGAGCCCCGGTGCAGCCGCAGGGCGTCCGCGGCCCGCTGGATGTTGCAGAAGTCGCTGAGCCCGGCCGCGGAGGCGAACGTCGCCGTGTTGATCGATTGATAGACGCCCTCCCGCACCGACATCCGCCGGTACCAGTACGGCTCGTCGTTCTGCAGGCTTCGCGCAGCCCCGAAGCCGAGCTCGGCGTCGTTGTACGCGCCGGTGACCCGCCCGCACGTGCTGCGCCACGGGTGATCGAGGGGGTAGACGCGCCGCGACGCGTCGACGATCTGATTGGTCGGCCTTCCCTCACCGAGCCATGCCGCGAGGGTCACGGGCTTCATCGTCGAGCCTGGCTGGAACCCACCGGCCCCGCCCAGGTCGTTGCCGTTCGCATCCGCGGCGTCCACATTGAAGTTGTAGCTCGTCACGAAGCCGGCCCCTTGGCCCTTGAGCATGCGCGAATTCTGGGCCATGGCGAGGACCTGGCCCGTACCCGGCTGCACTGTCACGAGCGAGGAGCCCCACTTGTCCGGGTTTGGCCCCGCCGTCGCATCCACCTGATCCTGCGCCGCACCCTGCAAGCGCGGATCCAGCGTGGTCCTGATCGTGAGGCCGCCGCGCATCACCCTGTTTGCCCGGCTGTCCGCCGAGTCGCCGAGCGCGGGATCGTTGAGCACTTGGTTGAGCACGAAGTCGCAGAAGTACTGCGCTCTCGCCGCGTAGGCGCAGCCCTGCTTGGGCGCGTTCAGCTTCGTGCCCATCGGGGCCTTCACAGCCTCGTTGTGCTGCTGCTCGGTGATATAGCCGTGCTGATGCATCGCGCCCAACACCAGATTTCGCCGCTTGAGAGAGGCCTCGGGCTGAGCCACGGGATCGAACAGCGCCGGCCCGTTCACGAGCCCCGCGAGGGTCGCGGCCTGGGGAAGGGTGAGGTCCTTCGCGTCAGCGGAGAAGAAGTACTGGCTCGCGGCCTGGACCCCGTACGCATTCCGGTTGAAGAACACGATATTGAGGTAGCCCTCGAGGATCTGATCCTTGGTGAACTGCTTCTCGAGAGCGATCGCGAGCTTCATCTCGCGAAGCTTGTGGCTCACTTGCTTCTGCTGGCCGTTGAGCACCACGTCCTCGTGCCGACCCTCGGCCACGGCGTGATCGTTGATGACGTTTGCGACGTACTGCTGCGTGATCGTCGAACCGCCCTGGCGGCCGCCGCGCAGGTTGGAGACGACGGCCCGCAGGATGCCAGTCGAATCGACTCCGCCGTGCTCGTAGAAGCGGTAGTCCTCGACGGCGATGATCGCGTTCTTGATGTTCGGCGACATCTTGTCGAGCGGCACGGGGATGCGGTTTTCGTCGAAGACGGACGCCAGATGCGAGCCGTCTGCGGCGACAATCTTGGTCACCTGTCCTGGTGCCGTGACCGTGAGCTCGCTCGGGAGCTGTCCGAACAGCTGCGACGTACCGTGCGCTGCCGTCCCCACAACGACCACGGCGGGCACCAAGAACCCCGCCACCAGCACGCCGCAGAGGGCACTCACCCCGATCAACGCAGCAAGTCTTCCCCATACCGTCGCCGGGCCGAACTGCCCACGATTTCTTCTGCCCCCAGGCACAAAGCCTCCCCCAAAACGTCCCCCGAATGGATACAGATGCTACGCACGCCGGGCACCACTGAGTCGCGCCGGAGCCACCACTGAGAGCCACAGGTTGGACAACGCGGCGCGCGCAGCCGCCACGCTAACCGCATCGCGACGCGTGCCGATAGTTCGGGCTACAAGGCGCACTGCGCCTCGACCGACCCTGTTGGCCTCATGGATGAGGAGTTGGCCAAGGAATGGCGATCCACGACTTGTCGGCCCAGCTCTGGCACGAGCGCGAGTTGCTGGATTTGCTGACGTTCAAGCTGGAGGAGGAGCAACTGCTCCTGACCTCTGGCAAGACGCGATGGCTTTCGCATGCCACTCGCGAGGTTGAACAGGTGCTCGAACGCCTCTCCGCCGCAGGACTCGCCCGCGCGGTGACCGCAGCCGCCGTCGCCCATGAATGGGGACTCCCCGACGAATCGACGCTCAAGGATCTTGCCGCGGGCGCCCCGGACGCTCCCTGGGCAGAACTCCTCTCCGCCCACCTCAAGGCGATGACCGATCAAACGTCCCTCATCCGCCAGCTCCGCGACGCGAACGCCCAGTTCCTGCGCGCGGCTTCCCGCTCAACCCAGGAGACGCTGGCCGAAACCCAGCCGGGCGCCAAGACCTACGACTCCCACGGCCGCTCCGAGCGTCTTGCCGGCGCGCGCTTCTTCGACCAGGACCTCTGAGGAGTAGACCGTGAGCACTTTCGGCGCCCTCAACACGGCCTACCGGGGACTCTCAGCCGCTCAGCAGGCCATGGACCTGGCTGGGCAGAACATCGACAACGTCGGCACGGACGGCTACACGCGTCAGCGGATCGACCAGTCGGCGATCGGATCGGCGGTTCGGACCGGCCTCGGCGCCACGGGACCGCAGGTCGGCCAGGGCGTCTCGGTGGACCGCATCGAGCGCATCGGCAACGCGCTGCTCGACGCCTCGGTGCGCGGCACGGCGTCGTCGGCCGGCTACACGGCGCAACGCTCCGCCGCCTATCAAAGCGTCGAAACCACCCTCCAGGAACCGGGCGCCAACGGCGTCTCGGCTCAGCTCCAGTCGTTCTGGGCTGCGTGGCAAGACGTTGCCAACCAGCCCGGTGAGCCGGCCCCCGCGGCCGCGCTGCTCCAAAGCGGCAACCAGCTCGCCTCGAAGCTCTCGAGCGGCTACGCCGCGCTCAATGACCAGTGGTCGGCCACGTACTCCGACGCGCAGGGGATGGTGAGCTCCCTCAACGACGCTTCAAGACAGGTCGCGACGCTCAACAAGAGCATCCGCTCGACCCTCGCCGCGGGTGGCTCCGCCAATGAGCTCATCGACGCGAGGAACCGCCTCACCGAGACGATTGCGTCCCTTGCGGGAGGAACGGTGCGCGAAGAGGCGGACGGGACGGCGACCGTCTTCCTCGGCGGGAATGCGATCGTGAGTGGAGACGCGGCCCGCGCCGTGCAGCTCACGGGTGCCGCGACCATGGCTGACACTTCCTCATCGGCGCCCGGACTCGTGTGGGCGGACCGCCCATCCGTCGCCGTGGGTCTCGAGGGCGGCACCATTGCGGGCGCGCTCTCGGTGCTGGCTCCCGCGGGCGGGCAGGGCGCGAGCGGCGTCTACGCGACGGCCGCTGCGCAGTACAACGCGTTGGCAACAACACTGGCGACCGCGGTCAACGCCGTGCACAGCGCGGGCCAGACCCCCTCGGGCGCGAGCGGCGGTCCGTTCTTCGCCCTCAACCCGGCCGTCCCAGCGGCGCAAGGCCTGACCGTCGTCCCCAGCGACGCGAGCGGCATCGCCACGGGAGCGCAAGGCGTCGGTGCCCTGGACGGTTCCAACGCTGACGCGATCGCTCAGCTCGGCACGAGGACAAGCTCACCGGACAGCCAGTGGTCGGCCTTCGTGACGGCGACGGGCAGCGCTTCCAAGGTCGCCCAGCAGCAGGAAGGGCTCGCCGAGACGGCGGCCGCGAACGCGAAGCAGGCCCAAGCCTCGGGCACGTCGGTGAGCCTGGACGAGGAGAACACGAACCTCCTCGCGTCCCAACACGCGTACCAAGCGGCGGCTCGCGTCATGAGCGCGATCGACCAGGCGCTCGACACCCTCATCAACCACACCGGAACGGTAGGACTCTGACATGCTCCGCGTGACCGACCAGACCATGACGATGTCCGCGCAGCGCAGCCTCGGCGCGCGGCAGGCGCGCCTCGCGGCGGCCCAGGACACCGCGAGCTCCGGCGTGCGCATCACCCGTGCCTCGGACGATCCCGTCGGGACCGGCGACGCGCTCCGGGTGCGCGCACAGATCGCGGCCACCACTCAGTACCAGCGCAACATCAACGACGGCACCGGGTGGCTCACCGCCCTCGACTCCACCCTCGGTACCGCGACGAACCTCCTCCGCCAGGCCCGCGATCTCGCAATCCAGGGCGGCAACGGCTCGCTCAATCAGGACGCCAAGGATGCCCTCGCGGGGCAGGTGGACTCGCTCCGCAAGGATCTCCTGACCGCGGCCAACACGCGCTATCTGGGCCGCAACGTGTTCGCGGGAACGTCGGACGCGGCCTCAGCGTTCACCGACGGAGCCCCACCCACGTTCAACGGCGCTTCCGGCACCGTCCAGCGGCGTGTCGGGTCGGACCAGACCGTCCGAGTCGACGCCGACGGCGCGGCGGTCTTCGGAACCGGCCCGAGCTCGGTGTTCACTGTGCTGGACGGCATTGCGTCGGACCTGCGCAGCGGGGTGGACCCCACGGCGCGGATCCAAGCGCTCGACAACGGGATGAAGGCGGTCATGAGCGGACGCTCGGACATTGGCAGCCGGCTCGCCCAGCTCCAGCGGGCGGGCCAAAGCACGACGGCGGCGCAGACCTCGCTCGAGGCGCGGCGCTCGGGCATCGAGGACATGGACCTCGGCAAGGCCGCGATCGACCTCCAGCTCCAGCAGACGGCGTACCAAGCGGCACTCGCCGTCACGGCAAAGGTGCTCCAGCCCAGCCTCACGGACTTCCTCAAATGAGCACACTTACCTTCACCGAGCCGCTCCCGGGCCTGGCGCCGTACACGGACTACACGCTCGACGCCGTCGACGGCGCCGTGGGCCTCTTCAGCCTGCGCCCCGCCACGGCACCAGAGGTCCGACTCTTCGTTCTCGACGCGTCCGTCTACGTCCCGCACTACGCGCCGGAAATTGCTGCGCCGTGCCGCGAGATCGGCCTTTCGTCCTCACGCGAAGCGCGCGTCCTCGTTGTCGCGACCCCGAGCGGCGATGGCACGACCGTGAATCTCATGGCCCCGGTTCTGGTCAACGAGACCACAGGCCAGAGCGCCCAGGCCATCCTCGACGGTCAGGGCTGGCCGCTGCGGGAACCGCTGGGCCTTTAGAGCAGCGGGCCCAGGAGGTCCGCTCGCGCCGAACAGTGTGGCGCGGCCGAATCCGGCTATTGCTGCGAGTTCTGCGAGCTGGCGCCCGACTTGCCGGTCCCACCGGACGACGCCCCCTGGGCACCCTTCGAGCCGTTTCGGTCCACGAGACCGAGCCAGCGGTTGAGCTCGTTGGCGAGCTCGCCTTGTGCGTTCCCGCTCTGGCTCCCCGCAGGGCTGGCCTGGGTTACCCCTCGTCCTTGCTGCCCCGACTCCTGGCCGGACCCGGAAGTCGAGCCCGATCCGAGGGCCACCGTGGTCGACTGGCCGTTGCCGGCACCCCAGCTGTTGCCCTGGCCCTGGTCGCCCTGGCCTTGGTCGCCTTGACCCTGACTGGCCTGGCCTTGGTCGCCCTGGCCTTCCTTGCCCTTGCCCTGATAGTTCTGACCCTGATTACCCTCGCCCTGATTGCCCTGGCCCTGATTACCTTGCGCCGACCCGCCGCCCTGTCCGGGCTGCGAGCCCTGGTCGTTGTGCGGGGCGGCGGGTGCCGCGACCGGTGCGGGGGCGGGCGCGGGTGCCGCTTGCGGGACGGGCGACGTCGGCGCCGCGGCCGCCGCTTGGATCTGCGGGGAGCCGGGGATCGCCTGAGCGCCGCCTCCGAGATTCTGAACGGGGGGCGCTGCGACAAGCGTCGGCGAAACGCTCGCCGACGTGCTGGCACGGGCGGCCTCGACGGCGGCGCCGAACGCGTGGAGCGGGGCGTTGATGCTCGCCTGGAGGGCGCTCACCCCGCAGAAAGTGAGCAGGGCGGTACCACCGATGACAGCGGGGAACTGCCACAACTGTTTGATCACTGGTCAGCCTTGGGGGGTGCACGCAGAAAGCGCCGGCGGGAGGACCGACACGGATCAAACTTTAGTGACCGTTGAGGGGATGTGTCCATCCCACATACCCGAGGCAAGTGTTGGCCGAGGATAGTCCGAATGTTGTCCACAGCAAGCCCCGAGAAGGACCCAAAGAAGGGCCCAAGACGGGCCGAAAAAGGCCGTGCAAGGGACGGGCCCGAGGGCCTAGGACCCGCGGCCCACCGGCCATCGGACGCAGTGCGAAACGCACGAAAACCACCTTGGAATAGACATGTCAAAGGCCTGTTCTCCCCTGCTATCCTGTGCGAGGAGACCGCTCGAACGAGCCCGAGGATGGCGGCATGGACATGGACAATCTGCGGAAGCAGGCGGTCTCGGCTCTCCATGCCCTCGACGTCCCGGAGGAGCTCACACTAACCTCCCTGAGGCAGCTCCTCGAGGAGGACCGAGGCAAGGAGATCGTGGTCCGCGAGGTCAAGCACCTTGGCCGCGACCAGGTCTCGGGGCTGTGGTTCTCCCTCCCGGACACGGACCTCATCCTGCACGCCGAGACGGCCTCGGCCCTGCACCGGGAACAGATCATCCTGCACGAGTTCGCGCACATGGCCCTCAACCACGAGAGGCTCATGGGCAGCGAAGAGCACCTCGCCTCCCTCCTGCCGGACCTCAGTCCGGCCATGGTGTCCCGTTGCCTCGCGCGCTGCAAGCGGCAGTCCGAGCCGGAGATCGTGGCAGAGTCCCTCGCCGACCTGTTCGCGAGTGCCCTCGCGCGCACGCGGCGCGCCGGCCGGGTCGAGCCCGGCAACTTCCGGGGCGTGTTCGGATGAGCCCGATGCTCGCCTCGCTCATCGCCGTGTGGCTCCTCGTGCTCTCGCGCCTTGGACCGTTCGTGCGCCACCGGCGCGACCTCATGTTCTACGTAGCGCTCCCGGGGGCCCTCGCGGCAACCGTCAACTACCCGACCGTCTCCCCGTTGGTGGACGCGATGCTCGGGCGGCCAGGCTCCTCGATGCTCGTGGCCGGCGCGCTGGGCATGCTGGCCCTTGGACTCTTCCGGTCCGCGATCGTCAAAGCCGTGGTGGCCCCGGAGGATCAGGAACCTGTGCTCCGGCGCGGCCTCCTGCAGACGACGGCGGCGATCACCGCATTCTGCGTGGCCTTCGCCTGCGCGACGCTAGTCGGGGCAGTCTCCGACACACCCAGCCTTCAGCCCTCTGCCTTCGACCCGGGTGCACAGAGCGACGCGGGCGTCTTCGTCTTCATGGCGACGCTCTGCCTCTACATGATCGTCGTCTCGATCGAGATCGCCGCGGTGTGCGTGCGGTATCTCCCGGTCATGGCCTCGGGCCTTTTCCGCGCTGGCTTCGGCTCGGTCGCTGTTGGCTGCGGGCTCGCCGTCGTGGGGCTCACGGCGAAGATCCTCCGCCAGATCGTGGTGCTCACGTTCGTGGGCCTCGACTACGAGTCGCTGCTGCAGAGCGCGTTCGAGACGCTCACGGGCATCGCCGGCCTCTTCCTCGCGTTCGGCCTCATGCTGCCCGCAGTTTCGGACCGAGTCTCCGCCCTGCAGGTCTACGAGCGGTACCACCTGCTGCGCCTCCATCGGCTCTGGAGCCGCACGGCCAACGCAAGCGTCGTCATGGATTCGGTATCCGTGCCTCTAAGAGGTGTACTCAGCAAAGACCCGAGGGCGCGGCTGCATCGCGCCCTGGTCGAGATCCTGGACAGCAACCTCGCCGCTGGCGGAAGTCTGCTGAACGCGTCAGATTCCAAGCTTGTCAAGAAGTCGGAGGGAGCCCTCTATGCCTGAAGTTGAACCCCGGAGACCCGAGGAGATTCTGGCCGAGCGCCTCAACACGCTCCTAGATGTCGTCGAGGCGGAGAGCGGTGACCGCTACACGTTCCCCGACATCAAGAAGGCCGTCGAGGACCGCGGGCTGCACATCTCGCGCCAGCGCTGGCACTACATGCGTGCAGGCACCGGCCCCATGACCCCGGACACGGACCTGCTCGGAGCCCTCGCGGACTTCTTCGGCGTCCCGGCTGAGTTCCTCACCGACGCCACGGCGGAGACGCCTAACCGCGTCTCCGCCCAGCTCGACCTCCTGCGCGCTATGCGGGAAGCCGAAGTGAAGAGCTTCGCGGCGCGCTCGCTCACGAGCGACCTCTCCCCAGAGACGCTCCTCGAGATCCGGAACATCATCGACGAGACGCTCACCAAGCAGCGGCAAGACCACTAGGCTCGGGGAGCGCCTCGTCGCGCCGATCAGGCCTGCGCCCGACCAGCTGGCAACCGATCAGGTTGCCCCCCGATCAGGCTTGGGGCGCGCCCTCGGCCGGCTGGCCAGCGATGTTGACGAGCCACGCAACTCCGAACTTGTCGACGAGCATGCCGAACGTATCGCCCCACATGGCCTTCTCGAGCGGCATCGTGACGGTGGCGCCGTCCGTCAGCTTGTCCCAGTAGCCGCGCAGCTCCGACTCGTCCTCGCCGCTCAGGGAGATCGAGAAGTTGGTCCCGGGCGTGAACTCCATGCGGGTCGGAGTGTCGGCGGCCATGAGCGTGAGGCCGTTCGGGGTATTGAGCTGCGAGTGCATCACGAGCGGGCCTTCGGACGGATCCTGGGCGGCGTGGAAATCGTCGAACGTCGAGATGTCGAGCTTGCCGCCGAGCACCGACTGGTAGAACGTCATGGCCTCGCGGGCATTGTCCTTGAAGCTGATGTAGGGATTAAGGGTCGTGGGCACGGCGCATCTCCTCGTAGCTGTCTGCCAAGGGTCGGGGACTTCCGACATCTTGAGCCTACGTTCGGGCAGCGACAGGATTCCAGTGCCCGCACCGAGCGGTTGGCGCGCGTGCCCGGGCGCCTCGGAGACGGCCGCTCAGGCGCCAAGGAGACGCTCGAGGTGCGCTACGACGGGCGCCCGCTTGGGTGACCGCGGCGGAAGGAGACGGAGCGCCGTCTGCCAGGCTTCGGCGTCGTCCGCGGCCTCGGGAAGCTGCAGATAGCTCATGAGGACGTCGACGCCCGCGCTCGCCACCACGGCCTCGCGGAGCGTCGCCGAGAGCTCGTCGCGTAGCTCGGCGATGGCCGGCGCCTCGGAACGCGGCAGGATCTGGCCCCCGTACGAGTTGAGCGCGAGCCGATGCGAACCGCGCTCGAGCTGGGCCAAGGCGTGCATCGAATCGACCTCGAGCCCTTCGACCCGATATGGCCGCGACGCGAGCACCACGCCCGCGCCGAACCCGTCGAGCACCTTGCGCAGCCGGACGAGCTCGGCCCTGAGCGTCACGGCCGGAACGGGCTGGTCGTAGAGCCGGTCGGCGAGCTCTTCGGCGGAAAGGCCGCGCGGGTTCCCGGCCAGGAGCAAGAGGATCTCGGAGTGCCGCACCGAGAGGCTGAGGGTCCGCTCGCCGCAGCGCAGCACACCGTGGTCGCGGCCCGTCACCGAGAGGACGGCGGGCGCAACGCACGACGCCGCGCGGCGGCTCCTGCGCGCGGCCGCGGCGTGGGTGCGCAGACGCTCCTCGGCGGCGGCGACCGCGGCCCGCACGAGCGGCAGGGCGTAGCTCGCCACGGCCTCGTCGCCGCCCGTGAGATCGACGACGCCGATCGGCTCGCCGGAGTTGGGGTCCCTGATGGGAACCGCTGTGCAGGAGAAATCCTCGACGAGCGGGCTGAAGTGCTCGGGCCCGGCGATCTGGACTGCGCCGCCCGTCGCGAGCGCGGTCCCGGGGGCGCTCGTCCCGATGCTGTCCTCCGACCAGTCGGCCCCTTCGAGGAAGGCCATACGCTCGGCGCGGCGGCGCACGCTGGAGTCGCCGTCAATCCACAGAAGCCTGCCGCGCTCGTCGCCGACCGCGACAACAGTTCCCGTCTCCGCTGCCGCCCGGACGAGCAACTCGGAGATGAGCGGCATCACGGGCGCCAGGACGTGGCCTTCGCGATAGCTGTGGAGGTCGTCGCTGGCGAGCACACTCGAGACGGCCGCGTCCTCGCGGCGCGGGTGTGCCTGGAACGAGCGCTTCCACGAGTCCTCGACGACGCTTCGCGAGGCCCCATGCTCAGAACGCGTCAGCTGCTCTGCCCGCACGTCCACCCACTCCCTTATGTGTGCCGTGCCTCACAGCTTACGCGCGCGCTCCGGGATCGGCCTTGCGGAACGTTGCACCGAGGTTGCACGCTAGGCGGGCTGCGTCAGATCCACCACTAGCCCCATGGCAGCGCTCTCGCGGACCGAGGAGATGACGTGCTTGACGGCGTCGAGGGACTGCAGGCCCTGAGCGATCGCGACCACGATGCCTTCCGCCGAACGGAGCTGCACTCGGTAGAGCCGCGCCTCGTCCTTGAGAACTTCAAACCTTGCTGCCACGGCACGCCCCTTTTGCCAGACCGAGAATTGCGGGCCACGGAGTGTCGACCCATTCCGAGACGGTAGCGCGCTGTGACGAGGGAGAACACCCCTACCAACGAGTACTTTGCATTTGGGGTACAAGTTTTCGTGGTGTGACACACGATTTAACATGCATTTAACGCGGGGCCTGCCCACCCCAGCCGAGCCAGCTTGTGAGCTGCGCTACACCCCTGACGTACGGAAACCGCATCGTCCCGCAAAGCTTACGACCACCACACCGCACGGAAATCGGCCGGCAACACTTGCCGAGCAGACTGGGAGACGTCGGAACACCACTGACGTAAGGAGCACCCGATGACCAGCGAGACACACCGCCGCATCCGGAAGCTCAGCGAACTGCGCCGCGGAGATCTCATCGAGGCCCGCAGCGGATTCACTGTCCTTCGGGGGACCGTCTACGACACAGCCCCAGGCATCGGCCTGGTCTGGATCAGGGACGAGGACACACACCACCGCCGCGCGATCCAGGAAGAAGACTTCTCCCTCTGGCACGTCCAGACGGACGTCACGTTCAAGGGGCGCGACCTCGTCGCGTAGGCCCTGACTCTCCCACCGGCTCCTGACGGTTTGCCTCAGCCGCCGGCCACCGACTGGATCACCAAGATCTCCTGACCGTCCGCCACCGGCGTCTCCAGTCCGTCGCGGCGCCGCACGTCCTCACCGTCGACATACACGTTCACGTATCGCCTGAGCCGGCCCGTCTCGTCACGAATCCTCCGCGCGAGGATCGGATACGGGCCGGCCAGGCTGTCTAAGGCCGCGCGCACCGAGTCCACCCCCGCGAGGGAATGTTCGGTGCGCCCGCCGGCGACGTCCGCGAGGATCTGGGGCAGCACTAACGTCACGGTCGGCGCCATGGATCAGCTCCCTGCCGTCTCTTCCGGGGCTCGCCCGTCGAGCACCGCGGCCCGGACGCACAGGACGTCCGGCAGGCGCGACGCCACCTCGACGAACGATTCGCCCTCGTCCGCACTCGCATAGACCGATCCCCCGCGCGTGCCGAAGTAGACGCCCGCGGGGTCCCCGACGTCGACGCACGCAGCATCGCGCAACACCACGTTGTAGTCGCGGGCGGGAAGGCCATCGTCGAAGCGATGCCACGTGTCACCGGCGTCGTCCGTCCGATGGACAGCGAGGTGACCCTGGGGTGCGATGCGCTCGTAGTCCGAGACCAGCGGGACGACCCACGCGGTTCCGCTGCGACGCGGATGGGTCAGCATGACGAAGCCGAAGTCCGCCGGCAGACCCTCCGAGATCGAGACCCACCGCTCGCCCTGATCGTCACTGCGGAAGACCCCGCGGTGGTTCTGGGCGTACAGCCGCCCCTCCGAATCGGCCGCGATCTTGTGGACGCACTGCCCCACCTCAGGCTCAGGATCGGGCAGGAAGTACGCCGAGATGCCCTTGCTCGAGCGCTGCCAGCTCTCGCCGCCATCGCGGGTGCGGTACACGCCGCCGGTGCTCATGGCGACGTGCACGAGCTGCTCATCCCGGGGATCCGGCACAATCGAGTGCGCGGCCGCGCCGCCGAAGCCCGCGCCCCAATCGTCCTTGTCGGGGTGCTCCCACAGCGCGCGGTTGAGAGTGAACGTCTCGCCCCCGTCCGTCGACCGCCAAACCGAGATCGGCTGCACGCCAGCCCACACGACGCCCGGGCGGCCTTCCACGTCCGGCAGGATCTGCCAAATACGTTCGACGGCGGCGCCGTCGCCTTCCGCGAACGCGATCGCGGCCTGATCGGGCTCAACCCACGTCGCGCCGAGATCGTCCGAGTGCATGACGGTGGGCCCGAAATGCTCGGAGCGAACTCCCACTAGCAGTCGGTTGCGCCCGCCGCGGGTGTCAATACCGATTGCAGGGATCTCCTGCATGAGGAAGTGGGGCTCCGAGAGCTCCCACGTACGGCGATCATGGCTGATCGCAAGCCACAGGCCCTTCTTCGTGCCAATAGCCAGGAGATACGCAGGGGTGTCCATCTGCCTATCCGAGCACGTCGGTCCGGGCAAGACAAGGGTTTCTGCGCCTGGGAGCACGCTCCCGAATTCTTGACCGGGAATGCTGGTCAAACGGGCTCTGCTTGTCTAGGCTGAACAACTAGAGACCGAGAGAGCGGACTCGCAAGACTGCCCCGGAGCGCGCACCCCCCAATCGTCGCTCCGGGGCTTCCTTGCGTCTCGGGTACAGATACCACCCGCCCCCAGCCGTCTCGGGTACAGATACCACCCGCCCCCAGCCGTCTCGGGTACAGATACTCTCCGGTCTCCGTGCGACGCCCCGTCACGTTCGATGGTTCTCACTTGATGCTCCCTTGGGCGAGGCCGGCGATGATGTGCCGCTGGAGGAACAGGAAGATGACGATGATCGGGATGATGGTCACGACCGAGACCGCCAAGATCTGATTGAAAGGAATCGCCTGTTGGCTCGCGAATCGTGCGATGGCCACGGGCAGCGTCTGGACGGACTCGTCTTGGGCGACGATGAGCGGCCAGAGGAAGTCGTTCCAGCGCCAGATCACGGAAAAGATCGCGACGACCGCCAATGCTGGACGGCTGAGCGGAAGGATGATCCGCAGGAAGATCTTGAACTCCCCCGCGCCGTCGATGCGCGCGGCCTCGATCATCTCGTCCGGCAAGGTCAGCATGTACTGGCGCAGGAGGAACACGCCCGTCGGCGTCGCGGCCGGCGGGATGATCAATCCCCAGAGCGAGTTGACCATGCCGAATGAGGCAATGACCTGGTAGACGGGCAGCAGGATCACCTGAAGCGGGATCATGATCGTCGACAGGGTGATGAGGAAGAGCACCGTACGGCCGCGGAAGTTGTACTCGGACAGGGCGTAGGCTGCCATCGAATTGATGATGAGGGTAAGCACGGTCGCGGAAACCGTGACGATGACGCTGTTCGTGAGGAAGTGCACGAAGTCGAACGCCTGCAACCCGCTCGTGTAGTTGTCCGCTGTGGGGTGGTTGGGCCAGAGGGTAGGCGGAGTCTGTGCAAGCTCCGCTTGGGTTTTGAAGGAGGACATGGCCGCCCACAAAACCGGGGTGACTACGAGGATGGCTCCGGCGATGAGCAGGGTCGCGCGGACGACGGCGCCGGTGCTGGGTGCGCGGCCGCCCGTCGACGTCCATGTGGGCGGCTGGGGGTCAGCCGAACCGGACCGCTGGGCCAGGGTCGACGGGGTTTGTGCACTCATATCGAATCACTCCGTCGGCCGATGGCGTAGTTGACGAAGGTCACGGCAAAGACCACGACGAACAGGATCACCGCGGCCGCGCTGGCGAGACCGTACTGGATGGGGTAGCTGAAGGCATTCTCGTAGATGTACTGGATGATCAGCGTCGTGGCCCCAACGGGTCCGCCGCCGGTCAGGGTGTACACGAAGTCGAAGGCTTGGAAGCCCGCGATGGTGGCCAAGATGATGACCACCATGAGCGTCGGGCGCAGGAGGGGAAGGCTGATAAGACGCACCGACTGCCACACACCTGCGCCGTCCATCCTGGCCGCCTCGTACAGCGAGGTATCGATGGACTGCAGGCCTGAGATCAGGATCATGGCGTAGAAGCCGAGGTGGATCCATGTCCCCACGAGGATGACGGATACGAGGGAGAGGCTGGAATCCACTAGCCATCCCGGCGTCCCCAGGCCGATAGCGGACAGGACCTGATTGACGAGGCCCGTGGTGCGGTCGAGTGCAGCCTTCCAGATGATGCCCACGACGACCGGCGAGATGAGGACCGGCAGGAAGTAGGCGGCGCTGAGGGCCCCTCGGCCGCGCCGCTGGCTATTGAGCATGAGGGCGAGGGCTGTGGCGAGCACCGTGGAGAGCACAACGAATCCAAGCGTGAAGAGAACAGTGTGCTGGACCACACCCCAGAACTGGGAGTCGCTGAGGATGTTGGTGTAGTTGCCAGTGCCAACGGGGCGGTACGTCCTTCCGTTGCTGCTGTCGTAGAAGCTCAGGTTGAAGCCGTTGAACGCGGGCCAGATGGTGAACACCGCGAAGATCAACATGTTGGGCAGGACGAAAAGATAGGGCGCGAGGTTCTTGCCCCTCATCCACCCACGGACCCCGCGAGCCCGGGCGGGGGCCACGACGCTCACGAGCCCGCCGCCTTGATGGCCTTGCCAATAGCGGCAGAGATGTTCTCGACAGCCGTCCGAACGTCCTGCTGGCCCGCAACGACCTTGTCTGTCTCGCTGATCAGCGCGGTCGCCGAGGCCGTGAAGGCAGGGCTGTTCGCATCCGTCCAGGTGTCGGACGGGGTCGCGTTGATCTGCGAGAGGAAGCTGCTCATGTCGCTTTGGCGACTGGCGTACTCGACGCCGGAGTCGGTCAGGTCTTTGCGCGTGGGGAGCCAATACGCGGTCTTGTCGACCTCGCGCTGGTTCTCAGATCGATTCATCCACTGGACGAACGCAGCGGCGAGGGCCGGGTTCTTGCTGTCCTTGAACGCGATCATGAACTTTCCGCCGGGGAACCCGCCGCATCGCTCCTGGCAGGGGTTCGACGCGGCCGCCCAGTTGAACGTGGCGCTCTTGGCAAATGCGCCCACTTGCCACGGCCCCGACAGGTACACGGGGACCTGCCCCGCCGAGGAAGATCTCGTTGGCGCCCGTGTACTTGCTGCCCGAGCCCAGCCAGAAGTCCTTCGGGGAGACGTTGCTTTTCACGAGGTCTGTGAAGAAGGTGAGGGCCTTGGCGGCCTTGTCCTTGTCAAGGGCGTTCTTGCCGTCGGGTCCGATCATCACGGTGCCGAATTGGCTCAGGATCGTGCTGAGCCGATTGCCCGACTTGTCGATGGCGAATGCATAGGGCATGTTGTTGGCGGCGGCCACCTTCTTGGCGTCGGCGACCAGCTCGTCCCATGTCCATTTGGTGGGCACAGGAACTCCCGCCTTCTTGAACGCGTCCACGTTGATCATCGGCCCGTTGATGGTGACGTCGCTCGGGACGGCGAGCATGTGTCCCGCGCTGTCCATAGCGGTGGCGGCCGCTCCGGAAGCGAATTCGGACGGATAGCTGCTGCCGAAGTACTGCTTGAAGTCGACTTCCTTGTCGGCGTACGGGTGCCAGTCGGTGACGCGTGCGACTTCGGGGGCGTTGCCCGCGGAAAGTCGCGCCTGAAGCGAGGTCGCCAAGTTGGCGAAAGGCACGATCTGCAGGTTGACCTTCGCGCCGGTGGCCGCTTCGAACTTGGCGATCATGTCCTTCGTGGCCTGCTCGTCAGGGCCGTCCGTGAAGTACACGTAGGTGAGCGTCTGACCCTTGAAGCTGTTGAAGTCGACGCTCGCCGGTGCACTCGGCCCGGCGTCCGACTGCGGTGAGCCAGGCGCGCACGCACTCAGGCTCGTCGCTAGAACCACCGCGCAAAGAGCGGCGATCTTGGTACGGAGTCTCATGGGGTTCCACCTCTCTGGGGATGGCCTGCTGCGTTCTGTGAGCGGCTACAGCCGTATGACCCGTGTCACAAGTCGCCAGTTTAGTGATCGATCACTTTCTGGTCAATCACCTCAGATCGCTGGAAATCACTGACACTTGACTAAGTGTGAGTGTTGGTTGAAGTATTTGAAGTGAACGATCACCTTTCCATCCCACGCGATGATTGGAGCTCGGTCACGTGACAGCCACGTGATAGGTGCCTGGGCCACGTCCGCAGTGCTGGCAACCGACTCATCCACTGAGCAGCCCACGACTTGGCGCGACCCCGATGCACGCCCCAACCAAACCCACCGCAGAGGAACCGTAGATGCTCAGAGTAGGAATCGTTGGCGCCGGCGGGATCTCCAGCGCCCACATCCGCGCCTATCTTGCCTTTCATCAAGAGTGCGAGATCGTCGCTGTTGCCGACACCGCGCCCGGAAAGGCTGCCTCCAAGCTGGAATCACACGGGATCCGCGGAGCCAAGGCGTATGAGGACCCCCACCAAATGCTCGCCGAGGAGCCGTTGCTGGACTTAGTGAGCATCACTACGCCGCCGTCCAGCCATGCCTCCCTCACCGTCGCGTTCCTGCTCGGCGGCGTGCATGTCATCGTCGAGAAGCCCATGGCTCCCTCCCTAGAAGAATGCGACGCGATGGTCGCCGCCCAGCGCGAATCGGGCAAGATCCTCTCCGTGGTTGCGCAGAACCGGTTCCGCGACGACATGGCAACCCTCAAGAAGGCTGTTGACTCGGGCTTGATCGGCTCGGTTTCGCACCTCCGGATTGACTCAGCATGGTGGCGAGGACTGGCCTATTACGATCTGTGGTGGCGCGGCACGTGGGAGTCGGAGGGCGGCGGCTGCACGCTCAATCACGCTATCCACCACATCGACCTCGCCCTCTGGCTTATGGGGCGGCCGACGGAGGTGACCGCGATGATCGCCAATGCGCAACACGAGAATGCCGAGGTCGAAGATCTCTCAGTCGCAGTGCTGCGCTACGGCCGCGGACTTGCCCAGCTCACAAGCTCGGTCGTGCACCACGGCGAGGAGCAGGAGATCGTCATCCAGGGCGAGTTCGCAAGGATCTCGCAGCCCTGGCGGGTGACCGCAGAACTGTCTCAGCCCAACGGCTTCCCGGTTCCCGGCGGCAACACAGCGCTGGTCGATGAGCTGAACGCCCTCGCCGACGCACACATTCCGTTGCCCCACCAGGGACACGCGGGTCAGATCGGGGACGTCATCGCGGCGATTCGTGAGCACCGCGAGCCGGCGATTGATGGCACGGATGGCCGCAACGCCGTCGAAGTCGTGACGGCCATCTACAAAGCTGGCATCGAGCGCGAGATCGTAGAGCTTCCTCTTGACCCCGAGGATCCCTACTACCGGTCCGGAGCTCTCGTCCAGCGCGCCCCTCACTTCTACGAGAAACGGGCATCCGTCGGCGAGCAGTCCGGCGAAATCATCGTAGGCGCCTCCACTCCCACATCCAACGACTGAAGCTTCGAAAGGACTGATGATGCCTGCATCCGAAGGCGCCAACTACGCCCCCGCCCCTATGCCGCAGCCGGTCGTCGGCCCCGGTGAATTCACCTTCGCCGCCGCCCATCTCGACCATGGCCATATCTATGCGATGAGCGAAGGCCTGATCGGCGCGGGTGCCACGCTCAAGTGGGTCTACGACTCGGACCCGTCCAAGGCCGAGGCCTTCCAGGCCCGGTTCCCACAGGCCCAGATCGCCGGCAGCGAGGCAGAGATCCTCGCCGACCCCGAGGTGCGGTTGGTTGCGGGTGCGGCAGTTGCCTCAGAACGGGCGGACCTCGGATTGCGGGTCATCGCGGCAGGCAAGGACTACTTCACGGACAAGGCGCCTCTGACGACACTCGCGCAGCTGGAGGCCGTCAGGGAGGCGACCGCCCGCACTGGGCTCAAATACGCCGTGTACTACTCGGAGCGAATTCATGTGGAAGCCGCTGTGTTCGCAGGGCAACTTATTGAGCAAGGCGCCATCGGTAAGGTCCTCCAAGTCATCTGCCTCGGCCCCCACCGCATCGGTGACCCCGACACGCGCCCAAGCTGGTTCTTCGACCGAGACAAATTCGGCGGAATCCTCTGCGACATCGGCAGCCACAACTTCGAGCAGATGCTCTACTTCGCGGGCGCAAAGGACGCGCAGGTGGTCAGTGCGTCCGTCGCCAACTACGCCCACCGGGAATACCCCACGTTCGAGGACTTCGGCGACGCCCACATCGTGATGGACAACGGCGCAACCGGATTCGCCCGGGTTGACTGGTTCACCCCCGCGGGCCTTAGCACCTGGGGCGACGGACGCACCATCATCCTCGGCACCGAGGGCTACATCGAGCTGCGCAAGTACGTGAACATCGCAACTGGCGAGGGAGGAGGCCATGTCTTCCTCGTGAACGACGACGGCGAGCATCACATCGACGCGACGGGACGGGTGGGCTACCCCTTCTTCGGAGCCCTCGTCCGCGACTGCCTCGACCGCACCGAGACCGCGATGACCCAAGAGCACGCACTGAAGGCGGCCGAACTGAGCGTCAAAGCTCAACTTGCCGCCCGGGACCTAACTCCGAGGGTTGAAGACGGATCGATTAGCGTGACGTGAGGAGCAGGCAAGAGGACGATACTGTTTCAGGGTCCGGTTCGCGAGCACCACTCGGTTCGTGAGTGCTCCCGGAAAGACGCCACGGAGGACCAACAAGTTGAGCTTTGGCAGCAGCCCTGTTCCCGCTCGGACGCCTAAGCCGTCCACGATTTATGAAGTCGCGCGACTCGCTGGCGTCTCTCACCAGACCGTCTCGCGTTACCTCAAGCGGAATGGCGGCCTCAAGCCCCAAACGGTCGCCAAGGTCGAAGACGCCATGGCAAGGCTCGACTATACGCCGAACCTTGCAGCGCGCGCGTTGCGTAGCAAGCAGTCCTATCGGATCCTTATCGTCACTCCCGAAGACGTTCGTTTTCCTGCATCTCGCGTCCTTCGAAGCGCAGTCAGCACGGCCGATGAAGCTGGGTATGTGACTGAGGTCGTCCAGATCGGTACAGAAGCGTCCAAGGCTTCAGATCGCCTTCTCTCTCTGGTGTCGACCGAACGGCTCGCCGGGATCTTCTCGCTGATACCACTGGGTCCAGTGGAAGAGCAGATCACGTCCAAGCACTCGGACATTCCACTCGTCGTAGCCGCGAACTATGACGAGAAGATGCGTGCGCGCGGCTTCCTAGCGGACGCAACTCCAGCTGCAGAAATGATCGAGCATCTGGCCTCCCTTGGCCACCGCTCCTTTTACCACGTCGGTGGTCCAGAGCTATGGACATCAGCCGCCAACAGGCGCAAGACATACGACGCGACCATCGCCCGGCTCGGTCTCCACTCAGCCGGTTCCGTGGTCGGCGACTGGTCCATGCTCTCGGGTTACCGGGCCGGACTGGAAATACCGCTGGATGACGGTCCCATCACCGCGGTGTTTGCGGCGAACGACCACATGGCCATAGGAGTCATCCGCGCTCTGCACGAACGCGGCAAGAGAGTGCCCGAGGACGTCAGCGTATTCGGATGGGACAACCTGGAGGAAGGCGAATACTTCATCCCCTCGCTCTCCACAGTGAGCATGGACTTGGAAGCCGCTGGCCGGAACAGCATGAGGGAATTGATCTCCCGGGTACGAAATGAGCCGAGCAGCCCTCACGGGTACGAGTTCACTCCCATGCGGCTTATCTTCAGAGAGTCCACCGCCAAGGCCCCAACCCCGGCGAGCGACTAGTGTGGCGTGGCGTCAAACTCGAAAGTGGTGGGGTTCTTACCTCGTGGGCCTGTACTTGGCCCCGCCTGAGCCCGTAGTCAGGGCTTCCTCCCGCATGGCCGGCTAATCCGCTAGATTGACCGCATCGCCATGAAGAGACGGAGACAACATGCTTCCTGCGACCAATGCGTGGGCGTTTGCTCTCGCCGCTTTCGCCCTGATCGCCATTCCTGGCCCGAGCGTCCTGTTCGTGATCGGGCGCTCGCTCGCGTTGGGTCGTAAGGGCGGGTTTCTGAGCGTTTTGGGCAACGCCCTCGGGATGGTACCGGCGATCGCCCTCGTCGCGCTCGGAGTGGGCGCCGTCGTAGCGGAGTCGGTGCTGGTCTTCACCATCATCAAATTCGTGGGCGTGGTCTACCTGGTCTACCTCGGCGTGCAGGCCATCCGTCATCGCAACCATCACGTCGACGCCGCTACCAGCGCCACGCGCGCACGGCCGACTTCGTTCCAACTGCTTCGTGAAGGCTTCTTCGTGGGGGTGACGAATCCGAAGACTGTCGTCTTCTTCGTCGCGATCCTGCCGCAGTTCGTCAGCTACCAGGACGGCGCAATTCCCATGCAAATCGCCCTGCTCGGCACATTCTTCTTCGCAATCGCGCTTGCCAGCGACAGTGTCTGGGCACTGACCGCCGGAACGGCGAGGGCATGGTTCGCCCGCGACCCCAAGCGTCTTTCTCGCATGGGGGCAAGCGGCGGCGTCATGATGATCGGGCTCGGCGGCGCACTCGCGCTGACCGGCAACAAGAGCTGACCTGTTTCTCTGGCCGAATCGCGCTCTGGCCGAATCGCGCGGCATCTGCGGTGACAAATCGGCCATACGCCCAGCCTCCTTCAGCTAAGCAGAACCACCCCCCGCCCCCGGGCCGTCTCGGGTACAGATACTGCCTGCCCCACCCCGTCTCGGGTACAGATACTGCCTGCCCCGGGCCGTCTCGGGTACGGAAACTGCCCGCCCCGTGCCGTCTCGGGTACGGATACTCCCCGCCCCGGGCCGTCTCGGGTAGAGATGCTGTCCCCCGCCGGCGGCAAGGGTGGTGCTGCCGGGGCGGGGCCGTTGGGGAGTTGGCGTACCCGAGAGCCGGAGGAGGGTGAGTTGGCGTACCCGAGACCCGGAGAAGGGGGAGTTGGCGTACCCGAGACCCGGAGAAGGGGGAGTTGGCGTACCCGAGACCCAGAAAAGCAGGAGTTGGCGTACCCGAGACCCAGAAAAGCAGGAGTTGGCGTACCCGAGACCGCAAGGTGGGGCGGGGTTTTGGGTGGGTTAAATGCCTGAGGGCCCCACGTCGGTGTGGGGCCCTCGGGTTGGGGTGTTGTCCGGCGGTGTCCTACTCTCCCACACCCTGGCGGGTGCAGTACCATCGGCGCTGTGGGGCTTAGCTTCCGGGTTCGGGATGGGTCCGGGCGTTTCCCCCACGCTATGGCCGCCGTAA
>NZ_SWDW01000017.1 GCF_004919045.1 Sinomonas albida
CCGGACTCCCACACCGCCCGCTCGGCCGTGCGCGCCCCGCCCTCGGCCCCCGGGCCCAGCAGCTTCACCGCGCCCTTGACCAGCATCGGGTCCGCGGCCATCAACGCCGTGGCCTCCAGCACCGCCCTCGCATCCCCCACCGCGCCCGCGGCGCGGGCCTTCAGCCCCGCCTGCACCGCCCTGGACGCCGCCCGGATCCGCTCACCCTCGGACTCCACCGTGGCCCCCACCGGCAACCCCACACCCGCAGCAGGCTCACGAACCGGCAACGGCATCTGCCGCACAGGCCCCACCACACGCCCCGCCGTCACACCAACACCGTGAAACTGCTGCATGTTCGACCTCGAACTTTCTCCGCTAGGCGGCGACAGGCTCGGCTTCAACGGCCGCGGGGGCCTTCCTGCCAACGTAGCGCTTGAGCCCGATGGTGGCCAGAGCCGTCACCACGACGCCCACCGCGATCGAGATGACCCAGCCGAGGAAGTTGTCGATCGCGAAGAAGACGAAGATGCCTCCGTGCGGAGCCTTGGAACCCGCGCCGAAGCCCATGCTCAGCGCGCCCGTCACGGCACCGCCGAGCATCGAGGCCGGGATGATGCGGAACGGGTCGGCGGCGGCGAACGGGATCGCGCCCTCCGAGATGAACGAGGCGCCGAGGAGCCACGCAGCCTTGCCGTTCTCGTGCTCGGCCGCGTTGAAGGTCTTGTGGTCGAGCACGGTCGCGAGGGCCATCGCGAGCGGCGGCACCATGCCGGCCGCCATCACGGCCGCCATGACGTGGTACGGAGCCTGGTTCGTGGCGCTTGCCGCGCCGAGGCCAGCGACCGCGAACGAGTACGCGACCTTGTTGACCGGGCCACCGAGGTCGAAGCACATCATGAGGCCGAGGATGATGCCGAGCACCACGGCGGCCGCGCCGGACATGCCCGAGAGCCAGTCGTTGAGAGCCTTCGTGATGAACGCAATGGGGCCGCCGAGGACCACGAACATCAGTCCGGACGCGATGATCGACGCGATGAGCGGGATGATCGCCACCGGCATCAGGCCGCGGAGCCACCGGGGCGCCTGAAGGGAGCCCAGCCAATGCGCCGTGTAGCCGGCCAGCAGGCCGCCCACGATGCCGCCGAGGAAGCCCGCGCCCATGAAGCCTGCCACAGCGCCGGCCGTGAAGCCTGGCGCGATGCCGGGCCGGTCTGCCAGGGCGTAGCCGATGTAGCCGGCGAGAGCCGGGACGAGGAAGCCGAGCGAGAGGCTGCCGATCTTGAACAGGACCGCGCCCAGGTACGCGCCGACCGGGCCCCACGCTTGTGGCCCGAACTCCGTCGGCAGGCTGAACAGGTTGTTCTTGACCGTGATCGTGTCGGCGTACTTCGTGATGTCGTAGCCGCCGATGAGGAAGCCGAGCGCGATCAGCAGACCGCCCGCGGCGACGAACGGGATCATGTAGCTGACGCCCGTGAGCAGGGCGCGCTTGAGCTGGCCGCCCACCGACTCGCGTCCTTCCGGTGCGGACGACGACGGCGCGCCCGCCGAGGTAGCGAGGCGACGGCCGTTGGGGTCGGCCGCCGCCGAGAGCGCCTCGGTGAGCATGACGGCGGGTTCGTCGATGGCGCGCTTGACCGGCGACTGGACGTACGGCTTGCCCGAGAAGCGATTCTTGTCCCGCACGTCGACGTCGACTGCGAAGACGACGGCGTCTGCGGCGTCGATGACCGACTGGGGGAGCGGCGTCGCGCCGGCCGAGCCCTGGGTCTCGACCTGCACGTCGATGCCGTGTTCCTTGCCGGCCGCGACGAGCGAGTCGGCCGCCATGTACGTGTGGGCGATGCCCGTGGGGCACGCCGTGACGGCGACGATGCGCTTGGCGGTGCTCTGTGCCGCAGCTGCGGGTGCCGCAGATGCTGGCGCCGCCGCAGTGGCCGTCGGGGCGGCTTCCCCGCCGGGGGTCAGGCCGAGTGCTTCATTGACGAGCCTGACGATGTCCTCGCGGGTCGCGGCGGCGCGGAGGGCCGCCGTGAAGTCCTTCTTGATGAGGCTGCGGGCCAGCTTCGCGAGGAGCTTGAGGTGCTCCTGGTCGGCTCCGGCCGGGGCCGCGATGAAGAAGACGATGTCAGCGGGTCCGTCCTTGGCCCCGAAGTCCACAGGCCGGGAAAGGCGGGCCATCGCGAGGGACGGCGCAGTGACCGCCTCGGAGCGGCAGTGCGGAATGGCGATGCCGCCGGGGACGCCGGTAGCCGTCTTCTGCTCTCGGGCGTAGGCGTCCGCGAAGAGTCCTTCGGCTCCCGTCGCGCGGCCAGCGTCGGCCACGGTCTCGGCAAGCTTCCGGATCACGTCGGCCGAAGCGTCGCCGAGGGCGACGTCCAGGTGGACAAGCTCCGGGCTGATGAGTTCGGTCATGGTCAGTCCTTCGTGAGAGCCGTGACGGTCACGGCGGAGGGATCGGTCTGGTTGACTGCCGGGACGGTCGACCCGGGCAGGGAGGCGGCTGCCGCGCCGTGCGCGACTGCCTGGCGGAGACGGCCTTCGGCGTCCGCTCCGGTGGTGTCGGCCAGGAGGTACCCGGCCAGGGATGAGTCGCCGGCACCCACGGTGCTGACGGCCCGGATGGGGGCATGCGCGGCGAACCACGCGCCGTCGGCCGTTACGAGAACGGCACCTTTCGCGCCGAGCGTCGCGAGCACCGCGCCCACTCCCGCGTCGACGAGCGAGCGTGCGGCGGTGGCCGCCCGCTCCGGTGAGGCCTCCAGTTCCGCCGGGGTGCCGGCGTCGGGGAGTCCAACGAGCGCGGCGAGCTCGGAGAGCTCGTCCGCGTTGGGCTTGAGGAGATCGGGCCGCCCGCTGAGCGAGGCGGCGAGCGGCGCGCCCGAGGAGTCCACGGCGATCTTCGGGGCATCGCTGCCGAATTCGCTGCGCAGGCGCTCCGCGGCGGCAGCGTAGAACGTCGCGGCGACGCCCGGCGGGAGCGATCCTGCCAGCACGACCCATGACGCCCCGGCCGACTCCTTGACGAGCAGCGTGAGGAGCTCATCCTGCTGCCCGTCGGTCAGGAGTGGGCCGGGCTCGTTGACCTTTGTGGTCACGCCGTCCGGCTCGGTGAGCGTCACGTTGGAGCGCAACGACTGGCCGATGGGGAGGGCCCTGAAGGGGACTTCCCGCGACTCGAGACCGGCGAGGACGGGATCGCCCGGATCGCCCGGGAGGACCGCGAGGGTCGCGAGCCCCGAGGCGACGAGCGCCCGGGAGACATTGACGCCCTTGCCGCCCGATTCCTGATGGACGGCGACCGCGCGCTGGACCTCCCCGCGCTGCAGGGGGCCGCCCAGCTCGACCGTGCGGTCGAGGCTCGGGTTGGCCGTGAGGGTCACGATCATTCGGGGCCTGCCTTCACAACTTCGACGCCGGCGGACTCGAGGGCCGCGGCGAGATCGGACTCGGGTGAGGCGTCGGTGACGATCGCATCGACCTGATCGAGCCGCGCGAATTGGACGAGGGTCTCGACGCCGAGCTTGCTCGCGTCGGCGAGGACGACGACGCGGCGCGCCGCCCGCACGAAGGCCGCCTTCACGGCGGCTTCTTCGGTGTCCGGGGTGCTGAGCCCGAAGGCCGCATGCACTCCGTTCGTGCCCACGACGGCGAGGTCTGGGCGCAGGCGCTCGACGGCGTCGACCGTCTCAGGCCCTACCGCCGCCCGGGTGAGGCCGCGGATGCGACCGCCCAGGAGGTGGACTGCGTGTGCCGGGCTCGCGGCGAGCTTGTCCGCGATGGGGAGGGCATTGGTGATGATGACCTGCTCGGGGCCGCCGCTCTGACGGGCGCCGTTCCGGCGGTGCGCCGCCCGCTGGAGCATGACGTCCACGAGCGCTTCGGTGGTGCTGCCCGCGTCCACGAGGATGCTTCCGGGCCGACTCGATTCGAGGAGTCCCGCTGCGGCCTCCGCGATGAGCAGCTTCTGGGGGAGGTGCTGGACGAGCCGCTCGGAGAGGGTGGTCTCTGCGGTTGAGGCGCTCTCGGCGGGAACCGCGCCGCCGTGGACGCGGCGGAGGACGCCGCCCTGTTCGAGAGCCGCGAGGTCGCGTCGGACGGTTTCGGTGGTGATGGCAAAGCGCTCGGCGAGTTCGGTGACGCTGACTCTGCCCGCCTCGGCAACCCGCGCGGCAATGAGCCGCTGGCGCTCCTCGGCGAACATCTGCATCGAACGTCCTTGTCCTCATGCCCCACTCCGGAGAGTGTGGTGCCAATCACAACATCTTTGCTTTGATTGACTGTATCTGCGTTTCTGTGGCTTTGTCAACGGGTTCCAACACAAACACAGATTGAGGGTGACTGCAGACACACGAGGAGCCCGGCACGGGGCCGGGCTCCTCGTTTCATTGACTGGGGCGGTTGGATGCCCACGCAGCCAAGCTCAGTACTCCTCGACGTCTCCGTCCCGACGGCGAACGACCGTGGTTCGCCTAGCCGACGACGCCATGATGATCGACACGATCAGCCCGATTCCCCCGACGACCATGAGGATGTAGCCGATGATCGTCTGGTTGACGTACGGGATGAGGCCGGGGGCGATGGCAAACGCAAGGATGGCACCCAGCGCGATGAGAACGATCGATGAACCAATTCGCATGATCCACTCCTGACTGTTGGCTCGGTGCATGGGGCACCCGGTCCGTGCTCAAGTACTACCCGGTTCTGCGGCGTCCAAACGCCGAGCTGCGCCGCCCTCGGATTAGGCTCGGCATATGACCGCGCGCCCGCTCGACGTCGTGTGGTCCCGTCCCGCGGACCAGCGCGAGGGCACGCCGCTCGTCGTCCTCCTCCACGGCTACGGCAGCAGTCCCGAGCGCATCCTCGCCGCGACCCGTGGCCTGCCGGCGGAGTTCACGCTCGCGGCGCCGCGCGGGCCGCTCGACGTTGGCGGGGACCGCGGCTGGTTCCTGCTCGACTACTTCCTCGCAAGCGATTTCAGCGACGTGATCGCGACGACGACCGCGGTCCAGGCCTGGGTGAACACGGTGCGCGGGTCGCATTCGAGTGTCTCGCTCGTGGGCTTCTCGCAGGGCATGGCCCTCGCGAGCACTCTCCTGCGCCTGAAACCGGAGGCCTACGCTGCCACGGTGGGCCTGTCCGGGTTCGTGCTCGACAGCGAGATCCTGTCCGTTACGGAGAGCCTGCCCGGCAGGCCGCCGTTCTTTTGGGGGAGGGACGTCCAGGATCCCGTGATCAATCCCGACGCGGTCGCCTATACGGCCGAATGGCTTGACCAGCACGTCCAGCTCACCGCGCGCACCTATCCCGGGATGGGCCATCGGATCGGCCGGCCCATGCTCGCGGACGTCTCCGTGTTCCTCCGGCACTACATACCGAGCGCCCTGCGGTAGGCGCGGGCTGATGCGGGCTCGCGTGAGCGCTTCCGAGCCCTTCCGAGCCCGCCCGGGCCCGCGCGCCGCTAGGCCCGCAGTTAGGCTGGTACGTATGGCGAGGAAGAACTCAGCCCTCCGGATCGCCCACGACACCGCCCGCGGCGCGATGTTCGAACGGGACGGAACGGTCCGGCCGGGCCTCCAGCGGGCGCTCCTGCGCGCCGTCGACGTCCAACGGCCCCTGGTCGTGGCAAACCTCCGCCGGATGCGGCGACAGCATCCGGCCTTCACCGTCGAACAGCTGAGCCGCCGGCTCGAGCGGGACTATCTCGCCGCCGTCGCCGGGGGCGGGGCCGCCGTGGGCGGCACGGCTGCGGTTCCGGGTGTCGGGACGGTGACCTCGCTTGGACTCTCCGCGGTCGCGACCGTCGGGTTCCTCGAGGCAACGGCCGTCTACGCCGCGTCCGTGGCTGAACTGCACGGAATCCATCTCGAGGATCCCGAACGGGCCAGGACCACCGTCATGGCGATCATGCTCGGCGAGGAGGGCGCGGCACTCCTGAGCGCCTTCACAGGCCAGGCGTTCGGACGCGGCGCTGCGCCGCAGCACGCGTGGGGCGCCGCGATCAATCGCGCCGTACCCTCACCGACGGCGAGGCTCGTCCAGCGTCAGGTCCAGGACCGGTTCCTCAAGTGGCTCCTGCGCAAGCAGACCGGGGCACTGCTCGGGCGCGCCCTCCCGTTTGGCGTCGGCGCAGTGGTCGGCGGGGTGGGAAACCTCGCGATGGGTCGCGCCGTGGTCCGCTCGACACGGATGGCCTTCGGACCGGCGCCCCTCGGCCTCCCCGGCCCCTTCCGGCTGGGCCCGAACTTCCCCGGCCCGAGCCGCCCCGGACAGAACTTCCCCGGACAGAACTTCCCAGGGCCGGCACTCCCCGGGCCGGCAGGCCGCGAGACGCCCGCGCAGGCGGTCGAGCGGGAGATCGAGGAGCGGCGGGCACGCTTCCACGGAGAAGCGCGCTGACGGTCTAGCCCCCGAAGACCGCGTGCGCGACCGTGAAGATCAGGAGCCCCGCCAGGGCGCCGACCACCGTGCCGTTGAGCCGGATGTACTGGAGGTCGCGGCCCACCTGGAGCTCGATCTTCTGTGACGTCTCCTCCGCGTCCCACCTCGCGATCGTGTCCTCGATGACGCCCGCGATGTCCGAGCGATACGTCGACACCGCGTAGCTCGCGGCGTCCCCGATCCACGCGTTGACCTTGCCGGCGAGCTCGTCCTCGGAGACGAGCCGCGAGCCGAAGTCCCGGATCGCGGTCGTGAAGCGGCGGTAGAGCTCGCTGTGCGGGTCATTCACCGCGTCGAGGAGCGCGTGCTTGATCGTGGTCCATGTGCGGCGCGCGAGATCGCGGACCTCGGGGTCCCCGAGCACCTGGGCCTTGATCGTCTCGGCTCGCGCGATCATCGCGGGGTCGAACTGGAGGTCGCGCGCAAGGTCGTTGAGGTACTTGTCGATCGACTTGCGCACCTGGTGGTTCGGGTCCGACTGCACCGCGGCGACGAACTTGGAGAGCTCGATGTACACCTTGTCGCCGACGAGCTCGTTCGCGAAGTTCGGGACCCAGGTGGGCGAGCGGTCCGTCACAAGGTGCGTCACCGTGTCGTAGTTTGCGGCGACCCAATCCGCCGCCCGGTCCACGAGGAGGTCGACGAGCCGATGGTGATGGCCGGCGTCGAACACTCTCTCGGCGAGGCGTCCGATGGGCGGCCCCCACGGCGGGGCGAGCAGATGCTTGCGGACGAGCCCCTCGATGACCGCCTGGACGTCGTCGTCGTTGAGGACGGTGAAGGCGCCGCGGATTGCCGCGGACCCCTCCTTCGCGACCCGCTCGGCACCCGCCGGCGTGGCGAGCCACGCGCCGGCCTTGCGCGCGATGTCCGCGGAATCGAGCTTGGCGCGCACTACGGGCGCCGAGAGGAAGTTGTCCTCGACGAAGCCGCTCAGCGCGGCGCCGATCTGGTCCTTGCGCCGCGGGATGATGGCGGTGTGGGGGATCTTGAGGCCCATCGGGTGCCGGAAGAGGGCGGTCACGGCGAACCAGTCGGCCAGGGCCCCGACCATGCCGCCTTCGGCTGCGGCCCGGACGTACTGGAGCCACGTGACCCGCTCCTGGAGGGCGAACGCGATCGCGAAGACTACCGCCATGGCGATGAGGAGGCTCAGTGCAAGGGTCTTCATGCTGCGCAGGGCCGCGGCACGCTCCGCGTCGGCGGGGCTGAGCTCCACCTGCCGGCGCGTGGCGGTGCCCGTTGGCCGATTGAGCGTCACCATACGCATCACCCTACTCGCGCGCCGGGTTCGCGGCCCCACCGGGACAGAGCGCCCGCGGGAGTCGGTTAGCTTAATGCCATGACTTCCGAGCGCCCCCTCGTCTATGCTCACCGCGGCTCGAGCGCCCAGTTCGCCGAACACACGCGCGCGGCCTACCTCCAGGCCATCGCGGATGGGGCCGACGGCGTCGAATGCGACGTCCACCTGACCCGCGACCAGCACGTGGTGCTCCTCCACGATCCCAATCTCGACCGCACATCGGACGGGACCGGCGCCGTCGCGGACCGTACGCTCGACGAGCTGCGGGAGCTCGACTTCTGCTCGTGGAAGGGTGCGCGTTTCCCCGACGAGTACGGCGCGGTGAGCCAGCAGCTCCTCACGCTCCCGGACCTCCTCGACCTCCTCGAGCTCGCGGGCCGCGAGATCGGGCTCGCGATTGAGCTCAAGCATCCGAGCCCGTACCAGCTCCGACTCGAGGACACGGTGCTCGCCGTGCTCGCGGAGCGCGGCTGGGATTCCCAGTCCTCGCGGCTCGGGAACGTCCGCGTGAGCTTCATGAGCTTCGATCCCGAGGCTGTGGAGTACCTCCTCGAGCGCGTCCCGGCCGAGCACGTCTGCATGCTCGTCGACGACGTCCAGGTCGAGGACGTGCGCGAAGACCTGGCTCTTGGCCCGATCACCGGCGGAGCCGTGGCGAACATGCTCAAGGCCGCGCAGGCGGATGCCGAGACCATCCTCGACGCGGGCCGCGCGGGAATCGCCGGCCCTGGGATCGGCTACGTGCGAGAGCACCCGAACCGCGTCCGGCAGTGGCTCGACGACGGCCGGCGCTTCCGCGTCTGGACCGTCGACGCCCCCGAGGACGTCGAGCTCTGCCTGTCCGCCGGCATCCAGGAGATCACGACCAACCGGCCCGCGGAAGTGCTACGCCAAGTGGGCGCCGCCGTTGTCTGAGGCGGACAGTCGAGTCCCCGGGGGCGAACACGGGCGGGAGGACAAAGCGGACGACGGCGGGGCGTCACGTTCGCTGCGCACGTCGCCCGGGTTCCGCGTCGGCATGTCCATCGCCATCGCGACCGGGCTCTACGGCATATCGTTCGGCGCGTTGGGCGTCGCGTCAGGGCTGAGCGTCCTCCAGACCGTGGCGTTGAGCCTGCTCATGTTCACGGGCGGTTCGCAGTTCGCGTTCATCGGGGTCCTCGGCGGCGGCGGTTCTGCCGCAGCCGCCACGGCCGCGGCGGCCTTGCTCGGGATCCGCAATGCGGTGTACGGAATGCAGCTCAACGCGATGTTCGGGCCGAGGGGGTGGCGCCGGTTCGCGGCGGCGCAGATCACCATCGACGAGTCAACCGCAACCGCGTCCGGGCAGACCGACCGGCGCGAGCAGCGCCGCGGCTTCTGGACCGCGGGCCTCGGCGTGTTCGTTCTGTGGAATGTCTTCACGGCCGTCGGCGCGTTCGCCGGCAACGCCCTCGGTGACCCGAAGCAGTGGGGCCTCGACGGTGCCGCGGTTGCCGCGTTCCTGGGCCTGCTCTGGCCGCGGCTCAAGGGCCGTGAACCCGTCGCGATCGCCGTGGTGTGCGCCCTCGCGACCGTGCTTGCCGTCCCGTTCCTCCCGCCCGGGATCCCGATTCTCGTGGCCGCACTCGTCGCAGCGGTCCTCGGCTGGGTCAGCCATGCCCGCGCCGAGTCGGGGCGCCTGCTGGCCGTTGAGGGCCTCGAACCGGACGTGGATCCGTACTCCCAGCGGGGGCGGGATCGAGGGGCCCGCGTCGGCTCGCCCGAGGCTGGCCCTGGGGGAGCGGATGCGAGCGCAACAGGTTCGGCTGGGACAGGTCCGGGCGAGGACGGTCCGCCTCACGACGCCGGCCCTGTTCGCGGCCCAGAGGAAGGCGCCTCATGAGCCTGTGGTTCTGGGTGCTTCTGGCGTGCGCAGTGGCCTACGCGACGAAGCTGCTGGGCTATCTGGTGCCCCGCCGCTGGATGCAGAACGAGCGCATGACCCGCATCGCGGGGACCGTGACGATCGGGCTGCTCGCCTCGCTCACTGCCGTCAACGCCGTGGCGAGCGGCCAAGCGTTGACGTTCGACGCGCGGATCGGCTCCCTCGTCGCGGCCGCGGCCGCTCTGGTCCTGAGGGCGCCGTTCCTTGTCGTCGTTCTGGTCGGCGCTGCTGCGGCCGCGGGACTCCGCCTTCTCGGCTGGGGCTGAGGACTCTGGCCTGAGCCCCCAGCCCCTTAGCCTCCTGTGGGCGCGGGCGCGGGCGCGGGCATCAGCATGAGCAGAGGCTGGGGCTCGAGCGCTTGACCCGAGCCCGCAGCCCCCTTCGCTATTGCTGCGGCGTCCCAGCTCCGCCGGCCTCGCCGGACTGCTCGGACTGACCGGGTTCGCCGGACTGACCGGGCTGGCCTGGCCGGCGGGGCTCACCGGTGGGACCGTGGGTCGGTTCCGCCGGGGGCTGGTAGCCGGGCTGGTAACCGGGCTGGTTGTACTGCGGCTGGTTGTACTGGGGTTGGCCATGCTGTGGCTGGTTGTGCTGCGGCTGGCCATAGGCGGGCTGGCCGTACTGCTGCTGAGGCGGCTGCTGGCCATAACCCTGCTGGCCATAACCCGGCTGTCCTGGGCCCTGCTGGCCATAACCCGGCTGGCCGTAGCCCGGCTGGTTGTACTGCTGCTGCCCGTAGCCGGGCTGACCGTAGGCCTGAGGCTGACCGTACTGTTGCGGCGCTCCGTAGGCGCCCTGACCGCGCGGTCCCATGAGCGCGCCCTTGCCGTAGTAGACCGACTCGCCGTAGCTGAGGATCGGGGCGAAGACGATGGCGAGCAGCACGAGGCCTACCGTCCACGCGACGTCCTTGCCGAAGGACTTCGCCAGATCGTTCATGACGAAGATGTTCAACACGATGACTCCGATGGCACCGATCCAGCCCACGAAGATGTTGAGGACCGGGAAGAACAGCAGTGCGTAGCCGCCGACGTAGAGCCAGATCCACCACAGCGGCCGGCCCACGATGTCGATCAGGTTGTAGAGGTTGTAGAAGGGCACGTACGCGGCCCACTGGGGCTTCCCGGCCTTGCGGAAGATCCCCATGAAAAGCAGTCCCGTGATGCCAGCCCAGACGATCACCCAGATGATCGAGCTGAAGATGGCTGCGCCGATCAGGGCGCCGCTCGTGAGGCCGCCCCCGGATCCATAGGTACTCATGTAGGTGGCAAGAGTGCTCATGGCGCAGACATTAGTCGGACTATCCGACATTTGGCGACGGTGCAGGTGAACATTCTCCGCCGCGAGGAAGCGACCGCTAGAGCGGGAGGTCGACTTCCGGGATGGCCTCGAGGGGCGGGAGGGGGCGCTGCTCGCGGTGCGTGCGGATGGCGTCTTCGACGAGGGCCACGTACCGCAGCCACGCCATCGAGCCGGGTGCCACCGTGTCGCCGACGCCGATGAGCATCGCGACGAGCCGCACCATGTCGAGGAGGCGCAGCTCCTCCCGCAGCGTTCCCTGATCCTGCCCTCGGGTGAGCAGCACGCCCATCGACTCGATGAGCTTGCCTGCGATGCCGACTAGGATCTGCCTCCTGCCCGCGACGGCGGAGAGCAGATGATGCTCCTCGTTCGCGACCTGCATGACCGCGCTCAGCACCTCGATGAGCCCTGCCGCAGCGTCCGGGTTCCTGAGTGCCGTCTCGGTCACGGGCTCCACCTTGAGCCGGACCTGCCGTTCGATCGCCGCGAGGACGAGCTCGTCCTTGTCCGCGAAGTTCCGGAAGAGCGTGGCGGGTCCCACGCCAGCGCGGTCGGCCACCGCCTTGAGGGACACCTGGGGGCCGTCCTCCCGGAAGCACTCGAGGGCGGCCGAGATGATCTTCTCGATGTTGCGGGCCGCATCCGCACGCATCGGCTTTCGCCATGCCCCTTCGTACTGCATGCCTCCACCGTATCTACCGAGAGTGCTGCTTTCGTAGATGTGAAGCTCGACTCTCAGGAGAATGCTGCATGTCTCGGGCGAATATTACGCGCCGTCCACGCACGGCCCGCGCGGCGCCCGTGCGAGACTGGCCGCATGATTGTCGCCTTTTCGGTGTCCCCCTCCGGCGAGCGGCCCGCGGAAGCCGGGCGCGCGCCATCGGACGTTCCCTCCGATTCCGTCCACGAGGCAGTCGCGGCAGCGGTGCGGATCGTCCGCGAGTCGGGCCTCCCGAACCGCACGAGCTCGATGTTCACGGAGATCGAGGGCGAGTGGGACGAGGTCATGGACGTGGTCAAACGTGCCACGGAGGCCGTGGGCCGGTACGGCTCGCGCGTCTCACTCGTGCTCAAGGCGGACATCCGCCCGGGCCACACCGGGGAGATCGACGGCAAGGTCGAACGGCTCGAGCGGGCGATCGGCCAAGAGCCTTCCTGAATTTGGGTTTTCGCGGGTCCGGGGCGCCCTGACACGCGGAAGACCGGCGATTGCGGCAGGGGGCGGACGGGACCAGACTGGGCCGCATGATCGAGCACAACGCACGCCCCGAATGGACTGACGTGGAACGCTGGCTCACCACGACCGTCGTCAAGCCCGGGCCGGAGCACGAGCGCGCGCTGACCACCGCCGTCGAACGCGGGATGCCGCCCATCGAGGTCCAGCCCACGGCGGGGAAGCTCCTGAACCTCCTCGTGCGCCTGAGCGGCGCACGGCGGGTCCTCGAGATCGGTACCCTTGCGGGGTTCAGCACCATCTGGATGGCCCAGGCGCTCGCCAACGGCGGCCACCTCGACACGCTCGAGTATCTCCCCGAGCACGCCGCCGTGGCCCGGGAGAACCTCGAGGCGGCTGGCCTCTCCGATCGCGTCGACGTCCACGTGGGTCCCGCGCTCGAGAGCCTCCCCACGCTTCAGGGCCCCTACGACTTCGTGTTCATCGACGCCGACAAGCAGAACGACGCGAACTACCTCGAATGGGCCGTACGGCTCGGCCGGCCGGGGACCGTCGTGGTGGTGGACAACGCCGTGTGGGAGGGCTCGCTGCTCGACCCGTCGAGGGACGAGACGAATGCGCCGGGCATCGTGGCCGCACTCGAGCTGCTGGGCGGACCGCTCTTCGACGCGACCGTGGTGCAAACCGTCGGCTCGAAGGGCTGGGACGGCTTCGCGCTCGCCGTGGTGAGGTGAGGACAGCGTGCGCCTGACCTTCGAGATCGCCGACGCCGGCCCGCTCGACGCTGAGGAACTCCTCGCCGTCAAGGACCAGGGCTGGCGCGAGGCCTACACCCACGTGTTCTCACCCGAGTTTCTGGCCGGCCTCGGCAGGGAGCCCGGGCGGACCGAGCGCTGGCGGCGCCTTCTCGCGGGCGACGGCGGAGCTCACTTCGCGGTGGGCCGCACCGACGGGAGGATTGTCGGCATGGCGGGAGCGGGGCCAGCCCTGGAGGGCGCGCCGGCCCCCGAGGAGGTCTACACCGTCTACGTGCTCGCGGAGGTCTACGGCACTGGGCTCGCGCGGGCGCTCACGGAGCGCGTGATCGGCGATCGGCCTGCATTCCTCTGGGTCCTGGAGGACAACCCGCGAGCCATCGCGTTCTACACGAAGCTCGGCTTCGCCCCCGACGGCACGCGCGAGTTCTTTGAGGCGGACGGGAAGCAGGTCCCCGAGATCCGGATGGTCCGCCGTGGCTCAACCCCCTGAGCCGCGCTGGGATAGCGTTACGCCATGGACGCTCGCACTCCGCGCCTTGCGCCGGGTCTCTACCCGATCGACACGGGCACGGCCGAGCTCCAGCGCGACGGCGATTCCGCCGACGGCTGGCTCCTCAAGATCAACGGCGTGCAGAGCTCGCACATCGTGCTGAGCGATCCGCGGCGGCTCGACTTCGAGTACATGCGCTGGATCGTGGCGCTCGTCGAGGAGCGCTTCCCGCCGGAGGGCACGGGCCGGCTCCGTGCGCTGCACCAGGGCGGCGGCGGGTGCTCGATGCCGCGATACCTCGCGGCGCGCTATCCGGACGCGCGGCAGGTGGTCGTGGAGCTCGACGGCCAGCTCGCCGAATACGTGCGGGCGTGGTTCGACCTCCCGAAGGCTCCGCTCATGCGGCTGCGCGTCGGAGAGGCCCGGGCGGTCACCGAGTCGCTCACGCCGCAGACCCGCGACCTCGTGATCCGCGACGTCTTCTCCGGCTCGCGGACGCCGCACCCGCTCACGACCGTCGAGTTCATCCACGCCTCGGCGCGGCTCCTCGACGGCGGCGGGCTCTTCGTCGCGAACGTCGGGAGCGCGCCGGACCAGGTCACGGCGCGGGAGGAGGCCGCGTCGATCGCGGAGGTCTTCCCTTACCTGGCCATCGTCGCCGACCCCGCGATGCTCAAGGGCCGGCGGTTCGGGAACATCATCGTCGCGGCGAGCGACAGTCCCCTTGAAGGCTCCGCCGGGTTGCGCCGTCGTCTGTTGGGAGGGGGCGTGCCCGCCCACTATTGGGACGACGCGCAGGTGCGCTCGTGGATCGGTGCGGCGCCCCCGCGGCATGATCCGCCGGGTGCAAGCTGACCGTTCAGCTCTCGCCGGGGGCCGCGGTCCCCATGAGCATGGGCCGCGACTCCGCTACCTTCCGCTTGAGCGCATCGACGACCGCGGCTACGGCCGGCTGCCGCATCGAATCCGGGCGCAGGACCATCCAATAGGGGAGTTGTGCGCGGAAGTAGTCGGGCAGGAGGCGCGTGAGGTCGGGGTGACGGTCGGCCATGAAGCACGGCAGGAATCCGATCCCAGCGCCCGCACGCGTGGCCTCGACGTGCACGAAGACGTTCGTGGACGTGAGGCCGTCCTGCATTTCGGGGACGAGCCGCCGCGGCGCGTCGAGATCGTCGACCTGGAGCATGGAGTCCACGAAGTACACGAGTCCGTGCCGGGCTAGCTCCTCTGGAGTCGTTGGCGCTCCGTGCCGGGCGAGGTAGTCGCGCGAAGCGTACATGCCGAGCGTGTAGTCCCCGAGCCGCACGGCCTCGGCTCGGTGCACCTGCGGCTCGCCCACCACGACCTCGATGTCGACGCCCGACCGCTGCTGGAGCGCGCGCCGCGTCACGGTGATGAGCTCGACGGCGAGTCCGGGGTGCTGCTGACGCAGCTCGGCCACGGCGGGCGAGGCGATGTACGCGCTGAAGCCGTCTGTCGCCGTCATGCGCACGCTGCCGGTCACCGGATCGTCCGCTCCAGGCGCCAAACGGGCGACGGCGTCCGCGACCTGCGCAGCGACGCCCACCGCGCGCTCGCCGAGGGGGGTGAGCTCCCAGCCGCCGGCGGCGCGGGCGAGGACGCGGCCGCCGAGCGCCTTCTCGAGGGCCGCGATCTTGCGCGCGATCGTCGTGTGGTTGAGGCCGAGCTTGTCTCCCGCGGCCGTGAACTTGCCGGCGCGGGAGACCTCGAGGAGCACGAGGAGCTGGTCGGGGGAGGGCGACGCCGTCGTCATGGCCACACTGTAGCCCCGCGTGACGCCACAATGTGCAGGAATGCACAGATGCGTTGCCGATCTGACCATTGATGCGCCAATTTCGCGCAAGGATACTGGCTTGGTCAAAGGTGGCCCACATCACAGGGCTCGGTGCCGGACGGCACATGTCAGAGCAGACTCCCGGAGGGAACCCATGAGCTCAACGCAGCGCTCGGGCGGCAGCGCCGCCGACAGATCGCTTCTGACCAAGATCGTGTCCGCCTCGATGGCCGGAACGGTCGTCGAGTGGTACGACTTCTTCCTCTACGCCACGGCGTCGACGATCGTCTTCAACAAGATCCTGCTGCCGAAGATGGGGAACGAGTATGACGCGATCATCGCGGCGTTCCTCACCTACGCCGTCGGCTTCGTCGCACGGCCGCTCGGCGGCGTGATCTTCGGGCAGATCGGTGACCGGCTCGGCCGCAAGCAGACGCTCCAGATCACGATCATGCTGATCGGCATCGCGACCGTGCTCATGGGCTGCCTTCCGACGTATCAGCAGATCGGCGTGTGGGCCCCCATCCTGCTCGTGGTCCTCCGCTTCATCCAGGGCCTGGCGCTCGGAGGCGAATGGGGCGGAGCGGTTCTCCTGGTCGCCGAGCATGCACCGGACCAGCAGCGCGCCTTCTGGGCCTCGTGGCCGCAAGCCGCCGTCCCGGTCGGCAACGTCCTCGCGACTTTCGTGCTCTGGATCATGACCACCCTGCTCCCCGGCGACGGCTTCCTGACGTGGGGCTGGCGGGTGGCGTTCTGGCTCTCGGCCGTCGTGGTGATCGTGGGCTACTACATCCGCACGAAGATCACGGATGCGCCCATCTTCCAGGCCGCGAAAGAGGAGCTGGACTCGGAGAAGGCCGCGGGCTATGGCGTCTTCGAGGTGCTCAAGCGGTACCCGAAGGGCGTGCTCGTGGGGATGGGGCTGCGGTTCGCCGAGAACATCTTCTACTACCTCCTCGTGACGTTCTCGATCGTCTACCTCGGGACCGGGCTCAAGATGAACACGGGCGACATCCTTGGCGTCATCGCAATAGCCCACCTGTGCCACTTCGTGGTCATCCCGCTCGTCGGCCGGCTTGCGGATCGTGTGGGCCGGAAGCCCGTCTACCTCGTGGGTGCCATTCTGGGCGGGACCTGGGGTTTCTGGGCCTTCCCCGCGTTCGGCACGAAGAACACGTGGATCATCCTCTTGACGATCATCGTGGGCTTGGTCTTCCATGCCCTCATGTACGCCGGCCAGCCGGCGATCATGGCTGAGATGTTCCCGACTCGCATGCGCTACTCGGGCGTCTCGATCTCGTACCAGGTGACGTCGATCGTCGCGGGCTCGCTCGCGCCGGTCTTCGCTACCGAGTGGCTCAAGGCGACCGGCTCCTGGTGGCCGACGGCGGTCTACCTCGCCATTGCCGGTGTCATCACCGCCATCTCGGTCGTGGCGCTGCGCGAGACGCGCGGCACGTCTCTCCGGGCGGTCGACGCGGCCGACGCCGCCCGGGAGGGTGTCGGCTCGGGTCAGGCTGGGGCCCGCGCATGAGCGGCGCGCGGGCGAGCGGAGGGCTGGCCGGCCGCAAGGCCCTCGTGACCGGCGGCGGCGCGGGGATCGGCGCCGCCGTGGCGAGGGGACTTGCTGAGCGGGGCGCCGCCGTCGTCATCGCCGACCTGGACGGCGACGCCGCCGAAAAGCTCGCCGCGGACCTCGGCGGGGAGGCCTGGGCCGTGGACCTGCTCGACACCGAACCGCTCGAGTCGCTCAGGCTCGACTGCGACATCCTGGTCAACAACGCCGGGATCCAGAAGGTCGCGCCCATCCACGAGTTCGATCCGGACGCGTTCCGGCGCATCCAGCGGCTCATGGTCGAGGCGCCGTTCCTCCTGATCCGCGCAGCGTTGCCGCACATGTACGAACGGGGCTGGGGCCGCGTCATCAACCTCAGCTCGGTGCACGGGCTGCGGGCGTCGGCGTTCAAGAGCGCTTACGTCACGGCCAAGCACGCGCTCGAGGGGCTGTCCAAGGTGACGGCGCTCGAGGGCGCCGCGCACGGCGTCACCTCGAACTGCATCAATCCCGGGTACGTCCGCACGGCGCTCGTCGAGAAGCAGATCGCGGACCAGGCGGCAACGCACGGGATCCCCGAGTCCGAGGTGCTCGACGAGGTCATGCTCACCGAGATGGCCGTGAAGCGGCTTGTCGAGCCGGCGGAGGTCGCCTCGCTCGCGTGCTGGCTCGCGTCCGACGACGCCGGAATGGTCACCGGCGCGAGCTACACGATGGACGGCGGCTGGTCGGCTCGGTAGGGGAAGCGACAGCGCCGTCACGTCCGCAAGGTCTGCGGACGTGACGGCGCTGGTCGAGGTGGCGGGTTCGCCGAGGGCAGGCGTCAGCTGCAGGTGATGGTGGTGCTGCCGACCTGGTGCGTGCCCGGGCCGAGCTGCTGGCACTGCGACGCGACTGCGCTGATGCCGATGATGATCGCAACCGTGACGATGAGCCCGATCACGATGCTGATGGAACCGAGCACGATCCCGACCACGGCGGGCGTGTTCTTGGCGCCGACCTTCTTTGACTGGGACCTGCCCACAATGCCGAGGATGAGGCCGATCAGGCCGAACCCGACGAAGGGGAGGATGACCGAGACGATCCCGAGGGCCTTCCCCGGGACAGCCTGCGGGGCAGGGTAGGCAGGGGGCGGGGCCTGGAGGTTGGACGCGTTGGACATGAGTGCCTCTCTTGACGCTCAGCGGTGGTGCTTGAACGGTGGCGCGCGAATGCGCGCAGAGCGATGCTCTCAATTCGACATGTCCAACACGTGTGCGACGCGCGAAGAACCCGTTGCGCGCGGGAGTGTTACGCGCCGCACCCGATCATTGCGCGCCGAGCCCGAGGGGCTCGCGCCGTGCCCGTCAGCCGCGAGAGCCGACCTCTTCCCTCGCCACCTCCGAGGTGACCACGGGGAGCGGTGAGGTCTCGTCGCGGAGGGCAGGGCGTCGTCGTCCGTCGCCGCGGACCCACAGCGCGTAGGCGGCGCCAAGCAGGCCGAGCCATGCGGCGCCCACCACGAGCGCCACCCGGGTGTCCTCGAACCACCCGAGGACGCCGATCACCAGGACGAGGAAGGCGATCGCGGCGATCGACGCCGCGGGCCAGAGCGGCGAGGGGAACTCCGACGGCGCGAGGGCGTTCTTCCGGATCTCGCGCTTCATGGCGACGTGGCTGGCCAGGATCATGACCCACACCCAGACGGTCGCGAACGTCGCGATCGAGGCGATCACGGTGAACACGTCCTCCGGAATGACGGCGTTGAGGACCATGCCGACGAGCAGCACCCCGGTCATGACGACCACGGTCAGCCACGGCACCCCATGCTTCGACACCTTGCCGAAGGACGACGGCGCGTGCCCCTGCTGGGCGAGCCCGAACAGGACGCGGCCCGCGCCGAAGATGTCCGAATTGATCGCCGAGAGCGCGGACGTGATGACCACGGCGTTGAGCACGTTCGCCGCGCCGGGAATCCCCAGACCGGTGAAGATCTGAACGAACGGGCTGCCCTGCGAGCCGACCTCGGACCACGGGAAGAGGCTCATGAGGACCGCGAGCGTGAGGACGTAGAACAATAGGACGCGCACGGGCACGGTGTTGACGGCGCGGGGGATGGCACGCTTCGGGTCTTCGGCCTCGCCGGCCGTGACGCCGATCGTCTCGACGCCGCCGAACGCGAACACCACCACGGAGAATGCGGCGAGCATGCCGCCGAAGCCATTCGGGAGGAACCCTCCATGCTCCACAAGGTTTCCGACGCCGGGGTGCTGGGCGCCGAGCTGCACGCCGAAGACGATCAGGGCCGCGCCGCCCGCGATCATCGCGACGATCGCGACGACCTTCACGAGCGTGAACCAGAATTCGAGCTCGCCGAAGACCTTGACGCTCAAGAGGTTCACGCCGGTGAGGAAGAAGATGACGGCGAGGATCCAGATCCAGCGCGGGGTGTCCGGAAACCAGAAGCCCATGTAGATGGAGAACGCGGTGACGTCCGCGATCGCGACGATCGCCATCTCGAACACGTAGGTCCAGCCGGTCACGAAGCCAGCGAGCGGCCCGAGGTAGCGGCCGGCGTATTGGCTGAACGACCCCGCGACCGGGTGGCGCACGGCCATCTCGCCGAGCGAGCGCATGACCATGAACACGGCGGCGCCGGCGATCATGTACGCGAGGAGGACGGCTGGGCCGGCGGCCTGGATCGCCGAGGCCGAGCCGTAGAACAGCCCCGTCCCGATGGCCGACCCCAAGGCCATGAACCGGATGTGCCGAACGTTGAGGCCGCGGCTGAGCACGGCGGGTGAAGACTGCATAAGGGGGAGTTCCTCACGTCGCTGGGAAGGATTCCTTCCACTGTGCCCGCCGGGTGGAGTCCTGTGAGTGGCGTCACCGGGGATTGGTGTCTCGGATCGCAGACCGCGGATCTGTCCGGTATCGCAGACGGCGAGGCGTGCGCGGCTGGTGCGCGGCGCCGTCGCCCGCTGGCACACTGGAGTTCGGTATTCCAGACACCGCGCCAGTCCAACCCGAGGTTCCGCCCATGCCCGTCGACCCCAGCCTGAAGTCAAAGGTCCCCGCGGCCGAAAGCACGCTCCGCATCCTGCGCCTGCTTGCGTCCCGCCGCGGCCCCCAACCGGCGGCGAGCATCGCGACGACTCTCGGGCTCCCGCGCTCCACCGTGTACCACCTGCTGGCGGTCATGGAGGAGAACGGCTTCGTGATGCATCTGCCGGAGGAAAGGCGCTACGGGCTCGGGATCGGGGCATTCGAGCTCTCGAGCGCGTACTCGCGGCAGGAGCCGCTCTCGCGGCTGGGGCGGCCCGTGCTCGCGTCGCTCGTCGACGCGATCGGCGAGAGCGCGCACTTGGCCGTGCTGCACGGGCGCGACGTCCTGTACATCGTCGAAGAGCGCGCGAAGAACCGGCCGTCCCTCGTGACGGACGTGGGCGTCCGCCTCCCGAGCCACCTCACCGCGAGCGGCCGCGCGATCCTCGCGGCCCTGCCGAAGTCACAGGTCCGCGCGCTTTACCCGAACGCCGCGGCGTTCAGCGAGCGCACCGAGGAGGGCGAGCACATCCGCAGCTACTCGGCCCTCCAGTCCGCGCTCGACCAGGTCCGCCAGCGCGGCTACGCGACGGAGGACGGCGAGGTCACCTCAGGCTTCGCGTCCGTCGCCGCCGCGGTCACGGACCACGCGGGATGGCCGACGGCGGCGGTCGCCGTGACCTTCCTCGCCGAGAAGGTACCGGTCGAGCAGCGCGACGAGCTCGCGCGGCACGTCGCGGGGGTCGCCGCGGAGCTCTCGCACCGCATCTACGGGCGGCGGTGAAGCGCAGGACCCGCCGAAGCCGGCGGGCCTACTGACTCGCGTTCGACGGCGGGGCACGACACCTTGATCACGCCGTCCTCGGAGTCGTCGAGGCCGAGCAGCCGGCGCACGGCGACCGCCCCGAGATCGTAGTGCGGGAGCGCGACGGTTGAGAGCGGCGGCCGCACGTGGGCCGCGATGACCTCCTGGTTGTCGAAGCCGACCACGGACAGGTCCCCCGGCACCGACACCCCGTGCTCTCGCAGCCCGTCGTACAGACCCGCGGCCATGCGGTCGTTGTAGCAGTACACGGCTGTGGCCCCGGTGTCGAGCAGTTCGCTGACGGCCCCGTAGCCGCCCTCCTGATCGGGGTAGGCCTCGAGCGTGAACGTGGGGTCGAAAGCCAGCCCGGCGTCGTCGAGCGCGGCCCGGTAGCCCGCGAGGCGGCCGTCCTTCGCGGGAGCAGGGGTGGTCGCATTGATGAACGCGATTCGCGTGTGCCCCTGGCGGGCGAGGAGCTCGGTGGCCGCGCGGCCGCCTTGGACCTCGTCCGGCACCACGGCACGGACTCCCGCGACCTCAGCGAAGCAGTTGACGAGCACGAAGTCCGCCTCCCAGAGGGATTCGGGGATCTCTGAAGCTCTGTGGAACCACGTCGAGTACAGGATCCCGCGGACCTTGTGCTCGAGCATCATCGAGATCGCGTCCCGCTCGAGCTGCTCGTTCCCCTCCGTGTTGGCGATGAGCAGCGCATAACCGTGCTTCCAGGCCTCGTCCTGCGCGCCGTGGATGATCTGTCCCGCAAACGGTGTGGTCGCGATCGCATCGGCGATGAGCCCGATGAAGCGCGAGCTCCCGCTCACGAGGGTCTTCGCGAGCGCGTTGGGCCGATAGCCGAGCCGCTCGATCGCCTCCCGGACGCGCCGCCGAGTTTCGGCGGAGATCCGCGCGTCCTCTTTCCGATTGGCCACGAGGGAAACGGTCGTCGGCGAGACGCCTGCGGCTTCGGCGACTTCCCGAATTGTCGTAGGGCGCCTGGCCGGTGTGTCCCGTTCCTTCACCCCTTCGTCGCCCCACTCTCGAGCCCCTGGATCATCGCCTTGTTGAGGACCAGGAACACGAGCAGCAGGGGGGTCACCGTTACGCAGACGGCAGCGAAAGTGGCCGTCCAATCCGTCTTGCCCATGGTGCCGATGTAGTTCTGGAGGCCAAGCGGAATCGTCTTGAGGCCCTCGGTGAGCACGAACGTGTTCGCGAAGATGAAGTCGTTCCAGATGAAGATGCTGTTGACCAGCACCACGGTGACCACGGTATTGAGCGAGAGCGGCAGCGTGATGAGGCCGAAGATCCGGTAGGGCCCCGCGCCGTCGAGCGATGCCGCCTCGTACGTCTCGCGGGGGATGTACTCGAAGAAGGACGAGAACAGGTAAACCGACATCGGCAATGCGAAGCCCGCGAGCGGAACGATCATCGACTGGTACGTATCGAGCAGGCCGATCTTCGAATAGTCGATGAACAGGGGGACAAGCGCGATCTGTACCGGCACGATGATCCCCATCAGGAAGATGCCGCGCACGAGCTTGCTCAACCGGAAGCCTAGGACCTGAATCGCGTACGCGGCCATCATCCCGAGGACCACGATGAGCAGGTTCGCGCCCATCGTGACGATGAAGCTGTTGAGGATGTTCTGCCCGAGGTTCCCCACCGCGAACGCCCGCGCGTAGTTGTCCAGCGTGAGGGCGCTCGGGAGCGCGAACGGATTGCCGGACGCGAAGTCCTGCTCGGTCCGGAGGCTCGTGATGAACAGCCACGCGAGTGGGTAGACCTGCGCGACGACGATGATGACGACGAGAAGGCGGGAAAGCGTGCGGTAGGCGGCGGGGCGCGCACGACGGCGCGGTCGCGGCGCTGCGGGGGCGGGCCGCGGCGCCGCAGTGCGAACCGCGGGAGTCGTTGCCGGGGCTGGGTGGGTGATCACGCGTCCGCCTTTCGCCTGAGCATGAACACGATGAGGCCGACGGCGACGAGACACTCGGCGACGATGAACACCGAGATCGTGCTCGCGTAGCCGTAATCCGTGCTCGTGAACGCGGTCTTGTACATGTACGTGGTTACAAGCTCGGAGGACTGGCCGGGCCCTCCGTTGGTCATGAGATAGGGGATGTCGAAGCCGCGGAGGCCGTACGTCGTGGCCATGATCGTCGTCGTGATCCACACGGGGCGGATGTACGGGAAGCGGATCTTCGTGAACAGCTGCCAGCGCGAGGCGCCGTCGAGGATCGCGGCCTCCTCGAGCTCGCGCGGCACGGCGAGCAGGGCAGCGTAGATGATGAGCATGTAAAGGCCTGTGAACCGCCAGCCCTCGGGTGCGGAGACCGCGGCGAGCACTGTGTTGACGTCGGAGAGCCAGGGCCGCTCGAGCGAGCCGAGACCCACCCACGAGAGCACCTGGTTGAGCAGACCCACGGGGTCGATCGAGTAAATGCGCTCGAACAGGAAGGCGATCGCGACCGTCGAGATGACCGCCGGGAGGAGGTAGAGGGTCTTGACCAGCTCGCGGCCCCGCCGGAGCGAGAGGAGCAGGCTCGCGACGACGAGCGCGCCGCCGAGCTGGAGCACGAGGCAGATCGCGAGGTATCCGAGGGCGTTGAGGAAGGACCGCCAGAACACGTCGTCGTGCGTGAGCATGTGCACGTAGTTGGCGAGCCCCACGAACTCCATGTCCCCGATCCCGTTCCACGAGAAGAAGCTCAGGACGAGGGACTGGAGGATGGGGAACAGGACAGCCGCGCCGTAGACGAGGAGCGGCGGGAGCAGGAACACGAGGACTGAGATCCTCGAACGGGTGGGAAGCATGGTGTGTGCCTTTCGGGCGGGGGAGTCGAGGCTCCCCCGCCGCATGGACCTACTGAAGCGCCTGGGTTACGGGAGAACCGGGGCTACTTGAAGAACTTGGGCGCATTCTGCGCGATGGTGCTGTCCATTGTGCTCGTGAAGTCGGCCGGGGACGTGTTGCCCTGGACGAGAAGCGTGAGCTCCTGCTGGAGCCGCGTGTTGCTCGTGGGGTCGAGTTGCGTGTCCCACGGCATGATCTGCTTCGTGCCGAGATCTTTGGCCTTGTCGAGCGCCTTCTGGTACAGCGGCGTCGCGTTGGCCGGGATCGTCGTCTGGACGTTCGTCGTCGGTGCCAGGGCGCCCGTCGCGGCGTACTCGGCCGGATACTTCGTCAGGGCGAACTTGAGGAAGTCTGCCACGAGCGGGTCGTAGGTCTTGGCGTTAACAGCCATGCCGATGCCGGACGGGGACACGAACTCATTGGCTTCGGTCACGGACTCCGGCGTCGTGGGAAGCGTGAAGAAGTCGATATCGTTGCGAACCGCCGCGTTGAGCTTGTCCGTCGCGAGGCTCGAGAGCTCCCAGGTGCCGATGTTGTACATGGCGGCCTGGCCTGACGTGAAGGCGTTCTGGGCGTCGGAGTAGCCCTGGGATGAGAAGCCCTCGGAGAAGCACTTCGCCTTTCCGAGGGCATCGAGCCAGTTCACGGCCTTCTGCCCGGGAGCGTCGGAGAACTTGGCTTGGCCCTTCTTAAGGCTCGTGATGTAGTCGGGACCGGCCGCGCGGAACGGCTCGTAGGAGACGTAGCGCTCAAGCGGCCACTGGTCTTGGCCGTCGAGGGCGATGGGCGTGATGCCGGCCTTCCGCAGCGCGGTGCACATGGCCGGGATGTCGTTGAGGGACTTCGGCACGGAGACGCCGGCCTTCTGGAAAAGCGACTTGTTGTACCAGAAGTACTCGAGCTCGAACTGCATCGGGACCATGTAGAGCGAGCCGTCGTCGAAGCGCTGGTAGTCGAGGGCGGCCGGCCGGAAGCTGTCGTAGAGGCCGAGGTCCTTGAGCACCTTGTTGACGTCCATCATCTTGCCCTGCTTCGCGAGCTGCTGGGCGAAGGGCGTCGCGTCGGTGTCGAAGAGCTCGGGCAGCTTGTCCGCCGCCGCGAGGGTTTCGTATTTCTGGATGTAGGAGGGCCGGTCTGGCGTCGTGATGAGATTGAGCGAGAAGCCCGGGTGGTCCTTCGCGTAGTCGTCGGCGAGCTTCTTCATGATCGTGATGACCGAGCCGTCCGCCGGCCGCGAGAGCAGCCAGGAGATCTGCCGGGGCACGATCTGGCCGCTCGGGCTTACGTTCGTTGGGCTGCTGGCGCTGCCGGTTCCACAGCCTGCGAGAGCTAGCGCGGCGACGGCCGCAACGGCCGCTGTGCGGCGGAGCTTGGAGCGGAGGGGGTGTTTCATGGGGGTCAATCTCCTTTGATCTGGGTGCTTGAACGGGGTTAGCGCGGGATGGAAGTGCTATTCAGTTGTCGGGTCGCTTGCGTACCTGGAGGGACTCGATCGCCGCGGAGCCTTCCCCAACGAAGACTCCGAGCCGCCCTTCCTTCCTGTCGTAGATGCGGGTGCTGAGGGCGACCGAGCGGTCGACGACGGCGACGCATACATCGCCGTCGGCAATCACCTCGAGCGAGTGCTCGCCCGGTGGCAGATGGCACGGGCGTTCGAGTTCGATCTCGAAGGGTACGTCCCCCGAGATCTCCCACTGGCCGGACCCGGTCGATTCCCGCGGCCAGCGGTCGAACACGAGTCGACCGCGCTTCGGCTCGAGCCGCAGGACGTAGGTGGTATCGCCGTCGTCGCTCGCCCTGAGGAGGAAGCCGCACTCCGTGGTGCCCGCGTCGATGACGAAGACCGCCTTCGCGTAGAAGGTCTCGGGCACGTCCTCGCGCGAGAGGAGCGCCTCGTAGCCGTCCGGGGTTCCGAGGCGTGCGGGGAGCCGCTCGTCGAGGGAGACGGGCACGTCGTCCCAGAAGCTCTCGACGAGCTCGTCCGCGAAGCCGAAGGCGAGCGTCCCGTCGTCGTTCTGGCGGGCCTCGAGGACGGCGAGGGTCCCCGCCCATTGCCATGCGCCGTCGTCCGCTGCGCCTTCCTTGCTGGCGATCCAGCCGAAGAAGAAGCGGCGGCCGTCCCGTTCCCCGGACTTTGACGCGTAGAACGCCCGACCGTCGATGGTGTCGAGATCCGGGACCGTCCACGGGCCGTCGGGCGTCGTGGCCATGCGGTACCGGGTCGCAAACGAGTCGGAGAACTCGGAGTAGACGAGGTACCAGTGCTCGCCCCACTGGAAGACGTCGGGACACTCGTGCATGACGTAGCGGCGTGGGTCCCAGAACGGCTCGACCTCGTGCCAATGCATGAGATTGCGCGAGACGAACTGCGCGATGATGCCGCGGCGGCGCACGGGACCGTGGTCGCGGCGGGCCGCAACGAGCAGGCGCCAGACGCCATCCGGGTCGCGGAAGACGAACGGATCCCGCCAGTCGGCCGTCTCAAAGCCCTCCGGTGCCCTGAGTGTCAGGTTGCGGAGCTTCGCCCACGTCTTCATGCCGTCGATGCTCGTCGCGTGCATGACGAGCTGGAGTGGGAGCCCGTCGGGCCCGAGATGGCACGGATTCTGCCCTGTGTAGAAGAGGTGATGGACGCCGTAGTCGTCGACGACGACGGAACCCGTGTAGGCGTTGAAATCTGGCTCCTCGGGTGTTCCATGCGGAAGCGAGACGCCATGGTCGACGAACTGCGTGAGGTCCTTCGTCGTGACGAGGTTCCAGGCCGTTCCCGGCTTCGGATCGTCTCGTAGTTCGTGGAGGTAGAAGAGCCAGAATTCGCCGTCGTGCTGGAAGGGGATGACATCCCCGACCCACCCGCCGTCGTTGGGCTGGAAGAAGACCTGCTGTGACATCGCCGGGGACGTCCAATCTGCTAAAGCGTTTGATCACCACGACTGTAAGGTGCGTCACATCGAGTGGTCAAGCGTTTTAGCAAGGTCATGCCGCAAACTCATTCCATGACGGATGAGGTCGCGATCATGACGGGGGCGAGGGCCGCGTGACCAGACGCATCGCCGGGGCTAAAGAGGCCGTCGTCCCATCGCATCCGAGACGGGGGCTGGGGCTGGCGCCGGCCCCACCGAGGCGCGTTCGACGGCGGGACAGTCGATTTCGAGCCGGCCGTCGCCCGCGGTCTCGGCGAGCCCAAGCAGCACTTGGATGCCGGCGGCGCCTAGCTCGTAATGAGGGAGTGCGACCGTGGTCAGCGGCGGACGCAGGTGGGCCGCGATGACTTCCTGATTGTCGAAGCCGACGACGGCGATGTCACCCGGAACCGACAGCCCGCGCTCGCGGAGCCCGTCGTAGAGGCCCATCGCGACCCGGTCGTTATGGCAGAACACCGCCGTCGGGTTCTGGGCCAGAAGCTCTTCTGCGACACCGTAGCCTCCCTCCTGGTCCGGCCGGGCGTCGAACACGAGCGAAGGTTCGTAGGCGACTCCGGCCTCCTCGATGGCCTCGCGATAGCCGCGGAGCCGTCCGTCGTGCGCGGGGGACGGGGTCGTGGTGTTGACGACCGCGATCCTCCGGTGCCCCTCGCGGAGCAGGAGCCGTGTGGCGTTCGCGCCGCCCTGGACCTCGGCTGGCACCACGGCGCGCGCGTCGCGGGCGGGCGAGTAGCAGTTGACGAGGACGAAGTCCGTCTCCTGCAGGGCCTTTGGGACCTCTGCCGCCCGGTGGTACCAAGTCGAATAGAGGACTCCTCGCACCTGGTGCTCGAGCATCATCGAGATGGCCTCGCGCTCGGCGTCTTCGTTGCCCTCGGTGTTCGCGATGAGCAGGACGAATCCATGCTTCCACGCCTCGTCCTGGGCTCCGTGGATGATTTGGCCGGCGAAGGGAGTCGTCGCGATCGCATCGGTCACGAGCCCAATGAAGCGCGAACCGCCGCTCACGAGGGTCTTCGCGAGGGCGTTGGGCCGGTAGCCGAGCGTGCGGATCGCGTCGTGGACGCGGGCGCGCGTCTCAGCGCTGATCCGTGCATCAGGCTTGTTGTTCACCACAAGGGAGACGGTGGCCACCGAGACAGAAGCCGCCTCCGCAACCTCGCGCATGGTCACGTAGTGGCTCGACTTGTTCCGTGCCGACGCTCCTGCGGCGTTGCCGCGCCGGCCTGCTGCCTCTTCCGACGTCATCGTTCTCGAAGTCTACGGCGGCGCGGTGAGCACCGCTCAATTTAGGGGGTTAAACGCTTGATCGACCGTGAGGCAATGCAATGCATTCTCCTCGGTTCAAACGCTTTGGCCTTCCGTTCGACGACGATTGCCCGCGAGAACGCGACCGGGTCGGGCGCCCGGCGCTGCGCGGTCGGGCGCGCCGTTGGTCGCGCTAGGCATCGGCGAGACGGCAGCGTGCCGCCCAGTACCGTTGGCTTATGCTTCTGCGTCCTTTCGCCGAAACCGACCGCGCCGCCGTCGTCGCCCTCTGGTGCGAGGTGGGGCTCACGAGGCCGTGGAACGATCCCGGGAAGGACATCGACCGGGCCGTCGCGACGTGGCCGGACCTCTTCCTCGTCGCGGAAGATGCCGCGGCGTCCGGTGACGACGACGGCGAAGGTGGCGGCAGCGCCGTCGTCGTCGGTACCGCGCTGTGCGGCTACGACGGACACCGCGGCTGGATCTACTATCTCGCCGTGGCGCCCACGCATCAGGGACGCGGGATCGGTCGCGCGCTCATCGCGGAGGCGGAGTCGCGCCTCGAGGCGCTCGGCTGTCCCAAGGCCATGCTCATGGTGCGCCGCGGGAACGAGAAGGCCCACGGCTTCTACGGCGGCTCGGGCTACGCGGAGGACGAGGTCGTGACGTTCGGGAAGCGCCTCATCGCCGACTGAGCGCGACGACTCAACGCGAGGACTGAGCGTCGCCTGGTGTGGGGTGGCCGGACGCCGGCACCCCTCCGGATTCCGACCGGGATCGGGCGGCGAATCAGCTTGGCTATCGGCGCGTCGGTGGGGCTCGCCGGGCGGCGAGAGCCAATCCCGGTCGGCAACTGAAGGCGCCCGGTGGGAACGTCTGGAATTCCGGACAGGTCCCCTCCGAACCCCCTGTTTCCGCGGCCCCCGGCGAGGTGTCATGGATACAGAAGATCCCCTTGGATCGCGAGACCACCATCACCGACGCAGGAGTCACGATGTCCACCACCGGTCAGGCCCGCAAGGCCGACTTCACCACCGGAGCCCGCCCGGTCCGCGCCCCGCGCGGCACCGAGATCACCGCCAAGTCCTGGCAGACCGAAGCGCCGATGCGCATGCTCATGAACAACCTCGACCCCGAGGTTGCCGAGCGCCCGGACGAGCTCGTCGTCTACGGCGGCACCGGCCGGGCCGCGCGCTCGTGGAAGGCCTACGACGCCATCCTCGAGACGCTCAAGGACATGGACGACGACGAGACCCTCCTCGTGCAGTCCGGCAAGCCGGTTGGCGTCTTCCGCACCAATGTGTGGGCCCCGCGCGTGCTCATCGCGAACTCGAACCTCGTAGGCGACTGGGCCAACTGGCCCGAGTTCCGCCGTCTCGAGGCCGAGGGCCTCACGATGTACGGCCAGATGACCGCGGGCTCGTGGATCTACATCGGCACGCAGGGCATCCTGCAGGGCACGTACGAGACGTTCGCGGCCGTTGGCCGCAAGCTCATCGCAGAGGGCCGCCACCCCGCCCCGCCCGCGGAGGGTTCGACCGAGGGCCCGCTGGCCGGCACCCTGACGCTCACCGGTGGCTGCGGGGGCATGGGCGGCGCCCAGCCGCTCGCCGTGACGCTCAACGACGGCGCCGTGCTGATCGTCGACGTCGACGAGACCCGCCTGCGCCGCCGGGCCGGCAAGCGCTACCTCGACGAGGTCGAGACCGACCTCGACGCCGCGATCGCCAAGGTGCTCAAGGCCAAGGAGGAGCGCCGGGGCTGGTCCGTGGGCTACGTGGGCAACGCGGCCGAGGTGTTCCCGGAGATCCTGCGCCGCCACCGCGCCGGCGAGCTGACCGTCGACGTGGTCACCGACCAGACCTCCGCCCACGACCCGCTCTCCTACCTGCCCACCGAATACGCGGTCGAGCAGTGGCACGCCGAGGCCGAGGCTGACCCCGAGGGCTTCACTAAGAAGGCCCAGAACGCGATGGCCCGGCACGTGCAGGCCATGGTCGAGTTCCAGGACCAGGGCGCCGAGGTCTTCGACTACGGCAACTCGATCCGCGATGAGGCGCGCAAGGGCGGCTACGGCCGTGCGTTCGAGTTCCCCGGGTTCGTCCCGGCGTACATCCGGCCCCTGTTCTGCGAGGGCCTCGGCCCGTTCCGCTGGGTCGCCCTCTCCGGCGACCCCGAGGACATCCGGGTCACGGACCAGGCGATCAAGGAGCTCTTCCCCGAGAACCGGCACCTGCACAAGTGGCTCGACGCCGCCGCAGAGCGCGTCGAGTTCGAGGGCCTCCCGGCCCGAATCTGCTGGCTCGGCTACGGCGAACGCCACAAGGCGGGCCTCCTGTTCAACAAGCTCGTGGCCGAGGGCAAGGTGAAGGCTCCGATCGTGATCGGCCGCGACCACCTCGACTCCGGCTCCGTCGCCTCTCCTTACCGCGAGACCGAGGCCATGAAGGACGGCTCCGACGCGATCGCCGACTGGCCCCTCCTCAACGCGCTCACCGCGGCGTCCTCGGGCGCCACGTGGGTCTCGATCCACCACGGCGGCGGAGTCGGCATCGGTCGCTCGATCCACGCGGGCCAGGTCTCCGTCGCGGATGGCACGGAGCTCGCGGCGGCGAAGCTCACCGCCCTCCTGACCAACGACCCCGGCATGGGCGTGATCCGCCACGTCGACGCGGGCTACGAGCGGGCCGCCGAGGTCGCCGCCGAGCGCGGCGTCAAGGTCCCCATGAGCCGCACCCACGAACCCGCAGCCGCGACCGAGACTGCGAAGTAAGGACGACGACGATGACTCTCACCGCCCCCGAAACCCACCTCCCCACCGAGGTGACCCTCGCCCTCGGCGGGCTGACCGCGGCGGACGTCGTCGCCGTCGCCCGTCACGGCGCTCACGTGAGCGTCGCGCCCGAGGCGCTCGCCGAGGTGGCCCGCGTCCGCGCCCACGTCGAGGAGCTCGCCGCGAGCGAGACCCCCGCCTACGGCATCTCGACGGGCTTCGGCGCCCTCGCGAATCGCCACATCCCGCAGGAACTGCGCACGCAGCTGCAGAAGTCGCTCATTCGCAGCCACGCGGCCGGCATGGGCCCGGCCGTCGAGCGCGAAGTGGTCCGCGCGCTCATGCTCCTGCGCGCCAAGACGCTCGCCTCAGGCCGCACGGGCGTCCGCCCGGTGGTGCTCGAGACGTTCGTCAAGCTCCTCAACGCGAACATCACCCCGGTGGTGCGGGAATTCGGCTCGCTGGGCTGCTCGGGCGACCTGGCCCCGCTTTCCCACGTTGCCCTCGTGCTCATGGGCGAGGGCGAGGCGCTGGGCCCCGACGGCGAGACGTTCGGCGGCCGCGGTGAGCGGACGACGGCGGAGCTCCTCGCCGAGCACAGCATCGCCCCGGTCACCTTGGCGGAGAAGGAAGGCCTCGCGCTCGTCAACGGCACGGAGGGCATGCTCGGCATGCTGCTCATGGCCCTCCACGACCTCGACGCCCTCGTGAAGACCGCGGATGTCACGGCGGCCCTCTCGGTGGACGGGCTCATGGGCACCGATCAGGTGTTCCTGCCCGAGCTCCACGCCGCGCTGCGCCCGCACCCGGGCCAAGCTGCCTCGGCGGCCAACATGCTCGCCGTGCTGGCCGGGTCGAAGATCGTCGAGTCGCACAAGGTCGGCGACAACCGCGTGCAGGACGCGTACTCGTTGCGCTGCGCCCCGCAGGTGGCCGGCGCCGTCCGCGACACCATCGCCCACGCGCGCACCGTCGCGGAGCGCGAGCTCGAGGCCGCGATCGACAACCCCGTGGTGCTGCCCGACGGGCGCGTGAGCTCGAACGGCAACTTCCACGGCGCTCCGGTCGCGTACGTGCTGGACTTCCTCGCGATCGCCGCCGCGGACCTGGCCTCGATGGCCGAGCGCCGCACGGACCGCATGCTCGACCCGGCCCGCTCCCACGGACTCCCGGCGTTCCTCGCGGACGATCCGGGCGTCGACTCGGGCCTCATGATCGCCCAGTACACGCAGGCCGGCCTCGTCTCGGACCTGAAGCGCCTTGCCGTCCCCGCGTCGGTGGATTCGATTCCGAGTTCCGCGATGCAGGAGGACCACGTCTCGATGGGATGGCACGCGGCGCGCAAGCTCCGCAAGGCCGTCGAGAATCTGCGCCGCGTGCTCGCGATCGAGCTCGTCACCGCGGCCCGCGCCATCGACCTCCGCACCGCGATGTCGGGCGGCGCGCTCGTCGCCGGACCTGGCGGCCAAGCGGCGATCTCGGTGCTCCGGCGCTCGGTGCCCGGCCCCGGAGTGGACCGCTTCATGTCTCCCGAGCTGGAGGAGGCGGACCGCGTCCTCGCGGGCGGCGAGCTGCTCGCAGCGGTGAGCGACGCGGTCGGCGGTCTGGGCTGACGCCTCTCCTCTCAGGGGCGGTTGGGGAGTGCCGGTGTGCCCCTGCGGGCCCGGGAAACCGGGCTCGCAGGGTGGTCTGACCACACCACTATGCGACTGCACAACAAAATTTGGACATCGTCGTCGGAAGCCACATAGCGACGCGCCGCAGGAACCGGTAGAAACAGAGAGGCTGCAATGGCGCAGCTCACAATGGTCCTAGAGGGACAGAATCCACGGAGGGGTTAGGGACATGAAGGCACGCGGAGCAGTTCTGACCAGACGAGGCGCGCACCAGGCGCCGATCGCCGACTGGACGGAGCTGCGGGCCGGGGATCCGATCGAGATCATCAAGCACGCGCAGCTCGTGGCCGCGGGGCGAGTCGAGGAAGTCTCGCTGAGCGGCAACGTGCTGTGGATTGAGGCTGACGGTGGCGAGGCGCGTCGACTTTTCCTGAAGTCCGACGGCGTGCTCGTGCGCCGCGCGTAAGGGTTCCCTCGCTCGCAACGTAGGAACACTCGCAATTCAGCGGGCCCCGCGCCGATGACGGTGCGGGGCCCGCGCGCGTTTGTGGAGCACTTGCGCCGAGTTGGCCAGTGCTTGCGCTGGGCGGACCAGGCGTGCCGCGCGCGGAATCAAGACTGCTGGGGAGCAGGCAAGTAGCCTGTGGCCATGGTCATCGCTGGACTCGTCCTCGCGGGCATCGCCGCGCTCATCCACGTCTACATCTTCTACTTGGAGTCGTTCGCGTGGACCGCTGCGCGGACCCGAGCCACGTTCGGGACCTCGGTCGAGCAGGCGGAGGCGAGCCGTGAGCTGGCCTTCAATCAGGGGTTCTACAACCTGTTCCTCGCCATCGCGGCCGGGCTCGGCGTGGTCCTGGTCGCGGCGGGGGCGACAGCCGTCGGCGCCACGCTGGTGTTCGTCGGGGCCGGTTCGATGGTCGCCGCGGGGCTGGTGCTTGTGCTCTCGTCGCCTTCGAAGGCCAGGGCCGCCCTCACTCAGCTCGTGCCGCCCGCGCTCGGGGTGGTCTTCCTCGCGATCGGCCTCGCGTCCTAGCCGAGCGGGCCTTCACATCCGGCCGCGCTACCCCAGTATGGTGTCGACGAGTCGCGCTGCGACGCGCGCGGTGCGACCGTCGACGTCGTACCTCGGGTTGAGCTCGGCGAGGTCCGCGTGCACGAGCTTGCCGCTTGCCACGACGCGACGCACGACGGCGACGATCACCTCGAGCGGCACGCCAAACGCCGCTGGGGCAGAGACGCCGGGGGCCACGGCGGCGGGGAGGACGTCGAGGTCGATCGTCAGGTACACGGCGTCGAGCCCCGCGAGGAAGTCTTCGACGAACGCCTCGGCGGTCTCCCGGCTCGCGTATTCGTCGAGGAGGTAGCGCACGCCGAGCTCGTCCGCCCGGCGGAAGAGCGCGAGCGTATTGTTGGGCCTCGAGATGCCGACCACGGCGTACTCGAGCGTGCGCCCCGCCGCGGCTTCCGCGCGGGCCATCTGCAGGAACGGGGTGCCGGAGCTAGGCCGAGCCTCGTCGCGGAGGTCGAAGTGCGCATCGAGGTTGAGCACGCCGACGCGCCGACCGGACGCTGACTCCGCGTCGACAACCCCGAGGTAGCTCGCGAACGCCGTCTCGTGTCCCCCTCCGAGCGTCACGGTGAGCGCGCCCGCGTCGATCAGTGCGGAGACCACCTCGCCGCAGCGCTCCTGGCCGCCCTCGAGATCGCCCGGCACCTCGTCCGAACCGAGGCTCACGGCGACGTCGCCGGCGTCGAACACGTCGCGCTCGAGGTGGAACGCAAGCGGGCCCAAGGCCGCGCGCACGGCCGCGGGCGCCGCCGCGGCGCCGATCCGGCCCTTGTTGCGCCGCACGCCCTCGTCGGAGCGGAAGCCGAGGAGCACGCCCGGGCGCCGCGCGCCGTCGTCCGCTGTGCGCGCCGCATCCACCGCCTCGGCCAGGGCCTCGGGGGACCAGGCTCGCACGGCCTGCCACCAGCGGCGATGCTCGGGGGCGTCGCCGTCGTGCCGCCCGGACCACGGCTCGCTCGGGACATCGACGGGCAACACAGGGCGAGTGGCATCCTTCATCCCCCCAGCACATCGCACAGGCCGCCGCCGGCGCCAGTGTCTGGGGGAAGAGATGTCCGGGACTCCGGATGCGCGCCGTCCCGACAGGTCGCCGCGCCTTCTTGAAGCGCGCATTGACCGTTCTGTCACACAATTGGTTGTGTCGGCGAACTATCTCGAAACGGGAGAGCGTAGTGGAGAAACTGCTGGACGTCCTGGTGCTGGGCAGGGGCCAGTTCCACGAGCTGAGCATGAGAGGCCGAGTCCTCTTGAGCCAGCTCCCACTCAACCTCACGATGCTCCTCGTGTGCGCGGTGGTCGCGTTCGCGGATCCGCGCAAGCTCTCGGACACCGGCTTCGTGGCCGGGCAGGTCATCTCGGTGGTGATCTTCGCGCTGTGTGCCGTGATTCCGTGGAACCGGTTGCCGTACGGATCGTTCCTTGTGATCCCGTTCCTCGATTTTCTTCCCGTGGGCCTCGTCCGGTCCTCCGCCTCGGACGCGCTCACCGGTCTGGGCCTCCTCGCGGTGTTCCCCGTCATGTGGCTTGCCGGCTCGGGCTATCGGACCCGCCTCATGGTTCCACTCGGGGGCGCGGCGACGCTCGTCATGGTGTGGGTGCCGCTGGCCATTGCGCACACCCTCGACCCCCGTTCCCTCGCCGCGGAACTCGTCACGCCGTTCATGATGCTCGCGATCGGGGTCGGGACCTCCGTCATGACCGCCAGCAGCATGGCCCAGCAGGCGCGCGTCGAGGAGCTGCTCGCGAGGAGCGAGACGCGCGAACGCCTCCTCGACACGGTCCTCGAGACCGTCGACGTCGGCGTCCTGGTCCTAGATGCCGACGGAAAGGGTACGTTCGCCAACTCGAAGCAGGTCGAGGTCTATGCGGCCGCGGTCCCGGCCGACGGCATCGGGGAGGAGCTCGAATCCCAGATGATGATCTACCGCGAGGGGTCCGACGAGCCGCTTCCTCCCGAGCAATGGGCGGTTGAGCGGGCGCTCGCTGGCGAAGAGATCGAACACGAACTGTTCACGCTCGGCCGAGGCACCGCAGCCCGCACGGTATCGGTGACGGTCCGCGGCTTCTCCGACGCGTCGGGATCGCATGCCGGGACCGTCGTAGCCTCCGCGGACGTTACCGACGTCGTCATGGCGGTCCGGGCCAGGGACCGGTTCCTCTCGGTCATGTCGCACGAGTTCCGCACGCCGATCGGGAACATCCTGGGCTACGCCGAGATGGTGCTCGACGATCCGCTCCTGAGCCCTGCGTCGCGCGGGGATCTCCAGGTGATCAGCCGCAATGCGGAACACGTGAATCAGATGGTCGACGATATTCTCGCCGCCGCGGTGACGGGACCTGCCGCGGCGGCCATCCGCCTGCCGGTCGACTTCGCTGCGCTCGTCCGGGAGGCCGGGGACTCCTCGGGCCCGGCAGCGCACCGCCGCGGCATCGGGCTGGACGTCCGCCTGGACGGGGCCCTCCCCATCCTCGGCGACCGGACGGGCCTCGCGAGGGTCCTCGACAACCTCATCTCGAACGCGATCAAGTACTCGGGCACAGGAACGCGGGTTGTGCTGAGCGCGTCGCGGGAGGGCGGCTGGGCCCAGTGCACCGTTCAGGACTACGGGATCGGCATCCCCGCCGGGGATCTCGAGCAGATCTTCACGCATTTCGGCCGCAGCTCCAACGTGGTGGGCACGGACATCCCCGGAACCGGCCTCGGCCTGGCGCTCGCCAAGGAAGTCGTGGAGAAGCACCGCGGCACCATTTCCTGCACGAGCGAGGTGGGGGTAGGCAGCACCTTCACGGTGCGCCTTCCGCTCCGGCGCGAGCCGGTCTGATCAGCGGCGGCCCCTCAGCACGTGTAAGGCTGCGTGAGGGCCGAACCCACCCAGGATCCCACGAGCGCCTGAACGGCGAGGGTGTACGTGCGGTTGCCTGTCGTGGCCGAGGACTGGGTGAGGGCAACCGTGGGCAGGGTCGTGGTGGTCGAGCTGCTCGTCCCATCCGGGGCGGTCAGCGTGAACAGGTACGCGGTGGCGCGGGGAACCTGGGCGTAGCCGGCGACCGTCACGGTGGCCTGCTTGTGGTTCGTGCTGCATACAAAGGACGCGTTCACGCTCGCGGGTGCCGGGATGCTGTACGTCGAGGCGCTGAGGGACGAAGTGCCAATGGCGGTGAACGCGGCCTGGGCCGCGGCGGGAGCCGCCACCAGGAGGGCGGCGGCCACGAACGGCGCGAGGGCCCGGATGAGGACGCGGTCGACGACGACGGCGAGGCGGTGCCGCGCAGTGCCCGGGATGCGCCGGTGCTCCATGGCCCCCCCCTCCGCCGAGTTGTTTCTGATGGCCTTTCCATGCTCTCAGCCGGGCCTCAAGCCCAACCGGAACGGATCCTCAAGGTTTGCTCAAGGTGAGGTGTTTGATGTAGATGCGGGTATGCCGACGTAGGGGACGCCGACGTGTAAAACGCCGCCGGATCTGGAAGACTTGCAGACCATGGGGGAAAACTCCACGGACCGTCGCGCCGTCGTCGTCGAAGACGACGCTGACATGCGCATCCTGCTCGTCCGGACTCTTCAGCGGCATGGGTTTGACGTGGCCGAAGCCGACACCGGCGCGGACGGCCTGCGCCTGGTTCGCGAGCACAGCCCTGACCTCGTGACCCTCGACCTGAACCTCCCGGACCTGGACGGAACCGAAGTGTGCCGTCGGCTCCGGGAGTTCTCCAATGCCTACGTCGTCATGATCACCGGTCGTGCGGACGAGATCGACGAGCTCATGGGCCTCCAGATCGGCGCCGACGACTACATCAGCAAGCCGTTCAGCCCCCGGACCGTTCAGGCTCGGATCGAGGCGATGTTCCGCCGCCCGCGTCCGGCGACCCGGCCGGCCGCGCCGCCTCCCGCCGTCGTCCTTGAAGCGGCGCCGGCCCCGACTGCGCCGGCCGCGACCGCGCCGAGCCTTGTGGCCGCCGCGCCGAGCCCAGCGGCCCCAGACGGCGAGCGCATGGCCCACGGCCCACTCGTGGTCGACGTCGATGCCCGCCAGGTGTTCGTCGACGACGAGGAACTGCTCCTGACCCGCACCGAATTTGATCTTCTTGCACTCATGGTCGGGTCTCCGCGCCGCGTGTGGACCCGCGAAATGCTGCTCCGCTCGGTCTGGGGGGACGAATGGGCCTCGGACGAACATCTCGTCGAGGTCCACGTGGGAAACCTGCGCCGGAAACTCGGTGATCGGGGGCGGAATCCCCGCTTCATCCGCACCGTGCGCGGCGTCGGCTATGGGATGGTTGCCGCGCCTTCCTGACCGGCCGGCCCCCGTCTGGTGAGGCCGGAGCTCGGGTCAGCGCCCTCTGAGCAGGTCCGTGAGCGCGCGGGCGACGGCTTCGGCGTCGCGGTCGAGCTGGGGGATCGAATCGCGCGCACCGCAAAGGTGCCCCGCCCGCAGCTCGCGGTCTGCCTGCCGTGCGTCCCGCTCGAGCCGCTGGGCCCCGACCATCTCGGCCGAGGCCGCGAGGCTCAGGAGAGCCACGTGGGCTGCCTCTGCCTGACCGGCATCGACCGTCGTGGAGATCCTCTCGAGCCGCCGCGGCAGGAGGTTGAGGAACGTGGCCGCGAACGCGAGGGCGTGGACGCGGGAGTCTAGCTCGCCCGCGAGTGTCTCGAACCGGGCCCGATCGAGGTCGGGCAGTGGATCAGCGGTCAACAGCATCTCCCCCTCCCGCCAAGCCCGCAGGGGCTTCCGTGTCCGGCGTGCCGGTGGGCCGGCGCCAGATCGATACGAGCAGCAGCGTAACCAAAATCGCTGGCGCAGCGAAGACGAGGATGGCGCGGACCAGGGGAGAACGCAGGGTCCTGATGACGTCACCCAGATGCGGCACCACGGCGGTGGTCGTGTAGACGGTGCTGTCGGTGATGACGGCAGTCCAGGGGTCCACCCCGCTGTTGGCGTCGCCCTTGGTCGTGATGATCGTGGCTCCCGCGCCGTTCCGCGTGATGCTCGCGATCCGATGCGTCTCGACGCGTTGGTCCTGCACGGGAATCTGATACGTGATGATGTCGCCCACCTTGAGCGTCGACGTCTCCGTCTTGGTGCTCACCACGAGGTCTCCCGGGTTGATGAGCGGGGCCATCGAACCCGTGAGCATCGTCGACGTCTGGTAGCCCAGGAATCGCGGCCCGACGGCGAGGAACAGGAACGTGGCGGCCGCGATGACGAGTACGAACCCGAGGGCCGCGCGGACCAGAACCTGCCCTGCCCTGCGGAGGCCCGGTCCCAGTCGCACCCCGTGGGCGGGGCTGGCGAGGGGAGCGGCAGATGCGCCAAGCGTGATGCTCATGACGGCCTTCCTAGGGGAGGGGCAGGTTCCGGGAGCCGGGTGCTACTGGTTGGTGCCGCTGCGCTGCGTGCCGGTGAAGGAGAAGCCCACGGTGCTCGAGGTGCCCTGGAACGTGTTGTCCGCGGCTGTGGGCAGCGTGAGCGTGACGCGGAGGTTGTCGGCGTGGCCCGCGGTGACGGACGTGAGGTTCGCCAGGCTGACGTTCGTGCCGATGACGGCGTGGGTCGCGAGCACCGACGCGGTGGTGCCGGAGCACGTGTACGTGTAGGCGGGGGCGGTGCCAGCTTCCGTCCAAGGGACGGAGCACGAGTCGACGACGAGCTGAAGGCCGTTGGTGGCATCCGTGTCGAGTTTCGAGGAGGTCGTCGCGGCGGTCGTGAGCGTGACGCCGGCGAGGTTCTGCGTGCCCGTGTTGGACAGGGTCACGGCGCGCTGGATGGTGTCACCCGGGACGATGCCGCTGGCCGCGACGGTCAGGCGGTTGGTCGCCGAGCCGGCCGTGCCGAGACCGACCACCACAGTGCCCGAGGAGACCGTGGTGCTCGCTGAGGTGGTGGACGTGAAAGCACCGTACGTCCCGAGCCCCGCGACGCTGGCCGCTGCCCCGACGAGGGCAGCCGAGGCGAGAAGCTTCCCGGACGTGGACTTGAGGCTGAGACCCATTTTCGTATCCTCTGTTCGGCCGGACCCCCGCCCGGACTAGATGTTGGCGCCAGCCCCAGCGGCTGACAACGACAACTCTCCCGCTCCGGTTTCAAGACCACCGCCCGCCAACCGACAAGAAAACCTCAAGATCAGTTCAAGTTGGGATTGAGGGCCTCCGGCCCCTTGCCAAGGAGGCCGCCTATACCTAGATTGCCTAGGTATGGGACGAAGTGCAGTGAACGGACAGCTTGACCTCCTGCTCCTGGCCTCGCTCGGAGCGGGCGAGGCGCACGGCTACGCGCTCATCGCGCGCATCCACGAGCGCAGTGGCTCCCGCCTCGAACTCCAGGAGGGCTCGGTCTACCCGGCGCTCCACAAGCTCGAGGCCTCCGGAAGCGTCGCGAGCCGCTGGGCGGACGACGGCGGCGGCCGTCGCCGCGTCTACGCGCTCACCACGGCGGGGCAGACCGAGCTCGCGAGGCGCGCTGAGGAATGGAACGGCTTCGCGGCGGCGGTCCGCGGCGTCCTTGGGGCGGCGTCGTGAGCGCCCCGGGCGGGCCGGTCGGCCCGGACGGCGCGGGCTCGGGTGATGCGACGCCCGCAGAGGAGGCGCCGATCGACGTCTATCTCGACGAACTCCTGGTCGCCTCGCGGGATGCCGAGCCTGCGGCCGCGCGTCGGCTTCTGGCCGAGGCGGAGGGCCACCTTCGCGAATGCGCGTCCCGCCTCCGGGCCCAAGGCCTCGATCCGATGGAGGCCGAGCGCGAGGCGGTCCGGCGCTTCGGTCCCGTCCGCACCGTGACGCCTGCCCTGCGCACACCGCTCGCGGCGATTGGCCGGCTCCCGCTGCGCGCGTTCGTGCGGCCGATCGTCGGGCTCGCCGCCGTCGGCGCCATCGCGGTGGGGCTGAGCGGGGCCCTCTCGGAGATCTTCGGCCGGATCTGGGGCGCAGGGTTCGTGTCCGGTGACCTTCCCGGCGTCGCGTATACGGCAGCCCGCTGCGCGGTCCTGCAGGCTCCCTACCCTGGCCTCGACTGCGCGCAGGCGGCTGCCGAGCACCATTGGGGCGAGGTGGTCGAATACCGCGTGGTGCTCGGCGTGCTCGGCCTCGTGCTGCTGCTCGTCTGGCGCTTCCTGCCGCGCGAGACCCCGCTCCCGGCTGGGCTCGCGCCCGCGCTCGCGGGCGCGGCCTTCCTGCTCGCGGCCGCCGCGACCGGCTTCCAGGCGCTCAACGCGGCCGTTCAGGGCTGGCAGGGCACGGGGGCGTGGCTCAGCGCTGCGGTCATCTCGTTCCCGCTGGCCGTGGTGTTCGCCGTGATTGCACTTCGCGGCCTGCGCCCGCCCAGGGATAACCGGGAGAGTGTCGCCTAGGCGGGCCTGCGCCCACCCCGGGACAGCCGGGACGGTACAGCCTAGGCGGGCCCGCGCCCGCCCCGGCTACACCCCGAGCAGCTGCTCGATCGGCCCGAGTGCGAAGAACAGCAGGAACGCCGCCGCGACGGCCCACATGAGCGGGTGGATCTCCCGTGCCCGGCCCTGGAACGTGCGCACCAGGACGTAGCTCACGAAGCCCGCGCCGAGCCCGTTCGCGATCGAGTACGTGAAAGGCATGAGCACGATCGTGAGGAACGCGGGGATCGCGATCCCGACGTCCTTCCAGTTGATCTTCGCGACCTGCTGGAACATGAGGAAGCCGACCACCACGAGCGCGGGCGCGACGGCCTCGAACGGCACGAGGTTGATGAGCGGCGTGAGGAACATGGCCAGCAGGAGCATGATGCCCGTGACCACGGAGGCGAGGCCCGTCCGGGCACCCTCGCCGATCCCCGCGCCCGACTCGACGAAGATCTGGTTCGAGGAGATCGACGAGCCGCCGCCCGCGATCGCGCCGAACGCGTCGACAAGCAGGACGCGGTCGACGTTCGGGATGTTCCCCTTCTCGTCGATGTTCCCTGCCTCGCGCGCAAGGCCGACCATCGTCCCCATCGCGTCGAAGAAGATGCTGAGCAGGATCACGAAGGCCATGAGGAGCGCCGCGAGCACGCCGAGGTGGCTGAACGCGCCGATGGGGTTGGCCTTGCCGAGCAGGCTCAGGTCGATCGGCTGGATATTGCCGAGGCCGGGCACCACGAGGGACCATCCGGCGGGATTCGGCTTCTGTCCCGGCGCGACCGACGGCCCGATGTGGAAGACGAGCTCGAGGACGTTCGCGAGGATCGTTGCGCCGACGATGCCGATGAGGATCGCGCCGCGCACGCGGCGGACCATGAGGGCGATGGTCAGCACGAGGCCCACCACGAACACGAGCGTGGGCCAGCCGATGAGCCGCCCGTCGATGCCGAGGCCCAGCGGGACAGTGGTGCCGGCGGAGTCGGGGATGCGGCGCACGAAGCCGGCCTCGACGAGGCCGATCAGCGTGATGAACACGCCGATGCCCACCACGATCGCCGTCTTGAGGCCCTCCGGCACGGCCTTGAACACGGCCGTCCGGAAGCCCGTCAGCACGAGCACGAACATGATGACGCCAGCCACGACGACGAGGCCCATCATGTCCGGCCACGTCACCCCGGGGTGCGTTGCGATGGTCACGGCCACGAACGCGTTGACGCCGAGGCCGGTCGCGAGCGCGAACGGGTGCTTGGCCCATACGCCCATGAGGATCGTGAGCACGCCGGCCACGAGCGCGGTCGCGGCTGCGACGCGCGGAATGCCGAGCGTGTTGCCGGCCGAGTCGGCGCCGGAGAGGATGAGCGGGTTGAGGACCACGATGTAGCCCATGGCAAAGAACGTTGCCAAGCCGCCGCGGATCTCCCTCGCGACGTTGGAGCCTCGCTCCGTGATCTTGAAGTAGCGGTCGACGGCATTGGTCGACACAGTCGTGGTCGACATGGAAATCCCCTTGGGGTAGGCGCAGGATATCGTGCCTATGTTAGTGCCGCGAGCAATGAAGATCGTGCTCATCACGTCCTACTGTGATCGAACACTCCCGGAAGGGGACCAGTTTGAGCTTCTCGCGCGCCGCCGCAGCGTCAGTTTCGCTCGCCGCCGTCCTGCTCGCTGGGCCAACGGGTGCGGTCGCAGCGCCGGGGGACCCCACGCCGTCGTCCGTTTCGACGTCAGCGGCCCCGGCCTCGACGCCCGCGGCGACTCCCGCTGTCCCGCTCCCGGGGATCCAGACCGCGGCACCAGGGAACGTCCAGACCCCGCCGGCCGCCCCGACTGCGCCCAGCGAGCCCTTCCCGTGGCCGATCATCGTCTTCGGCGTCCTGGGCATCGTGCTGCTCGTCGTGTGGGCGGTGCTGACGCGGCGAGCCCGCGACGCGGAGCGCGCCCCGGAAACAGACGACGGCGACCCCGCCTGAGCGGGCCGCTCGCCTCGGGCTGACTCGGCGAGTAGCGGGTCAGGCGGGCTGAAGCGGGGACCCGAACGGGCGCGTCGCCGGTCGGAGAGCGTGGTCGGTGCGCTCTGCGCCCGTGGCCTCCGCGACGGCCTTGCCGACCGACTTGGCCTGCCACAGGAGCTCGCGCGTGGACGGCGCGGCAAGTTCCGTCACGCCGATGAGGTACAGACCGATGTTTGCCAGATCCTCCATGAGCTTCTCGCCGAGGGAGAAGCCGAGATCGGCAAGGAAGCGCCGGAGCTGGTTGTGCGCGCAGCGCGTCAGGATCACCGCGTCGGCGAAGATCACGCCGGATTCGGTCCGGACCGCCCACCGCAGCCCCGAACTGGGCCGGGGCTGTTCGACGAGCGCGAGGTGCTGGGCGCGGACGGTCGGGCGGACGTCGAGGCTGTGGCTCTCGACGTGCGTGCGGAGGTGCCGCATGACCTGGAGGTATTCGACTGATTCCGCCGAGGCGAGGTCAGTGACGCGGAGGGCCGTGGTGGCCGTGGCCGGGGCCCCCGATTCGAGACCGTCTACCGTTACCGTCTCGACCCCGTGCCGGCTCAGCTCGCCAGCGACCGCGAGGCCGGAGAGACCGGTGCCGATGACCACGGCAGTTGTCGACTCAGAGGTGGTCAGCGGCGTGGACACGGGTCGACTCTCCTCCTGTCAGCGGACGGTGTGTGAGTGCCTCTCCACCCCCCGGTAGAGCACTCCTCGGAACATTACCCCCATTCAGGATGGACCGGTAGGCCTCTCTCACAAGGTATAATTCGCCGCCCAGGGGAGGTGTCCGAAGGGTTCGGAAGACGGTTGCGCGGCCCGCCGTCGTCGGAGCTTGACCCGCACTCCAAACCGACCACCATTGTCAATAAGGGGCCCGTGTGGCGCCCATCTCAGGAGGAGGAACGAGATGTCAGACCAGACCGAGCGCGAGTCCGGCCAGGGTGAAGGCGTGGACACCCCTCTGCCCACTGGCATCGTCGTCGGCGTCGACGGCTCGGACCACGGGCGGTGCGCCCTCATCTGGGCCGCGAGGGAGGCCCAGCGACGCAGGAGCCCCCTCCACGTCGTGACGGCCTACAGCGTGCCGATCTTCGCGGCGTCCGGGCTCGATGGCGGGTACTCGACGATCGACGACACCGTGATCCAGGACGGGGCCAAGGCCGTGCTGCGCGAGGCGCTCGATTCGATCGAGGGCTTCGACGATCTCGACATCACGTCTTCGGTGGAGAGCGGCGACGCCGCCGGCGTGCTCCTGCAGTTCTCGGAGACCGCAGAGCTGCTCGTCTTCGGCACGCGCGGCCGCGGCGGCTTCGTCGGGCGCCTGCTGGGGTCTGTCAGCAGCGCCCTTCCCGCGCACGCGCGCTGCGCCACGGTGACGGTTCCGCTGCGCTTCGCGGAGCGGCTCGGCGAGCAGGTCGAGGACAGGCACGTGCGCGCCGAGGAGGGGCGCGAGGCGCGCAAGGAAGTCGAGCGCATCGTCGCGGTGGGCGTTGACGGCTCTGAGCAGGCCCGAGTCGCGGTGCTCGTGGCGGCCGAGGAGGCCATGCTGCTCGGCGTTCCGCTGCGCGTGATCTGCGCCGTTCCTCAATTCAGCGGGAGCCTCGCGTGGGTGCCCGCGCCCGTGGACCGCGAACAGCTGTTCCGGGACATCCAGACGCAGCTCAAGGCTGGGACGGCGTGGCTGCAGAGCCACTTCCCTGACCTCGAGGTGCAGACGAGCCTCGTGGACGGCGCGCCCGTCGACGTGCTCGTGGACGTGAGCCGCGCCGTCGAGCTACTCGTGGTGGGCACCCGCGGGCACGGCGGCTTCGCGGGGATGCTGCTCGGATCAACAACCGACGGCGTCCTGCACCACGCGAAGGGGCCCATCATGGTGGTGCCGGACCACGAGGACGCGCGGCTCGCCGATCGGCCCAAGTTCGGGCCGATGCTCGCGCCTTAGCTGGTGCGCGCCCTCAGTACCGCGCGACCGTGGGCCATACGCCGGACATCCACGCGAGCGGCGTCACGGTGATGCCGTCCGTGGGGTTCAGTGCGTTGACCATCCGGCCGTTCCCGATGTAGATGCCCACGTGGTAGAAGTTGCCGGGCGTGCCGAACACCACGAGGTCGCCGGGCCGGGCGCTCGCGAGCGGGACCTTCGTCGGCGCCGAGTTGTACTGCTCCGTCGCCGTGCGCGGGACCCAGATCCCGGCCGCGCTGAACGAGTACCAGACGAGGCCCGAGCAGTCGAACCCCGTGGGTCCCGTGCCGCCCCACAGGTAGTAGTTCGGCGGGCCCACCTTTGACATCGCGGTGCTGATCGCGGCCTGGATCCCCGAGCCAGACGGGGCGGGGGCCGGTGCCGGGGCGGGAGCTGGTGCGGGGGCTGGGGCAGGCGCGGGAGCTGGGGCCGGAGCCGGCTCGGGTGCGGGAGCTGGGGCCGGAGCCGGCTCGGGTGCGGGAGCTGGGGCCGGAGCCGGCGCGGGTGCGGGAGCTGGGGCCGGAGCTGGCGCGGGTGCCGGAGCCTGGACCGGGCTTGGCTGTCCGTTCGAGGCGACGTTGACGGACGACGGCGCGGGCGGACTCAAGGGGGCCGGCGCGGCCTGCTGGGCCGCCGCTTGCGCCGGGGCTGCGGCGGCCGCCGCGGCCGCCGTCGAGGCGAGCATCGCGGCGTACTGCTGCTGCTGACGCTGCTGCTCCAAGCCTGCGACTCTGGCTTGCTCGAGCTCGACTGTGGTGTTGCGCAGGGTCGCGAGCTGGCTCACGAGGGTAGTGCGCTGGGCGTTCGCCTGGGTGACGGCACTGCGGTACGAGGCGTTGGCCGCGTCCGCGGCGTCCTTCGCCCGCGAAGCCGCCTGGGCGGCGTCGTCGGCGGCCTTGGTCGCCTCGTCCGCCTGCGCCCGCATCTGGGACGAGGCCGCGGCGGCTTGCTGCGCGGTGTTGAAGGCCTCCGAGCGCCGAGCGTCGATCGATTGGAGGGCAGCGGCCCGGTCCAGGACATTTCCGGCGTTGTCGGCCATGTAGGCCTGCACGCCCGGGTTGAGGCCGCCGCTCCGGTAGAGCTCTGCCGCGAGGGCGCCAACCTGCTTCTTTGCGCTCGCGTCCGCAGCCGCAGCGGCGTCGGCCTTCTTCTGCGCCTGCTGCGCATCCGTGCGCCGCTGGTCGAGGGTCACGAGCGCCATGCTGTACGTGTCGTTGGCGCGCATCGTGTCGACAGTGCTCTTGGCGAGGCCGTCCTGAGCCGAATTGATGAGGCCTTCGACGTGGGTCACCTCGGCCGCCGTTGCGTCCGCATTCGCCTTGGCGGCGTTGATCTGCTCAGGGGTGGGGATCGACGGATCATCTGCGGTCGCAGGGGCTGCGGCGAACGTCAGGAGGAGTGCTGCGGCAACGGAAAAAGCCGCGAATGGCCTCGCGGTCGACGTCAACTTCTTGTCCAAAGCACACCTCGTAGCCTCTTGGTCTCCGGACCGAGGCTACGGCGCAAGTGTCACAATTGCAACACTAGTCACAGACGTAGCATAAACAACAGCAGTGTCATTTGAGGAGAGGCGTCGGCGTGTCGGCGTGTCGTGTCGCTGCCAACCGTCAACCCCACCCGAGATCGTGGAGCCGGCGATCGTCGATGCCGAAATGGTGGGCAATCTCGTGAACGACGGTCACCAGAACCTCGCGGACCACGTCCTCGCGGCTCGAGCACATCTCGAGGATCGGCTCGCGGAAGATCGTGATGCGGTCGGGCAGCGAGCCCGCTCCGTACCAGGAGTCCCGCTCGGTGAGCGGAACCCCCTCGTACAGTCCGAGGAGCACGGTGTCGGGATCGTCGTGCGGCCCGGGCTCGTAGCGGTCTGCGATGAATACGGCCACGTTGTCCATGTGTCGGGAAAGGCTTTTCGGGATTCGAGCCAGCGCGGCCTCGACCGCCGCCTCGAATTCGTCCTCGTCCATCCACGGCGCACCCATGCGCTCAATGTAGTGCGGCGCGCGGCTCCTGGGGGATGCCGCGAGGGGGCGGGCGATTTGTGGGCGACGGCGGCCGCACCGTATAGTTTTTTGCGTCCACTTCGACTGGGATGCCCGCAAGGGAAGCCCGTTGAGGTTCTCAGGCCCCCATCGTCTAGCGGCCTAGGACACCGCCCTTTCACGGCGGCGGCACGGGTTCGAATCCCGTTGGGGGTACACGGGATCTGGTTTGGAGCAGACCTTCAGGTCTGCTAGGATTTAGATCTTGTGAGCGGGGGCAAACCCCGGACATTCAAGGCCCTGTAGCGCAGTTGGTTAGCGCGCCGCCCTGTCACGGCGGAGGTCGCGGGTTCAAGTCCCGTCAGGGTCGCTTCGGCGACATGACCCCGGTCAAGTTGCCATCGGTGACGAGTCACCGGGGCTCTGTAGCTCAGTTGGTAGAGCGTTCGACTGAAAATCGAAAGGTCACCGGATCGACGCCGGTCGGAGCCACCACGGAAACCCCGCACCACGAGGTGCGGGGTTTCTGGTTTTCGCAGGTGAGCGGCGGGTTCTCGGTTCGCTTCAGTCCGACGGCGGCTTGCCTCTCCTCTCACAGCCGGGGGACGTCGAGTTTTTGGGCCATAACGGGGCCATTAAGGGCGGCGTCGAGCACGCTCCCGGCGCGCCGGGCGACTCCTTCTCGGGCTCGGGAGTACCGCTCGGTGACCTGGAGGCTGGAGTGCCCGAGCACGGCCTGGACGTCGGGGGCCGAGGCGCCGGCGTCGAAGAGGATGGTCGCGAAGGTGTGCCGCAGGTCGTGCACACGGAAGTCCGGACTCCCGAGCGCGATGCGGATCTTCTCCCAGTCCACGGCGCGGCGGAGGTTCCGTGCGGTGAGCCGCCCGCCGTCGGGTCCGGAGAAAAGCAGCTCGTCTGGCCCCTTGCCCTTCATTGCATCGACCACGTGGGGTCGGAGGGCTTGGATGATGGGCACCACGCGGTCCTTGTGGCTCTTGGGGCTCTGCTCGATCAGCTCCCCGTGCGGTCCGGGGGAGAAGCTGCGGCTGACCCTGATGATCCCTTGCTCTAGGTCCGCGTCGCGTACCCGCACCGCGGTGGCCTCGCCGGCTCGCATCCCTGTGTAGACGAGGGCGGCGGTGTAGCGGCGGTAGGGGCCCGCGGGGACCGCCTCGAGCAGCTGCGCGACTTGTCCCAGTGTCAGCGCTCGTGAGGTCGGGGAGATCCCGGCGTCCGGGGTGGGGCGTCTGATCTCGCGGGCGGGGTTGTAGTCGATGATGCGGGCGCGCCGGGCGGCGTCGAGGAGCCGGCTGAGGACGGCGAGGGCGTCCACCTTGACCGACGGGGTGCCGGACCACCTCACCATCGCCGCTTCGATCAGGGGTGAGGTCATCGCCTCGAGCTTGACGTGCCCGAGCGTGGGCTTCACCCGCAGCCGCCAGGCGACGTCGTATCCACGCGCCGTCGCCGGCCGCACCGAGGCCGCGATCGCTGGCCAGTGGCGTTCGTGCCACTGACTCAGCGTCATCGCCCCATCCCGGTTCTTCCCCGCGATGGCTTTGGCGAGTTCCTTCTTCGCCTCTGCGAGGGTGAGGAACATCTGGGTGCGTTCTTTCGGCGTCCCGTCGATGTCGTGGGCGATGAGGCGGATCTGGTACCGCTTCCGGTCCTCCCGCCAGCGGATGCCCTCCGGGAGCGGGCGCCCCGTGTGCGGGTCGATCCGCACCGGCGAGTCTTTCGACGGCCTCCCGGCCATCACCGTCTCGTCCCGCCGACGCTGAGGAACTCCTCGATCGTCTCCGCCCGCCACAGCTTGTGCTTCCCGACCTCGGCATCGTGGGGCGGGACCAGCCCGTCCCGGCGCAGCTTGTCGAAGGTCGGCAGCGGCACCCGGCACAAGGCGGCGGCCTCGGCGCGCGTCAGGTACTCCGGCCCTGTCGCCTCACTCATTTCGTCCACCTCCGTGAGGCCGGCTGCTGGCAGGGGCGGAACGGGGACGGTGGAATCTTTCGTGTGACCGCCGGGACCATGGAGGCGGATTCGTACGGGTCGACAGCCACGGGACGGTCTTCCCGAGTCGGACGGCGGCGCCCGGGTGGGGCCGCTCTGCGGGGCAGGTGCGCGCGGGGTCCCCGGCTCGATCGTCCCGTGCCCCCGAATCGCCGAAGGCTCGGCCGGGGGTCGACGGGGCCGCGCTGCGGTGCGATCATGTTTTTCAGGCGTGTGCGCTGGCTTCGCCCAGGGGCCAAAGTCGCCGGTGTGGGTTTCTCCGCCGGCCAAGTCAGGATTGACGGTGGTGCCACCGTGGCGCCACCGTGTGACCTGCGGTTTCTCTCTTTGGCGGCGAGCCGCAACCTCTTCGGGAACCGTGCGCGGAAGTCGTCATCGCGCGCCCTTTCTCGGAATCTGGGCATCTGCGCAGGTGCGTCCGGCCTCTGTCTGTGGTGAACATGAATGCGCCATCTCATGAGAGGCAGGTGCACACACGCTCCCCGGCACCCGGTCTCGCGGTGTAGTCGACGACATGATCTGCTCACTCGAGCCCCAAACGGACCACAATGGACTGGGCCCATCCACAGAGGGCCGAAGGCTGACACCCCGGGCGGCGGGCAGGGCATCGGATGCCTCATCGCTCGCGACAAGCACCACCGTGACCGGTGAGACGACGAGCCGCCGTGCTTAAGCTCAGTGCCATCGCCTCCGATCCCTGACCGGCAACTGCCGTCACGGTCCAGTTCGCCAGTTTGGACAGCCGAACCCACCAGCCAGTCGCCTGCGATGGGCCCGCCGCGTAACTACCATCTGGGTCGAGCCAAGCCTGCGAATCGGTCCCTTTCGAAGAGCGCACGCGTCTTGCAGACGGGGCGAAAAGGTCCGGAATCTACTCTGAGTTGACTGGTCGCGCCGTCGCGAGGGCGCATCTGATGCGAAAGGTCGTGGCTGTTCACCTTACTGTCGAGGAGGCGGTGGTGACGGTTTCGATGCGGGTGATGAGCGCGGGGCACGGGTACAGGTACCTGTTGCGCACGGTGGCCGCGGCCGATGGTGACCGGTCGTTGTCGACGCCGCTGACCCGCTACTACGCCGAGGCGGGAACCCCGCCGGGGCGCTGGCTGGGCAGCGGCCTGCCTGCGCTGGGCGACGGCCAGCTCCGTCCCGGCGATCAGGTGTCTGAGGCTCAGCTGCAGCTGCTGGTGGGGATGGGGCGCGACCCGATCAGCGGCGAGCCCCTGGGCCGGGCGAATCCCGAGTACCGTCCCGCCTCCGAACGAGCCGCCGAGCGGGTGAGGGAGCTCGACCCCGAACTCGGCCCGGTGGAGCGGGCCGGTGCCGTGGCTGCGATCGAGGCGGAGGAGGCTGCGGCCGGGACGCGGAGGGCGGTTGCGGGGTTCGATTTCACGTTCTCGATCCCGAAGTCCGCCAGTGTCCTGTGGGCTGTGGCCGATGCGGGGACGCAGGCGCTGATCGCGCAGGCGCACCAAGGCGCGGTTGCGGAGATGGTTGCGTTCCTCGAGCGGGAGGTTGCAGCGACCCGCATCGGCGCAACCGGTGCCGGTGGGGCGGTTGCGCAGGTCGGCGTGGCCGGGGTGGTGGCGGCCGCGTTCGACCACTACGACAGCCGGTCCGGGGACCCGCACCTGCACACCCATGTGGTGGTCTCGAACAAGGTCCAGACCGCGCAGGACGGGAAGTGGCGGTCGCTGGATGGGCGGCCGCTGCACGCGGCGACGGTGGCGGTCTCGGAGTTGCACGAGGCGGTCTTCGCCGACCACATGACCCGGGTGTTCGGGGTGGGCTGGGAGCAGCGGGAGATGGGGCGTGACCGCAACCCGGCCTGGGCCGTCACTGGGGTGCCGGAGGAGTTGGTGGCGGAGTTCTCCACCCGCTCGCACCATGTCGAGGCGGAGAAGGACCGGCTCATCGGGGAGTACGTGCAGCGGCACGGGCATCGGCCCTCGAGGGCGAAGATCATCAAGCTGCGGGCGCGGGCGACTCTGGCAACCCGGCCGTTGAAGGTGGTGCGCCCGCTCGCTGACCTCACCGCCGAGTGGCGGCGCCGCGCCGCCGCCCTGCTGGGCGGGGACGCCACCGCGTGGGCGCGCACCGTCACCGCGAACGAACCGGCGTTGCTGCTGCGCGCCGACGACTTCCCGCCCGAGGTCATCGGGGACCTCGGGCGCAGCGTGGTCGAGGCTGTGGGGGAGAAGCGCTCCACCTGGCGGCGCTGGAACCTCGCCGCGGAGGCGGCCCGACAGACCATGGGGTACCGGTTCGCCACCACCCAGGACCGTGAAGCGGTCGTGGATCTCGTCGTGGACGCGGCCGAGGCCGCGTCGCTGCGGCTGACCCCGCCGGAGCTCGCCTCCAGCCCGGCGCTGTTCCGCCGTCCCGATGGGACGAGCGTGTTCCGGCCGAAGCAGTCGACCGTGTTGTCCTCCGAGACCCTGCTCGCCGCCGAGGACCGGCTCCTTGAACGCTCCCGCACCACTACCGGGCCCACGGTCACGCTCGCCTCGGTCGAGAGGATCGCCTCGGGGCCGGACCGGGAGGGGCGGCTGCTGGGGGAGGACCAGGCGGCCGCGCTTGCCGCGGTCGCAGTCTCCGGCCGGGTGGTCGACGTCATACTGGGGCCGGCGGGTGCGGGCAAGACCACGGCGATGAAAGCCCTGCGCCGGGTCTGGGAGGCCGAGCACGGGAAGGGTTCCGTGATCGGGCTGGCGCCCTCGGCCCTGGCGGCGCAGGTATTGGCCGAGAACCTCGGGATTCCTGCGGAGAACACCGCGAAATGGCAGTCCGACCACCAGGTCCACGGCACCCGGTTCGGGGCCGGGCAGCTGGTCATCGTGGACGAGGCCTCCCTCGCCGGCACGCTCTCCCTTGACCGGATCGCCGACGCCGCCGCGGAATCCGGGGCCAAGGTCATCCTCGTGGGCGACTGGGCCCAGCTCCAGTCGGTCGAGGCTGGCGGGGCGTTCGGGCTCCTCGTCTCCGTCCGCGACGACGCCCCCGAACTGACCGATGTGCACCGGTTCGCGCAGTGGTGGGAGAAGACCGCCTCCCTTGACCTGCGGCACGGGCGCACCGAGGTCATCGACACCTACGCCGAGCATGGCCGCATCGCCGGCGGCAGCGCCGAGGCCATGAGCGATGCGGCCTATGCGGGGTGGCGCGCCGACCGCGCCGCGGGGCTGGTGTCGGTGCTGATCGCCGAGACCCGCGAGGACGTCGCCAGACTGAACCAGCGGGCCCGCTCCGACCTCATCCTCGACGGTACCCTCACCCCGGGCCGCGAGGTCCACCTCGGCGACGGCATGCAGGCAGGAGTTGGGGACACGGTCATCACCCGCCGCAACGACCGCCGGCTTGGCAACGGCAGGGACTGGGTCCGCAACGGCGACCGCTGGAACATCACCGCCGTCCGCGACGACGGATCAGTCGCCGTCTGCAAGGCCGGCAGAAGGTTCGGGGGCTCGATCGTCCTCCCGGCCTCGTATGTGGCTGAGCACGTCGACCTGGGCTACGCGGTCACCGCCCACCGGGCGCAGGGGATCACGACCGACACGGCCCACGTCCTCGTCGAGCCGACCAGCACGCGGGAGAACCTCTACGTCGCCATGACCCGCGGGCGGGAGTCGAACCGGGCGTACGTGGTGCTCGACCGGCCCGACGACCATGTCGAACCCCACCCGTCCGAGAACCCGGACGCGACCGCCCGCTCGGTGCTCTACGGGGTCCTGCAGCATGTCGGCGCCGAGCCCTCCGCCCACGAGGCCCTCAGTGCCGAGCAGGAGGCGTGGGGATCGATCGCGCAGCTCGCCGCCGAGTACGAGACCATCGCCCAAGCCGCCCAGCACGACCGCTGGGCCGCCCTCATCCGCGCCAGCGGCCTCACCCAGGGACAGGCCGAGGCCGTCATCGGCTCCGAGGCATTCGGTGCCCTCTCCGCCGAACTGCGCCGCGCGGAGGCGAACCACCACGACGTCGACCGGCTCCTGCCGCGCCTCGTCCAGGTGCGCGCGTTCGAGGATGTCGAGGACATCGCCGCCGTCATCCACCACCGCCTCGCAGGAGCAACCGCCCGTCCCGCAGGAGCAACCGCCCGTCCCGCAGGCTCTGGGCGCACCCGCAAGGCCCCACTTCTGATCGTCGGCCTCATTCCGCCCGCCGACGGGCCGATGAGCCAGGACATGCGCGACGCTCTCCATGAGCGTCGCCACCTGATGGAAGCGCGGGCCGATGCCGTCCTCGACACCGCCCTACAGGACAACGTGCCCTGGACACGGACGCTCGGGGCTATGCCGAAGGACGCGTACGGCCGGCGGCTGTGGCGTCGGCGCGCACGGGTCGTCGCGGCCTATCGGGACCGGTACGTCATCGCCGACACCATGCCGCTTGGCGCTCGACCGGCTTCGACTGCGCAGAGGATCGACCGCGCTCGAGCCGAAGCCGCACTCCGAGCGCTGACCAACCCGCACGCCCCGGGCCAGGAGCGGCGACCGACCCAGCGCCTCACGCGCGGGCTCGAGCTCTAGACCAGGACCGCGCGCACGAGCGGGGGCCTCGCGGCGCTTCGGATGCGAGGCCCCGGGACTCGATCGCCTCCACCGCGGCGCCGCCGCTCACTCTCGTGCCGCCCGCCGAGGCGATGCCAGCAGCGCCAGCGCCGACCAGCAACTCAGAGCCCACCGCGGAGTCCAGGGAGCCGTGGACGCTCCAGCCGCTGGTCCGGAGGCAGCGCAAGCCGAAGCGCGAGGTGTACACCTCCAAGATGGACCCTGAGCTCAAGGCCTGGGCCATGAGCTTCAAGCCCGAGGAGGACTTCGTCGAAGTCGTCGAGCAGGCCGTCTGGGTCCTCAGGCTCGCCCGGGCCGGGAAGATGGAAGAGGCCGTCGCCGCGCTCGAGGAGGCGTCCCAGCCGTACTCCGAGTGAGCCGTATTTACGTACGTACACACGGCAAGGCTGATGATGCAGCCGCCCTCGAGCGCGAGGCTGCCCCTCCGTGGGGCATGGCAAATGATCCCGAGTACGCGGAGAAGTTGCGGCCGAGAAGGACCGGCTGGACCGCGATCTCGTGGAGCGCTGGAAGGGCTCCGGCGACCCGGACAAGGCCACTCAGGCTGCCGTGGCCCGGCAGGGCGTCAGGCAGCGCGAGGAAGCAGGCGACAAGGCCGCAGCGGCCGCAGACTAGAGGCCGACACCGAGCGCATGCGTGTCGCGGGAGCCCCTGAGAGGCGATCGCGGCCAAGCAGTTCGGGGAGGCCCAGCAGAAATTTCCCGTCGCCACGCCGCGGCCGGTCGCGGGAAGGCCATCGGCAAGGTCAAGGCCAACGCCGTCCAACAAGCCCGCGCACCCAGGGCAGACACCTCACCAAAGGTCGGTAGAAACTGAACCATAGAGGCCCGTCGCCGCGCGACGCCGGGCCTCTATCGCCCCTGTCGAACACGCGCGCTGCTCTCGATCTCCGATGACGGAATTAAATACGATGACCCCATGACTCATCCGGGCGATTCTTGGGACAAGCTCGCAATACGCTCCTGGCACCTTCCCCTCCTCTGGATCGACGGCCGTCGCAGCTTCGCGGCGGGCTGGCCGCCCGGAGCCGTATGCGAGGAGTGCCAGAGCGTTCCGGAACCCGGCCAGCCAGGATACTGCGGCCCGACCCCTCCGGGTTCAGGGCAGATCGCGTACCCGAGATCTGACGTGCGGTACACGTGTATCTCGTGTGCGAGGGCCAAATTCGATCTGGCAGCAGGCGAGCTCGCAGGACATGTCTGCGGCCGAGACTGCCGCGACGGCCTGTGCGTCGACGTCACCATTCAGCAACGAGGAACACTCGGCCCGCTGAGCCCCGCAGAGCGCATCGCTTACCTCCGAGACGAATACGCGGAACGCGGATGGCGAGTGATCGCCGCGGAACGGGACATCAACGGACCCATGCTGCCTGCCTGCGAAAGCTGGGCAATCGGGATCGTCCCAGCCAGAGAAGGCGTCTGGACCAGCTGAACGCTCCGCCGTTCCCTGACCCGAGTCCGGCAGTTCCCCCGGTGCCGGAATGACCGCCTCCAGCACACTCCTTTTCGTTGGGGGCGGGCGGTGCGTCTGACAGGAGCGACGGCTCCGCCGCTACAAGCAGTCAGGCCTTCGGGAAGGAGAACATTCGGGCCGTAGAGATCGAATTGCGCCGGTACGGGCCAGCTGCGCTGACGGAGGCGGTGATGCCGACATCGAAGACGTTCCTGGGGCGACGAAGTCTGCGCGCACGGGAGTTGACGTCATGTCGGCGCAGCTGGCCTCGAATCGGGAGACCAGCTCTGCCAGCTTTTCGATGGCCTCGTCCAGGTCCGTCTCGCTCAGCAGGTCGACGGTGCGGATCTCGATCGGGGGAGCGGCCATTGCACCGGGCCTGAATCAGGCTGCGATAGCCAGGTGAGTCGGCATCGTTGATGCCTGACGCCGTGGCGCCTGAGGGCCGAAACCCGTCTGTCAGCAGAAAGTTGAGCCGCCGCAGTCCAACAGCCTGTTGGACTGCTCCCGTTGGGACACATCATCATACGGCCATCGGCGAGCCGGCCTGCGGCACTCGAGCGGGCCGAGGGCGATTCCTGAGTCCACTGGAGCCATCAGATCCCTCCGGCGACCACAATGAAGCCCCCGAGGGCAATGCCGGCCCTGCACTGGACGCCGCCCGGGCGGCTCAACCTCGCCATCAGTCGCCCACCACGCCTCGACCTCTGGATTCGCAGATACCCCCGCCCGAAAAAATGGCTGGTGAAGTGCCCTAAACGCTACACTCCAACCCGTCTCGAAACCCTAGGGATGCGAGGCGTCTCGCCGGTCGGGCGACCGCCGCGACGGGACTGCGCCAATTTCCGCGGAGACGGGCGGGTTCGCCTGCTTCCGGCGATTCTCGCAACCATGTCTCGGAACCTTCTGGGTGAATCGGCGTATCCATCATTGGTTATGAGACACATCGGAGGCGGCCCGTGGGCAAGCTGATCGACTACGCACGCGTTTCGACGCGGCAGCAGTCCACCGACCGGCAGCAGGCAGACCTCCTGGCCGGCAATTACCGCGGCGGTCCACACGCTGGTCGAGGGTGCTACCGAAACCGTTCACCGAAACCCGGTGCCATCTCGGCCTCGGCAGCCCTTGAGCGGTCCGAGATCGTGCACGCTACATAGAGCCGCCGCCTTGGGCGCCGTCGTTGGGGATGTAAGTGTCAATGCCTCGGCGCGCGAGCCGTTCCCGAGCGTCGCGGACGATCCCGCCGAGCTTCGCCTCGAGCTCGGCTTTGGGCGGCAGTGCCGTCCAGTACTCGGCGACGACGATGCCGTCGCGGTGCATCTCGAGCAGCTCGACCTGCTCGCGGCTGACCTCGGTGCACAGGATGAGGCCGATTGGACTCTCCTCGCCGTCCTGGCGCTCGTACCGGTCGAGCCATTTTAGGTACAGCTTCATCTGGCCCTCGTGCCGGGGGTCGAATTTCCCGATCTTCAGCTCGACGGCGACCAGACGACGCAGGGGCCGGCTGTAGAACAGCAGGTCGAGATAAAAGTCATCACCATCGATGGTCATTCGCTTCTGCGCTGCGACGAAGGCGAACCCGTGCCCGACCTCTAGAAGGAACGACTGCATGTCGCGCAGGATCGCCGCCTCGAGATCCCTCTCAAGAAAAGTGTCCTGCAGGCCGAGCGCGTCGAGGATCAGCGGATCGGCGAACGTGTCACGGGGCGTCGCGGAGCCCTCCGGGATCTGGGAGTTCGCGATCTCCCTGCGCTCGAAGGCCTTGCGGCTGATCGCCGCCCGCAGTTCGCGGACGCTGAGGTGTTTGGTGGCCGCCTCACGGGCGTAGAACGCGCGCGCCTCGTCGGACTTCAATGACAGCAGCTCCTTCAGATGCGACCAGCTCACCTGCTGGGCCAGCTGGGCGACCTGACCGTAATTCGGGAACTGCCTGGACAGTGTGACCATTCGGTTCAGGTTCGACTCGTCGTAGCCGGAACCGAACCTCGCACTCAACTCCTGCGACAGCGTCGCAAGAATCCGCTGCCCGTATTCAGCGCGGCCGTCCCGCAGCGAGTGCACGGAGATCGCCCGACCGACGAGCCAGTTCGTGAGCGTCAGCGCAGCATTCACCTGGACTGCCGCGACGCGGCGCCCGCGCTCGACGAGATCGACGACGTACGCCAGCAGCCCGTCGCTATCCGAAGGGACGTCGTCTGTGGGAATCAGTTCGCTCATCGGCCGCCTCCTCTGCCTCGCCAAGATTCCTGCGACATCGTCGCAGGAATCTTGGCGCGTTCCCCTGCCCGGAGGTAGGCGTAGACGGTCTCGCGGCTGATGCCGTACTCGCGGGCGAGGGCGGCTCTGGACTCGCCCGCCTGGGCGCGGGCGACCATCGCGGCCGCAGCGGCTTCTTCGAGTTTCGCCTTCCGGCCTTTGTAGACGCCGCGGGCCTTGGCCTTGGCGATGCCCTCGGCCTGGCGCTCCCGGATGAGGGCCCGTTCGAACTCGGCCACGGAGCCCATGATGCCGAGCATGAGCTTGGCGAGGGAGTCGTCCCCGGTGAAGGCCAGGCCCTCCTTGACGAATTCGACCCCGACTCCCTTGGCTGTGAGCTGGTCCACGAGGCGCAGGAGGTCGTCGAGGTCGCGGGCGAGGCGGTCCATGGAGTGCACGAGCACGGTGTCGCCCTCGCGCACGAAGCCGAGCATCTCCGAGAGCCCGGACCGGTCCAGGCTCGACCCGGACGCGTGGTCGGTGAAGGTCTTCTCAACCGGGACGCCGTCGAGCTGCCGGACGGTGGACTGAAGGGCCGAGCTCACCCGCACGTACCCCACACGCAATGCGTCCACCTTCTTCCGAGCCAAGTGTGTCAGGAAGGACTCTAGACCCCGAAGGATCGGTGTCAGACAAACGCCACGCCGACCCGAATCTGACACGATCCGGAACGTGTGCCTGACGTGGTGCGGGGGTGCACCCCAACGTCACACAGAGTTCGACCGAGATCCAAAGTTGAGTGTTGCAGTTGTCCTACATTCACCGGGCACTTCTTCGGGCAGGGCAACTGCGAATCCGCAGGTCCCAAGGTGGCAGGCATCCGATGCTGCCATTGAGTCCTCCGATCGGGGTTCGGTGAGCCGCCGCCTTACGGACAAGTTCAGCAGTCCGCCAGCTATGGTGACCTCATGCTCTCTAGTAATTTTGCAGAGTTGTGGGCAGTCGCCCAGAAACAAGGCTGGGCCATGGGGAAATTCGAACGTCCTGTCAGCGACTGGGGGCTCTCCTTCCTGGGGTCCCAGATGGGATGGGTGGCCGTAGGAACAAGGACCGGAGAAGGTGCGTCTTCCACGCTCCGGCCAACATCACAGGGCCAATCCCGTCCGAACTCGATGAGCGCCGTACACGGCCTCGATGCCCAGCCTCTTCACGTAGACGGCTCGCACATGCTGCGTCCGCCGGATGTTGTCACCCTATTCTCTCCTCAGCCAAGTCAGACTCCGACCCGGATTTGGAAGCCAAATATAGGCGATCTGGACGTCGACGCCGCTAGAAATGGGATTTTTGTTGTAGGGGCGGGGCGGTCAGCATTCCTTGCCCCCGTTCTGGAAAACAACGAATTTCGCTTCGATCCTGTGATCATGCATCCTGGGGATGACCGGGCGAGAAAAATTGCCGATTACTTTGCAAGTGAATCGAATAATAGGGCGCAGGCAGTTGACTGGAACGAACCGAACTCGATCCTCATGATCGCTAACCGCAATGTGTTGCACGGGCGCGCGGCGGTGCACGAAGAAGACCGTGATAGAACCCTAATGCGGGTCGCTTTTTACGTAGGAGACTCCGATGCGGGCGCCGTATGATTCAGAAGGCCTCTGGCTCAAGGCCAAGCTATTTATCAATCGGGCCATGGATGACAATGCAAGGTCATTCGACGAACGTGCCCTGTGGGCCAGTCTCTCGCTGGAACTGTTGGCCAAGGCAGCTCTTGCCAACCATTCACCCCTTCTCATTGCGGACCCTATGGAGTGTGAAGCGCGGCGGTAAATGTCGTAGATTCCGCGGCGCTAATTGGCTAGAGGCGCCGGGCGTCTATGGTCGCTTGTCGCTTGGCCGGCAAGGGATCTTGACCTGTGCAGGCGATGCCTGGGATGGGTGCAAGTGCGAGTGGTGATTGGATGGTGAGGCTGTGGTCGGATCCGAAGGCGACCGATGCAGACTTCGGCTCTTATTGGTGCTCGGACCTGGCTCGGTTCCATGGAGCGGAGGCTTGACCAGGGGGTTGTGCCGAGCTCGATGATGTTGCGCCCTCCCGGGCAGGTCTGAGGGCTTTGTCGTCTCCGGGGAGGCGTAGCGACCCCATGAGTTCGCGAACCAACTGTCGTCGTCGAGGGCTTCTGCTGAGCCCGGCTTCTCGGAGGGTTGGGAGGTTCCCGTCCAGCTCCCTGCCGGCGTTGTTCTTCCATGGGCTCACCGCGCCCGGTGGTCGTGGCCGCGCATGCGGAGGGCGACGACTAGTCCGGACAGGGAGGTGAGCGCTGCGACGGCGGCGATGGCGGCGGGGATGCCGTAGAGGTCGGCGAGGAGGCCGGACAGGAGGGCGCCGACGGCGAAGCCGCCGTCGCGCCAGAGCCGGTAGACCCCGACGGATCGGGCCCGCCAGGTCGGGTGGGCGACGTCGCCGATCGCGGCGAGGAGGGTCGGGTAGACCATTGCTGTGCCGAGTCCGAGGAGTATGGCGGCGGCGAGCCAGGGTCCGAAGGCGTGGCCTGCCGCCACGACCGCGAGTCCGACGGCTTGGACGAGCATGCCGGCGGCGATGAGCCATTTGCGGCCCCATCTGTCGGAGGCGGCCCCGGTGAAGAGCTGCCCGGCTCCCCAGACTGCGGGGTAGGCGGCGGCGAGGATGCCGATCTGGTCCAGGCTCAGCCCGGCGCCCGCGAACAGGACGGGGAAGAGGCCCCAGGCGAGGCCGTCGTTGAGGTTGTTGACCATGCCGGCCTGGCTCACGGAGGAGAGGGAGCGGTCTGTGAAGCTGGTCAGGGTGAAGACCTGCCCGGTGGTGAGGCCGGCGTGCGCGCTCCCGTGCGAGCTGACGTGCTGTGCCGCTTCGGCCTTGGCGTGGTGGTGGGTCTCGCGCACGGTCAGGGCGGTCAGGCCCAGGCCGAGGGCGATGTAGGCGGCGCCGAGGAGGAACGGCGCCGGGCGGAGCCCGTAGGCGGAGGCGAGGTATCCGGTGGCCAGGGCGGTGAGGGCGAGGCCGAGGTAGCCGGCGGCCTCGTTGAAGCCCATGGCGAGGCCGCGCTGCTTCGGGCCGACCAGGTCCATCTTCATGATCACCGTGGTGGACCAGGTCAGGCCCTGGCTGATGCCCAGGAGCACGTTGGCCGCGATGACCCAGCCCCAGTCCGGGGCGAGGATGAGCATGGCCGGGACGGGGATCGCCGCGAGCCAGCCGGCCAGGAGGACCGGCTTGCGGCCGAACCTGTCCGAGAGCGTGCCGGCGAAGTAGTTCATCGCGGCCTTGGACGCCCCGAAGGCGAGGATGTAAGTCAGCGCGCTGGTGTAGAGGCCGAGGTGGAACGTCTGGGATGCCAGCAGGGGCAGGACCGTGCGCTCCTGGCCGAGGGTGGCCCCGACGAGGGCGTTGACCGCGACGAGGAGCATGAACTGGGCCAGGTTCTGCCGCAGCCCCAGCACGGGCCCCGCCGCGGCCTGCCGGGGCTGGTCGGGGGCTCCTGCGCCGGGCGGGCTCACCGTGCGGCCCCGGCGGGGGCCGGCACTCGGTGGCTGCGGGCCGGCTGCCCCGGGAGCTCTCGTCCGGCCGGGCCGGCGGCGAGGTGGCGTTCGGCGTCCAGGGCAGCGGCGCAGCCGGTGCCGGCGGCGGTGATGGCCTGGCGGTAGCGGTGGTCGACGGCGTCCCCGCAGGCGAACACGCCCTCGATGCTGGTGGCTGTGGTGGGGTGCGCGACGGCGATGTAGCCCTCCGGATCGAGCTCCAGCTGCCCGGCGACGAGCTCGGTGCGGGGGGTGTGGCCGATCGCGACGAAGATCCCGGTCGCCTCGATGTGCCTCCGCTGCCCGGTGAGGGTGTCCTCCAAGGTGGCCCCGGCGACCTTCTCCTGGCCGTGGATAGCGGCGATGCGGGTGTTGTACTCGAAGCGGATCTTCGGGTTCTCGGCCGCGCGCTGGGCCATGATGCGCGAGGCGCGCAGGGCGTCCCGGCGGACCACGACGGTCACGGAGCGGGCGAAGCGGGCCAGGAAGGCGGCCTCCTCCATGGCGGAGTCCCCGCCGCCGACGACGAGGATGTCCTGGTCGCGGAAGAAGAACCCGTCGCAGGTGGCGCACCAGGAGACCCCGTGCCCGCTGAGGCGCTTTTCCTCGGGCAGGCCGAGCTCCCTGTAGGCGGAGCCGGTGGCGAGGATCACGGCCGCGGCCTCGTGGGTCTGCCCCGAGCCGGTGGTGACCTGCTTGGGGTCGGCGGCCAGGTCCACGGCGACGGCGTCGTCGGAGACGATGCGGGCTCCGAAGCGCTCGGCCTGGGCCTGGAGGCCGTCCATGAGCTCGGGCCCTTGGATCCCGGCGGGGAAGCCGGGGAAGTTCTCGACCTCGGTGGTGTTCATCAGGGACCCGCCCGCGGTGACCGAGCCGGCCAGGACGAGGGGCTCCAGGCCGGCGCGTGCGGCGTAGACGGCGGCGGTGTACCCGGCGGGGCCGGAGCCGATGATGATCAGCTGCTCGCTCATGCGCTCTCCTTCCTGGACCGTCGGCTCAGGAGGCCCGGGCCTTCAGGCGGGCTCGGACCTCGTCCATGTCCAGGCCCTGCACGGCCGCGATCAGCTTCTCCAGGCCGGAGGGATCCAGCGCCCCGGGCTGGGAGAAGACCAGGATCCCGTCGCGGAAGGCCATCAGGGTCGGGATCGAGGTGATGCTGGCCGCGGCGGCCAGTCGCTGCTCGGCTTCGGTGTCGACCTTGGCGAAGACTGCCTCGGGGTGCTCCTCCGACGCGGCAGCGAAGGTGGGGGCGAACCTGCGGCACGGGCCGCACCAGGACGCCCAGAAGTCCACGAGCACGACCCCGTCGCGGGCGACGGTCTCGTCGAAGGTCTTTTCGGTGATGTCGATGGTAGCCATGTCCCCCATGATACCCCTGGGGGTATTTTGGTGCAAGCGGGCCTCGGGCAGTTCCCGTGGCGCCCGGCGCACGCCGGCAGGGAGGGCGCGGGACGACACCCCCGCCCGGGAGAGACTTGGCACATACCCCCTAGGGTATTATCCTAGTCGGTGGCGCCCCAGAATCCCCTGGGCCCCGATCGGAAGGGAATCCAGCATGAAGGGCATCTCGGTGAACGAGCTGGCGGCACTGGGCCGCGGGGCCTCGATCGTCGACGTCCGCGAGGCCGACGAATACGCCGAGGCCCGCGTGCCCGACGCGAAGAACCTCCCGCTCTCCGGCCTGGCCTCATCTCTCGGCGACCTGCCGCCACATCGGCCCGTCTACATCATGTGCGCCTCGGGCGGCCGGAGCGCCCGGGCCACCGCCTTCCTGGCCGAGCAGGGCTTCGATGCGGTGAACGTCCTCGGCGGGATCACGGAGTGGTATCGCAACGGCCATCAGGTGCACTTCGGACCGGAGGTGGCCTGAGATGAGCGCCGCCCAGCCGCTGGCCGCCTCCGAGGGTGCCGCGCCCCAGTCCCTCGAGCTGCGCCGGCTCGCCAATCGGCTCAAGCGAGCCCGCGGCCAGCTCGGTGCCGTCATCGATGCCGTCGAGTCAGGAGCCGACTGCCGCACTGTGATCACCCAGCTGGCCGCGGTGCGCGGGGCCCTGGACAAGGCCGGCTTCGAGCTCATCTCCACCGCCATGCGCGACTGCGTCAGCACCCCAAGGGGCGCCTCTGCGCCCGCCGAAGACGCGCTGACCATGGAGGAGCTGCGCCGGCTGTTCCTCACCCTCGCCTGAGCGCACCCACCACCACACATGCCCCGCCGTACGCGCGGGAGAAGGAGTCATCGATGAGCGAAAGCCCCTCCCTCGCCTCGGGGCTTGTCGTCCACGGCACCGGCCCGTCCCCCGAGGCCTGGCTCCCGGCCGCGATGCGGACCGCACTGAATGCCGCGGCCGACCTCGGGGGCGAACGCGCCGTCGAACTCGTCGTCCAGGGCCCAGCCGTGGCACTGCTGGCGACGTCCGGAGGTCCCGCCGCCCAGCTCGCGGACGTCCTCGCCGCCGGCATCGGCGTCCTGGCCTGCGGGAACAGCCTGCGCTCGGCCGGCATCACCGAGGAGGACCTCGCCGCGGGCGTCGCCGTCGTGCCCGCCGCCGTCGGCCACCTCGCCCGCCGCCAGTGGGAAGGCTGGGCCTACGTCCGGATCTGAGGCGGCGACCGACTTGCCGCTAGATACCCCCGGGGGTATCGTTGGAGCGAAAGCACGACCACAGAGCGTTCTTGGAGGAACATGATGGACGTCATCGTCATCGACACCCCGCAGCTGGGGGACCGCAGCTATCTCGTGCACGACGGCCGCGTCGGGCTCGTGATCGACGCGCAGCGCGACATCGACCGGGTCGAGGCCGCAGCCCAGGAGGCCGGGGTCGAGGTCACGCACGTCGCCGAGACCCACATGCACAACGACTACCTCACCGGCGGCCTCGTGTACGCCCGCAAGCACGGCGTCGCCTATCTGGTCAACGCCGCGGACGAGGTCGCCTTCGAGCGCACGCCGATCGCGGACGGGGAGACCGTCAGGGTCGGCGAGCTGACGGTCAAGGCCGTCGCGACCCCGGGCCACACCCACAGCCACCTCTCCTACGTCGTCGAGCATGACGGCCAGCAGGCAGTCTTCTCCGGCGGAAGCGTGCTGTACGGCTCGGTCGGCCGGACGGACCTTGTGGCCCCCGGGCACACTGTCGGGCTCACTCACGACCAGTACGCCTCCGCGCGTCGCCTCGCCGAGGAGGCAGTCGCGGACGCGGCACTGTACCCGACGCACGGCTTCGGCTCCTTCTGCTCATCCGGGCCGGCCACGGGGGCCGGGGGCTCCACCCTCGGCGAGCAGTTCACGACCAACCACGTCTACACGGACGCGGACGAGGAGCACTTCGTCGCCGAGCTCATCGCCAACCTCACCGCCTACCCGAGCTACTACGTGCACATGAGCCCCGGCAACATGGCGGGACCTGGCGAACCTGACCTGGACGTGCCCGAGTCCCTGGACCCGGCGGAGCTGCGCGCCCGTCTCGAGGCCGGCGAATGGGTGGTCGACCTGCGCAACCGCGTCGCCTACTCCTCCGAGCACCTCAAGGGCACGGTGAGCTTCGAGTACGGAAACGGCAACAGCTTCAGCACCTATCTCGGCTGGCTGTTCCCCTACGGCAAGAAGCTCACCCTCGTCGGCTCCCGCGCCGACGTCGAGAACGCCATCCGCGACCTCTCCCGCATCGGCATCGATTCCCCCGATGCCGCCCTCGGCGAGGACCCGCGAGAACTCGCTCCGGATGCCGCGGTCTCCTCGTACCCGCGGGTCGCCTGGGAGGGCATGGCCGCGCAGCGCAAGCCCGGCGAGGCCATCCTCGACGTCCGCCGCGCGGACGAGCACAAGGCATCCCGGATCGAGGGCGCCGTGAACATCCCGCTCCACGAGCTCCTGAACCGCCTCAACGAGGTCCCAGACGGCCGCATCTGGGTCCATTGCGGCTCCGGCTACCGCTCCGGCGTCGCCGCGAGCCTGCTCGAGCGCGCCGGCCACGACGTCGTCCAGATCGACGACGCGTTCGACCGCGCCGCCGAAGCAGGCCTCCCGATCGCGGCCTGAACCCCCACAGACCGGCTGGCGGGCCCGTCCCCCCTCGGGCCCGCCAGCCTCCCCGGGCCAGCCGTATCATCCTCCGCCCTGCTGCGGCCAGCCGACCTTCCGATACCCCCAGTACCGCGATGAGAGGAACACCCATTGGCCTCCCGAACCCCAGCCGCACGGGGCGAGCGCCGGACCCTCACAGGCATGAGCCTGGCCGTCCTGACCCTGCACCTGGCCGGGTGGGGGCTCCTGGCAATGCTCGTCCTTCCCGCCCTTCTGGGCGGCGGGGCGAGCCCGGCGATGCTGGCCGGGCTCGCGGTGAGCGCCTACGCCCTGGGCGTCCGGCATGCCTTCGACGCCGACCACATCGCCGCGATCGACAACGCCACCCGGCGCCTCGTCGCCGCCGGGCAGCGCCCGGTGTCGGTCGGATTCTGGTTCGCGCTCGGCCACTCGACCGTCGTACTCGGGGCCGTCGCGCTCGTCCTGGCCGGCGTCGATGCCTTCTCCCACAGGCTCGCGGACGAGGACTCGGCCCTGCGGCAGGGCGCCTCGCTGTGGGGCTCGGCGGTCTCGGGCGTGTTCCTGCTGCTGGCAGGGGCCCTCAACCTCCCATCCCTGCGAGGAATGGGCTCGGTCCTGGTCAGGGCGCGCGGCGGAGCCGTCGACACGGCCGACCTCGAGCGGTGCCTCGGCTCCCGGGGGATCCTCTTCCGGGCCCTGGGGCCGCTGGCGCGCCTGGTCGATGCCCCGTGGAAGATGTACCCGACCGGATTCCTGTTCGGCCTCGGTCTCGACACTGCGGCCTCGGTCGGCCTCCTCGCGGCCGGGGCTCTCAGCCCCGGGATGCCCCCGCTGGCGGCCCTGGCCCTGCCGCTGCTGTTCACCGCGGGCATGACGCTCTCCGACAGCGCTGACGGCATCGCCATGAACCGCATCTACCGCTGGGCCTCGGCGGACACCGTCCGCAAGGCCGCCTACAACCTCGCCGTCACGGCCGTCTCCATCGCGGTCGCGTTCCTGGTCGGCGCGGTCGGGCTGGCCTCGGCCGCCGCCCAGCTGTTCGGGGTCCGCAGCGGCCCGCTCGCCGCGCTGGCCGGGCTCGATACCGGCCTCATCGGCATGGTGCTCGTGGCCGTGTTCGCCGCCTTCGGGCTCTACGCCCTCGCCCGCAGCTCGCGCCGGGCGGCCGCCCCCGCGCTGGGAGCGGAATGGGGCGGGACGCTCAGGCCAGGGACAGGAACAGCTTCTCGAGCTGCTTCCGGTCGACCTCGTCGCTCCCCGCGCGGAAGCACTCCTCAAGACCGGAGGAGATGATCGCGAAGCCCGCCCGGTCGATCGCCTTGGAGACCGCGGAGAGCTGGGTGACCACCGCGGTGCAGTCCTTGCCCTCCTCGATCATCCTGACCACGGCGGCCAGCTGACCTTGCGCTCGGCGCAGACGGTTCAGCACTGGCGTCATGTCCTGGGGCTTCAGTTCGACCACAACAGCTCCTCGAATAACTCACGGGCCCGATCGGGCAGCAGTTCATTCTACCCCCTGGGGTATTCCATCAACCATGAGAGAGGCCACTCCTATGGACGTCACACCTCAGCAGACCGCCCAGGCGCTCGGCGCCGGAACCCAGATCGTCGACGTGCGTGAAGCCGACGAGCTCGCCGACGGCGTGATTCCCGGCGCCCGGCACATCCCGCTCGGCGAGCTGCGCTCCCGCCTCCGCGAACTCGACCCGGCCCTGCCGGTGATCACGGTCTGCCGCAGCGGCCGCCGCAGCGCCGCCGCGGCCGACCAGCTCGCTGCTGCGGGATTCAGCGCCGAGACGATGGCCGGCGGCATGCTCGCCTGGCAGGCCGCCGGCCTGCCCACCGCCTGACCGACCCTCCCCGGTGCGCCGCAGACCGGCCCGCCAGCAACCCAGATCGAAAGAAGCGATGACCGAAAGCACAGCAATCATGCCCGCCACAGTCGACCCCGCCACCCTCAAGGAGTGGGCCGCCCGTCACGACGACCTCATGGTCGTGGACGTCCGCAGCGGAGCCGAGTTCGACTCCCTCCACATCAAGGGCTCGTACCACGTGCCCCTTCCGCTGCTGAGCGAGCACACCGGGGAGTTCGCCGAACGGCTGGGGACCCGCGTCGTCCTGGTCTGCCAGTCGGGGGCCCGAGCCGAGCAGGCGCAGAAGCGGCTTGCCGCCGTCGGCCTCTCCAAGGTGAGCGTGCTCGAAGGCGGCGTGCCCGCCTTCGCCGCCGCCGGGGGCGAGGTCGTGCGGGGCGCCCAGACGTGGGCGCTCGAACGGCAGGTGCGGATGACGGCGGGCTCCCTGGTCTTGGCGGGCATCCTGGCCGGCCGCTTCATCTCCCCGCGGCTGCGCCTGGTCGCGGGCGGGATCGGTGCGGGCCTGACCGTCTCCGCCGCAACGAACAGCTGCGCGTTGGGCAAGGTGCTCTCCTGGATGCCGTGGAACCGCTCCGCGAGCGAGCCCACTGCCCATCAGGCCCTCCAGAGGCTAGGAAACACCGGATGATCGTCTCCGCGCTGGGCTTCGGCGCCGTCGTCGGCGGGCTCCTCGGTCTCGTCGGCGGGGGCGGGTCGATCCTTGCGGTGCCGGCCCTCGTCTACGGAGTCGGCCTGCCGCTCGCGGCGGCCATTCCCGGCTCGCTCGTCGTCGTCGGCGCGTCGTCCGTCGTCGCCGTCCTGCCCAGGGTCCGCCGTGGCGTCAATTGGCGCCTGGCCGTGGTCATCGGTGCCGCCGGCACCTCGACGGCCTACCTCGGCGCGGCAGTGAACCGGGTCCTGGACCAGAGGGTCCTCCTGCTCGTCTTCGCAGCGACCATGGTCGCCGCGGGCGTCCGGATGCTCCGACGCACCGACGCCGTGGGCGGCTCCTGCGCCCTGCCCCAAGGAGGGGTCAACTGGCGCAGCTGCCTCCCCAAGGCAATCCTGACCGGCGCCGTCGTCGGATTCCTCACGGGACTCCTCGGCGTCGGCGGGGGCTTCCTCATCGTCCCCGCGCTCGCCCTGGTGCTCGGCCTGCCCATGGCGCTGACCGTCGGAACGTCCCTGGTCATCATCGTCATCAACTCGATCGCGGGCCTCGCGGCCCACCTCGGGGAGATGCACTTCGACTGGGCCGTCGTCGGCGCGTTCGCCGCGGCCGCGATGGCAGCCTCGCTCGTCGCGGGCCGCCTCGGACGGCGCCTCCCCGAGGCGACGCTCAAGCGCGGCTTCGCAGCGCTCGTCCTCCTGGTCGCCGCGTACGTCGCGGCCCAGGCTCTCACCCGATAAGTCACCCCACCCAAGAAATCCACGAGAAGGAGAACAAAATGTGCCGTCAGGTCACCTGCAGGAAGTGCGGGAAGCTCACCTGGGCCGGCTGCGGCCAACACGTCCAGCAGGTCATGCGAGGAGTCCCGAATTCCCAGCGCTGCCAGGGCCACGAGAATGAGCCCAGCGCCCTCGGGACGTTCTTCTCCCGCATCCTCGGACGCTGAACCCACAGGCACCATGTGCCTGCAGCATGGCCCGCAACCGGGGGCCCGCCATCACCCTGCGGCCCGGGGGCGGGCCCCTTGCCATCGCCCGATCTCCCCTGTGAGGATGGATGGGACGAACCGAAGGAGGACCCTCCCATGGCCTACACCCACTCCATCAGCGTGCCCCAGCCGTACCCGCGCACGGTCGAGCTCGTCCGGTCCGCGCTGGCCGAGCAGGGCTTCGGCATCCTCTCCGAGATCGACGTCAGGGCGACCTTCGGGGCCAAGCTCGGCCCCGACGCCGCCACGGAACTCGGCGACTACCTGATCCTCGGGGCCTGCAACCCCCAGCTCGCCAGCCGCGCCCTGGCCGCAGAGCCCGAGCTCGGGGCCCTGCTGCCCTGCAACGTCGTCGTCCGCAGGAAACCGGCGGACGACGCCACGACGGTCGAGGCCATCGACCCGCAGACCATGGTCCAGCTCAGCGGCAGCCCAGCCGTCCGCGACGTCTCCCAGGACGCCGACGCCCAGCTCCGCGCCGCACTCTCGGCCGTCGAGGCCGGCGGCGGCGCCGGGACCCCGTCCTAGGCCCCCCGACGTCCGGGGCCGGACGGCGGGTTCAGTGGGCTCGGCCCCGCGCCAGCATTCGCACACCCAGCCCACCGGGGCGGTCACACACGACGCTCAGCCCGCACCGGTCGGTCCCGTAGCGCGACACCTAGATCCGAGAGACGGCCCCGACTTCGTTGCCAAGCGCCCCAAGTGGGGGGGGTGCCTCTATGGTTTTCGTCAAGCCGCTGAGGCTGTTGGCGGCTGGTAGAGGGTGCCGTCGCGGAGCATGGCGAAGAGGACGTCGCAGCGGCGGCGGGCGAGGGCGATGACGGCTTGGTTGTGTCGTTTGCCCTGGGCGCGTTTTCGGTCGTAGTAGGCCCTCGATGGAGGGTGGTTCAGGGACGCGAACGCGGAGAGGAACAGGGCGCGTTTGAGGCGCTTGTTCCCGCCGCGTGGAGCGTGCTCGCCGCGGATCGAAGTCCCGGACCTTCGCGTCACTGGCGCGATGCCGGCGTAGGAGGCCAGATGGGCGGCGTCCTTGAAGTCCTTGCCGACGACTTCGGTGAGGATCCTGGCTGCGGTCCTGACCCCGACTCCGGGGAGCGAGGTCAGGACCTGATGAAGAGGGTGGGCCTCCACGATGGCCTCGACCTGGGTGGCGATCTCTGTCCGCTGCCGGGTGAGTGCGGCGAGCTGCTCGGCCAGGATGGGGACCACGACGCCGGCGGCGTCGGTTCCGGGCACGGTGACGGTCTGCTCGTCGAGGGCGGTGAAGACCTCCTCGGTCAGCCGTCCGGCCAGGCGGGGTGCGTGCTTCTTCAGCCTCGCCCGCACGTGCCCTCTCCCGGCGGAGGCGAGCCTGGCAGGGGTGGGGTAGCGGGTGAGCAGGTCCGCCACCGCGGGGTGGCTGATCCGTGGCCCGAGGGCGCGCTCGAGCGCGGGGTGGATCTGGGTGAGCAGCCCGCGGAGCCGGTTCGATACAGCGGTGACCTCTCCGGCGAGGTCGTCGTCGAACCCGGCCAGCAGCGCCAGCGCGGCGATCTGCTCCTCGTCGGCCTGGATCGAGCGCAGGGTGTGCGGCATGGTCCGGGCGGCGTCGGCGATGATCAGCGCGTCTCTGGCATCGGTCTTCGCCGAACCCGGGTGCAGGTCCGCGATCCGGCGCATTGCCAGCCCCGGCAGGTAGGCGACCTCGACCCCGGCCATGGCCTGGGCGACCGCGACCGGAAGGGCCCCGATGGTGGCGGGCTGGTCCACGACCATCAGCACGGGCCCATGGGCGGTCAGGCCTTCGAGGATGGTCCGGAGCTTGGCCTCGTTGTTGGGCAGGGCCTTGTCCAAGACGGTCTTGCCGTCGGCGGTGAGCGCCACGGCGTGGTGGTCGGACTTGCCGACGTCGAGCCCGACGAACACCGCCGGCAGGGGATCGGTCACTGGCACTGGTCTCCTTCCGCTCAGTTCTCGCTCATGGCCGGATGAGGCGGTCACGCTCGGCATCCACGTTACGAAGGTCCCTTGGAACTGCTCGGGTCGTGCCTCTATCAGCGATCCGCGACCGCCGAGACGGGCCCCGGTGACAACACCCCCCGGATCATGGACGACTGGGGGCAGAACATCATGCCGGAACCCGACCGGCCAACACCCCGATCCTCCCGGACCGGGGAGCCATGAGAAAGGTAACGGGGGCTCGCAGGACCGACCTCAACGGAGTCCGCTGCACTGGCGGCCACCCATCCCGTGGACGGCCGTCCATAGGACACTCGTCGATGGACTCATCGATTGCGGCGTGTCGTGTTCCATGGTCCGTGTCCGACAGCTATGTACTCTCAGGAACGTCTACGATACATTCTGGGTATGGCATTGGTCGGATACGCCCGGGTTTCGACCCGGGAGCAGAACCCGGAGGCGCAGACGGACGCACTCGAAGCCGCTGGATGCGACAAAATCTTCGTCGAGCACGCTTCCGGGGTGCTCACGCGTCGGCCGGCGCTGGACGAGGCCCTCGATTACCTGCGCTCCGGCGACACCCTGGTCGTGGCGAAGTTGGACAGGCTCGGCCGTTCGGTGCGGAACCTGAAGGAGATCGCCGACACGCTGCAGCGCCGAGGGATCGGCTTGAAGGCGCTGTCCCAGGGTATCGACACCACCACCCCTGGTGGGCGGCTGTTCTTCCACATGCTCGCCGCTATCGCCGAGTTCGAGCACGACCTGATCGTGGAGCGCACCCAGGACGGGCTCGCAGCCGCCCGGGCCCGGGGCCGCAAGGGCGGTGGCCGGCTTAAGATGAGCCCGACGAAGGCCGCGCAGGCCCGGGCGATGTACGACGCCAGGCAGCACACCGTGGCCCAGATCGCCGAGACGTTCGGGGTCTCGCGCGGAACGATTTACCGCCATCTGGCCCAGCACGTTGAGCATGCCTGAGGACCAGGAGCACTAATGGCAGGGCTCAGCGACCGGGAGAAGGCCGAGCTGGTGCATCGGCATCGCGACGGCGTGCCCTGGGTGCGGCTTGCAGAGGACGCCGGCGTCACGGTTCGCACGCTGCAGCGATGGGCGGGCCGGGCGGAAGGCGGCGGGCTGGCCAGGCCCTCGCGCGGCGACAAGGGAACCAAACGCACTCCGTCGGAGCTCGTCGAAGCCGTCGAGGCTCTTGCGCTGGGACGGCCTGCTCCGACGGCTGCGTACATCCACCGTCGGGTGGGCGACATCGCCCGGAGCCGAGGCCTGTCGGCCCCCGGCTACACCACGGTGCGGGACATCATCAAGGGGATCGACCCGGGCCTGCGCACGCTCGCGGCGGAGGGGGGCGCCGCCTACCGTGACAGGTTCGAGCTGGTCTTCCGCCGCACGGCAGCGGCTCCGAATGAGCAGTGGCAGATGGACCACACACTCTTGGACGTGGTGATCCTGGACGAGCAGCAGCAGGCCGTCCGACCGTGGCTGACGGTCGCCTTGGACGACTACTCCCGCGCGGTGGCGGGATACTCCCTGTCGGTCCAGGCTCCCACGGCGGAGCATTCGGCTCTCGCGTTCCATCAAGCGGTCAGCCGCAAGCACGACCCGGCCTGGGTCGTTTCAGGACTCCCCGACGTGCTCTACAGCGACCACGGCTCGGACTTCACCTCGGCCCGACTGGAACAGGTCTGCCTCGACCTGCACATCCGCCTGGTCCATTCCCACGCCGGACGGCCGCAGGGACGGGGAAAGATCGAGCGGTTCTACCGCACCCTGACCACTGAGCTCCTGCCGCACCTGCCCGGATTCATCCCCCACGGAACCGGCGGCAAGCCTCTGAGCGAGCCTTCGCTGACCATCCGCCAACTGGACGAGATCCTCGAGCGGTTCATCGTCCACGAGTACAACGAACGCTCCCATTCCGAGACGAAGGCTGCCCCGCACGCCCGCTGGCGCGGCACCGGGTTCGTCCCGCGCAGTCCCGCACACCCCGAGGACATCGACCTGCTCCTGCTCACCGCAGCGACAACGAGACGCGTCCAGCGCGACGGCATCCAATTCGCTTCCACCCGCTACATCTCGCCCGTCCTCGCGGCCTATGTCGGCGAAGACGTCACCGTCCGGTACGACCCCCGCGACCTCGGCGAGATCCGCGTGTTTCACGAGAACGCATTCCTGTGCCGGGCCATCGCCCCCGAACGATCATCCGAAACCTACACATTCGCCGACCTCCAGGCCGCCCGCACGGCCCGCCGCCGTGCCCTGAAGAAGCAACTGAAAGAACGGCGCAGCCTCGCCGATTCGCTGCCCGCCGACGGCCGCCATCAGCTCATCCCAACGGCTCAGCCCGAGCCCGATTGCGAGCTCGATCCCACCCCTGACGAAACCAGGAAACACGGGTTGAAGACCTATGCCAGCGAATAAGCGACCCCAACGCCATCCCCGCTCCGTCCTCTTCGAGGAAGGCGATGACGGGCGCCGCTTCCTCAACGGGCTCTGGGACGAGTTCAACAGCTCCCCGCCCCCATACCTCGCCGTCCGCCCGAGATTCGTCACCACCCGAGAGCACCGCCGATTCACCGAGTTCGCCGACACCGTCCGCATGAATCGCTACATCGGCCTCTGCTACGGCTCTCCCGGAGTCGGCAAGACCCTCTCCGCACGCCACTACGCCGGTACCGACGAATGGGAGCAATGGCACCCGCTCAGCGGCGGTCTCGAGCCTCTCCCGCCGGTGCCCGAGCCGGTGTTGCGCAGCAGGACCGCCTTCTTCACACCCACCGTCTCCGCCACGCTCAAACAGATCGACCAAGGCCTCCCACGGGCCTGCCAGCACATCTCCTGGGCGCTCGACTATGCCGAACACGGTCACGTCGACCCCTACGTCCACACCGAATCCCAGCACTGCGGGCGCACCGAACTGCTCATCATCGACGAAGCCGACCGGCTCAAGACAGCCGGCCTAGAGCAAGTAAGAGACTTCTACGACCGCCACAGCCTGGGCGTGATCCTCATCGGCATGCCCGGCATCGAAAAGCGCCTTGCCCGCTACCCCCAGCTCTACAGCCGCATCGGGTTCGCCCACGAATACCGCACGCTCCGCAAAGACGAACTAGCCTCTGTAGTCGCCCAACGACTCCCGGAACCCGATCCTGACGACGAAGGACTCGCGCACACAGCCGCGATCGCCGCCATCGTCCGCGCCACCAACGGCAACTTCCGACTCGCCGACCGCCTCGTCACTCAAATCAACCGCATCCTCGACATCAACAACCGCCGCCACCTCACCCCCGAAGCCGTCGACGCTGCGCTCGAAGCGCTCCTCGTCGGACATTAACCAACGAGAAAATCACGACAATTACCGCCGCGATTCACAGGTGTGGACCTTGTGGTTCTGGACCAGGGGATCGACACTTCGACCCCGGTGGGGAAGATGTTCTTCCACATTCTCGGGGCGATCGCGGAGTTCGAGCATGCCTTGATGTCCGAGCGGACCCGCGACGGCCTCGCTGCTGCCAGGGCCCGGGGCCGCACCGGCGGGCAGAAGCCCAAGCTCGGACCCCGGCAGGTGCGCCTGGCACGCCAGATGTACGAGGAGACCGGCCCCGACGGCAAACGCGCTCACACGGTGGCGGAGATCGCCGCCGAGTTCGGCGTCACCCGGCCCACCATCTACCGCCATCTGTCCAAGGGCCTAGGGGGAGGGGAACTCGGCGCTGTTCCGGTCCCAGGGCCCAGTGGGTTGTCAGCGGCCCCGCTGCCGTCAGATCCGTGGACCGACGGCGGAACGGGGGTGCGAGGCCGTGAAAGCAGGACCGCGCCGTGACGCCTCAGAGGATCCAGTACGCCAAGGCCTGCTCTGGATCGCAGATGACTTCGGGCTCATCGCCAGCACGTTGCAGGCATTCGAGTCTCATCAAAGGAACCAATGACGCGACGCGTGCTGAGTGCGCGCCGACTGGTGAGCATGTGCTGAACAGGCGCGCGGCCCCTGCCCAGAGGGAGAGAAGTCCGTGGCCAGGGCAGTGAGCGGTGCGGAGGGGCTGCGAGGGCGAATGCGGCGTGCAGGACGGTGGCCTCGGCTAGTGCGGGTATGCGGCGGGCCGCCTCCTGGAGCGAGCGCAGTGTGGCCCTGCCGAGGAACCTGGCCCATGCGGTCGGGCCCCAGCCCTCCTCTCTCAGGGCAGCGAGGAGCCGGTTGGTGGCGGCACGGCTGGGGGACGTGGCACCTGCGGGGCCTGCCCGGAGGTGGCGCGCCCGGTGGTCCACGGGCGGCTCAGGCAAGCGCGCTGGCGGTGGCATGGGGTGGGAGCTGGCTGTCCTCGGTGCGGATCTGGGTGCGCTCGTCGTAGAAGGCGATCAGGTCCTTCAGGTGTGCGGAGTCCGGCAGGGTGTGTTCGTAGCTCCAGGCGATGTCCCGTCCGCGGGTGCCTGCGCCGCGGACGGACCAGTAGGACGCGCGGCCCTTGTAGGGGCAGACGCTGGTCCGTTCCGAGGGCTCCAGGAGCGTGAAGTCCACGTCGCTGCGCGGCAGGTAGGTCCGCACCGGGAGCATCGTCTCGTGGACCAGCACCGGGCTGGCGCTCTCGGCCAGGACCAGGCCGTCGAGTTCCACTCGGACGGGCTGGGAGCCGGGCCTGGCGTCGACGCGGTGGAAGGGGTCGCGGGGGTGGCCTTCGACGTCCTGCTCGTCCTCCCTCAAGCGCTCGAAGGCGTTGGAGTCCAGCAGCAGGTACCCGGACAGGTCCTGGTCCGCGGGCCGGAACGCGGCATGTGGAAGCTCGGCACCGGGGGCCCGGAGCGTGTACTCCTGCCCGGGCCCGTGGTGGCGGGCGAACGCAGGACGCCGGCCGTCCCCGGTGCCGGGGGCAGGGCCGAGTTTGGCGGCGATGTCGGCCTCCGGCACCGCGTACACGGGGGCCGGCCGGCCTGCTTCCCAGACCAGCACCGCCCGCCGGGAGTCCACCACGGTGCGCCCGGCCGCGTCCGCGCGGATTCGCTTGGCGGTCGGCTCGAACCGCAGCAGGCCGTGGAGCCTGCGCATCTCCTCTGACATCTTCAGCGCCATGTCCCTGGCCGTCCTTCCTGAGAGGTGTGGGGTCCTGAGCCCCTGGCCTGCGGCCCGCCTTTCGGATCCTGGGCCGGGGACGCCGCGTTCCGTCGTAGTCCTGCCTCCGCCGGCACGAGCTCCACTCCTGGGCCGTCGGGCCCGCTCGGGCGCGCGGTGCGGGGCCTGCGCATGGTGCGGGCGAAGGCGACGGCGCCGCCGAGGAACGCGAGCCCGGAGACCCAGGTGTTGACCCGCAGGCCCAGGATCAGGTTGGCGTAGTCGGAGCGCATGAGCTCGATCACGAACCGGCCGCCGGTGTAGACCATGACGTAGAGGGCGAACTCGGCCCCGCGCGGGAGGCGGAGCCTGCGGGAGACGATGATGAGTGCGAAGCCGCCGGCCGTGGTCCAGAGGGCCTCGTAGAGGAACGTGGGCTGGAAGTAGCCGAGGACGACCGGGGTGCCGTCCGGACCGACGGCCGCCGCGCCGGTGGCGGGGTCCATCTGGTGGATCTGCAGGCCCCACGGGAGGGTGGTGGGGTCGCCGTAGAGCTCGTTGTTGAACCAGTTCCCGAGCCGGCCGAGGGCCTGTGCGAACAGGAGCCCCGGGGCCACGGCGTCGGCGAAGGCCGGGAGGCTGGCGTTCGCGCGCCGGCAGCCGATCCAGGCCCCGAGGCCGCCGAGGGCGACGGCTCCCCAGATCCCGAGGCCCCCGTCCCAGATCGCGAACGCGTTCCACGGGTTCCTGCCGGGGAGGAAGTACAGCTCGGGGTCGGTGATGACGTGGTAGATGCGTCCGCCGACGATCCCGAACGGGATGGCCCAGAGGGCGATGTCGAGGACCTCGCACGGCTTGCCGCCCCGCTGGACCCAACGGCGGTTCGTGAGCCAGAGGGCGACGCCTATGCCGGCGAGGATGCACAGGGCGTAGAAGTGGATCTCGAGCGGGCCGGCCTTGACCGCGTCGACCGTCGGGGACGGGAGGTAGGCGGGCAGGGCGAGGGCGTGGGGTCCGGTGGTCATGGGAGCTGTCCGAGGGCGTCTTCGACGGCGCGGTGGAAGGTGGGGTAGGCGTAGATCATCTCGCGCAGGCGCTGGATGGGGGTGCGCTCGTGGACGGCGAGGGTGAGCATGGAGAGGACCTCACCGCCGGTGGGCCCGGCCGAGGTCGCCCCGACGAGGATGCCGCGGCCGGTGTCGGCGACGAGCTTGATCAGGCCCTGGTTGCCGGCCTTGTGGATCCACCCCCGCGCGGAGGAGGGGACCTGGGCTGTGGCGGTCGCGACGGGGAGGCCCTGGTCGCGGGCCTGCCGTTCGGTGAGGCCGACGGCGCCGACCTCCGGATCGGTGAAGGTCACCCGGGGCACGGCGTGGTACTCGGCCTCCGATGGCTGTTCGCCGAGGATGTGGTCTGCGGCGATCCGGGCCTGGTACATGGACATGTGGGTGAAGGCGCCGTGGCCGGTGATGTCCCCGATGGCGTAGACGCCGTCTGCGATGCGCAGGTGCCCGTCGGTGCGGACGGTGCGGGCGCCGGTGTCGAGGCCGAGCGAGCCCAGTCCGAGGGCGTCGAGGTCGGTTCGGCGGCCGGTGGCGACCAGCAGCCGCTGGCCGGTGTACGTCGTGTCCGCGGCCGTGACGGTGAATGTGGTCCCGTCGTGGTCGATCCGCTCGGCCCTGGTGCCGGTGTGGATGCCGATCCCCTCGGCGGTGAGCACGTCCTGGACGAGCTGGCCGGCCTCGGGCTCTTCGAGGGGCAGGAGTGCCTCGAGGGCTTCGAGGACCTCGACGCGGGTGCCGAAGCGGGCGAAGGCCTGGGCGAGCTCGAGGCCGATGGGCCCACCGCCGAGCACGATCAAGGAATCCGGGGCGTCTGTGGCGGCGATGGCCTCGCGGTTGGTCCAGTACGGGGTGCCGTCGAGACCGGGGATGGGCGGGACGGCAGGGTCGGTGCCGGTGTTGACCAGGATCGCGCGGGCGGCCTCGAAGTCCTGCCCGTCGACCCGGACGGTCTTGGCGCCGGTGATGCGGGCGGTTCCGCGGACGAAGCGGCCGCCGGCCTTCTCGAAGCGTTCGACGGCGACGGTGTCGTCCCAGTCGTCGGTGGCCTCGTCGCGGATGCGCCGGGCGACGGGGGCGAAGTCCGGAGCGACTTGGACTGTGCCGGCCAGCTCGGGGACCCGGCGGGCCTCGGCGAGGGAGTCGGCGGCGCGGATCATCATCTTGGACGGGATGCACCCGTAGTAGGGGCATTCGCCTCCGACGAGGTTCTTCTCGATCCCGACCACGGACAGTCCCGCCTTGGCCAGCCGGGCCGCGGCGGCCTCACCGCCCGGTCCCATGCCGATGACGATGACGTCTGCCTGCTCTGCCATGCTCAGTTCCTTCCTCGCGTGTTCGGTGATCAGTGCCCGGCGTGGCCGAGCAGCCGGGACAGCAGGCCCCGGGGACGGGGGGCTTCCTCGGGTGGGGTGCTGCCCGCCTCGGTGACGCGAACGCCCTTCCAGAAGGCGATGTGGTCCTTGATCTGGCGGGCGGCAGGGCTTGGGTCGGGGTAGTACCAGGCGGCGTCTCGGTTGGTGCGGCCGTCGGCCTCGATGGTGTAGTAGCTGGCGGTGCCCTTCCAAGGGCAGACGGTGGTGTGGGTGCTGGGGCGGAAGTGCTCGCGGTTGATCGACTCGGGCGGGAAGTACTGGTTTCCCTCGACCTGGACGGTGCGGTCGGATTCGGCCAGCACGGTGCCGTTCCAGACTGCCTGGTAGGTCCTGTTCGGGCTGCTCATCGCGTCGCTTCTCCTCCTGTGACGGGGTTCTCAGCCAGAACCTACGGCTCGCCTCCCCGGTGGTCTGTGATCTGCATTGCAGAGCCGGGTTCGGCGCCCGTGGTGGGCCGGGCCGGGGCGTAGGCTGCTTCAGCGTCCGGCGGCACTGCGTGGGGTTCCGGCTCGGATCTGGATGTGGCCCCCGCGCACCGAGGAGGCCTCGGTGTCCGGGGCGTCGTGTTCGAGGAGGGCCCAGGGGTGCGCGGAGGGATCGGAGCCGCCGAGGCGGCAGGCCAGGGCGGCTGCGGGGGCGAGCGCCGCGGCGGCGCCGGTGGGCAGCTGCATGTCCACGACAGCGACCCTGGTCCCCGGCCCGCACAGGGCCAGGATCCGTTCCCATGCGGCCCCCTGGTCCCGGGTAACGGAGAGGGAATACGTGGCCAGGACGGCGTCGACCACGGGGGTGGCCTCGTGGACGCGGCCGGCGAGGGCGTCCGGGGCGATGGCGGTCAGGTCGGCGTTCAGGAGGTCGATGTTCGCCCAGCCGTGTCGGCGGATCCTCTTCCGGGCCTGGTCGAGCATCGCGGCGCTGGCGTCGATGCCGACGATCCGCCCGGCCGGGCCTACGGCGGCCTCGAGCCAGGCGAAGTTCAGCCCGGTCCCGCATCCGGCGTCCACCACTGCCTGGCCGGGTCGCAGGCGCAGTCCGGCGATCCCAGCCAGGCGCCCGGGCCGGTAGACGGGCTCGCACGCGAGGGCGTCGTACAGGGGCGCGAAGCATTGGTAGCGGTCGGTCACAGGCCATCGTCGCATGCCTGTGCCATCGTGGGGCAGGGTACGGACAGGAGCGGAGGGACTGATGGCCGGATGGGACCTGGTGGTGGTCGGCGGCGGGTCCGCCGGGCTGGTCGGGGCGCAGGCCGCGGCCAGGCTGGGCGCGAGAGTGGCCCTTGTCGAGGCCGAGAAGACGGGCGGGGAGTGCCTGTACACCGGGTGCGTGCCCTCCAAGGCCTTCATCGCCGCCGCCCGCGACGGGCTCGGGTTCGATGCCGCGATGGCCAGGGTCGCGGCCGCGGTGGTCGCGATCGCCCCGCATGATTCCCCGGGAGCCCTCGAAGCCGAGGGGGTGCGTGTCCTGCATGGCCATGCCGTGCTGGATCCGAGCGGGGGCGTGCGGGTGGACGGGCGTCCTCTGCCCTCCCGGTCGGTCCTGCTGGCCACCGGCGCCGCACCGGCCCTGCCTTCCCTGACCGGTCTTGACCCAGACGAGGCGCTCACGAGCGAGACGGTCTGGTCCCTGAGCGTGCTCCCGGAGCGTCTCGCCGTCGTGGGCGGCGGGCCCGTGGGCTGCGAGCTCGCCCAGGCCTTCGCCCGCCTCGGGGCCGAGGTCACGGTCGTCGCCTCCGCGCCCAGGCTCCTGCCACGGGAGGACCCCGAGGCCTCAGCCGTGGTCCGGGCGGCCCTGGAGGCCGACGGGATCCGGGTGATCACCGGGGACGGCGCCATGGCCGTCGCCCGCGTGGGCGCGGACCGGGTCCTGCTCACAGGGCATGGGGCACGCGTGCCCTACACCCATCTGCTCGCCGCCACGGGCAAGGTTCCGCGCACCGGCGGGATCGGCCTCCCCGAGGCCGGTGTCCGCCTCGACGGGGCCGGCCGTGTCGTCACCGACGCGTCGCTGCGGACCACGAACCCGCGGGTGTGGGCGGCGGGGGACGTCACCGCGAGGAGCCGCCACACGCACACGGCCGGGGTGCACGCGGCGATCGCCGCCGCCAACGCAGTCCTGGGCACCCGTCGCAAGGCAGCCAGCATCGGCGAGCCGAGGGTAACGTTCACCGCCCCCGAGGTCGCCGCCGTCGGCCGGTCCGCGGCCCCCGGGACCGGGCGCACGGTGACGGTCCCGCATACCAGGGTGGACCGCGCCGTGGCCGATGCAGACCCGGGCGGGTTCACCCGCATCGTCCTTGACCGTGGAGGACGGATCACCGGGGGCACGATCGTTGGCCCTCGGGCCGGGGAGACCCTCGGGGAGCTGTCCCTGGCTGTGAACGCCCGGCTGAAGGCCACGGATCTCGCAGCGGCCGTGCACGCCTACCCGACGCACAGTGACGGGCTCTGGCTAGCGGCCATCCAGGCCCGCCTGACCGCCCTCGACGCCCCGGCGCCGCGGATCGCCGCACGCGTGCTGCTCGCGCTGCGCCGGGCCGCCGCCCGGCCCCGCTGACCCGCTCCCGGCATCTGTTCCCGCTGTGTGCACTCGTTCACAGAACGCCCCGGGCCGGGTGCGTAGCGTCTGGACTGTCAGCAGTTCCGCGTCTCGAAAGGCACCCGCGATGTCAGCTTCAACCTCCGCATCCCACGCCGGAAGCTTCTCCTCGTCCTGGGGCCGGCGGGCGATCGCCGGGCTCCTGGGAGGTCTTGCCGGAGGCGTCGTCTTCGGCATGCTCATGGCCATGATGGGCATGTTCACCACGATCGCCATGATGATGGGCTCCACCTCGCCCTTGGTCGGCGTCGTGGTCCACCTGATGATCTCGGTCGTCTACGGCCTGGTCCTGACCCTGTTCTTCGCCCGCTTCCTGCACTCCTACGGCCGGGCAAGCGTCGCCGGGCTCGTCTATGGGGTCATCCTGTGGGTCGTCGGCCCTCTTCTGATCATGCCGCTCATGCTCGGCATCCCGGTGTTCGGGTTCAGTGCAGCGGTCATGATGTCACTGTTGGGGCATGTGATCTACGGCGTCCTGCTGGCCCTGGTCGCCGGGCGCGTGCTCAAGACGGCCAAGGCCTGAACAATTGGGCGTGAACGAGGGAGTGGGCGTGAACGAGGAGTGCCGAGACGAGCTGGCCTCCGGGGCCGCCAGGGCCAAGCCCTGGTCTCCCGAAGAGCGCGAGACCGACCCGCTGGATGCCCTCCTGGCCGACGGCGGGGCGTTCGCGTGCCTGAACGAGGTCGACCTCTTCGCCGACCTGTCTGCGGCCGAGATCCGCGAGATGGACATGATGGCCCCGGCGCGGCTCTTCCGCCGCGGCGAGCTGCTGTACAGCCAGGCCCAGCCCGTCAAGGCACTGTTCATCCTCAAGACCGGGCGGGTGCGCGTCTTCCGGGTGGCCGAGGACGGCAAGGCCCTGACTATGGCGATCCTGGAGCCCGGGGCCGTGTTCGGGGAGATGGTCCTGGTCGGCCAGCGCATGTACGACAGCTATGCCGAGGCGATCGAGGACGCCATGGTCTGCCAGCTCGGCGTGGACGACGTCGAGCGGTTCCTGCTCTCGGACCCCCGCATCGCTGTGCGCATCTCCCGGCTCCTGGGCGAACGGGTCGCCGAGCTCGAAGGCCGCCTGTCCGACCTGGCCCTGCGGCCCCTGCCGGCGCGGGTCGCCTCCACCCTGCTCGGCATGGCCCAATGGCCCTCCTCGTCCCGGTTCGGGCGCGCCCCCACGATCAGGCTCACCCACGAGCAGGTTGCAGGGCTGCTGGGGGCCACCCGCGAGGCCACGAGCAAGATCCTCTCCGAGTTCGCCTCCCGCGGCCTGATCCGCCAGGGCCGGGGACGGATCACCCTCGCCGACCCCGCCCGCCTCAGGGCCATCGCCCGCGGCACCGCATGAGAGGAGAGGACGCCATGGCAACCGCCGCACCTGAATCCAAGGCTCAGCCCATTGTCGCCGCCTGGTACGGGGACACCTGCATCGCCCGCTCCGAGCAGACCGTCTATCTGGAGGGCAACCACTACTTCCCTCCCGACTCCCTCCGCCCGGGGCTGCTGGCGGACAGCTGGCTGCGGACCCTGTGCCCCTGGAAGGGCATCGCCCGCTACCACCACGCCGAGGTCGACGGCACTCGCCTGCCGAACGCGGCGTGGTCCTACCCCCGCCCGTCTCCGCTGGCGCGCCGGATCAAGGGCATGGTCGCCTTCGAGCAGGGCACCGGCATCACCTTGAGGGAAGAGCACCGATGAGGGGACCACAGCCGGGCGCCCTCCCGGACCACGAACTCGACTGGACCACGACGTGGTTAGGAACCCTCGCCGCATGAGCATCGAACGCACGACCCGCGACGAAGTCTTCGTCGAGTACACCAAGAGCATCTGCCCGGTCTGCAAGATAGTCCTGGACGCGGAGGTGAACATCCGGGACTCGAAGGTCTACCTGCGCAAGCGCTGCCGCGAGCACGGCCAGTTCGAGGCCCTCGTCTACAGCGACGCGGACGCGTACCTCTCCTCGGCGAAGTACAACAAGCCCGGCACCCTGCCGCTGGCCACCCAGACCGAGGTCGCCGAGGGGTGCCCGAGCGATTGCGGGCTCTGCCCGGCGCACAAGCAGCACGCCTGCCTGGGCATCATCGAGGTCAACACGAACTGCAACCTGGACTGCCCCATCTGCTTCGCCGACTCCGGCCACCAGCCCGACGGCTACTCGATCACCCGCGAGCAGTGCGCCACCATGCTGGACGCCTTCGTCGCGGCCGAGGGCGAGCCCGAGGTCGTCATGCTCTCCGGCGGAGAGCCGACCATCCACAAGGACATCCTGGCCTTCATCGACCTCGCCCAGGAGCGCCCCATCCGCACCGTGACCCTGAACACGAATGGCATCCGCCTCGCGAGCGACAGGGCGTTCGTCAAGGCCCTCGGGGAGCGCAACCGCAGGCCGGGGAAGACCGTGAGCGTCTACCTGCAGTTCGACGGCTTCGACGAGTCCACCCATCTGGCCCTGCGCGGGAAGAACCTCCTGGAGCGCAAGCGCCGCGCCCTGGACCACTGCGCCGAGGAGGGCATCCCCGTGACTCTCGTCGCCGCCGTCGAACGCGGCCTGAACGAGCACGAGGTCGGGGACATCGTCCGGTTCGGCATCGAGCACCCCGCGGTGCGCTCGGTGGCGTTCCAGCCGGTCACCCACTCCGGCCGCCACCACGAGTTCGACCCGCTGAACCGGCTCACCAACCCGGATGTGATCCGGCTTGTCGCCGAGCAGTGCCCGGACTGGTTCACGCCTGCGGACTTCTTCCCCGTCCCGTGCTGCTTCCCCACCTGCCGCTCCATCACCTACCTGCTCATTGACAGGACCGAGGAGGGAACCACCGTAGTGCCGATCCCGCGCCTGATCGACCTCGACGAGTACATGGACTACGTCACCAACCGGGTCCTGCCCGACCCGGACGTGCGCACCGCGCTGGAGGCCCTCTGGAGCGCTTCGGCGAGCATGGGCTCCGACACCACCGCCCGGAGCCTTCAGGCCACCGCCGCCGGACTCGAGTGCGCCAGCTGCGGCATCGACCTGCCCGCCGCCGCGCAGGACCTGGGCGAGAAGGCCTTCATGATCGTCGTCCAGGACTTCCAGGACCCCTACACCCTCAACGTCAAGCAGCTCATGAAGTGCTGCGTCGAGGAGATCACCCCCGACGGGCGGCTCATCCCCTTCTGCGCCTACAACTCCGTCGGCTACCGCGAGCAGGTCCGCGCCCAGATGTCCGGCGTCCCGGTGGCGGACGTCGCCCCCAACGCCGCCGGCATCCAGCACCTCCTCGCCCCGACCCCGTACGGCTCCAAGACCGCTGCCGAGGGCGGGCCCCCGGCCCCCGACGGGACGATGCCGGAGCGCA
>NZ_SWDW01000018.1 GCF_004919045.1 Sinomonas albida
CCACACTTCATGCTCAGAGGCGCACCGCTCGGCGAAGGTCATTCCACGCCAGCGTCGCCCCTGCCCAACTCCCGAAGCCATCGGACCCACCCTCACGATCGAATTGCATTGACCGTTTGAGGTTGGGGCCGGCGCATTCGGGTGACACGCCGTCGTCGGGTCGTCAAAACTGGTGAGGGTCCCGCGGCCGGAGATGAGCAGTTGCCAACCATGGGACGTTGTAGCCTAAACTAAATGCTTTGAAACTTGACTTGACTTGAGTCCTGAAAGGAGCGTGCGCATGACCCCCGATGTGCACCACCACCACACTCTGAGCGTCGTCGTCGACCACGCCCACGAACTTGACCACATGCTTGGCTCGGCGATCGAGTCGCTGCAGCAGTCCGCCGCCGCGAACCCGTGCTGCGGGATCCTCGTGACCCGCGAGGCCGCGGGCAAGTACACGGTCGCGCACGACCCGAGCGTCCCTTTCGGCCTCACCCACCAGCGCGCGGTCTAACAGCGGGCTGCAGCAGCACGGTGTGACACCCCAAGCGGCCCACCCCCCCAGCGGACGCTTAGGGCAAGCCCGTGAGGCCCCATCCTTGAGATCCCCGGCTAGAGCCCCGGCGCGCGGCGCCTTCCGCGAAGGAAGGCACCGCGCGCCGTCGTCTGTTTGAGCTTGGGGCCCGTACCCGGAATCCCGGGTCGGTGCCTAGCCCGCGTTCGTGAAGAGCAGGCCCTTCGGGTGGATCGCCGCGAGACCCGAGATCGGCGTGAGCGTGCCGTTGTCGAGGTTGAGCGACGCGAGGTAGTTCGCGCCCGCCTTCGGTGTCACGGTCGAAACCGCCGAGCCGCTCGCGAAGTTGCCGGTCACGGCGTCAACCGAGTTGTGGTCCGGGTCCGTGAGCCAGAGGGTCTGGTTCGCGCCGGAGGCGAAGACGGTGTCGTCGACCTGCTTGTTCAGGTTGAGCACCTGCAGCTGCGGGGACGCGGCGCTGTCGGCGAAGATGAGCTGCTGGTCGGCCTGCGAGTCGAGCATGAAGTCGTTCGCGAAGCGAGGGCTCGAGGACGGCACCACGATGTTGGAATCGGGGTCCGTGAGTGCGAGGGTCGTGGACTTCGCCTGGGCGCCGTCGGCGAGCTGCGCCGACGAGTCGTCCTTGAACACCGGGGTGAGCGCGGCGGTGGAGCCCGAGAGGGTCACCTGGTACACGGCCGGCCCTGAGGTCGAGGCCGGGTTGGAGCCGCTGACCAGGATCTTGCCCTGGTAGACGGAGATCGCGTCGGTTCCGCCGCCGTGCGTGAGCCCGGTGTAGGAGTAGTCCTTCACGGCCTGCGCGCCCGCGGCCGGGGTCAGGGTGTGGAACGACGAGTTGCCGTCCTCGTTGGTCGTGACGAACAGCCGCCCGTTGGCAGCGTCGGACCCGAGGCCGTCGATCTTGCCCGTGATGTTCCACGAGGCACCAGGCTTGCCGTCGAGGGAGTACTGCTGGACGGTGCTCGCGGTGTTCCCGTTCGCGGCGGGCTCGCCCATCGAGCCGACCCCGTTCTGGAACGCGACGTAGATGCTGTCACCAAGGCGGACGATGTCATCGGGCTTGGTCTCGCCGCCCACGGCCGCGAAGGTCTTGACGCTGTAGGACTCGGCAGTGCCGGTCGGGGTCGTTGCTGCGGCCATCGCGGGCATCGCGGCGCTCGTCAGGACGGCAGCAGAAAGGGCTGCGCCGAGCGCGAGCGCGCGGCGGCGGGAAGACTTGATATTCATGGCGGGTCCTCTTTTTCGGGTGTGCCGGTGCGTCCCCCACCCGCAGGACACCGTGCGCCCGCCGGAGGGCGGTGGCATGGACGTCAGGTGAATGTCGAGTTGCCGGGGCGTGGGAAAACCCTGAAGGCCCGCTCGGACGGGCATCGTCCCAGATGGTCTTCCCCTAAAGGAGCGTCCCCAGAAAATCCTCCCCAAAACGGCCGACGGCGCGCGGCGACCTCCGCTGGGAAGTCGCCGCGCGCCGTCGTCCTTGGTGCCGCCGTCGTCCTTGGCGCCGCGCGCCGTCAGAGGTCGCGCGCTGTGGGTGCCGAGGGTGCTGCGGCGAGTGTTTCTGCTACGCCGCAGCAGGCTCCTTGAGCGCCGCCTTGGGATCGCGGAGCTTGGCGTTCGGGAGTGCGAGCGTGATGAGGAACGCCACGAAGACGAGCACCCCCGCGGTCAGCATGACGCCGTCCACGGCCTGGGCGAAGCCGTCCTTGATGGGGTGTGTGAGCCCGGCGTTGGCGTTGCGCAGCCAGCTCGTATCGTTCAGGTTGTCCGAGCCGAGGCCGCCGGATGCGCCCTTGAACAGGTCGAAGAGGGGCTTGTTCGCCGGGTCGGCAGCAACGGCCGGATCGTGGAGGGCCTTGATGAAGTCGGGCTGGCTCACGGCGTCCTTCATGGTCGACGTGATCTTGTCTGCCGCAAGGCTGAACAGCATCGAGATGAACACGGCCGTGCCGACCGCACCGCCCATCGAGCGGAAGAACGCGGCAGTCGAGGTTCCCACGCCCATGTCCTTCGGCGGGACCGACGTCTGCATGGCGAGCACGAGCGGCTGCATGCAGCAGCCAAGCCCCATGCCGAAGAAGACCGCGACGACCCCGGGGACCCACAGCGGCGAGTCGACGTTGAGCACGAAGCCCATGGTCACGGAGGCGCCCGTGAGCAGGAGGGTTCCGATCATGGGGAAGATCTTGAAGGTGCCGGTTGCGGAGATGATCCGCCCCGCGATGATCGAGGCCGTCATGATGCCGACCGTGAACGTGATCATGAGCAGGCCGGCCTCGGTCGGGGTGAGCCCCTTGACGAGCTGCAGGTACATGGGAAGCATCGCAATCGCGCCGAACATGCCGATGCCGATGATGAAGTTCAGCACCGCCGAAAGGCTGAACTGGGGGCTCCTGAAGAGCCGGAGCGGGATGAGGGCGTAGTCTCCGGCGCGCTTCTCCAGCAGGATGAAGAGCGCGATGCCCACGGCGCCGATCACGTAGCACGCGACCGAGGGGACTGAGCCCCAGCCCCATCCGCGACCCTGTTCCGCGACGAGGAGCAGCGGCACGAGCCCCGAGGTGATCGCGCCGGCGCCGAGATAGTCGATCTTCTGGCGCTCGTGATGCGCGGGCAGATGCAGGAACAGGAAGACTGTGACGAGGGCCGCGATGCCCACGGGGACGTTGACGTAGAAGACCCAGCGCCAGCCGGTGATCCACAGAATCTGGTTCGCGCCGGCGAATGCGCCGCCCACCACCGGGCCGAGCACCGAGGAGACGCCGAACACGGACATGAAGTAGCCCTGGTACTTAGCGCGCTGGGAGAGCGGGACGATGTCGCCGATGATCGCGAGGGCCAGAGCCATGAGACCGCCCGCGCCTAGGCCTTGGATGCCTCGGGCGACGGCGAGCTCCGTCATCGAGTGCACGGAGCCTGAGTAGATCGATCCGGCGAGGAAGATCACGATGGCCGCGATGTATAGGGGGCGACGGCCGAAGATGTCGGAGAGCTTGCCGTAGAGCGGCGTGCTGACCGTCGAGGTGATGAGGTAGGCGGTCGTAGCCCAGGCCTGGAGGCTCAGGCCGTCGAGGTCGTTGGCGACCGTGTAGATCGCCGTCGAGACGATGGTCTGGTCCAGCGATGCGAGGAACATGCCCAGCATGAGGCCCGTCATGACGCCGGTGATCTGGCGCCGGCTCAAGGCGCCCGGCGGTGCTGCGGACGGTGTGATGTGAGACACGGGGAGCTCCCAAGAGAAAAGGGCGGGGACGGAGAAAGTGGATCGTTGCTTACCGTAACTATCTTACGGCGCGATCCATTCCCCGTCCCCGCCCTTTCTTCGGGCCTCTCGCGGCTAGCGAGGGTGCAGGGCGCGTGCCCGCGTGCGGCCCGGACTACCTGGCCCGGGATGGCCGGCCCGGACTCCCTGGCCCGGACTCCCTGGCCCGGACTCCCTGGCTCGGACTCCCTGGCTCGGACTCCCTGGCTCGGACTCCCTGGCCCGGACTCCCTGGCCCGGACTCCCTGGCCCGGACTCCCTGGTTGCCTGAGCGCCTCGAGGCTGCCCGGCCTACCCCGCCGCCGCGCCCTTGCTGGGGCGGACGAACAGCGTCTCGGCCTGCTCGAGGGACATGCCGTTGGTCTCGGGGACCTTCATCAGCACGAACACGAACGAAAGCGCCGCGAACGCCGCGTACATGCCGTACGTGAGCGTGAGCGACCACGCGGCCAGCGCCGGGAACGAGACCGTGATGAGGAAGTTCGCGATCCACTGGGCCGCGGCGGCGATGCCGAGTCCGCGGGCGCGGATGGACGGCGGGAAGATCTCGCCGAGGAGCACCCACACGAGCGGGCCCCACGAAGCACCGAAGCAGACGACGAACACGTTGGCCGCGACCAGCGCGACCGGGCCCCATGCCCCGGAGAGGCTCGGCTCGCCGTTGACGAGTTTCGCAGTGGAGAACGCGAGCGCCATGACGCCGAGCGAGACGGCCATGCCCACCGAGCCCACGAGCAGGATGGGTCGGCGCCCCACACGGTCCACGAGGGCGATCGCGATGAGCGTCACGAGGATGTTCGTGATCGACGTGACCACGGAGATCGTGAGCGAATCCTCCTCGCGGAACCCGACCGACTTCCAGAGGGTGGTCGAGTAGTAGAAGATCACGTTGATCCCCACGAACTGCTGGAACACCGAGAGGGCGATACCGACCCACAGCACAGGCTTGAGGCCCAGGGCGCTCCCGCGCAGTGCTCCGCGCCGGTCGGCGCGACGGTCCTCCTCGATGGCCTGGCGGATGTCGCGGATCTCGCGGTCGATGTCGCTCTCGGGGGCGATCGATTCGAACACGCCCCGCGCCCGCTTCTCATCGCCGCGCAGCACGAGGAAGCGCGGGGACTCGGGCAGGACGAACGCGATCCATCCGTAGACGACGGCGGGCACCGCGCCTGCGATGAACATCCAGCGCCACGCCTCGAGCCCGGCCCACAGGCTGTGGGTCGCGCCGCCCGCGCCGTTCGCGAGCAGAGCGTCGCTCAGGAGCGCGGCGAAGATGCCCGTGGTGATGGCGAGCTGCTGGAGCGACGCAAGCCGCCCGCGGACGTGCCGCGGCGAAATCTCTGAGATGTAGGCCGGTGCGATGACGGACGCGAGCCCGATGCCCAGACCGCCGATGAGGCGCCACAGAATGAGGTCCCACAGGCCGAACGAGAATCCGGTGCCGATCGCACTCACCAAGAACAGGAGCGCTCCGAGCTTCATCGCCGGAATGCGGCCGAAGCGGTCGCCGATGGCCCCGGCGAGCCACGATCCCACTGCGCAGCCGAGCAGCGCTACGGCGACGGCGAAGCCCGTGACGCCCTTCGAGAGATTGAAGTCTCCCTGAATCGCGTCGACGGCGCCGTTGACCACCGAAGAGTCGAAGCCGAAGAGGAATCCGCCCACCGCGCCGGCGACGGCGAGGCCGATCACCTTGCCATGGATGGGTGCTTGGGCCGTCGCCGTATCGGCGGCGGCCTTGTTATGGAATTCCGGCATCAGCGGCCCTGCTTTCGCATCACTCGTTCGGACAGGTGTCTGCGCGCTGGGCCCACCAGCCGGTGCGCCGCGGCGCCGTGTCAGTCTGCCATTTACCCGCGAAGGAGCCAATTCACACGCCCGTGCGACAAAGGTCACCAAGCCGTGACCAGTAGCGGCCGCGCCGCGATGGGGGTGAACCGCTGCAGTGACGCCCGGTCCCCGGAGGGGGAGCCCCCGTCAAGCAGCCGCGCCGCGATGGGGGGTGAACCGCTGGGGTGACGCCGGTTCCCGGAGGGGGCAGCCCAAGTCAATCCGCGGCGCCGCGATGGGGGTGAACCGCTGCAGTGACGCGCGGTCCCCGCAGGGGGCAGCCCCCGTCAGCCGCGCTCCGGGCCCTAGAGTTCGAAGCCGATGAGCCAGTGCAGGCCGTAGCGGTCGACCACCTGCCCGTCCCACGCGCCCCACGGTCGCTCCTGGAATTCGTCCACCACGCGCCCGCCCTCGGAGAGCCGGGCGAACCACGTGCGCAGCGTGTCCGGGTCGGCCGTCCCAAGCAGCGTGAGCATGAGCCCCTCGGTTCGGATGGGCTGGGGCGCTGTGCCGGCCTCGCCCGGCTCGCCTGAAGCGTCGCCGTCCCGGTCGGCGCCGTACAGGGTCACGAGACCGTTCAGCATCCCGTGGGCGATCGCGCTGAGCGGCTCGTCGGCCCGCCCGAATTCGGCGCGCGTGTGGAGGGTGAGTTCGCCGCCGAATACGTCCTGGTAGAACGTGAGCGCCTCACGGGCCGAACCGGGAAACAGGGCGTAGGGCAAGGGCGAGGAGGCCATGGGGGTCACGCTAGCGGGGCCGGGCCAGATCCGCCATGGGCCGAGCCCGCTACGCGACCGCGAACACGTGCACTACCACCCGGTCGGGGTAACGCTCGCCGCTCCCCACGAACACGGTCCGGTTGACCCAGTCCCAGCCCGGCGAAGAGGTCCGCAGCCGCGGCGCGCAGCGGAAGTAGACCTCGGCTGGATCCACCGCTTCGCCGCGGGCAAGCCGCTCCAGCGCCGCGCGGTTCCCCGCGCGGAGGGCGGCGTTGTCCACGGAGATGATGGCGCCGTCGTCCGTCTCGACGGCGTAGCGCGCGTCGAGTCCCGTGAGCTCGGGCGTGTGGAGAGTCTGGAAGTCCGCCCCGCCCGCGAGGACTCGCCCCGCGAGCCGCGGGCCGGCCACGGAGCCGCCCGTGATCGGGATGATCCGCCGGTGCCCCTCAGGGGTCGGTCCGATGTCGATCGGCTCGGCGACGAGGACCGAGAGCGTCGCGACGTAGTCGAGGGCCGGGGGCACAGGGCCTTGGGTCGGATTCGCGGCCATGGCTAGGACAGTACTCCGAGCGTGATGCGGCTCGGATTCGCTGGGCCGAACTGGACGGACTGCCTCGCGATGACCGCGTCCGAGGAGTCGTGCGCGCGGCCGCCCGTGTTGAGATTGCGATCCCACCGCGGATGGCAGCTCGACGTGACCTGAATCCGGATCCGGTCCCCGGGCTGGAACGTGCACGCCGTTGACCACAGGCTCACGTCGAACTGCTCGACGGCCCCGGGCGTGAGCGGGCGGCGCGCGGCGGGTGGGCGGAACACGCCGTCCCCGGCGCACGCGTCGCGCCACGACGCGCGCACGATTCCGTCCGTGAGCCCGATCGAGCGCCCGTCCGGGGTCACCCGGCACAGGCGCACCACGAAGTCCGTGTCAATGGCCGACGACGACGCGAACACGTGAGCTGTCACCTCGCCGAAGACGGTGAGCGGCTCCGCGAGGGGCTCCGTGGTGAACGTGAGGACGTCGTCGCGTGGCTCGACAGCCGACTGCTCGGCCGGCCCCGCAAAGTCGGCACCGAGGTGCATCGTGGCCCCGCCGGTCGAGCGGACGGGATCGAGGGGGTCGTAGTCGTAGGCGACCGCGCCGTCGGTTCCGACCTCGCGCGAGAGGGAACCATCCGGACCCAGGAAAAGATCGAGCGTCGCATCGGGTGCGGGCAGCTCGTCGAATGCCCGCCAGCGGTTCTCGCCCATGAAGTACACGAGGACTGGGGGCAGCTCGGGCGCGCTCGGTGCCCGCCCGCCGTCGAGCACCTGCCTGAACCACTCGGCGTGGATCGACGAGAGGTCGCCGTACGGCCCGACGGAGGCGGTGGACCCGCCCGGGAACGCGGCGCCCGGGAAAACCCCCGTGTAGTTGGTGTGGCTCCACGGCCCGAGGATAAGCCGTGGGCTCGGGACCGACGGATCCGTGCGCGAAGCCTCGAGCTGGAGGCGGTAGTGGCCGAGCGTGTTCGGAAGGAAGATGTCGAACCACCCGCCGATGTTCAGGGTCGGCAGCGAGACCGGCTCCGAGACGGGCCAGTTCCACGCCTCGGACACCTCGCCTCCCGGCTCCTCGCCGGTCGAGGGGATGATCACCGACTGCATGAACGTGCTCGCGCGCGCCTTGAGGTCCGCGAGCGGAAGCGTGCCGTAGGCGGAGCCGTCGGCGAACGAGGCGTCGAGCTCGCGCCACGCCGCGAGCTCGCGCTCGAGCTGCTCGGGGTCCGAGGCGAACTCGCGGCGCACGGTCTCGAGCGAGATCGAGCCATGGCCCCAGCTCAGCCGCGAGCCGAGCTCGAAGGCGCCGCCCCGGAACCGGGCTCCGTTGTCGGCGCTCCCGGCCGCACAGACGCCCGGGGCCAGGGCGGCGAGGCCGCGGGGGCGCCGGCGCGCGGCGCGCCACTGGGTTTCGCCGAAGTACGAACGGCCCCACATCCCCACCTTGCCGGACGAGTACGGGAGGTTCGCTGCCCACTCGACGGCCTCGGCGCCGTCGTCCGCTTCGAACTCGCTCGGGCTGAACTCGCCGTCCGAGCCGAAGCGGCCGCGCACGTCCTGGAGGATCACGGCGAAGCCCGAGGCGGCCACGGTCGCCGGGTTGAAGTAGGCCGAGTTGACGGAGAGGTCGCGCCCGTACGGCGTGCGGGTCATGAGGATTGGGAAGCGTTCGCCCTCGGCCGAGGGCCTGTAGACGGTCGAGCGCAGGATCGTTCCGTCGCTGAGCTGCGTCTCGACGTCGTTTTCGATGAGGACGTTGTACATCAGCGTCCTGCCTTGGTGTCGAGACCGGGCTTCAGGCCGAGGTCGTCGGTCGCGACCTTGTACGTCTCGCGGACCCAGATGAGGGTGACAAGGGCCGAGAGGCCGCAGCACACCGCAGTGAACACGGCCACCGGCACCCAGCCGTCGGGGCCGGGGCGGACGACGGCGGCGGCGATGGTGGGCGCGAAGCCCGTCACGATGAGCCCGAGCTGGGAGGAGATGGCGGCGCCTGAGTAGCGAATGCGGGTCGGGAACATCTCGGCGACGATCGCCGGACCGAGCGGGTTGACCATGCCGTAGCCGATCACCATGACGATGATCGAGGTCGCGAAGACGAGCGGGACGTTCTTCTGGGAGATGGACCAGAAGTAGGCGAAGATCATGACCGCGCAGATCACGTTGCCGGCGATGAAGACGGGCTTCCGGCCGATCCGGTCCGCGAGGGCGCCGAACAGTGGCTGGGCCACGAGCGCGAGGCCCGCGGTGACGATTGTGGTGGTGAGCATGATGCTGCTCGAGACTAAATGGCCGTTCGTCGCGTACGAGAGGCTGAAGGCGGAGACGATCGTCGAGACGACGGCCCACACACCGAACAGGACGACCTTGATGATCGTGGGCCAGTAGTCCCGGAGCACGACCTTGAGCGGGAGTTCGAGGCGTGTCTCCCCGGTCTCGCGGGCCTGCTCGAAGAGCTCGGCCTCGGGGACGCGGCGGCGGATGACGAAACCGGCCGCAGCGACGATGAAGCTCGCGAGGAACGGGATGCGCCAGCCCCACGCGACGAGGTCGGACTGCGGCATGAAGGAGACAACGAGGAACGCGAGCGAGGCGAGCATGATGCCGGCCGCGGCGCCCGTGTTGACCCAGCTCGCGAAGAACGCGCGCCGGCCGGCCGGGGCGTGCTCGAGCGAGAGCGTCACGGCGCCGACCGACTCGCCGGCCGCGGAGATGCCCTGGAGTACCCGCAGCAGCACGAGGGCTACGGGCGCGGCGGCACCGATCATCGACGCGGGCGGCAGGCAGCCGATGAGGAACGTCGCGAGACCCATCGACACGAGGGTGAACACGAGCATCTGCTTGCGCCCGATCCTGTCGCCGAAGTGGCCGATGAATGCCGCGGCGAGCGGTCGCACCACGTACCCGATGCCGAGCGTCGCCATCGAGAGGAACTGCCCGAGGAGCGGGTCGATCCCAGGAAAGAAGATCTTGTTGAAGATCAGGGCCGAGGCCGACCCGTAGATGAAGAAGTCGTAGTACTCGAGCGTGCTGCCGACGAAGCTTGCGGCCGCGGCCTTGCGGGCGTGCTGTCCGGGCGCGGCGGCGACTGCTTGGGCTGTGCCGTTGAGGCTGTTGGTGCTGTCTGTGCTGTTCGTGCTGTTCGTGCTGTTCGTGCTGTTGGCGCTGTCTGTGCTGTTCGTGGCGGGACCAGCCGTCATTGCGGATCTCCTGGTGTGGCGGGTGTGCAGCGGAAGTGGGGTGTGCTGAGGGGGAACGAGTGCGCCGTGGGTGGGGGACGTCGTTGTCTCGAGGTGCCCGCGGTAAGGGCGGGTGCCTGCGGTAAGGGCGGGTGAGCTGTGTGGGCTCCGTCACTCAATGCCTCTATAGTTGCGTTAATTCCGACGAGCGTCAATAAATATGCAAAGTTTCTTATCGCAGAGAACTTCCGCGACTGCGAAGATGGGGCTGTGCGCTACGACGGAGAAGGGCGGGTCAGCGCGACCGCCGTCGACTTTCCGAGGCCCCAGCGAGGGGGCACGAGCCAGCATCTCCTCGTGACGATGCTCGGCGAATTCTGGCGGTTCACCGACCTCTGGCTCCCGGTGCGCGTCATCGTGCGGCTCGCCGAGGATGTGGGGCTGAGCCGTTCCGCCGTGGCCACCGCCCTGAGTCGGCTCACCGCGCGCGGCGTCCTGGAGAACGACGGCGGGGGCCGGGCTTCGCGCTATCGCTTCACCGCGGCGGCGCGCGCCCGCCTCGTGGTCGGCACCGCCCAGGTCGGCCAGTTCGGCGACCCGAGCGTGCCCTGGGACCGCCGGTGGACCGCCGTCGCCTTTTCAGTGCCAGAGACGGAACGCGAGATCCGCGAGGCCTTCCGGGCGCGGCTCAAGTGGCTGGGGTTCGCGCCCGTGTACGGCGCGCTGTGGTTCTCACCGCGCGACCGCATGGAACAGGTGCAGGAGATCGCCGAGGGTTACGGTGTGGACGACTTCATGGCGTTCCGCGTCGACGACGACGCGTTCGAGGGCCGGCGCCCGGCGATCGTCGACACGGCCGAGCCGCCCCAGCGGTACGCCGAGTTCGCCGCCGCCAACGAGGCTCGCCTCGAGCGGCTGCGCGCGGGGGAGGTTGACGTGCAGGAGGGGTTCCGCGCGCGCATCGAGGTGCTCGACGAGTGGCGTGCCTTCCCGTGGGACGACCCCGGGATGCCGTACGAGCTGCTGCCGGACGACTGGCCGCTCCTGCGCGCGCGGCGCGCGTTCGTGTCAGTGTTCGAGGGGACGGCCGCGCTCGCCGAGCGCCACGTTCGCACCGTCCTCGGTGAGCTCGCCCCGGAGGCGGGGGCCGGCGTCGTCGTTCCTCTGAGCATTTGAGGCCGTCCCGCTCGCGCGCTCCCGCGCCCGGGCGGTCCGCTCACAGGCCAAAGGCCGGGGCCCCGCGCTACCTGTCGATCCGGTAGATGCCCACGAGGTAGCTGCCGAGCGCCACTGCCCACAGGGAGGCCATGATCATCGAGCTGAAGTCTTCGGCGTAGTTGAGGAAGCTTCCCCCGTTGAAGCCCGCGCCGACGATCGCAATGAAGCCGACGATCGAGCTCCAGTGCGCGGCGCGGCTACGGCTCCCCAAGGACAGCACGACAGAGACGAGCGCCACGATCACGAGAAGCAGCCCCATCCCAGCGTGCGATGCGAGCCACAGGCCGCCGCTCGCCGTCGCCCACGACACGCTTTGCACAACCCCGGTGAAATACTCGGGCGGATTCGCCCCGGGGTGGTTGTCGGGGATCTTGACGAAGAGATTGACGGTCATCCCGAGCAGGAATTGGATCAGGAGCAGGATGCACAGGATGAACTCGATGCGCCGCACTCGCTGCGCTCGCCGCTCCGGGAAGGTCGGGCGCCACGTGCGGCGACCCGGTTCTGTGGTCACGTGTCCTCCTCGCGATCTCTGGGGATCGCCCCGGGGTCGGAGCGGGCGTGCCGGGCCTGTTCGGGCCTTCTCGGGCCTGATCGCCAGAGCTTGGACCAGCCTTTCGACAGTCTAGGATGGCGCGGCAGAATCAAGCCATGCCGACAGGTCACCCAGATTCCCTTCCCTCTGGCCCGCTCTCGTCCGAGCTCTTCGCCGGTCCGCTCGAGCTCCTTCACACCGGAAGCGTATGGGCGGAGGGGCCCGTGTGGGTCCCGTCCTCGCAGACGGTGCGCTGGAGCGACATCCCGAACGACCGGATCCTCGAGTTCGACCCCGCGACGGGCCGCGCCCGCGAGTACGCGACCGGGGTCGAATTCACGAACGGCCGGACGCTCGACGCCGAGGGCCGTGTGGTGCAGTGCAGCCACGGCCTGCGCCGCGTGGAGCGGGACGACGACGGCGTGGTGACGGGACTGGTCGACCGGTTCGAGGGGCGGCGTCTCAACTCGCCCAACGACGTAGTCGTGGCCCGCGACGGTGCCATCTGGTTCACGGACCCGCCCTATGGGATCCTGCCCGGGACGGTCGAGGGCCACGAGGGCGAGCAGGAATACGGGGGGTGCTACGTTTTCCGCTTCGATCCCACGACTGCGGAGCTCACGCCCGTCATCACGGACATGGTGCACCCGAACGGACTCGCGTTCTCGCCTGATGAGTCGCTCCTCTACGTCGCCGACACCGCGGGGTCGGCCCACGGAGTGCCGTTCCGGATCGCTGTGTACGACGTTGCTGCCCACGGCGAGCGGGACAATGTCGCCGCGCACGACATGCGGGACAACATCGCCGCGGACGACGCGCCGGAAGACATCGCCGCGGACGACGCGCGGGCCAGCCTCGCCGCAGACGACGCGCGGGCCCCCGTGTGCAGCGGTGGGCGCACCTTCGTCGCGTTCGACGACGACCATCCCTCCGACGGCTTCCGCGTGGACACCGAGGGGCGCATCTGGACGTCCGCGGGCGCGTCTGTGCAGGTGTTTTCGCCCGACGCGGGGCTCCTCGCGAGCGTCGAGCTCCCGGAGCGGGTCGCGAACCTGTGCTTTGGCGGCCCCGACGGCCAGGACCTCTACATCACCGCGACGACGAGCCTCTACCGGATTCGCGCGGCGGCGCGCGACGCAACGAGCGCGGCGTTGCGCGGCTGAGCCCGCCCCAGCGCGCGGCCCAGCGGCCGGAAGATTCTTGAGGTAGATCCTAGATCCACAAAATCTCTTGTACAAGAGATTTTGTGGACCTAGGATCGGGCCATGACGAGCGATGACATCCGAACAATCACGGATGCCGAAGTCCTCAAGGCGCTTGCGTCGCCGATCAGGACGCGGTTGTTGGATTCCCTGAAGGTCCATGGGCCCGCCACGGCGTCGACCCTGGCTCAGTTGACGCAGACAGCGGTGGGGAGTGCCAGCCACCACCTTCGGGTGCTGGCGGAGGCGGGGCTGATCGTCGAGGTCCCAGAACGTGCGCGCGACGGGCGCGAACGATGGTGGGGACTGGCCAACAGGGGTGTCCAGTGGAGCTCCCAAGACTTCACCGAGCCCAGCGGACAGCTCATTGCGGACGCAGCTTCGCGCCTCGCTTTCCAGCGCCAGATCGAGCACACCCTTCGTTGGCTCGACGATCCCGACGCAGAGCCGGAGTGGAGGGCGAGCGCCTTCGCGACCCAGGCGTGGATGTGGCTCACCCCGGACGAGTTGAGTAGCTTGCAGCGCGAGGTTCTCGAGGTTTTCGACCGATTCGCTGGGCGCGAGCACGAAGGCCGTGCGCCGGTCCTCTGCTTCGCCAAGGGCTTTCCGAGCCAGCCGTGAGCATCTACCGCAATCGGTACTTTGTCCGGTTCTGGGCCGGCGAAGCGATCAGCGTGACCGGCGCGGCCGCTGCGAGCGTGCTCCTGCCGCTGCTCGCGATCGAGACGCTGCACGCGAACCCCGCCTGGATGGGCATCATCAGTGCAGCCGTCTGGCTTCCGTGGCTCATCGTGGGGCTCCCGGCCGGGGCATGGGTCGACGCGCTCCCCCCGAGGATCGTCATGATTATGGCCAATCTCTTGGGCATCATCGCCTACGGCTCAATCTTGGTCGCGGCTGCGTTCGGAGTGCTCGCGCTCGCGCAGATCGCGGCCGTCGCGTTCGCGGGCGGCGTGGCTTCGGTCTTCTTCCGGACCGCGTATTCGAAACTCGTTGTCGCCCTCGTCGAGGTCGATGACCGGCCGCGCGCCAACAGCCTCCTGTTCGGAACCGAACAAGCCGCCTACACCGCCGGGCCTGGTCTGGGCGGAATTCTGGCCCAGGCTTTCGGAGCCGCTCTCGGGCTCTTCTCCAATGTTGCCGGGCTGGTGATCTCGACGATCTGTCTGCTGGCCATCAAACCGAAGCCACCTGAGGCGCAGACGGCGCGACTCCCTTTGGGACGCGCCATTCGGGAAGGCCTGGCCTTGGTCTTCGGTGATCGCCATCTGAGGTTCTTCACTCTGACGGGTGCCGCCGCGAACTTTGGGCTGACCGGACAAACCACGGTGCTGACCTTGTGGCTGGTTCGGGATCTGCGCCTGGAGCCCGTCGCCGTCGGTGGGTTCCTCGCCGTGGTGTCCATCGGCGGGATCGCGGGGGCGCTCGCGGCGCCGAGCGTTGCTCTCCGATGGGGAGACGCTCGGGGCACTGCACTGGCGCTTACCGTCGGCGCTGTCGCGATGCCGCTCTATGCCATTGCTGGGACCGGCTTGATGGCATGGGCTGCCGCCGCCTGCGTGGCCTTCGGAGCAGGTGGAATAGCCGCGTCCAACGTGATGCGCCGGTCGTGGATCCAGAACTACGTTCCCGAGCATCTTCTGGGCCGTCAGGGCACGAGTGCCCAGCTCGTCAACTTCGGAACCATGCCGCTGGCGGCCATCGTTGCGGGGTCTCTGGGAGAAGCCTTCGACCTGCGGCTCGTGATCCTCGGCATGGGCCTCATCGTCACCGCCGCCAACGGGACGGTTTGGGCGCAGCCGTGGCTGCGAGCGAGCCGCCAACTCCCGATCCGCACGGAGAACCCACGTTCGGACCTGCAGCGGATCGACTAACGAGACCCTAACGGCCGACGCGAATCCTGGACCCGCCGCTTGAGCCGAGCGCTTCTGCGTCTCGATCGCTCACAAATTCGCGATCGCTCGCACCGCCTCCTGACCCTCGTGGGCATCGATCGCGGAGGGCATCGAGGGCACCACGAAAAGGCCAGACGGTTCTGCGCTACTCCTATCGAGTCATCGCGTGTCGACTGGTCGCGGAAATTGGCGGAACCGGTGGCGCATCAGAAAGGCGGGGGTGCGTCTGTTTCGGGATAGGTGACGTATTTGCGGCCTGCAGGGGACGTCCACTCGAGGATGCCGCCGGGCGGCGTGGGCAGCGTCGTTAGGGTGTTGACGGCGCTGGGTGGCGTGGGCTCCGTCGACCGCGTGTTGACGGCGCTGGGTGGCGCGGGCTCCGTCGCCAGCGGGTTGACGCCTGGCCTCAGCCTTCCCGATTCGTTGGAGGGAAGCCGCGAGATCTCCGACCCGGAGCCGCCGCATTCGCAGCTCTCCCCGCCATCCGGGGCGTCGGGTCTGCACCCAGTCCCGTGAGTCGCCGGCTTGCTGGGGCTGCACCCATTCTCGTGAGTCGCCGGCTTGCTGGGGCTGCACCCATTCTCGTGAGTCGCCGGGGTGCCGGAGTCGCACCGAGTACCGTGAGTCGCCGGGGTGCCGGAGCCGCACCCATTCTCGTGAGTCGCCGGGGTATCGACGATCTCCTCCTTCGACGGACCGGAGCCGAGCTGTTTGAGTTTCCAGTGGCCGAGGGATTTGAGGCGGTGATGTTCGCGGCACAGCACAGCGAGATTGGCAGTGTCCGTAGCCCCGCCGTGTTGCCAAGGAACGGTGTGGTCGACCTCGCCCGACTGCGCAGGCTTGTCGCATCCCGGGAAGCGGCACGTGCGATCCCGAGCACCTAGGAAGCGCCGGATGGCGAGAGGCGGCGTGTAGCGACGGCGGCCAACGCCGAGCGGTACCCCAGTGCCCGGGTGCACCCACATGGTCGTCCAGGTCGCCGCCTCCGCGGCGAGGATTCGTGCGGCGGGCGCATCCAAGGAGCCGTAACCGAGAATCTCCGCCGATGCTTCGGACTCCCCGGTCAGCGTGCGGGCTGGTACCGTCACCACGACCTCCATGCGCACGCCGCCGGCAATCCCCGTACTCGTGGATCCGGCTGGGGCAGGTCGCGTTGCACCAGGCTCCGCTGCACGCGACGTGGCGCGGCTTGAACCTGCGACCCCGTCGGGGGAGTCCGCCCCTGCATCCCATCTCGGGAGCGCACCATTCAGGAGCAGGTCGCGGAAGACGTCGGCGCGCAGCTGGCCAATGCCGCGGATCTCGCCCGGTGCTTGGAGTGAGCGAGCGACCGCCTCGAGCCGTGTGTCGATCGCCGCGCCCGCCTCAAGTGGCAGGTGAGCGGTGATCCAGCACATCCCATCCTTCGTCGGTTCGACGTCGACGCGACGGAACGCGGTGGCGTGAGCCTTCCGCGCCGCGAGCGGCTCGGGGTGGAAATCCTCGGCCAGACGGCGCAGGCGACGGGCGAAGGCCCCGGGGCTCGGCGCCCGGGCGGGGTCTCCCTGCGGGCAGCCGAGCTCGACGGCGGCAGCCGCGAAGGCCGTGCCCTTCCCGGGCGGGAGGACAGCGGCATGCTCCATGACGGCGCGGGCCCTCCGACGGTCCAACTGCCCCTCCCGGAGGGCATCCATGAGTGGTGCCAGGCTGGGATCGGCCAATGCCCGCGCCTCCTCGACCATGGCACGACCAGTCCGCTGGGAGACATTCAGCGCGGCGGCAACCTCGGATGCGGTCAGCGTCGGGGCCTCGGCGGCCTCGAGTCTGTCCCGGGCACTCTGCCGGAAGTGCTCGCACAGCTCGGACAGCACGAAGGCTCGAAGTGCGTGGATGCGCGCCTCGTGCGCCTCAAGTGCTTTCACGGTTTCGATCAGCCCGTCGACGTACAGGGTCTCGGCCTCAAACGTCAGCGCCGTCGGAAACTGGGGCTGCGCACACTCAGTCTGAGGCTGGGGTTGCTCGTCCTGCCTCGGAGGCTGGGGCTGCTCGTTCTGCGTCGGAACCTGCGGCTGCCCGTCCTCCGTCTGAGGCTGGGGTTGCTCGTCCTGCGTCGGAACCTGCGGCTGCCCGTCCTCCGTCGGAAGCCGGGGCTGCCCGTCCTGCCTCGGAACCTGCGGCTGTCCGTCCTCCGTTGGATGCCGGGGCTGTCCATCCTGTGTCGGAACCCGGGGCAGCCCATCCTCCGTCGGAAGCCCGTGACCATCCTCCGTCGGGTTGGTGCTCCCGATCGGGTTTGTGCTCTCGACCGGACTCTCGGGCTCTATCGCGCCGCTGGCGCCGTCGAGATCGGGGCCCGCTGACGGCTCATTGAAATCAATCGAGTCGCCGACAGTTACCGTCTGGTTGGTCTCAAGTGGTCTTTCTGCCATCGACGGATCGCAGAACTCAGCTTGATCGCCCGCCTCAGCCGAGCCGTTGACGGGATCTTCCCCCATGCTTTCCCCCATGGATTCACCCTCGCATGCGCCACCGACAAAATAAGCCCTCGCCCGCTCGAGGGACGTTTCTCGGACGGCTAGGGGCGCGAGGCCCCGAGGCCCAGGCCTCACCAGGCCAAACGCTCAAGGTGAGGGTGTCGTGGAGGAGGCTGCGCGTCGTCGTCGTTGGTCGAAGCCGGCCCCGCTGTGGGGGTGAGGGCGTCGTGGGGGCTGCATGCGGCGTCGTCGTTGGTTCGGACCCCGCCTCGCGGCGGGGACGAGGGCTGTCGCTAAGGCCGCCCGGCCTGTCGCCGGTGGTCCTGTTGCCGGTGGTCTGCCGGCCCGGGTCGTTACGCTGTCCGGGCCTGTGGGGCGGTCGGTCGGGCGTCTTCGGCGATCGCGGCGGTCACCGAGTCGGCGATGCTCCTGTCATTGCGGGAGATCAGGAAGTGAACCGCGGCCGCAATGATCGCGCCGATGAACCATGAGAAGGCCGACACCGCGCCGAAGACGGGAACCAAAGCCAGGATCACCGCAGGGATCGCGGAGACGAGGAAGGAGAGCACCGCCTTCGGGTTCCACCCGCGAGCGTAGGTGTAATAGCCCTGTTCCCGGAACAGGTCGGCGACGACCACATGCTGCCTCCGAAGCACGTAGTAATCCATCATGATGATGCCGAAAAGAGGACCCAAGAGGGCCCCGAGGCCGCCGAGGAATTGGTTGACAACAACCGGGCTGTTGAACAGATTCCACGGAGTAATCACCAGAGCGACCACGGCGGCGATCAGACCGCCCCGTCGGAAGTCGATCTTGGCAGGCCACACATTGGCAAGGTCATAGGCAGGCGAGACGAAGTTGGCCACCACGTTGATCCCGAGAGTTGCGACCGCGAAGGTGACGGCACCCAGCAGCAGCGCCCAGATGCTGTTGATTCGACCCACGATATCGACGGGGTCGTAGATGTGCTGCCCGTACACCTTGAACGTCCCAGCGGTCACGACGACTGAGACGACTGAGAACGCCATGAAATTCACCGGAAGACCCCAGAGATTCGCCGTCCACACGGACCTGCGGGATGGAGCAAAGCGGGAGAAGTCACAGAAGTTGAGCAGCAGGGTCGAGAAATACGTCACCGTGAGGGCGACCGCCGCGAAGAACGCCTGCATGACGCCCCATTGGGCAGTTCCACCTGGAAGGTCGAGCGACACGTTCCAGCCCGCATTGATCAGGATGTAGACGACGAGCAGGCCCATCACGACCCACACCGCCGGCCCCGCCCAATCCTGGAACCTTCGGATCGTGTCCATGCCGTTTCGGAGCAGGAGCAGCTGGAGCGCCCACACCACGAGGAATGCCAGCCAGCCCAGTGTCGATTCGCCGAGGAAGTTGTTCCCGGTCAGCCCTTTGAGATCGGGCCAGATCTGGAGCACGATCACGATCACAGCACGCGACGCCAGCCACGTCTGAATGCCGTACCACGCAATCGCGACGAGAGCCCGAATAAGGGCTGGGAGATTCGCGCCGAATACGCCGAATGAGAGCCGCGCCAGGACCGGATAGGGAACGCCCAATTTCTGTCCCGCGTAGCCGGACAGGTTCATGAGCAGGAAGACGATGAAAATGCCGAGAACCAGGGCAAGGAACACTTGCCACGCGCCGAGCCCCAGCGCGAAGAGGCCGGCCGCAAACGTGTAGCCGCCGAGTGAGTGGATGTCAGACATCCACATCGCGAACAGAGAATAGAAACCCCATCGGCGATGTTCTGCAGGGGCGAGGTCTTCGTTGTGAAGACGCGGGCTCGGGCCCGCTGGGATCGGCTGGGGCATGATCAGCACCCTCTTCCCAAGCCATGGATGATGGCGATACACCACTTTTGTAGGACCGGCCGGCCGGCCGGTCAAGGTGCGAGCGTCACGTGCGGTCCGGACGCCTCTGGGGCCGCCGCAGAAACGTGGGAAGAGGTCGGGCATTCCCGTGGAACCGCCGGAAACGTCCGCCCGCCCGCCTGGCCGCGCGGCCGCGCGGGCAGCTATGGCGAAAGCTACTCGGGAAGATGCCCCGCGAGCCCCTCGATGACTGGCTGCCGCCCGAGTTCAACGTGCGCCGCCGCGAGCGACTCGGCGAGCTGCGGCCGCCCGGCCAGGATCGCCTCGCGGATTTCGGCGTGCTCGATCGCGTTGAGCTCCATCGGACGGCTCACGCCGAGACCGAAGATCCAGCGGAGCATTCCCTGGAGGGGCCGCAGCGACCGGGCCAGCAGTCGATGGCCGGAAACGTTGACGATCTCGGCGTGGAACTCCGTGTTGAGGTCGGATGCGCGCTCGAAGTCGCCTTCCTCCGTCGCCTTCTGGGCGAGGCGCAGCAACTCGGTGAGTCGGCCGCCGTCGGCCCCTGCTGCGACCCGCTCGGCTGCCCGCTTCGCGGCGAAGGACTCGAGCAGCACACGGAGGTCGAACAGCTCCTCGACATCGGTGAGCGTCAGGCGGCGCACCACCGCACCCCGTCGCGGCGCCGTGACGATGAAGCCGTCCTGCTCGAGTCGGTGCAGGGCCTCGCGGACCGGGATGCGCGAGACGCTGTGCTTCTCGGAGAGCTCGCGTTCGCGCAGCCGCTGGCCCGGCGCGAGGCGTCCCGCCACGATGTCCTCGAGCACGAGCTGGTACACGTGGCTCGCGAGGGCCTCGTCGGGGGCAGGCTCGAACGGGGATTCCATGGGGAGAGAATACCGTCCGGCCTCTGGGCTGGTATACAAGCGCAAGGCGCAGGTCTCATGCGAGAGCGCACGCTTCCCCGCGCGGGCACGTGTGCTGTCGGAGGAAAGAGCCGCTCTCGCCCGGGGCCAGCCTTTCTTGCCCAGACCTTGCTTGCCGCTCGGGGGCGGCGGGTAATGGAGATACCGGTACCGTCGTCGAACGGAAGGTCGCATCATGGCTACGACACTCACGATTCCGGATCTCGAAACCGTCGCCGAACTGGCCGCGCAGCTGCGGGTGGACTCCATCCGTTCGAGCACGAGCGCGGGCTCCGGCCACCCGACGTCCTCCATGTCCGCCGCAGACCTGCTCGCCGTGCTCATGGGCCGGCACCTGCGCTACGACTGGGACAACCCCGAGAATCCGCGCAATGACCACCTCGTCTTCTCCAAGGGCCACGCTTCGCCGCTCGTCTACTCCGTGTTCCGCGCGGCCGGAGTTGTCTCTGAGGAGGAGCTGCTCAACGGCTACCGCCGCTTCGGCGAGCGGCTCCAAGGCCACCCAACGCCCGTGCTCCCGTGGGTCGACGTCGCGACGGGATCGCTCGGACAGGGCCTCCCGGACGGCGTCGGCATCGCGCTCGCCGGAAAGTACCTCGACAAGCTCCCGTACCGCGTGTGGGTTCTGTGCGGCGACAGCGAGCTCGCGGAGGGATCGATCTGGGAGGCGCTCGACAAGGCCTCGCACTACGGGCTCTCCAACCTTGTAGCGATCTTCGACGTCAACCGCCTCGGCCAGCGCGGCGCGACGGATCTCGGCTGGGACACCGCAGCGTACGCGCGGCGGGCGGAGGCGTTCGGCGCCCGCGTCATCCGGATAGACGGCCACAACCTCACGGCGATCGACGAGGCTCTGACCGAGGCCGAGGACCCCACGGACGATCGCCCCACCGTGATCATCGCCAAGACGGTCAAGGGCAAGGGCTTCAGCGAGGTCGAGGACAGCCCCGACTGGCACGGCAAGCCGTTCCCCGAGGACATGGCCGAGCGGGCCATCAAGGAGCTCGGCGGAACGCGCGAGGCGCGCGTGCGGGGGCTGCTCCCCGATGGCGGTGGCGATGACGATGGCAACAGCGCTGGCGAGCGTGCGAACCGAGCGGACGACGGCGGGAGCGCACCTGAGTCGGCCAGCTCACCTGGGCCGGTCAGCTCCCCGGGCGATGGGACGGCAGGAAAGACGGCTGGAAACACAGACAAGCCCCGGAAGGCAGAGCTCCCCACTTACGAGGTCGGCGAGAAGGTCGCAACGCGCAAGGCATACGGCCAGGCCTTGGCCGCGCTGGGAGCGGCGAATCCCGCCGTCGTCGCCCTCGACGCCGAGGTGAGCAACTCGACGTACGCGAACCAGTTCGCCAAGGAGTTCCCCGACCGCTACTTCGAGATGTTCATCGCCGAGCAGCAGCTCATCGCCGCCGCGACGGGCCTGAGCGTGCGCGGCTACACCCCGTTCGCCTCGACGTTCGCGGCGTTCCTCACCCGCGCCTACGACTTCATCCGCATGGGCGCGGTCTCCCAGGCCAACCTCCGGCTCTCCGGCTCGCACGCGGGCCTCGAAATCGGGGCGGACGGTCCGTCGCAGATGGCCCTCGAGGACCTCGCGATGATGCGTGCCGTCCACGGCTCCACCGTCCTGTACCCGAGCGACGCGACGAGCGCCGCGGCGCTCGTCGAGCGCATGGCCGAGACGAGCGGCATCAGCTACCTCCGGACGACGCGCGGGGCGTACCCCGTTCTGTACGGCGCCGGGGAGGACTTCGCCGTGGGCGGGTCGAAGACGCTGCGGGACGGCAACGACGTCACGCTCGTCGGGGCCGGCGTCACGCTCCACGCGTGCCTCGCGGCCGCGGACGAGCTCGCGAAGGGCGGCGTCCACGCGCGCGTCATCGACTGCTACTCGGTCAAGCCGATCGACGGCGCGGCCCTGCGCGCGGCCTCCGACGCGACCGGCGGCCGCTTCGTCGTCGTCGAGGACCACCATCCCGAGGGCGGCCTCGGATCCGCCGTGGCGGAGAGCCTCCTCGAGGGCGGTCGCGCCGACTTGCGGCTCGAGCATCTCGCAGTCCGCGGCATGCCCGGTTCGGGCACGGGAGAGGAGCTCATGGCCTGGGCCGGGATCGACGCCGCGGCGATCGCGGAGGCCGCGCGGCGCCTAGTCGACGGAGCGTGACCTGGCCTCAAGCCACAACGGATCGTTCGCGGGCGGCTTCGGCGAGACACACTCACGCAGAGCACGCGATCGGAGCCCCGCGGCGTCCGCCAGCCGACTAGTGTGAGCACGACAGCAATGCCCGGGCACGCCCCGGGATTACCTCGAGCCGGGAGCCGTGAATGACCGCGTGGGCCTCGCATCAGGAGGACGTTCCCCAGTCCGCGCTCGCCGAGCCAGTCAGGCGTGTCACAGGCCTCTGGATCACAGGACTCGTCCTGGTCAATGTCGGGATCAACGCGGCGTTCTTCGGCCCGATCCAGGTGCTCATCGGCCAGCAGGCCCAGGCGTTCGACGCGAACAACAAGGAGGGCATCCTCGCCCTCGTCACTGGTGCCGGCGCCGCCGTCGCCCTCGTGGCCAATCCGCTCTTCGGCGCGTTCTCGGACCGCACGTGGAGCCGGTTCGGCCGCCGTCGCCCGTGGGTGCTCATCGGCGCGCTCCTCGCGACGGTGGCGCTGGTCGCGCTCGCCGGCGCCCCCAACGTCGCCGCCGCGACGGCGCTGTGGTGCTTCGTGCAGCTCGGCGCCAACGGCGCGTACGCCGCGATCACGGCCGCAATCCCTGACCGTTCGCCCGTCGAGCAGCGCGGGAGCGTGGGCGGTCTCGCCGCCATGGGCCAGACGGTCGGCGTCCTGCTCGGAGCGGTCATCGCCGCCGTCGTCTCCGGGAACTTCGCTCTGGGCTACGTGGTGTGCGGCGCGGCGCTCATCTTGGGCGTTGTCCTCTACGTCACGAGCGCGGCCGACGATCCGCTCCCGCGCTCGGCCATCGAGCCCTTCTCGATGGGGCGCTTCCTGGCCGGCTTCTGGGTGAATCCGCGCCGCTACCCGGATTTCGCATGGGCGTGGATCACGCGCTTCCTCGTGAACCTGGGAAACCACATGGTCACGCTGTACCTGCTGTTCTTTCTCGGGGACGCCGTGCACCTCAAGGAGACCCAGGGCATCGACCCGGCGACCGGCGTCCTGATCCTCACGGGGCTCTACGCGGTGTTCGTGATCATCACGAGCGTCGTCGGCGGGAAGCTCTCGGACCGCATGGGCAAGCGCAAGCCGCTCGTGATCGGCTCCTCGGTCATCATTGCGGTCGCGTCGCTCACGATCGGCTTCTTCCCGGTCTGGCCCGGCGCGATCATCGGCGCGTGCATTCTGGGGATCGGCTTCGGCACCTACCTCGCGGTGGACACGGCGCTCAACACCCAGGTCCTCCCGACGGCTCGCGATCGCGGCAAGGACCTCGGCGTCATCAACATCGCGAACTCGCTCCCGCAGGTCATCGCACCGACCATCGCGTTCCCCTTCGTCGCGTTCTGGGGCGGGTACATCTCGCTCTACGTCGCCGCGGCCGTGATCGGCCTCCTGGGGGCCGTCTTCGTCACCCGGATCCGCTCGGTTGCCTGAGTTTGCCAGAGCTTGATTGCCTGAAAAGTCCCTCAGAACAGACGACGGCGGGAGCCGCGCCAGAGAGGCGCCCGGAGGCTGAGGACGCGCGCCGAGCGGACCCTACGTGGTGGGAACGGACACGGAGGCGTCGAGACCGCGCTGTATAGTTGGGGAGACCCACGGCACCATCCCAAGGCTCAGCCGTGGGCTCAGACCGTTACCGGACCCCTGCCGGAAAGAGGTTGCTGCGCCGTGCTCCAACTCCCCAAGGACCTGGTGTCGATGGAGGCCCCTCCGACGACCCCTCGCTTGGCCGAGCGCTATCGCAGAATGCTCGACTTCACCGCGGACTTCGCGCGGCTCGAGTACCCCGAGGTCGAGGTAGCCGCCGTCGCGCGGCGCGCCGGGGTCTCGCTCAGCACCGCCTACCGTTACTTTCCGTCCGCGGCCCATCTCCTGCTCGCCCTGCACCGTCGGCAGCTCGTCGAGCTGCGCGAACGGTTCACCGAGCGCACGCGGAACGCCCGAACCACAGAGCTCCGCTCCCGTGAACTCGCCGGCGCAGCGATCGAGCTGCTCCAGATGCGGCTCTCGCAGCCTGCGGTCAACAGCTGCCTCGACGAGCTCGTCGTCCCCGCCGACCATGAGCTCGCGCGCCTCATCGGCGAGGTCGACGAGCTCTCCTGGTCCGTCCTCGGGCGCCTCGGGGGTGGCGCCGCGCGCGGCAAGAGCATCGTTCTCATGGTCTCGGGGCTCGTCTCGGCCATCCGCACGGGGCGCCTGCTGCCCTACGAGGCCGAGCAGCAGCTCAAGGACGCGTGCGCCCTCCTCGAGCCGGAGATGAGGGCGTCGAGATTCGCGTGAAGCCGCGAGGCTGACGTCTCACGCAGGACCCCTCACGCAGGACCCCTCACGCAGGACTCTTCACGCGAGGGCCGACGCCTTGCGTTCGAGCACCCTGCGTTGCTGACGTCTCACGCAGGACCCCTCACGCAGGACTCTTCATGCGAGGGCCGACGCCTTGCGTTCGAGCACCCTGCGTTCCCGCTCATTCCGGCACAGCCGCGCCGCGAGCTCGAGTTCTGCCCTCGCCTCTGTGATCCTCCCGAGCCGGACGAGCAGCTCGCCGCGAACGCTCGGGAGCAGGTGCGAACCAGAGAGGCGGGCGGTGGCGACGAGGTCGTCGACGGCGGCGAGCGCCTTCTCGGGGGAACCGGCCATCGCGATGGCCACGGCGCGATTGAGGTCGACGACGGGCGACGGCGCCACTCGCCCGAGCGCCTCGTAGAGCAGCACGATCCGCTCCCAGTCGGTCTCCGCGACGGACGGAGCCGAGTCATGGCAGGCCGCGATCGCCGCCTGCAGTCCGTACGGGCCCAGCCCGCGGCCAGCACTCGTGGCGCGGCCCATCGCGGCCAGACCGCGGCGGATCGCCGAGCGATCCCATCGCCGGCGGTCCTGGTCCTCGAGGAGCACCGGGTCACCGTCGGGGTCTGTGCGGGCGGGGAAGCGGGCCGCCGTGAGCTCGAAGAGGGCCAGGAGCCCGTGGACCTCGGTCTCGTCGGGCAGCATCGCGGCGAGCATGCGCGCGAGGCGCAGTGCCTCGTGCGCGAGGTCGGGGCGCAGAAGGCTCTCGCCGGCCGTGGCGGTCGAGCCCTCGCTGAAGATCACGTACAGCACGCTCAGCACTCCGCCGAGACGGTCCCGCCGCTCGTCGGCCGGCGGCAGCTCGAACGGGACCCTGGCCGCGGCGATGGTCTTCTTGGCGCGAGTGATGCGGGCCTGGATGGTCGGCACCGGGACGAGGAACGCGCGGGCGATCTCCTCGCTCGAGAGGCCGCCGACGACCCGGAGCGTGAGCGCCACGCGCGCCTCGGGCGAGAGCACCGGGTGGCACGCCACGAACATGAGCGCGAGCACGTCGTCGTCAACCCGGTCGGGGTCCCACGGCAGTTCGTCGCTGCCACCGCCCCGCCCGGTCCCGGCACCCGCGCCGAGCGCGCCCGAGCTGGATTCACCTTCGGCGAGCTGTCCCGCGAGAAGGGTGTACCGCGCGTCGAGCGCTGACCGGCGGCGGAAGGCGTCGATGGCGCGGCGCCGGGCGGTCGCGAGCAGCCATCCCACCGGGTTGGCGGGCTCGCCGTCGCGCGCCCACGCGACGAGCGCCTCAGCGAGAGCCTCCTGCGAGACGTCCTCTGCGAGCGCGAAGTCGCCCGTGTAGCGGGCCAGGGCGCCAACGATCCGCGCCGACTCGATCCGCCAGACGGCCTCGACGGCCCGCTGCGCGGCCTCGACGGCCCGCCGCGCTGTGTCGGCGTCAGCGACGCTGTCAGTGCTGGGCGGGCCGCCGAGGCCGGCGGCGAAGTCCGGGGTGGGACCCGGGCCGGCGGCGAAGTCCGGGTTGGGACCCCGGCCGTTCGCAGTCAGAGCTGGCCGGTCCGCTCGCGCCACGCCCGCTCCTTGACGATCCACTCGTTGTCCTGCGGGAACTCGTCAATGCCCGGGACGCGGCGGATCTCGCACTTGCTGCCCGGCATGGACGGCATGCGCTTGGCCCACGCGACGGCCTCGTCCTTCGACGCGACGTCGAGCAGGTAGAAGCCGCCGAACAGCTCCTTCGTCTCGCCGTAGGGACCGTCAGTGACCACCGGAGTCTCGCCGCTGTAGTCGACGACGACTCCCTGAGACGGATCGTCGAGACCCTCCGCCGCGACGAGCACGCCCGCCTTGATGAGCTCGTCGTTGAACCGGCCCACGGTCTCGAGCATCTCGTCGAACGGTGTCGCCATCATGGTCGCGAGGGATTCATCCGTGGCTCGCATGATGAGCATGTACTTGGCCATGTCGCTCTCCTTGGTTCGAGGGCCGCTTCCCGACCCTGTCTATCTCAGGTCGAACGGGGCGGCAACGGATCGACACGGACGGGCAGAATTGCTCGGGCCCGACCGGCCCGTCCTCGAAGTCGCCCAGACTCGAGGTCGCCCAGACTCGAGGTCGCCCAGCCTCGGTATCCGCTTCCGCGTTTCGGAAGCGCGGTCTAGTCCGCTTATGATGGCCATACCTCATTCCCCGAGGCCACAGCCGTGCGGACATCCTCGCGCAGGCCGGCCTCCCGGAAGCGCCGCATCCGGCGCGGACCCCCGGACCCCTTGTCGCCGACGCGACGGAGCGCCTCCCTGCCCGACGAAGCGCAGGGTGAGCGAACCGCGTGCGCCGATGCCCGCCGTCGTCCGTTGGCGCCGGCGGACCGTTCCAGGAGACCCAGCCGTGAATTCCTCCACGCACACCCAGTCCCAGCCAGCCCAAACCCAGCCAACCCAAGCCCAGCCCATCACCGACGAGGAGATCTTCGCCGCGCACGAAGGCGGCAAGCTCTCCGTCGGGGTTGATCGCCCGCTCGCGAGCAAGCGCGATCTCTCGATCGCGTACACGCCCGGCGTGGCGCAGGTGAGCCGCGCGATCGCCGCAGAACCGGACCTGGCCCGCACGCACACATGGGCTTCGCGCCTCGTTGCGGTCGTCTCGGACGGCACGGCGGTGCTCGGCCTGGGGAACATCGGCCCGAGTGCGTCGCTGCCCGTCATGGAGGGCAAGAGCGCGCTGTTCAAGACGTTCGGCGGGCTCGACTCGATCCCGATCGTCCTGAACACGACCGACGTGGATCAGATCATCGAGACGCTCGTGCGGATCGCGCCTAGCTTCGGCGCCGTGAACCTCGAGGACATCTCGGCGCCGCGCTGCTTCGAGCTTGAGCGGCGCCTCATCGAGGCGCTCGACATGCCGGTCATGCACGACGACCAGCACGGCACCGCGGTCGTGGCCCTCGCCGCGCTCACGAACGCCGCGAAGGTCGTGGGCAAGGAACTCGCGGGGCTCCGGGTGGTCATCGCTGGCGCGGGGGCGGCCGGCATCGCCGTGGCCGAGATCCTGCTCACGGCGGGCGTGACCGACATCGTGCTGCTCGACTCGAAGGGCACCCTCCACGCGGGTCGCGGGGACCTTGCGGGCATGAAGGCCGAGTTCGCCGAGCGCACCAATCCGCGCAACGTCGCGGGCGGCACCGCGGAGGCGCTCGCCGGGGCCGACGTGTTCATCGGCGTCTCCTCGTCGACCGTGCCGGAGGAGGACATCGCCCGCATGGCCGACGGTGCGATCGTCTTCGCGCTGTCCAACCCGGACCCCGAGGTGGCGCCCGACGTCGCGCGGCGGCATGCGGCGGTCGTCGCCACCGGACGCAGCGACTTCCCGAACCAGATCAACAACGTGCTCGCGTTCCCCGGGATCTTCCGCGGGGCCCTCGACGCCGGCGCGCGCCGGATCACGCCCGCGATGAAGCTCGCAGCGGCGGCCGCGATCGCCGAGCTCGCCGAGGACAAGCTCTCTGCGGACTACATCGTCCCGAGCCCCCTCGACCCGCGCGTGGGACCCGCCGTGACGGCGGCCGTCGCGTCGGCGGTGCGCCCGGGGGAGTAGCCGGGAAGCCCCTTCGGGCCGCTCTCGCGCCGAGGGCGCAGGTCGATTGCGAGGGCGCACGTTTGCACGCCGCGAAACGTCCGCCCCCGAATCAACTCTGCGCCCTCGAACCGACTCTGCGCCCTCGAACCGACTCTGCGCCCTCGCACCGACGCTGCGCCGCCGAACCAACGCTGCGCCGTCGCAACCGGAGTCCTCCCTCGGAACAAGAGTCCGCTTTCGCGGCCCGCCCGACACTCCCGCTAGGCTGGGTTCCCGTGGATGGACCTGCCCTCGCCGCCCTGCTGACCGGGATCGCGCTCGCCGTGGCGGTCGCCGGAACGGTCGTGCCCGTGCTCCCGGGCAGCGTGCTCGGCATCCTCGCGCTGCTCGAATGGGCCCTGTTCGGCGGCGCAGGCGCCGGCGGCTGGATCGTGTTCGCGATCGGGAGCGTTCTGTTTGCCGCGGGAATGGCGCTCGCCTACATCCTCACGGGCCGCGGGATCGCGGCGCGCAAGGTCCCGAACGGCTCGGTGGTGTTCGCCGTGATCGTGGCGATCGTCGGAATGTTCGTCGTGCCGATCGTGGGCCTCTTCGTCGGGTTCGCGGTAGGCCTGCTCGCGAGCGAGTGGGTCCGGACGCGGGACTTCAAGGCAGCCACCTCATCCTCGATCGGCGTGCTCAGGGCCGCGGGGCTCGGCATCCTCGTCGAATTCGGTTTCGCCGCCGCCGCGGCGACAGTCTGGGTCATCAGCGCATGGATCTATTTCGCGAATCGATGAGCCTCGAGCGGCCGCCTGCGCCGTCGTCGGGCTTCGTTAGCATGGAGCCCATGGCTTCCGGCGAGATGGAGCGCGGGCGCACGTTCCACGACCCGCGAGACCTCACACCGTTCCGCGGCGTGCGGGTGTCTTCGCCTGTCCCCGCTCCGTTCGGCCGCTTCGGACGCGAGCCCGCCGTGCCTCGCCTGCGCCGATTCCCGGCGAGGGTCGAGCGTTCCGTCTACGATGCCGTGTTCCGCGACCGCGAGCCCGAGCGCCTCGTGGTGTTGGCCCGCAGTCACCCAGGCTGGTCTGGGCTCTGTTACGTCATGGCTGGTCTCATCGCGTACCGCGCGCACCAGCACTCTCAGGCCGCCGAACTCCTCCAGCGTGGGCTGGCCGGCCAGAACGAGCTCGCCGCGGCGCAGTTCGCCGCCGACTACCTGAGCGCGTGGCGGCAGGGCGTCGAGGTGTCCGAGGGCGTCAGCGTCGAAGTGCTGTTCAGCGAGGAGGCCGTGTGCCTGGCGCTCGCGCACAGCCTGCGCGAGATCGGCCATCCGCGCGACGCGCTCACGGCGCTCGCGCCGCTCCCGCCGTCGCTTCCCGCCTCGCTCGCGGCGTGCCGGCTCGCCGAGATTCTCGGCCGGCCCGTGGACGTCGTGTCCTGGACCGACGGCCTCACCAACCGCGACGACCTCGCGGCGGCGCTCCTGGTCCTCCGCGCCCGCGCACTCCGCACGCTCGGCCGGCGCAGCGACGCCTACGCCTCGGTCCGCGAGGTGACCCGGCGGCGTCGTACGTCTCTCGCGCTCAGGCGCGCCGCGATGACGGAGCGGGCGCTCCTCGCGCTGGGCGTCGGCCGCCGGCCATCGCTGGGCAAGACGAACGACGGCGCCGCCCGCCCAGGTGCCAAGCGCGCCAAGGACGCGGAGGTTCGCGAGCTTTGGCTGCGCGACTTCGAGCGGCTCACCGGGGAGCGGCCGGAGTAGCCGACGCGTGCGGGAAGGCTGATTCCGAACCCTCGGGCCGCTTGACCGGGGATGGATCGGAGTAACTTTCGGGGCCGCTCGGTCGGTCTCATTCAGAGGAGCCGCGCTGTGACATGCGGACGGGTCTCGGATCTGCAAGAATCCGGCATCGGTAAGGTTGCTCCAGCGAGTGGGCTATCCGACTGTTCCGTGTGGGCGTGTTCCGTATGGACGCAGCGGGGAGGGACCTCCGCCGCGCGTGAAGGAGAGAGAGCCGATGACCCAGATCAACGCAGTGCTGACCGCCACGGGAGAGGCCCAGATCACCGGATCTGACGGCCGGACGTGGACCACTGCCTTCGCCGATCTGAACGCTGCACGGGAATCAGTCCGCGAGACGGCCGCCGCCACGGCTGCCGCCATCGATGAACCCGTGCACCTCGTGATCTCGGAGCCGGCGGGCGAGCAGCGCGTGCTCGTCCACGCGAACGGCGATGCCGTGGTCGATGCCCCGTTCGGTTCGGCCGGTCCCGGAGGCGCCGTGGACTCCGCCGCCGAGATGGGGCCCGGGGGCTCTGTGGGCTCGGCTGGCGCCGTCGGTTCGGCCGGCGCCGTGGGATCGGGGGGCTCTATGGGCTCGGCCGGTGTCGTGGGTTCGGCAGGCATCATGGGTTCGGGGAGCCCTGTGGGCTCGGTCGGGGTCACGGGTTCGACGGATTCGCCGAGCCTCCCGCCGTCGCCCGCTCCGGCGCCTGCCCACGCAGACCCCACGGCGCCCCTGCCCTCGGCCCCGGTGCCGGCGCACGCGGCGCCCCAGGGCCAGATCGCCCCTGCTCAGGCGACCGAGGCTCAGGCCCAGGCTCCGCGGCCTCCGCAGCCCTCGCCTGCTCAGGCTCCTTATACCCAGGTTCCGCAGCCTCAGGCTGCGCAGGCCCAGGCTGCGCAGGAGGCGTCGTCGTCCGCGGACGAGACGCTCCCGACGCGGCGCCGCCGCCCGACCGCCGCCGACTTCGCCGCGTCCCGCCCACCCGTCCCGCAGAGCCCCGCCCGCGAGGGCTGGCAGGGCTCGTTCAATGCGCTCACCGGCGGCGCGCTGCGGCTCGCTCCGGGCGAGCAGGAGATGGAGCGGCGCGAGTGGCGCTCGTCCATCCAGCGGGGTCTGGCCGGGCACAAGTGCGTGGTGTTCGTGAACCTCAAGGGCGGTGCGTCGAAGACGACGAGCTGCTACCTCACTGCGGCGACGCTCGGGCGTGTTCGCGGCGGGAACGTGCTCGCGTGGGACAACAACGAGAACAAGGGCACGCTCGGCGACCGGGCACTCCCCGCGAGCCACGACCACACGGCGATCGACCTGCTCGCGAACGTCCAACGCTTCGCGACGCCCTCGAACGCGCACGAGCTCGTCAACTTCGTCCGCGCCCAGGGCGAGAACAAGTTCCACGTGCTCGCGTCCCAGAACCAGGCGGGGGACAAGGAGGTCATCGACGGGAGCGCATTCGTCCAGCTCCACACGGTGCTCCGGCAGTTCTATCACCTCGCGCTCGTGGACACGGGCAACGCCTCGACCGCCGGGACGTGGCAGGCCGCGGTGGAGATCGCGGACGAGATCGTCCTCGTCTCGATGAACAAGGAGGATTCCTCCAAGACTCTCGCGGCGACCGTGGACACGCTCATCGAGATGGGCTTCGCGGACAAGCTGAGCCGCGGCGTCCTGCTCGTGACCCAGCCGGCCGTCCCGTCGAAGAACAGGAAGGCGCGGGTCGCGGCGAATGAGCAGCGGCTCGAGCGGATCCGCGCGCACTTCGGCCACTACGTGCGGAAGATCGTCGTCGCCCCGTACGACGAGGCGCTCGACGACGGCGCGGACATCATCTTCGAGAACCTCAGCCAGGCCACCCAGGAGGCCTACCTCGAGGCGACCGCCGCGATCGTCGACGGGCTCTGAGCCGCCGAGCTGCCCGTGATGGCGAGCAGACGGCGAGCAGACGGCGAGGCAAACGTGAAGCGCCCGGCCTTCTGGCCGGGCGCTTCACGATCTGGTGGGCGTCTGTTGTCGCCTGAGGGTCGGTTGGCTTGGCTGGCTTGCTTGGCTTCGTTGGCCTGCGGGCCCGTCAGCCTGCCTTGACGAGCGGCTGAGTGCCCGTGAACGGGCCGGTGCGGTCCGAGTAGGCGAGCGTGAGGGCGGCCTTCTCCGTGGTGGCCTTGGCGCGCGCGGCGGGAGCCTTCTCCGCCTCGGCCTTCGTGGCCTCGCGCTGGCGCCTCGCGGCGGCGGACGCGGCCTCCGCCGACTTGGCCGACGCCGCGGCCTCGGCGGCCCCGGTTCGTGCCGCTGCGAGAAGCGCGTCTGCCTTGGCGACCACCGCGTTGCGCACGTGCTCGGACGCGCCGCTCTGCGTCTCCGCCGTCTCGGGCCGGTAGACGAAGACCTTCGCCCCGAGCTTCACGGTGAGTTTGGCGACCGAGACGACGAGCTGTGCGACGCCTGCCACGAGCATGGTGCCCACCAGCGAGGCAATGACGACCAGCAGCAGGAGGCCACCGATCACGAGCGTGCCGATGTACACGAGGTTCGTCACGAGAAGTCCGTCGTCCACGCCATCTCCCATCCCCAGAGATTGTTGAGCGAAACGTCCGGATTCGGCGATTTGACCCGGACATGTCCTATTGTTCCGCACGCGCGGAGGTCCAGTTCAACCACGTGACGGTGATGTTGTGGAAAAGCAATGGAGACGTTACCGAACGTGACAACTCGCGATATTTAGTTGTGACTCCCGCCACATTTGAGCCCTCGGGGAACAAGCCTGAGGCACCTGAGGTTGGCGCCCCTGTGACTGCGCTCTCCGTTCTCGACCTCGTCCCCGTCGTCCAAGGCTCGGACGTCCCCGACGCCCTCGCGAGCGCGACGCGCCTGGCCCAGATTGTCGAGGAGGCCGGCTTCGAGCGGCTCTGGTACGCCGAGCACCACAACACGGAAGCCCTCGCGTCGAACGCGACGGCCCTCCTCATCGCGAATGCCGCGGCGAACACGTCGACGCTCCGCGTCGGCTCCGGCGGGATCATGCTCCCCAACCATTCGCCGCTCGCCGTCGCCGAGGCTTTCGGAACCCTCGCGAACCTGTACGGGCCCCGCATCGATCTCGGCCTCGGTCGGGCCCCGGGCACCGACCCCCGGACGGCCGCGGTCCTGCGCCGCGGGGCGAGGGACGACGACGAGCAGCAGTTCGCGCGCAGCATCCGCCTCCTGGCGTGGTACTTCGGCGAGCAGGAGGACGACGCCGAGTCGGTCCAGCTTTCCGCCGGAGTTCACGCGGCCGTGGCCCGCGGCACGAACGTGCCGCTCTGGATCCTCGGGAGCTCGACCGCGGGGGCAGCCATCGCCGGGCACCTCGGCCTCCCGTTCGCCGCGGCAAGCCACTTCGCCCCGTTCCAGCTGAGCGAGGCCATTTGGACGTACCGGCAGGCGTTCAACCCGTCCGCGCCCACGGCCCAGATCGCCGAGCCCTACGTCATGGCCGGTGCGAACCTCATGGTTGCCCCGACGCGGGAAGAGGCCGAACACCTCTTCACGTCGCATCAGCAGATGTTCCTTGCGATCCGCCGCGGCCAGCGCGGACCGATCCTCCCACCGGTTCGCGAGCTGGACTGGGCCCCGCACGAGGAGCAGATGGCCACGTCCGCCCTGCGCGTCTCCGCCGTCGGCACGCCGTCCGAGGCGGCCGAGTTCCTCCGGACGTTCGCGGCCTCCTATGGGGTGGACGAGGTCATCCTCACCGGCTACGCCCACGACCCCGCCCTGCGCGAGCGCAGCTTCAGGCTGCTCGCGGAGGAATGGGGCATCGCGCGGCAACTCACGGCCTGACGGGGCCAGCGGCGGGCCAGAATCGCCGCGGGTCGGCTGGCGACCGCCCTCAGCGGCGGCCCAGGCCGATCGTCATCGAGAAGCCGAACTCGCGCCAGATCTGGCCGTCGTCCCAGCTGTCCGGGACCGACTCCGCCCGGAGCTCGAGCGACGAGCCGATCCGCGTGAGCGTGAGGACCGTGCGCCTCCCCTCGCCCAGCGAACCCGGGACGGCGGCAGCGGCGCCGTCGAACGTCTGCACCGTGAGCGGCCCCTCGCCCGCGATGAATAGCGCGCGCCTCAGCTGCCGCACGTGCCGCAGCGCCACGACGACGTCCCGATTCACGTAGCCCACAAGCGGCCGCCCGCCCGACGTCGGCACCACCGTGCCGATCTGCTCGCGGTGCACGCTCTGCGCACCCGTCACATGGGCGCTGTCCTCCCACGCCGTGCCGCGCGCGCCCGTCACGAAGAGCGAGCCGATCGCCGACTGCCGCGCGTTGAGGCGGACGACGGCGTCGCGCGGCGAAAGCCCGCGGGTCCCGAAAGCGGGGGCCGGGTAGAGGCGCGACTCGGGAGGAACGTCGGGCGGGGGCGCGCCTGCCGGGCGGGCCAGGGTCAGGCCGTCGTCCGGCCTGATCCGTCGCGTGAGGTAGGGGACGTCGAGAGGGTGCTGTTCCGGCATCACACGTCCAGCCCGAATTCAGCGCCGACGCCAGCGAGCCCGTTCTCGTACCCCCGGCCCAGAGCGCGGAACGCCCAGCCGTCCGCATCGCGGAACAGCTCGCCGAACAGGACGGCCTTCGCCGTCTCGGGCTGGGCCGGCGGCGCGTCGAAGCGCACGAGCTCCGTGCCGTCGGGGCGCGCCACGCGGATGTACGCGTCGCGGACCGCCGCGAACGTGCCCGGCCCGCGGACCTCGGGGTCGACGTACGTCACGAACGCGATGCGCATGACGTCGGAAGGGACCGAGGCGAAGTCGACGTCGATCTGCTCCGCGTCCTGGCGCTGCGCGCCCTCGGTGGGGGAGAAGGCGATGCCGGGGGACGCCGTCGTCAGCTGGTTGAAGAACACGAGGTGCTCCGGCGTGAGCGCGCGGCCGTCGTCCCCGCACACGATCGCGAGGGCAACCGGTTCGGCCAGCGGGCCGACGCCCGGCTCGACGGTCCAGCCCAGGCCGACCATGACGCCCGCGAGCCCGGGATCGCCCGCCGTGAGCGCGACCGTTCCTCCCTCGGGGAAGGCGCTCATGAGCGATCGCTCCTCTGCTGCCGCGCGTCCGGCTCTGGGAGTCCCGGTCCGCCGGGCTCTGGCGTGTGGGGCTCTGTCCTTTCGGGCCCCTGTTCGTCGGGCCCTGTCCTTTCGGGCTCGGCCGGGATGCGGACGCCGTCCACGTCGAACTTGTCGCGGAGGAAGCGCCCGTGTGCGCTCAGCTCGGCGATCGCGCCCGTGCGCACCTGGTGGTCGAGGTCCCGGGCCGTCGCGTGAAGGATGTCGAGCTGTTCGAGGAGCTTCTCGGTCTCCGGCGTTCCGTCGCCCTGCGTCTCTGGCGGGAGGGCGCGGTACACGCGGAGCGAGGTGGGGAGGTAGTCGGTCGTGATGGCGTGGAGGAGCACTCGCTGCTCCGTCGACGCGCCATGCTCGGCGATGTAGTCGATCAGCAGCCGCAGCACGTCGTCGATCTGGCGCATGTGGGAGGACGCGAGCGTCGGGAGGAGGGCGCCCGCGCGCCGTATAGAGCTGCGCAATTCGGCCAAAGCGGCGCGCGTCTCCTCGAGCTCCTCGGCCTGGGTGCGGGGGAGCTCGTCGTCGACGATCCGCTCGGGTTCCCGCCCGCTGCCGAAGAGCGAGCCGAAGAACTTCGACACCATGGACTCACCATAGCGGCTGAGGCTGGGACGGCGCTGGCCGCGGGATCCAAAACTATGAAGGAAACTGTACAGATACCTTCATATGTGTTCTGATGGGGGCATGACCACAAGGCAGGAGCTCGGCTCGCAGGCGGCAACGGTCGCGGCTGAGCTCCGCGGCGTCCTCGGGCGGCTCAACCGCCGCCTCCGCCAGCAGGCCGACTTCGGCGACCTGACGCGCTCGCAGCTCAACGTGCTCTCGCGCCTCGATCGCGAGGGCCCGGGCACCGTGAGCGACCTGGCCCGCGCGGAGGGGGTGCGCCCCCAATCGATGGGGGCCACCGTCGCGTCGCTCGAGGAGACCGGGCTCGTGCGTCGCGACCCAGACCCCGCCGACGGCCGCAAGACCGTGATCTCGCTGACCGCGGCGGCGCGCGAGGCCGTCGCGACGAACCGAAGCCTCCGCCAGGACTGGCTCCAGCGCGTGCTCGAGCGCGAACTGGCGCCAGCCGAGCTCGATCGGGTGCGCGAGGCGATCGCCCTGCTCGCCCGGGTCGCCGAGGCGGACTGACGCCGCCCTAGCCCTTCATCACCCACCGCCGAACCAAGGAGCCTCATGCCTCTCTCCGCGATCGACCCCCAGACCGCCCTCGTCGTGATCGACCTCCAGAACGGGATCGTGAACAGGCCGCAGGAGCCTTCGGACCTGCCACGGTTCGCCGACGTCGTCGAGCGCTCGAAGGCGCTCGCCGGCGCGTTCCGGGCGCACGGCCTCCCCGTGGTCCTCGTCAACGTCGCGGGCGCGCCCGCGGGCCGCACCGACGCCCCGCGCCGCGTCCCGGGCGACGTCCCTGCCGACTTCTTCGCGATCGCCGACGGCCTCAACACCTCCCCGGACGACGTGGTCGTCACGAAGCGCAGCATTGGCGCGTTCGCCACAACTGACCTCGACGCGATCCTCCGCGACCGCGGCGTGAGCCAGATCGTGTTCACCGGGATCGCGACCAGCATCGGCGTCGAGTCGACGGCCCGCTACGCCTACGATCTCGGCTACAACGTGACGTTCGCGATCGACGCGATGTCCGACCTCACCCCGGCCTCGCACGTCCACACGACGACGACGATCTTCCCCCGCCTCGGCGAGGTCGCCTCGACGGAGGACGTGCTCGCGGCACTCTCCGAGCGGGCGTGAGCGGGGCGCAACGCGCGACGCCGGGAGGGGCTCGGCAGGGAGGAGCTCAGCCGGGCGGAACTCAGCAGGGCGAGCCTCAGCCGGGAGTAGCTCATCAGCAAGGCGGAACTCGGGCCGACCGCCCCTTCGGCTTCCGGTACCTCGGGCCGCTCCTCCTCGGCTCGACGCTCAACCCGATCAACAGCTCGATGATCGCGACCGGGCTCGTGGGCATCGGAACCGAGTTCCATCTCGGGCCGGGCCAGACGGCCTCGCTCATCTCGGTCCTGTACCTGTTCAGCTCGGTCATGCAGCCGACCATGGGCAAGCTCGCCTCGCTGTTCGGCCCGCGGCGCGTGTTCATCGCGGGGATCCTCATCCTGCTCGCGGCGGGAATCGTCGGTGCGCTCGCGCCGTCGTTCGGGTTCCTGCTCGCCTCGCGCGCGCTCATCGGGATCGGCACGTCGGCCGCCTATCCGACCGCCATGGCCATGGTCCGCGCCCGGGCCGATCGCCTGAGCGTCGGCGTCCCCAGCCGCGTGCTTGGGGCGTTTTCGATCGCCGCACAGGTGACGGTCGTCGTCGGACTTCCGCTCGGCGGGATCCTCGTGGGCACGCTCGGGTGGCGCGCGCTGTTCAGCGTCAACATCCCGCTCGCGCTTGTGACGCTCGCGGCGACCCTCGTCGGCGTCGAACGCGATGCGCCGCGCCCCTCGGGGCCGTGGCGCGAGCTCGTGCGCTTGCTCGACCTGCCCGGCGTCGCGCTGTTCGGGGGTGCCGTCGCCGCGCTCCTCGTCTTCCTCTCGGGGCTCGGCGACCCCGCCTGGTGGCTCGGCGCGTGCGCGGTCGTGGTCGGAGGGGTGTTCGTGTGGCGCGAGCGGCACGCCTCGAGCCCGCTCATCGACGTCCGTGCGCTCGCGAGCAACGGCCCGCTCCAGCGGACCTACACGCGGCAGCTCCTCGTGGGCCTCGGCATGTATGCGTGCATGTACGGGATGAGCCAGTGGATGGAGCAGGGCCGAGGGCTCACGCCCGAGGTGGTCGGGATCGTCATGGTGCCGCTCTCGCTCGTGAGCATCGTCGTGGCGCGGCTCGTCTCGCTGCGCGGATGGGTCCGCATGCCGCTGGTCCTTGCGGGCCTCGCGTTCCTCGCAACGGCCGTCATGATGGTCTCAGCGAACGGCTCGACGTCCATCGCCGTGCTCGTGCTCATGACGAGCCTCCTCGGGCTCATGAACGGCTTCGGGGGATTCGCGAACCAGACGGCGCTGTATATGCAGTCGCCCGCGGACGGGATCGCCGTGGCCGCGGGCCTCTACCGCACGTTCAGCTACATGGGTGCGATCTTCTCGTCGAGCCTCATCGGGCTCGTGTTCGGCGCCCGGGCGACGGACCCGGGATTCCACTCGCTCGCCTGGGTCCTCTCGGGGATCGGCGGCGCCGTGCTCGTCATGACCCTCGCCGACCGTCGCATCCCGCGAGTGGCGGCCTGAGGGCTCCTCAGAGCCGCGCGTGGCGTAACCTCTTGGCATGCCGAAGAGCCGCACCCGCAAGCCCAAGGGAAAGTCCACGAGCCCCGCGGACCGGCAGCGCCGGCGCATCGGGACCCTCGTGGACGGCCTCGCCGACGACTACGCGGTCTGGGCCGCCGGTACCGCCGCCGAGGAGGAGCCCGACCCCGCTGCCCAGGCCGACTTCACGGCCTTCGCGCTCGGGCAGCTCGACAGCGTCAAGTACTTCCTGTTCCTCCTCGGCGCGGGCGACGGCCCCGCCGCGAGCCTCCGGATCGACCCGCGGTCCGTGGCTGACGCGCTTGACGATTACCTCGACACCGACGACATGGACGACCTCCGCTACCTCATCGGCACCCTGATCGACTGGGTCAGCTTCCTCGAGGAGACCGGACGGTGGGAGGGCTCGGCCGAGGACCTCGCAGAGGTGAGCGAGCTGCTCGACGCCGAGGCCGAGTCCGTGGGCGGGATCGTCGACGCGAGTCCCGGCGCGGGCGCGTCGCGGCGGGCGCCGAGCGAGGAGGAAGCGCTCGCGTTCGCGACGGCGGCGCCCCTCGTGCAGCACGCGCGGGCGCTCCTCGACTGGGTTGGCGAGGGCCGGCCGGTAACGTCCGACGGCGCGCTGACGCCAGCCGAGGCGGTTGAAGCCGCCGAGCTGGTGGGCCGCGGCGCGGCCGACCCCGCGCGGCGGCTCGGCCGGCTGTGGGAGAGCCTGCGCAACGCGGAGCTCGTCGAGGTCGAGGAGCGGCGCGCGGCCGACGACGGCGGGAGCACCGTCCGCCTCGGCGAGGACGCCGCGCGGCTCGGCACGGGCGACGCCCTGGGCCGGCTCGAGGCGCAGTTCCTCGCGACCGAGTTCGTCATCGTCACTTGCAACGAGGCGGGCGCTGGTCCGCAGGGCGAGTCGGTGGGGGCAGGGCTCATGACCATCCTGCAGCGCGCCGTGCTCGAGGACCCCCTGCCGCTCGCCGCCGTCGAGGACCTCGCGATCGAGGCCCCCGGGGATTCCGATCCCGGCGCCCTTCAGACCGTTTCGATCCGGCTGCTCGACGAGCTGCGGGAGCTTGCCGCGCTCGGTCTTGCCGACCTGAGTGGCGGGCTCGCTGACGTCCCCGCCGCCGCCCTCGATGCCGTCTACGACGCGTTCGAGGCGCCCGACGGCGACGAGGAAGGCGACGACTGGGACTGAGGGCCCTGCGGCTCGTGGGGGCCAGGGGGCCGGGCGGTGGCGAGGCCCGCCGTCGTTCGCTGAGGTGGCGAGGCCCGCCGTCGTTCGCTGAGGTTCCGGGCCCGCGGTCGTTCGCTGAGGTGGCGCCGCCCGCCGTCGTTCGCTGAGGTGGCGAGGCCCGGGTGCCGCTAGCCTGCGCTCCCGCCCTCTTGCCGGCGCACGCGCTCGATGTGCGGTCGGGCCTTCTCAAGGCCCGTCTCGAGGGCGTGGACCGTGCTCTCCATGCTCTTGGCTGCCTGGGAGCGGAAGGTGTCGATCGCGTCCATGGTCTGGTACAGGTTCGCGAAGGCCCGCTCGAGGGTCTCGACGGACACGCCCGAGCTCGTGGCCTGCTGGTGGATGCGGCCCGTCTGCTCCTTGAGCATCTCCGAGGTCTTGAGGATCATCGCGTTGGTCGTGGTGTTGATGGCGTCGATCTGGTCGAGCACGAGCTTCTGGTTCGACAGCGCCTGCGCCGTGATGACGGCCGTGCGCAGGGCCGAGACGGTCGTGGCCCGCGCGCGGTCAACGCCCTTGATGAGCTCGTTGTTGTTCTTCCGGATGACGTCGATCGCGAGGTAGCCCTGCACTGAGACCGCGAGCTGCGTGAGGATGTCCTGGCGGCGCTGGCGCACGGGGAAAAGGACGTCGGCCTCGAGCTGCTGCGCGTGCTCGGTCTGGCCCTGCGCGCGGACCTCGGCGATCTTCTGCACCGTGGCGTCGTCGAGCTCCTGGGCGAACACGGCGTACTCGGAGAGCTGCTGCATGACCTCCCACAGGTTCGACTTCTCCTGCGCGAGGGACGCGTTGTCGCGGAGCAGCTCGTCCTGGCCGGACATGAGGGCCTTGATGATGCGGTCGAGCTGCGTCTGGGCCGATTCGTAGCGCTGGAAGTACTTCGCGACCTTGTTGCCACCCGGCACGAAGCCGAGGATCTTGCGGCCTGTTCCGAGGTCGGCGCGGTTCGGGGTCAGGCTCTCCACGGTCTGGCGGAGCTCGCCGAGCGTCGAGGCGACGTAGGTCTGGGCGGTGTCGCCGGACTTCTTGGCGCCGCGGATCGACGTCGACGCGCGGTCCAGGAGCCGGCCCGACGCGTCCGACGACGCGATGATCTCGCGGCCGCCCACCCGGTTGAGGCCTTCCACCTTGCGCGCGAACTCCGGGCTGCGCGAGTCCAGCGCCGCGACCTCGGACACCCACGCCTTCGCCTGCTGCGCGATCTGCGCCTGCCGGTCCGCGGCCACGGGGACCATGCCCGGCGCGTCCTCTTCCTTGACGACCGGCGCAGCATCCGAGGCCTGCAGCACGAGGTCCTCTTCAGTGGGGTCTGGAGGGGTCAGAGGGGTGCTCATCTGGGGTCTCCTTTTTCGGTGCCCTGCCTCGGACTCAGGCTACCTCGCCCAACGGGGGAACGGAGGTGGAGGTTCCCGGCCGGCGGCGAATCGCCGAGACCGGACAAAAGGGACGAGACCGGAGGGTTTTACCTGAGGTTTCGGGAGCTTTGCTCCGGATTCGCTAGGCGAACGGTTGGAGTAATCCACATAGCGCCGAGCGCGGTGGCCGCGGGATACCTCTGGCTGCGACATTCGGGCTATGGACCTCCCCCTGCCGCATCCCGGACCGTGGCTCGCCCGGGACCTTGCCGACCGGCTCGGTTCCGCCAAGGCAGCCGATCGGCTCGCCCAGCAGGGCGTTCTCGTGAGGATCCGCCGCGGCGCCTACTACGGGGCGAAGGCGTGGGCGGAACTCTCGCGCGAAGAGCGCCACCTCGGGGCCCTTATGGCGCATCATGAGGCTGCGCTGCTGCGCCGGGAGGCGGGCTTCGCCTACAGCCACCTCAGCGCGGCCCGTTTGCACGGGATCCATTTGTGGAATGTCGATGAGCTCATTCACCTCACCATGCCGTGCGCCCCGAGGAGGAACGCGCACGCAGTCGATGTCCGGGTGCACTCGACGGCGCTCGGCGAAGAAGACCTCAGCGTAGTGCGCGGACTTCCTTCCACAAGTTTGGAACGAACCGTTGTCGACTCGTCGCGGATGCTCCGGCGTGGTCAAGCGCAGATCGTCATGGACCACGGCCTGCGGCTCGGTATCGATCGCGGCCGGGTCGATGCGCTCCTTGACGAGGCCGAAGGCAAGCGCGGGATCCGGACTGCTCGAGCGGCTTGGGCACTCGCGTCGGCGTTGAGTGAGTCGCCAGGGGAGAGTCTTCTCCGCTACCTTTTGAGCCTCATGCCATTCGAGATGCCGGAGCAACAGGTTGAAGTCTCGACCCGACGCGGTCTCTACCGTCTCGATTTCGCCTGGGTGAAGTTGAAGGTGGGGCTCGAGTTCGACGGCGACGTCAAGTACTTTGCCTACGGCCCCACGGCTGAGGTGCTCGTCCGCGAGCGCAAGCGTGAAAGGGCGCTCCTCGAGGACGGTTGGGTTCTGCTCCGGATCGAGTGGAGGGACCTCTTCGACGAGGTCGCATTGAGAGCACGCATCGCGTCGGTCCTCGCCGCGGCCGCTGCTTGATCTTGCACCGAAACCGGAGTCGACGGACGAGACCGGAGGGTGTGACCTGCGGTCTCGGCGATTGACTCCGGTTTCGGCGAATCGCCCCGGTAAAGTGGACTGCCGTGCCAGAATCCGCTTCGCCTCGCCCGAACCCTCCCGTGGTGCGCGCAGGTGTCGGGATCGGCCGGGCCGGCGCGGCCGGAACAGCCAGGGCCGGTACCAGCCGAACGGCCCCTGCAGCCCCCAGCACGTCGGCGATGCTCTCTCGCCTCGCCGAGCTCGAGGTCCTCACGAAGGGCCCGGCCTGGGCTCTCACCCGTTCGGCACCGTGGGTCATCGCGGCGCTGCAGACGGCGTTCACCCGCAACCGCCCGCACGTCGAACTCGAGACGTTCCACGACGAGCTCGACCAGTTCCTCGCCGAGCTTCGCGCCCGGGACGAGTCCATCGGCGCGTCCCCGACTGCGGGCGCCCTGAGCGGCAGGCTCGTCGCAGACGACTGGACGCGCCGCCGGTTCTTGGCCCGGCGCGCGCAGGGAGGCCGGATCGCCTACGAGCTCACCGAGGCAGCGGCCCGCGTCCTCGCGTTCCTCGACTCCCTCTCGTCGGAGCGCTCGACCCTGACCGGATCGCGACTCGGAACGCTCCTCTCCGACGTCGAGAAGCTGGCCCAGGAGACGAATCCGGACGCGAGCGCGCGCGTCGAGGCCCTCGAAGCGGAGATCGGCGAGCGGCGCGAAATGATCCGCGGCCTCGAGACGGGCGAGCTCGGCGCGGCACTCGAGGCCGACAACGCGGTCGAGGCCGCCGAGAACATCCTCGACCTCGCGGCCGGCCTTCCAGCCGACTTCAAGCGCATGCGCGACCGCATCGAGGAGTCGGTGGGCCAGCTCCGCAACCAGATCATCGAGGAGTCGCTCAGCAAGGGCGCCACGATGGCGCAGGTCCTCGAGGCGGACCGGCGGCTGCGCGAGTCGAGCGAGGGCCGCACGTTTCGATCCTTCACGGCGTTTCTCGAGAACCCCGAGCAACAGCTTCGCTTCCGCTCGGCCATCGCTGAGGTCCTGTCGCGCGAGTTCGCCGACCGACTCGACGCGGAGGAGCGCCAGACGCTCCGCCACCTCGTCGCCGAGCTGCGCGACCAGCACGCCGAAATCCAGGGCATCTACGGCAAGCTGTCGGAGAGCCTCAACACGTACGTGCAGAGCGACGACTTCCGCCAGTCCGTGCGCCTGCGCGATGCCATTCGCCGCGCCGAGCAGGCGGTCCGGCGGCTCCCGTACCAGCGGGAGCAGGCGTCGTTCGCGTCAGCGCCGGAGCTCTTCGGTGCCGAGTTCGATTCGCTCGCGATGGTCAAGCTGTTCGACCCGGACGAGTACGTTGCGCCCCCGCGACTTGCCGAACCCATCGCATTCGGCGAGGGGGATCGCGTCCGCTCGGCGCGCACCGGCAAGGCCGACGCCGCGGCGCTGAGGCAAGCGTTCGACGTCGCCCTTGCCGCCGGCGGCGGTCAGGTCACCGCCGGCGCGGTGTGGCGTGAGCTGCCGCCCGAGGAGCGGCACATCAACTCGATCCGGGCGCTGCTCGGCGAGCTTCTGCAGCGCGGCGCCGAGTTCGGCGGCGGCCAGGGCCGCGACGCCTGGGAGGCGCTCGACTTCGAACAGGTGGATGGCTCGGGCCGGCGCGCTTACGTTCCGGCCGTCGAGGTGCGGATTGAGGCCGGAAAGCAGAGGGGACACGCATGAGCGAGCACGACATCGAGGCGGCCAGCGAGGCCGAACCGGACGATCGTCCGCGCGAGCCCGCGAACGCCGCTGCGCTGTACGACGGCGACACCGGCGTCCTCCCGCTGCGCGTCCGCCAGGCCCTCGTGCGCCTGCTCAAGGGCCCGTACCTCGACGGCGGTCGCGACGAGCGCGTGTGGACCACGCTCCTCGACAGCCAGAACGTGCTGCGCTCGCGGCTCTCGGAGCTCTTCCTGACGCTGCAGATCGACCACGAACGCAAGATCGCGGTGGTCCGGCCCGTGGATCCCGAGCTCCTCGGCACCGCCTCCCGCTCGACGATCCTGCGCCAGCAGCGCTCCCTGAGCCGCGTCGAAACGATCCTGGTCCTGCGCCTCCGGCTCCTGCTGGACCGCCACTCGACCGCTCAGACCGAGCCGACTGTCACGCTCGAGGAGCTCTCCGACGTCGTGGCCCACTATCAGCCCGCCGACCAGCAGGACGCCCTGCGCGACGCCGACACCGTAGGCCGTGCCGTCCAGAAGCTGCAGGCCCGCAAGCTCCTCCTCCCCACGGCGCTCGACGACGTCTTCCTCATCTCCAACGCGCTCCCGCTCGCATTGCCGTTCGAGAACATCGGAGACGTCGCGCGGCACCTCGAGACCGTAGCGGAGTCCGGCGCGGGCGCGGGGAGGGCCGCGCCTGAGGACGCGGACGACGACGGCGCGCAGCCCACGCTCGACCAAGCCGACGAGGAGGGGCTCGAATGAGCATCGCGACCATGCTCCCGCTCGACGACCAGCTCAACCCGGGCCAGTTCCGGCTCAGCCAGGTCCAGATCGTCAACTGGGGCACGTTCCACGGGGCCCACACGATGCACGTGGATCGGGCGGGCACGCTCCTCACCGGCAACTCGGGCGTGGGCAAGTCGACGCTCTTCGACGCGATCGCCCGCGTCTTCGATGCACGCCCTCGCTCGAACGAGGCCGCCGCCGCGCGCACGGGCCAGTCAGAGGACCGCCGCACGACCTTCACGTACATGCGCGGCAAGGTCGGCGACGTCGCGGTGGGCGAGTCTCAGGCCAGCGCGTTCCAGCGCCCCGGCGCGACGTGGAGCGCGATCGCCCTCACGTTCGACAACGCGGCAGGCACGCGCCACACGCTCACGGCCCTGTTCGACCTGCCGAAGGGCGGCACGGAGTCGAGCTTGGGCCGCTTCTACCTCATCGACGCGGCGCCTCTCGACGTGCACGCGATCGAGCGCCTCGCGGACCGCCGCTTCACAAGGGGCGCGCTCGAGGCGCTCTTCCCGAGCGCGCAGGTCTTCGACGTCCACAAGAACTTCGCCGAGCGCTTCCGCCGCCTCCTCGGCATCTCCTCGGACCAGGCCCTCCCGCTCCTGCGCGTCATCCAGGCGGGCAAGGGCCTGGGCGGGAGCGTGAACAGCTTCTTCCGCGACCAGGTCCTGGACCCGCCGGAGACGCTCGCCGCCGCGGACCAGGTGGTCGAGGAGTTCAGCAACCTCATGTCCATCCGGCAGCGGCTCGAGGACGTACGCGGGCAGCGGGACCAGCTCGCCCCCGTGCCCGGGCTCAACCAGCAGTATGCCGAGGCCCTCCTCGACGCGAACCGCCTCCGGGATCTCTCCGGCGAGGCGTTCGAACGTGTCCGCCAGCAGCACGCGGTGGGCGTCCAAGAGCGGGTCGCGGCCCGCTCAGCCCAGGCGGCGCAGTCCAAGGCCGCGGAGCTCGCGGCCGAGCGGAAGACCCGCGACGCGCTCGCGAAGCAGCTCCGCGCCCTCGAGGCCGCGTACAGCAACGCGGGCGGCAACCAGATCAGCGCCCTCGAGCAGCACGCCGAGAACGCCCGGGTGGGCCTGCGGCTGCGGCGCGAAGTCGAGGCGGCGGCGCGGCAGGGACTGGACGACGCCGGCCTGCAGCTCCCGTGGACCGCGGAGGGCTGGGCGGCGGCCCACGAGGAGGCGGCGCGCGCCACGGAGTCGCTCGAGGGCGATTCGGCCGCGCTCCGGGAGGCCCGCTTCGAGGCGTTCGACGCCCACGCGGCGGCCAAGCGCGATCTCGCCGCAGCCCGTGGAGAACTCCAGTCGATGGCCGCGCGCAAGAGTCTTCTCCCGCCGTCGGCCGTCGAGAACCGGACCGCGATCGCCGCGGCGACGGGCGTCCCCGAGGACGCCATGCCGTTCGCCGGCGAGCTCATCGACCTCGCGGAAGGCGAGGAGCGCTGGCGCCCCGCAGCGGAGCGCGCGCTCCGCTCGCTCGCGACGACGCTCCTCGTGCCCGGCGAGCATTTTGCCGCCGTGACCCGCTATCTCGACGAGCACGCGATCCGCGGTGCACTGCGCGCCGTCGACCTTTCTGTGCCCGTGCCCGGCGCTGCCGCGGCCCTCGACGACGTGCGCGGCGACGACCTCCTCACGAAGCTCGAGATCTTGGAGGGCTCGGGAGGGCACGACGCCGGGACGTACGTCCGCGAGCGCATCGCCGTGGACTTCGCGTACCCGTGCGTCGAGGACCCGGGCGAGCTCGCCGGTCTGGATCGCGGGCTCAGCCTGGGCGGCGTGGTCAAGCGCCACCGCGGCACGGTCGAGAAGGACGACCGCTTCGCGTCCCGCCAGGACTGGGTGCTCGGCTTCGACAACGCGGCCAAGATCGAGGACCTCAACGCCCGCATCTCGGAGCTCGAGGGCACCCTCGCCCGGGCGGCCGACGCGGCCCAGGCGAGCGAGGACTCGCATCAGGGCATGGCCCGCCGGCTCGACGCGCTGCGCCGCGTCGCGGCGGACGCGCGCGCGTGGGAGGAGGTTTCGGCCGCGGTCGCCGAGGACGAGCTCCGCCGCGCCGAGCAGAGGCTCGGGGACGCGCGCGCCGCGCAGGCCGACCTCGAGCCGCTCCGGGCGAAGGTCGAGGCCGCTCGTGCCGAGCACCAGGCCTCGACCGAGGCCGCGGCCGTCCTCCAGAGCGAGCACCGACACCTCGACGCCGCGGCGAACGCCGCCGGGCGCCTCCTCGAGGGTGCGCGGGCCCAGCTCGCGGGGGCCCCGCCGTCGGACGACGACGCCGCCGCCCTCGCGCCCTATTTCGAGGGTGCCGCCGAGCTCGCCGACCTGCACGGACTCGACGTCCTCGCGGCGGACGCCCGCACACGCCTCCTCGAGGAGCTGCACGCCGCCGACGCCCGCGGCCAGGTCGCCGCCGAACGGCTCACGCGGCTCTTCGAGTCGTTCGAGCGCGAATGGGGACCCGGGGTCTCCGCGGACCACGGCACGAGCGTCGCGGCCGCGCCGGCGTTCGAGGCCCGGTACCACGGGATCGTCTCGGAGGGGCTGCCCGCGCAGGAGGCCGAGTTCCGCCGCTTCTTCCAGCAGCGCACGCACGAATCCTTCAGCACGCTCCTTCATCTCCTCGACGAGGAGCGCCGCGCGATCTCGGCCCGGATCCTGCCACTCAACGGCATCCTGGGCGGGGTCGGCTTCCACGAGGGCAGCTATCTCGAGCTCGACATCAAGCAGACTGTCCCGGCGTCCGCCCGGCAGTTCAAGGACGCGATCGTCTCGGCGCTCAAGTCCCGGCACGCGGGCGGGGAGAAGCACGACGGCGGCGCCGCGCCTTCCGGGTCCGCGGCCGGCGAGGATCCCCTCGCCGCGCGCTACAAGACGCTCGAGACCCTCGTGAAGCGGCTCGGCTCGCCGAGTCCGGAGGATCGGCGCTGGCGTGCCGACGTGCTCGACGTCCGAACCCACGTGTTCATTTCCTGCAAGGAGCACCGCATCGGAACGGGCACCGGGGACGGCCCGAACGGGGAGCCGCGCGACGAGGTGTTCGTCCACTCTGACACCGGAAGTATGTCCGGCGGCGAGCGGCAACGGTTCACGGCCTTCATCATGGCCGCCGCCCTCAGCTACCAGCTCGGGATTGCCGAGCAGGGCTTCACGACCTACGGGACGGTCATGATGGACGAGGCGTTCGTGCTCGCGTCCGAGGAGTTCGCGGGCGCCGGCATCTCGGCGCTCCACGAGTTCGGCTTCCAGCTCCTGCTCGCGGCGCCCGAGAACGTCATCGACCTCTCGCGGCACCTCGGCTCCGTCACGGAGATCCTGCGGGACAAGCGCACCAACCGCTCGGGCCTCCTCGAGGCGGCTGTCGCGGGGGCTGGAGGCCGGGGACCGGTCTCGCAGGCGAATCCCGTGGACATCGTGCTGCGCGCGCAGGTGTAGTGAGATCGCGCTGTAGGCAAGCTCACACGGAGCCGGTCTTGGAGCCCTCGGAGGGCTTGGGCTATGGTTTAACGCGCAAGGCGCCGCTTGTTAGCTGAGGCTCCTTCGCGGATACAGGCCAGCGACCCGGAACGTCGAGAGACGCCAAGGGTTAGGACAGATCGCTCCGGATTAAGGGGCGGTTCCGATTGGCTCCCTGCTCAGGCAGGGTCACGACGCGAAGTGCCGAAGGTCTTACGAGGAGAGGTTCGCTGTGGATCCGCCCGGGTCCCGCTTCTCGCGCCGAAGCCAGATCTTCGCCCGAGGTTTCCGTCATGCTGTTCATCACCGCCGTCGTCTCCGCTCTCGCCGCGGGCCGCCGCCCCGCCGTCGTCCTCGCCGCGCCCGCGGTGCTGCTCGCCGTCGTCGCCGCCGTGGCCGCGCTCCTAGCGCGCGACCTCCAGGCGCTCCACCTCGTCGACGCTCGCGCCGCGCACCCCACGTTCGGGGCCGACGCTCGCCGCGTCGCCGACTTCGTGGCGCGCGCGGTCGCTGCCGTCGCGGGGGAGACCGCGCTCGCCGCGCTCGTCGCGGGGCTGGGCGCCGCCGTCCTCCTCGGGACGCCGGGTGCGGCGGCCGGCGTGCTCGCCACGACCGCCCTGGTGGGGGTCGCGGTGGTGGCGGTCGCCGTCCTCGTCCGCTTGCGAAGTAGGCGCGATTTTCGCCCGCGCGCCGCGCGTGTCCAGCAAAATTGGAGACTTCTCGGGTAACGTAGCCCCGCGCGCTGTATTGCGCGGCGCGCGGCCGTCCTGACCGCCGACCCAAGGGAGCCGCATGCGGCCGTCGCCCGAAGCCCGTGAGGCCAGCAGCCAGACCACCGGCGCAACGCCGTGGCACAACTTGTACGGGCAGCTCATCGCCCGGGATCGCCGCCGGAAGTTCCTCCGGCGTCGGTTTGTCGCGATCTCGATCGTGCTCGTCGCCGCCCTCGTGCTGGGCGGCGGGATCTTCGCCCTCACCACGTACTGGGGCATCGAGAACGGCATCAAGCGCTCGCAGGCCCTCGACGGCGGGGCGGGCCTCGACCAGGACGTCAACATCCTCCTCATGGGTCTCGACAGCCGCCTCGACGAGAATGGCAACGCCCTGAGCCAGGAGGACTACGACGCGCTGCACTCCGGCAGCTCGGACGACGGCGGCTACAACAGCAACGTGCTCATGCTCCTGCACGTCCCGAAGGACGGCAGCACCGCGACGATCATCTCGATCCCGCGTGACGACTACGTCGATCTCGCGGGCGCGCCGGACGGCGTGAAGCAGGGCAAGGTCAAGCAGGCCTATGGCTACGCCATGGACGAGGCCATGAAGAAGCTCAAGGCCGATTCGCAGGGCAAGAGCGACTCCGACATCTACCAGGAGGCGCGGGACGCGGGCCGCAAGGCCGAGATCCAGACCGTCCAGAACTTCCTCAACGTCAAGGTGGACCACTTCGTCGAGGTCACCATGGCCGCGTTCCTCTCGGTCGCGAAGGCCGTCGCGCCGATCACCGTGTGCCTCCAGGAGGCCACGAAGGATTCGTTCTCCGGGGCCGACTTCAAGGCCGGGCAGCAGCAGCTCAACGCGCAGCAGGCCGTGGCGTTCGTGCGGCAGCGGCGCGATACCTCCGGCACGGGCGTCTCGCTCACCGACCTCGACCGAGCCCGGCGGCAGCAGGCGTTCATTTCGTCCCTCGCGACGCAGCTCAAGCAGAAGGGCACGTTCACGGACCTGGGCAAGATGCAGGGCATCATCGGCGCGCTCAAGGACAAGATGGCCGTGGACCAGTCGCTCAACCTCATCGACTTCGGGCTCAAGGCCAAGCAGCTCACGGACAACAAGACGAAGTTCGTGACGCTGCCGATCGTGGACTTCGGCTGGTCTGACACCGGCGAGTCGGTCAACATCGTGGACAAGAACGCGATTCAGGCACAGGTCGCGGAGCTCTTCTCGCCGCAGCCCTCGACGAGCGCGGCCCCCGCGCCTGCCCAGAGCCAGGCGCCAGCTCAGCAGGCACCGGCACAGCAGGCCCCGGCTCAGCAGGCGCCCAAGCAGACCGCGCCCGCGAAGGGCTCGGGCCAGGCTCCGGCGAACGGCTCGGGCCAGGCTCCGGCGAACGGCTCGGGCCAGGCCGCGCCGCAGCCCTCGCCCTCAGGCACCGGCTCGTACGACGCCGGCGACTGGTCGTCGTCGCTCTTCGGCGGCGGGATTCCCTGCGTCAAGTAGCCCCCACAGCCCCCCACCCCTCGTGTTGTGGGGTCCCGTCCTTCGTGTTGTGGGGTCCCGTCCCTCGTGTTGTGGGGTCCCGTCCCTCGTGTTGCGGGGTCTCGTCCGGCGTGTTGTGGGGTCTGGGTCCTGCCAGGGACCCCGCAACTGGGTGCCAGGGACCCCGCAACGGAGTGCCAGGGACCCCGCAACTGGGTGGCAGGGACCCCGCAACTGGGTGGCAGGGACCCCGCAACGGAGTGGCAGGGACCCCGCAAGCGTTTACCTGCTCGTCGCCGGAGTGTTGCCGCGGCGTGGCCGGGGCTTCTTAGAGTGCGATCGTGGGTGACAGCGGTCGACGGCGGTATGTCGCCCTCGGGGACTCCTTCACCGAGGGCGTGGGCGACCCGCATCCGGGGCTGCCCAACGGGGTCAGAGGCTGGGCCGACAGGGTTGCCGAGAAGCTAGCCAAGAACCAGAAGGGCTGGGAGTACGCCAACCTCGCCGTGCGGTCGAAGCGGCTCCGGCAGATCATCGACGACCAGCTCGAACCGGCGATCGCCCTCGAGCCGACGCTCGTGACGCTCTACGCCGGCGGCAACGACATCCTCGATGTCGGCACGGACATGGACCGGCTCCTCGAGGAGTACTCCGGGCTCGTGGGCCGTCTCGCGGAGACTGAGGCCACGCTCGTGCTGTTCACGGGCTACGACATCAAGGTCAATCCGCTTCTCGAGCCGCTGCGACGCAGGAACTGGCAGTACAACGCGCGGGTCCGGGAGCTCGCCCGCGAGCACGGTGCCGTGCTCGTGGACTACTGGTGCTTCGACGAATACAACGACAAGCGCATGTGGGATTCGGATCGGCTGCACATGTCCACCGCGGGGCACAAGTTCTTGGCCCGGCAGGTCCTGGCCCACCTGGGCGTCCCCACCTCGTTCAAGGAGATCGACTGGGAGCCGCTCGCGCCGCGCAGCACGCTCGAGTGGGTCAACGCCCAGCGGCAGTGGATGAACGACTGGGTGGTCCCGCTCATCGGCCGCAAGCTGCGGGGCGTCACGCTCGGGGACTCGCTCGGGCCGCGCTGGCCGTATCCGGTCAAGGTCCCCAAGAAGGGCGGCCTGCGGCGGTACGCGCTCGAGCATCCCGAGGTCCTCGAGGGTCACGGACCGTCCTTCCCCCGCCCAGGAAAGTAGGCTGGCGGAAGGCCTCGAAAGGACTCCCATGCCAATGCCCGCCCTGAACCGCTCCGGGAAACTCAGCACGGCGTGGCTCCTCGTGCTCGCGTTTCTTGCGACCACGGCGCCGCTCTCCACCGACCTCTACCTCCCGGGCTTCCCCCACGTGCAGCAGGACTTCGCGGCGAGCGCGTCCGGCGTCCAGCTCACGCTCACGGGATTCCTCGTCGGCATGGCGTTCGGGCAGCTCGGCTTCGGGGCACTCTCGGACCGCCACGGGCGCATCGTCCCCCTGCTGTGCGGGAACGTCCTCGCGCTCGGCTCCTCGATGATGGCCGCCGTCGCCCCTTCGATCGAGGTGCTCATCGCGGCGCGCCTCGTCCAGGGCCTCGGCGGGGCGGCGGGCGTCGTGATTGCGCGCGCGATCATCGTGGACCTCACGCGCGGCACGGAGACGGCGCGGACCATGAGCCTCATGATGACCGTGGGCGGCATCGCCCCGATCCTCGCGCCGTCCATCGGCGCGTTTCTCCAGGGACCCATCGGCTGGCGCGGGACCATGTGGACGCTCGCGGTGCTCTTCGCGCTCATGATGACGGCCGTCGCCCTCGTCTTCCGCGAGACCCGTCCCGCTGCCTCGCGGGACGGCGCGAGCGTGCTCGGCGGCCTCGCGCAGGTGGTCCGCGTCCCGAGGTATCTGCTGTTCGCCGCGCTCTTCGCGACGACCTTCGCCGTCATGATGACGTACATCTCGGCGTCGTCGTTCGTGTACCAGAACGTCATGGGATTCAGTCCCGTGGGCTATGGCCTCGCGTTCGGAGTGAACGCGGCCGGGCTCATCTCCTCGGGCTACATCTCGTCGCGGCTCGCGCGGACGGTCGGGTCGCTCCGGACCGTGCGGACCGCCGTCCCGGTGCTGCTCGCGTGCTGCGTGCTCGTGCTCGTCGTCGCGCTCCTGCCCGTGCCGCGCTGGCTCCTTGCCGCGCCCATCTGGTGCGCCGTGAGCACGGTCGGGTTCATCATGGGCAATTCGTCGGCCCTCGCGCTCGACGCCGTGCGGCACGTCTCCGGCAGCGGTTCGGCGGGACTCGGATTCGCGCAGTTCGTGTTCGGCGCGGTCGTCTCGCCGCTCTCGGGGATCGGCGGCGCGGACACGGCAGTCCCCATGGCGGTGCTCATGACCGTGGCGGCCGCGGTCGCCGCGCTCCTGCTCGTGGTCGCGGCGCGGCGTGGACGGGCTGCGTCAGCGCAGTAGGCACCGTCACGCAACCCTCGCGTTATCCGGCCCCCGATACACTCGCCTCACAGGGCGCCCGGCCGTGCGGCTGGCTGCCCGGACGGCGCGGCGCGAAGGAGCACCCATGACCACGTGGCGGATCCGGGACTTCCACCCCTCGGACCTTGACGGCATCCTGCAGCTGTGGGGCGCCATGACGGCGTCCGGGATCGAGCCCGTCTATTCGCTCTCCGAAGTCCTCGCGAGCTGCCAGGCGGACTTCGCCGCGGTCGCGCTCCACGGGGACGAGGTGATCGGGGCCGCCGTCGCGCGCGCCGCGCACGAGCAGGGCTGGATCGTGTTCCTCGCGACCCTCCCGGAGTGGCGCAGCCGCGGCATCGGGACGGCGCTCCTCGCAGCGCTTGAGCGCCGCATGGCCCCCCTCGGCCTCACCAAGCTCTCGGCGCTCATGCCGGACACGGAGACGCGCGTCGACGCGTTCCTCAACCGTGGCTTCAAGGACGTCAAGAACTTGCGCTTCTTCGAGCGGCAGATCCCGGTGCAGCGTGCCGAGCTCGGTCCGCTCGCGCAGCTCGGCGGCCGGGTCTTGCCGCGCGACCTGTGGGAGAACGTCGCGGGCATGCAGCGCGAGAAGCAGCTCCTCGAGCGCAGGCTCGTGCTCCCGCTCGCCGAGGCGGAGCTCGCGGATGAGTTCGGCGTGGTGCCGCCGCGCGCCGTCGTGCTCTTCGGCCCTCCCGGAACCGGGAAGACGACGTTCGCCAAGGCCATCGCGTCCCGCCTCGAGTGGCCATTCGTCGAGGTGTCCCCTTCCCGGCTCGCCGCGGACTCGGAGGGCCTCGCGGGCGCGCTGCGCCGGACGTTCACGGAGATCGCCGAGCTCGAGCACGCGGTCGTGTTCCTCGACGAGGTCGAGGAGATCGCGTCGCACCGCGCGGGCGACCCGCCGAGCCCCACGCAGGGTGTCACGAACGAGCTGCTCAAGATCATCCCCGCGTTCCGCGAGCAGCGGGGCCGGCTCCTGGTCTGCGCCACGAACTTCATCCGCGCGCTCGACTCTGCCTTTCTCCGACACGGGAGATTCGACTACGTCATCCCGATCGGGCTGCCCGATGCCGAGGCCCGGCGCGCGATGTGGCAGCGCTTCATCCCGGAGGCCGTCGTTGCGGGCGTGGACGTGGACCAGCTCGTGGCGCGCACCGAGGGGTTCTCCCCGGCCGACATCGAGTTCGCCGCCCGGTCCGCGTCCCAGCGCGCGCTCGAGAAGGCGGTCTACGCGCCGACCGCGGTGGGAGGCCGGGCCACGGACGACGGCGGGTCCGCACCGGCGGGCGCGCCGGTCGCCGGTGCCGGGGTCGCCGGGGCAGGGGGGAGCGGGAGGCGCGGGCCGTCCACGGAGGACTATCTCGACGCGATCTCCGAGACGAAGACGACCGTGAGCGAGGAGGTCGCCGCGGCGTTCCTCGAGGACATCGAGCAGCTCGCCCGCGTGTGAACCCGCGTGTGAACCGCAGTGTGAACCCGCGCGTGAACCGCAGCGCGGGAACTTGGCGCGTGGCGGCTTGCGCGGCCGCCCTTTCTGTGACTTGAGTCAAAAGGTGGCAAAGTGTTCCGCATGACTGGAACGCTCCTCAAGGCCGCCCATCGCGTTGGCGACCGCGTCCATGCCGCCCAGACGGTGTGGGCCCGGAGGTTCGGGTTCATCCCTCAGGTCGTCGCGTACCGGGGGTACGGCACGACGTCGCGCGTGCGCATCCTCGCGCGGGTCCTGTACGGGGCGCCGGGCCTCCACCGCATCGGTGCGAACACGACGCGCGAGCCCGCGCGCGGCCGCGACCACTGCCGCGCCGGCTGGCAGGCCCCGCCCGCGTCGCGCGGCTGGACCGGCACCGAGGACGTGCGCGGCTGGCGCGCGTTCACAAGCATCCCGATCGAATATTCGGCCGTGACGATCGAGATCGGCGACCAGGTGCAGACCGTGCGGGCCGACTTCGGCGGGGTCGTGGACGTGATGGTGTCGGTCTCGCTCACCCCGGGCTGGCACTCGGTGCGGCTCAGCGCGGAAGGCGCGGAACCCGCGGTCGGCCAGGTGCTCGTGGTGGACCCCTCGGCCACGTTCGGCATCGTGTCCGACATCGACGACACGGTCATGGTCACTGCGCTCCCGCGCCCGTTCCTCGCGCTGTGGAACACGTTCGTGCTGAGCGAGCGGGCCCGCACGCCGACTCCCGGCATGTCCGTGCTGCTCGACCGGCTCGCGGCTCGGCACCCCGAGGCACCGGTCATGTACCTCTCGACGGGCCCGTGGAACGCGGCCCCCACGCTGTCCCGCTTCCTGGGCCGCAACCTGTACCCGGCGGGCCCGCTCCTCCTCACCGACTGGGGCATGACCGCGGACAGCTGGTTCCGCAGCGGCCGCGAGCACAAGGTGCGCAATCTCGCGCGGCTCGCGGCCGAGTTCCCCGAGGTCAAGTGGCTCCTGGTGGGCGACAACGGCCAGCATGACGAGTCGATCTATGCCGAGTTCGCGAGGCGGCATCCCGAGAGCGTCGCGGGCGTCGCGATCCGAGAGCTGTCAGGCAGCGAGGCGGTCTTCTCCGGCGGTACCGAGCACGATGGGCGGCCCACGCCAGTCCCCGGCGTGCCGTGGGCCTCGGCGCCCGACGGCGCGACCCTCGCCGAGCAGCTCGAGGCCTACGGCGTCCTGTAGCGGAATTCGACGAGGCGCTGGTTCGATGCTCCTCGGCCCGGCCGGCCCGGTCCGGCCCGGCGCCCGACACGACTGGTGGCGGCCAACCCTTGCCTTGGGCACCCTTTCCGTAGTGAGAATGGGGCCTATGACGGTCCTCATGAGGTCCCTTGAAACCGCGGTGCCGGCCACGGCGCTCAAGCAGTCGGAGGCGCGCGACGTCTTCGCCGCGCAGGAGGGCCTCACGCGACTCGGCACTCGCCTGGTGCGCACCTGCTTCGACGCCGCCGCGATCGACACCCGCTATTCGTCCATCGCCGAGTTCTCGTGGGACAAACCGACTCACGATCCCGAATTCTTCGACGCTGCGACGGGCAGGGTCCTCAACCCGAGCACGAAGACCCGCAACGACCTGTTTGTCCGAGAGGCCACCCCGCTCTTCGTCGACACGGCCCGCCGCGCCCTCGACAAAGCGGACGGACTCGGCCCCGAGGACGTCACCCACGTCATCACGGTCTCCTGCACTGGCTTCTTCAATCCCGGCCCGGACTACCGGATCGTTCGGGAGCTCGGCCTGCGCCCGTCCGTTCAGCGGTTCCACCTCGGGTTCATGGGCTGCTACGCGGCGTTCCCGGCCCTTCGTGCGGCCAAGCTGTTCTGCGAGGCGGACCCCAACGCCGTGGTCCTCGTGGCCATCGCCGAGCTGTGCACGCTGCACGTCCGCAGCTCGAACGATCCGGACACCATCCTCGGCGCCTCGCTGTTCGCGGACGGCGCTGCGGCCGCGGTCGTCACGGCCCGCGATATGCCCCTGACCCGACCGGCGCTGAGCCTCGACGCGTTCGAGACCACGCTCACGCCCGTCGGTGAGGAGACGATGGCGTGGAACATCGGCGACCGCGGCTTCGAGATGGTGCTCGGCTCCTACGTTCCCCACATCATCGACGAGCACATCACGGGTGCGCTCGAGCCGCTCCTCGCGCGCGAGCCCGCGCTCGCGGGCAGGCCGCACGCCGAGATCGAGCACTGGGCCATCCACCCCGGCGGCCGCAGCATCGTGGACAAGGTGGTCGCGCGGCTCGGCCTCAGCGAGGACCAGGCGGTTCCCGCGCGCGAGACGCTGCGGGAGTTCGGCAACATGAGCAGCGCCACGATCATGTTCGTCTTCGAGTACATCCTCGGCCTGCCCTGGGCGGATGCGCCGGGACCAGAGGCCGTGAATGAGGGCCGCGGGGCGAGCGAGAGCGCGGCGGGAACAGACGACGGCGCGCGCCCGGGTTCCGAGCGAGTCTGCGCCATGGCGTTCGGGCCGGGCCTCACCGTCGAGACGGCCCTCCTGACACGCGTCCGCCCCTGAAGCGGGGGCCCGTGGGAGCCAGCCGGCCTGAGCCGCACGGCGTCGTCATCGTCGGCGGCGGGCCAGTGGGCCTCTGCCTCGGGGTCCTGCTCGCGCAGCGCGGAGTCGACGTCGTGGTCCTCGAGGCCCGCACCGAGCGCACGGCGCACTCGCGCGCGATCGGCATCCATCCGCCCGGCCTGCGCGTGCTCGCCGCGGCCGGGGTCGCGAACGAATTGTGGGCGGACGGAGTGGCCGTGACCCGCGGGATCGCCCGCTCCCGCGGCCGCGACGTGGCCCGCCTCGTGTTCGACCCGCCGGTCCTCGCCGTCCCCCAATGGCGCACCGAGGAGGCCCTCGAGGCGCGACTCGCGGAGCTCGCGCCCGGCGCGTTGCGGCGCGGCGTGCGGGCGACGGGAGTTGTCCGGACTGGCCGCCCCCAGGCCGGACACGATGAGGGCGCCGCGCCTGGGGAGAGCGCCGCGCCTGGCGAGGGCGCCGCGCCTGGGGAGGGCGCCGCCGTCGTCCGTGCGCTCGATGCGGCGGGCGGCGAGCTCGCGTTCTCGGGTGCCTGGGTTGCCGCGGCCGACGGCGCCCGCTCGCCCGTGCGGACCGCGCTCGGCATCGCGGCGCACGAGCGGGCCTACCCGGACGCCTACGTCATGGGCGACTTCGCCGACGCGACCGGCGACCGTTCGACTGCGGTGCTGTATCTCGAGCCGGGCGGGATCGTCGAGTCGTTCCCGCTGCCGGGCGGGGTCCGGCGCTGGGTCGTGCACACTGACGAGCTCGTTGCGGCTCCGAGTCCGGAGGGACTCGCGCGGCTCGTCGCGGAGCGCACGGGTGCCGAGGTGGACCCCTCGACGAATTCGATGCTGAGCGCGTTCACGGTGACCGAGCGGCTCGCCGCCACGGCGGTCCGTGGGCGGACCGTGCTCCTCGGCGACGCTGCGCACGAAGTGAGTCCGATCGGCGGCCAGGGCATGACGCTCGGCTGGCTCGACGCGGAGGCGTTCGCGCCTCTGCTCGCTTCCGCGGCGCGCGGCGCGGGTGGAGCGCGGGGCGGCCGTGCGTCGGAGGCGTGGCCCGAGCTGTGGGCGGCCGTCGCGAACGGACGACGGCGCGCGGCGGCCGAGGCGGCACGGCACGCCGGCCTCAACATGGCCCTCGGGCGGCCGCTCCCGGGGTGGGCGATGTCGACCCGGAACGCGGTGTTCCGGGGGCTGTATCTCTCGCCGAGCGTGCGCGCTTGGACGGCGCACCGGTTCACGATGCAGTAGGGCGTCCGTCCGAGAGCGGACAGTTCCTCCGAAGGCGGAGGCCTACCGGCCGGGAAGACTGCTGTCTCGCAGGAAACGTCCGCTCTCGGCATCGACGATCCACGGTTCACGCGGCAGAGCGGCGGGATCGAACGCGGCGAGCGCGTCGGGCAGCGAGCCTGGAAGGCCCACGGACTCGAGCAGCGCCGCCGCGACCCGTTCCGCGGGTACGCCCTCGGCGGCCAGATCCTCGAGCGTCACGGCGCCGTCGCGCTTGGCCAGCCGGCGCCCCGTCCGGTTGAGCGCGAGGGGGACGTGCGCGTAGTCCGGCACGCGATAGCCGAGCAGCCCCGCGAGGTACGCCTGGCGCGGTGCCGAGGGCAGCAGGTCGTCGCCCCGGACCACTTGGTCGATGCCCTGCTCGGCATCGTCGACGACCACCGCCAGGTTGTACGCGACCACCCCGTCGTTGCGCCGCAGCACGAAGTCGTCGACGAGGCCGGCATAGCGGCCGTGCAGCACGTCGGAGACGGCCCACTCGGTGACCCCGGCGCGGAGGCGGATCGCGGCGGGACGCTCCGCGCGCCGTCGTTCGCGCTGTTCCTCGGTGAGGTCGCGGCACGTGCCGGGGTACGCGCCCTGGGGCGCGTGCGGTGCGCTCGGTGCCTCCTGGATCTCACGACGGGTGCAGAAGCATTCGTAGGTGAGGTCCGCGTCGGAGAGCCACCCGAGGGCTGCCTCGTACAGGGCGGTCCGCTCGGTCTGGCGCACGACCGGGCCGTCCCAGTCGATGCCGATCGCCGCGAGGTCGCGCAGCTGCACCGCCTCGGCGCCCGCGCGGGCCCGGTCGAGGTCCTCGACGCGCACGAAGAAGCCGCGACCGCTCGACCTGGCGAACAGCCACGCGAGGAGCGCCGTGCGGAGGTTTCCCACGTGGAGTGCGCCGGACGGGCTCGGGGCGAATCGGCCTGCGGACGTCATGCCCCAAGGGTAGCCACGACTGCTACGAGGACGCCGACCCGGGCTCGAACCTCGCCGCGAGCTCGTCCCGGACCTGCGCCAGGTGGGACGGCTGCGCGGCGAGCGCGGCGGGCACGGGCGGCGCGGCAGGTGCGGTGACGCCCGCGAGGGGATCGTCCGTGCGGGGAGCCGAGAGCGTGAGGACGGCGCCGACGTCGGGCGCCGCCGCGTCCCGGCGAGTGAGCGGCGGAAGGTTCCAGCGCCGCTCGACCGTGGCGAGGATGCTCGTGTGGTCGAGCGGAGTGGTGCCCGCGGCGACCCTGAAGACCGTCCCCACAGGGATGAGCGGGCTGACGAGGACGGTCGGGACCCGCGGCCCGAAGCGCGTGAAGTCGAAGCCGAACTCGCCGGGGGTGCCGTCAGGGGGAGTGGCGCCCGAGGGTGGCGGGACGTGGTCGTAGCAGCCGCCGTGCTCGTCGTAGGTCAGGATCAGCAGGGTCTTGGCCCACCCCGGCCCGGACGCGACGGCGCGGTACGTGTCGAGGATGAGCTGTTCGCCGGCGGCCATGCTGTAGTTGGGGTGCTGGCTGTTCCCGGTCGAGCTCCAGCTCGGCTCGAGGAACGCGAACGCGGGAAGCCGTCCCGCCGCGGCGTCGGCCTGGAAATCGGTGAAGAGGCCGATATTGGCCGCGGGCGCCCTCTGGGTGTCCGGAAAGTTGAGCCGGGTGAGCGGCGACTTGTTGTACCCGTAGATCTTCCACGGGACGCCGTGCTGGCCGAGGAGCCCGAAGATGCTCGGCACGGTGAAGGACTTCGTGACGTCGTCCATGTGGCCTTGGCTCGTTCCGGCGCACGTGAACGCCCGGTTCGGCATCGTCTCGGTCGGCACGGAGCTGAACCAGTGATCGCACACGGCGAAGCCGCGGGCGAGGGCGCTCAGCACCGGGAGGGTCTCCGGCGCGTAGCAGCCCATGATCCAGCTCGGTGCCGTGCCGGGGACCACGTACCACTTCTTGGCCTGGTTGTCCTTGATGGCCTGCGCGTAGTCGGTCACGAAGCCGGACATGGTCGGGGCGGCCCCTGGCGCGGGGCTCGGGGTGCCGAACAGCTGGTTGTTGGCCTTCTGGAATCCCTCGCCGGGATCGGCACCGGGCATGAAGTACGCATCCGCGGTGGACGGGGTGATGGGGTAGACCGTCACGGGCTTGCCGTCCGGCCCGGGGCAGCTCTCGGAGCCGGTGAGGCCCTCGAACGCTGCCCCACTGGGGGAAACGTTGCCTGAGCCGTGGTAGAGGTAGCCGAGCAGGTGGTCGAAGGAGCGGTTCTCGAGCATGAGAACCACGACGTGATCGATGGCGGACAGGCCGAGGGACATGATTGTTCCTTCCGAAGGAGCGCCTCCGGCACACAGGCTACGGGCGGGCACCGACAGCCGGAATACCCCACAGGCCAGTTCGCCGCAGTCGCGCGATCCGAGGGTGCACTCTCCCCATCTCCTATGCTTGATTCTCGTGACGGAAACCCGCTGGCTTTCAGCCGAGGAGCGTCGGGCCTGGCTCGCCATCCTCGGCGTGACGACCCTCCTCCCGGCGGCCCTCGACGCCCACCTGACGGCGCTCGGGAAGCTCTCGCTCTTCGACTACAACGTGCTCGCGATGCTGAGCGAGGCGGAGGGCCGGTCCCTGCCGATGAAGGAGCTCGCGGCCCGCACCTCGGCCTCGCTCTCGCGCCTCTCCCACGTGGTCTCGAAGCTCCAGGACCGCGGCTGGATCGACCGCCAGCCCTCGCCCGACGATGCGCGCGTCACCAACGCGCGCCTCACGGACCTCGGCTGGGAGACGATCCTCGAGCTCGCGCCGGAGCACGTGGAGCGCGTGCGCCAGATGGTCTTCGACGGGCTCGACGCCGAGGACACGCGGCGCCTCGCGGACATCGCCGAGAAGATCGTGGCCCAGCTCGACTGCAGCTCGTGGATCTTCCGCGACGTAGCCCGCGACCCAGAGCTCCCGAGGCCCACGCGGCGCGAGCCCGGCGGCGCAGCCGAGGGGGCCGCGGACGACGGCGGGAGCGCGGCATGAGCGGCGAGTTCACCACGCGCTGGGTCGCCTTGGGCGACTCGTTCACGGAGGGTGTCGGCGATCCCGACCCGGCTCGCCCGAACGGTGTCCGCGGCTGGGCCGATCGGGTCGCCGAGCAGCTCCAGCCCGCCGATCCCGGGTTCGGCTACGCGAACCTGGCCATCCGCGGCAAGAAGCTCCGGCAGGTCCTCGCCGAGCAGCTCGAACCCGCGCTCGCGCTGCGGCCCACGCTCGTCACGGCGTACGCAGGGGCCAACGACATCCTCCGACCCAAGGTCGATATCGACGCCCTCCTCGAGCAGTACGACGCCGGGATCGCCCGTCTCCAGGAGGCCGGCGCGCGCGTGCTGCTGTTCACGGGCTTCGACGCCGGGACCTCCAAGGTCTTCGGCGCGATGCGCGGCCGGATCGCGATCTACAACGAGCAGGTCCGCTGGATCGCGGACCGTCGCGGGGCCACACTCGTCGACTACTGGCGCTTCCACGAGTTCCAGGACTGGCGCATGTGGGCCGAGGACCGCATGCACATGTCCGCCCTCGGCCACGCGACGATGGCCAACCGCGTGCTCAGCGTCCTCGAGCATGAGGGTCTCGCCGAGGTCCCGGACGCTCCGGCGCTCCCCAGCCTGAGCCTGCTCGGGCACTTCCGGGCGAACGCGACGTGGGCGCGCGAATTCGCTGGGCCCTGGGTCATGCGGCGGCTCACCGGCCGCTCCTCGGGCGACGGCATGAGCCCCAAGTACGCGGACTACACCCGCCTCTAGGCAGCAGCGGTCGCCGGGGACCTTGATAATCGCGTTAGCGAACGCTAACGTATTGGTATGCCCGATCTTCTGGAAGTCGCCGCCGAGCCGAACCGGCGCCGCCTCCTCCAGCTGCTCGCGGCAGGGGAGCGTTCGGTGACGCCGCTCGCCGAGCATTTCAGCGTCTCGCGTTCGGCCATCTCGCAGCACCTGCTCCTGCTCAAGCAGGTGGGTCTCGTCGAGGCCCGCAAGGACGGCCGGAACCGGCTCTACCGCCTCTCGCCCGGTGGCATGGCGCGGCTGCGGGAGCAGGTCGCCGTGTTCTGGACGAACGAGCTCGACCTGCTGGTGGCGGACGCCGAAGCGCTCGCCGGCTCGTCCGCACGGTCTTCGGAATCCCCGGAGCCCGGGTCCCCGCAGCCTAAGACCCCGCAGCCTAAGACCCCCGAGCCCTAGTCCCCGGAGCCCCCGCCCGCCCCCTGACCACCAGCTTCCTCATCCGACTCCATCCCGAAGGGACCGTCATGTCGTACACGAAGACCGTTTACCTCCCCGTCACGCCCGATCAGGCCTTTGACCTCGTCACCCAGCCCGAGCGCCTGCGCCGCTGGATGACGATCTCCGCCCGCGTCGACCTCCGCGCCGGCGGCGACTTCCGCTGGACCGTCGTCCCGGGCGCCTACGCCGGCGGGACCGTCACGGAGCTCGAGCCGGGTCGCCGCGTCGCCTTCGGCTGGGGCTGGGAGGGCAACGAGGAGGTCAGCCCCGGCTCCTCGGACGTCACCATCACGCTCGAACCGGCCGACGGCGGCACGAACGTCACGCTCGTCCACGCGGGCTTGAGCGCGGAGCAGGAGGCGATGCACGCGCAGGGCTGGGACCACTACCTCGAGCGCCTCGTCGCGCTCGCCGAGAAGGGCGACGCCGGGCTCGACGTCTGGGGCATGCCCGAGGACTTCGACCAGCTCAAGGGCGCCGACGCCTCCTGGGCCGTCCTCTCCCGCGTGCTCACCGCCGTCGGCCCCGAGGCCGCCGGCCTGTCGACGCCATGCGAGGACTTCGACGTCGCTGCGCTCACGAACCACCTCCGCGGCAGCATCGCGGGCATCGGCACCGCGCTCGGCGTCGCGCTCCCCGAGGACGACCCCGCCGCCCCCACCGAGCTGCGCATCGCCGCCGTCGTCGAGCCGACGCTCGAGGCGTTCGACCGCCACGGTCTCGAGGGTGAGCTGGACATGGGCTTCGCGGTCCTCCCGGCGGCGTTCGTGGCGAACATCCTGAACCTCGAACTCCTGGTCCACGCGTGGGACTACGCGACGGCGCTTGGCCGCAAGCTCGACGTCTCGGCCGAGCTCTCGGAGTACGTCCTCGGGCTCGCGAAGGCCACGATCTCGGATCAGGTCCGCGCGGGCGGATCGTTCGCGGAGCAGACGATCGTCGGGGAGTCGGCCCACGCGCTCGACCGCCTCGTCGCGTTCACCGGGCGGGTGCCCGTCAATGGTTGACGTTCTGACCTCGGAGGTCATCCGGCGGCCTCGAGCCGACGTCGCGGCGTATGCGGCGGACCCGGACACGGCGCCCGAGTGGTATGTCAACATCCGCTCGGCGGTCTGGCGTACGCCGAAGCCTCTCGCCGTGGGCAGCGAGGTGGACTTCGTGGCCCACTTCCTGGGGCGCGAGCTCGCCTACACGTATCGAGTCGAGGAGTACGTCCCCGGCGAGCTGCTCGTCATGGCCACGGCGCAGGGCCCCTTTCCGATGCGGACCACGTACACGTGGATGGACGACGACGAGGGCGGCACCGTCATGACCCTCCGCAACGCGGGGGAGCCGAGCGGATTCGCTGCCGTGGCGGCGCCGTTCATGTCGTTCATGATGCGCCGAGCCAACGCCAAGGACCTCGCGCGCCTCAAGGAGATCCTGGAGCGTAAGGGCTAGCGGACGGTTCAAGCTCACCTCGGGGGTCCGGCCGGATTCCCCACCTTCCGGAACCGGCTTCCCCACCTTCCGGAGCCGGCTTCCCCAGGAACTGTGCCAGTCTCCTTGAGCTCAGGACTTCGAAGCAACGCTTGCGATGATTTCGGGGCATGAGCTGAGGAGTCGCATGGAGCGTAGGGAGCTGACCGCTGAGGATCGGCTGATGATCCAGGCCGGGATCGGGAAGCGGAT
>NZ_SWDW01000019.1 GCF_004919045.1 Sinomonas albida
CCTCGCACTCGGGCGCACCGCCTACCGCCCGCCCAAGGGCCTGCGACGCTACATCGAATACCGCGACGGGACCTGCCAGTTCCCCGGCTGCGCCCGCCCCGCCCGCACCGCCGAGCTCGACCACCTCGTCGAATGGCAGGACGGCGGCACCACCGACGCCCAGAACCTCCAAGCCCTGTGCGCCAAACACCACGCCCTCAAAAGCCTGCGACTCTGGAACCCCGCCCGCCTCCCCACCGACCCCGACGACACCATCGCCGACACCCTCTGGACCTCGCCCCTGGGCACCCGGACCGTCACGGGACCGACCGGCCACCAACTCCAACCCCCGCCCCCGGACCCACAACCTCTCGAACCACCAGCCCACCAAGTGACTGATCACCATCCGACCTATCAACCGGACGAACCCGAGCCACCCCCGTTCTGAGCCGAGTTCTGAGCCGGGTCGCGGTGGCGGGTGGCCGATGCCTGATGGCTGGTCGGACCTTGGCGCGCCCGGTCGCCCGTCGCCCGGTCGCCCGTCGTCCGTCGTCGCCGGTCGTCGGCCGTGATCGACCCCGGTCGCGGCACTACAAACTTTTGACAACCTTGTACAAGAATTTCATACTACGGGGAGGGCCATTCGAGGCGGTCCGTTAGTCGACGACCCGGAGAACTGATGGCAGCCACCCTCACAGACGTCGCGAAGCTGGCGGGCGTTTCGCTCGCGACGGCGTCGCGCGCGTTCGGTGACCCCGCCCGGCTCGCAGCCGAGACGCGGCAGAAGGTCCTCGCGGCGGCGGAGGGGCTCGGCTACGCGGCAGCCGCGTCAACCGGCTCTCGGACGTTCGCGGTGATTGTCCCGGACATCTCCAACGCCGTGTTCGCGGCCCTCCTCAAGTCCGTGCAAGAGCGCGCATGGCCGGGACGCCACCGGATGGTCCTGGCCGACACGTCGGAGTCCACGGAGCGCGAGCGCGAACACCTGGCCTCCCTCGCGGGTGCCGTCGATGGAATCATCGTGTGCTCTCCGCGCCTCCCCGCCGAGGAAATCCGCCGGCTCGCGGGCCAAACCCCGCTGGTGGTCGTCAACGGCGAGGCCGCCGACGCCGCGCGCGTCCTCATGGACGCGGACGAGGGCCTGCGCCAGGCCGTCGAGCATCTCTACGCCCTCGGCCACCGCCGCCTCGCGTACGTGCCCGGGCCGCCGTCGTCGTGGGCCAACGGTCAGCGGCTCGCTACGGTGAGCAGCCTGTGCGAGGAGCGGGGCGTCGAGCTCACCGCCGTGGGCAACCAGAGCGCGACGGTCGACGGCGGCCTCGCGGCGGCGGCGTCCGTCGTCGCGAGCGGCGCGACGGCCGTCATCGCGTACAACGACCTCGTCGCGGTCGGCCTCCTGGCGGGTGCCCGCAAGCTCGGCGTCCGCTGCCCCGAGGACCTGAGCGTGGTCGGTATCGACGATCTCGACATCGCCGCTGCCGCCGAGCCGGGACTCACGTCGGTGCGCGTCGCGATTGAGCACAGCGGCGCCGTCGGCCTGGACCTTCTTCTCGAGCAGCTCGCCGGCAGGCACCGCGCCACGCAGCCTGTCCACCTAACCTCGCAGCTCATGGTGCGCGGCTCCACTTTCGCCGTACGCGGAGCCAGCCGCCCCTGAACGGAGGCCGGACATGATCCGCAAGACGGCCGCCGTCGACCTCGACCCCACCATGGAGGACTGCTGAACATGACCGAAGTCAAGGCTGCATCTGGGCTTTCCCGGCTTTCCGCCGCGTACGACGGCGCCCCTCGCCGTCGACCGTCGCGTTCGGGCATCGTCCACCTCGGCTTGGGCAACTTCCACCGCGCGCATCAGGCCGTCTACACCCGCGCGGCGCTCGATGCCGCAATGTCCGGTGGTCAGGCGGGAGCGGACGAGTGGGGCATCATCGGCGTGGGGAGCCGGTCCGCGTCGGTGACCGACGCGATGAAGGCCCAGGACCTCCTGTACACCGTCGTCGAGATCTCGCCAGGAGGCGAATCCTTCTCGATACCCGGCGTCCACACCGACGCGTTCACGGCAGCCGCCGAGCCCGAACGCGTAGTTTCCTCGATCGCTGCGCCGAGCACGCGGATCGTATCCCTCACGGTGACTGAGAACGGCTACTTCTACAGCCCGCGCACGGGGCACCTCGCCGTTGACGATCCCGCGATCCAGCACGACCTCGCCGACGCCGCACGGCCCGCGACGCCGATCGGACAGATCGTGCGCGGACTTCAGTCCCGCGCCCGCGCACACGGAGAGCCAATCACGGTGCTGAGCTGCGACAACCTCGCCGACAACGGGCATCACACGGAGCGGCTCGTGAAGGAATTCGCCGGGCTGCTGCCCGAGGCGGAGGCCTCAGGGCTGATCGCCTTCCTCGAGCAGCGCGTCACGTTCCCTTCGACCATGGTGGACCGGATCGTGCCGGCGACGACCGACCACTATCGGCGCCTCGTCGCGGACGGGCTCGGGTACCGGGACGACGTCCCCGTGCCCGCGGAGCCGTTCACGATGTGGGTCCTCGAAGACCGCTTCGCGGCGGGGCGCCCGGCGTGGGAGGCCGGCGGGGCCGTGTTCTCCGACGAGGTCTCACGGTATGAGCAGCTCAAGGTGCGGCTCCTCAATGGGACGCACTCGCTCATCGCCTACCTCGGCGCGCTCTCCGGCGCGGCGACCATCCCCGAGTCCGTGGGCAAGCCGTTCATCGAGGCGGCGGCCCGCCAGGTGCTGCGCGCCGAGTACCTCCCGAGCGTGACGGCCCCGCGCGGCGTGGACCTCGCAGCATACGAGGAGCAGCTCTTCGAGCGCTGGCGGAATACGGCCCTCGGGCATCGCACGAGCCAGGTCGGCACGGACGGCTCGGTCAAACTGCGCCAGCGCATTCCCGAACCCGCGGTCGCCCTGCTCGACGCCGGGACGATGCCGCACCTCCTCGCGCTCACGACCGCCGCGTATCTCGCGTGCCTGGCCCCGCTCGGTGGCTTCGATCCGGGCCCCCACGCGGCCGCGATGGTGGACCCCGCGCGTCCGGCGCTCGCCCGGGCCGCCTCCGAATCCTCGACGGCCCACGACCTCGCGCGGCGAGTGCTCCACGACCAGCACTTGCTCGGCGGGGAGCTCGCGGGCCGCGACGAGTTCATCGACCGAACCGCGGAGCTCCTCGACGCGATCCTTCGCCACGGTGCCATGGCCGCGACGGCCGAAGCGGCGCAGGGCTAAGGGGACGGGGCTCAGTTGGCGGGGGCTGAGGTGACGAGGCTGAGGCGAGGCCAGCCGACGCGGCCACGGCCTAGTGTGAGGCCGCCGTCGTCAGCGCCTCGGTGAGCCGCCCTCCTTCGGACTCGAGCCAAGTGAGGCGACGACGGATGCGCTCCCCCGCACCGTCCCGCCACATGCGGAGCCAGCCGCCGCCGTCGTGCTCGGCGCGATACTTCATGAGATACCAGCTGCGCTCGGTGCGGCGGATCGCAGTGGGCACGAGGCGGGCGCGATCCGCGGCGGAGAGGCCGTAGGCGTCCGCGATGAGGCGCGTGCGCGCGGCGGAGTCGACGCCCCGGAGCGGCCACGTCCGGTCCTCGTCCGGGGCGAACGGGGCCCACCACATGCAGAGGTTGAAGACTTCGTCGACGCGGGTCGCCGGTTTCGCGAGGTCGAAGTCGATGAGGGCGACCGCCTTCCCCTCCCTGAAGACGACGTTCTCCGGCGTGATGTCCAGGTGGCCCACGAACTCCGGCTCGGCCTGCGGGGCGGGCGGCATCCCGGGGATCTCCGGCGCGGCGACCGCTTCAAGCATCGCGGACGACGGCGCGAAGCCGGCCATGGCGTCATCGAGGCGCCGCACTAGCTTGGCCAGGGAGACGAGGCGTTGCTCGTCGGCGAGCCAGGCCGGGTGTGGCCGGCCGGCGACCTCTCCCTCGATGTAGGTCAGGATCTCGCGGCCCTGTTCGTCGAGGCCGAGATAGCGCGGGGCGCCGTCGAACCCCTGGCGTTCGAGGTGCTGCAGGACCCCGTGGACGAGCGGCGAATGCGGGCCGAGTGGCCTCCGCACCGTGTCCCCGACGCGCACGATGCCCTCGGTGACGTCACCGCCGGGGAGGGGTGTTTCAGCTTCTGATCGGGCCACGCCCTCAACGCTAGCTTGTCGGACCAAGGCTTTAGCCTCGAATCAGCAGCCACAGCCAAGGGGGAACAAGTTGGCCCAGCATCAAACCGGTACCACGAAATTCGGCGGCAAAAGCTCGACGGTGCAGGCGTTCCTGTCTGTCCACGCCAGACTCACGGAAGCGATTCACGCAATGTGCGCGGCCCAAGGACCGGACGCCCTCAAGAACCATGCAGCCGACGCACTGGAGTGTCTCTTAGGCAGCGACGCAGCATCCCCTGGCCCCCTTGACCATCTGCTCGGTCTCCGAATACAGGAACACATCTCCTTGTTCGGTCCCATGACCTTCGTCAAGGCCGTAGCTGCAGAATACGAGATCGACGTCAGCGCCAAGGACTCGACTACGGCGACATCGCAGATTACTCGCACTGAGACCAACTAGCTGAGCGCACTAACTAACCATTTTGAACCGGTCCCAGGCCCACTCAAGCAGATCAGACCTTGGACGCTGCGACTTCGAACGAGGAATAGACATCAAGGGGCGTCGATGCATTTCCTGCAGTCCGTAGCGAAACATGGGGCCGTCCACCTCGGTCAATAGGTCAGGTCTAATTTCCACGACTAAGTCTGGTCGGATACCAAGTAGCCGTGAATCAAAAGCTGCGTGGTGAAACTTGCACATGGCCATGCCGTTGACCACTGAAGCAATCCCAAGTTCCTCGCGGTCAGGAACGATGTGGGCAGCATCTAGCAGCGTCGGGTGACCAAGGTTGCAGACTGCACATCGCTGCTGGTAAGCAGCGAGAACCTGAGTCCGAAAAACACCTTGGAAAAGCCGATGCCGCGTCCTTACATCGAGGTAGCGGCGAACATGCTCCTCGGCGAACGAGTCGGTTGCCGCCGAAACGGCTTCTGCGCTCACAAGAAATTGGTGGTGCTCAGGCTCTTCGCCGATGACATAGACCGGAAAGTGAGGTTGAAAAAGCCCCTTCGCGACCCCCACAAACCAAATGAGGGGCACACGCTGCTCCATGGCCGATCGGAGCGCACGGTTCGTGGCGGCATTTGGATCTATACCATCCCACTTGTATCGGAGCAGAACATCCTCGTCGTAAACGCCGTCATCGTACGACCTTTCGATACCCTCAGGCCTGAAAGTCGTCGTGATCGAGAGAGCCGCGCTAAACCCAGCGGGCTTCCTGATGCCTTTGAATCGGTCTTTCAAGGGAAGGTGTTCGCCCTCAAGAACGAAATCATGAAGTTCGGCGTACGAAATAGCACCCGAGCCGTCGTTCGATCGAGCAGCAAGCCACTCCATCACCTGATGTCGAATCTCATCTTCTGAAAGACCGAAACGCGCGATCATGCGACCAGGCTAGTTCATTGCTTCGAAGCGGATGGCACGTGAGCTGTTAGCTAGAGCTAGCTACCCCTTCTCCTGCCGGGCCCGTTCCATCCGCTCCCGACGCTCGCGCTCTTCGCGATGGCGCCGGATCTGCTCGTGAATGAGCTGCTCCTCTTCGGTGAATCGGAGGGCGTTGGCTTCATCGCCCGAGTCGCCGGGGCCGGAGGCCTCCTGCTTGGAGGGGTACTCGACCGGCTGTTCTTCGTCGGCAGAGTCGGGAGCGTTATCGTGCGGCTCACTCATGCGCACACTGTAGACCTGCTTTCGCAAACGCAAAATAGGGCTCGTGAGATAGCTCGGGCGCCGCGAACAATGGCTACATCTAACGGGGATCCAGCGGCGCGATTCCGTCTCGGGCGGGCGGTGATGCGGCTGGACTGGCTGCAGTCTTGAGCATGCTCACCATGAGCCGCACCGCCGCCACGTTGGCGCTCTCTCCAGCGCCGTGTGCAAGCGTATTTCCCAGCGACTCCATGGCATCGCGAGCGGTGAGCATGTGCACGCCATGAGCCGAGGCCCGCTCCGGTCCAACCGAGGTATTGCGGCCGTGGATCATGACGAGCGGAATCACCGCGACGTGGTCCCCCAGCATCGCCTGATAGCGTTCGGCCGCCGTGTGCATCCAATTCGCCGTGCCGCGTCCGTAGCCGTCCGACCTGACGATGAGGTCCCTGAACCCGGCCGAGCGCCATTCGTAGGAACCCCAGCGGTACAGCTTCGAATCGATGAGGAAGACGACATTCCCGAGAACGACGGCGTGATCGACGTCCGCGTCGACGTTGCCGGGGAATTGCAGGCCGTGGAACACCATCGTCCCGGGAATGCAGAGAAGCAATTCCAGAAGCGCCGCGGTGCTTTCCTCGCCTCTCGCCCCGGCCTCGGCAGGCCCTTGTCCGAAGCGAGCCGCGGCCTCACGAATCTGACCCGGCGTGCCGAAGATCCGCGGCGCCCGCTGCTGGCGCACGGCTCGCGAGCGGGCGGCCGCAGTATTTGTCCCTGCCCCGTTCAGTATCCGAATGAGGACCGCCAGCCCGATGGGCACGACAAATGATCCTGCCATCGCCGGAAGTTGGCTTGCCTTGGCTGCAATCTGGACGCTCATCACCATCAGGCCGATCATGATCGCGACATCAAGGCCGACGAGGATCGACGTACTCAGCCAAATCCGGCGAACTGCTGATCGATATTCCGGCGTTGGCTCTATCCGGACCTGTCCGAATCGCCTATACCAGTCCCACTCAGATGGCCGAATCCCGTATTGAGCCATCAATTGCACGGTGTACCCCAAAATGCCCCCTCCCCCAAACGCGCCCTGAGGCGCCTGAGGGGAGAGTCTAGGCAGGGTACACCACCGGCGATAGGGTCAATCGACCCCTCGGTGCGGCGCACGGCACGGACGTAGCCAACGCCGGGGGTTACGGAAGGGGCCTACTGCTCCTTGCCGTGGTGCGCGGGGTCGTCGCTCGAATCGCCCTCGCGCAGGTCCGCGTCCGGCACGTCGATCCCCGCCGCCGCCTGGTCCATGCCGGGCACGCTCGAGGGGACGTCGTCCTTGTCCGGCCGGTCGCCGTGGACCTGCTCGCGGATGAGATGCTCCTCCTCGCTGAAGCGAATGTCGTTCGCCTCGTCCCCGGAGTCGCGCGGCTCGTCGTCGTACTGCCTGCCCTCGAAGTTCTCACTCATGGAGCAGCCCTACCCGGCGCGGAGTCGGGTCAACCATCCCCAGCCGGGTAAGGGCCCGATGACGGCGGGACGCCTCGACCGGCGCCGCGGGACACGGAAGGTACGAGCGACAGGAGGACGCAAAATGAACGTTCTGGACGATTTCACGAGCCGCGTCGAGCGGTGGCCGCTCCTCGACAAGATCGGCGATCCTGTCCGGTCCGTCGTGCAGGCCGCCATCAAGCCGAAGGCGGTCCGCAACACGCTGAGCGGTACCCCGCTGGGCCATCCCCTGCACGCGCTCCTCACCGATTTCCCGATCGGCGCGTGGAGCCTCGCCTCCGTCCTGGACCTGCTCGGCGGCGAACGGGACGAGCACGCCGCCGATCTCCTCGTAGGCACCGGCCTCGTGGCCGCGATCCCGACCGCAGCCGCCGGGCTGACAGACTGGGCGGACACCCACGGCTCGACGAGCCGCCTCGGCGTGGCCCATGCGGCCCTCAACGTCACAGCCCTCAGCCTGTACGGCGCGTCGCTCGTGGCCCGACGGGCCGGCAGCCGCACCGCGGGCAAGGGCCTAGCGTTCACGGGGCTCGGCATCCTCTTGGCGAGCGGCTACCTCGGCGGGCATCTCGCCTACACGAAGGGCGTCAAAGTCAGCCGCACGGCATGGCACGAGGGCCCGACCGATTGGGAGGACGCCCTCGCCGAGTCGGAGCTCGATGACGGAAAGCCCCACCTCGCACACCTCGACGACATCCCGATCCTCGTCATCCGGGACGCCGGACGGATCGTCGCGATCGACAACGTCTGCACCCACGCGGGCGGCTCCCTCGACGAGGGAACGGTCAAGGACGGCTGCGTGACCTGCCCGCTCCACGGCAGCACGTTCCGCCTCGCCGACGGGAGCGTGGTCCTCGGCCCCGCGAGCGCGCCCCAGCCCAGCTACGAGGCGCGGGTCCGCGAGGGTCGCGTCCAGCTCCGGGCGCGGCCGTAGTCAGAGTGCGGTCGGTGCGAGAGCAGACGTTTCATGCGAGAGCGCACGCTTCGTCGCGTTGAGAGGTCCGCTTTCGCAACCAACGTCCGCTTTCGCGGGATGGTGCCCCAGACGGCCGACGACGGCGGCGTAGGTCCGCCGTCGTCGGCCTGCCTGCCGCGTTCCCTAGCCCGCGCTCTCTAGCCGGCGCTCCGGGTGCGCCGCTTGGGTGCCGGCTTGTCCTCGGAAGCCGACTTGTCGCCGTCGTCCGCTGTGCCCTTGGCCGCTTTCCGGCGGCTCTCGACGCTGCGGCGCAACGCCTCCATGAGGTCGAGGACCTCGGCACCCTCGCCCTCCTCGGCGGCCGGGGCGCCGAAAGTGGCCTCGGTATCCACGGAGTCCCCCTGCTCGAGCTTGGCCTCGACGAGCTGGCGCAGCTGGAGCTGGTACTCGTCGGTGAACTCCTCGGGCGTGAAGTCGGTCGAGAGGCTCTCGACGAGCGACGACGACATCTTGAGCTCCTTGTCGGAGATCTTCACGGCCTCGTCGAGGATGGGGAACTCCGCCTCGCGCACCTCGTCGCGCCACAGCATCGCCTGCAGCACCATGACGTTCCCGCGCACGCGCAGTGCCCCGAGGCGCTGCTTCTGCCGGAGCGAGAATTTGACGACGGCGGTGAGCTCCGTCTGCTCGAGCGTCTGCCTCAGGAGCTGGTACGGCTTGACCCCAACCTTCTCCGGCTCGAGGAAGTAGCTCTTCTCGAATAGCATCGGGTCGATCTGCGAGTCCGGCACGAACTCGACCACCTCGATCTCGCGGCTCCGCTCGACGGGAAGCGAGTCGAAGTCCTCGTCAGTGAGGACGACCGTCTGCCCACCCTCCTCGTACGCCTTGGCGATGTCCGCGTACTCGACGACCTCGCCGCAGATCTCGCACCGGCGCTGATAGCGGATGCGGCCCCTGTCCTTGTCGTGGACCTGGTGGAGCTTGAGGTCGTGGTCCTCCGTGGCGCTGTACACCTTCACGGGCACGCTGACCAGGCCGAAGCTGATGGCGCCCTTCCAGATAGACCGCATGAAACCCAGTGAACACCGGAACGCGGGCTTTGGCGAGGAGGCTTTCGGGTAATTCGCGGGCAAGGCTGTTAGACAAGGGAGCGGATGACGACGCGCGGGCGACGTCGCCACTGCCGTCGCCACGGCTGTCGCTGCCCCAACTCGCCACCGAGGAGATCCGATGCGCGTCCTGTTCGTCTCGACCCCCGGGCTGGGGCACCTCTTCCCCATGGTTCCGCTCGCGTGGGCCCTGCGGGCCCGCGGCCACACGATCCTGGTCGCCACAGCGTCTGACGCGCTCGACGGCGCCGCGTCCGCCGGGCTTTCCGCCGTCGATGCGTCCCCCGGCTTCGACAGGCGAGCACTCATCGCGCGCCTCCGGGAGGAGCAGCCCGAACTCGTGAAGAAGCGATTGCAGATGCGGCTCACCTCGCTCGAGGAGGCGAGCGGCTTCTTCGCCCGGATGACCGAACGCCTGGTCGACGGCGTAGTGGACGCCGCCCAGCGCTGGCGCCCCGACGTGATCGTCCAGTCGCAGGTCCAGGGCGCCGGGCTCGTCGCGGCGGGCAGGCTCGGGCTCCCGCTCGTCGAGCACGGCTTCGGCTTCGCCCGCACGCCCAACATCTCGCAGAAGATCTTCGAGAAGGCCACCGGTGCGTTCGAACGTCATGGCGTCTCCGCGCTGCCTGAATCGGCCACGATCGACGTCGCGCCGGCGAGCATGATCGATGGCCACCCGAGCGGCTGGCCCATGCGCTACGTCCCGTACAACGGCGGTCGCGTCCTGCCGGACTGGCTCCTCGAGCCCGAGCGGCGGCCGCGGATCGCGGTGACGCTCGGGACGATCGCCCCCGACTTCGGCGGCGTCGATCCGATCCGCCGGCTCATCGAGCTCGCTCCGTCGGTGCCGGCTGAGTTCGTGCTGGCGACCGGCAGCGCTGACCTCTCGGGGCTGGGCACGCTGCCACCCAACGTCCGCGCCGCAGGGTGGGTACCGCTCAACGAGCTCCTGCCCTCGTGCGCGGGCATCATCCACCACGGCGGCGCAGGCACCACGCTGACGGCCGCGGCGTGCGGGACGCCTCAGCTCGTCATGCCGAGCGGGGCCGACCGACACATCAATGCGGCTGCGGTCGAGCGCCGCGGGGTCGGCATCAGCTTGGAGCCCGAGGTCCCCGTGACCGCCGAGATCCTGCACCGGCTCCTCGATGATCCCGGTCTCATGCGCACCGCTGCGGAGGTCCGCGCGGAGATCGCCGCCATGCCGGCGCCGGCGGAGGTGGCCGAGCACGTCGAACGGCTCGTGTAGCGCGCTGCACCGGGAGGGGAACTTGTTGCGACGCCGCTCGAGAGGGTCAGACGCCGCTCGAGAGGGTCAGCAGGAGGCTCGCGCTGTCGGTGAGGCGCTGTCCGTGAGGCGAGGCACAACCGATGCGCGTTTCCCGGATTTTCGTTTTCCAAACCGCCGTTCGCAGTCTGCAGAATAGGCCCATTCCGGGCTGAATTGGCTTGAATCTCGGGGCCGCGCTGCGAAATATAGACGTAGCGCTTACCCCAGAGCGCCCGGCCCGGGCTACCGCCCGAGCCGTTCCGACAGCGGAGGTGGGTAGCATGCCCGCCGGAACGGAGGACAGCATGGGAGCAGGCGACAAGGTCAGCAACAAGGCCGAAGAGCTGGGCGGCAAGGCAAAGGAAGCCGCCGGACAGGCCACCGACAACCCGCGCCTCGAGGACGAGGGCGTTCGCGACCAGCAGTCGGCCGGAATGAAGCAGGCTGGCGAGAAGGTCAAGGACGCAGCCGAGCACGTCAAGGACTCCTTCAAGAAGTAGTCCAAGCTCGCAAGCCACTGCCGCCCGCGTCGCCGTTTATCCCCTCGGCGACGCGGGCGGCAGTGCGTCTGCGGACGGTGCCGACTGCCGTTCCTACAGCTAGGCATGTCCTACAGCTAGGCGTGGACGATCAGCAGCATTCGGTCTCTTCGCAGCAGCCGTCGTCGCAGCAGCCCGTTGTTCTCATTCCGCCACCTCCCTTCGGTCGGCTCGGGGTATATCAGCTCTGGGGAAGCAGCTCCGCGATCAGGTTCTCGATCCGTCCCCGGATCTCGTCGCGGATCGGGCGGACGGCGTCGACGCCCTTCCCCGCGGGGTCCTCGAGCTCCCAGTCCTCGTAGCGCTTGCCGGGGAAGATCGGGCAGGTGTCGCCGCAGCCCATCGTGATGACGACGTCGGACTCTTTGACCGCCTGGATGGTGAGGATCTTGGGCGTCTCGCTGCGGATGTCGATGCCCTCTTCGAGCATCGCCTGGACCGCGGCGGGGTTGACCCGCTCGGCCGGTTCGGAGCCAGCCGAGCGGACCTCGATTCGCCCGCCGGAGAGGTGAGCCAGGTAGCCCGCGGCCATCTGGGACCTGCCGGCGTTGTGGACGCAGACGAACAGGACAGAGGGCCTGCCTTCAAGGGTTTCTGGGCTCATGAAATGACTTCTTTCTCGGGCGTGGAGGCAGTGATGCCAGCGGGATAGAGCAGACGGATCAGGATGAACCCCAGCGCCCCGCCGATGAGCTGGGCGAGCATGAACGCAGGCGCGGAGGCTGGGGCGATCCCCGCGAACGTGTTCGTCACCGTGCGGGCGAGGGTCACGGCGGGGTTGGCAAAGCTGGTCGAGCTCGTGAACCAGTAGGCGGCGGCGATGTAGCCGCCTACCGCGAACGCCACGCGATCCGCCCGGCCGGAGCGGACCGTCCCGAACACGACGAGCAGCAGCCCGACCGTCGCCACGATCTCGCCCAGCCACAGCCCGGAGCCCGTGCGGGCGTGGGACGACAGGGCGACGGCGTCGAGACCGAACATCGCGTTCGCCACCACGGTCCCGGCCAAGCCGCCAACGAACTGGGCGAGAATCAAGGCCCCCGCCGTGCGCCAGTCGACGAGGCCCAGCATCTTCTCAACGAGCGTCACGACTGGGTTGAACGAGGCCGAGACCGGCTGGAGGGCGACGATGAGGGCCACGAGTGCGGCGCCCGTGGCCAAGCTGTTCTCGAGCAGCGCGAGCCCGGTGTCGTTCGGAGAGAGCCGCGAGGCCATGATCCCCGAACCCACCACCGCGATCACGAGGAACGCCGTGCCCGCGAGCTCCGCGATCGCCCGGCGCGCCAGCAGGCTCACTTCGCCGTCCCGCCGATCATGGCGGCGAGGTTGCCCAGGGCCTCGGTGCGGGCCCGGTAGTAGACCCAGACCCCCCGCTTCTCGCGCTCGAGCAGCCCGACCTCGTGGAGCAATTTCAGGTGGTGGCTGATCGTCGGCTGGGAGAGGTCGAACGCGTCGTTCAGGTCGCACACGCATGCCTCGCCTCCCTCATGCGAAGCGACGAGCGACATGAGCCGCAGCCGCACCGGATCGCCCAGCGCCTTCAGCACGACCGAGACCTGCTCGGCCACCTCCCCCGACATGGGCTCCCGCGAGAGCGGGGAGCAGCATGCGACGGCCTGCACGGGGGTCAGTCCCAAATCCATAGACACAGGTAAATATTTACACCCATCGATGTCTATGGACAAGAGCCCAGAGCCTGATCACAAGAACCCTGCCCGGGGACCGTCCGGGAGCCGGCCCCGAAGATCACCCAGACAACCCACCCCAAGCCCCCTTCACGCGCGTCGCTTCGCGTGACATCGTGGCGCCATGGCAGCCAAACGCGAGAAGGTGACCGTCGAGGGCCGCGAGCTGAGCCTGTCCAACCTGGACAAGGTCCTGTACCCGGACTCCGGTACCACCAAGGGAGACCTGCTCGAGTACCTGCGCACCGTCGCCCCGGCGATGATCCCGGCCGTCCGCGACCGGCCCGCCACCCGCAAGCGCTGGGTCCACGGGGTCGGAACGCCGGAGGAGCCGGGCGAGGTGTTCTTCCAGAAGAACCTCGACGCTTCGACTCCGAAATGGGTCAAGCGCGTCACGCTCGAGCACCGCCACTCGACCAACACCTATCCCCTCATCAACGACCTGCCGACGCTCATCTGGCTCGGCCAGATCGCTTCCCTCGAGCTCCACGTGCCGCAGTGGCGCGTCGACGCGCGGGGACGGATGCGCCACCCCGACCGCTTGGTCATGGACCTCGACCCCGGCCCGGGCGCGGGCCTTCGGGAATGCGTCGAGGTGGCCCTGCTCATCAAGCCGATCCTCGACGAGATGGGCCTCGACTCCGTCCCGGTCACGAGCGGAAGCAAGGGCATCCACCTGTACGCGAAGCTCGACATGAAGCAGTCATGGGAGCAGGTCTCCGCCGTGGCCCACGAGCTCGCGCGATCGCTCGCCGCCGACCACCCCGACCTCGTGGTGAGCGACCAGAAGAAGACGCTGCGCGAGGGCCGCGTGCTCCTGGACTGGAGCCAGAACAGCGGCCAGAAGACCACGATCGCCCCGTATTCGCTCCGCGGACGGGCCCAGCCCATGGTCGCCGCGCCGCGCACGTGGGAGGAGATCGCCTCGCCGGATCTAGCACATGTGCGCTATGACGAAATGCCGGCCCGGCTCGAGAAATACGGGAACCTCTTCGCGCCCGTCCTCGCGGACGACATCCCGCACGACGACGCCAGCCCGGGCGGGAAAGATGCCGGCGAGGACGACGACGGGACCCCCCACCCGCCGTCGTCCGCTTCGGCCGGGGGCACCCGCGGTGGGCAGGACCGACTCACCGCGTACCGCGCCAAGCGCGACGCCTCGGCGACGCCGGAGCCCGTCCCCCTCGAGGCGCCGGAGCCCGGCGAGGGGAACACGTTCGTGATCCACGAGCACCACGCGCGGCGCCTGCACTGGGACCTGCGGCTTGAGCACGAGGGCGTGCTCGCCTCGTTCGCGCTGCCTCGCGGCGTACCCACGGACCCCGGACGCAACCATCTCGCGGTGCACACGGAGGACCACCCCCTCGAGTACCTCACGTTCTCGGGGACGATCCCGAAGGGCGAATACGGCGCCGGCGAGATGTCCGTCTGGGACACGGGCACCTACGAGGTCGAGAAGTGGCGCGAGGACAAGGAGATCATCGTCCTCCTCACGGGGAGGCCGGGCGGCGGCCTCGCGGACATTGAGGGCGGGAAGCCCGTGCGGCTCGCGCTCATCCGCACCGACGGCGGTGTCGGCGGCGAGAAGGACAACTGGCTCATCCACCTCATGAAGGACCAGGCGAAAGGCCACTGGCGGCGTGGGGCGCGGCGCGACCCCGATGGCGCCGGCGCGCCGAACAGCGCCCCGACCGATACCCCCGCCCCGCCCTCCGCGAAGTCCACGGCCCCCGTCGAAGAGCCGGCAAAGTCCGCGGGCGGGCGGCCGCCTTCGGCCATGCTCGCCCAGATCGGCACCGCAGGTCTGGTGCGCGGCGGCGACTGGGCGCTCGAGATGAAGTGGGACGGCGTCCGTGCGATCGTGGACGCGCGCGGCCCGCTCAAGCTCCTGAGCCGCCGCGGACTCGACACGACCGGGACGTACCCCGAGCTCGCAGGCCTCGCCGAGCTGGGCCCCGCGATCCTCGACGGCGAGATCATCGCAACTGACGCCAGGGGCCGGCCCTCGTTCGGGCTCCTCCAGCAGCGCATGGGGCTCACCGATCCGACCGACGTCAGCGCGGCTCGGCGCAAGGTGCCGGTGCGGATCGTCCTGTTCGACCTCCTGGAGTGGGAGGGGCGCGACCTCACTCCCCTTCCGTTCAGCGAGCGCCGCGCCGCGCTCGAGCTCCTCGCCGAGGGCGGCCTGCCCGAGAACGTGCAGCTCTCCCCGCTCTTCGATGACGACATCCAGCACGTCCTCGACGCGTCCGCCGAGCACGGCATGGAGGGCGTCATGGCCAAGCGGCTCGCATCCCGCTACGAGCCCGGGCGGCGCTCGGGCGCGTGGCTCAAGATCAAGAACGAGCACAGCCAGGAGGTCGTGGTGGGCGGGTGGCGCGAGGGCAAGGGCGGCCGCGAGGGCACGGTCGGCTCGCTGCTCCTGGGCATCCCCGAGGACGACGGCGGGCTCCGCTACGTCGGGCGCGTGGGCACCGGCTTCACGGAGCGCGATCTCGCGGACATCGCGGCGAAGCTGCACCCCCTCGAGCGCAAGACCATGCCTTTCTCCGACATCCCGCGCGCCGACACCGCGGACGCCCACTGGGTGACCCCGAAGTACGTCGGCGAGGTCCGCTACGGCGAGTGGACGCAGGACCGGCGCCTCCGGCACCCCGTGTGGCGCGGCTGGCGGCCGGACAAGGAACCGAGCGAGGTGCGGGTGGAATAGCGCCCGAGATCCTGGGCACGGCTGAGCGCCGGAATTCGGCACCACGGAGGTGCGAAAAGCCCACCACTGAATTTTGCTGATACCTCTGCGAATTTCACGGAGGGGCGGCGGGAAATCACCACTGAGTTCGTCGCGGTCGCCACGGAGGCCAGCAAACATGCGGGCGACGGCTCCATCAATTAAGCCGACGTTTCCCCGAACAACATATTCCTGCGGCGCGGCAGACAGCGGAAATTAAGACAAATTCCCGCACAATCTGGTGGCTTCGGCCGAATTCCCCGTTCCCTGCCCCAGGAGAAACCCATGAACGATCCGACGGCCACGGCCGATCGCCCAGCGCCGCAACCCACCGTCTCGCGGCCCGAATTCTTCCGCGCCACGGCCTCGGTCTGGCTCGGCACCACGATGGAGTATGTCGACTTCGCCCTCTATGGGCTGGCCGCTGGCCTCGTGTTCGGCGACCTGTTCTTCCCCGGCACCGATCCCGCGATCGCTCTGCTGTCCGGCTTCGCAACCTACGCCGTGGGCTTCCTGGCCCGCCCGGTCGGCGCGATCGTGCTGGGCCGGGTCGGGGATCGGCACGGCCGCAAGGTGGTGCTCGTCGCGACGATCATCCTCATGGGCGGCTCGACGACCCTCATCGGTGCCCTCCCGACGTTCGCCCAGATCGGCGTCGGGGCGCCCGCGTTGCTCGTCTTCCTCCGGATCTGCCAGGGCTTCGGGGCCGGCGCCGAGCTCTCGGGCGGAGCGATCATGCTCGCGGAGTCCGCACCGAGCCGGATCCGCGGCTTCGTCTCGGCGTTCATCGCGCTCGGCTCCAACAGCGGAACGCTCATCGCCTCGGGGGTCTGGCTGCTCGTCACCCAGCTGCCCAAGGCGGACCTCCTGAGCTGGGGCTGGCGGATCCCGTTCCTCTGCAGCATCCTCGTCACGGTCGTCGCGCTGATTCTGCGCCGCGTCATGAAGGAGAGCCCGGTCTTCCTCGCCGAGAAGGAGCGCCGCGCGCAGCTCGCCGAGGGCGCCCAGACGAGCGCCCAGACGCCGGCGGCGGCTTCTGACGTCCGCGGCTTCTTCGCACGGAATCGGGCCTTCTTCGTGATGCTCGGCCTGCGCATCGGCGAGAACGGGCCGTCCTACCTCGCGCAGACCTTCGTGGTCGGGTACGTCACGAAGGTGCTGGTCCTCGACAAGTCCCTTTCGGCGTCGGCCGTCTTCGTCGCCTCCCTCATCGGCTTCGCCGTGATCCCGCTCGCCGGCTATGCCTCCGATCGCTTCGGCCGGCGCATCACGTACCGCGCTTTCTGCATCGCGCTCGTGGCGTTCGCGTTCCCGGCCTTCATGCTCATGGACACGAAGAACCCTGGGATCGTCTTCGCGACGATCGTGGTCGGCATGGCTCTCGCGAGCCTCGGCATCTTCGCCGTCCAGGCGGCGTACGGCGTCGAGCTCTTCGGCGCCACCAACCGCTACACCAAGATGGCGATTGCGAAGGAAGTCGGCTCGCTCCTCTCGGGCGGCACCGCACCGCTCTTCGCCTCCGCACTGCTCGTGCAGTTCGGACACTGGTGGCCCATCGCGGTGTACTTCGCGGTCACGGCGGCGATCGGCCTCGTGACCACGTTCTTCGCCCCCGAGACGCGTGGCCGGGACTTGACCCTCGTCGCCGACGCCGTCTAGGCAGGCACCATGCGCATCGCGATCGACTGCGACCCCGGGAACGGGGTCCCCGGCGCCAACACGGACGACGGCCTTGCCCTCGGCCTCGCCGTCACGGCTCCCGAGCTGCAGCTCGAGCTCGTGACCACCGTTGCGGGGAACACCCCGGCGGACGTCGGGGCCGCAGTCGCCCGCGAGCTCTTCCGCGAGTGGCGCGTGGACGTGGCGGTGGTTGCGGGGTCCCGCGCGCCCCTCGTGCGGGACCCGGCGCCGTGGCGGCGCCTCCTGGACCGTGAGGACCTGAGCGAGGAGCACCGGCGGCTGTGGGACGGCATCCCTCGGCCGCTAGCGGCGGGCGGGGGCGAAACCGACGACGGCGGCCTTGCCGCCGCGCGCGCTCTGGCGCGCCTCGTGCGCGCGAACCCGGGCGAAATCACCGTCGTCGCCCTCGGACCGCTCACGAACCTCGCCCGCGCGCTCCGGCTTGACCCTGCCTTTGCACGGAACGTAGCGGGGATCGCCATCATGGGCGGGGCGCTCTCCGTGCCCGGGCGCGCCGTCGACACGAACTTCGGCTACGACCCGCACGCCGCCCACGCCGTCCTCACAAGCGGCGCCCGGGTCACGGTCGTACCGCTCGACACGACGATCAGCACGATGCTCACTCCCCGCGACCTCGACCGGCTGCGCCGCATCGGCTCGCCGATTGCGGAGTCGCTTGCGCGGACCACCGCGCCGTGGCTGCGCTACTCGGCCGAAACCCGCGGCATCCCGGGCTGTTGGCTTCACGACGTGCTCGTCGTCGCGATGCTCGTGGACCCATCCATCGTCACGAGGCGACGCGGGCGGCTCTCGGTCTCGCTTGACGAGGGCCCCGCGCAGGGCGCGGCGGCGTTCTTTCCCGGAGACGATCCCGACCGCGACGATCTCGGCGGCGACGATCCCGACCGCGACGATCCCGACCGCGACGATCCCGGGGCGCCCGTGGCGCTCGTCGACGGAGTCGACAACGCAGGGCTGCTCGAGGTCTTCTTCGGTGCCTTGACCCGCTGAAGGGCCGCGGTCAATCGGTTGGCGATGGCGTCGGCTCGCGCGATGCCGTGCCGTGGTCGGTGGGCTGCCCCGCTGCTTGGGGTCCAGCGCCACCGGCGGCAAGTCGTCGGGCGGCCAAGGCCTCAGGCAGCAATATTGCGGCGCATCCGGTCGAGCAGACGGCGGAGCAGCCGGGAGACCTGCATCTGGCTCACCCCGAGCTCGGCGGCGATCTCGCTCTGGCTCATCTCGTCGACGAAGCGCATCTTCACGAGTCGGAGGTCATCCTCGGAGGACCCCTCGAGCGCGGCCGCGACAAGCTGCCGCTGCTCCACGCGCTCGAATCCCGGGTCGGCGACGGAGACGACGCGCGCCATCCGCTCGTCGTCGGAATCGCTCGAGTCATCCAGCGACTCGATGGCCGTGCCGACGAGCGCCGCATCGACGCTGAGCGCCTCGGCGACCTGCTCAGAGGGGGCCCCCGTCGCTTCGCTCAGCTCCGCAAGGCTGGGCTCGCGGCCGAGCTCCTGGACCAAGCGGCCGCGGGCGTCCTTGACCCCCAGCCGAAGCTCCTGCAGGGAGCGGGGCGGGCGCACCGTCCACGACTGGTCCCTCAGATGGCGCTTGATGGTCCCGACGATGGTGGGGACGGCGAACTGAACAAAGCCGTGGCCCACTCCCTCGCGGTAGCGCTGCGCGGCCATCACGAGGCCGAGCCGCGCCACCTGGCGCAGGTCCTCCGCGTCATGTCCCGGAACGCGGTAGCGACGCGCGAGAGCGTCCGCGACGCCGAGGTGCTCGACCACGAGAGCGGCCGGGAACACGCCGGCCTCGGCGGTCCCTTCCCGCGCGTCGGTCACCTCACCAAGACCCCCAGCGAGGATCTTCAACCGACCCTTTGACTCACTCACAGCGACCTAGCCTCTCTACCCGCATGGTGCGGGACTCGGTGTTGCAACCGTTCATGAAGGGGCCGCGGGATGCGGGCCCCAAGCCTGTGCCGGGTTTGCCGGAAACGAGACAGACCGTTCTGTCCTCTCCAAGGTTATATATGGAGACAGACAGGTCTGTCTATAGCGGTTGGGTGAACTTTCCGACCGGAGACAGACCGGTCTGTCTCCGGTGCTACAATCGTCCGCATGGACGGTCGAGATCGCGGCCGGGCCGAAGAGGCCGCCGCACGCAAACCTGCCCGCGAACGGATCCTCGAGACCGCGTACGGGCTCTTCGCTGCACGGGGCGTGCGAGACGTCGGCGTCGACGAGATCATCAGCCACTCAGGATCCGCCAAGGCAACCTTCTACCGGCACTTCCCATCCAAGGAAGCACTCGTGCTCGCCTATATGGACCGCTGGTACCAGGTACGCCACGACATGATCGAGGAGGCGATCGAGCACACGGACACGCCGGATGATGCCATCCTGACCGCCTTCAACGTCCTCGACGACTGGTTCAGCCGTGGCGCGGACGAGGTCAACACGTTCCTCCATGTCCTCACCGAATTCGGCCCCAACCACCCCTTGGGGCGTGCGGCAATGGAACACCTCGCGGCCATCCGGGGGCGTCTCGCGGCCCTCGCGACACGCGCCGGCCTGGACGACCCCGAGGGCTTCGCCTGGTCGTTCCACATCCTGACCAAGGGCGCCATGGTGGCCTCGATCGAGGGCGACCATCACGCGGCGCTCCGCGCCCGCAACCTCGCCCGGGCGCTCATCGAACAGCACCGCCCGAACCCGGAGCGACGGCTTGGATTGGAGCGACCGTCGGAATCGGCGGGCGACCGCGAATTCCTCCGCCAGCTCGACGACGCCAACGGCGACCCGCCGCGCCGGCTGGACGACGCCAACGGCGCCGGGGCCTTGCGCGAGCTCGACGACGCCAACCGCTAGGACCCCTGGGAGCGACGGATTGCGTCAAGCCGAACGCGATTCGGGCGACCGCCGACGAATCCGTGCGGCTGCCCCTGTTTCATTTCCGCGACAGCGGGTAGTGATCAGACAACGGAACGGTTGTTGGGACAGCGGGCGCCGGAACGTTAGGGAGACTGGGGTGCGAGGGTCCGAGCCGAATGGCTCGGGCCCTCGCTGCTGTCACAACGCAACTACCTTTCCGAAAAATTGTTGAACAATCCTCGCGTTTGGGGCATGCTGGTTCCATCACAGCATCCTGAGACGGAGGTCACTCGTGCCCAGCATCGACCGCGAAGGTATTGATCTCAACAGCGACGTCGGCGAATCGTTCGGCAATTGGACATTCGGCGACGACGCCGCCATCTTCGCGAGCGTCTCGAGCGCCAACGTCGCGTGCGGCTTCCATGCCGGCGATCCGAGCCACATCCGCGCAACGTGCCGCGCCGCGGCCGAGGCGGGCGTCACCGTGGGAGCGCACCCCGGCTACCGCGACCTCGCGGGCTTCGGCCGCCGCTTCATCGACATGGACCCGGGCGAGCTCACCGACGACGTCATCTACCAGATCGGGGCCCTCCGCGCGCTCGCGCAGGCGGCCGGCACCGAGGTCCGCTACGTCAAGCCGCACGGCGCGCTCTACAACACGATCGTCCACCACGCGGCCCAGGCGGCCGCCGTCGCGCGCGCCGTCGCCGAGGCCGACCCGACGCTGCCCCTTCTGGTACTCCCTGGCTCCGAGATCCAGCGCGCAGCAGAGGCCGCGGGCCTCCGCACGGTCGTCGAGGCATTCGCCGACCGCGCCTACACGCCCGAAGGCACGCTTGTCTCGCGCCGCGAGCCGGGCTCGGTGCTCCACGACCTCGACGCGATCGTCGAGCACGTGCTCCGTATCCTCGACGGCAAGGTCCGCGCAATCGACGGCACGGTGGTCCCGATCGACGCCGGGAGCATCTGCGTGCACGGCGACACCCCCGGCGCCGTGACGATGGCGGCCCGCATCCGCGCCGCGATCGCGGGCGTCGGGGTCGAGATCAGGAGCTTCGCGTAGGCCATGCCCGCTTCTGAGGCCGCCGCGGCGGCGACCCAACACCGCCCCGAAGTGGGCACGGCGCCGGGGCGCGGCGCTGTCGTCGGCATCCGCCCGTCCGGCAGCCGCGCCGCCCTCGTCGAGCTCGACTCGCTCGGCGCGGTCCTGAGCCTCGCACGCCAGCTCGACGCCGAGCCGCTGTCCGGCCAGCGCGACGTGGTCCCCGCCGCCACGACCGTCCTTGTCTCGGCCGACTCCCCCGAGTCGCTTGCCGCGATCGTGCGGCGGGTGCGCTCGCTCGACCTCGGCCCGGGCGAGCAGCGGGCCGGCGAGCTCGTGGTCATCGAGACCGTGTACGACGGCGCTGACCTCGACGAGGTGGCCCGGCTCACCGGGCTGAGCCGCGAAGGCGTCGTCGCCGCGCACTCGGGGCAGGTGTGGGATGCCGCGTTCGGCGGCTTCGCGCCCGGCTTCGCCTATCTTGCGGGCGACGGCGCGCTCGACGTCCCGCGCCGGTCCTCGCCGCGCACTGCGGTCCCGGCGGGATCGGTGGCACTCGCCGGCACGTATTCCGCGGTGTACCCGCGCGAGTCGCCGGGCGGGTGGCAGCTCATCGGCCGGACGTCCGCCGTCATGTGGGACCTCGAGCGCGCCAATCCGGCGCTGCTCCGGCCCGGCGACCGCGTCCGCTTCGAGCCCGTGCGGGAGGCGGCGACGCTTGCCGAGCGCGCGGCTCCGGCGACGGCGGGCGCGGATATGGGCGAGACCGAGGATGCGGACGCGCCGTCGTCCGAGGAGCCGGGCCTCGTCGTCGTCAGCCCTGGCCTCCAGTGCACGGTGCAGGACCTCGGGCGCCCGGGCCTCGCCGCGCTCGGGGTGGGCGCCGCTGGCGCGGCCGACCGCGCCGCGCTCCGGCGGGCGAACCGGATCGCGGGCAACCCGCCGGGGGCGGCCGCCCTCGAGGCGCTCCTCGGCGGGCTGACCGTGCGCGCCGCGCGGGACCAGGTCCTGGCGGTCACCGGCGCGCGCGTGCCGCTGCGGATCGCCCCGGCGCAGGGCGCTGATCCGAAGGGAGGCGCGGACGACGGCGCGCGGTCCGGTTCTGCGGGCCAGAGGCAGCCCCCGCTCGACGCACCGTTCGCGCTCCTCGCGGGCGAGACGCTCACTCTGGGCACGCCCGCGGCGGGGCTGCGCAGCTACGTCGCTGTGCGCGGGGGTTTCGCGGCGCCCGAGGCGCTCGGGAGCCGCTCGACGGACACGCTCGCCGGGATCGGGCCCGAACCTCTCCGGGCGGGGGACGCGCTCGCGATCCTGCCGATCGGGGGCGCGCACGTGGTCGGCGCGCCCGAGGTCCCGCCGCCCCTGCCCGAGGGCGTGGCCGTGCTGCACGTGGTCGTGGGGCCCCGGGACGACTGGTTCACGGACCGCGCCCTGGACGACTTCCTCTCCGCCGAGTGGACCGTGACCCAGCAGTCCAACCGCGTGGGGCTGCGCCTCGATGGGCCGCGGCTGGAGCGGAGGCGCGACGGCGAACTCGCGAGCGAGGGCACCGTGCTCGGCTCCATCCAGGTCCCACCGAACGGCCAGCCCGTCCTCTTCCTCGCCGACCATCCGGTGACGGGCGGCTATCCGGTGATCGCCGTCGTCGTCGATGCCGACCTCGACAGCGCGGGCCAGCTCCCGCCCGGCGCGCGCGTGCGCTTCGCGGCCGCGACCGCCTCCGCCAGAACATCCGCCCAGCCCCTAGGAATCACCCATGCGTAAAGTCCTCATCGCCAACCGTGGCGAGATCGCCGTCCGCGTGGCCCGGGCCTGCGATGACGCGGGCCTCGAAAGCGTCGCCGTCTACGCGGACCAGGACGCGGACGCCGTCCACGTCAGCGCGTGCACGGAGGCCTACGCGCTCGGCGGCACCTCCCCCGCGGACACCTACCTCGACGCGACGAAGCTCCTCGCCGTCGCGGCGCGTTCGGGAGCCGACGCCGTCCACCCCGGCTACGGCTTCCTGTCCGAGAACGCCGACTTCGCCCAGGCCGTCCTCGACGCGGGCCTCACGTGGATCGGCCCCTCGCCCGAGACCATCCGCCTGCTCGGGGACAAGGTGAGCGCGCGTGCCGTGGCCGTGCGTGCCGGCGCACCGCTGGCCCCCGGCAGCGACGGGCCGGTTGCGAGCGCCGAGGAGGTCCGGGAGTTCGCCCGCGAGCACGGCCTGCCGGTGGCCATCAAGGCCGCGTTCGGCGGCGGCGGTCGCGGACTCAAGGTCGCGAGGACCTTGGACGAGATCGAGGAGTGCTTCGACTCGGCGGTACGCGAGTCCCGGGCCGCGTTCGGCCGCGAGGAGTGCTTCGTCGAGAAGTTCCTCGACAAGCCGCGGCACGTCGAGGCCCAGGTGCTCGCGGACACGCGCGGCAATGTCATCGTGGCCGGGACGCGCGACTGCTCGCTCCAGCGCCGCCACCAGAAGCTGGTCGAGGAGGCGCCCGCGCCGTTCCTCAGCGCCGAACAGCGGGCGCGGGTCCACGAATCGGCCAAGGCGATCTGCCGCGAGGCAGGCTATGTGGGCGCGGGGACGGTCGAGTATCTCCTCGACCAGTCGGGGACGCTGAGCTTCCTCGAGGTCAACACGCGCCTCCAGGTCGAGCATCCCATCACGGAGGAGACCTCGGGCCTGGACCTCGTGGCCGCGCAGCTCGCGATCGCGGGCGGCGGCACGCTCCCGGCTCTCGAGGACCCCGAGCCGCGCGGGCACGCGATCGAGTTCCGCATCAACGCCGAGGACCCGGGGCGGGGCTTCCTGCCCTCGCCCGGGACCGTGGAACGCTTCGCGGCGCCGACAGGTCCGGGGATCCGCGTGGACTCCGGCGTGCGCGACGGATCGGCGGTACCGGGCCAGTTCGACTCGCTCCTCGCGAAGCTCGTGGTCTGGGGCTCGGACCGCCAGCAGGCGTTGCGACGGGCCCGCCGCGCGCTCCGCGAGTTCGAGATCCGCGGGGTCGCCACGGTGCTCCCGTTCGACCGCGCCGTCGTCGAGAGCCCGGCGTTCGCGGGCGATGACGGGCTCGGCGTCTACACGACCTGGATCGAGTCGGAGTTCGCGGCGGAGCTCGCCGCGAGCCCCGAGTTCACCCCCGCCGCGGCCGACGGCGGGCGGCGCACCTTCGCGGTCGACCTCGACGGCCGGCGCGTGATGCTCGGCGTCCCGGAGGCGCTTTTCGCGGGGCTGGCGGCCACAGGTGCCGGCGCCACGCCCGGCGAACAGGCCGGCGCGGGCGGCCCCGCCGCGGAGGCCGCCGTGACCGCCGGGATGGGCGGGACGATCGTGAAGTGGCTCGTCGAGCCGGGCACGGCAGTCGAGGCGGGGGCCGCCGTCGTCGTCCTCGAGGCCATGAAGATGGAGACGACTGTCCAGGCGCACCGCGCCGGGACGGTCGGGGAGCACGCCGCGAACCCGGGCGACGCCGTCTCCCCCGGGGACGTCCTGACCACGATCTCGTAGCTCGCCGCCGGCCGTGCGGGTCTTAGGGGTGCGGGTCTTAGGGTGGTGCCATGACGTCTGAGGAGGTTCTGGCCGGCCTGGAGGCCGAGGCCCGCGCGACCAAGCACGCCGAGACGAGCTCTTGGGTCGCGGCCCAGCTGCGGCAGCGGATTGCGGCCGGCCAGCTCGCCCCGGGTGCGAAGCTCGCGGAGGAGTCCCTCCGCGATGCCCTCGGAGTCTCCCGGAACACGCTGCGCGAGGCGTTCGCGACGCTGCACGCCGAGCGCGTCGTCACCCGAATCCCCAATCGCGGCGTCTTCGTCTCCCACCCCACCGCGGAGGACATCCGCGAGATCTACCGCGTCCGCCGGCTCGTGGAGCCCGCGGCGCTCCTGTGGTCGCCACCGGCACCGACCGGGCCGCTCGCGGCGATCGTGCGCGAGGCGCGGCGGGCCGCCGAGTCCGAGGACGTGCCCGCCATGGCGAACGCGAACCAAGAGTTCCACCGCGCGCTCATCGCCCGTGCGGGGAGCGAACGCCTGGACAGCTTCATGGAGCAGATCCTCGCGGAGATGCGCCTCGTCTTCGCGACCATGGGTGCCCACCCGCGCTTCCACGCCCCGTACGTCGAGGACAACGCCCGCATCCTCGAGCTCCTCGAGGCCGGCCGCGCCGCGGACGCCGCGGCGCTCATGGCCGACTATCTCGACCGCGCCGAGCAGCAGCTCCTCGCCGCCGTCGCGGGCTGACCCAGGCAGCGCGTTCCCGACCTTCTTTGGATCGCGTCTCCGACGACACGCCGCGGGACGCGCCGATTCCGGCGATTCCACCGCCTCAATGAAGGTCAGCAACCGAGCGGCGCCCAAGATCTTCCGGGATTGTTCAACGAAAGCCTTGATTGATTGTTGAACAAAAGGCTATGCTCTGGATCACACGCGCTCTTCGGCGCACACCCCTTCGCACGACCGAACCCATTTTCGGAACGGATAATCATGCTTGTACTCATCGGGGTACTTCTGGTGATCGTTGGCTTTGCGATCCGCCTGAACCCACTCGTCGTCGTGACTGTCGCCGGCATCGTCACTGCACTCCTGGGCGGGCTCAACCCGCTCCAGATCCTCGAGGCCTTCGGCAGCGGCTTCGCGAGCAGCCGCTCGGTCACGATCTTCGTCGCCGTGCTGCCGGTCGTCGGCATCATCGAGTATTTCGGGCTGCAGGAGCAGGCCAAGACGCTCATCGGCAAGCTCGCCAAGCTCACGGCAGGCCGCGTTCTGCTCGGCTACCTCGCCGTCCGCCAGATCACCGCCGCGGTGGGCCTCAACAGCATCGGCGGCCACGCGCAGACCGTGCGCCCGCTCGTCTTCCCGATGGCCGAGGGCGCGGCGCTGCGCCGCTACGGCCACGTTCCCGAGCACATCAAGGAGCGCATCAAGGGCCATTCGGCCGCGGCGGATAACGTGGGCGTGTTCTTCGGCGAGGACGTCTTCGTGGCCGTGGGCTCGATCCTCCTCATCACGACGTTCGTCGACACGACCTACCACCTCCACCTCGAGCCGCTCCAGCTTGCGCTGTGGGCCATCCCGACCGCGATCGCCGCGTTCCTCATCCACGGCTTCCGGCTCCTGCGCCTCGACAAGCAGCTCGACAGGGAATACGCAGAACTCGAGAAGGCCGAGCCGGCCACCGCAGGAGAAGCCAAGTGATCAATGTCGAAGCCGTCTACTGGCTCATCGGAATCCTGTTCATCGCGTGGGCCGTGCTGATCGTTCGGGACGCGAATCACCCCCGCCGCTGGGGCAGCTCGGCCTTCTGGGGCCTCCTGGGCCTGTGCTTCTTCTACGGCACGTGGGTCCAGGCCGGGACCGCGCCGGGGTGGATCCTCGGCATTGCCGTACTCGTGCTCGTGGCCCTCGCCGCGACGAGGCAGCTCGCGGACGGAAGGGCCAAGACCTCGACCGGAGAGCAGCGCGAGGCCTTCGCCGCGCGCTTCGGCAACAAGCTCTTCATCCCGGCGCTCACGCTCCCGGTCGTAACAGTCCTCCTCGTGCTGCTCGCGCCGGTCCTCACCATCGGCAAGACCCCGATCCTCGATCCCAAGAACACGACGCTCGTGGCCCTGGCGATCGGCGCGATCGTGGCCGCCGTCGTCGCTCTCGTGATCCTCCGGCCGAAGCACCCGCTCACGCCCGTGTTCGAGAGCCGCCGCATCCTCGAGTCCATCGGCTGGGCCGCGCTCCTGCCCCAGATGCTCTCGACGCTCGGCATCCTCTTCACGAAGGCCGGCGTCGGCACCGCGGTCAGCACGCTCGTGACCGGCGTCATGCCGAAGGGCTCGCTCCTCGCTGCCGTCATCGTCTACTGCGTGGGACTGTTCGTGTTCACGGTCCTCATGGGCAACGGCTTCGCCGCGTTCCCGATCATGACGGCCGCGATCGGCTGGCCCGTGCTCGTCCAGCAGTTCCACGGCAACCCGGCGATCGTCTTCGCGATCGGCATGCTCGCCGGCTTCTGCGGGACGCTGTGCACGCCGATGGCCGCAAACTTCAACCTCGTGCCCTCGGCCCTGCTCGAGATGAAGAACAAGTACGGCGTCATCACCGCCCAGCTCGGCACGGCGTTCCCGCTGCTCGTCGTCAACACCGCCCTCATGTACTTCCTCGCCTTCTAGGAGAACCGTGGACTTCGACCTCCTGCCCTCGGCCGCGGAGCACTGCGCCGCCGTCGTCCTCGACAACCTGAGCCGCGCCTACCCGCACTCGGCACACCACACCCAGCGCTCGGCAGGCGACCGCCCGGTCCCGTCTGAGCTGCACCCCGCGTTCTACACGTCCTTCGACTGGCACTCGTGCGTGCACATGCACTGGTTGGGGGTCAGCGTGCTCAGCGCGGCGGCGGGCGGGGCGTCCGGCACGGCTGCCGACGCAACAACAGCCGACGACGGCGGCCCTCACCTCGAGCCGGGCACGGCGGCGAGGCTCCGGCACGCCTTGGCCGACAACCTCACGGCGGAGAAGCTCGCCGTCGAGGCCGCGTATCTCGCCGACAACCCGTCGTGGGAGCGGCCGTACGGCTGGGCGTGGCTCGTGCGCCTCGCGGCGGCGTGCTCCGCGTCCTCGGACCAGGAGATCCGGGGCTGGGGTCAGAACCTCGAGGGGTGCGTCGACACGGTGGCCCGCCTCGCGACCGAGTGGCTGGCGAAGGTCGAGCACCCCGTGCGGCACGGGCTGCACACGAACTCGGCGTTCGGCGTCGCGCTCCTGCTGGACGGGTTCCGCGCACTCGGCCGGACCGACGCCGCCGAGGCCTGCGAGGCAGCCGCGCGTGCGTGGTTCGGCTCCGACGCCGGCTGGGCCACGGAATGGGAGCTCAGCGGCCAGGACTTCCTCTCCGCGGGCCTGAGCGAAGCGGACCTCATGCAGCGCGTGCTCGGCCGTGACGACTTCGCGGCGTGGCTCGAGCAGTTCCTCCCGGGCCTCGAGGCGAGCTCGCGCATGCTCTCCGTGGTCGGCGTGACGGACGAGTCCGACGGCTACATGGTCCACCTCCACGGCCTCAACCTGACGCGCGCGGGCCAGCTCTCGCGCGTGGTGAGGGCGCTGCGGGAGGGGGCGTCGCCGTCGTCGTCTGTTTCGCCGAGCGAGCCCGTGCTCGCGGCGGCGATCGAACCCCTCCTCTCGGCCGGTATCGCGGCCCTCGACAGCGGCGACTTCATGTCGACGCACTGGCTCGCGAGCTTCGCATGGGACGCCCTCGAGTCGCGGAGCGCCCTGCAGCTCGCCTGAACGCCGAACTCGCCTACGGCGACGGCTGCACCACCATCGCCGACCCGCCGCCGCGCCGGACGGGCTCGGCCGCGGCGAGTGTCCGGCCGTCGGGCAGGAACTCGATCGCGGTCTCGGCCCCGATCTCCGCGGCCGAGGTAAACGCGTCGCCGGACGGCTGGAACACGTGGCCGTACGGGGTCAGCTCGCTCCCGTATTTCGCGATGAAGGCCGGCTCAGCGGTGACCTTCGCGGTGTTGCGCTGCGACGCACGCGGCGCGGCGATCGCCTCGGGAGTGGTCATGCCCCGGTCGATCCGGTTGAAGATCGTCTGCAGCACGGTCGTGATGATGGTCGAGCCGCCGGGCGAGCCGAGTGCGAGGAACGGCTTGCCGTCCTGGAGCATGATGGTCGGTGAGATGGACGAACGCGGGCGCTTGCCGGGATCGATCCGGTTCGGGTCCGTCGGGCTGTAGACCGCCGAGAAGTCCGTGAGCTCGTTGTTGAGGATGAAGCCGCGCCCCGGCACGACCTGGCCCGAGCCGCCCGTCTGCTCGATGGTGAGCGTGTACTCGACCACGTTGCCCCAGCGGTCGGACACGGTCATGTTCGTGGTCGAGATGTTCTCGGTGTCCTTCTCACTCGCCGGAGCCGCCGCGGCCATGGGGCAGACGCCGTTGTATCCGGTCACGTCGCCCGGCGGGACAGGCTTCGTCGCCGCATGCGTGGGGTCAATCGAGCACGCGCGCTGTTTGCCGAAGAGCGGGTCCAGAAGCGCCTTCGTCGGCACGTTGACGAAGGCGGGGTCCCCCACGTATTTGCCGCGGTCGGCGAACGCGAGCGCACTCGCCTCGAGGTAGTGGTGCAGCGCGTCCGGATCGTTCATCCCGGCCAGGTTGAACTGATCGAGGATGTTGAGCGATTCGCCCACGGTCGTGCCGCCGCTGCTCGAGGGCGCCATGCCGTAGACGTCGTAGCCGCGGTAGTTCACGTGGGTGGGGTCGCGGTCGATCGTCGTGTAGTTGGCGATGTCCGCGGCCGTCATGGACCCGGGCGGCACTGGCAGCGTCGTGCTGGGCGACTTGAGCGGGTTCTGCACGACGCTCGCGATCTCGGACGCGAGCGGCCCGCGGTAGAACGCACCGATCCCGTCCTTCGCGAGCAGGCGGTAGGTCGCCGCGAGGTCGTGGTTCTGGAAGATCGAGCCGACCTGCGGAGCGTCGCCTCCGGGGAGGAAGAGGCTCGCTGTCGCAGGGAAGGCCTCGAAGCGGGCCTTGTTGTCGAGAGTCTGCTGGCGGAACGTCGGGTCGACCACGAAGCCGCGGTCCGCCACCTTGATGGCGGGCTTGAGCGCCTCGCCGAGTCCCACGGTGCCCCATCGGTCGAGCGCGCGCTGCCACGTCGCGGCCGTCCCGGGCACCCCCACGGACACGCCGCTCGTCACGAGCTCGGGCGTGAAGTTGTACGGCTTCCCGGTGGCGGGGTTGATGAACGCGTCGTGCTTCATTGCGGCGGGCGCGGTCTCGCGGCCGTCGATCGACTGCACGGTGCGGGTCTTCGCGTCGTAATAGGTGAAGAAGCCGCCGCCCCCGATTCCCGAGCTGTACGGCTCGGTCACGCCGAGGGTCGCGGCGGCGGCCACCGCGGCGTCCACGGCATTCCCGCCGTTGCGGAGCACCTCGAGCGCCGCACCGGAGGCCTCGGGGTCCACGGTGCTGACGGCGCCGCCGTAGCCAACGGCGGTGGGAGTCTTGGTGTTCTGCCGCGGGTCCGCGGACGCCGGGCCCGCAATCGCCGCGCTCGAAACTCCGAGCGCGACGGCGGCCACGGCGGCGGCCAATTGGTGTCGGATCGTCCTCACAGGTCCTCCCAGAAAAATCCAAGCGTGCTGACAGGGTGTGACCCAAGCTACTTGGCGTCTGGGAGGGGCGTCAGCCCCGGAAGCAATCGAGTTTCTGATGCCTGGACGCATGAACCGGGCACGGCTCCTGTTCGTTCCTCCCTCGGAGGAGAGTCTCGAGGAGGGCCGATGGCGGAGCTGAACAGCATCCCCGTGACCACGCTCGCCGGGCGGGAGACGACGTTCGGCGAATGGTCCGACGACGTCCGGCTGGTGGTGAACGTCGCGAGCCGGTGCGGGCTCGCGCCGCAGTACGAGCAGCTCGAGCAGCTGCAGCGGCGCTACGGGGACCGCGGCTTCACGGTGCTCGCGTTCCCCAGCAACCAGTTCCTGCAGGAGTACCGGGACAACGAGAAGATCGCCGAGTACTGCGCCGCGACGTGGGGCGTCACGTTCCCCGTGATGGCCAAGGTGCGGGTCAACGGCCGGACCGCGCACCCGCTCTACCGGGAGCTGGTCAGGACCCCCGACGCCGAGGGCAAGGCCGGTCGGATCACGTGGAACTTCGAGAAGTTCCTCGTGCTGCCGGACGGCATAGTGCACCGCTTCCGGCCGCGCGTCCTCCCCGACGATCCGGCCATCGTGGCGCTCATCGAGTCCGCACTCGCGCGCGAGCCGCGTTCCTAGCTGCGCCCGTCACCCTTCCTGGCACTCAGATGTCTACGAGCACCTTGCCGACTGCGCCGCGCTCCACGGCATCGTGGGCAGCCGCCGTGTCCTCGAGCCGGAATCGCGTGAGCGGGAGGCCGTGCTCCTCTCCCACGCGGAGCGCGCCGTCGGCGAGCGCCGCGGAGACGGCCGCCACGGCGTCGGCCTTCTGCTGGTCGGTGACGGTGTAGGTGAGGACGAACTGGAGCCGCACGTTCTTGGCCATGGCCTGGCGCACCGGCATCGCCACGGTTTCGTCCGAGGCGCCGGCGTAGGCGGCGATGGTCCCGCCGGTCGTGATCGCCGCCAGATCCGCCGCCACGTTGGCCGCGAGGTTGACGTCCACGATCACGTCGACGCCGTGGCGTGCGACCCGCCGCGCCTCCGCGGCAACGTCCTGCGTCCTGTAGTTGAGGACGACGGCGGCCCCGGCCTGAGCAGCAAGCGACGCCTTCTCCTCGCTGCTCACGGTGGCGACGACGGTTGCTCCTGCCCACCGGGCGAGCTGGATCGCGGCATGGCCGACGGCGCCCGCTCCCCCGGTCACGAGAACCGTCCGCCCGTCGAGCGTCCCCTTGGCGAGCCGGGCGGGACCGTGCTCGCTCGAGGTGAGCGCCCGGTGCGCGGTGAGGGCCGGAATGCCAAGGGAGGCCCCGGCGTCGAACGTCTCGGAGTCCGGCAGGGGAACCGCCTTGCGGGCGGGCACCACGACCGCCTCCTGCGCCGTCCCCTCGGAGCCTCCGAACGCGACGTCCCACAGCCACACGCGTTGCCCGACGCCGAGCCCGGAAACCCCGGGACCCACCGCCTCGACGACGCCGGCGCCGTCCTGGTTCGGCACGTGCCAGCCGTCGAGGGTCGCCGCGTAGGTGCCGCCGGCCCGGGCCTTCCAGTCTGTGGGGTTCACGCCGGACACGGCCACGCGCACGCGGACCTCCCCCTCGCCTGGCTCGGGAACCGGGCGGTCCCGGAGGACGAGGACGGAGGAATCGCCGGTGCGCTCGTACATGATCGCCTTCATGTGCCGATACTCCCCCGAATCGAGGCGCCTACGCAGCCTCTGGCGGAGGTTTCCGACCTTCTTCAAAGGCACGATCGGTCGATGCGCGGCGTGTCGGGGCCCGACGCGCCGCGAGGCGATCTCATTCCAGGTCGAAATCTGAAAGGCCGCCCGAGTCGCTGTCGCGAAACCGCGAGGGTTTCCAGAAGAACTCGTCAGTCTTGGAAGTACTCGATCCGTGCACCGATTGAGTTGAGCCGCTCCGCGAGGTCCTGGTAGCCGCGCTCGATCACGTAGATGTTGCGGAGCTCGCTCGTGCCGCGGGCCGCGAGCATGGCCAGCAGGATGCAAGCCGCGGGGCGCAGCGCCGGCGGGCACCCGACCTCGGCAGCCCGCCACTTCGTGGGGCCGTTGACGTAGATCCGGTGCGGGTCGAGGAGCTGGATCTGGCCGCCGAGTCGGTTGAGCTCGGTGAGGTAGATCGCGCGGTTCTCGTAGACCCAGTCGTGGATGAGGGTCTGACCGGTCGCATTGGCCGCGATGACCGCGAAGAACGGCAGGTTGTCGATGTTGAGCCCGGGGAACGGCATCGGGTGGATCTTGTCCGCGGGAGCGTGGAGTTCGGACGGGAGCGTCGTGACGTCCACGAGCCGCGTCCGGCCGTTGCGGGCCACGTACTCGCCCGAGATTTCGAGCTGCTGGCCCATCTGCACGAGCGTCGCGAGCTCGATCTCCATGAACTCGATCGGCACGCGCCGCACGGTCACCTGCGAGTTCGTCACGATCGCGGCCGTGATGAGGCTCATGGCCTCGATCGGGTCCTCGGACGGGCAGTACTCGATGTCCTGCTCGATCCGCGAGAGCCCGCGGATGCGCAGCGTCGTGGTCCCGACGCCCTCGATCTCGACGCCGAGGCTCTGGAGGTAGAAGCACAGGTCCTGGACCATGTAGTTCGGGGATGCGTTGCGGATCACCGTGAGGCCCTCGCGGTGCGCGGCGGCCATGATCGCATTCTCGGTGACGGTGTCGCCGCGCTCGGTCAGGACGAACGTGCGGTCGTGGCCGTCGGCCTCGGGGGCCCGCACGGAGTAGAAGCCGTTCGACGCCTCGACCGCGAGGCCGAAGGTCCGGAGCGCCTGCATGTGGGGTTCGACGGTGCGGGTGCCGAGGTCACAGCCGCCCGCGTACGGAAGCTTGTACTCGCTGCGCTCGTCCAGGAGCGGGCCGAGCAGCATGATGACGCTGCGGGTGCGGCGGGCGGCTTCGACGTCCATTGCGTCGAGGTTGAGCGTGGCCGGGCGGCGGATCTGGAGGTCACGCGGCTGCTCTCCGAGCGCGCCCGGGAGCCACGTGCACTCGACGCCGATCGAGGTCAGGACCTCGACGATCCGGTTGACCTCCTCGATGCGGGCGAGGTTGCGCAGCGTCGTGGTGCCGCGGTTGATGAGGCTCGCGCACAGGAGCGCGACGCCGGCGTTCTTGGAGGTGTTGACGTCGACGGCTCCGGAGAGCCGGCGCCCGCCCTCGACCCGGAGATGGGTCATCTTGGACGGACCGATATTGAGGATGCGCTGACCGAGGATGTCCTCGATCCGCTGGAGCATCTTGAGGCTCAGGTTCTGCTTGCCCTGCTCCATGCGCGCAATGGCACTTTGGCTGGTGCCAAGTTCCGCAGCCAGCTGCCCCTGCGTCCATCCCCTGTCGCTGCGCACTTCGCGCAGAATCGCCCCGACGGTCTCAGCAGTCTGTTGTGCCATACCGCCAAAATATCACAGATGCGATAGATGGCCGCAAATCGACACGTTTTTGAGACATCTGCCGGTCTAGACCGCCCGGTAACACATATTCATGAGATAACGCAAGCTCTCAGGGCTCGTTGACGACCGAAAGCACGTTACCCGCGGGGTCCTTGAACCAAGCAATCCCGTTGCCTGCCTTGCCGTTCGGGTCGCGGAGGATCCCGTTCTCGTCGAGCGGCATCTGCTCCGAACTCGGGTACAGGTCCGTCCTGATCCCGAGCTCATGCAGCGACGCGACCGCCGTGTCCACGTTCGGCACCACGAAGTTCAGCACCGTGTGCGTGGCCGGGATGTGGTCCGGCTTCGGGTACGCGAAGACCTGCGCGCCGCCGGGGAGCGTGAGCCGCAGGCCGCCCATGATGTCTTCCGAGGTCAGGCCCAGTGTCCCGACGTAGAAATCCCGCGCCTTGTCGACGTCGTCGATGCTGAAGCTCGAGAACGATCCAGTGATCTCAACCATCGTGGGCTCCTCTGCTCATGGTCCTCTGGGTGATCCCCGGGGAAAGGATTCCACCGGCGCGCAGGGAGCACCAGAGGCGGCATTGACCGATCTGGCGAGGCGCCGCCGTCGTCCGCTCCGCCGGCGCCCGGCCGCCGTCGTCCGCTCGGGCTAGCCCCACGCGACGTTCCACGTCCCGAGGACGACGGCGGCCCCCACCGCGAGCGCCGCGATGCCCACTCCGGCGGCGACCACCCAGGCGTCGATCCGCGAGAAGCTCGACTCGCGGGCCCACGTCCGCGGCGCCGCCCGGCCATCCACGACGCTCCCGAAGCCCCGCGCCTCCATGGCGACGGCGAGCCGCGTGGCCCGCCGGATCGCCACGACCAGGAGCGCGAACGCCTGGCCGAGGAACGTCCGGAAGCGCTCCACGGGGCTGTGGCCCGTCCCGACGCCACGGGCCCGGCGCGCGAGGCCCAGCGTGCGCCACTCGTCCACGAGGAGCCCGACGAGGCGCATGCCCGCGAGGGCGCCGAGGACGAAGCGGCTGGGGAGGCGGAGCTTCTGGGCGAGGCCGTCGGCGAGGTCGGTCGGGTCGGTCGAGAAGAGCAGGAAGACGCCGGGGAGCGCGATCGCGAGGCCGCGCAGCCCGATCGCGGCGCCCGTGAGCACGGAATGCTCCGTGAACACGGCCGGGCCGAGGTGGACCCACACCGGTCCCGTCTTCACGCCGAGCAGGGCGGTCGAGTACGCGGCGACGGCGGCCGCCGCGACGAGCGGCCACGTGCGGCGCGCGAGCGTCCCGACGCGCACGCCGAGGAGCGGCACGAGGCACAGTTCGCACGCGAGCGCGACCGAAGCCGAGACCCAATCGACGCTGAACAGAAGCGAAACCGTGATGCACAGCGCGGCCGCGAGCTTCGCGACGGGGTTGGCCCGCGCGAGCACGGAGTTGGCGACGTCGGGGGTGAGAAAGTCAACGCTCACGCGACGGCCCCTCTCCAGCCGCACCGCGCAGGGCCGCGGGCAACACCGCGCTCACGCGACGGCCCCCACCCGCGACGCATGGCCGCCGTCGACCCGGTACACGGCGTCCGAGAGGGCTGCCGTGAAGTGCTCGTCATGCGTCACAGCGAGCAGCGACGTGCCCTGGTCGATCAGCTCGGCGAGGAGCCGCACGAGCTCGGCCCACGTGAGCGCGTCCTGTCCGAACGTCGGCTCGTCGAGCACGAGGATGCTGGGACTCGTCGCGAGCATCGTCGCGACGGAGAGCCGCCGCTTCTCCCCGCCCGAGAGCGTGAACGGGTTCGCCTCGGCGAGCCGCTCGAGCCGAAGCCGCTGCAGGAGCCCGTCGACGATGCGGCGCGTCTCGCCCGGCGCGAGCTTCGCGACGCGGCGCGGCCCGAACTCGAGCTCGTCGAGGACGCGCGGAGTGAGGAACTGGTGCTCAGGCTCCTGGAACACCGTGCCGATGCGGCTCACGAGTTCGCTCGACCGCCAGCGGTGCGGGCTCGACGCGGCTCCGCGGGCCAGCGGCGGGAGCGCCTCGAGGGTGCCGCCGACGGCGGGGAGCAGCCCCGCGAGCGTGAGCGCGAGGGTCGACTTTCCCGCGCCGTTCGGGCCCGTCACGCTCGTCGCGTGCCCGGCGCGGAGGGTGAGCTCGATGCCGTCGACCACCGGCGGAGCCTTGGGCGAGCGGCCGGCGGCGAGCCCCCGAGCGCTCAGCAGGGCCGCCCCGACGCTTGCCGTCTCGGGCGCAGATGATCTGTACCCGAGACGGGGGCGGACGACGTCGGCGCGCACCACGCCGCTCGAGGGGTCGCCGCCCGCAGGGCGCACCACGCCGCCAGGTGAGTCGCCTCCCGAGGGGCGCCACGCTCGGACGGCGCGCCCGTCGTCGTACTCCTCGCCGGTGAGCGGATGCCAGCCGGGGACCCAGACGCCCGCGGTGGCCAGCCGCCGTCGTACGTCGGCCTGGCCGAGCACGCGCTCGGGCGAGCCGTCCGCGAGCAGGCCGCCGCCCTCGCCGAGCACGACGACGCGGTCCACGAGCTCGGCCCACACCGAGACACGGTGCTCGACGACCACGAGCGTGGCGCCCGTGCGATCCAGACTGCGTCGCACGGCCGCGCGGACCTCGTCGACGCCGTCGGGGTCGAGGTTGGCCGTCGGCTCGTCGAGAAGCACCAGGCCTGGCTCCATCGCGAGGATTCCGGCCAGGGCGAGGCGCTGCTTCTGGCCGCCCGAGAGCGCCGCCGTGGGGCGGTCGAGCGGGAGCTCGAGGCCCACGTCCGCGAGCGCGCGATGGACGCGCGGCCAGATCTGCTCGCGCGGAACGGCGAGGTTCTCGCAGCCGAACGCGACCTCGTCGCCCACGCGGGCCATCGCGATCTGGCCGTCCGGGTCCTGGAGCACGAGCCCGGCGCGGCCCCGCGCGTCGGGTGCGCGGACGCCGTCGACCGTGAGCTCGCCGTGCTCCTCGCCCTCCTCGGCCGCGCCGAGGACGCCCGCGAGCGCGTGCAGCAGGGTCGATTTGCCCGCCCCCGACGCGCCGAGCAGGAGCACCCGCTCGCCGGGCGCGATGTCGAGGTCGAGGCCGCTCACCGCGAAGGCCTTGCGGCCCGCGTGCCGCCAGCCCCAGCCGCGGGCCCGGACCCTGGCGGGGCCAGAAGGGGACATGCCGGGGTCCTCAGACGTCCGCCGTGCGCCCTGCGGCGAAGGCGGAGAGGGCGCCCGTCTTGGCCAGTGCCTTGACGGCGAGCCAGCTCAGCAGGCCGGCGATCACGATGCCCGAGACCACCGCGAAGACCGTGTAGGCGACCTGCCAGCCGAACTCCCAGTCGACGAAGAACTGGATGACCTCGCTGACACCGAGGGCAAGGCCCGAGAGCGCGCCCGCGAGCAGCGCGACTCCGAGGTTCCAGCGGCGGTAGCGGAAGATCGCGAATCCCAGCTCGGCGCCGAGGCCCTGGACCAGGCCGGAGAGAAGCACGGTGACGCCGAACTGCGAGCCGAGCAGCGCCTCGACGACGGCCGCGACGAGCTCGCAGAACAGCGCCGCTCCCGGTTTGCGGATGATCAGGCCGCCCAGGATGCCGGCCAGGAGCCAGCCGCCCGAGTAGAGCCCGCTGAGCGGGGCGAAGGCGGCCGTGACGACCTGGATTCCCGTGTAGCCCTGGTCCCAGAGCCAGAAGATGACGCCGCACGCCACGGAGACGACCGCGGCGACAACGATGTCCACGACGCGCCAGGTATAGACCGGCTTGGTGCTGATGCTCATTGGTTTCCTCCCACTGGAGTAGGAGGGGCGGCAGCAATCGCTGCCTGAGAACTCGACTTCCTTCGCCGGTATTAGCCGGAGCAGGTTCGAGGGTCTGCGGTGGTCCGCACTCTCAGCGCCCTTCGCCGGTGATGGCCGACGGCGGCGCTCCCCTGTCGTATGAAGTGCCGCCAGTCTACCGCTAGGCTGGGCCGAGAGCTCTCATGGGCTGGCTGCACCAGATGCCGGAACCCGCCAAACGCGAAGGAGACGGACGTGACCATTCTCATCAAGCTGCTCGGAACCGCCATCAGCATCGGCGCAGGCTTCGCGGCCACGAAGGTCCTCGACTCCGTGTGGGAGAAGAGCACGGGCAACAAGCCGCCGAAGGACGCAACCAACATCGAGGCCAGCCTTCGCGACACGTTGGTCTTCGCACTCGTCTCCGCCTCGGTGGGCGCCGTGGTGAACGTCTTCACGCAGCGGTACACGCAGAAGGCGATCGCGCGCTTCAACAGCACGCCGGACCAGGTCTAGCCTCTTCGCTCCGGGGCACGGGGGTCGACTCCCGCGGGTCGCTGCCGACCTCCCCCGCTTCTGATCCAAGTTCCCCCAACTTCAGCGGCCTGTTACCTCGTCGACCCGCGGGAATCCGGGCGAGTGCCGCCTTCATAGGCCTAGAAGCTGGGGAGATGGGCGCACTAACTGGGGAACCGGGTTCAGAAGCCGGAAAGGCTACGCCTCGAGTTCCTCTTCCTCGGCGCGCTCGACCCGGGCCACGACGTCGTCGAGCTCGTCGACGGTGAGGGCCGTCTTGTCGACGTGCTTGGTCCGGTAGCCTGCCCGGCCCACCATGTGGGCCGAGACCGGAACGGTCAGGAGCTGGAAGATCCACGCGACCACGAGGAGCGGGACGAGCTCCCACGAACGCAGCTCGAGCCCGAGCGCCGTGAGCAGCAGGAGCGAGCCGAGCACCTGCGGCTTGGTCGCGGCGTGCATGCGCGTGAGGAGGTCCGGGAAGCGCAGGAGCCCGATCGCGGCCCCGAGCGAGAGCAGGGCACCCGCGACCATGAGCACGCCTGCCACGATGTCCACGGGGTCGGTCATGGCCGCCTCCGACCCACCGCGAAGCTCGGCCCCGTCCAACGGGCCCAGACAGAGATCCCTGCGAAGCCGCTCCCGGTCATGGCCGCCTCCGATCCTGCACGAAGCGCGCCACGGTCACGGAGCCGACGAAGCCGATCAGCGTGATCGCTACGACGAGTGCGAGGTTGTTGGTGTTGTGATGCCCGGCCATGTCCACGATGAGGCCTGACGCGAGCACCACGAGCAGGACGTCCGCGGCGAGCACGCGGTCCAGCAGCGCGGGGCCCTTGATCATCCGCACCACAGCGCCGAGTGCGGCGAACGCAAGCAGGACGCTGCAGACAATCAGAACTCCATCCAAGAACGTCACGATGGCTCCTCCCCACTCTCCCCCGGAAGCGCCGACGACACCCGGCGCAAGTGCTCCTCCTCGCGCAGCAGCCGCAGCTCCTCCTCGGTGCCCATGACCCGGATCAGCTCGGCCTCGGCCGCGAGCACCGAACGCCGCAGCCGCTCGGCGGCGGCGCGGTCCGGAACGTCGATGCCGTGCACGTAGAGCGTCGCGTTGGCCCGGTCCACGTCCACGACGAGCGAGCCCGGGATGAGCGAGATGACGTGACCGGTGGCGGTCACGAGCAGATCGGAGTGGCTCCGGAGGGGCACCGCGACGACGGCGCTCGTGGCGCGCGGGCCCGCGGTCAGCGCGAGGCGAAGGATGTGCAGGCTCGCCACGACGAGCTGGCCCAGGAACGAGAACGCGAAGCGTACTGCGTGCAGGACATTGAACCGCCCGCTCAGGTCGACGGGCGGCAGATACAGGAACCGCGTCACCACGAGCGCGAGCACGAGCCCGAACACGAGGTTCCCCGGGCTGAAGTCCTGCCACAGCGCGCCCCACACCACCACGAGCCAGGCGAGCAGCGGCAGCTCGGTCCGCAGCGAGATGCGCGGGGCGGGGCTCATGGCTTGGCCCCCGTCTGGGGCTGGCTGCCCGGCGTCTGGCCACCCGGAGCCTGGCCGCCCGGAGCCTGGCCCACCGGCAACGCGCCGCCCGGAGCCTGGCCGCCCGGCAACGCGCTGCCCTGGGGCTGGTTCAGATGCGACGCCGCAAGCTTCGCCGCGTCGGACCCCAGCACGGCTGAGATGTACGGCGTCCGGTCGAGCATTTCCTTGGCTGCGGCCTGGCTCACCTGGAACAGCGGGCCCGCGAACACGGTGAGGGCGAGGCCGAGGCCCACGAGCCCGGCCGTCGCGCCCACCATCGCCGCGGGCATCGAGGCGCGCCGCGCGGGGGCGAGGAGCGCTGGGTCGGGGTTGTCGGCGTCGTCCGCGGTGCGCCAGAAGGCGCGGCCCCACACGCGCGCCATCGCGAGGAGCGTCAGGAGGCTCACGGCGACGCCGGCGACGACGACGGCGAGCGCCATGGGCGTGCCGAGCGCCACGCCGGCCTGGATCAGCCCGAGCTTCCCGAGGAACCCGGACAGCGGCGGGATCCCGGCCAGGTTCATGGCCGGGATGAAGTACAGGAGTGCGAGGAGCGGCGAGAGCTTCGCGAGCCCGCCGAGCCGGTCGATCGACGCGGTCCCCGCCCGCCGCTCGATGAGCCCAGCGACGAGGAAGAGCGAGGTCTGCACCGTGATGTGGTGCATGACGTAGAAGACGGTCGAGGCAAGCCCGATGACCGAACTCATCGCGAGCCCGAACACCATGTACCCGATGTGGCTCACCAGGGTGAACGAGAGCAGTCGCTTGATGTCCGTCTGGGCGAGCGCTCCGAGGATCCCGACCACCATCGTCAACAGCGCGACGACCATGAGCGGAACGTTGAGGGCGTCGCCCGGGAACAGGAGCGTCTCGGTGCGCACCATCGCGTAGACGCCGACCTTCGTGAGCAGGCCGGCGAACACCGCGGTGACCGGGGCGGGCGCGGTCGGATACGAGTCCGGGAGCCAGAACGAGAGCGGGAAGACTGCGGCCTTGATCCCGAAGCCGATGAGCAGCATGACGTGCAGCAGCACCTGCGTCTCGGGCGAGAGCTGGCCGAGCTTCACGGCGAGATCGGCCATGTTCACGGTGCCGGTCGCGGCGTAGACTATCGCGATGGCGATGAGGAACAGGAGCGAGGAGACCACACTGACGACGACGTACGTCACCCCCGCGCGGATCCTCGCCGTGGTGCCCCCGAGCGTGAGCAGGACGTAGCTCGCGGTGAGCAGCATCTCGAAGCCGACATAGAGGTTGAAGAGGTCGCCCGCTAGGAACGCGTCGGAGACGCCCGCGATGAGGATCAGGAAGCTCGGGTGGAAAACCGAGATGGGCCCGTCCTTGTCCCCGTCGGCGATGCCCTGGGACACCGCATACACGAGCACGGCGAGGCTCACCGCGCTCGAGACCACGAGCATGAGCGAGGAGAACTGGTCCACGACGAGCGTGATCCCGAGGGGCGGGATCCACTCACCGATCGGCACCGCGACCGTCCCACCGCCCCACACCGAGGCGAGGAGCCCGACCTCGAGCGCAAGCGTGAGCGCGACCACGCCGATGCTCACGATCCGCTGGGCGCGTTCCTGCCGCAGGAGCAGGAAGGTCACCGCTGCGCCGAAGATGGGAAGGACGACGGCGAGCGGCGCCAGGCTGGCCAGGTTCACTCGGGCTCCTCCTCGTCGTGCGGGCCGGCGGCGAGCGGCACGGCATCGCCGAGCACGGCATCGTCCGGAAGGTCGGCTGCATGGGGCGCCGCCGCGAGCGCGGCGCGATCGGCCTCGGCAGCCTCGACGAGGCTCGGGAACTCGCTCAGATCGGCGGGCACGTCCGCGTCCTCCTCCGGGACCCAGCCGGACTGGGCCGCGACGCGGCGGTCCTCGAGGTCGTCCGCGACCTCGTCGGCCCGGCCCAGCTGCCACGTCCGGTAGATGAGCGCGAGCATGAATCCCGTGACGGCGAAGGAGATGACGATCGACGTCAGCACGAACGCCTGCGGGAGCGGGTCGCTGTACGAGCGCGGATCCGTCCCCTTGGAGAAGAACGGCGCCAAGCCCGCGTAGCCGCCTGTTGTCAGCAGCAGGAGGTTCACGCCGTTGGTCAGCATGAGGAGCCCGAGCAGCACGCGGGTGAGGCTCCGCTCGAGGAGCAGGTAGATCCCACAGGCGAACAGCACGCCCGAGATCAGGAGGAGCGTCAGATTGGGGCTCATGCGCGCTCGCTCTCCCTCGATGAATCCGCGCGCGCCGCGCCCCGCCCGGCGGCTTGCGGTTCGGCGCCCTCGCGCGGGCCGCCTTCCCGCTCCCGCCGGCCACGCAGCTCCCGTGTCGCGTCGGCCCGCGTGCGGTCCTCGATCTGCTCGTCGATGCGCGAGCCGAGGCTCCGCAGCACATCGATCACGAGCCCGACCACGATCATGTAGACCCCCACGTCGAACAGCGTCGAGGTCACGAACTTCACGTCGCCGAAGACGGGCAGCCACATCGTGAGGATCGCGCTCTGCAGCACCTGGCCGCCGAGGAGAAGGGGGACCCCTGCGGCGAGCGCCGCCGTCGCGAGCCCGACGCCGAGGAGGATGCCGGGGTTGAACGGCGCCGCCTCCCGCAGCTCGAACCGGCCGCCGGCGAGGTACCGGATGGTGAGCGCGATGCCGGCTACGAGCCCGCCCGCGAAGCCGCCGCCCGGCGCGCTGTGGCCCGCGAGCAGGAGATACAGCGAGAACAGCACCATGCTGTGGAAGATGAGGCGCGTGATGACCTCGAAGATGATCGAGCGCCGCTCCGGCGCCAGCGTCCGCCCGGCCACGAGCCACGGGTCCCGCTCGACGGTCGCGAACGTTCGGGCCACTGACAGCTCGGCCGCGCTGCGCGGAGTGTGCTCCACGGCCCTGACCCGGCCGACGCTCCCCGTCTCGACCTCGTGCGCGGGCCCGAGCCCGCGGCCGCGATGGCTGATGAAGATGAGGCTCGCGATGCCGGTCGCCGCGAGGACGAGCACCGAGATCTCGCCGAGCGTGTCCCACGCACGGATGTCCACGAGCGTCACGTTCACCACGTTCGTGCCGCCGCCCTGGCTGTACGCGATCTCGGGGAAGCCGAGCGACACCGGGGCGGACTTGCGGGCTCCCATCGCGAACATCCCGGCGAAGACCACGACCGTGCCGAACATGACGGCGATGATGATGCGGGCCACCCGGTAGGCGCCGCCCGTGCGGTCCCGCAGCTGGGCTGGGAGGCGCCGCATGCCGAGCACGAACGCGACGAGCACGATCGTCTCGACCAGCAGCTGCGTCATCGCGAGATCCGGCGCGCCCTGGAGCGCGAAGATGAGCGCGATCCCGTAGCCGGTCACGGACACCATGAGCACGGCGAGGAAGCGCTTGTTCGCCCGGACCGCGGCGAGCGCACCGATCGCGATGCCCACCCCGACCACGGCCTGGAGCGGGGAGTTCGGGTCCACGAAGAACGTCGTGCCCGGGATCGCGGGCCGGGTGACGAGCATGACGACGAGGGGCAGCACGGTCGCGACCGAGAGGATCACCGCGAGGTAGAAGAAGAGCGAACCGCGCTGAGTCCGGCCGGTGACCCAGATGGCCGCGTCGTCGACGGCTCCGATCGTGGCGCGGTACAGGCGCTCGGCGTCCGGGAGGCGCGAGACTCCCACCTGGACGCGGTACACGGCGTCGCGGAGCCAGAACAGGAGGGCTCCCCCGAGCCACGCCGCGACGGAGAGCGCGAGCGGCAGGTCCAGCCCGTGCCACGCCGCGAGGTGCTCGGACGAGCCCGCGTGCGGCGCGGCCCACGCGTCGACGGGCGCGGGCCACACGCCATAGACGAGGCCGAGGACTCCGAGGATCGCCGGGGCCGCCACGAAGACCGGCGTCACGGGCTTGAAGGGCGTGTCGGGGAGGCCCGGCTTGCGGGCGAACGCACCCCACACGAAGCGGGCGCTGTACGCCACCGTGAGAATCGAGCCCAGCACGAACCCCACGAGGACGACGGCGCCCCACGGCTCCCCGAGCACGGCCTCGCCGCCCGCTCCTCCCGCCCAGAACGCTCCGAATACGGACTCCTTCGCCACGAAACCGCCGAAGAGCGGGAGGCCGGCCATCGACGCTGCCGCGAGGACGGCCACGACGCCGAGCCCGCGGGCCTGCGGGAACACCCCGGAGAGCCGCCGGACATCGCGCGTCCCGGTCTGGTGGTCCACGATTCCGACCACGAGGAAGAGCGTCGCCTTGAAGAGGGCGTGCGCGACCACAAGCGCGAGGCCCGCGAGCGCCGCGTCCGGCGTCCCGAACCCCACGACCGCGATCATGAACCCGAGCTGGCTCACCGTCCCGAACGCGAGGAGCAGCTTGATGTCGGTCTGGCGCAGCGCGCGGTAGCCGCCCACGAGCAACGTCGCGAGGCCGAAGCCCAGCACGACGGGCCGCCAGTAGGGCGTGTCCGCGAAGCCGGGCGCGAGGCGGGCCACGAGGTAGACCCCGGCTTTGACCATCGCGGCGGCGTGCAGATACGCGGAGACCGGCGCGGGCGCCGCCATCGCCGCGGGCAGCCAGAAGTGGAACGGGACGAGAGCCGACTTGCTGAGCGCGCCGACCAGGACCAGAAGCGCCCCCACGGCCATCGCACCCGACGTGGGCGCCGCCGTCGTCAGCTCGCCCGCACGCGCGAGGATCGCCGAGATCCTGTAGGTGCCCGCAGCGTTGCCGATGACGATGAGCCCCACGAGCATCGCGAGCCCACCTGCGGTCGTGACCACGAGCGCCTGCACCGCCGCGCGGCGCGCGGCCAGGCGCGCCCGCGCGAAGCCGATGAGGAGGAAGGAGAGGACGCTCGTCAGCTCCCAGAAGACGAAGAGCGCGATGAGATCGTCTGCGGCGACGAGCCCGAACATCGCGCCGGCGAACGCCAGGAGCTGACCGCCGAAGCCGCCCAGCCCTTCGTCGTCGTCCTTGAAGTACCGGGCGCAGTAGGCGAGGACGAGCGCGCCCACGCCGAGGACCAGGAGTCCCATGACCCACGCGAGGGGATCGAGCCGGAACGCGAAGTCGAGGCTCAGGCCCGGCACGTAGGTGAACGTCTCGTCGAGACCCGCACCGTAGGCGGCACCGTGCTGGGCCGCGAGCCACACGAGGGAGAGGGCGGGTACCGCTGCGAGGAGGAAGAACGCCGATCGGCCCCACCGCCGGAAGATCCAGGGCGCACCAGCCGCCACCGCAAAGTGCAGGGCGAGGACTGGTACCACGAGGCGCCTCCGCTGGTTCGGGTGCTATCGAGTCAAAGAAGTTGGGGTCGGGCGAAAATGAGTTGGGTTCATCCCCACGCAGATCCATCACTGGAAAATGCCGGTGCGAGCAGCGCTGCCAGTCTATCAACGGCTAGCATGCGAGCTATGACGACTGCCGCGCAGCAGCCATCGGAGCTCGAGCTCCACACCGCACCCGTCAAGAAGGGCCAAGTGCTCGCGTGGGCCTCGTGGGATTGGGGTTCCGCCGCGTTCAACGCCGTCATGACGACGTTCGTCTTCACCGTGTATCTGACCTCCTCCGCGTTCGGCGGCGCCGATCACGCCTCCTCCGTGCTCGGCGCGGCCCTCGGCATCGGCGGGTTCCTGATCGCGGTCTTGGCACCCGTGTCGGGCCAGCGCTCGGACGAGGGCGGCCGCCGCAAGCTGTGGCTCGGGGTGCACACGGGCGTGGTCGCCCTGCTCACGGGCCTGTGCTTCTTCGCCTTCCCGCGGACCGAGTTCCTCTGGTACGGCGCGAGCCTCATTGCGGCGGGCCACGTGTTCTCCGAGCTCGCGGGCGTGAACTACAACGCGATGCTCCAGCAGATCGCCAGCCCCCGGACGATCGGCCGCATCTCGGGTCTCGGCTGGTCCGCGGGGTACTTCGGGGGCATCGTCGCCCTGCTGCTCGTCCTCGCACTCTTCGTGCAGCCCGCTTTCCACTGGTTCGGCGCCTCGACGGCGGAGAGCCTCAACATCCGTCTCGTCGCCGTCTTCTCGATGCTGTGGATCATCGCCTTCTCCCTGCCGGTCCTGTTCGCGGTGCCCGAAGTACGACGGCGCCCGGCGGCTCGGCTGGGCGTCGTCGCCTCGTACGGGCTGCTGTGGCGACGCGTCGTGGCGATCTACCGCACGAGCCCGCACACGCTGTACTTCCTGGTGGCGAGCGCGGTCTTCCGGGACGGGCTCGCCGCAGTGTTCACGTTCGGCGGCGTCATCGCGGCGGGGACGTTCGGCTTCACGCTCAGCCAGGTCATCTTCTTCGCGATCTTCGGCAACGTCGTCGCGGCCGTCGGGGCCATCACGGGCGGCTTCCTCGACGACCGGATCGGGCCCAAGCGGGTCATCATGGGCTCGCTCGTGGGACTGCTCGTGGCGGGATCCGCCATCCTCGTGCTCGGCAACGGAACGTACTCCGTCTTCGGGTTCACGTGGACGGGCTCGCTGACGTTCTGGGTCTTCGGGCTGTTCCTCACGCTGTTCGTCGGTCCGGCGCAGGCCTCCGCTCGGGCGTACCTCGCGCGGCTCGCGCCGGACGGGGAGTCCGGCGAGCTCTTCGGCCTCTACGCGACGACGGGCCGCGCGGTGAGCTTCCTCTCGCCCCTTCTGTTCAGCGCGTGCATCGCGATCGCGACACCGCTCGTCGCCGAGGGCCAGGCGCAGCGGTGGGGCATCCTCGGGATCATGGTGGTGCTCCTCGCGGGCCTGCTCGTGCTGGTCCCGGTGCGGCCGCCGTCGAAGGTCGCGACCGCGGTCGTGCCTGAGAGCTGACGCACCGGCCGGCTGTCACGCACTTGGCGGCGACGCGGCCTCTTCGTCTTCGAGGACGACGACGAACGGTGCCCCGGTCTTGTCCCTCACCTCGTCGAGGCCCACCCCGGGCGCGAGCCGGCGCAGCGCGAGGCGAGGGGCGCCGTCGTCGTCTGTCGGGGCCGGCGCCGCGGCGACGCCCTGGCCCCCCTGGACGCCCTGGACGCCCTGGACGCCCGCAGAGCCTGTCACGACGTCGAAGACCGCAAGGTCCGTCACAATGCGGTCCACGACCCGCCGCCCGGTGAGCGGGAGCGTGCACTCGGCGACGATCTTGGGTGAGCCGTCCTTCGCGACGTGCTCGGTGAGGACCACGATGCGCGGCGTGCCCGCGACGAGGTCCATGGCCCCGCCCATACCCTTGACCATCTTCCCTGGGATCTGCCAGTTGGCGAGGTCGCCCTCGGCGGAGACCTGCATCGCGCCGAGGACCGCGACCTTCACGTGCCCTCCCCGGATCATCGCGAACGAATCGCTCGAGTCGAAGATGCTCCCGCCGGGCAGGACCGTCACGGTCTGCTTGCCAGCGTTGATGAGGTCCGCGTCCTCCTCGCCCTCGTACGGGAAGGGGCCCATCCCGAGCAGGCCGTTCTCGCTCTGCAGGGTCACCCGGACGCCAGGGGGAAGGTTGTTGGCGACGAGCGTCGGGATGCCGATCCCGAGGTTCACGTAGTCGCCGTCGTTCAGTTCCTGGGCCGCGATGGCGGCCATCTCGTCTCGTGTCCACGGCATCGTGGGTTCCTCCTAGGGCCTTGGTTGGGGATCAGGCGTGGGCGACGGCCGCGGGCCGGAGCCGGACGGTGCGCTGCTCGATGTCCTTCACCCTCGGGCGGGACTGGACGAGGTGCTGGACGAACACGCCCGGGGTGACGATGTGGTTGGCGTCGAGCTCGCCGGCGCCGACGATCAGCTCGGCCTCGGCGATCGTCACCTTGCCGGCCGTGGCGACGACCGGGTTGAAGTTCCGCGCCGTGTACCGGTAGACGAGGTTCCCCTCAGTGTCCGCGGTGTGGGCGTGGACGAGCGCCACGTCGGCGACGATGCCGCGCTCCTGGACGTACACCTGGCCGTCGAACTCCTCGTGCGGCTTGCCCTCGGCCACGACGGTGCCGACTCCGGTGCGCGTGTAGAAGGCGGGGATCCCGGCGCCGCCGGCCCGGAGCCGCTCGGCGAGCGTGCCCTGCGGGACGAACTCGACCTCGAGCTCCCCCGCGAGGTACTGCTGCGCGAAGAGCCTGTTCTCACCGACGTAGGACGCCACGACCTTGCGGACCTGGCCGGACTCGATGAGGATCCCGAGGCCCTTCCCGTCCACGCCCATGTTGTTCGAGACGACCGTGAGGCCCTGCGCCCCGGAGTCCCGCACGGCCTCGATGAGGTCCGCGGGGATCCCGCTCAGCCCGAAGCCGCCGACGGCGAGGATCGCGCCGTCCCGCAGTGCGGCCCCCACGGTCTCGCGGGCGCCCTCCCTCAGCTTTGCCATTGCCAGCGCTTCCTCTCGCTCACCACTTTGTGGACGGGTAGATTCCTCTGGAGAACGTAGGAGAGTGGCACAATACGGCGCAAGGGCATTGCGCGCCAAGTGCACACTGTGGACTCAGTTCGATTCTTTGCCCACATTATGGGCATGGCAAGGAGGTCGTGTGAGTGCCAACTCAGCAGTCCCGGGCGCGCAGGTGGTCGGCAGGGTGGCCAGACTTCTGCGCCTCGTCGGCGGCCATCCCTCCGGCGCGTCCACGACCTCGCTCGCGCACGAAGCCGGGCTGACGCGCCCGACGGCGCATCGCCTCCTCACGTCGTTGGCCGCCGAGGGGCTGCTGGACACCGACCCGCAGTCCGGCCAGTGGGTGCTCGGCACCGAGCTCTACCTCCTCGGCTCCATCGCGGCCTCGCGCTTCTCCTTCGAGGAGCTCGCGCGCCCGAGCATCCGAAGGCTCGCCGAGGCGTCCGGCGAGAGTGCGTTCTACAGCATCAGGCAGGGAAGCGAGACGATGTGCCTTCTCCGCGAGGAGGGCAGCTTCCCCATCCGCTCCTTCGTGCTCCGGGAAGGAGTCCGGTTCCCCCTCGGCGTCGCCTCGGCAGGCTTGGCCATGATGGCGTTCCTGCCAGCCGGCGAGCAGGAGGCGTTCCTCGGACGATGGAGCGAGCACGCGGGCCAGTTCGCGGCGGGCCACACCGAGGCCACCGTCCGGCATGAGCTCGAGCAGACTCGGCTGCGCGGTTACTCGGTCAATCCCGGGCTAGTCCTCGAAGGCAGCTACGGCATGGGCGCGGCGGTGTTCGACGGGAACGGAAACCCGGTCGGCGCGGTCTCCCTCACGGGCATCGAGCCCAGATTCCGCGCCGACCGCCGCGGGCTTCTCGGCAGGCTCCTCATGGAGGAAGCCCACCGCATCAGCACGAAGCTGACCCGCTAGGCTCCGCCGGGCAGGCCCGGCGCGCCGGACTCCGCCGGCTGGTAGACCCGGCCCGTCCTCACATGACGGGGCGCGATCGCGCTCGTCGCGTCGAGTCCGAGGAGCTGGAGCGCCCGCCGGTACTCGGTGCGCAGGATCTCGACGGCGCGCTCAACGCCGCGCTCTCCCCCGGCCATGAGGCCGTAGAGGTACGCGCGGCCGATCATGACGGCATCCGCGCCCCGCGCTATCGCCGCGATGATGTCCTGGCCGTTGCGCACCCCGCTGTCGAGGAGCACGGTGGCGTCCGGGCCCACCGCCTCGCGAACCGCCGGAAGGACGTCCAGCGTGGCGGGCGTGCGGTCCAACTGGCGGCCGCCGTGGTTCGACACGATGACGCCGTCCGCGCCGAGCCCGACTGCGCGTTGCGCGTCCGCGGGGTTGAGCACCCCCTTCACGAGGAGGCGGTGCGGCCACTCCGCCCGGAGCCAGGCGAGGTCGTCCCAGTCGAGGCCCGGGTCGAACAGCATCGCCGCGACGTCCTTGGAGGTTCCCGGGTAGTCCCGGAGAGACGCGAAGTTGATGGGCGCCGTCGTGAGCTTGTTGGCCCACCAGTACGGGAAGCGCGCCATGTCGAGGAACGTCTGCACCGTGAGCGAGGGCGGGATGGTGAGCCCGTTGCGCGTGTCCTTGTGCCGGCCGCCGCCCACCGCGGTGTCGATCGTGAGGACGACCGTGGTACACCCTGCCGCGAGCGCGCGCCCGACCATTTCGGTGTTGAGGGCCCGATCGTTCGTGAGGTACAGCTGGAACCAGTTCTGCCCGCGCGGCGCCGCGTCGCGGACCTCCTCGATGGTCGACGTGCCCACGGTCGAGAGCGCGTACGGGAGCCCATTCCGCTGTGCGACCCGTGCCACCGCGGCCTCGCCCTCGTGATGCATCATGCGCGTGTAGCCGGTCGGCGCGAACACGAGCGGGAACGCGATGCGCTCGCCGAGGAGCTCGGTCGAAAGGTCCGGGTCCGCCACCGAGTTCAGGCCCTCCGGGACGAACACCGCGCCCCGGAACGCGTCGAGGTTGCGCTGGGCCGTGACCTCGGCCTCGGCCCCGCCGTCCACGTAGTCGAAGACGGCCCGCGGCGTGGTGCGGCGGGAAATGCGGCGGAGGTCCTCGATCGTGAGGGCCCTCTCGAGTCGCCGCTGCACCGGATCGAGCACGGGCGCGCGGAACTGGAGGAGCTCGCGCACCTCGGAGACGCGGGGGAGCTGGCGGCGCACGCGGATTCGCGCGTCGGGCGCCTCGCTCGCCGCGGGGGCGCTGACGACGGCGGGACCCTCGCCTGCCGCTGGAGCGTCCGCGGCCGTCTGCATCTGACCGTCTGGCCGGTCTGTGGGGCTCATGCGAAGACCTCCTGGTTCACGATGTTCCGCGGCCGCCGCCCGGCGACCACGTCTGCGACGTTCTGGGCCGTCCGGGCCTTGAGCTCCTGCTGCGACTCCTCGCTGTACCACGCGGCGTGCGGCGTGAGCACGGTGTTCGGGAGCGCGAGGAGCGGGCTGTCCTGCGGGAGCGGCTCCTGCTCGAAGACATCCAGCCCGGCGCCCCGGATCGCCCCCGAGCGGAGCGCCTCGACGAGCGCCTCGGTGTCGACCACGCCGCCGCGGCACGTGTTGACGAGCACGGCGCCGGGCTTCATGGCCGCGAGGACCCCCGCGTCGATCAAGTGCCGAGAGTGGGCATTGAGCGGAACGTGCAGCGAGACGACGTCCGAGCGCTCGATGAGCTCGGCGAAGCTGACCGCCTCGGTGCCGTCCGCCGTCGTCGTCCCCGGTGCGTGCAGCGGGTCGAAGCCGATGGTTCGGTAGCCCACGCCGCGGGCCTTGCGCGCCGTCGCGGCCCCGATGAGCCCCAAGCCCACGACGCCGAACGTGCGTCCGGCGACCCGGTGGAGCGGCTGGACGGGCTCGAGCGAGTAGTTCCCCGCGCGCAGGGCCCGGTCGAGGCCCACGGTGCCGCGCGCGAGGCTCAGGGCGAGCGCGATCGCGTGGTCGCTCACGTCCTCGGTCCCATAGTCCGGCACGTTGCACACGGCGACGCCGTGCTGCGTGGCCGCCTCGACGTCCACGTTGTCGACGCCGACGCCATATCGGCCCACGGCCTTGAGGGTCGGAAGCGCCTCAACGACGGCGCGGGTGATCGGCGCGTACTGGACGATGAGCGCCGCCGCGCCCTGCGCCGCGGCGATGACCTCGGCCTCGGTCCGGCATGCGGCGCGGACCAGTTCAAGGCCCTCCGCTGCCGCGACCGCCTCCTCCTCCGCCACGGCTCCGTGGTCGACGTCCGTGATGACCACGCGGGGCTTCGAGTCCACCGCGACCTCCTTCTCGCTCACTTCTCATGTGCTCCAGTCAGCTTAAACCAGCAAATCGTATAGGAGATATCCGATATCCTGATCGTTTCCTGAGTCCGGATAGTCCGTCAGGCATCGGACTAGAGTTGTGGCATGAACGTGGAGGAGACGGAGCTCCCCGGTTTCGGGGTGCGCAAGGACTTCATGACGAAGTCAGGGCGGCGCATCGGGGTCGTGGCGCACCGCGACGGGGAAACAGAGCTCATCATCTCGGCCTGGGACGATCCAGACACCTGCCAGGCCTCGATCCCGCTCACGGGCGACGAGGCCTCGGCCCTCGGCAATCTCCTCGGGAGCCAGCGCATCGTGATGCAGCTCACCGAGGAGCACAAGGAGGTCCCGGGCATCGTGACCCGGCAGTTCAGCATCCTCCCCGACTCGCCGTACCGGGACCAGCCCATGGGCAAGGCTGCGATCCGAACGCGCACGTCGGTCTCGATCGTCGCGATCATGCGCGAGGGCGAGGTGCTCCCGTCCCCGGGCCCGGACGCGATCCTCCATGCCGCGGACCTCCTGGTCGCCGTCGGCACGCAGGAGGGGCTCGACGCGACGGCGATGATCCTGCGCAACGGGTAGCCCATGGATCCGATTGCGCTCACGCTCATCGAACTCGGGGCCGTGATCTTCGCCCTCGGTTTCCTCGCGCGGCTTGCGGGTCGGATCAGCATGTCCCCCATTCCGCTGTACCTGCTCGGCGGCCTTCTCTTCGGTGCCGGCGGGGTCGTTGACCTCCACGGGGTCCGGGAATTCGCGCATCTCGCCGGGGAAATCGGCGTGATCCTCCTCCTGCTCCTCCTGGGACTCGAGTACACGGCGAAGGAGCTCTTCACCGGCCTGCGCCGCTCGTGGCAGGCCGGGGTCGTGGACGCCGTGCTCAACTTCCTCCCCGGCGCGGGGGTCGCGCTCCTGCTGGGCTGGGGCGGCGTCGGGGCGCTCGTGATGGGCGGCGTCACGTACATCTCCTCATCCGGAATCGTCGCGAAGGTCATCACGGACCTCGGCCGGCTCGGCAACCGCGAGACGCCGACCATCCTCTCGATCCTCGTGTTCGAGGACCTCGCGATGGCCATCTACCTGCCGATCCTCACTGCCGTTCTCGCGGGCGTGGGCTGGCTGGGTGGGCTCCAGACGGTGGCGATCTCGCTCGCCGTCATCACGATCGTGCTCGTCGTGGCGCTGCGTCACGGGCACCGCGTCTCGAAGGTCGTCCACAGCGAGAACTCCGAGGTGTTCCTGCTGAACGTCATGGGCCTCGCGCTGCTCGTGGCCGGGCTTGCCTCCGCGATGCAGGTCTCCACGGCCGTGGGCGCGTTCCTGCTCGGCATCGCCATTTCAGGCACGACGGCGGACGTCGCCTCACGCCTGCTCGAGCCCCTGCGCGACTTGTTCGCGGCGATCTTCTTCGTAGCGGTTGGACTCAACACTGATCCCCTGTCCATCCCTCCGGTCCTCGGCTGGGCCGTCCTCCTCGCCCTCGTGACGGCGATCACGAAGATGGCCACGGGCTGGTGGGCCGCATGGCGTGCGGGTGTCGCTATCCCCGGGCGGGCGCGCGCGGGGGCCTCACTCATAGCCCGCGGCGAGTTCTCGGTGGTCATCGCGGGACTCGCCGTGACGTCCGGCGCGATCACCGGAGAGCTCGCGGCCCTCGCGGAGGCGTACGTCTTGCTGATGGCCGTCATCGGCCCCCTCGCGGCTCGGTTCATCGAGCCCGCCGTCAAGGCGCTCCGGCGCCCCCGCAAGCCCAAGCGGGAGACCCCGGCCACGGTCGGCTGACCGTTCTGGGCCCAGGGTCGCGAGCTTAAACGCCCTGGCAACATCCTTGAAACCTCGCCCGGCGAGCATGGAGTAATGGACGCCCCGCGCACGGCCCAGATCACCCCTGCCCGCGACTCGCACCCGGCCCACGCCGATCTCGCGTGCGAGGTCTGCGGACGCTACCCCGAGCCGCCCAAGGTCCGCCTCACGCTCGCGAATGTGGCCGCGATGCTGCCCATCGAGCTCGCGGTGCACGCCGCCGTCGTCGGTACGGAGTGGCCGCTCCCGCTCAAGGTGCTGCTCCTCGCGGCGACGACCACGGCGCTCGTCATCTGGGTTGCGGAGCCAAGTGTCCGGCGGCTCCTGCGCTCGTGGCTGCACGCGCCCGCCCTCAGGCGTCGCCGCGCGCTCGAGGTCGCGCCGGCCCTGTGGCGGGCGCGCGTCACGCTTCCCGACATGCCGGGGGCGCTCGAGCGGATCACTCGCGCGCTCGCGAAGCTCGGCGTGAACGTCCTCTCCATCCAATCGCAGCCCGTGACGGGCGGCGTGGTCGACGCGCTCGTGCTCTCGGCTCCGGGCGGGCTCACCGAGGACGATCTCCACGATGCGCTGGCCCACGGCGGCGGTGCGGGCCCGCGCGTGTGGCCCACCACGCCGCTCGCGCTCGTCGACGGCCCGACGCACGCGCTGAGCCTCGCCGCGCGCGTCGCCGCGAACCCTGCCGAGCTCCCGTACGCGGCGGCCGAGCTCCTGGGCGCCGAGCGGGTCTCCGCGGACCGGCCGCTCGACCCCGAGGCCGTGGCTCGCGGATCCATCCTCAAGGTCCCGGCCTCGCCCGAGCCGCTCGTGCTCGTTCGGCCGGGCGAACCGTTCACGCCTGCCGAGTCCGCCCGCGTGAGCCGCCTCGCGGAGCTCGCCGAGGCGAGCGCGCTTCGCGGATAGCCCGGCTGGCCCGGCTAGCGCCCGCTAGCGCCGACTAGCGCCGACTAGCGGGCGATGATGACGTCGAGCGTGCGCGGGCCGTGGACGCCCTCGACGCGCTCGAGCTCGATGTCGCTCGTCGCCGAGGGGCCCGAGATGAGCGTGAGCGGGCGCGTCGTGTCGAGCCGCGCGAAGCCCTCCGGGACGATCCCGACGATCGTCTCGACCGGCACGACGCACACGTGATGGTCCGGCACGAGTGAGATCGCCCGCCGCCCCTGGTCCGGCGAGCCGTCCAGCACGATCGTTCCGGTCTCCGCGATGCTCACGGCAGAGGACGTCACCACCGCGTCCAGGCCGTCCAGACGGACGACGGCGAGAGGTGCCTCACGCGAGTCCCGCACCGCGCGCTCGTCGAGGCTCGGGTCAAGCCACTCGGCGGGGAAGCCCTCCGGGACCGCGAACTCCTTGCCCTCGAGCCGCGCTCGGACCGCGGCGGCCACGTTCCCCCGCGGAACCACCTCGACGCGGGCCTTGTAGTCCTCGAGGCGGTCGACGAGGAGTTCCACGAGGGCGTCCTCGTCGAGGCCCGACTCCGTGCGGTACTCCGCGAGAGCTGACGGCTGGACGGCCGCCGGTTCGGCGCCGAGCGCCTCCCGGACGCGTCCCAGAATCTCTTCGCGCGCGCTCATTGAGCCTCCCCTTCCGTCGCGCCGTCACTCGTCGCGCCGCCGGTCGCGGGGCCACGCGTTGATCCGTCACCGTCCGCGGGTGGGGCGTCCTTCTGGCGCTTCTTCCACCAGCTCCGGAACGATTCGCTCGGCGGGGCGGGGATGTCGCGGCTCTGGGTCCAGCCGGCTCCGAGGCCGGGGAGCCGGGAGATCTTCCCGTCGCGCCCGGCGAGCGCACGCGCCACCGGGAGGCCCTTCTCGAGCAGCCCGAGCCGGTCCCCCGAGGACAGCGCCCAGGACGCCGCGCCCAGGGCGACATCCATCTGGGTGGGGAGGCCCCGCCGTCGTCCGCTGGACTTCGCGCCGGCGCGGTCCGCGCCGCCAGGACCCGCATCCCGGCCGTGTTTCGCTTCCACGTCCTCGCCGCGCAGGTGCACGAGGATCTCGGGGATGTTGATCTTGACGGGACACGCGTCGAAGCACGCGCCGCACAGCGAGGACGCGTACGGGAGCGACGAGTTCTCCTCCGCCTCGACGCCGGTCAGGAGCGGCGAGAGGATCGCGCCGATCGGGCCGGGGTACGTCGAGCCGTAGGCATGGCCGCCCGTGCGCTCGTACACGGGGCACACGTTCATGCACGCGGAGCAGCGGATGCAGTGCAGCGCGCTGCGGCCGTGACGGTCGGCGAGCGCGCGCGTCCGCCCGTTGTCGAGCAGGACCACGTGGACGTTCTGCGGCCCGTCCCCGGGAGTCACGCCGGTCCAGAGCGAGGTGTACGGGTTCATGCGCTCGCCCGTCGAGGAGCGCGGGAGCAGCTGCATGAAGACCTCGAGGTCCTGCGCCCGCGGGAGCACCTTCTCGATGCCCATGACCGTGATGAGCGTCTCCGGGAGCGTGAGACACATGCGCCCGTTGCCCTCCGACTCGACGACGCCGAGCGTCCCCATCTCCGCGATGCCGAAGTTCGCGCCGGAGATTGCGACCTTCGCGGACAGGAACTTCCGGCGCAGGTGCGCGCGGGCGGCCATCGCGAGGCGGCGCGGCTCGTCCGTGAGTGCCGGGTCGACGTCCGGCATTTCGCGCAGGAAGATGTCCCGGATCTCGGTCCGGTTCTTGTGGATCGCGGGGACCAGGATGTGGCTCGGCTTGTCGTGCCCGAGCTGGACGATGAGCTCGGCGAGGTCCGTCTCGAACGCCGCGATGCCGCGCTCCTCGAGGTACTCGTTGAGTCCGATCTCCTGCGTGGCCATGGACTTGACCTTGACGACCTCGTCCGAGCCGGTCTCACGGATGAGACCCTCGACGATCCGGTTCGCCTCCGCGGCGTCGCGCGCCCAGTGCACCGTGCCGCCGCGGGCGGTGAACTGCTCCTCGAACTGCGTCAACAGCTCGGGCAGGCGCGACATCGCCTCGGTCTTGATCGCCGAGCCCGCGTCGCGGAGCGCCTGCCAGTCAGGGAGCTCCGAGACGACGCGCAGGCGCTTGTCGCGGATCGTATGCGTCGCGTGGCCGAGGTTCTCGCGGAGCTGGGCGTTGCCGAGCTCGCGGTGCGCGGCCTGGGGGAAAGGCTCGACGGCGGAGATGTTGCCGAAGCCGCGGGGAGGTACGGCCGGAATCCCGAGGCTCACCGAACTCATCGCGCACCCCCGGCGGGCGAGCCGGCGAGCGCAAGCCCGCCGTCGAACGTCAGGGGATGCTCGCGGGTCGAGGCGAGCACCTCCGCGAGGTGGAGCGTGCGCACGGGGGCGTCTCCCGCCGTCGTCCGCTGCTCGCGGGAGAGCCCTCCGCCGATGTGCATGAGGCACGAGGCGTCGCCGCCCGCACACGCCGCGGCACCCGTCCCGCAGATGTTGGCGACCTTGTCGGCCAGCATCGCCGAGGAGACGTCCGCGTTCTTGACGGCGAACGTGCCGCCGAAGCCGCAGCATTGGTCCGCCTCGGGGAGGTCGACGACGTCGAGCCCCTCGACGCTTCGAAGCAGGTTCAGCTGCCGGTCTCCGAGGCGCAGGAGGCGCATGCCGTGGCATGACGGGTGGTACGCGATGGTGCCGGGGAGGTACGAGCCGAGCTGCGCCGCGGCGTCGGTGACCCCGAGGACGTCGGTGAGCAGCTGGGCAAGCTCGAACGTGCGATCGCCGACGGCGGCCGCGCGCGCCTCGAGCGTCGCGTCGGCTCGTCGTTCCCCCTTCTCGACCGCCCACCGCGCGACCATCGCGTGCTGATGCTTCACGGAGGCGACGCACGAGCCGGACGGCGCGACCGCGACGTCGTACTCCCCGCCGTCGAATCCCGCCTCGAAAGTCTTCACGTGGTTCTCCACGACGGGCAGCGCCTCGCGGAAGTAGCCGGAGTTCAGGTGCATCTGGCCGCAGCAGGCCTGGCCGGCGGGGAACACGACCTCGTGCCCGAGCCGCTCCAGGATCTGCACCGTGGCCTGCGCGACGCGCGGATACATCGCGTCGACGATGCACGTCGCGAAGAGCGCGATCTTCATGGGGAATCCTCTCCGGCCGGGGGGCTTGCCGTCGGTCTGTGGTCTGACCATACAGTCCGACCGCACGGTGCGGCAAGATGGACCCATGCCCCAGCCAATCTCGCGCACCGCCTCCGATCGGGCCCACGACGCCGTGCTGAGGCACATCGAGGAGAGCCTGCGCTCCGGGGACCTGAAGCTCGGCGACCGGCTGCCCGGCGAGCGGGCGCTCGCGGACCAGTTCGGCATCTCGAGGGCGTCCGTGCGGGACGCGATTCGCGCGCTCGAGGTCATGGGGGTAGTGAAGTCCTCCACGGGCTCGGGGCCGAACGCCGGCACGATCGTGGTCTCAGATCCGTCCGCCGCGCTCGGTTCGGCGCTGCGGCTCCACGTGGCGAGCCAGCGGCTCCCGGTCCGCGACATCGTCGAGGCCCGCGTCATGATGGAGACATGGTCGCTCGCGCATGCCGCCGAGGCGTCCTGGGAGCCGGGGCAGCTAGACGAGGCGCGGCGGCTGCTCGACGCGATGGACGACGGCGGGCTCCCCTCCCCCGCCTTCACGGCCCTCGACGCCCAGTTCCACGTGGCCCTGAGCGCGCTCGCGGGGAACGCCGTGGTCAGCACGATGATGGACTCGCTGCGGGAGGCGATTCGCACCTACGTGGACGACGCCGTGGCCCATCGGGGCGCGTGGGCCGACATCGTCGGGACCCTCCGCGAGCAGCATCGTGGAATCCTCGAGGCCGTCGAGGCGCGCGACGGCGAGCGGGCGTCGCGGCTGGTGCGCGAGCATATCGAGTGGTTCTACGCGCGGACCCTGTAGCCCGCGCGGCCATCGTCAGACGCTGGTGCGGTGGAAGTTGAGGAAGCTGCGCGAGGCGGTCGGGCCGCGCTGGCCCTGGTACCGGTTGCCGTATGTGCCGGACCCGTACGGGTGCTCGGCTGCGGAGGAGAGCCGGAAGAAGCACAGCTGGCCGATCTTCATGCCCGGCCACAGCTTGATGGGGAGGGTCGCGACGTTCGAGAGCTCTAGCGTCACGTGGCCCGAGAAGCCGGGATCGATGAAGCCTGCCGTCGAGTGGGTCAGGAGGCCCAGCCGCCCGAGTGACGACTTCCCCTCGAGCCGGGCCGCGATGTCCTCGGGCAGCGAGACGGTCTCGAACGTGGAGCCGAGCACGAACTCGCCGGGATGAAGGATGAAGGGCTCGTCGTTCGCGACCTCGACGAGCCGCGTGAGCTCGGGCTGCTCGAGCGCGGGGTCGATGTGGGCGTACTTGTGGTTGTCGAACAGCCGGAAGAAGCGGTCGATCCGCACGTCGACGCTGGACGGCTGGACCATTTCCGGCTCGAACGGCTCCAGCGAGATCCGCTGGGAGTCGATCTCGGTACGAATATCGCGGTCGGAGAGCAGCACGCCTCCCAAAATACCGCAGCCGGGCCCACGGACGGCGGTCGTCGCGTCACGTGGCTGCGGCATGACGGCGGCCCGGATTCCAGCATGCGGCCAACCCTTGTGCGCTCGGAGGCCGTGTGGCACAAGCCATACGTGCTGTGGCACACTGTCGGGTCGAAAGACTGACCCCCAAGAAATGAGCTCCATGCCCTCCCCACAGCCCGACTTCGACCATCTCGAGGATCATGGTCATGCGCTTTCGAGCGACCATGTGATCCATGCCGAGGATGCCGGCTACCACAAGGGCCTCAAGGCCCGGCAGATCCAGATGATCGCGATCGGCGGCGCGATCGGCACCGGCCTGTTCCTGGGCGCGGGCGGGCGGCTGGCCGCCGCCGGCCCTTCCCTGGTGTTCGCGTACGCGATCTGCGGCGCGTTCGTGTTCCTGATCCTGCGCGCCCTGGGCGAGCTCGTGCTGCACCGGCCCT
>NZ_SWDW01000002.1 GCF_004919045.1 Sinomonas albida
TGCGCTCCGGCATCGTCCCGTCGGGGGCCGGGTGCCCGCCGTCGGCCGCTGTCTTGGAGCCGTACGGGGTCGGGGCGAGGAGGTGCTGGATGCCGGCGGCGTTGGGGGCGACGTCCGCCACCGGGACGCCGGACATCTGGGCGCGGACCTGCTCGCGGTAGCCGACGGAGTTGTAGGCGCAGAAGGGGATGAGCCGCCCGTCGGGGGTGATCTCCTCGACGCAGCACTTCATGAGCTGCTTGACGTTGAGGGTGTAGGGGTCCTGGAAGTCCTGGACGACGATCATGAACGCCTTGTCTCCGAGATCCTGCGCTGCGGCCGGCAGGTCGATGCCGCAGCTGGCGCATTCGAGTTCGGCTGCGGTGGCCTGAAGGCTACGAGCCGTGGTGTCGGAGCCTATGCTCGCGGAGGCGCTCCAGAGGGCTTCCAGTGCGGTGCGGACGTCCGGGTCGGGCAGGACGCGGTTGGTGACGTAGTCCATGTACTCGTCGAGGTCGATCAGGCGCGGGATCGGCACCACGGTGGTGCCCTCCTCGGTCCTGTCGACGAGGAGGTAGGTGATGGAGCGGCAGGTGGGGAAGCAGCACGGGACGGGGAAGAAGTCCGCAGGGGTGAACCAGTCCGGGCACTGCTCGGCGACGAGCCGGATCACATCGGGATTGGTGAGCCGGTTCAGGGGGTCGAACTCGTGGTGGCGGCCGGAGTGGGTGATCGGCTGGAACGCGACCGAGCGCACGGCGGGGTGCTCGATGCCGAACCGGACGATGTCCCCGACCTCGTGTTCGTTCAGGCCGCGTTCGACGGCGGCGACGAGGGTCACGGGGATGCCCTCCTCGGCGCAGTGGTCCAGGGCGCGGCGCTTGCGCTCGAGGAGGTTCTTCCCGCGCAGGGCCAAGTGGGTGGACTCGTCGAAGCCGTCGAACTGCAGGTAGACGCTGACCGTCTTGCCGGGCCTGCGGTTGCGCTCTCCGAGGGCTTTGACGAATGCCCTGTCGGTCGCGAGGCGGATGCCGTTGGTGTTCAGGGTGACGGTGCGGATGGGCCGTTCCTGGGCGAGGTCGATGAAGGCCAGGATGTCCTTGTGGATGGTCGGCTCCCCGCCGGAGAGCATGACGACCTCGGGCTCGCCCTCGGCTGCGACGAAGGCGTCGAGCATGGTGGCGCACTGCTCGGGGGTGATGGAGTAGCCGTCGGGCTGGTGGCCGGAGTCGGCGAAGCAGATGGGGCAGTCGAGGTTGCAGTTGGTGTTGACCTCGATGATGCCCAGGCAGGCGTGCTGCTTGTGGGCCGGGCAGAGTCCGCAGTCGCTCGGGCACCCCTCGGCGATCTCGGTCTGGGTGGCCAGGGGCAGGGTGCCGGGCTTGTTGTACTTGGCCGAGGAGAGGTAGGCGTCGGCGTCGCTGTAGACGAGGGCCTCGAACTGGCCGTGCTCGCGGCAGCGCTTGCGCAGGTAGACCTTCGAGTCCCGGATGTTCACCTCCGCGTCGAGGACGGCCTTGCAGACCGGGCAGATGCTCTTGGTGTACTCGACGAAGACTTCGTTGCGGGTTGTGCGTTCGATGCTCATGCGGCGAGGGTTCCTAACCAGGTCGTGGTCCAGTCGTGGTCCGGGAGGGCGCCCGGCTGCGGTCCCCTCATCGGTGCTCTTCCCGAATGGTGATGCCGGTGCCCTGCTCGAAGGCGATCATGCCCTTGATCCGGCGCGCGAGCGGGGACGGGTGGGGGTAGGACCACGCCGCGTTGCGGACACTGATGCCGTAGACCTCGGCGTGGTGGTAGCGGGCGATGCCCTTCCAGGGGCACAGGGTCCGCAGCCAGCTGCCGGCGAGGGTGCCGGGCCGGATCGAGTCGGGAGGGAAGTAGTGGTTGCCCTCCAGGTAGACGGTCTGGTCGGAGCGGGCGATGCAGGTGTCCCCGTACCAGGCGGTGACGGTGGGGTGAGCGCCGGATCCGTGGGCGGCGGGTGCCATGGCGTCCTCTCCTCTCATGCGGTGCCGCGGGCGATGGCTCTGAGGCGGGCGGGGTCGGTGAGGGTGATGCGTCCGCGGCCCTGGCGGATCAGGCCGCGGGAGGCGAACTCGGAGAGGATCTTGCTCGTGGCCTCGCGGGTGGCCCCCAGCAGCCCTGCGACCTGCTCGTGGGTGAGCCTGATCGTGGGGGCGCGCCCGAACCGGGACGAGGAGGGCCATTGGGCCATGCCGAGCAGGGTGGAGGCGACCCGGGCCGGCAGCGGCCGCAGCGCCAGGTCGGACAGGCGGCCTTCGAGCTCGGCGACGCGTTCGCCCAGGAGCCGGGAGATGCGCACGGCGATGCGCGGGTCAGAGAGCAGGAATCGCTCGACGTCGTCCACTCCGAGCTGGCAGACCATGGCGTCCTCGATGGCCTCCGCGTAGCTGTCGTACATGCGCTGGCCGACCAGGACCATCTCGCCGAACACGGCGCCGGGCTCCAGGATGGCCATGGTCAGGGCCTTGCCGTCCTCGGTCACCCGGAAGACGCGCACCCGGCCGGTCTTGAGGATGAACAGGGCCTTGACGGGCTGGGCCTGGCTGTAGAGCAGCTCGCCGCGGCGGAACAGCCTCGCGGGGGCCATCATGTCCATCTCGCGGATCTCCGCTGCGGACAGGTCGACGAAGAGGTCGACCTCGTTCAGGCAGGCGAACGCCCCGCCGTCGGCCAGGAGGGCGTCCAGCGGGTCGCTCTCGCGTGCCTGCGGGGACCAGGGCACGGCCCTGGCGGCACCGGAGGCGACCTCGTCGCCGCAGTCCTCGTTCACGCGTGCGCCTTCCGGACCACCGCCACGGCGACCAGGGCCAGGATGATCCCGTAGACGAGGTGTCCCATGAGCGAGAGCATAGCCGTCGCGTTCAGGGCGAGGACGGGCATCCCGAGCATCATCGGCATTGCCAGCAGCGGGCCGATGATCCACAGGACCACCCCGTAGACCAGGCCCGTGAGGCTGCCCCTGCCGTACGAGTGCAGGAAGCGGCCGAAGAACAGGGTCAGGACCAGGCCGTAGACGACCGAGATCATCAGGTGGACGCCGAAGCCGACCGACGAGGAGTGGGACCCGACCATGGAGGCGATGGTGGTGAGCATGCCCATCATCGCCATGAGCATGCCGAACACCACCCCGCCGGCCAGGCCCCCGAGGGCCCCGGCGGCTGCCCTGCGGGCCAGGGCTGTGCGGCTGTGGGATGCTGCGTGCGGAACAGGCTGGGCTGCGGACATTTCAAGGACCGCCTTTCGGTTCAAGGTTGTGCTGACAGCCCTGACGCTACGGCCGCTGGCGGGGGTGTTCTGTGAACCGGTGCACACACCGGGCAGCAGCGCTGCGGCTCCCTTCACCGCAGTGCCCTCCGCAGGGCCAGCAGGAGCCGGAGCGCGGCCCGCGGCAGCGGGGAGGCCAGTGGCCGCAGCTGTTCCTGGATGGCTGCGGCCCAGAGGCCGTCGCTGTGGGTGGGGTAGGCGTGCACGGTGCTGGCCAGCTCCGCGGCCCTGAGCCGGGCGTGCACCGCCAGGGACAGCTCGCCGAGGGTCTCTCCGGCCCGCGGGCCGACGATCGTGCCCCCGATGACCCGTCCTGCACGGTCCAGGACGATCCGGGTGAACCCAGCGGTGTCGGCGTCGGCGACGGCCCGGTCCACGCGGGTGTGCGGGACGGTGACCGTGCGCGGGGCCCCGGGCACGGTGGGCTGGCCGACGGCGGCGACCTCCGGGGCGGTGAACGTCACCCTCGGCCCGGGCACGGGGCTGACGCGCCGGCGGGTGCCCAGCACGGCGTTGGCTGCGGCGATCGCGGCGTGGACGCCGGCGGTGTGGGTGTGATGGCTCCTGGCGGTGGCGTCCCCGGCCGCCCACACTCGGGGGTTGGCGGTCCGCAGGGACGTGTCCGTGAGGATGTGGCCCTGGTCGTCGAGGCGGATCCCCGCCTCGACCAGGCCCATCCCGTGGGTTCGGGGGTCCTTGCCCGTCGCGGCGAGCAGACGGGTGAAGGGCACGCGTTCGCCGTGGGCGGTGAGCAGGGACCGGCCCGCAGCGTTGCGGGCGGCGGCCATGGCGCCGCTGCCGGTGATCACGCGCACCCCGTCGGCCTCCAGTGCCGCCCGGACCATGGCGGAGGCGTCGGGGTCCTCCCCGGGCAGCAGCCTGGGCGAGGAGGCGACGGCCGTGACCTCGGCGCCGAGGCGGGCGAAGGCCTGCGCGAGCTCGCACCCCACCGGGCCGCCGCCCACGACGGCGAGCCTGTCCGGGAGCCGGTCGAGGGACCAGACCGTCTCGCTCGTGAGGACCTCGGCGGGCTCCAGTCCCGCCAGGGCTGGAACGGCCGGGGAGGCCCCGGTGGCCAGGAGCACCGACCGGGAGGGCACGGGACGCCCGTCCACCCGCACGCCCCCGTCCGGGTCCAAAACCGCGTGCCCGTGCAGCACCCGCACCCCGGCGGCCTCCAGTGCCTGCGGGGAGTCGTGCGGGGCGATCGCGGCGACCGCGGCCCTCAGCCTGGCCATCGCCTCCTCGAAGCCGTCCCCGTCGCGGGCCGCTGCGATGAGCGCCTTGGAGGGCACGCACCCGGTGTAGAGGCACTCCCCGCCGGTACGGGCCTCCTCGACCAGGGCCACCCGCGCCCCCAGCCGGGCCGCGGCCTGCGCCCCGACCAGCCCTGCCGAGCCGCCGCCGACGACCACCAGATCGAAATCAGCCATTCGGTCCCCTCCTCGTCAAGCCCTTCCGCGCCGCTCATCCTGCCTGTGCCCTGCCCACGATGGCACAGGGATGCAACGATGGCCCTGTGGCCGCCGACCGCTACCAGTCCTTTGCACCCGTCTACGACCTGTTCGCCTGCGAGCCCGTCTACCGGCCCGGGCGCCTGGCCGGCATCACCGGGCTGGAATTGCGACCCGGGCAGACGGTCGTGGACGCCGGCTGCGGGACGGGCCTGAACTTCGCGCACCTCGAAGCCGCGGTCGGCCCGTCGGGCCGGATCGTGGGCCTCGACGCCAGCACCGCGATGCTCGGCCAGGGCCGCCACCGGATCCGGCGGAATGGTTGGACGAACGTCCACCTCGTCCACGCAGACCTCACCGCGGTGGGCCCGGCCGACCTCGCCAGCCTCGTCCACGAGGCCGCGCCGGATGTTGACGCTGTCCTGGCCACCTATGTGCTCTCCGTGGCCCGGCCCCCGGCGGCGGCCTGGGAAAGGATCCTGGCCCTGTGCGGGCCGGGGACCAGGGTCGCGGTCGTGGACATGCAGCTGCCCACCGGCACCGCCGCGGCCTTGGCGCCCTTGGCGTCCCTCGTCTGCCGCCTCGGCGGCTCCGATCCTTCAGCCCATCCCTGGACCCTCCTCGAACACGACTCTCCGGACACCCATGCCTCCTCGCTGCGCGGAGGACACATCCAGGTCCGCACCGGAAAACCGCTCAGAACAGGGCCGCTGCGGGGGTGAGTCCCACTCCGACCACTCCACCATGAGCGGGAGCCCCGCTCTGCAATGCAGATCACAGACCACCGGCACGCCGAGCCGTACGTTCGGCCCAAGACCCGCAGGCAGAGCCGCAGGACCGACACGCCAGAAACGTTGGCAGAAGGAGCGAGACGATGAGCCCGAACAGGACCTACCAGGCCGTATGGAACGGAGCGGTGCTGGCCGAATCCGACCGCACCGTCCAGATCGAGGGCAACCAGTACTTCCCACCCGAGTCGGTCAACACTGAGCACCTCCGCCCCAGCACCCACACCACTGTCTGCCCCTGGAAGGGCACCGCCAACTACTACAGCATCGAGGTCAACGGGCGCACCAACCGCGACGCCGCCTGGCACTACCCCGAGCCCAGCCCAGCCGCCGACCAGATCAAGGACCACATCGCCTTCTGGAAAGGCGTGCATGTCGTGGAGGCAGGAAAGCACGTGCCCGAGGATGGGGCCCAGGCCAAGGGCCTGCTGGGCCGGCTGCTCGGACGCGCCGGCGCCCAGCCGGCGGACGCCAACGGAGGGAACTGAGCATGGCAGAGCATGCAGACGTCATCGTCATCGGCATGGGCCCCGGCGGGGAGTCCGCCGCCGCCCGGCTGGCACAGGCAGGACTGTCCGTGGTCGGGATCGAGAAGAACCTCGTCGGAGGCGAATGCCCCTACTACGGGTGCATCCCGTCCAAGATGATGATCCGCGCCGCCGACTCCCTCGCCGAGGCCCACCGGGTCCCCGAGCTGGCCGGCACAGTCCAAGTCGCTCCGGACTTCGCCCCCGTCGCCCGGCGCATCCGCGACGAGGCCACCGACGACTGGGACGACACCGTCGCCGTCGAACGCTTCGAGAAGGCCGGCGGCCGCTTCGTCCGTGGCACCGCCCGCATCACCGGCCCCCGAACCGTCCGGGTCGACGGACGCGACTTCCACGCCTCCCGGGCGATCCTGCTCAACACCGGCACCGACCCCGCGGTCCCGCCCATCCCCGGCCTGGCCGGCACCCCGTACTGGACCAACCGCGAGGCCATCGCCGCCACCGAAGCCCCCGAATCCCTGATCGTCCTCGGCGGAGGGCCCATCGGCCTCGAACTCGCCCAGGCGTTCGCCCGTTTCGGCACCCGCGTCGAGGTCATCGAAGCCCTCGACAGGCTCCTGCCCGCCGAAGAGCCCGAAGCCAGCGGGCTGATCGAGGACGTGCTGACCGGCGAAGGGATCGGCGTCCACACCGGCACCAGGGCCGAGCGCATCGACCACGACGGGACCACGTTCACCGTCGAGGCCGGCGGCCGGGCCTACACCGCCCAGCGGCTGCTGGTCGCCACCGGCCGCCGCACCGACCTCGACGCCCTCGGCCTGGCCTCACTCGGCCTCGACACGGGCGCCCGTACCGTCCCCACCGACGAGCACCTGCGCATCGCCGAGGGCGTCTACGCCATCGGAGACATCACCGGGCACGGCGCCTTCACCCACATGTCCATGTACCAGGCCCGGATCGCCGCAGACCACATCCTCGGCGAGCAGTCGGCGGCCGAGTACCATGCCGTGCCCCGGGTGACCTTCACCGACCCCGAAGTCGGCGCCGTCGGCCTCACCGAACGCCAAGCCCGCGAGAAGGGGCTCCCCGTCGCGACCGCGATCGCCCAGGTCCCCTCCTCAGCACGCGGCTGGATCCACAAGGCCGGCAACCAGGGCCTCATCAAGCTCGTCGCCGACACCGGCCGGGGCATCCTCGTCGGGGCCACCTCCGCCGGGCCCACCGGTGGGGAAGTCCTCTCCATGCTCACCCTCGCCGTCCACGAGCGCACCCCCATCCAGCGCCTGCGGGAGATGATCTACGCCTATCCCACCTTCCACCGCGCCGTCGAGGACGCCCTCGGACAGCTCCCGTGACCACCGGACCCCACGCCCTCGCCGTCCCCGTCTACCTCCCCTCGCCGACGGTCGATGCCATCAGGCTCGGCCCCCTCGCGATCCACTTCTACGCGCTGTGCATCCTCGCAGGCATCGCCGTGGCGCTCTGGCTCACTTCCCGCCGCTGGGTCCAGGGTGGCGGCAAGCCCGGACAGGTGCTCGACATCGCGCTGTGGGCCATCCCCTTCGGCATCGTCGGCGGACGCATCTACCACGTCATCACCGACCCCGAGCTCTACTTCGCCCCCGGCAGGAACCCGTGGAACGCGTTCGCGGTCTGGGACGGCGGCCTGGGGATCTGGGGAGCCGTCGCCCTCGGCGGGCTCGGCGCGTGGATCGGCTGCCGCCGTGTGAACGCCAGCCTGCCGATGTTCGCCGACGCCGTGGCCCCCGGGCTGCTCTTCGCACAGGCCCTCGGCCGACTCGGGAACTGGTTCAACAACGAGCTCTACGGCGACCCCACCACCCTCCCGTGGGGCCTGCAGATCCACCAGATGGACCCCTCCACCGGCGCAGCCGCCGTCGGCCCGGACGGCACCCCGGTCGTCCTGGGCTACTTCCAGCCGACCTTCCTCTACGAGGCCCTCTGGACGACGGCCGGCGGTTTCGCCATCATCGTCGCCGCCCGCCGGTTCCGGCCCCCGCGCGGGGCCGAGTTCGCCCTCTACGTCATGGTCTACACCGCCGGCCGCTCCGTGATCGAGCTCATGCGCTCCGACTACGCCAACCTCATCCTCGGCCTCCGAGTGAACACCTGGGTCTCCGGGCTGGGCTTCCTCGGTGGCGCCGTCGCGTTCGTCCTCATCATCCTCAGGGCCCGACGGGGCGGGCCCGGCCCGGCCCGGCGGGGCCCAAGCGCCGGAACTGCAGGAGGCGCCCCCGGCCCAGACCAGTCCCGAGCGCCGGGCGGGGCACCCCAGCGGGAGGCAGCCACCTCTACAGGGAGGACCGCACCCGAACGACGAGAACCCGCGATCCATGGAACTGACGGTCCAGACGGGCGTCGGGCCCATGACACCATCGCCTGAGCACGCTTCCGCACCCCGCACGAAGCGTCTCCCCGGGCGGCTGGAGCACCCCCGGTCCTCCAGCCGCGCCGCCACGGACCGGTCCTCCGCGGACTCCGAGACGAAGGCTGGACCCCGGCAGCGTGGGCCCGGTTCCTCGGAAGGGCCACGCTGCGCTCGGCCAGCGAGGCGATCCGTCACGCCCCCGCACTGGCCGAGGCGACCGCCCTGCATTGGGCGTTCGCCCGTGCCGCCCCTCCACGCCGCCGGCACTGGGTCGCTGCAAGCTGGGCGCTGACTGTCACGCACCTGGGCATGCTCGAGGACCGGCGCACGCTCGGGCCCGCGAACATCCTCACCCTCATCCGGGCGAACCTCCCCGCACTGCAGGACCGCCTCGGCCCCCTGCTGCCGATCGCCGCCCTCGCCACAGATTTCCTGGACGGACGCATCTCCCGCGCCACCGCGACCCAGACTCCCTTCGGCCGCGATGCAGACTTCATCGCCGACGCCGCGGTATGGAATTGGCACGCCGCACAGCACGAGCCCAGCACATTCCTGCGGCTCGCGGCCGCGGTCGTCTGGGCCGGCCCAATTGCGGCGGTCGTCGTGTCGAGCTTCGCCGGTGCGGCGATGAAGGACGTGCCGCGCTCACCTTGGATCCGTCCCGCGGCCGCCCTCCAGGTCCTGCTCGCAGCGAGGGCTCTCCTGAGGCCGGCCATCGCGGCCCGCAGAGATCTGGACCGAACGGGCTTCTGCGGTCCGAAGAGCACCGAGAAGGCATGCGGCACACGAGGAGCGGGTTGACGGCCGCACTCTCCGGGAAGGAGGAGAACAGGCACCAACGCCCGGCCCCTGCATGAGGGCAGGAGTGTCCTTCACGACCAGCAGCCTGCGAACGAGCATTCACCAAGGAAAGGGACGGCAGGGCCCCCATTGAAGGCGAACAGTGCCGCTGCCCGTGCCCGGGCCAGGGGTGCGGGATCACGGTAGCCAAGAGCGCAGAAGCGGACCATGCCCGGATGCCAGCGCGGGAGCTGGGGGATCCGGTTGCGGCAGTGCCAAAAGAGGATGAGAGAAGGAAGAGGAGAATCGGAATGGCCGGACCTGACATCGACTACTACTTCGACCCGGTGTGCCCGTTCGCGTGGCTGACGAGCAAATGGGTGCGCAGCGTAGCGCGCCAGCGCGGCTACACCGTGAACTGGCGGTTCATCTCGCTGCGGATGCTCAATGCCCATATCGACTACGAGAGCCAGTTCCCGCCCGGGTACGAGGCCGGACACACGTCCGGCCTGCGGCTGCTCCGGGTGGCCGCGCGGGCCCGTGCCGAGCATGGGGCCGCTGTCGTGGGGCCCCTGTACGAGGCCATCGGCGCCCAGGTGTTCGATGCCGAGGACTCGGAGGGCCTGGACCCGGCCGAACGGGGCAGCCGGGCCTTCGTCGAACCGCTGCTGGCCGAGGCCGGACTGCCGGTGGACCTGGCCGAGGCGCTGGAGGACACGGGCTGGGACGCGGAGCTGCGTGCCGAGACCGACCGGGCGCTCTCCCTCACCGGGAAGGACGTCGGCACGCCGATCGTCCATTTCCGCCCACCCGAGGGCACGGCGTTCTTCGGGCCTGTGATCAGCCGACTGCCCGCCGAGGCGGACGCGGTCCTCCTGTGGGACCACGTCGTCGGACTCGCGTCGTTCCCGGGCTTTGCCGAGCTCAAGCGCAGTCTGCGGGAGCGGCCGCAGCTGCGCAGCTTCGGCGTCGCGCCCGGGGAAGCGGGCATGGAGGAGGACTGGCACGGCGGCAGCCGAAAGCTCAGGCGCTGACGGGCCCCGCCTGCGGACCGGGTTGGGTCCCAGCTGTGACCGCCGTCGACTTCCTCGTCGGCAGACTGGCCCTCTGGGGACCCTTCACCGGTAGGGCATACAGCGCGTTGCTCTCGATCGTCCTGGCCATCGAGTGCCCTTCGTACGCCTGTCGCTGGCAGGCGCAGTCAGCGAGGACGCGGGCTGCTGTGCCCGGAGCCGGAGCCGGGGCCCCGGCACGGCCGGCCGGACAGCCCGGAGCCCGGTGGCCCCGGCTCTCGAGCGAACGGACCGTGGGGTGTACCGCGATCGTGTCCGTCCGTGGAACGTCGGGCCGAGCAACCGCCAAGGACCCGGTCCCCCTACACATGGACCGTGCCGTTGGAGAGGGCGGCCATCTTGGGCCCGACACTGGTGATCTCCTCCCTGCCCGTGTAGACCCCGGAGATCGCGCTGGTCCCGGGGATCCGCCAGACAGCGTCAAGGGCGAACAGCTCGGCGGCCTCGACGAGGCTGCCCTGATCGAAGAGCTCGTAGAGCCGGCGTATGACGGCCGCCCGCGAAGGGCCCTGATCCTCCATGATGGTGCCTTTCACTCGGGGTGCGGCCGGATCCGGCCAGCCCTGTCCGCAGGAGGGCCCCAGATCCTCGCCCAGTCCTCGTCCCGGGCAGGAGACTGCGGCGCTAGGGACCAAGGACCCCAGCGGCAGGCGCTGAACGTCCCGGGCCTGGCGCAAGGGGTGGGACGAGTCGGATGGCGGATGTCCGGTTGGTCTTCCTCTAGCCGGTGACGTTTTTTCATTACGGAACGTGGTGGAGTTCCGCTTCAACGTCTAGGGGCCGCCCAGACGCTTCAAGAGGGCTCGCGGCAAGAATGCCGCGCGCCCCGCGCCCAGGCCTCAGATCCGCTGGTCAGAGATGGAGTTGACCATGCCATGCAGGGACGCCTCCAGGAACCGCACGACATCGTCGGCGCTCGTCTCCCGCTCGATCGCCAGGCTGATCAGGGTCTCCTCGGCGAACGCGACCCAGGACCGCAGTGCGACGCGCAGCAGGGTGGTGTCCTCGAGGCCGAGTTCGATGAAGGAATCGGACAGACGCTCGGCATTCAGCTCCCGCGACTCGTCCACGATCCTCCGCACCGCGGGGTCGCCGCTGGCCGTGCCCCTGACCAACGAGTAGAAAGTTCCGCGGTGCTCCTGCACGAACTCGGTGATCCTCAGAAGTGTGTCCCGGATTCGCTCGCGCGGCGCGAGGTCTTGGCGGGGAACGCTCGCGACGAGCAGGCTGTCCCGCGCCGTCGTGACCACCGCGCGGTGCATGCCCTGCCGGGTCTCGAAGTAGTGGAACACCAGCGGGCGCGAAACGCCCGCCCGGCGGGCGAGCTCGTCCATGGTCAGCTCGTCCAGCGCGTGGTCGGTCAGGAAGTTCACTCCGACCGCGATGAGCTGTGCCCTTCGGTCCTGGGGGCTGAGGCGGGCGCGTTGCGGTTCGGACACAGCAGAAAGTCTACTGATTGGCGGGACGCTGCACGGACGCCTATTGACTAGCGGTCAACAGGCTCGGTATCTTCGAACCCAGTTCCCGCCGCTCGGGGCGGGCCCTGTTCCAGGAGGATCAATGAAGTTCCCCGTCTCGCAGCGTGTCCGCAGGATGCGCGCGTCTCACGCAGGCCGCATCATCCTCGTCGCCGTGCCCTCGGCCCTTGTCGCCTCACTTCTGATGGGCGGCGTCGCCGAGGGAGCGGTGCCCGTCTCCTTCGCCGTGTCCGGCAGCCAGTTCCAGATCGGTGCCTCCAAGCTCGACGGAACCGGGTTCTCCCAGTACGCCGGCGTCGCCAAGGACACCGAAGGCAAGGACCACCCCGTGGCGATCGCCAACATCAAAAGCGCCACCCTCTCCGACCTGTGCCAGGCCGTGGTCACGGAGACTCCGCTGGGCAAGGTTGGCGTGCTCATCAAGGCCGGCGGCGGCGGCAACCCCGCCACGGCCTCCGACCTGCAGATCGGGATGACCGGGCTGAAGGGAGACGCGGCCTTCGGCAACATCCGCATCGGTGTGGACGCCTCGACGGTCAACACGGCGGCGAAGGGCTCCGCCGGTGACTTCGCGCAGGATTCCGGCAGCATTTCGATCACGAACCTGCAGCAGACGGCCTGGAGCACGCAGGCCTCGGTGTTCACCCTGACCGGGATGAGCATGCAGCTGACGGATGGGTCCCAGGGATGCTTCTGAGCCGCCGCGCGTCGACAACCACGGAAGACGGCATGCCCATGCAGTCCCGGAGCGCCACAGCGCCCGGACGGGCGGCCGCGTTCCGCGACTGGCGCCGCGGGCGGCCGTTCGTCGGCGGCCTGCTGGCCGCCCTCGGCGGGGTGGAGATGTTCTTCTCGGGGCAGCTCGATCTCGGCCACCTGCACATCCAGCTCGGGATCGAAGGGCTTCAGGCCACGGTCATCCCGATCGTGCTGGTGTTGTTGGGAATCCTGTCGGTCACCATGCCGGCCCACCACGTGTTCTATGGAATCCTCACCGTCGTGGTGGCCATCTACTCCCTGGTCGGCGTGAACATGGGCGGTTTCATCGTCGGCATGCTCCTGTCCGGGGTCGGCGGAGTCCTGGTCGTCGCGTGGATGGGCCCGTCGGGGGCCAAGCGAGGAAAGAGGGCGGAGTGAACGCGCGCCGAGCCCGCGCCGTGGCCGCCGTCCTGACCGGCTCGATCCTCGCGCTGCCCTTCACTCTGGGAGCCGCGCGGGCCCCCGAAAGCGCGCCCACCGCCCTGTGCGTGCCGGTGCTGGTCTCCTGCCCGACCTCGACGCCGGGACCGGGCACTCCCACCCAGGGACCAGCCCCCGGGCCGCTCCCCACGGTGCCCGGCACTCAGCTGCCGGACCTCGGTTCCAACCCCACCGCCCCGGCGGTCCCGGGCGTCGGCTCGACGGCGAGCCCGGACCCCACCGCGACCCCCGATCCGAAATCCACCGCCCCGGTGGCGGCGCCCCGGGACAGCGGAACGCCGGTCTTCACCAAGACGCCGGCCTCGATGGGCTCCCAGAGCCTGTCCTTCACGGGCCTCAGCTCGGTCAGCATCGTGACCGTGCCGACCGCCGACGGCAGCGGCCAACGCGCCCTGAAGATCACGGCCGAGTCGATCACCATCAACGGGTTTACCCTCACCGTGCGGCAGCCCAACGGCCCCGGCCTCGTCACATCCGCGGACAAGATGGTGCTCAGCGGGCACGTCAGCGTCTACTTGGGGTCCGTCACCGGCACGACCTCCGACGGGCGCAGCCTGACGCTCGGCACCGACACGCCTCCACCCCTCGACGACGTCGCGCCCGGCCTCCTCAGAGTCACGATGGGCCTCGTCGGGGCCACGGCAGACTCGATCACCTACACGAACACCGACCAGCGGATCGTTCAGCCCTAGCCTTCCTGCGGGACCGCCAGTGGCCGCCATCCCCGCGGGGATGGCGGCCACTGGCGTGTACAGACTGGAACCGAGCTGGGCTGGCCCGGGGCCTAGTCTTGCGGCCCTACTTCTTCAGCTCGAAGCGGTCGTTGTCCATGACCTTGACCCACGCCTTCACGAAGTCGGCCACGAACTTCTCCTGCGCGTCGTCCGAGGCATAGACCTCGGCAAGGGCGCGCAGCTCGGAGTTCGAGCCGAAGACCAGGTCCACCCGGCTGCCCGTCCAGCGGCCGTCCGAGGTGGTGTAAGTCTTCTCGGCGGCGTCGGGGATCCACTCGAGGCCGAGCTCGAGCAGGTTGACGAAGAAGTCGTTGCTCAGCGCGCCCGGGCGGTCGGTGAAGACACCGAGCTGCGAGCCGTCCCAGTTGTTGCCGAGAACTCGGAGCCCGCCCACCAGGACCGTCATCTCGGGCGCAGACAGCTTCAGCAAGTTCGCCCGGTCGATGAGAAGGTACTCGCTGGGCAGCTTCAGGAAGCCGCTGTCATGATTGCGGAAGCCGTCGGCCACGGGCTCGAGCCACGCGAACTGCTCCGTGCTGGTCTGCTCCTGGGTCGCGTCCACGCGGCCAGGTGTGAACGGCACCGTGACGTCGTGGCCGGCGGCCAGTGCGGCCTGCTCGACTCCGACGCCGCCGGCGAGGACCACGACGTCGGCGAAGGAGACCTTGACCGCCGAGGAGGCGTTGAAGTCCGCGACGATCCCCTCGAGCACGGCGATCACGGGCTTGAGCTTCTCCGGCCGGTTCACGGACCAGCTGACCTGCGGCTCGAGGCGAATGCGGCCGCCGTTGGCGCCGCCGCGCTTGTCGGAGCCTCGGAACGAGGCCGCCGCCTTCCATGCCGTGGAGACGAGGTCCTCGACGGACAGGCCCGAGGCGGAGATCTTCTCCTTCAGCACGGCGATCTCGGCCGCGCCGATGGTGTGCTCCGGCGCGGCGGGGAGCGGATCCTGCCAGATCAGGTCCTCGGCGGGGACCTCCTTGCCGAGGTACCGGGCCTTCGGGCCCATGTCGCGGTGGGTCAGCTTGAACCAGGCGCGGCTGAAGGCTTCCTCCAGCGCGCCGAGGTCATCCTTGAAGCGGCGCGAGATCGCCTCGTACGCGGGGTCGACGCGCAGGGCGAGATCGCTCGTGAGCATGCGCGGCTCGCGGGTGCCGGAGCCGGCGTGCGCCTCCGGAACAAGGTCCGCCCCGCCGTTGTCCTTGGGGCGCCACTGCTTGGCGCCCGCCGGGGACTCCATGAGCTCCCATTCGTACGCGAACAGGATGTGGAGGAACTCGTTGTCCCAGCGGGTGGGGTGGTACGTCCAGGTGACCTCGACGCCCGAGGTGAGGGTGTCGCCGCCGTGGCCCGTTCCGTAGCCGTTCTTCCAGCCGAGGCCCTGCGCCTCGAGCGGGGCGGTTTCGGGATCGGGGCCGAGCTTGTCGGCGGGGTGGGCGCCGTGGGTCTTGCCGAAGGTGTGGCCGCCGACGATCAGGGCCACGGTCTCCTCGTCGTTCATGCCCATGCGGCGGAACGTCTCGCGGATGTCGCGCGCGGACGAGAGCGGGTCCGGGCTCCCGTTGGGGCCTTCCGGGTTGACGTAGATGAGGCCCATCTGGACCGCGGCGAGGGGGGCTTCGAGGTCGCGGTCGCCGGTGTAGCGCTCGTCGTCGAGCCACACCTTCTCGGGACCCCAGTACACGTCGTCGTCCGCTTCCCACACGTCCGGGCGGCCGCCGGCGAAGCCGAACGTCTTGAAGCCCATGGTCTCGAGGGCCACGTTGCCCGCGAGGATCATGAGGTCGGCCCATGAGATGGACTGGCCGTACTTCTTCTTGACGGGCCACAGGAGGCGGCGCGCCTTGTCGAGGCTGCCGTTGTCGGGCCACGAGTTGAGCGGCGCGAAGCGCTGCTGCCCGGCCCCGCCACCGCCGCGGCCGTCGTGGGAGCGGTAGGTTCCGGCGGAGTGCCATGCCATGCGGATCATGAACGGCCCGTAGTGGCCGAAGTCAGCCGGCCACCAGTCCTTGGAATCCGTCATGGCCTGCGCGAGGTCAGCCTTGACCGCGTCCAGATCCAGGGCGCCGAATGCCTCGGCGTAGTCGAAATCCTCGCCCAGCGGGTTGGCCACCGCCGGGTTCTTGGCAAGGATCTTCAGGTTGAGCTTGTTGGGCCACCATTCATGGTTGGCGACGCCCTGGGTCGGGTGCACACGGGGGCTGTGGGCTACCGGGCACTTGGAAATGGTGCTCTCAGACACGGTATTCCTTCCGGGGTGGGGGTTGTCGGTCGCCCCGGCGGTCAGACGGCGAGGCGCTCGCCACTCATTTAAACAGTTATTTTGAGTAAGTCAAAATAAATCGGAGGAAATCTGGGTGAACTCCGAGGGGGGCGCCCCCAACCGCCCCATTGTTAAGAACGACGTGACGAACGACGGCGCCGCCCCACCGATGCGATCAGCTCGCCGCAGCGGACGACGGCGCGGCCCCGGCCGAGCTGGTCACCGCGCCACCCCGGGGATCGCTCTAGAGTGACTGTGTGACCCAGCCTCCCGAGTCCCGCGCCCCCGGCGTCCGCGAAGTTGCGGCCGCCGCCGGCGTCTCGCGGCAGACGGTCTCGCGCGTGCTCAACGATTCGCCGAGCATCCGGCCGGAGACGCGCGAGCGGGTCATGGCCGCGATGGCGGAGCTGCGATTCAGGCCGAACCGGGCAGCGCGGATGCTGACCACCTCGCGGTCCCGGACCATTGGCGTCCTGGCCTCGTCCGCGTCGGCGCTGTACGGGCCGGCCTCGAGCCTGGATGCCGTGGAGAACGCGGCCCGGGACGCGGGCTATTTCGTCACGGTGGCCCACGCAGCCGCCCCGACGAGGGATGAGATCCTCAAGGCCTTGGAGCACCTTGTCGACCAGTCCGTGGACGGCATCGTGGTCATTGCGCCGCAGCAGCGAGTCCAGGATGTGATGGCCTCGCTTTCCCTCGGGATCCCGACGGTCGAACTGCACGGCGCTGGCACGGGGGAGGAGGCTGGCCTGTTCGTGGATCAGGTGCAGGGAGCGCGGCTGGCTGCCCGCCATCTGGTGGAGAAGGGCCACCGGAAGATCCTCCACGTCTGCGGGCCGCTCGACTGGGCCGAGGCACGGGCCCGCCGCGCGGGCTTCCTCTTCGAGGTGGAAGCCTGCGGCGCCGAGGCCGTGGTCTCGCGCGAGGGCGACTGGACGGCGGCCTCCGGCGCCGAGATCGCGGCGGAAAAGCTCGCGGACCCCAGCATCACCGCAGTGTTCTCGTCCAACGACCAGATGGCGCTCGGGATCTTGCACGCCGCGCGCCTCGCCGGTCGCCGCGTTCCGGGGGACCTCGCCGTCGTCGGTTTTGACGACATTCCGGAAGCCGCCTTCTTCGCCCCGCCCCTCACGACCGTCCGCCAGGATTTCGGCGAGTTGGGCCGACGCGCGGTGTCCCGCCTCGTGGCCCTCGTGGACGGCGGCGAGCTGAGATTTGCCGAGCCCGTGGCGCCCGCGCTCATCGTGCGCGACTCCGCCTGACGCAGCGCCGCGATGCGTGGAGGCGCGCGGCACGTGGGAAGCCGAGGGCGCGGCATGCCTCCCCCCGTGAAAGGCATGCCGCGCCCAAGCGACGCCGGCCGAGCGCTAGCCCTTGAGCCCGGTTCCCGCGACGCCCTCGACGATGCGCCGCTGCAGGAAGAAGTAGATGATGACGAGCGGCAGGGCGCCCAGGATGGCGGAGGCCTGGATGTCGGCGAGCCGCTGCCCGTACGAGCCCTGGACAGTGGCCAGCCCCACGGGGATCGTCATGAGCTTCGGGTTCGACAGGGTGAAGAGCGGAAGGATGAGGTTGTTCCAGACCGTCACGAACGTGAGGATTCCGACGGCGGAGACCACCGGGCGTGAAAGCGGCATGATGACGGACCAGTAGACCCGCCAGTAGCTCGCGCCGTCGACCCTTGCCGCCTCCTCGAGCTCCCGGGGAATCCCGTCGAAGAACTGCTTGAAGATGAAGACCGCGACGACGGCCGGCACCTGCGGGAGGATGACCGACCAATAGGTGTTGAGCAGCCCCATCGCGGCGAGCTCGCGGAAGACCGGGACCACAAGGACCTGCGTCGGAACCATGATGCCGGCGACCACCAGAAGGAACACGACCGTGCGTCCGCGGAACTGCATGCGAGACAGGGGATACGCCGCCATCGAGGCGAAGACCACCGTGAGGATGACGGTGAGCGACGACGTGATCGCGCTCGCCAGGTACCAGTTCCAGAGATCGCCCGATCCCAGGAGCACGGAATAGGAGTGATTCGTGAGTTGGGTGTCCGCGAGGATCGCGGGCGCTCCGAGCGAGGCCGTCGCGTTAGACGAGAGCGACGTCTTGATGGCCCACAGCGTCGGCAGGAGCCAGAGCAGGGCGAGGAGGCCGAGCACGATCGCCGAGGCGATTCGGAATCCGCGCGCGTCCTTCGCCTGCTGGGCCTTCGAGCGCACAGGGCCGGAGGCGGCGGCCGTGATGAAGCGGTTGTTCCGGGTTGTCTGAAGCGTGGCCATGTCACGCCTTCCTGTCTTGGGCGCGCGTGAAGAGCTCCCGCGCCGCGGCGATGAGCAGGATCACGATGAACAGAAGAACCGAAGCCGCGGAGGCGGCGCCCACGCGATCGCTCGTGAAGGCCGTGTTCGCGATGAACGTCAGGGCCACCTGGGTGGACTGCCCGGGGCCTCCGCTCGTCATGAGATAGACCTGATCGAAGATCTTGAGACTGGCGATGATCTGCAGGAGGACGACGAGGGTGGTCGTCCTGCCCAGCAGCGGGATGGTGATGAATCGAATCTGCTGCCAGGGGCTCGCCCCGTCCACCGCGGCGGCCTCGTAGAGCTCGCGGGGGATGTCCTGGAGAGCGGCCAGATAGAGGATGAAGTTGAACCCGATCGTCCACCAGACGGTGGCGGCCGCGACCCCGACCATGGCCCACGCCGGGTTGGCGAGGACGGCGGTGGGGGCGAGACCCAGCAGGGCCTGCAGCCCGTTGAGCAGGCCGGTGTTCGGCGTGAAGATGAACTGCCAGATGAGCGCGATCGAGGCGGACGGAAGGATGAACGGGACGAAGAAGGCCAGGCGGAAGAACCACTGCCCGCGGCCGACCCGATTGGTGAGCACCGCCATGACGAAGCCGAGGATGACCAGCGGCGGCGTGGTGTAGAGCGTGAACTGGACGGTGTGCCACATGGCGGCCCAGAAGTCGGGCCGAGTCAGCATCTCCCCGTAATTGGCCAGGCCGGCGAAGCTGCCGAAGCCAGACTTGACGAGGCTCGTGTTGAACAGGCTCGCGACGAGCATGTAGAGCGTCGGGCCGATGAGGAACACGAGGTAGACGATCGCGAACGGCGCGAGGAACAGCCACGCCGGCCGGCTCTGGCGGGGCCGCGCTTGCGGGGCCCCGCGCTTCGCTGAGCCGGGCCTCGCGACGTTGATCCTAGGGGTGGTGAGTGTGGTCATGAGAGTTCTCCGGTGGTTCGGCTCGTCACAGCGGGTTCGCTGCGTTCAGGTACGGAGAGAGCTGGGAGGTGATGCTGGAGAGCGCCGCGTCTGGGGACGCGAGGTGCTGCTGGACGAGGGCGATCTGCGCCCCGACGATGTTCTCGAAGACGGATCCCGATCCCGAATACCAGGCGAGGGCGTCGTAGTGCGTGTACTGGGCCACCTCTGAATAGCTGGCCTGCGGCTCGAGCCTCTGGTACTCGCTGCTGTTCAGCGTCGGGAGATACGCCGGAATGTGGCCGCCCTGAGCCCACGTCATGCTCTGCTTGAGCATGGCTGCGATGAAGCCCATGGCGCGCTGGGTCTCCTCGGGGCTCCGGTCCTTCTTGGGGAGGACGAACGTGTGGGAGTCCGCCTGGGCTGCCTTGTTGTCGAAGAGCGGCGGGAACGGCGCCATGCCGAACTTGAGTCCCTTGACCGCCTGAGCGGTCGTGAGCTCCCATTCGCCCTCGAGATAGAACGCGGCCTTGCCGGTGAACATGAGCCCCTCCGCGCCCGCGTAGTCGCTCGTCGGAGCCAGCCACCCCTGCGTGCTCATCCGCTGGATGTAGGTGAGAGCCTTGCGCGCGAGGTCCTGGTTGACCGTGATGCTGCGGCCGCTGTCCCCGAGGAATGGCGTGTTGCCGGCCATCTGCGAATACAGGGTCTGGAAGAAGCGCCACGGCGTCGCGAAGTCGCCGACGCTTGCGGACGCGACCGCGTATGAACCCGTCGCCTTCTTGGCGGCGTCGAGCGCCGCTTCCCACTGGTCAATGCCCTGGATCGGCTTGAGCTGGCCGTTGCCGTCGATCAGCCCGGCCTTCTGGCATACGTCCACGTTGTAGAAGAGGACGAACGGGTGGGTGTCGAGCGGGATCGCGTAGTTCTGTCCGCCGCGCTTCTGGTTGGCCCACGCGTTCTGGTTGAAGTCCGACGCCGCGAGGCCGGCGCCCGCGAGCATCTCGTCGGTGATCGGGGTCAGGAGATCGGCTTCCGCGAGATTCTGCATGCGCGTCAGGTGCGAGACGGCGACGTCAGGCGGCTGTCCTCCCACCGTCGCGAGCGTGAGCTTCGTGTAGTACGGATCTCCCCACGCGAACGTCGAGGCCGTGAGCGAACCGGATCCGTGGTCCTGCGAGTACTTGTCGAGCATGGTCTTGAGCCGGGCCCCGTCGCCGCCGCCGAAGAGGTTCCAGAACGTCACGGTCGAGCGGTCGAGCTGAGTGCGGGCGAGCCCTGCCGCGACCGGGGAATCGCATCCGCTCAGCAGGGGAGCCGCTCCGAGGGCGGCGGCGCCTGCGAGCACGCCGCGGAGCAGCGTACGACGGCGCAGCCCGGCTTCCGGGAAATCGGTCATTTCGCGCGGCTCCGCTCTGCGACGGCCAGTGAGCCGGGCGGCGGGCTATGGAGGGCGCCCCGCCCAGAACGAGGTCCTTGGCCATGGGGAACCCTTGACACCATCTGGGCGAGAGTGGGGGACGACATGGGTAGCTTCATTCACGGCTCCTTGCGGATGTGATGACCACCGCCTGGCTCGGCGAGACCACTTCGGTGTGATCCGAGGCTCAAGCTACATCGTTGTAATCGGATGGACAAGGGTTTGTGTGACCGGTCCCACATTGGTCAGTGTTCGCGCGTCCGAGTCCTCGTCGGCGTCTTCGCCCGGTAGGCCGCCCTGAGGCGGGGGCGAGACCATATCGATTGTTTTCCTATCCCACTTCTCATATGCAGCTATATGGTGGACAGAACCGGTTCGCAACGACGCGGACCGGCGCCCCGCAGCGCACGAGGCCCGCAAAGCACGACGCCACGGGCCGAGTCACCGCGGTCGCGGCGACCCGTATGGCGGGCGCGTGCTGGCGAGGGGCATGCGAGGGTGAGTGGGGGAGAGATGACGACCATCCCGACCGGCTATCGGCCGCTTCCATGCCCGCTGTGCAAGTCCCAGGTGAGGGTCGCGTGGGAGAACGAGGCGCCAACCGACGACGACGGGCCCCGATGGGTGCCGATCAATCCGCAGTGCACCAACTATGCGTGCGCTCTCTCGTCGTCGGACCTCGACGGCCACGAGAGGGCGCTCCTGCTCCGGTCGATCGAGAACTGGTAGGTCTGCCGCGCGGACCGCAACACGGCCCGTCAGACTTCAGAGCTTGGCTGCAAGTGCCGTGAGCTCCCTCGCGGCCTCCTTGACATAGTCCGCGATGCTCCGCGCGCTCGGGCTGGCGACCCACCGTTCGAAGCTGACCTTGAAGAGCGCCATTCCCGTCTCTGCGGCGAGCGCGGCCTCGGCCGCTCCGGCGCCGCGATCCCTGAGCGCTGACGACGCGGCCGTGCTGAGCGCCGCGAGTTTGAGCAGCTCTCGTTCCTGCAGGCTCGCGTTCGACGCGATGACCGCCGCGCGACGGCGGGCGAACTCGCGCCGCTCGTCGAGCAGGAGGCCGATCGCGGAGATGGCGGCGACGACTGCCTCGAGCGGTGCCGCAGACGACGGCGCGGCCGCGATGCTCGCCACGACGGTGGCTTCGAGCTCGGTTCCGCCGCCGAAGAGGACCTCTCGCTTGTCCGCGTAGTAGCGGAAGAAGGTGCGCTCGGTCACTCCGGCCTTCTGCGCGATGTCGGCGACGGTCGTCTGCTCGTACCCTCGCTCGGAGAAGAGCTCCAGTGCGGCTTCGAGCAGCCGTCCAGCGGCATCCGGTTCCCAACGACCCATGCTGACCAGTCTAGGTGATGACAGAGAGTGACATCATCGCTACACTCATGTCAGTAACTGACATCGAAGGGAGTTCTCATGCGCATCTTCATGACCGGGGCCTCAGGTTGGATCGGATCCGCCGTCGTCCCCGAGCTGCTCACCGCCGGTCACGAGGTCGTCGGGCTGGCCCGTTCGGACGCGTCGGCCCACGCGCTCGCGGCGGCTGGGGTCAAGCCGCTGCCGGGCGGTCTGGATGATCTCGAAAGCCTCCGTTCGGGAGCCGAGGAGGCGGACGGCGTCATCCACCTCGCGTTCAACCACGACTTCAGCGATTTCGCGGGGGCCGGGCGCACCGAGCGGGCGGCCGTCGAGACCCTCGGCGGAGCGCTCGTCGGCTCGGGCCGGCCGTTGGTCATCGCTTCCGGGGTCGCAGGGCTCGCTGTTGGCCGTACCGCCACCGAGGAGGACGCGGCTCCGAACATCGCGCCGGAGTCTGCGCGCGGCGGGAGCGAGCACCTCGCGCTCTCCTTTGCCGAGAGAGGCGTCCGCTCCGTCGCGGTCCGCTTCGCACCGACCGTCCACGGGCCGGGGGACAAGGGATTCACAGCAGTCATCGCCCGCGCCGCACGGGAGCGCGGCGTCGCGGCCTACCTCGGGGACGGCACCAACCGGTGGCCGGCCGTCCATCGCGCGGATGCCGCGCACCTCGTCCGGCTCGCCTTCGAGCGGGCCGAGCCCGGCGCCGTCGTCCACGCCGTCGGCGAGGAGGGCATCGCCACGCGCGATATCGCGGCAGCCATCGGGCGTCATTTCGCCGTGCCCACGGAGTCGGTCGGGCCGGAGGCGGCGCAAGAGCATTTCGGGTGGCTCGCGGCCCTGCTCGGCCTCGACATCCCCGCCTCCAGCCAGCTCACTCGCGAGCGGCTCGAATGGGCCCCGACCCACCAGGGCCTGCTCGAGGACATCTCGACCGGCGCCTACGGGACCCCGTAGGACACGAAGGGCGTCAGCCCGGCCGTCAGCGCCGGCCGTCCGTTGGCTCCACCCGTTAGTGCCGGCCGTACTTCTTGTGCACGGCCTGGCGCGTCACGCCGAGACTCTGGGCAATCTCCGCCCAGTTCAGCCCCTGGATGCGCGCACGGCGAACCACTGCCGCCTCGGTCCGGTCGGCCGCGCGTCGGAGTTCCCGGGCCGCGGCGAGCGCCTCGCGCGGATCGTCGTCGCCGGTCGCCTGGACGATCTTGAGCACGTCGTCAACCTCCATGGATCACGCCTTCGTCGATTGTCAACACTGGTTGACATCGTACGTCTCGGCCTCTTGGATGGTCAACCCAAGTTGACAAAGTACTGGGAGGGCTCGCGTCGCACCGGGCCCGCGCCTTTCGCTGCTGCGCAGGGGAGCGATTGACGACGGCGGCATACCGCTGGGTAGGCGGCGGAATCGCAAGGGTCCAGTGATTGGTATCTCCCAATCACTGGACCCTGTTCGTGCCCGATCTGAAAGATATGTTGCAGCTCGATAACAACCTTAATCTGAAACGGAGCTTTCGTAGCCAGCTGCCCCGCGCTGTGCGTAGGCTGTGTGACATGTGAGGCGCGCCACGTCCCTGTGTCTGGGGGAGGGCCGTCCGGCCGGATTTCTCCGGCACTACACTCATGGAACCAAGGAGGCGGAATGCGTTTCGGGCGTATTTCCAAGGCGGTGGGGATTGCGGCAGCTGCCGTGCTTGCCCTCAGCGCCTGCGCAACCCAGGGCGGGTCGACGTCACCATCGTCGAGCGGCTCGGCTGCAAAGCAGGGCGGCAGTGCCACTGTTGTCGAGGTGAACGCGTTCAACACGTTCAACTCGAACACTGCGGACGGCAACACGGACATCAACTCCAAGATCAGCTACGCCACCCACTGGGGCTTCTACTACGTCGACAATTCGCTCAAGATTGTCCACAACGAGAAGTTCGGCCACTACGAGAAGACGTCGGACAACCCGCTGACCGTCAAGTACACGTTGAACGACGGCGTCAAGTGGTCTGACGGCACCCCCGTCACGGCGTACGACATCGCGCTTAACTGGGCAGCGAGCTCCTCGTACTTCGATGACGCGAGCCCCGATGGCAAGAAGGGCACGGCGTACTTCTCCACGGCTGGCGACCCGACCGGCCTCAACAACACCAATTTCCCGGATGTCTCGTCGGATGGCAAGACGTTTACCCTGACGTACACCAAGCCGTTCGCCGACTGGGAGACCGCGATCGGCGGCAACAACGGCACGATCGACGTCCCGGCCCACGTGGTCGCCAAGAAGGCCGGCCTCGCTGACGCCAAGGCACTCTTCGACCTCATGAAGGGCATGAAGAAGGGCGATCCGAGCAACCAGCAGCCGGCCAACGAGACGCTCAAGAAGGCCGCTGACTTCTACAACACGGGCTTCGACACGAAGACGCTCCCGTCTGACACGAGCCTCTTCCTCTCGAACGGCCCGTACGTGGTCAAGGACATGGTCGCTGACCAGTCCATGACGCTCGTTCGCAACAAGGACTTCAACTGGGGCCCGACCGCGAACCTCGATCAGATCACGATCCGCTACATCGGTTCTGCTCCGGCGCAGATTCAGGCGCTCAAGAACGGCGAGGCAGACATCATCGCCCCGCAGGCTTCCTCGGACACGATCCAGCAGCTCAAGGCGATCCCGGGCGTGACGGTGAACCAGGGTCACCAGCTCTCCTATGACCACCTCGACCTGAACTTCTACGGCCCGCTGGCCGACAAGGACGTCCGCACGGCGTTCATGCTCACGGTTCCCCGCCAGGACATCGTGGACAAGATCATCAAGCAGATGGACCCGAACGCGAAGCCGCTCGACTCGCAGATCTTCGTTCCGGACCAGGCTCCGTACGCGGACTCGGTCAAGAACAACGGTTCTGCCGACTACCAGCAGGTCAACATCGACAAGGCGAAGCAGCTCCTCGCTGGCAAGACTCCGACCATTCGGATCATGTACAACAAGGACAACCCCAACCGTGTTGACGCCTACACCCTCATCGCGGCAAACGCGGCGAAGGCTGGCTTCAAGATCGTCGACGGCGGCCTCGGCAAGTCTGACTGGGGCAAGGCGCTCGGCAAGGGCGGCTACGATGCCTCGATCTTCGGCTGGATCAACCCGGGCGTCGGCGTCTCGGGCGTCCCGCAGATCTTCAAGACGGGCAACGGCTCGAACTTCAACAAGTTCTCCGATCCGGCGGCGGACGCGCTTATGTCGCAGCTCGTCCAGACCACGGACCAGAGCAAGCAGGTTGACCTCGAGAAGCAGATCGACCAGAAGATCTGGGGCGCGTCCTACGGCGTGCCGCTCTTCCAGGCGGTGGGCGTGGAAGCCTTCAGCGACCGCGTGACGGGCGTAAAGTACATGCCGAACAGCAGCGGCGTGTGGTGGAACTACTGGGAGTGGGCTGCAAAGTCCTAGTTCTCCCTGAGTTCTGATGCTGAGAAGCGCCGGGACCGAGCAATTGGGTTCCGGCGCTTCTCAGCGCCCTCGGCATAACCCGCCACCCCGCCGTAGGCCCCCGCCGACCGCGGGCAAGCCCTAGGCCCCCTGACGAGCTGTCCGGACACCTTTCGGACAGCTGACTTTTAGAGGTACAACGAAACATGGTGACATACGTCGTCCGGCGCCTCATCACCGCAGCATTGATCCTCCTCGGCGCGTCGTTCCTGGTGTACAACCTGACTGCGCTGTCCGGAGATCCGCTCGAGGAATTCCGCGCCAGTAATCAACCCAACGCCGCGCAGCTCATGCAGGCCCGCTCCCAGCTCCTGGATCTGGCGACGCCGGCCCCTATCCGCTACTTCAAGTGGCTCGGTGGAGCCGCCGGCTGCTTCGCGGGCCACTGCGATCTCGGCAAGAACCTGGCCGGCCAGCCGGTGACGCAAGCACTGGGCCAAGCCCTCGTGCAGACCCTGACCCTGGTCACGGGTGCAACCATCCTGGCCATCCTCGTGGGCGTCGCCCTCGGCATCATCACCGCTCTGCGCCAGTACAGCGCGCTCGACTACGGCGTGACGTTCCTGGCGTTCCTGTTCTTCTCGCTGCCGATCTTCTGGGTCGCCGTCCTGCTCAAGGAGTACGGCGCCATCGGCTTCAACAACTTCCTGGCGCACCCGGACATCCCGATTGCGACGGCCCTCGGCGTCGGAATCGTGGTCGGGATCATCGCCGGGGTCGTCTCGGCCGGCTCGGTCCGCCGGCGGCTCATCATCGGGGCGATCGTGTTCGCCTTCGTGACCCTCGTCCTCGAGGTCGCGAGCATCACGCAGTGGTTCCGCTTCCCGGGGCTCGGTCTGGGCGTCATCCTCATCGCCGGCGTCGGCATCGCGTTCGGGGTCACGGTCCTCACGGCCGGTCTGCAGAACCGCCGCGCCCTCTACGCAGCCCTCACGACCGTCGTCATCGGTGTCGCGGCCTACTTCCCGATGCAGCCGCTGCTCAACCTCGCCACGCCGCTCATGATCGTCATCCTCGCCGTGGTGACCGTGGCCGTGGGCATCGCGGTGGGCTACTTCTGGGGCGGCTACGACCGGAGCCAGGGGATGCGCGCAGGCGGCATCACGGCCTTCATCGTCGGTGCCCTCATCATGCTCGACCGCTTCATGCAGTCGTGGCCGGCCTACTTCGACAACGGCCTGGTGCGCGGTCGTCCCATTGCGACGATCGGTGCTGGCACGCCGAACCTCCAGGCCGACTTCTGGTCTTCCGGCATCGACACGTTCACGCACCTCATCCTGCCGACCGTGGCCCTCGTCCTGATCTCGCTCGCGAGCTACACCCGCTACACGCGCTCGTCGATGCTCGAGGTCATGAACATGGACTACATCCGCACCGCGCGCGCCAAGGGCGTGAGCGAGCGGTCCGTGGTCATGCGGCATGCCTTCCGCAACGCGCTCATTCCGATCTCGACCGTCGTCGCCCTCGACATCGGCCAGCTCATCGGCGGCGCCGTCATCACCGAGACCGTGTTCTCGGTGCACGGCATGGGCTTCATGTTCCTCGACGGGATCTCGCACGTCGACCCGAACCCGGTGATGGGCGTGTTCCTGTGCGTCGCCATCACAGCCCTCTTCTTCAATCTCGTTGCGGACCTGATCTACTCCGCACTCGACCCGCGCGTTAGGGTGAAGTGACATGAGCCAGCAGTCTCAGCAGCAAGACGTGACCGCTGCGCCCACAGCCTCGGGAGCAGCGACCGCCGCGCCGGCCGCAGGCATCGAGCCGGTCCTCGAGACCAAGGGCCTGAGCCTCGGCCAGATCGTCCGGAAGCGCTTCTTCGGCCACTCGGGCGCCCTCATCGGTCTCGTGGTCTTCGCGATGATCTTCCTCCTCGCGTTCTCGTCCGAGGGGTGGGGCCCGTTCCCCGGCTGGTGGAAGTACCAGCACGACCAGGTCACGCCGCTCGTCAACGAGGGCGTCCCGACGTGGACGTTGGCACCGTTCAGCTTCGGCGACCACCCCTTCGGACAGGACCGGATCGGTCGCGACCTCTTCGCGATGACGATGCGTGGCGCGCAGCAGTCGATCGTCGTCATGCTCATCATCGGCATCGTCGCCGGGGTCATCGGCGTCGTCGTCGGCTCGCTCGCGGGCTACTTCCGCGGTTGGGTCGAGACGGTCCTCATGCGCCTGACCGACATCATCATCATCATTCCCGTGCTGCTCCTCGCGGCCGTGATGTCGCAGACGGCCGGCCGCCGTGACTCCGGCACGTGGTTCGCGCAGTTCGCCGCAAGCAACGGCGTGGTGGTCCTCGGCATCTTCCTGGGCCTCGTGCTCTGGGTGTCTCTCGCCCGCCTCGTCCGCGGCGAGTTCCTCTCGCTGCGCGAGCGGGAGTTCGTCGACGCGGCCCGCATTTCCGGCGCGTCGAACTTCCGGATCATCTTCAAGCACATCCTGCCGAACGCCATCGGCGTCGTGATCGTCAACGGCACGCTCATCATGTCCTCGGCGATCCTGCTCGAGACGGCGCTGAGCTACCTCGGCGTCGGCGTGAAGGCCCCGGACACCTCGCTGGGCCTCCTCATCTCGCAGAACCAGGAGGCGTTCGCCACGCGTCCGTGGCTCTTCTGGTGGCCGGGCCTGTTCATCGTGCTCATCTGCCTCAGCATCAACTTCATCGGCGACGGCCTGCGCGATGCGTTCGATCCGCGCCAGAAGAAGTTCAATGCCAAGAAGGCCAAGAGCCGCGGGGCGCACGGCAGTGCCGTTGCCGCTGGCGCTTCCCCTGCAGCCGAGCCCTCCCTCGAGGTCGGTACGACCGTGAGCTCGGTGACCTCGGAGGTCCCGGACACCGAGGCATTCGGCGGTGCGCCGGAGCGCGCCGAGGATGGCAAGGGCGGGACCGCCTGAGGTGATCCGCTGGGCAGCTCCGGCCCGCCGGTCAGGCGGTGAGCGTCACGATGGTCGCGGCAACGAGCACGAGGGCAACCGCGAGAATGCCCCACGCCGCTCCGCGCAGAACGGGCGTCTCGCCAGCCTGCCCGCCGGTGACGGCGCCGCGCTCCACCTGCTCCGCCCAGCGGCGGCGCACCAGAAGGGCGGCCTGGCCGGAGACGGTCTGCGGGAGGTCGCCGGGGCGGACGGACTGCGACGGGCCGTAGGCGCTGGCTGGGAGGCCCCTGATGTTCTCGGGGCGCGCATGGCGCGCTCCGAGGACGCCGGGCGCCGGGGCCGCCCAGGACGAGAAGCGGCCGGATTCCGTCACGAGCGTGAGCGCGTACTTCGTGTCCACGTAGGCGAGCGCCTCCCACGGCACGCCGATGCGGCGCAGGGGGTTGACGAGCTCGACGCCGGAATCGCTCACCACGACGGCGGGGCGCCAGAAGAGCGCCCAGCCGGCGAACGCCATGAGCACGAGGGGTGCCGAGAAGCGGAGCCCCGCGAAGCCGGTCTGGGCCACGGTGACCACGGTCCCGAACGCGGCAAGCGCCCACAGGAGAATGGCCAGCGCCTTGTTGCTGCGGGCCTTGAAGACGTCGACGGGACCGGCATGCTGCAGAGCGCTCATGCCACCCATAATTCAGGATTCCGCCCCGGGGGCCAAAGCGCCCGGCGGGGGCGGTGCACGGAAGGAAGAGCAGAGGATGACTGAGAACCTCGGCATGGCAGGAAAGTCGCGCCGGCCCGCGAAGGGCGGTGGCATCGGGGGCGATCTGGTCAAGGGCCAGATGGTGCTCGAGGTCAAGGACCTGAGCGTCGATTTCGGCGTCGAGAAGGAGTGGGTCCCGGCGGCGATCAACCTCAATTACGAGGTGCGCGCAGGCGAGGTCCTCGCCATCGTCGGCGAGTCCGGCTCGGGCAAGTCCGCGAGCTCGATGGCCCTCCTCGGCCTCCTGCCCTCGAACAGCCGCGTCGCCGGCAGCGTGAAGCTCGCGGGTCAGGAGCTTCTCGGCAAGGATCGCACGGCGATCCGCCGGGTCCGCGGCAACGACGTCGCCGTGATCTTCCAGGAGCCGATGACGGCGCTCAACCCCGTCTACACGATCGGCAACCAGATCATCGAGACGATTCGCCTCCACAATCCGGTCTCCCCGGACGAGGCGAAGGCCCGCGCGATCAAGATGCTCGAACTCGTCGAGCTCCCCGACCCGGAGAAGGCTTTCAAGTCCTATCCGCACCAGCTCTCGGGCGGCCAGCGTCAGCGCGCCATGATCGCCCAGTCGCTCTCGTGCGATCCGAAGCTCCTCATCGCCGATGAGCCCACGACCGCGCTCGACGTGACCGTCCAGGCCGAAATCCTCGACCTGATGCGCCACCTGAAGGACAAGCTCAACAGCGCCGTCATCCTCATCACGCACGACATGGGCGTGGTCGCCGACCTCGCCGACCGCATCGCGGTCATGCGCCGTGGCGTCATCGTCGAGTCGGGCACCGCCGAGCAGATCTTCCACGACCCGAAGCACGAGTACACCCAGGCCCTGCTTGCCGCCGTGCCGCACCTCGGCCAGGGCTCCGAGTCGGAGTCCGAGGTCGACATCACGGCGGCACTCGCAGCCGCCACGCACGCGGAGCTCGAGGCGGTCGAGATCTCGGAGCTCGCCGAGCGCGAGAAGGAGAACCTCGAAGCGCTGGCCCAGGCCGAGGCCGCGGTCGAGCGTCGGGGCACGCCCGTCCTGGAGCTCAAGGACGTGGCGATCGAGTACCCCAAGCAGGGCCGCGTTCCGGCCTTCCGGGCCGTCGAGGGCGCGAACCTCGTCGTGTACCCCGGCCAGGTGGTCGGCCTCGTGGGCGAGTCCGGTTCGGGCAAGACGACGATCGGCCGTGCCGCCGTGGGCCTCCTCCCGGTCGCCGAGGGCTCGCTCAAGGTCGGCGGTCGCGAGATCTCGACCCTCAAGAAGAACTCGAAGGAGCTCCACGACGTCCGCCGCTCGGTCGGCATGGTGTTCCAGGATCCCTCGTCCTCGCTCAACCCGCGTCTCCCCATCGGCGAGTCGATCGGCGAGCCGATGTTCCTCGCAGGGGTCGCGAAGGGGGCAGACCTGCAGAAGCGGGTCGAGACGCTCCTCGACCAGGTCGAGCTGCCGCGGGCTTACCGAAACCGCTACCCGCACGAGCTCTCCGGCGGCCAGAAGCAGCGCGTCGGCATTGCCCGCGCGCTCTCGCTCAAGCCGAAGCTCATGGTCGCCGACGAGCCGACGTCCGCGCTCGACGTCTCGGTCCAGGCCAAGGTCCTCGAGCTGTTCCAGGCGCTCCAGAAGGAGCTCGGCTTCGCGGCCCTGTTCGTGACGCACGACCTCGCCGTGATCGACGTGCTCGCCGACCACATCTGCGTCATGCAGCGCGGCAAGATCGTGGAGCAGGGCTCGCGCGACCAGATCCTGCGCAACCCGCAGGAGGCTTACACGCAGCGGCTCCTCGCGGCCGTCCCCCTCCCGGACCCGGAGAAGCAGCGCGAGCGCCGCGAGCTGCGCGAGCTCCTGCTCGCGAGCGGCATCGAGTAGCCGGCACTTCGGCGGCGGCAGCTCTCAGGCGTCGCCTCCGCGGGAAGTCCCCTTCACGCGGAAAGAGTCACCCTCAAGATGACTTCTCAAGCACTAAGGGGACTTCGCTCCGGAACCGAAGCGCCGCCACACGAAGGGGTTCAGCTGAGGCTGAGCCCCTTCGCCGCGACGGCCGCAGCCAGCACGGGCGCGAGGCGCGCCTTGCCGGCGGGCTTGAGGTGGACGCCGTCCGCGAGCAGGTCCGCGAGGCCGTACCGCGAGATCCAGTCGCCGCAGGCAATGAACGGCACGCCGAGCTGCGCCGACGTGCGCCCGAGGAGGGCATCGACCTCGGGACGCCGCCCGCCGCCGTCGGCCGCTGACTTCGCGAGGGTGCCGATCACAAGCGTCTTGGCGGAGGGATAGCTGCGCGCTAGCTCCTTCAGGAGCGAAGCCTCGCCGTTCACGATCGCCGCGTCCGTGGAGCCTCGCGACGCGTCGTTGCCGCCGCCCTGGACCACGACGAGGCCGGGCCTTCCGTGGGGGAGGAGCCAGTCGCCGAGGCGGAGCGCGTCGACGTAGTCGTGCACGGGCGGGTTCGACACCGTGAAGCCGGTCCCGCCGCGGCCCGCGAAATAGACCGTGTAGCCGGCCTGCTCGAGGCCGCGCCGCACCCAGCTGTCCGTCGGCTCGGACTGGGAGTCGCCGATGAGCACGGCGGTCCGCGCGAGGCTCCCGAGCACGACCTCGCGACGCCCGTCTGACGGGTTGAAGTAGACGGAGCCGAGCGGGAGCTGGTCCGGGGACGCGCTGCTGAACCCCTTGGGCAGGCTCGTGCTGAGGGCGAGCGGCACGATGCCCGGCGTCGGATCCTGGCGCGTGGGAGCGGACGACGGCGCGTGGTCGCCCGCCGCCGTCCCGGCCGTCGGGGCCGCGCACCCGGTCGCGGTAAGGACCGCGAGGAGGACAGCCGCCGGCGCCGCGCGCCGGGCGCAGGAAAACGGGGCGACGGCCCGCGCGATTCGCGGGCCGAGTGGGCTGCTCAGGTCCATCCGGCCCTCCACGGGATTCGGCACTCGTGGATCCATCGTAAAATGGAAACGCTGGCCCTCAAGAGGGTCTGTTCCGTTGTGCCTCCAGCCGTTCGAGCTTTGCCAGGCGCCGGATCCTCGCGAACCACCGAATCGAGCCCGAAGCGAATGACTGAAACTGTGTCCACCGCGTTCCGTACCGACCTCCGCAACGTTGCCATCGTGGCGCACGTCGACCATGGCAAGACGACCCTCGTCGACGCGATGCTCAAGCAGACCAACTCGTTCGCCGCGCACAGCGCGGTCGAGGACCGCGTCATGGACTCCGGCGACCTCGAGCGCGAGAAGGGCATCACGATCCTCGCCAAGAACACGACCGTCCTCTACGGCGGTCCTGCGGCGGCGGAGGTCGGCGAGCCCGGCGGCATCCTCATCAACGTCATCGACACCCCCGGCCACGCCGACTTCGGCGGCGAGGTCGAGCGCGGCCTTTCGATGGTCGACGGCGTGGTGCTCCTCGTCGACGCGTCCGAGGGCCCGCTCCCGCAGACGCGCTTCGTTCTCCGCAAGGCCCTCGCCGCGCACAAGCCCGTGATCCTCGTGGTCAACAAGACCGACCGGCCCGATGCGCGCATCGACGAGGTGGTCCACGAGACCATGGACCTCCTCCTGGGCCTCGCCTCGGACCTCGCGGATGAAGTTCCCGACCTCGACCTCGACAAGGTCCTCGACGTCCCGGTCGTGTACGCCGCCGCCCGCGCGGGCGCGTCGTCGCTCGAGCAGCCCGCGGACGGGACCGTGCCGGAGAATGAGAACCTCGAGCCGCTCTTCGAGACGATCATCAAGCACATCCCCGCGCCGACGTACGACCCCGCGGGCGTCCTCCAGGCCCACGTGACGAACCTCGACGCGTCGCCGTTCCTTGGTCGCCTCGCGCTCCTGCGCATCTACAACGGCACGCTCCGCAAGGGCCAGCAGGTCGCGTGGGCCCGCCACGACGGCTCGATCAAGACGGTCAAGATCACCGAGCTCCTCGCCACGAAGGCGCTCGAGCGCGTGACCGCCGAGTCCGCCGGCCCGGGCGAGATCGTCGCCGTCGCCGGCATCGAGGACATCACGATCGGTGAGACGCTCACGGACGTCGACAACCCGCAGCCGCTCCCGCTCATCACGGTCGACGACCCGGCCATCTCCATGACCATCGGCATCAACACGTCCCCGCTCGCGGGCCGCGTGAAGGGCGCGAAGGTCACCGCGCGCCAGGTCAAGGACCGCCTCGACAAGGAGCTCATCGGCAACGTCTCGATCCGCGTCCTTCCGACCGAGCGCCCCGACGCCTGGGAGGTCCAGGGCCGCGGTGAGCTCGCGCTCGCCATCCTCGTCGAGCAGATGCGCCGCGAGGGCTTCGAGCTCACGGTCGGCAAGCCGCAGGTCGTCACCAAGCGCGTCGACGGACACGTGCACGAGCCCATGGAGCACATGACGATCGACGTCCCCGAGGAGTACCTCGGCGCCGTGACGCAGCTGCTCGCCGCCCGCAAGGGCCGCATGACCAACATGTCGAACCATGGCACCGGCTGGGTCCGCATGGAGTTCATCGTCCCGTCGCGCGGACTCATCGGCTTCCGCACGAAGTTCCTCACGGACACCCGCGGCGCGGGCATCGCGTCCTCGATCTCCGAGGGCTACGAGCCGTGGGCCGGCGAGATCGAGTACCGCACCAACGGCTCGCTCATCGCTGACCGCGCGGGCGTGGCGACGCCGTTCGCCATGATCAACCTCCAGGAGCGCGGGACGTTCTTCGTCCAGCCCACCGCCGAGGTCTACGAGGGCATGATCGTGGGCGAGAACTCGCGCGCGGACGACATGGACGTGAACATCACCAAGGAGAAGAAGCTCACCAACATGCGCTCTTCGACCGCGGACAACTTCGAGGGCCTCACGCCGCCGCGCACCCTCACGCTCGAGGAGTCCCTCGAGTTCGCGCGCGAGGACGAGTGCGTGGAGATCACGCCGGAGGACATCCGCATCCGCAAGGTGATCCTCGACGCCAACGAGCGCCTCAAGGCCAGCCGGTCGCGCTCGCGCTCCTAGGACGCAATAGCTGGGGGTCGCTGAGCCAAAACAGCGACTCCCAGGAGAGCGGACGACGGCGGGTGCCCACCCGCCGTCGTCCGCTCTTCCCGTTGTCGCGCGTCCCGTCCCGACCTTGTTTCGGCGCACGACCCGGCCCACGGCGGCGCGTCGCGCGGCATGTCGCGACTGAGGAGGCCGAAACGAGGTCGCGATGGCACAGCGGTGGCGCCAGCCGGCCGCGCGCCCGATCCTGAGCACCGCGCAACGCTCCGGCAGCAGAGAGCGCCAGAAGAGAACGGACGACGGCGGGTGCCCACCCCTGTCAGTCGGCGCTCGGGTCCTGGTGATGGGCGATCATGAGCGAGGTCGCGCGGCCGTCCGGGTCGCTCGGCAGCGCGGCGTACTCGTCGATGACCGCGCGGAGCTTGGCGATCATGGCCTGACGATGGTCCTCGTTGAGCTTGAGGCCAAGGCGCCACACCTCGATGTCCTCGGGCGGGAGCGCAGCGGTCTCCTGGACGAAGGTCTCGATGAGGATCGGGGCGACGTCGTCGACGTGCTGGCCCCACGAGCGACGGGTTGCGAGGTAAGGGACCTCGCGCGAGCCGCGCCGTCCGCGCCGCTCGGCCTGCGGCTCGAGGAAGCCGGTGGCCACGAGCGTCCTCACGTGGTGCAGCGTCGACGCGGGATTGAGCCCGAGGAGGTCCGCGATTTCCTTGTTGCTGCGCGCGTGATGGAGGCACAGCCGCAGGATGCGCAGCCGCAGGGGAGAGCTGAGCGCACGGCCCTTGGCGGCCTCGTCGGACTCGGACATGGAACCACTGTACCCGCGAGTGATTGACAGTTCCCAATCACTCGCGCACACTGACGGCATGCCACTTCCCTCCGCGGAGCGCAGCACGGTGACACCGCTCATCCGGCGCCCCTCGTTCCTCGCGTTCTGGACCGGCCAGGGAGTGAGCCAGGTGGGTGTCCAGCTCGGCCAGCTCGCGCTCCCGGTCCTCGCCGTGAGCCTGCTCGGCGCGGGGGAGATGGACCTCGGCGTGCTCAACGCGGCGTCGATGGCCGCGTTCCTCGTGGTGGGGCTTCCCGCGGGGGCCTGGGTGGACCGGTGGCTCAAGCGCCGCACCATGATCCGCGCGGACCTCGTGCGCATGGCGGCGATGCTCGCCGTCCCGGTCCTGTGGTGGTCCGGCCGGCTCGAGATGTGGCACCTGTTCCTCGTGGCGGCAGTGGTCGGGGTGGCCACGGTGTTCTTCGATGTCGCGTATCAGAGTTACATCCCGCTGCTCGTGGACCGCGAGCTCGTCGCGGACGCGAACGGCAAGCTCGAGGCCACCGCCCAAGTCTCGCGGCTCGGTGGCCCTGCCCTGGGCGGCTTCCTGCTGACGCTCGTGAGCGCGCCCGTGCTCTTCGCGGGGGAGGCCGGCGGCTACCTCGTCTCGGCGCTGTGCCTCACCCGCGTGCGGGACTCCGAGACGAGGCCGGAGCGCGTCGAGGGGAGCAGCCTTCTCCGCGAGATCCGCGACGGGGCGGGCTTCGTGATCCACCACTCGCTCATTCGCCGCATCGTCGCGAGCACGGCGACGGCCAACCTCTTCTCTGCGATCACGTACGTGCTCATGCCGATCGTCATCCTGCGCGAGCTCGACTTCGGGCCGGTGGGCCTCGGCGTCATCCTCTCCATCGGGTCGGTGGGCGGGATCATCGGGGCGCTCGCGAGCCCACGCCTCGCGGCGTGGATCGGCGAGGGCCCACTCCTGCCGCTCGGGCTCCTGGTGGGCAGCGCCGCCGTCGTCCTCTTTCCGCTCGCGCTCGCCGCCGGGCCGGGCCCGCTCGCGCTCGTCCTGCTGAGCGCGGGCGAGTTCCTGATGAGCTTCGGTGTCATCGTCTACAACGTCATGCAGGTGAGCATGCGGCAGCGCGTGTGCCCGCCGCGCCTGCTCGGCCGCATGAACGCGTCGATCCGGTGCGTCGTGTGGGGCGTCATGCCGATCGGGAGCCTGCTGGGCGGCTGGCTCGGCGAGCGGATCGGGGTGGCCCCGACGCTGTGGGTCGGCGTCGCGGGCGCGGTGCTCTCCTGCGTCCCGGTGGCCGTCGGCCCGTTCTTCCGCCTCCGGAGGCTGCCGGACGCGGAGGGGGAATGAGGCCACGCCCGCGCTGATTGGCTGTCAGGCCACGGCCGGGGCGGGCCCGCGGCCTGCGGGTGCCTCGAAGACCGTCCACGAGCCGGGGACACGATTCGTGACGCCGTGCTCGACGTCGCTCACCAGGAGTTCGGACCACGAGGCGCGCACGAGCGCGATCTCCGTCCCCGGATCCGCGGGAATGAGGCCGAGGATGAGCGAGAGCGGGGGAGCTGTGAGCGTGAGGGCCGCGGCGGCGCGGCCCGTGCGGTCGGCGAGGATCTGGCATTCGGCGGACTGGACGGTCCAGAGCGTCTGGCGGCCGCGCTGGAGGGCGCCGTCGGCTGTCCGCACGACGAGTTCGAGGACGGCGCCGAAACGCGCGCCGGCGTGGATGGCGGTCGCGCCGGCGCGCCCGAGGAAGTCCTCGGTCGCCTCGACGAGCAGGCCACGCTCGACGAGCGATGCGGCGAGGGCCGAGAAGCGCGGGACTCGCTGTCGCCGATCCTGGGGCAGGATCTCCCGGACTGTGTAGGACGGGATCGGCTGGACAGGCGGCGCCGGCTGGACAAGCGCCGGCTGGACAGGGGCCTGATGGACGGGGGACTGGTGCTTGGTGGCCGGGCTTAACGCCACGAGCCGCTCTCTGATGGACATGGCTGGGCTCTGCTTTGGTGTGTGGGGTGGGACTCTTGACGTCGGGCGTCTGACTTCGATGTCGTTGCCTGCCTCCCAGCAGCAGCGCACGCGGGGCACCTCGAGGGCTTCCGCTGCCTGGCACGCCGGGGCAAAGCTGCCCCGAGTGCCAATAAATCATCTCGATGGATAAATCCTAGCCCGAGCGATGTTAATCACACAAGCGAAGCGTGCTCCTACTTCCCTGACACCGTGTGACGGCGCGCCGGCGGCGGGGGTACCGGCTTGGCGGCGACGATCGCCTCGAGACGGACGACGGCGTCTCCGCGCCGGGTGCGGATGGTTGCCTCCGCGTCGGTCAGCGCGACGAGTTCCCCGAGTGCGTCGGTGAACCCGCCGTCGATGCGGTGGCGCACGACGACGCGGGTGCCCACCGCGAGCGAGGCGAGGGCAGCCGCTGCGGGATTGGTGCCGGCTGCGGACTCTGCTTGGCCCGCGGCCTCCGCGGGGCCTCCAGGGGTGCCGGGCGTGAGGGGCTGATCCGGAATGGGCACGCGTCCATGGTAGGTCGGCCGATGCTACGCCGTATGACGAACCCGGGTGCTATGCGACGCGCCCCAGGTCGGGCCGTGTGGATTGGCGTGTGCGAGCGGGGCGATAATGGGTTCGTCCGGCCGGCACGACTCAGGGCGGACAGGTCTATCAGCGAAATTCGTCAGAAGGTGTGCAGCAGTGACATACGTGATCGCGCAGCCGTGCGTGGATGTGAAGGACAAGGCCTGCGTCGAGGAGTGCCCGGTCGACTGCATCTACGAAGGCGAGCGGTCCCTCTACATCCACCCCGACGAATGCGTCGACTGCGGCGCGTGCGAGCCGGTCTGCCCCGTCGAGGCGATCTACTACGAGGACGACGTCCCCGACGAGTGGTCCGACTACTACAAGGCCAACGTCGAGTTCTTCGACGACCTCGGCTCGCCGGGTGGCGCTGCGAAGCTGGGCAATACGGGCAAGGACCACCCCCTTGTGTCCGCCCTGCCGCCGCAGAACCAAGACTGAGCGTGCAGAGCGGCAGCGGCGCGGCGGAGGCCCGCGAGACCTGGGCCGGCCTCGACACGGAGCGCGCGTTCGGCCTCGATCTGCCCGACTACCCGTGGGAGGCGATGGCGCCGTACCTCGAGAGGGCAAGGCAGCACCCCGGGGGAGTCGTCAACCTCTCGATCGGGACCCCCGTCGACCCCACCCCGGAGCTCGTCCAGGACGCGCTCCGCGCCGCCGCGGACGCTCCGGGCTACCCCACCGTGCACGGCACGCCGGGCGTCCGGCAGGCCGTGGTCGACTGGTTCGCCCGGCGCCGCGGGGTCGAGGGCCTCGATGAGCAGGCCGTCATGCCGACAATCGGCTCGAAGGAACTCGTGGCCTGGCTTCCGTTCCTGTTGGGCCTCGGCCCGGGGGACGTTGTAGTCCGCCCGCGCGTCGCTTACCCCACCTACGACATCGGCGCGCGGCTCTCCGGCGCGACGGCCGTCGCGGCGGACAGCCTCGAGGAGCTCGACGCCGCAACCCGCGCGCGCGTCCGCCTCGTCTGGCTCAACTCGCCCGCGAACCCGACCGGCGCCGTCCGCGGCGTCGAGGAGCTGCGCACCGTCGTCGACGACGCCCGCGGCTTGGGCGCCCTCGTCGCGTCCGACGAGTGCTACGCAGAGCTGGGCTGGGGCGACTGGGACGTGCAGCGGGGCGGCGACGCCGTGCCGTCCGTCCTCGACCCGCGCGTGAGCGGCGGCGACTTCACGCGGCTCCTGAGCGTGTACTCGCTCAGCAAGCAGTCCAACCTCGCGGGATACCGCGCCGCGTTCGTGGCGGGCGCGCCCGAGCTCATGCCGAACCTCGTCAACAGCCGCAAGCACGCGGGCATGATCATGCCGTACCCCGTGCAGGAGGCCATGCGAGTGGCCCTCGGCGACGACACCCACGTCGAGGCGCAGAAGGACCGCTACCGCTCCCGGCGGGAACGGCTCGTGCCCGCGCTCGAGGAGTTCGGTCTGCGGATCAGCCACTCGGAGGCGGGCCTCTACCTGTGGTCGACCGCGGGTGAGGACACCTGGGATACGGTGGGGCGCCTAGCCGAGCGGGGCATCGTCGTGGGCCCCGGCGTGTTCTACGGCGACGATGGCAAGGGCTTCGTCCGCGTGGCCCTCACCGGCACCGACGAGCGTGTGGACGCCGCCGTCGAACGCCTCACGCAGTCCTAGCGCGCCGCGCGCACGGGCCGCCGCGCTCCGGCGCGGCGGCCTCTCAGGTCCGCCGGGATCGGCGGGACGGGGCGTACCGATTAGTCGGCGGCGCGCCCTCGGGAGTAGTTTTGGACTGTTGCGAGCTTACCCATGTAAGGGGAACCATGACTGAGAAGAACGGTGCCACCCTGCGCCATGACGGCGGGGAGCTGACCCTTCCCCGCATTGCCGCGGTCGAAGGCAACGACGGCTACGACGTGTCGAAGCTTCTGAAGGCGACGGGGGCGGTCACGTTCGACCCCGGCTTCATGAACACGGCGGCGACCACCTCGTCCATCACATTCATCGACGGCGACGAGGGCATCCTCCGCTACCGCGGCTACCCGATCGAGCAGCTGGCCCAGCACTCGAGCTTCCTGGAGGTCTCCTACCTCCTCATCTACGGCAACCTGCCGACGCCCACCCAGCTCGACGAGTTCGACCAGAAGATCCGGCGCCACACGCTGCTCCACGAGGAACTCAAGAGCTTCTTCGCGGGCTTCCCGCGGGACGCGCACCCGATGCCGGTGCTGTCCTCTGCGGTGTCCGCCCTCTCGACCTTCTACCAGGACTCGTTGGACCCGTTCAACGAGGAGCAGGTCGAGCTCTCGACGATTCGCCTCATGGCGAAGCTTCCCGTGATCGCGGCGTACGCGCACAAGAAGTCCATCGGGCAGGCGCTGCTGTACCCGGACAACTCCATGAACCTCGTGGAGAACTTCCTGCGGCTTTGCTTCGGCCTGCCGGCCGAGCCGTACGAGATGGACCCGCTGGTGGTCAAGGCGCTTGACCTTCTGCTCGTCCTCCACGCGGACCACGAGCAGAACTGCTCGACCTCGACCGTGCGCCTCGTGGGCTCCGCGAACGCGAACATGTTCGCGTCCGTCTCCGCGGGCATCAACGCGCTGTTCGGCCCTCTCCACGGCGGCGCGAACGAGGCCGTGCTCAACATGCTCCGCCGCATCCAGGCCGAAGGCATCAAGCCCGAGGACTACATGGAGAAGGTCAAGAACAAGGAAGACGGCGTCCGGCTCATGGGCTTTGGGCACCGCGTCTACAAGAACTACGATCCGCGCGCCAAGATCATCAAGGCGACGGCGCACGAGATCCTCGGCAAGCTCGGCGGCAACGACGAGCTCCTCGACATCGCAATGCGGCTCGAGGAGAAGGCCCTTGCGGACGACTACTTCATCCAGCGCAAGCTGTACCCGAACGTGGACTTCTACACGGGCCTCATCTACAAGGCGATGGGCTTCCCCGAGAAGATGTTCACGGTCCTCTTCGCGATCGGCCGGCTCCCCGGCTGGATCGCCCAGTGGCGCGAGATGATCAAGGACCCGCAGACCAAGATCGGCCGCCCGCGGCAGCTCTACATCGGCGAGCCGGAGCGGGACTACCCGGTCCGCTAGCCCACCCCCATCCGTCTCGGGTACAGATAATCCCCTCCCTGAGCGTTTCGGGTACAGATAATCGCCTCCCTGATGGTTTCGGGTACGGATAATCTCACCTGAGATCATTCCGGGTACGACGACGCCGGCCCTCGCCTTCGCGATGAAGGTGAGGGCCGGCGTCGTTCGTCTTGTGCAGAAGAATTCGCGTACCCGAGATGGTGCGGGACGCGATTATCTGTACCCGAGATGGTGATGGGCGGGGTTATCTGTACCCGAGATGGTGATGGGCGGGGTTATCTGTACCCGAGATGGTGATGGGCGGGGTTATCTGTACCCGAGACGGGCTAGGCGGTTGCGTAGCCCATCGGGTTGTTCTTCTGCCACCGCCAGTGGTCCTCGCACATCTGTGCCACGGTCCTCGTGGTGGACCAGCCGAGGTCGGCCAGAGCGGAGGAGGGGTCGGCCCAGAACGCGGGCAGATCGCCCGCGCGGCGTGCCACGATCTCGAACGGGATCGGCGAGCCGACGGCAGCCTCGAAGGCCCGCAGCATCTCGAGGACCGACGTGCCCTGACCCGAGCCGAGGTTCCACCGGAACACGCCGGCGTGGTCCTCGAGGTACCGCAGCGCGGCAGCATGGCCCTCCGCGAGGTCGACGACGTGGATGAAGTCGCGCTGGCAGGTCCCGTCCGGCGTTTCGTAGTCGCCGCCGAAGACCATGAGCTTCTCGCGCCGACCCACGGCGACCTGCGCGATGAACGGCATGAGGTTGTTCGGGATGCCCTGCGGGTCCTCGCCGATGCGGCCCGACGGGTGGGCGCCCACCGGGTTGAAGTAGCGCAGGAGTGCGATATGCCATCGGCTGTCCGAGGCACCGAGGTCGCTCAGGATGTCCTCGATCTGCTCCTTCGTGCGGCCGTAGGGGTTCATCGCCCCGATCTCCATCTTCTCCACGTACGGGTACGGGTTGTGCTCCCCGTAGACGGTCGCGGAGGAGGAGAAGACGATCGAGCGGACATCGTGGCGGTCCATCGACCGCAGGAGCGCGATCGTGCCGGCCACGTTGTTGTAGTAGTAGTCGAGCGGGATGGTCACGGACTCGCCGACGGCCTTCAGGCCCGCGAAGTGGATCACGGCCTCGGGGGAGTGCTCGTCGAAGACGGCGTCGAGCGCCTGCTCGTCGGTGATGTCCGCCTTGACGAATGCGGCCTCGCGGCCTGCGAGTTCGCCCACGCGCAGCAGAGCCTCCTGGCTCGAGTTCGCCAGGTTGTCCACCACCACGACGTCATGCCCCGCTTCGAGGAGTGTCAGGACGGTGTGGGAGCCGATGTAGCCGGTGCCGCCGGTCACGAGGATTCGCATGGGTCCATCCTACGGGGGCGCCTCCCGCGCCTCGCGGTCGGTCGGGCTCGTCGGGCGGTCTCCGGCGCTGGCCTCCGGGCTGGGCCACCACGTGGAAGCACGGCCGTGCTGTCACGGGCTGGCCGCAAAGCTGTGCTAGACAGTATGGGTGCCCAGATTCGTCGACGCGGCCGCGCGCCGTCGTGAGATCGTCGAGGCCGTCAAGCGGATCGTGGCCGCAGACGGGCTTGCGCGAGTGTCCCTCCGCGAGGTGGCCGGCGAGGCCGGACTCGTGGTCGGCTCAGTCCGCCACTACTTCGAGACCGCGGAAGAGCTGCGAGTCTACGCGTTCTCCGCGGTCGCCGAGGCCGTGGCGGAGCGGGTCGAGACCCAGGACGACGTCGTAGCCCAGCTGTGCCAACTCCTTCCGCTCGATGAAGAGCGCGCGGTCGACCTCTGCGTCTTCACGGCGTTCCGCCTCGCGGCCCGCACGGACCCGGCCCTGCTGCCGGTCGCGGACGCCGCGCACGCTCGCGTCGCCTCGGCCATCGGCGGCTCGGTCCTCGATGCGATGCCGGGCGCGGACCGCGAGCAGCTCGTCGCCGAGGCCGAGCGCCTGCTCGCGACCGCGGACGGGCTCGCCCTCCATGCCCTCGTGCACGGGCGGTGGCTCGACGCGGACCTGTGTCTCGCCGTCGTCCGCGCCCAAGCCGCGACAATTGGGCCGAGCCCGACTTTGTGACCCGGAATACACTGGGATTGCGAACTGTCGCGGGACGCGACTGGACGCGAGGAGTCGAACCATGCACCAGACAGATGGGCCGGGGTGGCGCATCACGATGGACACCTCCGGCCCGATGCTGCTTGCCCTGTATCTCAAGGACAGCGCCGGGCTTGTGGGAGCCGGGCTCCCTCCTCTGGCCCCCGCCCAGCCGAGGATCAGGGAGTCGGACCATCACCAGCTGACCCAGCACGTCGGAGGCCTTGGCGCCCTGCGGCGTGAGTGGGAGGTCTGGTGGTCGGGGCTCGTGGAGAACCACCCCGAAATGGTCCCCGAGGCCTCGCCCCCCGGCTTCGAGGCGTTCAGCGAGGCGCCAGCCCTCCAGCGATCCCTCCAGGCGCACTTCGGCGCCGCCCTCACCTGGGCGCGCGAGCGACGCTCCGACTACGAGCGCCTCGAGGCACAGCGCCGGGCGCGCGGCGACCTGCGCGTGCTGCGGGAGATTGTCGTCGACTGCCAGCTCGAGGTCGGCCCGGACGCGAAGGACTTCAGCCTCACCATCATCGAGCTGCCTCTCGCCGAGGAGCGGGCATGGCTCGTGACCACGGACAAGGTGATCATGAGCCAGTCGCTCATGGACGACCCCGAGGTGCTGCGGAGCTACCTCACGCCCGTCATCGAGATGATCGTCTGACGGCGCGCGGGCGGGCCGGCGAGCGACCCGAGGATCCTACGGCGCCGCCGCGAGGGTGATGACGACGACGCCGGGCTGGGTCTGGGCATCGGTCCAACCCTTGTTGCCGTCCCGGACCCAGGCCTGGCCGTCGACGTCGACCCGCGCCACCGAGAGCCCCTTCGCGTTCGCGACGGCCCACTGGGCGACCGACCATGCGAGCGAGTTGTCCGCCCGGACAGTGACAGTCTGCCCCGCTGCCACGCTCGCCGGGGTGGCGCCGTAAGCCTGGCTCAGGGCCGAGCGCAGCGCACCGGGATCGCCTGCCGCCTCGGGCTTGCGGAGGGCGCAGTCCAGGGAGGCATGAGAATTGCCCGTGAGCGCGGACGCGTACGCGCGCCCGAGGTCCTCGTGCTGCGAGTACGCCTCCGGGTACGCGGAGCGCTGGACCTTCTGCGCGGCCTCCGTGATGGTCAGCGACTCGTAGTTCGGGATCTTCACGAGCGCGTCGTAGAAGGCATTCGTGGCGTAGACGGGGTCCATGAGCTGTTCTTCGGTGCCCCAGCCCTGCGAGGGCCGCTGCTGGAAGAGCCCGCGCGAATCCGGCCCTGCGTGGTCCCCATAGTTGATGTTGCGGAGCTTGGCCTCCTGCATCGCCGTCGCGATCGCGATGGTCGCTGCGCGGGCGGGCAGCCCCCGCCGTACGGCGACCGCCGTGATGAGCGAGGCGTTCGCGGTCTGGTCCGTCGCGAGGCTCTCCTTGGTGCCGTTCACGATCGCCGTGCAGCCCTCGACGACCGGCGCGTCGCCGCGGTTCATCACGAGCGAGGCAATGTAGACACCGACGCCGGCGAGCACGAGCGCCACCACGAGGGTGAGCGTCCGGCGCACAGCGCGGGCCTTGGCCATCAGGAAGCTCCTAGCTGGTCGCGCCGGACCCGAGGCGGGCCCGGCGCGGCGTCGGGGATTGGAGAGTCGTGGTCCGAGAGGTCAGTTGGCGTGCAGGGCCTCGTTGAGCGCGACCGTCTGTCCATTGCGCGGGAGCGCCTCGACCTGGCCGTTCGTGGAGTTGCGGCGGAAGAGGAGGTTCGGCTGCCCCGAGAGTTCGGCAGCCTTGACCACCTTCTCGGCGTTCTCGCCGAACGCGTCCTTGAAGCCGCTGATCCGCACGCGCGTTCCGGCCGTGACGTAGAGGCCTGCCTCGACCACCGAGTCGTCCCCGATCGAGATGCCCACGCCCGAGTTCGCGCCGAGCAGCACGCGCTCGCCGAGCGTGATGCGCTCCTTGCCGCCGCCCGAGAGCGTGCCCATGATCGACGCGCCGCCGCCTACGTCCGAACCGTCGCCCACCACGACGCCCGCCGAGATGCGGCCCTCAACCATCGACGTGCCGAGGGTGCCCGCGTTGTAGTTCACGAATCCTTCGTGCATCACGGTCGTGCCCTCCGCGAGGTGCGCGCCGAGGCGCACCCGGTCGGCGTCCGCGATGCGCACGCCGGACGGGATGACGTAGTCGACCATGCGGGGGAACTTGTCGACGCCGTACACCGTCACGGGACCGCGGGCGCGGAGCCGCGCGCGCGTGGACTCGAAGCCGGCAGGCAGGCACGGACCGAAATTCGTCCAGACCACGTTGGGGAGCTTGCCGAAGATCCCGTCGAGGTTGATCGTGTTCGGCTTCACGAGGCGGTGCGAGAGCAGGTGGAGGCGCAGATACGCGTCCGCGGTGTCCGCCGGTGCCTGATCGAGATCGATCTGCACGAAGACGACCTTGAGCTGCGTGCCGCGCGCGGCGTCCTCGCCGGCTTGGGCGGCCGCGACGAGCTCGCCCGGGGCAGCATCCACGACCGACTCGTCGCTCAGGTGCTCCGCCGCGGTGCCGAGCGCGGGCGCGGGGAACCAGACGTCGAGCACCGTCGCCTCGGCGGCCCCGTCGCCGCCGGGCGCGACGGCGATCGTGGCGAGGCCGAAGCCGTGGGCAGAGCGGGATGCGGCGGGGGATTCAGTCATGCTGCAAGTCTATCGAGGGGCCCGACCACGAGCCGAACGGCGTCATGTCCCGGACTATGCTGCTGAGGTGACTTCCGTGACGCTCGACATTGCCCAGGACGTGGCACTCCTCACCGCCGATCTGCTCGACATCCCGAGCGTCTCGGGTGCGGAGCAGGCCATCGCGGACGCCGTCGAGTCGGCGCTCCGAGCGCTGCCGGGCCTGGCCGTCTTCCGCGACGGCGACGCCGTCGTGGCCCGCTCCGAGCTCGGCCTCGCCGAACGCGTGATCCTCGCGGGGCACTTGGACACGGTCCCGCTGCCCACCACGGCCGGCGCGCGCGGCACGGTGCCCTCGTCCTGGGACGGCGAACCAGGGGAGGGGACGCTGTGGGGCCGCGGCGCGACCGACATGAAGGGCGGCGTCGCCGTCCAGCTCGCGTTGGCCGCCGCGCTCTTCGGAGCGGACGACGGCGCCGCCCTCCCGACGCGAGACGTCACCTTCGTGTTCTACGACCACGAGGAGGTCGAGGCCGAGAAGAGCGGGCTGGGCCGGCTCGCGCGGACGAGCCCGGAACTCCTCGCGGGCGATTTTGCGATCCTGCTCGAGCCGACGGACGGCACGGTCGAGGGCGGCTGCAACGGCACGCTTCGCGTCGAGGCGACCACCGCCGGGGAGGCCGCCCATTCCGCGCGGGCCTGGATGGGGAAGAACGCGATTCACGCGGCTGCCCCGATCCTCGCCCGCCTCGCGGAGTACGAGCCAGCCACCGTCGAGGTGGACGGGCTGCACTACCGAGAGAGCCTCAACGCCGTGAAGATCAACGGCGGCACCGCCGGGAACGTGATCCCGGACCGCTGCACGGTTGAGATCAACTACCGTTTCGCTCCCGACAAGACGCTCGACCAGGCCGACGCCCACGTCCGCGCCCTGCTCGAGGGATTCGACGTCGTGCGCACGGATGGCGCTTCGGGCGCGCGGCCAGGCCTCACCCACCCCGCTGCGGCGGCCTTCGTCGCCGTCGTCGGCCGGGAGCCCAAGCCCAAGTACGGCTGGACCGACGTCGCGCGCTTCAGCGAGCTCGGAGTGCCTGCTGTGAACTTCGGTCCCGGCGATGCTCTGCTCGCCCACAAGGACGACGAGCGCGTGGCAGCGGATGACGTGCGCGAGTGCTTCCGCGCGATGCGCGACTGGCTCACGGGCGCACACTAGCGGAGCGCTCGCAGGGGTTACAGGTCTGCGGCCGGCCCCTTGGCCCTGCCTTTCACCCGGGTCCTTGGCTACGTATCTTCACCTGCAATTCTTAGACACGTCAATCAAAATTTGACATATATGTCATGCATGATTATTGGATTTTCCAATCGATTGACAGACATGGTCATTAAAGTTAACCTTGCCGCATCGGCGAACATTCCGGTCTCGACTCAGGCCGCTTCGACGGTCTCGGTATTTGCCGTGTCGGTTACTACTCAGTTGCGGAGGGATAATGAAAATTCTTCGGCGCGTCGGCTTGATCGGTGCTCTCGCAATCCTGCCCTTGGGAATTGCGGCGGTCCCAGCGAACGCGTATCCAGATGCGTGCTCAACGTGGGTTGACGGAAATAATGCCTACTCAGTCTGCTATTCTGGGACGGGATCGTACCAAGCGATTGCCGTCTGTCAGCAGAGCGTGTGGCAGCAGATGTTTGGCGGCCGGACCTATGAATACGGACCTTGGGTCGCCATTGGGCAGATTTCCCAGGCGACCTGCCCGTATCTCCTGGTCGATTATGCCGGGATAAATTACTCAAATTAGCCGTGTGGATTCGGCGGGTATCTTAGCCAAAGATGCCCGCTAAATTCTGTGGTCCCCGCGCTCAGGCAATGGGCGCTGATGTCGTTGTCCGATCAAGGTCTCGCGCTTCGGGCCCGCGCAGGATTATCCAAAAGGCTAACGCATGGGGATTAAAGCTAGGCAAAGCGGCCTGCCTGAGCAGCGTCCTAGCCAAGGATTTTCTTCCTACACCTCCCTGAAGTCCTACACCTCCCTGACGAGACGTTCTGTCGCGGCATCTTGCCTGGAATGAGTCACGTGGCCAGCGCTCGATGACCCCATCTACTGGCGGAAGCAGCGAACAAATTTCCGCAAAACTGAAGGGCTTGGGCCCGGTCGAAAAACCGGGCCCAAGCCCCACGGCCTAGGATTTCTCCGCTCGGGTGCACCTTTCGGGGACAAGTTCAGAAAGGACGGGCACCCGCACGAGGCGGGCCAGACTAGATCTTGTCCGCGGCACCCTGCGCCGCGCTGAGTGCCGGCGCCCCTCGCCTGGGACCAGCCACGCGTTGGCTGCGGCGGAGCTGGCGCTCCGCGAGCTTCGCGAGGCCGGACAGGATGAGGCACATCCCTACGTACAGCACGCCCGCGACGATCGAGGACGGAATGATCGGCGTCCCGTACTGGACCTGTGAGCCGAAGAACTTCGCCTGGAACAGGATCTCGTTGTACGTCACGATGAAGCCGAGCGCGGTGTCCTTGAGCGTCACGACGAGCTGCGAGATGATTACGGGCAGCATCGAGCGGACCGCCTGCGGGAGCAGAATGCTCGCCATGACCTGTGACTTCCGCAGGCCGATCGCCATGCCGGCCTCGCGCTGCCCCTTCGGGAGCGCTTCGATCCCGGCGCGGAAGACCTCGGCGAGCACGGAGCCGTTGTAGAGGATGAGGGCGACAACAACGGCGGTATACGGTGGCCACTTCACGCCGAGCGCCGGGGGCAGCCCGTAGTACAGCAGCATCATGAGGATCAGGACCGGGATCGCCCGGAACAACTCCGTGAACCAATGGAACGGAGTCGACACCCACGGCCGGTCCGAAAGGCGCCCGACCGCGAGGAACAGGCCGAGCGCGAGGCTGCCCACGGCCGCGACGCCGAACGCCGAGAGTGTGGCGCCAGTGGCCTGGAGCAGCGTCTGCTGGACGCGCGCAAACGTGAAGATCTGCCACTTCGCAGCGCTGAACTGCCCCGTCTCGGCGAAGCGCCACACGACGAACCCGATGATCGCCGCGATCACGACAACGGAGATCACCCCGAAGATACGGTGCCGTGCGCGGGCTTTTGCGCCAGGTGCGTCATAGAGAACCGAGCTCATCGGGCCACCTTCCACTTCTTCTCGAAGTAGCGCTGGAGCTGCGCGAGGATGAGGACGAGGATCACGAAGAAGAACGCGACCCACAGCAGGACGACGAGCGCGGGCTCGCCGCGCTCAGCGAGGTAGGCGCGGATCGCGCCGGCCTCGGTGACCGAGAAGCCCGCGGCGACCGTCGTGTTCTTGAGGAGCGCTATGAGCACGCTGAAGAGCGGAGGGAGCACGGAGCGGAACGCCTGCGGGAGGACGATGAGCGTGAGGGTCTGGGTGAATGGAAGCCCGATCGCGCGTGCGGCCTCCGCCTGCCCCACGGGAACCGTGTTGATGCCGGCCCGCAAGACCTCGGCGACGTAGGTCGCGGTGTAGATGCTCAGGGCCACGATGGCCGACACGGTGAAGTCGATCTCCGGAAGGCCGAGCTTCGGATAGCCGAACGCGAAGAAGAACATCACGAGAGTGAGCGGCGTATTGCGGACCACATTCACGTACAGGGTGCCGAACGTGCGGAGCGCAGGAATCGGGGAGACGCGCATGGCACCGACGAGCGTGCCCAAGATGAGGGAAAAGAACCCGGAGACGAGAAACAGGATGACGGTGTTCCTGAACCCGATGGTGAAGATGTCCAGATTGTTGAGGAGAGTGCCCACTTCAACCTTTTCTTTCGAGGTAAAAGCACGGTGGGCGGGGCGCCGCGCGCTCCGCCCACCGTTCGCCTGTCAGTAGTTGTCGACGGCGGGCTGCTGGACCTTCGTGCCCGACTTGCCGAGCGTCGAATCGTAGATCTTCTGCCAGGTGTCCTTGCCGTTCGTGAACATGTCGTTGATGAACTTCCGCAGCGCGGTGTCACCCTTGGCGAGACCCACACCGTACTTCTCCGTGGTGAACGGCTGGCCGACCACCTTGAGGTTGTCCGGGTCCTGCGCGGCGTAGCCGAGGAGGATGGCCTGGTCGGTCGTCACGGCGTCGACCTGGCCGTTCTTGAGGGCGTCGACGCACTGCGAGTACGTGTCAAAAGGTCGAGTCTGGGTCTGCGGGAAGTTCTTCTGGATGTTCTGCAGCGGGGTGGAACCCGTCGCGGAGCAGACGGTCTTGCCCGCGAGGTCCTTCTCGCTGTTGATCGTGGTGTTGCTCTTCTTCACGAGCAGACCCTGCCCAGTGATGAAGTACGGGCCGGCGAAGTCGACCTGCTTCTTGCGCGAGTCCGTGATCGAGTACGTACCCACGTAGAAGTCGATGTCGCCGTTCTGGATCGCCGACTCACGGTTGGCGGACGGGATCGGCTTGAACTCGATCTTGTCCGCACTGAGGCCGAGGGAGGCCGCGGTCCACTTGGCGATCTCGATGTCGAAGCCGCTGTACTGGCCCGTCGCAGCGTCCATGAAGCCAAGGCCCGGCTGGTCCTGCTTGACGCCGATGCGGACCTTGCCGGCCGACTTGATCTTGTCGAACGTCGGGCTGCCGGTGAGCGAGACGTTGCTCGCGACGGTGTACGGCGCCGAGGCCCCCGTGCCCTCGGACGACGAACTGCCACCTCCAGAGCCCCCGCACGCGCTCAGCGCGAGGGCTAGCACCGCGGTTGCGGCGGTGATGGCGGCCTTCTTGGTGCAGAAGAGTGCCATGTTCAGCATTTCCTTTCTCGTAGGGCTCGAGGCCCTGCCTGGGGAGTCGGTGCTGGGGTCAGTGGGTGAGCAGCTTGGACAGGAAGTCCTTGGCTCGACTGCTCTGCGGGTTCGTGAAGAACGCCTCCGGCGACGCCTGCTCGACAATCTGGCCGTCGGCCATGAAGACCACGCGGTCCGCGGCCTTGCGGGCGAAGCCCATCTCGTGGGTCACGACGATCATCGTCATGCCGTCGCGAGCGAGTTCGACCATGACGTCGAGGACCTCGTTGATCATCTCGGGGTCGAGAGCCGAGGTGGGCTCGTCGAAGAGCATGACCTTGGGCTTCATCGCGAGCGCGCGGGCGATCGCGACGCGCTGCTGCTGGCCGCCCGAGAGCTGGGCCGGCAGCTTGGGTGCCTGCTGGCTGACGCCGACGCGCTCGAGGAGCGCCATGGCGTCCTTCTCCGCGGTCTTCTTGTCGACGCCTTTGACCTTGATCGGGCCGAGGGTCACGTTCTCGAGGATGGTCTTGTGCGCGAAGAGGTTGAACGACTGGAAGACCATGCCGACGTCAGCGCGGAGCCGCGCGAGCTCGGAGCCCTCTTCGGGCAGTTTCCTGCCATCGATGAAGATCTCGCCGGACTCGATCGTCTCGAGGCGGTTGATGGCTCGGCACAGGGTCGACTTGCCCGACCCCGATGGGCCGATGACGACGACGACCTCGCCCTTGCGAACGTCGAGATTGATGTCCTGCAGCACGTGCAGCTGGCCGTAGTGCTTGTTCACGCTCTGGACAGAGACGAGTGAACCCGAGGGTGCTTCGGATGTCATGCCCACCAATGTAACGGAGATTACGCTCCCCGGGCCGGGGGTCGGAGCAGCCTCCGGACAATCGTGATTCAAGCGAGACCGCTAGCCTATGAGCATGACCACGGAATCACCGCGCCGCGACGGTCCTGTCCCCTCCCGGCGGAAGGGCCCGATCGAGCTGCGCCGACGCCAGGCGCTCCAAGGGACTTCGGACCAGCACCTCCTCGACACGCACGGCGCCGGCAGGTTCGTCCACACCGATCCGTGGCGCGTCATGAGGATTCAGAGCGAGTTCGTGGAGGGCTTCGGCGCGCTCGCCGAGCTCGGCCCGGCGATCAGCATCTTCGGCTCTGCCCGCACGAAGCAGGGCAGCGGGTACTACGACATGGGTCTCGCCATCGGAAGGCTCCTGGCCCAGGAGGGCGTCGCGGTCATCACGGGTGGCGGCCCCGGCTCGATGGAGGCGGCAAACCGCGGCGCGGTCGACGGCGCGGGCACGTCCGTGGGGCTCGGCATCGAGCTTCCGTTCGAGACGGGCTTCAACCCGTGGGTCGATTTGGGCATCAACTTCCGCTACTTCTTCGCGCGCAAGACGATGTTCGTCAAGTACGCCCACGGTTTCGTGGTGCTGCCCGGCGGCCTCGGGACGCTCGACGAGCTCTTCGAGGCCATGGTCCTCGTCCAGACGGGGAAGGTCACCTCGTTCCCGATCGTGCTCGTCGGCACGAGCTTCTGGGGCCCCCTCATCGACTGGCTCCGCGAGACGCTCGTCACGGAGGGAATGATCTCCCCGGAAGACATGGACCTCATCCAGGTCACCGATACCGCCGAGGACGCCGTGGACCTCGTGCTCAGTGGGCTTCGGGCCAACACTCAGGACCGGCGCGGGGGGATGTTCGGTTCGGCCGAGGAGGAGGAAGAGGAAGCGGTCGAGGAGCCCGAAGCGGTGTGGTCGCCCGAGAAGGCCGACGGCGAGTGAGCTTCTTCCTCGTCTTCCTCGCCATCGTCGTCGCGGCGGGCCTGGTCTGGGCCGGCCTCGTGGCGTACCGCGGGCGCTCGCTGCCTGAGGCGCTCGACGGCGGCCTCGAGGAGCCCGAACCCGGGCTCCCGCCCGTCTTCCTGCCGGAGCACCCTACGGCGGGGGACGTGGATCGGGTCCGCTTCTCCCTCGGGCTGCGGGGCTACCGGATGGACCAGGTCGACGAGGTGCTCGCGTTGCTCCGCGACCGGATTGCGGCGCAGGACGCCGAGATCTCGCGTCTTCGCACGGCATCGCGGGCCGAGCCCAGCGCACCGGGGAGCTCGGCCCCCGAGGCCGCCGAAGCCGAGGCCGAAGTGCCCAAGACCGAAGCGGCCGAAGCCGAAGTGCCGAGCGCCGAGGCCACCGAAGCCGAGGCCGCTGAGGCCGAGGCGACTGAGTGAGCGGCGGCCTCGACGATCGCGCGGTGACCCGCCCAGCCGGCAAGGCGGCGCCGTCGGGCGTCCATGCAGCGATGCGGACCGGCGCTCTCTGGTTCGCCCGGTGGCTCGGGCAGCGCCCGTGGTGGGTGCAGGTGCTGCTCGTCTTCGGCGTATCCCGCCTCGTCTCGTTCGCGATCTTCGCCGCGGCCGCGCTCCAGCAGGGCACCAACCCGTGGTTCGACCCACAGCCTGACTACTTCAGGTTCCTCCAGATCTGGGATTCGGAGTGGTACGGCCGGATCGTCGTCAACGGGTACCCGCACGTCCTTCCGCGCTCGCCGTCAGGTACGGTCACCGAGAACGCGTGGGCCTTCTACCCCGTTTTCCCGTATCTGGTCCGAGCCCTCTCGACGGTCACGACCCTGCAGTGGCAGCTCGTGGCCCAGATCGTCGCGATGGCCGCGGGCTTCGCTGCCGCCCTCGTGGTGTACCGCCTGTTCCGGCACTTCGCGGGCCACGGCACGTCGATGTGGGGCATGGCGTTCTTCGCGTTCTTCCCGGTATCCGCCGTCCTGCAGGTCCCGTATGCGGAGTCCCTCAGCCTCGTCTTCCTCGCGTGGGCCCTGCTGTGGATCGTCGAGCGCCGGTACCTCCTCGCGATCCCCGTCGTCGCCGTCGCGTCTCTCACCCGTCCGGTCGGGGTGCCGCTCGCGGTGATGCTCGCGGTCCTCTTCGCGGTGCGCTGGCTGGCCCGCCGCCGTCGTCCGCCCGAGCGCGGCGAGCTTCCGCGCCTCGCCGTGCTGACGGTCGCCACGGTCGCGTCGGCCCTCGCCTGGCCTGCCATCGCGTGGGCCGGGACGGGGGTCATGACCGCGTACACCGACACCGAGGCGGTGTGGCGTGGCACGGACCTCATACCGTTCATGCCGTGGTTTGACACAGGCCGATACCTCTTCGGGCCGGTCATCGGGGCGATCGCGCCGTTCGTGCTCGTCGCCGCCGTCGTCCTCTACCTGACGAGCGCGCACGTCAGGCTCATCGGCGTGGAGCTGCGGCTCTGGTGCGCGGCCTACGCGCTCTATCTCCTCGCGTTCCTGTACCCGCAGACGAGCACGTTCCGCCTGATGCTCCCGTTCTTCCCGCTTGCGCTCGCCGGGGCGGCGCTGTCCAGATCGCGCGCCTATCGCGGAGCGGTGCTGGCGATGTTCGTGCTCCTGCAGATCGTGTGGGTCCAATGGCTCTGGGGCTGGACGGAGCTGCCGGGCGGCGGTGACTGGCCGCCGTGATCGGCCAGCTTAGCTACCCCGCGGTATCCCGGCTGATAATGTAAAGGCAAGGACAAGGTGGCGGGTCTTCGCATCATCTCGGTGAGCAAAGGTGCGTCCGACAGCCCGCAGACTCGTGCGGGCACACAACTGGAGGGGATGTTCTGATGGCAGCCATGAAACCGCGTACCGGCGACGGCCCGATGGAGGTCACCAAGGAGGGTCGCAGCCTGATCATGCGGGTTCCCCTCGAAGGTGGCGGTCGCCTCGTGGTCGAGCTCAACGCCGCAGAGGCTGCCGAGCTGAAGGAATGCCTTGTCGGCGTGACCGAATAGCTCCGGTCGGCGCCACAGCGCACGCGGAACAAAGAAGGCCTGCCCGTTGGGGCGGCCTTCTTTTTTTGTCTGCTCGCGTGGAGAGCCCGTCTCAGCGCCGGGAGGCCAGGAAGAGCCCGTCGCCCGTGGGCAGCAGCGCGGTCGAAAGCCTTTCGTCTTCGCGGAGGCGGCGATGCAGATCGCGGAGGCGCACGGTGGCGAGCTCGCGGTGGGCCGGGTTGGCCACGCGATCGCGGTCCAGGGCGTCGTTGATCACGAGCAGGCCGCCCGGCCGCAGGAGCCGCACCGCCTCGTCCGCGTAGGCGGGAGTGCTGGGCTTGTCCGCGTCGATGAACACGAGATCGTACGCGGCGTCATTGAGGCGGGGGAGCACGGCGCCGGCGCGGCCAGGGATGGTCCGGACGCGGCTTGCGAGAATGCCGGCCTCCGAATACGCCTGGCGGGCCGCCTTGAGATGCTCGATGTCGGTGTCGATCGTGGTGAACGTGCACGCGGCGGGAAGCCCGCGCAGAAGGCACACGCCTGAGACCCCGGCGCCCGTGCCCACCTCCACGACCGCCTGGGCCTTCGACGTCGCGGCGAGCACCGTGAGCACGGCGCCGACGCCGGGGGTGACGGGGGAGACGCCAAGCTCGAGGGAGCGCTCGCGCGCGCGGACCACTGCGCGGTCCTCGTCGGCAAGCCCCTCGGCATAAGCCCAGCTGGTGGACTTGTCGGTCATGGTTGTGCAACGCTTTCGGCTCGGGGTGCTCGTCCAGCCTATCGCCTCACGGGCCACGCGCCGCGCTACGCTGTGGGCGGAATGACAGCTAACGTCCAGAATCCCCTGTCAGACTGGGGTTCCGCAGCGGTTGCATGGTGGGCAAGACGCCCGCGGCACAGTGCGGCCGCCGATGCAGTGAAGGTGAGGTGCGTGGACGTGCTTTCGCAACGCGCTGCGGCCACCCAGATCCCAGCTGAGCCGATCCCCGCCGACTGGACCCCCCCGACGTGGGAAGAGGTCGTCGCGCAGCACTCTGCCAAGGTCTACCGACTCGCCTACCGCCTGACGGGCAACCAGCACGACGCCGAAGACCTCACGCAGGAAGTCTTCGTCCGCGTCTTCCGCTCGCTCGACAACTTCAAGCCCGGAACGCTCGACGGCTGGCTCCACCGCATCACGACGAACCTCTTCCTCGATCAGGCCCGCCGCAAGAACCGGATCCGCTTCGACGCGTTCGCCGAGGACGCCGAGTCGCGCATTCCCGGCCGCGAGCCCGGCCCCGAGCGCAGCTACGAGATGAACAACCTCGATCTCGACGTCCAGGCCGCGCTCGAGGAGCTTCCTCCCGACTTCCGCGCCGCCGTCGTCCTCTGTGATCTCGAGGGGCTCTCGTACGACGAGGTCGCGGCAGCCCTCGGAGTCAAGCTCGGCACCGTGCGCTCGCGCATCCACCGCGGACGGACCCTCCTGCGTGAAAAGCTCGCCCACCGCGATCCTCGGAGGGGAGCCGGCAAGCCGCGGCTGTCCCTGCCCCGCGTCGCGGGCCTGCGCTGAGGCGCCCCATGGACGAACGACGGCGGCCGGGCGGTTTCGGAGGCGCCGGGGCCCATTCGCGCGACGCAGCGCACCTCGCCGGGTGCCCCGAGTGCCGTGGTGCCCTCGAGTCCGAACGCCGCTATCTCGCCGCGCTCCGCGGCGCCCCGGTGCCCACAGCCAGCTCGTCTCTCACGCAGCGGCTCGTCGAGCAGACCCGCCAGCTCGCGTTCGAGGCGGAGCTGGCAGAGGCTGAGTCGCCCCGTACCCGCGTGCTCAAGGCAGCCGGCGTCGCGGTGGCCGGGGCGGCAGCCGCCCTCGCCGCGCTCGCGGTCACGGCGTACGCCGTGGCCGGTGATCCGATCCCCGCGGCTCCCACGGCGGCGTGGCCCAGCGCCGTCGGCATCGACGCAGGTGGGCAGACGCTGAGCGCCGCGGACCTGCAGGCCCTCGCGGCGGCGGGATGGAACTGCCCCGAGCTGCGTCGAAACGGTCTTCAGGTCGAGTCAGCACGCGGCTACGTGGTCAACGGCATCCCGACGCTCGTGATCCGGATCGGCGACGGCTCGCATTCGATCTCGCTCCTCGAGCAGCTGCGCCAGGGTGCGGATGGCTCGGGGCCCCAGACCACCGTCCTCGCCTCGGACTTCCCGAATGCGGAGACCGCGGACCTGGTGCGCGGAGCGCCGCAGGCCGGCTCGGCGGGCGCCTCCGAGAGCCCCGTCGACAGGATGACCCGCGGGCTGCACCTGGTGCTGAGCGCGGCGGGCCGCCCCTGACCGCTGAGTCCACGGGAACAAATCGTCCCCGCCAGTCTGCAGAAGGTAGTCTTCGAACGTGCCCGGAATGAACGAGCTCTTCATCCTGCTGGTCATCGCGCTGCTGGTGATCGGCCCCAAGCGGCTGCCCGAATACACGCAGAAGCTGACGAACATCGTCCGGGAACTCCGCCGGATGGCCTCCGGCGCGCGCGATCAGATCAGGGAAGAGACCGGCGTCGACCTCAACGAGGTCGATTGGCGCAAGTATGATCCGCGCCAGTACGACCCTCGGAAGATCATCCGCGACGCCCTCCTCGACGAATCACCAGCCCCGGGGGCCGCGGGCGCTTCGGCCGCGGTAGGCGCGACGGCCGCCGCTGCGGCGGCGTCACCTGACCCGGCGACGGCGCCGGATCCCACGCCCGAGCGCGTTCTCGAGCGCCTCGCGCCCGGCCAGCCCGCGCCGTTCGACGCTGACGCGACCTGACGCGCGCTCACAGGCCTGCTTGATCGGATGAGCCCCGAGCGGCGGTGAGGACCACGAGCGAGGTAGGATCGCCCCGCCTCGCGGCTGTGAACTGCCCCTTCGGCAAACTCGCTAGTTAGGCTGCACGTGGAGCCCCAGGCTCCGGCCCGCGAGACCTCGCGGGGAAGACGCCAGCTGGCTCGCCACGTCCTTGAGCGCAACGGCCGACGGCGACGACGGCTCGCGCAGGACGATCGGCAGCCCCGCATCGCCGCCCTCGCGCAACGCGACGTCGAGCGGGATCCGCCCCAACAGCGGGACGGGCGCGCCGAGGGCTTCGGTGAGGCGCCCTGCGACGCGCTCGCCCCCGCCGCTGCCGAAGACCTCGAGGACGGTTCCGTCGGGCAGGGTCATGCCGGACATGTTCTCGATGACTCCCGCCACGCGCTGCCCGGTCTGCGCCGAGACGGAGCCCGCGCGCTCGGCCACGTCCGCGGCCGCGGCCTGGGGCGTGGTGACGACGACGAGCTGCGCCGTCGGGAGGAGCTGCGACACCGAGATCGCGACGTCGCCGGTGCCCGGGGGCAGATCGAGGAACAGGACGTCGAGGTCGCCGAAGTACACGTCGGTGAGGAACTGCTCGAGCGCCCGGTGCAGCATCGGGCCGCGCCACGCGACCGCCTGGTTGCCCGAGACGAACATGCCGACCGAGATGACCTTCACGCCGTGGGCCACGGGAGGCAGGATCATGTCATCGACGCGGGTGGGGCCTTGCGTGATGCCCAGAAGCCCTGGGACCGAGAAGCCGTGCACGTCCGCGTCGACGATCCCGACCCGCAGCCCGCGCGCCGCGAGCTCACACGCGAGGTTGACCGTGACCGAGGACTTTCCCACGCCGCCCTTGCCGCTCGCCACGGCGTAGACCTTGGTGAGCGAGTCGGGCCGGCTGAACGGGATCCCGCGCTCGGGGCGCAGCTGATCGCGCAGGGCCTGGCGCTGCTCGGGGGTCATGACTTCGAGCTCGACCGAAACGTCGTCAACCCCGGGAACGCGGGACAGCGCGGCCCGGACGTCGGCGTCGATGGTCCCGCGCAGAGGACACCCAGCGATGGTGAGGAGCACGCGCACGGTGACGCGGCCGCCGTCGACCGCTACTCCGGCGAGCATGCCCAACTCGTCGATGGGCCTGCGGAGCTCGGGGTCGATGACGGTCGAAAGGGCGGCCCGGACCGCCGCCTCGTCGGGGGCGGTCACTGCTCGCTGGCCTCGCCTGCGGAATGGGCGCCCTGCTCGGCGGGTTCGAGGGTCGGCTCTTCCTGACTCCGCGCGGCGCGGTCCTTCTTGTCCTTGCGTCGCTTGCCGGAGTTCCCGGCCGCACCGTTCTGCTCCGAGAGCTCGTCGATGATCGACCGGAGCTCGGCGCGCACCTCGGCCCGGATGAAGTCGCGCGTCGCGACCTCGCGCATCGCGAGCCGGAGGGACGCGAGCTCGCGCGTGAGGTATTCCGTGTCGGCGAGGTTGCGCTCGTTGCGCGAGCGGTCCTGCTCGATCTGCACGCGGTCGCGGTCGTCCTGGCGGTTCTGTGCGAGCAGGATGAGCGGCGCCGCGTACGAGGCCTGCAGGGACAGCAGCAGCGTCAGCAGGGTGAAGTTGAGGGACTTCGGGTCGAACTGGAACTCCTGCGGCGCGAGCGTGTTCCAGCCGAGCCACAGGACACAGAAGAACGTCATGTAGACGAGGAACTGCGGCGTGCCCATGTAGCGCGCGAAGCGTTCCGCGAAGCGCCCGAATGCGTCGCGGTCCGGATTGAACGTGGGCAGCAGCTTCAGACGGGTCTCGAGCGGAGTGTCGAGACCTGACAGCAGCTTGCGGGGTTCAGCCAAAGCTTCCTCCGACCTTCTTGAGCGGGGCACCGTCGTCATGCGCGCGCCAGTCGTCTGGCAGCAGATGGTCGAGCAGGTCGTCCACCGTCACGGCGCCGACGAGCCGACCGTCCGTGTTGACCACGGCGAGCGAGTTGAGGTTGTACTGCGCCATCGAGTGCGCGACGTCGCCGAGCTGGGCAAGGTCCTTCACCGGCTCAAGGCCCTTGTCGACGATCGAGCCGAGCTGCTCCGGGGGAGCGCTGCGCAGGAGCTGCTGAATGTGGACCATGCCGAGGAAGCGGCCGGTCGGCGTCTCGAGCGGAGGGCGGCAGATGAACACGGCTGACGCCAGCGCGGGGCTGAGCTCCTCGCGCCGCACGTGCGCGAGCGCGTCGGCGACCGTTGCCTCGGGCGGCAGGATGACGGGCACAGGAGTCATGATCGAGCCGGCCGTGCCCTCGTCGTATTGGAGGAGGCGCCGCACGTCGTCGGCCTCCTCGGGCTCCATGAGCTGCAGGAGCTCCTCGGCGCGTTCTGCTGGGAGGTCCGCGAGGAGGTCCGCGGCGTCGTCGGGGTCCATCTCCTCGAGGATGTCTGCGGCGCGCTCGTTGTCGAGCGAGGAGAGGATCTCCACCTGATCGTCCTCGGGGAGCTCCTGGAGGACGTCGGCGAGCCGCTCGTCCTGGAGTTCGGAGACGACCTCGAAGCGGCGCTGGCCGCTCATCTCCTGGATCGCGTCCGCGAAATCGGCGGCCTTGAGGTCCTCGTGGCTCGCGAGGAAGTGGGTTGCGGCCCTCGTGCCGCCGCGCGCGTCGAGGCGCACCTCGTCCCAGTCCACGAGGACGGTTCCGCCCCGGCGCAGCCCGCGGAGGCCGCGGCCCGACGTCTCGCGCCGGACGAAGAGCTTGCTCACGAGCCAGTCGCCGTTGCGCTGCTGTTCCATGGCGACGTCCTCGATGGTGCCCTTCGTGCCGTCGTCGAGGATCGTGGTGCCGAGGTCGAAGAGGTCTCCCAGGACGGTCATCTCGGCACCGCGCTGTTCGAAGCGGCGCAGATTGACCAGCCCGGTGGTGATGACCTGGAACTGGTCCATCGAGGTGATGCGAGTCATCGGGACGAAGACGCGGCGTTTGCCGGGAACCTCGACGACGATGCCGATCGCCTGCGGGGCTCTCTGCCCTCTCGCGATCACGACGACGTCACGGAGCCGCCCGACTCGATCGCCGAGCGGGTCGAAGACGTCGAGGCCGAGCAGTCTCGCAACGAACACACGCGTGGGATTGGGACTCACTCTGCCTAGGCTACTCCAGCGCCAAGTTCCTGCTCACTCTGAGCGGAAACACAGTCCGGGGCCGACTTCTCGGGTAAGAATGAAGTCATGTCGAACATGTTCGGTTCTCGCGGCCCCATCGATCAGGCGCGCTCCCTCCCGCAGGGGGAGGTCGTGGGATCGTACACGTCCTATCTCGACGCCCAGAAGGCCGTCGACTATCTCGCCGACCAGCAGTTCCCCGTCGAGCTCGTCGCGATCGTGGGCAATGACCTCAAGCTCGTCGAACGGGTCACGGGTCGGCTGAGCTACCCGCGGGTCGCGCTCAACGGCGCTCTGAGCGGCATGTGGTTCGGCCTCTTCGTCGGCGTCCTGCTGTCGTTCTTCTCCTCGGGCGCCGGGTATTTCTCGATCATCACGTCCGTGCTCATGGGCGCGGCGTTCTTCATGCTCTTCGGAATCGTCACCTACGCGATGCAGCGCGGAAAGCGCGACTTCACGTCCACGAGCCAGGTCGTGCCCACGAGCTATGACGTGGTGGTCGCCTTCGAGGCCTCGGCGGAGGCCCGCCGCCTCCTGCACCAGCTGCCCATGGGGCAGAGCCAGCAGGGTTGGGGCGTGCAGCAGCCGTGGCAGCAGGGGCAGAACCAGCCGGGTCAGCAGGGCCACCCGGGTCAGAACCAGCCCGGCGCACATCAGCCGGAGCAAGGCCAGCCGGGCCAGAACCAGCCCGGTCCGCAGGGTTGGGGCCAGGGCCACAGCCAGTGGGACCAGCCGCAGGAGCCGCAGCGGCCCACGGGCTGGACGGACCCGTACGGCGTCAACGCAGGCCAGGGCCAGCAGGAGCGGCCGGCTCAGCCCGAGCAGCCGGCGCAGCCTCCGAGGACGGGCTCCGGCTACCGCGATCTGCCTGATGGCCGCCCGCAGTACGGCATCCGGATCGAAAAGGATCAGCCCCGGAACGATGAGGCGCAGTCCGGTGAGGACGAGGACGCCCCAGGCCGTGGGCGCCACAGCCAGGAACGCGAGGGCGGCGCCGCCCCCAAGGACGACGGCGCCACCCCCGAGCGCTGAGAGGCATCCTCCCGCGCGTCAGCCCTTGATCAGCCGCGCCATCCACGCCTCGACGTCGTCCGACGTGCGGGGAAGCGCCGCGCTGAGGTTGACCGGGCCGTTCTCGGTCATGAGGATGTCGTCCTCGATGCGGACGCCGATGCCGCGGTATTCCTCGGGCACGGCGAGGTCTTCGGCCTTGAAGTACAGGCCGGGCTCGATCGTGAAGACCATGCCGGGCGACAGCTCTCCGTCGAGGTAGAGCTCGGCGCGGGCCTGCGCGCAGTCGTGGACGTCGAGGCCCAGGTGGTGACTCGTGCCATGCGGCATCCAGCGACGGTGCTGCTGGCCCTCGGGTGCGAGCGCCTCGGCCGCGCTCACCGGGAGCAGGCCCCATTCCTCGAGGCGGGCTGCGAGGACCTCCATCGCGGCCGCGTGGATCGCGCGGAACTTCACGCCGGGCTTGGCCACCGCGAAGGCCGCGTCCGCGGCGTCGAGCACGGCCTGGTACACGCGGCGCTGGACCTCGCTGAACTGGCCCGTCACCGGGACCGTGCGCGTCACGTCCGCCGTGTAGAGGGATTCGGCTTCGACGCCGGCGTCGACCAGCAGGAGGTCGCCCTCGAGGATCGGGCCGTTGTTCGTGGTCCAGTGCAGCGTCGTCGCGTTGTTGCCGCCTGCCGCGATCGTGTCGTAGCCGAGGTCGTTGCCCTCCTCGCGGGCCTTCGCGTAGAACGCGGTCTCGACGACGCGCTCGCCCCGCTCATGCGCCACAGCGCGCGGGATCGCGCGGACGATCGCCTCGAAGCCCTCCACCGTCGCGGCGACGGCGGCCTTGAGCTGCTCGACCTCCCACTCGTCCTTCTCGAGGCGAAGCTCGGAGAGGGCCTCCTTGAGCTGGTCGTCGAGCGCGTCGAGCTCGCTCAGGTCCAGGTTCTCCGGATCCTGCGCCGTGTTGAAGCGCGCGGTGTCGATGAGGGCGTCGAGGTTCTCGTCGACCTTGCGGACCAGACGGACGGAGATGCCGCCGATCTCAGGGGCGCCGACGCCCTTCGTGAGCGCGAGCTCGAGCTGGTCGAGGTGGGCGGTCGCGATGGCGAGGCGGGCGTTCAGCTCGGTGAGGGTGGGGCGGCGTCCCACCCAGAACTCTCCGGTGTGCGCGTTCGCGTAGAACTGCTCGGTGTCGCGGCCCGCGAGCGGGCGGAAGTACAGCGTCGCGCTGTGGTGCCCGCCGCCGTCGCCCTTGCCCTCTTCGACCGGCTCGAGGACCAGGACGGCGTCGGGCTCGTGGTCGACTCCGAGCCCCGTGAGGTGGGCGAAAGCCGAGTGCGGCCGGAAGCGGTAGTTGGTGTCGTTCGAGCGGACCTTGGGCGGTCCCGCCGGGATGACGAGGCGCTCGCCCGGGAAACGGTCGGAGATGGCCCGGCGGCGGCGCGCCGCGTGCTCGGCGACGGCGTCGAGCGGCGGAAGTGCCTGGTCGGCGGGCGACCACTGCGAGGCCATGAAGCGCTTGAATGCGTCGGAGCTGGGCCGCTGCGATCGGTTGTCGACGCGGTCCTCGAGCGGTTGGGTGGACTGCTGCGCGGGGGAATTGCCGGGCTCGTGGCCGGGCGCGGATTCGGTGGCATTCACCATGCCATTCTTCCATCGGGCCGCGCGAAGTCCAGCCCTCGCGGGCGCGGGGGCGGTTATCGTGGTCGCGTGAGGATTGATCTGCACGCCCACTCGAGTGTCTCCGACGGCACCGACGCACCGGCGGCCCTCGTCGCGGCCGCGCTTGAGGCGGGCCTCGACGCCGTGGCCATCACCGACCACGATTCGACGGGCGGATGGGCAGAAGCCTCGGCGGCCGCACGCGAGCTGGGAATCATGCTGGTCCCGGGCATGGAGGTCTCATGCCGGACGCCCGAGGGGATCAGCGTGCACGTGCTCAGCTACCTGCACGATCCGCTGCACCGCGGGCTTTTCGAGGAGATCTCGAAGTCGAAGGATGCGCGCCTGAGCCGCGCCGAGCACATGGTCTCGCTCCTCGCCGAGGATTACCCGCTCTCGTGGGATGACGTCACGCACCACGTCGCACCCGGGGCCACGGTGGGCCGCCCGCACATTGCCGACGCGCTCGTGGCCGCCGGAATCGTCGGCGACCGTTCGGAGGCGTTCGCGACGATGCTGTCCTCGCGGTCGCGGTACTTCGTCCAGCACTACGCGCCTGAGCCAGCACTCGCCGTCGAACTGGTCCGCGCGGCCGGCGGGGTCCCCGTCTTCGCGCATCCGGTCGCGGAGTCACGGGGTCGCACGGTCGGCGAGGCCACCTATCACGACATGATCGATGCGGGGCTCGGCGGCCTCGAGGTCTTCCACCGGGACAACCCCGAGGCGCGGCGGCCCTTCCTCCTCGCGCTCGCGGAGCGGCACGGCCTCTTGCTCACCGGCGCATCCGACTACCACGGGGCCGGCAAGCCCAACCGCCTCGGGGAGAACACGACCGCGCCCGAGGTGCTCGCGGAGATCGAGCGGCAGGCGAGCGGCACCGCCGTCGTCCGCTCCTAGGCGCCCGCTCCTAGGCGTCCGTTCTTAGGCGCCCGTTCCTAGGCGTCCGCGCTCAGGCGTCCGTCCTCAAGCCTCCGGCGCTGGCCTCCGGGACACGCAGGACCGCAGCGCCCGGGAGCCGGTGCGCCATGACCTCGACCGCCTGCGGATTCGTGTCCACGCACACGAAGCGGCGGCCGAGCGCGTGCGCGGCCGCCCCGAGCGTCCCCGAGCCGGCGAAGAAGTCCAGGACCCAGTCGCCGGGGCGCGAGCTCGCGGCGACCATGCGGCGCACGAGGCCGAGCGGCTTCTGCGTCGGGTAGCCCGTCTTCTCCCGCCCGGTGGGGGAGACGATCGTGTGCCACCACACGTCCGTGGGGAGCTTGCCGAGCTCGCGCTTCTCGGGCGTCACGAGGCCCGGCGCCATGTACGGCTCGCGGTCCACCTCGGCGCTGTCGAAGTGGTACTTCTCGGGATCCTTGACGTAGACGAGGATCGTGTCGTGCTTCGTGGGCCAGCGCCTGCGCGTGCGCGCGCCGAAGTCGTAGGCCCACACGATCTCGTTGAGGAAGCACTCCCGCCCGAAGATCATGTCGAGCATGACCTTCGCGTAGTGCACCTCGCGGTAGTCGAGATGCAGGTAGAGCGTCCCGTCCTCCGCGAGGACGCGCCACGCCTCGAGCAGCCGGGGCTCGAGGAACGACCAGTAGTCGCCGAACGCGTCGTCGTAGCGGTGCAGCGCACCCTTGATCGTCTCGTACCGCTGGCCGCCGAAGCCCACCCGGTCCCCGCCGTCGCTGCGGACCATGGTCATCGACTGGCGCCGCTGCGCGCGCCCCGTGTTGAACGGCGGGTCGATGTAGACCATGGTGAACGCGCCGTCCGGAAGCGACGGCAGGAAGTCGGCATTGTCCGCTTCGACGACGAGGTCCGGGCCGTCCGGACGCCAGACCCCGGGGGCCCCCAACGTGCGCTCCGCGCCTACTCGGCCTGCGTGCGGCTGACGACCTCGCCCTCGACGCGGCGGGTCCGCGAACGACGACGGCGGGCGGCCAGCACGCCGCGGTCCACGCCTTCCTCCGTGTCCCCCTGGAGGAACACGGCCGCGGCCTGGGCCGCGGGCCCCTGCTCGGCCTCGGCGGCCGGGGCCGCCTTCTTCGAGGACCCACGACGACGGCGGCCCTCGCCGGCCGTCTCAGAGCGGGCCTGGCGGTCGGACCGGCCGCGGCCGTGCCCGTGCTTGCCCTCGCCCTCGGCGCGATCCGGCTTCGCGGCCTCGCTCTCGCGGGTCTCGGACGTCTCTGCCTTCGGAGCCCTGCGCTCGCGCGGCTGCTCTCCACCACGGGTGCGCTCGCGCGGCTGCTCGCCGCCGCGGGTGCGCTCGCGGCCCTTGCCGCCGCGCCGACGCGGCTTCGAGGCTGCGGGTCCGCCGAGATCCTCGAGGGTTTCGGCCTCGACGCCCTCGAGCACACGCTTGTGGCGCGGCAGGCGGCCCTTCGTGCCCTCAGGGATGTCCAGGTCGGTGAAGAGGTGCGGGGACGACGAGTACGTCTCGACCGGATCCGGAACGTCGAGTCCGAGCGCCTTGTTGATGAGCGTCCAACGGGGCACGTCCTCCCAGTCCACGAACGTCACGGCCGTGCCCTTGTTGCCGGCGCGGCCCGTGCGGCCCACGCGGTGGAGGTAGGCCTTCTCATCCTCGGGGCACTGGAAGTTGATGACGTGCGTGACGTCCTCGACGTCGATGCCGCGCGCCGCGACGTCGGTCGCGACGAGGACGTCCACCTTGTTGTTGCGGAAGGCGCGGAGCGCCTGCTCGCGCGCGCCCTGGCCGAGGTCGCCGTGGAGGGCGGCCGCGGCGAAGCCGCGGTCCACGAGCTCCTCCGAGAGCTTCGCCGCCGTGCGCTTCGTCTTCGTGAAGATGATGGTCCGTCCGCGCCCCTCGGACTGGAGGATGCGGGCCACGACCTCGTCCTTGTCGAGTTGGTGCGCGCGGTAGATGACCTGGCGGATGTCCTTCTTCGTGATCGAGTCGTCGTCCGGCTCCGACGCCCGAATGTGCGTTGGCCGGCTCATGTACCGGCGGGCCATCGCGACGACGGGACCAGGCATGGTCGCGGAGAAGAGGAGCGTCTGGCGGATCGAGGGGACGGCGCCGAGGAGGGTCTCCACGTCGGGCAGGAAGCCGAGATCGAGCATCTCGTCTGCCTCGTCGAGCACGACGACCCGGACATTCTTGAGGTTCAGGTGACGCTGGCGGTGCAGGTCGATGAGGCGTCCGGGGGTTCCGACAACGACCTCGACGCCGCGCTGCAGCGCCTCGATCTGCGGCTCGTACGCGCGGCCGCCGTAGATGACCTCGGTGCGCAGGTTCGTGCGCTTGCTCGCCGTCTGGAGATCCCGCGAGACCTGGACCGCGAGCTCGCGGGTCGGGACGACGATGAGCGCCTGCGGAGCCCCGGGGACGGGCAGCTTCGCGTAGTCCGGGTGATCCTGCGGGATCGCGCGCTGGAGCGTCGGAATGCCGAAGCCGAGCGTCTTGCCGGTTCCGGTCTTCGCCTGGCCGATGATGTCGTGGCCGCCGAGGGCCACGCCGAGCGTCATCGACTGGATCGGGAACGGGTGGAGGATCCCCGCGTCGGCGAGCGACTGGGCGATCTCCGGGATCACGCCGTAGTCGCTGAAGGTCTTCTGGGCCTCCTGGCGCACGGGCGCGTCGTTCGTGATGGTCTCCTGGGTCTCGAGCGTCTCTTCGCCCGAGTCATCCAGGAGGAGTTCCTGGGTATGCAATTCGTTCAAAAGGGTTGTGTCCCTCTCCATCTGGGCCAGAGCATGCCGCTCTACAGACGTCCGCTGGGAGGATCGGTGCCTCGCCGTCGCGCGGTACATCCGGAGCAGCCGCACAGGAGCCGTCCAGTGGAAGCCGATCGCGGGCTATCAGGGCGCCAGCGCGGAGCCGGCAGATGAAAAAAGATCGCGTGAGATACGACCGGGCATCCAATAACGAGACCAGAATATCGCGAACGCCTGAAATACCGGCAATCGAGACGTGCGACACGCGGCGGTCGCGGGGTACGCCAAGGGCCTCCCGGCCGCAGTGCAGCGGTCGGGAGGCCCCTGGCGGGAGGGCACGCGAGGCGACGGAGCGCGCCGTCGTCCGCGTGTCCCGGGCTGGCCTGTCTAGCCGTCGGCGTCCGTCTCCCCAGCGCTGAAGAGCGCGTGCTGGCTCGCGGGCGGCTCGCTGTCCTGGCCCTTGATGGCCTTCCAGATCTCGCGGTCGAGGCTGCCCGCGTCCGCCTGGTCCGGCGCGCCGGTCAGCTCGGAGTCCTTCAGCGCGAGGGAACGGCTCACGGCGGGGGTGAGGCTCGGGCTGGCCACGGCCGGGCTTGTCGGGCTCGTGCTCGTGGTCTGTGAGCTCGCGGGCGAACCCGGGGCTGCCGCCGCGACCGCGGTCCCGACCGGTGCCGCATACGCGGACGAGATCGGGTACTGGCCCACACCGATCGGCGTGCCGGCCACGCCGGTCGCCGTGGCGATCGGGATCAGCTGGCCGGTTCCTGCGGACGTGGCGTAGACGGTCGCGTCATCGGCCCCGAGGGCCACCGACGTGAGGTTCTGCCCCGCGGTCCACGGTGCCTTCGCCGTCTCGGTGGCGACGTCGATCGGCGTGATCGTGTTCGCGCCGGTGTCCGCAACGTACAGGGTCGAACCGTTGTGGGAGAGCACGAGGTTGAACGGCGTCTGTCCCGCCGGGACAGGCTTGCGGCCCGTCGCGGTGCCGAGGTCGATCGGCGTGACGTCGTTCGAGCCCATGTTCGAGACGAAGGCGGTCTTGCCGTCGCCCGTGATGGCTACGCCGAATGGCTGCTGGCCCGCCGCGACCGTTGCCTTGACGGCCTTCGACGCCGTGTCCACGAGCGCCACGCTGTTGGCGTTCTTGTTCGCCACCACGAGGGTCGCGCCGTCGGGGGTGAGGCCGAGGTTCTCAGGGCCTGCGCCCACATGGACCTCGGCGCCGACGGCGCCGCTCGCGATGTCGACGGGTTGGACCGCGCCGTCACCGTAGTCAGCGACCCAGAGCGTCTTGCTGTCCGGGCTCACGGCGAGCCCTGCGGGCACCCTTCCGGTCGAGATCGTGGCCGTCACGGCGTCGGACGCCACGTCGATCACGCTCACCGTGTCGGCGTTCTGATTCGCCACGAACGCCTTGGTGTGGTCGGGGCTCGTCACGACGGTGCCCGGCGAGGCGCCAACGGGAATCGACGCGAGCGGCTTGCCCGTGGAGAGGTCGACGGCGGACACGGTCCCGCTCGTGAAGTTCGCCACGAACGCCTGCGGGATCGTTGCGACGCGCGGGTCCGGGATGACCCCGGCGATCGTGGCCTTCTGGGTTCCGGTCAGCCGGCCGTCGATCGGGTAGGCGGCGCTCACGGTGAACAGCTGCTGACCCGGAGCCGCGTTGGCGGGGACGCCGACGGTCCAGGAGACCTCGGCGCTCGCGCCCGGCGCGAGTGTTCCGAGGCGCTGCGTTGCGGACGGCGAGACGGTCCAGCCGTCGGGCGCCGAGAGTTGGGCCTGGGCGCCGTCGACCGCGCTCTTTCCGGTGTTCGTGACCTTGCCCGTGACGGTGGCCTGCGAGCCCGGCTTGAGGATCGTGCTCGGCATGGACGCAGTCACGGATGGGGCGGCCACCGCGTTGTAGGGGTTCGTGTTCGCCTTGTTTCCGAACGAGTAGATCATCGGCAGGGCGGCCGCATCGTACTGGGACATCGGGTTCACGCCGAGGAACAGCTCCATGGTGCGGAGCATCGAGACCTGGCTGTAGAGGTGCGAATCGACCGAGCCGGTCTGCGTGTACGGGCTGATGACGAGGCCGGTGGTCCGGTGTGCGTCGACGTGATCGACGCCGCTCTGCGAATCGTCCTCGACCACGAAGATCGCGGTGTCCTTCCAGAACTGCGAATGCGAGACCTCGTCGACGATCTTGCCCAGCGCCAGGTCATTGTCCGCGACGAGCTGCGCGGCCGTGCTGCCGCCAGCCGTGTGGTCGCGGGGCAGGTCGATGAACTGCATGCTGGGCAGGCTGCCGGCGGTCTTGTACTGCTGGAACTCCTTGTCCCAGAGGTCGAAGCGGTGCTGGTCGCTCACGCCCATGTCGAACCACGGATATTCGTGGTCGGTGTTGGCGTCCAGGAGCGGATCGTGCGCGCAGAACGAGCCCGAGGCGCACTTCACGGGCTCCTGGGCGCCGACCCACGACGACGGAACCACGAACTGCCCGTAGTTGCGGAACGGGATCTTGCTCTGAGCGAGCTTGTCCCAGAGATACGCGTGCGCGGGATCGGGCCCGGCCGCCGCGACGTCCGGGTGGTACCCCTCGGAGTCGTACTGCGAGCCGTTGCCCGCATAGCCCTGGGCCGTGGCCGTCTCGTTGTACGGGTTCGAGCTGGCCTGGGTGGCCCACTGCCAGCCGTTCTGGCTCACTTCGCCGTCCGAGTACAGGTTGTCCAGCGTGACGAACTGGTCGGCAAGCTTGTGGTGGTTCGGCGTGATGTCCTTGCCGAAGACAGTGAGCGACGGATCGCCATTGCCCTTGCCCAGGTCGCCGAAGACCTGATCGTAGGTCCTGTTCTCCTTCACGACGTAGATGACGTGCTTGATGGGCGAATCCTCGCCCGGCTGGCGGGGGACGATCGTCTTTGCGTCCTCGCCGCCCTGCTGGTTTCCTCCGTCGCCGCCCTGGTTTCCGCCCTCGCCGGCCTTGTCGAAGCCGTTGTTGGTGCGGACCTGCTTCGTGTACTTGGCAAGCTCGTCCTCAGACGGCGTCTTGACCACCGAGACGTAGCCCTTGAGCTGGCGTTCGATGTACTGGCTGCTGCCGGGCGTCGACCCCTTGTTCGGTCCCGTGCCGAGGCCCTTCGCGCTCGTGATGAGGAGTGACTTGCCGTCCTTCGTCGGCTGGACGCCCGTCGGGTACCAACCCGTGGGGATGAGGCCCTTGACCCGGCCGAAGTCGTCGCGGCCGGACACGTCCACGACGGAGACGTCGTTGTTGCCGCCCGCGGTCACATAGAGCGTGCCAGCGTCCGGCGAGAGCGCGAGGTTGTTCGGCTGAGTCCCGCCGGGTGCCCCCTGGTACGGGGCGAGGGAGACGGTGGCGGTCACGGCCTTCGTGGTGGGATCGAGGACGGAGACCGTGTCGCTGTCGCCGTTCGAGACGAAGATCCGGTGCTTGGTGCGGTCCACGAGGAGTGCGTTTGGGTGGGACCCGACGGTGATGCTCGGCCCCGGCGTCACGGTGAGGCCGTCCACCGCGAACGTCGAGACCGTGTTCCCGCCCTGGTTGCTCACGTAGGCGGTATGGCCGTCTTCCGAGAGGGCGACCCCGTACGGATAGTCGCCGGTCGCTGCCTTCGCGGTCTGGCCTGACGCGACGTCAACCGCGATGAGCGTGCGCGAGAGCTGTCCCGCGGTGTAGACCGTCTTGCCGTCCGGCGAGACGGCCACCATCTGTGGATAGGTTCCGGAGGGCAGCTTGAGCGCGCGGTTGACGGAGACCTTCTTCGCGGCTGAGTCCCAGTCGAGAACGAGGATCGAGTTCTTGTTCGCGGTTGCGAGGTACACGTGCTTGCCGTCGGGGCTGAACACGAGGCCCGGGGCAACGCCCTGCGGAACGTTGGTGTTGGACGTGTCGAGTTCCAGCTCCTGCACGACGTCGCCGTCGGAGGCCTCGAGGACTTGGACCGTCTGCTTGCCGTTCGCGTTGCGCACGATGTTCGGCACGAGCAGTGCCGAACCGTCGGGGGAGAGGACGGCGTTGGACGGGAAGTATCCAGCGCTCACCTGGGTTCCGGCGGGGGTCACGGCCCACCCCGCGGGCGTCACGGCCGTGCCGTCGCCCTGTGGGCCGGCGTGCTGGAGGAAGGCGACGCCGGCCACGGCGGAGGCGGCGCCGACGGCGAGGCAGGCGGCGGTGGCGATGGCCGCGACCGGCCGTCTCCACCTTGGGGATCTGGATTGATTGGTGCTGTCCACTTCTGGGGTCCTCACATTGGGAAAGGCGGCGCCGGAAACGTCCTGTTCCTCGGCGTGGATGACTGCGCCGACGATCCCCCCAACGGCCGGGCTCCGGCCGGGTCGGCGAGCGCACCTCGACTCTGCCTCGTGCGGACCCGTGCGCTCAACGCCAAAAGGGCAGTTGTATATACAGTTCACGCAATCTTTGCCACAGAAAACCGCCGTTTACCTGAGGTTTGTCCGTCAGCTCGGCAGGGTGGAGGCGCCGAGCGAAAAGTTGTATATTCAGCCGATCAGCCGACGTCAACGGTCCGGCGGCCGCCTACGCCTTCTCGAACAGGACGAGGCGCTTCTGGATGTCCGCCTTCACGAGCCGCACGCGGATGGCGGTCCCGGACTCCATCTCGCCCTCGCACCGGGCGGTCACCGGAGGGTCGGCGAGCTGCACGGTACCGAACGGCCGGCCGGCGCCGAGCGGGCGCCCGCCGTTCTGCGAGCTCGCGATGCGATCCAGCGGCTGGGCCGGGCGGCCGTTGGCGCTCGGCAGGGGTTCGCCCGCAGCGGGCTTGGACCCCGAGACGACGATCGCGTCGAATTCCTGCCCGACACTGTTCACGAGCAGCGCCGCCTCGACGAGGTCGAGCGATGCCCGTTCGACCTGCGCCGCGATGCGGTCCGAGGCCGCCATGAGGCCCGGCAGCGCGGGGAGGGCCGCGCGCAGCCAAGGCGGGACGGCGCCGTCGTTCGCGAGCGCCTCGCATAGCACGAGGACGAAGCGGTCCACGAGCCGGCGCAGCGGCGCGGTCGTGTGCGCATAGGGCGCCGCGATCGCGGCCTGGAGCGGATTGTCGGGGAGTTCGCCGTCGAACGGCGTGTAGGCGGCGCCGCGGAACAGCGCCGCGGCTGCGTGGAGGATCGCGAGCTGGCGCGGCTCGGACGCGTCGAGCGAGCGGAGGTATTCGCCGTACGGCACCGCGCCGTCCCATGGACGGCCGAGCGCCTGCGTCTGGCGCCGGAAGTGCCGGAGCGACTTCTCGTCCGGCGCCGGCATGGTCCGGAGGATCCCGATGCCGCCGTCCATCATGAGCTTCGCCGCCGCCATCCCCGTCATGAGCGAGATCTGGGCGTTCCAGTCCTCGACGGGCCGCTGCGCCGCCGCCTCGATGCGGTAGCCGCCGTCGTCCGTCGGCACGATTTCCTGCTCGGGGAGGTTGAGGCTCGCCCCGCCCCGCGCCCGCTCCAGCGCGACCCGCTTGAGCCCCACCTCCCGGAGCAGCATCAGGGGCTCGACGGCGGTGCCCGCGTCGATCTGCGCCTGTACCTCGGCGTAGTTGAGCTTGGCGCGGCTGCGGACTCGCGCGCGTTCGAGGGCGACGGCGGTGACCTCGCCCCCCGCGTCGAGGCGGAAGTCCCACACGAAGGCGCCCCTGACGGAGTCCGCGAGGAGGCTCCCGGCGTCGTCCGTGATGTCGCGGGGGTGAAGCGGCACCTTCTCGTCAGCGGCGTAGATGGTCTGGCCGCGTCGGCGAGTCTCTGCGTCGAGCTCGCCGTCCGGGCGGACGAACGCGGGCACGTCCGCGATCGCGTACCGGACCCGATAGCCGTCCGCGGCGCGTTCGAGATGCAGGGCCTGGTCGAGGTCGGTCGACGCCGGCGGGTCGATCGTGACGAACGCGATGTGGGTCTGGTCAGCCTCGGGGAGCTGGTGGGCCGCGATGGCCGCCTCGGCGTCCGCGAGCGCGGCGGCGGGGTACTCGGACGCGAGCTGGAACTCCTCGCGCAGGGCCGCGAACGCGGCGCCGAGCGCCGCGTCGCCGGACTCCGCCTGTGCGGTCGCGACGTGGGGAGCCTTCGCCGAGAAGTGAGAGTGGCCCACGAGCGCCAGCCTAGACCTGCCCGCCGACATCGCACAGCGGCCCCTGCCCCGGGGCCCTTGGGGTGCCTCCGGCCCTACTGTTCCTGACCTAGCCGTCGCGGGTGCGCGGGGAAGACACCGAGGATGCGCAGCTCGGTCGAGAAGAACGTGAGCTCCTCGAGCGCCCTCGCGAGGGGCGGCTCGTCGGGGTGCCCCTCGACGTCGACCATGAACATCGTCGCGGCGAACTTGCCGTCCACCATGTAGCTCTCGAGCCGCGTCATGTTGACGCCGTTCGTCGCGAAGCCGCCCAGCGCCTTGTACAGCGCGGCGGGGATGTTCCGCACGCGGAACACGAAGCTCGTCACGAACGGCTCGCCGCCCGCCTCGGGGAACGGCCGCGGGGGAGCCAGGATCACGAAGCGCGTCGTGTTGTGCTGGTGGTCCTCGATGTCTGAGGCCAGGATCTCGAGGCCGTAGCGCTCCGCGGCGAGCGGAGGCGCGATGGAGAGCTTGGCGGGGTCGCCCCACTCGGCGACCTCGCGCGCCGAGCCCGCCGTGTCGCCGGCGACGATCGGGGTGAGGCCGTGCGCGCGGATGAACCCGCGGCACTGCGCGAGCGCGTGCACGTGGCTGTGGACCTCGCGGGCGCCGTCGATTGTGGCGCCGGGCACCCCCATGAGGCTGAACCGGATCCGCAGGAAGTGCTCGCCGATGATCTGGAGCGACGTGGTGGGCAGCAGGAGGTGGATGTCCGCCACGCGGCCCGCGACCGTGTTGTCGATCGGGATCATCGCGTAGTCGGCCTCGCCCCCGTCCACGGCGGCGAACGCGTCCTCGAACGTCGCGCACGGGAGCGCGTCGGCGCCCGGGAACGCCTCGAGCGCGGCCATGTGCGAGTTGGCGCCGGGCTCGCCCTGATACGCGACGACGGTCATGCGAGCGGCGCGCCCGCGGGGGCGAGCTCGGGGAGCTGGGCGCGGAGGCGCGCGGCGGCGTCGGCGGGATCGTCGGCTTCCGTGATGGCGCGGACGACGACGACCCGGCTCGCCCCGGCGTCGACCACTTGGCCCACGTTGCCGTGGTCGATTCCGCCGATCGCGAACCACGGGAGCGCAGCCTCGCCCGCGGCAACCGACTCGGCCGTGCGCCGCGCCGCGTACTCGACGAGGCCGAGGCCGACGGCGGTCCGCCCCGGCTTTGTCGGGGTGGCCCACAGCGGGCCCGTGCAGAAGTACGAAAGGCTTGCGCCGCCGTCGTGCGCCCCGGTCATCGCGCCGCGCCCGGCCGCGGCGAGCGCGGCGTCGACCTGCTCGGGCGCGTGGGTCGAGAGCCCGACGGCCACGGAGGCCCCGAGGACGCGGCGCACGGCCGCGAGGGGGAGGTCCTTCTGGCCCACGTGGAACACGGGCGCCCCGGACAGGAGCGCGATGTCGGCGCGGTCGTTCACTGCCCACTGCTTCCCGTGCCGCTCGGCGGACTCGCGCAGCACCGTGAGCAGCTCGAGCTCCTCCGCCGCCTCGATCTGCTTGTCGCGAAGCTGGATGATGTCGACGCCGCCCGAGAACGCCGCGTCGACGAAGGACGCGAAGTCGCCGCGGCCGTGCCGGGCGTCGGTGCACACGTAAAGCTGGGCGTCGAGCAGTTGCATGGGAACTAGACTAGACCTCACGAACTGCGGGAGCCCGCGTGTGACAGCCGCCGCGGCGGTGTGCAGGAGCCGGGCTGAGAGGGCCAGAGCCGACCGTAATCACCTGATCCGGGTTGTGCCGGCGTAGGGAAGGACGACGATTTCATGGACGGACACGAGGCCGCGAGGCGCGTCGACGTCGCCGTGATCGGCGCGGGGGTCGTGGGTCTCGGGATCGCGTGGGAGGTCGCGCGCTCGGGCCGCAGCGTCGCCGTCGTCGATCCCGCTCCGGGCAGCGGGGCCAGCTTCGCGGCCGCCGGGATGCTCGCCGCCGTGAGCGAGTACCACTACCAGGAGGAGGACCTCCTCGGCCTCATGCTGGCCTCGGCACGGCGGTGGGCCGAGTTCGCCGAACCCCTGGGCGCTCAGGCCGGCTACCAGCGCACCCCCACCCTGTGCGTCGCCGCGGACGCCGCGGACCGCCGAGCCCTCGCCGACCTGCGCGCCGTCCAGGAGGCCCACGGCCTCGACGTGCGCGCGCTCGGCGTGCGCAAGGCGCGGTCACTCGAGCCCCTGCTCGCCCCGGGGATCTCCGGTGCCTTCGAGATCACGGCCGACCATCAGGTGGACCCCCGCCGGCTCGTCGCCGCGGTCCTCGACCGGCTCGGGCCGGACGCCGTGATCCGGGAGCGGGCGGAGGGGCTCGTGTGGGCGGACGACGCCCAGCCCGCGCGGGTGACCGGGGTCCGCCTCGCGGACGGCCGCGAGCTCGCGGCGGGGGAAACGATCGTGGCGAATGGCCTCGGCGCTCGCGAGCTCGCGGGCCTGCCGGTTCAGCTTCCCCTGCGGCCTGTCTACGGCGACATCCTCCGGCTGCGCGTGCCCCCACCGCTCCGCCCGCTCGTGACGGCGACCGTCCGGGGCCTCGTGCGGGGCAAGCCCGTGTACGTGGTGCCACGCGAGGACGGGACCGTAGTCATCGGCGCGACTCAGCGCGAGGACGGCTCTGACGCCGTGTCCGCGGGCGGCGTCTACGAGCTCCTGCGGGACGCCCAGGCCCTCGTGCCCGCCGTCGCGGAGCTCGAGCTGTACGAGACCACTGCGCGCGCCCGCCCCGGGACCCCGGACAACGCGCCGCTGCTGGGGAGGGTCGCCGCGCGCTTCGCCGCCGGGGCGCGGGCCGGGGTCCCGGCCGGGGGCAGGGACGAAGGCACCGTCCGCGGCGCGGACGACGGCGGGGGGCCGCCGGACGCCGCGGGGCTGGGACATATCCCGGGGCTCATCGTGGCCACGGGCTTCTTCCGCCACGGCGTCCTCCTGACGCCGGCCGCCGCGAAGATCTGCGTCGAACTGCTCGACGGCGGCACCGAGGAGCGCTGGAACGCGTTCCGTCCGGACCGATTCGCCCACGAGCGGGGTCGCCTCGACCAGGCTGCCGCTCCGAGGAGGACTGCATGAACACCACGACCACGATCGCCGTGACCATCAACGGCGAGGGCCGGCAGCTCGATGCCGGCGCAACCGTTCTCGACCTCGTCGCGGCCGCCACCGGCCGTGAGATCGGGCCGGACGGCCGGCCGGCGGACGGCGGGCGCCTCGGCGTCGCCGTCGCCCTCAATTCGGAGGTGGTGCCCCGCGTGCGCTGGGCCGCCACCCCGCTCGCGGCGGGGGACGCCGTCGAGCTCGTCACAGCCATGCAAGGAGGCTGACATGGGAATCCAGCCAGAAACCCGCACCGGAGGCGCCCTGAGCGAGCCGCTGCTCGCCGCGGACCCCTTCACCGTGGACGGCGTCGCGTTCGGCTCGCGCCTCATCATGGGCACGGGCGGGGCGCCGAGCCTCGACGGGCTCGGCGAGGCGCTCGAGGCCTCCGGCACGGAGCTCACGACTGTCGCGATGCGGCGCTTCTCCCCGGCCGAGCAGGGCTCACTGTTCGAGTTGCTCGTGGAGAAGGGGATCCGGGTCCTGCCGAACACGGCCGGGTGCTTCACGGCCCGCGACGCGGTCCTGACCGCCGAGCTCGCCCGCGAGGCGCTCGAGACGGACTGGGTCAAGCTCGAAGTCATCGCGGACGAGACGACGCTCCTTCCCGATCCGATCGAGCTCGCGGACGCGACGGAGCAGCTCGTGGACCGCGGCTTCAAGGTCTTCGCCTACACGAACGACGATCCCGTGCTGGCGCGCCGGCTCGAGCAGCTCGGCGCGGTCGCGGTCATGCCGCTCGGCGCGCCCATCGGCACGGGCCTCGGAATCCTCAACCCGCACAACATCGAGCTCATCGTGGCCCGGGCCGAGGTGCCCGTGGTGCTTGACGCCGGGATCGGCACGGCTTCCGACGCCGCCCTCGCGATGGAGCTCGGCTGCGACGCCGTGCTGCTCGCGACCGCCGTGACCCGCGCCCAGGACCCCGTGCGCATGGCCGCCGCGTTCCGGCACGCCGTCGCGGCGGGTCGTCTCGCTGCTCAGGCGGGAAGGATTCCGCGGCGCGAGCACGCCCTCGCGTCAAGCCCCATGGAGGGGCGCGCCCAGTTCCTCTGACGCGGTTCGCCGCCCAGGCAGCTCGCCTATGGCTGCAGACGGCGCGACGCTCAGGGCCGCAGCCCTGAGCGTCGCGCTGGATGGGAATCCGAGGGTGCCGCTCAGCCCTTGAGCACGCGGGTGAGGTCGGCGATGTCGCGCTTCTCCCGGCGTCGTTCGACGAGCTTCGTGACGACGAACGAGACGGCGACGCCAAGCACCATGGGGACGATCCACGGCATCCACGTGAGCCCGGTCAGATAGCCCGTGCCCGCGGCGATGAGCACGATCCACGCGAAGCACCCGACCACGACGCCCAGCGCCACGGGCAGCATGATGCCGTACTTCCCGTGCCGACGGTCGGCCGCCCAGAGCGCGAAGCCGAGACCGGCCGTCACGATGATGTCGATGACCAGCGACCAGACTGTGTCCATCCTCGCCTCGTCAGAGTGCGCCGAAGCCCACGCGGCGCTGCTCCTGCGCGCCGAGCTCCACGTAGCCGAGCACGCCGGCGGGCACGATGACCTGCCGGCCCTTCTCGTCCTCGAGGCGGAGCTCCTTCTGGCCGGAGATGGCCTCGGCGACGAGCTTGACGATTTCGTCGGCGTCCTGCGAGGACTCGAGCACGATCTCGCGGCCAACGTTCTGGATGCCGATCTTGATTTCCACGTGGGTCTCCCTTTGCTGCCTCGAACGAAGAATGACGCAGCCCGCCGCGCTCAGGCGGCGAGTCCGCTCTATGTGTACCTTAGGCCCCTTTGCCTGCTGAGGCCTCTTTCGGGGCCCAGACCCCTCTGTCGCCCTCAGGGCCTTTCGCTGCCCTCAGGGCCCTTCGCGGGCTCAGGCCTCTTTGGGGAATCGCGAGATTCCCCGCCACGCCAGACGCGAGACGAGGTCGCTCGCGGCGTCGATGGGCAGGTCGCCTGAGGTCTCGAGCCAGTACCGGGCGCTCACCTGGGCCATGCCGGCCAGCCCGCGGCCCAGCAGCTGGGCCTCGACCATGGGAAGTTTCGTGTCCGTGGCGATGACGCGCGCGATGGCCTCGGCGAAGCCCTTGTTGAACGTCTCGAGCCTGGACGCGACATCGGGATCATTCACGAGGTCGGACTCGAAGACGAGGCGGTGCGCCTTGTCGTCCTTCGCGATGAACTCGTAGTAGGCCCGCATGACGGCGCGCACGCGTTCGCGGTTGTCCGTCGTCGAGCCGAGCGCGGTCTTCATGAGGTCGGAGAGCGTCGCGAGATGGCTGTCGAGGAGGGCCAGGTAGAGATCGCGCTTCGACGGGAAGTGCTGGTAGAGGACCGGCTTCGAGACCTGCGCGGTCTCGGCGATATCGTCCATGGCCGCGCCGTGGTAGCCGTTGGCCGCGAAGACCTCGAGGGCGGCGTTGAGCAGCTGTGCCCTGCGTTCGTCCCGGGGAAGGCGCGGAGACCTCACTGCCCCCACGCGAGGTTCGGTGCCCACTGCTCCACCTTTCTCCCGCGTTCGCCCCACTCGGCGAGCGGTACCTTTTACTTTACCCGCGAGTCATATGGCGGGAGCATTCACAACGCGCCGGGCATAGGCTGGATTCATGTCCCCGACAATCCAGCAGACCACGCTTCCGCCCCTCGTCGAGGCGGGCGAACCGCTGACGCCGGAGGAAGTGCAGCGCTACTCGCGGCATGTCATCATTCCCGAGATCGGCGACCTCGGTCAGAGGCGGCTCAAGAACGCGAAGGTCCTCGTGATCGGCGCGGGCGGGCTGGGCTCGCCGGCCCTCCTGTACCTCGCGGCGGCGGGCGTCGGAACCCTCGGCGTCGTCGACGACGACGCCGTCGAGCTGAGCAACCTCCAGCGCCAGGTCATCCATGGGGTGTCCGATGTGGGCCGGCCGAAGGCGCACTCCGCGCGGGACGCTGTCCGCGAGCTCAATCCGCTCGTCGACGTGCGGCTCCACGAGGTCTATCTGGACGCCGGAAACGCGCTCGAGATCTTCGCGGACTACGACCTCATCCTCGACGGCACCGACAACTTCGCGACGCGATACCTCGTGAACGACGCCGCCGCGATCCTCGGCAAGCCGTACGTGTGGGGCTCGATCTTCCGCTTCGACGGCCAGGTGAGCGTGTTCTGGGAGAAGCACGGGCCCACGTACCGCGACCTGTACCCCGAGGCACCGCCCGCCGGTTCGGTGCCGTCGTGTGGCGAGGGCGGGGTCTACGGCATGCTGTGCGCGACGATCGGCGCGTCGATGGTGACGGAGGCAGTGAAGCTCATCACCGGCGTCGGCCGCACCCTCCTCGGACGGGTGCAGCTGTACGACGCACTCAGCGCGACGTGGCGCGAGCTCAAGGTGTCCAAGGACCCCGAGGCCGAGCCCATCACGGAGCTCATGGACTACGAGGCGTTCTGCGGCGTCGCGCCGGCCCCGGCACCGACCGGCGGCCGCACCGTCACCGCTGTCCAGCTCGCCCAGATGCTGCGCGAGCGCGACGCGGGGCTCACGGATTTCGAGCTCATCGATGTCCGCGAGCCCGGCGAATATGCCATGGTGAGCATCCCGGGCGCCCGCCTCATTCCTCAGGGACGCCTGCTCTCGGGGGAGGCATGGGACGAGGTGCCCCGAGACAAGGACGTCGTGTTCCACTGCAAGGTCGGCGGCCGCTCGGCGAACGTGCTGGCCGCGGCGGAGGCGGCGGGCTTCACGGCCGTACGGCACCTCGAGGGCGGCGTCCTCGCCTGGGTGCGGGACGTCGAGCCGGACAAGCCGACGTACTGAGGAGGCCCGCCAGATGGGCTGGCTCGCCGGCGGACGACGGCGGGCTGGCTCGCTGGAGGGTTGGCGGACGACGGCGGGCTGGCTCGCTGGAGCCTGGTCAGCCTGGGATCCGGGTCAGCCGGCGCGCGAGTGGTCCACGGGGCAGTCCTCCGGGCCCGCGGGATCCTGGGGGGCCGGTTCGGCGGATTCGCCGTCGCCCAGCGTCTCCGCCACGACGGACGGGAGCTCGATGCTGATGCCGTACAGCGCGTCGAGCGCGGCGAGGTATTCGGCCTCGCGCCCCTGGGCTGCGAGCTCGCGAGCGCGGACGGTGGGCGTGTGGAGGAGCTGCTTGACCATGCGCCGCATCGCGAACTCGACCTCTTCGGCCGCGGCCGTGCAGCCGTGCCGCGCGCGGACCTTCTCGATCTCGGTGTCGAGCACCGCCATCGTGTGGCGCCGCAGCGCGACGATCGCGGCGTCCGCCTGGCGGGCCTGGCGCTGCGACTCGAAGTCCATCGCGGCCGCGTCGACGATACGGCTCGCCTCGGCGAGGGCCTCGGCCTGCTCCTGCGGGGCCGCGAGGCGCACAGACTCGAGCGTCACGAGCTCCACGCCGTCGAGCGAGCCGACCGCGGGGTCGAAGTCGTGGGTGAGCGCGAGGTCGATCACGATGAGCTGCTGGGGCGAGTCGGAACGGATCGCCGCGAGCTCGACCGCCTCCATCGCATTCGTGGAGCCGCTGCAGCCGATGAGGACGTCGGCGTGGGCGATCGCCCCGGGGAGCTGCTCGGGCGTGAGCGCCGCGCCGCCGCGTGCCGCCGCGAACTCCTCGGCGCGCCCCGACGACGAGTAGACGTCGACGTGCGTGCAGCCGCGCTCGCGGAGCAGGGCCATCGTGGCGCCTGCGTACGCCCCGGTGCCGAAGAGGACGGCGCGCTTGGCCGACCAGTCGGGGTTCTCCGCGAGGTCGGTGGCGAGATCGAGGGCGACGGAGACGATCGAGAGGCCGCGACCGCCGAGCGCGGTCTGCGTCCCGACGTCCTTTGCGGTGCGTGATGCCGCCTGGAACAGGCGCACGAGCGAGGGGCTCGCGGTGCCGTCCTCCTGCGCGGAGATGAGCGCGCGGCGCACCTGCCCGGCGATCTCGCGCTCGCCGACCACCGCGGAGTCAAGGCCAGAGCTCACCGCGAAGAGGTGCCGCGCGACGTCCGCGCCCTCGTGGGTGCGGAACGCTTCCGAGACAGTGTGCTCGGGGAGGCCACTGCGGTGGCTGATCTCGGCGACCATCGTCGACCGGGCGGCCTCGAAGTCCTCGGGGGCCGGAGCCTCGGCATAGATCTCGTACCGATTGCAGGTCGAGAGCACCACGGCGCCCCTCAGCGCGGGAGAGGTGGTGGCGGTCGAGGCCACGGCGGCAGCGCCGTTGCTCAAGAGCGCAACGGTTTCCAGATTCAGATCGGCGTGTGTCGCCACCATCGAGAAAACAACCACAGCCCGACCATCATAGCTTTTCGATCCGCTGTAGAACACGCAGACTTGCGCAGGCCCGGGAACTTGGCTATGTGACAGTCTGTCAGCATCGGCCCTTGCCCCCTCTGAGAGAATCGCCGTATGACTCTCAGCCCTGACCACCCCCTCAAGGACGGCCGGACGGCTCAGTCTCCGCTCATTACGGCGTACCGCGGCGGGCGGCCGAGCCAGCATCCCATCTGGTTCATGCGACAGGCAGGCCGCTCGCTCCCGGAGTACCGCAAGGCGCGCGAGGGCGTCGGCATGCTCGAGGCCTGCCTCAAGCCAGAGCTCGCGGCCGAGATCACCGTCCAGCCCGTGCGCCGCCACGGCGTGGACGCCGGAATCTTCTTCTCCGACATCGTGATCCCGCTCAAGCTCGCCGGGGTCGGCGTCGAGATCGTGTCCGGCGTGGGGCCCGTGCTCGACCGGCCGATCCGCACCGCCGAGGACGTCGCCGCGCTACCCCGGATCGACGACTCGATGTTCGCCCCGATCCGCGAGGCCGTTCGCCTCACAGTCGACGAGCTCGGCACGACGCCGCTCATCGGCTTCGCCGGCGCGCCGTTCACCGTCGCCGCCTACATGGTCGAGGGCCGCCCGTCGCGCGATCACCTGGGCCCGCGCACGATGCTCCACGGTGACCCGTCGACGTGGCAGGCCCTCATGGAGTGGACCGCGGACGCGTCCGGCCGGTTCCTGCGCGCCCAGCTCGAGGCAGGCGCCTCGGCGGGCCAGCTCTTCGACTCGTGGGCAGGGTCGCTCGGCCTCGAGGACTACCGCCGCAGCGCCGCGCCGTACTCGTCGCGGGCCCTCGACCACGTCCGCGACCTCGGCACCCCGCTGATCCACTTCGGGACCGGCACGTCCGAGCTGCTCGGTGCGATGTACGAGGTCGGGGTCGACGCGGTCGGCGTCGACTACCGGCTCCCCATCCAGGAGGCAAACCGCCGCCTCGGCGGCCGCGTGGTGCTCCAGGGGAACATCGACCCCGCGTTCCTCGCCGCCCCGTGGAACGTCCTCGAGGCCCACGTCCGCGAGATCGTGCGCCACGGCGCGTCCGCCCCGGGCCACGTCATCAACCTGGGCCATGGCGTCCCGCCCGAGACGGACCCGGGCGTGCTCACGCGGCTCGTCGAGCTCGTCCACTCGATCTAGGTCGGGGTATGACCGCAGTACCGCACGCGGAGGCGCCGCAGCCCACGCCGGCTCGCGCCGTCGTCGTCGGCGGGGGGATCTCCGGGCTGTGCGCCGCGCTCGAGCTGCGCCGCAGCGGTCTCGACGTGACCGTCATCGAGGCGAGCGACCGCTGGGGTGGGTGCATCGGCGTCCACGAGGTCGCGGGACTCGCCCTCGACAGCGGGGCCGAATCGTTCGCGACGCGCACCGACGCCGTCCGGGGCCTGCTCGAGGAGCTCGGGCTGGCCGGGGACATTGTCTCGCCGCACCCGTCCGGGGCATGGGTCCAGCTTCCCGGCCGCGCGGAGGAGCTCCCGAAGGCGGGCGTGCTCGGCATCCCGTCGAATCCGTGGGCCGCGGAGGTGCGCTCGGCGCTGGGCCTCTGGGGCTCGCTCCGCGCGTCGTTCGACCGCTACCTGCCCGTGCGCGCGCCGAGCGCCAACGCGAGCGTCGCCGCGCTCGTCCGCGCCCGGATGGGCCGGCGGGTCCTGAATCGCCTCGTAACTCCCGTGGTGGGCGGCGTCCACTCCGCCGATCCCGCGCTCCTCGACGTCGACATGGTCGCGCCCGGCCTGCGCGCGCTCATGGCCCGCGAGGGCTCGCTGGGCCGCGCCGTCGCCGCCCAGCGCGCACGCGCCGGGGCGTCCCGCGACGCCAAGGCCGGCTCCGCCGTCGGCGGTCTTCGCGGCGGGATGAATCGGCTCGTCGCGGCGCTCGTCGCGCGGCTGGCGAACGACGGCGTGGTCCTCGTGAGCGGGGAGCGCGCCGAACGCCTTGATCGCCTCGAGCGCGGGTGGCGCGTCGGAACCGAGGCAAGCGACGGGGGTGCGAGCGGATCGCGCGAGGCCGAACTCGTCGTCGTCGCCCTCGGCGGGCCGGCCGCGGTCGAGCTTCTCTCCGACGCCGTGCCCGAGCTCGCGGGACGCGAGCCCGTGCCGGGCCCGGAGGTCAAGCTCGTGACGCTTGTGCTCGACAAGCCGGAGCTCGACTCCCGCCCGCGCGGCACGGGCGTGCTCGTGGCGCCCGAGGCGCCCGGGATTCAGGCCAAGGCGCTCACGCACGCGACCGCGAAGTGGGACTGGCTCGCCGACGAGGCCGGGCCCGGAACCCACGTGGTGCGGCTCTCGTACGGTCGCGCCCACGATCCCCACGCGGCCCACCTCGTGCGCGAGCCGGAGACGGACGACGAGCTCTTCCGTGCCGCCCTCGCCGATGCGTCGGCGCTGCTCACGGTCCCGATCGTTCCCGACGACGTGCTCGGCTGGGACGTGGTCCGCTGGGAGGGCGCGCTCCCGTTCGCGACCGTGGGCCATCGGGGCCGCGTGGCCGAAATCCGTGGCCTCGTCGCGCAGCAGCCGGGCCTCGCCGTCGTGGGCGGATGGGCGGCGGGGAACGGGCTCGCGTCCGTCGTCCCCGACGCGAGGGCCCAGGCCCGAGAGCTCGCGGCGTGCGTGTTGTGATGTTCGCCACTTCTACGCCTTGTAGAAGATTTGAATTCGATTTTGCCGTGAACGAAGGAGCACACTGGAGCCATGAGCCACACTTCTGACGAATCTGTCACCAAAACGGTGACGGAAGGCGCCCAGGCCAGCGAGGCCGATACCGAGTCTTTCTTCACCCTGTGGAGCGTCTTCGGCCGCGTCCCGGGCAGCGCCGCCCCGGCCGCGAGCGCCGTCTCCGACTTCGAGGCCCTCGTGGCCCGGCTCGGCCAGAAGGGCGTCACGGTCCGTGGACTCTACGACGTCTCGGGCCTGCGCGCGGGCGCCGACGTCATGGTGTGGGTCCATGGCCCGCAGGCGGAGGAGCTCCAGCAGGCTGTGCGCGACATCCGCCGCAGCGAGCTCTTCGCCGGAACCGAGCAGACGTGGAGTGCGATGGGCGTGCACCGCGAGGCCGAGTTCGCGAAGAGCCACACCCCCGCCTTCTCGCGCGGTGTCGAGCCGAGCACGTGGCTCACGGTCTACCCGTTCGTCCGCTCCTACGAGTGGTACATCCTCCCGGCCGAGGAGCGCTCGCGCATGCTCCGCGAGCACGGCATGCTGGGCCGCGACTTCCCGCAGGTCATCTCCAACACCGTGTCCGCGTTCGCGCTCGGCGACTGGGAGTGGATCCTCGCGCTCGAGGCCCCGGAGCTCGTGGACCTCGTCGACATGATGCGGCACCTCCGCTACACGGACGCGCGCAACCACGTACGCGAGGAGATCCCGTTCCACACGGGCCGCCGCATCTCCGCGGCCGAGGTCGCCGAGGTGCTCGCGTGAGCGTTTCCCTGGGGACGCTCGGTGGCACGCCGGGCGAGCTCGCCGTGAGCACGGCGGCCGAGCCGATCACGGAGGCGGGCCGGATGCAGCCCAAGCCCTACGACGCCGTCCTCCTCGCGTCCTTCGGCGGCCCTGAAGGCCAGGACGACGTGATCCCGTTCCTCCGCAACGTCACCCGTGGGCGCGGCATCCCGGACGAGCGCCTCGAAGAGGTCAGCCACCACTACCGGGCGTTCGGCGGCGTGAGTCCCATCAACGCGCAGAACCGCGCGCTCAAGGCGGCCCTCGAGGCCGAGCTCGCCGCGCAGGGCATCGACCTCCCGGTGTACTGGGGCAACCGCAACTGGGACCCGTACATCCCCGCGACGCTCCAACGCATCTACGACGACGGCCACCGCCGCGTCCTCATGGTCACCACCAGCGCCTACTCGTGCTATTCGAGCTGCCGCCAGTACCGCGAGGACATCGGGCTCGCGCTCACAGAGACGGGCCTCGCAGGTCGCCTCGAGGTCGACAAGGTGCGCCAATACTTCGACCACCCCGGCTTCGTCTCGCCGTTCGTCGAGGGCACGACGGCGGGCCTCACCCGGGTGCGCGAAGCCCTGGGCGCGGCGGACGGCGCGCGCGACGGCGAGATCCGCGTGCTCTTCGCGACGCACTCGATCCCGACCCGCGACGCCGAGGCCGCCGGACGCTCCGAGGGCGAGCCGCGCGAGTTCGAGGACGGCTCGGCCTACGTCGCGCAGCACCTCGCGAACGCCCGCGCCATCATGGCGGCGGTCGCCCCGGACGTCGCCTGGGACCTCGTCTACCAGTCCCGCTCCGGCGCCCCCCACATTCCGTGGCTCGAGCCGGACATCAACGACCGCCTCGAGGCGATCGCGGGGGAGGGCGTCAAGGGCGCGGTCATCGTGCCGCTCGGGTTCGTGAGCGACCACATGGAGGTCGCATGGGACCTCGACACCGAGGCGCTCGAGACGTGCCGCAAGCTCGGCATCGAAGCCGTGCGTGTCCCGACTCCGGGCGTTCACCGCGAGTTCGTCGGGGGCCTTGTGGACCTCATCCGCGAGCGGACCTCCCAGTGGAACCTCACCGAGCGCCCCCACGTGACGGGGCTGGGGCCGTGGTACGACGTGTGCCGGCCCGGGTGCTGCGAGAACTTCCGCGGCGCCAAGCCTGTCATCGCGGAGGCTGGCGTCGAGCTGGGTTCGGGCCACGACCCGTACCCCGCAGACACCGGTGAGGGTGCCGCCGCGGCCGCCCGACCCGAGCGCGAGTCCTGACGTGTCGGTGCGCATCGGCACGCGCGGCAGCGCGCTGGCCCTGACCCAGACGCAGCAGACCGCGGAGCTGCTCTCCGCCGTGGGCGGCTTCGCGACCGAGCTCGTGCGGATCAAGACCGAGGGCGACGTCCGTACCGGCTCCCTCGCGCAGCTCGGCGGGACCGGCGTGTTCGTGGCTGCCCTGCGCGAGGCGCTCCTCGCGCACCGCTGCGACGTCGCCATCCACTCGCTCAAGGACCTCCCGACCGCAGGCACCCCCGGCCTCGCGCTCGGCGCCATCCCGCGGCGTGCCGACGCGCGCGACGTGCTGTGCGCGCGGGACGGCCTCACGCTCGCGCAGCTGCCCGCGGGGGCGCAGGTCGGCACGGGCTCGCCCCGCCGGGCGGCACAGCTCCGCGCCGCGCGTCCCGACCTCGAGGTCGTGGACATCCGCGGCAATGTGGACACGCGACTCGGCCGCGTGCCGGGCCTCCCGGGCAACGCGGCCGACGCGCCGGGCGACCTCGACGCCGTCGTCCTCGCCGCTGCGGGGCTCGAGCGGCTCGGGCGCACGGGCGTCGTGAGCGAGTACTTCGAGCCCGACGTCATGCTTCCCGCGCCCGGCCAGGGCGCACTCGCCGTCGAATGCCGGGTCGAGGACGCGCCGCTTCGCGAGAACGGCGTCCCCGTCGCGGGCGCTGTCCAGGGCGTCCTCGCCCAGGCGCTGGCCGCAATCGACGACGCCGATACCCGTCTCGCGGTCGGCGCCGAGCGCGCGCTCCTCGCGCGGCTCGAGGCCGGGTGTGCCGCTCCCGTCGGTGCGTTCGCGCGCCGCAAGGGCAGCCTGCTCTACCTCACGGCGGTCGTGTGCTCGGTGGACGGGGCGAAGAGCCTGCGCGTCGAGCGCGCGACGGACGGCCTCACCGAGGTCGGGGCACACCTGCTCGGCATCGAGCTCGCCGAGGAGCTGCTCGCCCAGGGTGCCGCGGATTTCGCGGACCTCGGTTCGGGGGAGGGCTACGAGGCGTGACCAGGGAGGCCGGGAACTCGGCTGGGGAACTGCGCGGGCCGCTCGCCGGGCGGCGCGTGCTCCTCACCCGCAGCCCCGACCGGGCCGGCGCGATGGCCGCGGCGCTCGCCGCGGCGGGCGCCGAACCGCTGCTCCTGCCGCTCATCGACTTCGCGCGCGCCACTGACCAGGCGGCGCTCGCCGGGGCCCTCGACCGGCTCGCCGCGGGCGAGTACGCGTGGCTCGTGGTCAGCAGCATCACGACGGTGCGCGCGCTCAAGCAGTTCGCCGCCGAGCGGGGCGTCTCTCTCGGGGCCGTGATTCCGCCGGGCGTCCGGATCGCCACAATTGGTCCGAGTTCTCGGGCCGTGCTCGAGGCGGAGGGACTCCGCGTCGACCTCGCGCCCGCTGGGCGGCAGTCCGCGGAGGGTCTCGTCGAGCTCTGGGCCGCGGCCGACGACGGCGGGGCGGCGGGCGCCGATGGTGCCGGCATGGTCCGCGTCCTGATCCCGCAGAGCGACCTCGCGGGGCCGACGCTCGAAGGCGGCCTCGACGCCCTTGGCTGGGATGTCGACGCCGTGACCGCCTACCGGACGGTCGACTATCCGGCTGAGCCCGGCGAGCGTCTCACGGCCGAGCTCGCAGTCGGCCAGGAGTCGGGGTCTGCTGCCCAACCCGGCCCTGGCACCCAGCCTGGCCTAGGCACCGACTCGAGCGCCGCCGTCGTGCTTTTGCCCGGAGAGGCGAATGGTGAGCTGGCCGCGGGCCGGATCGACGCCGTCGTCGCCGCTTCGCCGAGCGCGGCACGCCGCATCCACGCGACGCTGGGCGCGCTCGAATCGACGCGGCTCGTCGCGATCGGCCAGCCGACCGCCGCGGAGCTGCGTTCTCTCGGCCTCGCCGTCGGCGCGACCGCGGCGACGCCAACGCCCGCGGGGATCGTGGACGCGGTGGCCCAAGCACTTTCCGTCCCCGGACCCTGGAAGGACCCCACCCCATGAGCTTCCCCAACCACCGCCCGCGCCGCCTGCGCCAGACCCCGGCGATGCGCCGCCTCGTCGCGGAGACCAGGCTCCACCCGGCCGAGCTCATCCTGCCTGCCTTCATCCGCGAGGGCCTGAGCGAGCCCGCGCCGCTGCAGTCGATGCCCGGCGTCGTGCAGCACAGCACGGATTCGCTCAAGCGGGCGGCCGTCGAGGCCGCCGAGCTCGGGCTCGGCGGGATCATGCTGTTCGGCGTGCCGGAGACGCGCGACGCCGTCGGCTCGGCCTCGCTGGATCCGGAGGGCGCGCTCAACGCGGCGATCCGTGACGTGCGCGCCGAGGTTGGCGACGCGCTCGTGGTCATGAGCGACGTGTGCCTCGATGAGTTCACGGACCATGGCCACTGCGGGGTGCTCGATGCGCAGGGCCGCGTGGACAATGACGCGACGCTCGAGGTCTACGCCGAGATGGCCGTTGCCCAGGCCGCGGCCGGTGCGCACGTCCTCGGACCGAGCGGCATGATGGACGGCCAGGTCGCCGTGATCCGGCAGGCGCTCGACGCCGCGGGCCATCAGGACGTCTCGGTCCTCGCGTACGCGGCGAAGTACGCGTCCGCGTTCTATGGGCCGTTCCGCGAGGCGGTCGACTCCCAGCTCAAGGGCGATCGACGCACGTACCAGATGGACGCGGCGAACCGGCGCGAGGCGCTCCTCGAGGTCGAGCTCGATCTCGAGGAAGGCGCGGACATGATCATGGTCAAGCCGGCCATGAGCTACCTCGACATCGTGGCCGACGTCGCGGCAATGAGCCCGGTGCCCGTCGCGGCCTACCAGATCTCGGGCGAGTACGCGATGATCGAGGCGGCTGCCGCGAACGGCTGGATCGACCGCAAGGCGGCGATCCTCGAATCGGTGCTCGGCATCCGGCGCGCCGGGGCGAACCTCGTCCTGACGTACTGGGCGCCCGAGATCGCGAGGTGGCTGCGCGAGGCGTAGGACCGCGCCGGTCGCGCGACCGGTCCGGAGGGAATGATCCGACGGAGGAGGAGGTTTCAATGCATATGCATGGAACGAGCGAATCAGAGCCTCCAGTCCTCCTCGGCGTCAACACGTTCGGCGACGTCGGCGTCGGCCCCGACGGCGAGCCCAAGCCCCACGCCCAGGTGATCCGCGAGGTCGTCGAGGAAGGCAAGCTCGCGGACGACGTCGGGCTCCACGCCTTCGGCGTCGGCGAGCACCACCGCAAGGACTTCTCGGTCTCCGCACCCGAGGTCCTGCTGGCCGCCGTCGCCGCGCAGACCTCCGCGATCCGGCTCGCGTCCGCGGTCACGGTGCTCTCCTCCGACGACCCCGTGCGGGTCTTCCAGCGCTTCTCGACGCTCGATGCCGTCTCGAGCGGTCGCGCCGAGGTCATCCTGGGCCGAGGCTCGTTCATCGAGTCGTTCCCGCTGTTCGGCCTCGACCTGGAGGACTACGAGATCCTGTTCGAGGAGAAGCTCGAACTGTTCGACCGGGTCCGCTCGCAGAAGCCCGTGAACTGGGAGGGCCGCACGCGCGGACCCATTCGCGGCCTCACGGCGTACCCGCACCTCGAGGATGGCCTGCTCGACACATGGATCGGGGTCGGCGGCACCCCGCAGTCCGTCGTCCGCGCGGCGCACTACGGGTACCCGGTCAGCTTCGCGATCATCGGCGGCGAGCCGGCCCGCTTCGCGCCGTTCATCGACCTCTACAAGCGATCGCTCGAGAAGTTCGGCAAGCCGTACACGCAGCTCGCGACGCATTCGCCGGGGCATATCGCCGAGACGGACGAGCAGGCCCGCGAGGAGCTCTTTCCGCACTGGCTCGCGATGCGCAACCGCATCGGTGCCGAGCGGGGCTGGGGGCCCGGGAGCCGGACCGAGTTCAACGCCCAGGCGTCACGGTCCGGCGCCCTGTACGTCGGCTCGCCCGAGACGGTCGCGCGGAAGATCGCGGACACGAACCGGGTCCTCGGCACGGAGCGCTTCGACCTCAAGTACTCGAGCGGGACCCTGCCTCACAGCGCCATGATGCGCAGCATCGAGCTGCTCGGCACGAAGGTGGCCCCGCTCGTCGCGGACATGCTCGCGTAGAAGCTACAGGAGCGCGCCCGCGCCCAGTCCCGCCGCGCGGCGGGCGACGTCGTCGGGCACGGCCTGCCCAGCGGAGTCCTGGTCGGGCACAGGCTCTCCGGCCACGCGGCGGAGCGGAATGTGGCCACCCCAGATGCCGGCCTCGATGTCCTCGGGCTCGTCGACGGGACCGCCGTCGCGCACCTTGAGCGACGCCTCGGCGAGGGGCACGGCCAGGACAGCCGTCGCCGCGAGCTCCTTGCGGGTGCTCGCGCGGAGGGTGGCCCAGCGCCCTGGGACCATGTGGTCCACGATCGCGGCGAGGGCCCGCTCCCGCTCGGCCGGCTCCTCGACGCGGCGGGCGCGCCCGATCACCACGGCGCTCCGGTAGTTCATCGAGTGGTGGAACGCGCTGCGCCCGGCCACGAGGCCGTCGAGCTCGGTGATGGTGACGCATACGTCCTGCTCGAGGGCCTTCCCGAGCCATCCCGCGGCGACCGAGCCGTGGAGGTACAGGCTCCCGCCGTCGTCCGGGCCGTCGAGGTCCACACCGAACGCCGTCGGAAGCACCGCAGGGTGCGTCCCGGCGATGACGCCGAGGTGGGCGAGCAGGGCGTCGCCGAGCAGGGCATGCAGCTGGGTGCGGTCCGAGACTGCCCGGTTCCTTCCGCGGTTGACGGTGGTCCGGGGCGTGGGCGAAAGCGTGTCCATGCGACTATCCTCGACTCCAAGTGGCCCCTATGCACGGGCCAATTTTGTTCGAGTATGAGGGGACACTTTTCATGCCGGCTCTCCCGCTGAGGCTCGATCGCTCGAGCCGTGCGCCCCTTCCGGCCCAGCTCTCGGCTCAGGTCCGCGAGCTCATCCTCGCGGGGACGCTCGCTCGGGGCAGCCGACTGCCCTCAAGCAGGGCTCTCGCGGCGGATCTGGGGGTCTCCCGCACGGTGACCGAGCTCGCGTTCGAGCAGCTCGTGGCCGAGGGCTGGGTCGAGGCGCGACGCGGCGCAGGGACGTTCGTCGCGTCCCCGCCGGGTGCCTCCCACGGACGGGCGGAGGCCCGGCCGCCGGCCCCGGCGGCCGCTCCCGGCCTCGTGCGCCTCGACGCCGGCACGCCGTGGGTCGACCCACGAGGACTGGCTGGCTGGCGCCGTGCCTGGCGCGAGGTCTCGGCCGCGCGCCCGCCCCGCGGCTATGACGATCCGCGGGGCCTCCCCGAGCTCCGCGTCGCGCTCGCCGAACGGCTCGCCCGGACCCGTGGCCTCTCCGTGGACCCGGACGCCATCATCGTGACCGCGGGCACGACCGACGCCCTCCGCCAGCTCCTCCCGGAGCTGCCCTCGGGCGCTGTGGGGGTCGAGGACCCCGGGTATCGCGCCGCGGTCGAGACCGTGCGCTCGTTCGGCCGCGCCGTCGTCGACCTCGCGGCGGGGGAGCCGGTCACCTCCCTGGAAGGCGTCGTTGCGGCGTATGTGACCCCGGCACACCAGCATCCGCTCGGGCTCGTCATGCCCGCGCCGCGGCGGCTCGCGCTCCTCGCGGCCGCGAGGAGCGCGGGGGCGATCGTCGTGGAGGACGACTACGACTCCGAGTTCCGCTACGACGTCGCTCCCGTCCCCGCGCTCGCGAGCCTGGACAGGGATGCGGTCGCCTACATCGGCACGGCCGCGAAATCGGTGCTTCCGACGCTCCGGCTCGGATGGCTCGTCCCGCCCCCCAGCCTGCTCGACGCGATCGTACGACGGCGGGAGGTCACCCACGCGGGCGCGGCGTGGCCCTCGCAGCGTGCCCTCCTGGCCCTCCTGCGGGACGGCTGGATCGACAAGACCGTGAGGGCGGCCCGGCGCGTGTACGCCGAGAGGGCGCCACGCGTCGCGGAGGCCCTGTCACCCTATGCGCAGCTCGCGGGCCCGCTCGCTGGGATGTACTCGTGCTGGCTCATGCCGCAGACCACGGCACTCCGCGTCCGCGAGGCGGCCCTCGCGGCCGGATTCGAACTCAACCTGCTGAGCTCGTATGCGCGCACCAGCGGGCTAACCGGGATCGTTCTGGGGTACGGCGGTCTGAGCGACGAGGAGCTCGACCGAGCCCTTCGGGCGATCGTCGGGGCGCTGCGCGGCAGTGCCAGCGCGAACGGCAGCGTGAACGACGGCGGCGGGGGCACCGCGCGAGCCGTCGTCGGCGACAGCCCCGGAACGGGAACGCAGTGCTCCGGATGAAAGAATAGGGGCCATGACCACCTCCGAGGACCTCTACGCCCGCGCCCGCACGCTCATGCCCGGAGGGGTGAACTCGCCCGTCCGCGCCTTTGGGTCGGTGGGTGGGACGCCGCGCTTCATCGTCTCGGCCAAGGGGCCGTACCTGACCGATGCGGACGGCCGCGAGTACGTGGACCTCGTGTGCTCGTGGGGACCCGCCCTGTTGGGCCACGCCGTCCCGGAGGTGCTCGCCGCCGTGCATGCCGCCGTCGACCGCGGCCTCTCCTTCGGCGCGTCGACGCCGGACGAAGCGGCGCTCGCGGAGCTCGTGACCGCGCGAGTGCCCGCCGTCGAACGCCTGCGCATGGTCTCCACGGGAACCGAGGCGACCATGACGGCAATCCGGCTCGCGCGCGGCTTCACGGGCCGCGACGTCGTGGTCAAGTTCGCGGGCTGCTACCACGGGCACGTCGACGGGCTGCTCGCGTCGGCGGGATCCGGCGTCGCGACGCTCGCGCTGCCGGGCTCAGCAGGCGTCACGGCGGCGACGGCGGCCGAGACCCTCGTGCTGCCGTACAACGACCTCGACGCTGTCGAGGCCGCGTTCGCCGAGCACGGACCGCGGATCGCGGCCGTCATCACGGAGTCCGCGCCGGCGAACATGGGCGTCGTGACGCCGGGGGACGGCTTCAACGCGGGTCTTCGCCGGATCACTGCCGAGCACGGCGCGCTGCTCATCGTCGACGAGGTGCTCACGGGCTTCCGCGTGGGTCCCGCGGGCTATTGGGGCCTCACCGGCCAGGCCGAGGGATGGGCCCCCGACCTCTTCACGTTCGGCAAGGTGATCGGCGGCGGCATGCCCGTCGCCGCGCTCGGCGGCCGGGCCGACGTCATGGACTACCTCGCGCCGATCGGGCCCGTCTACCAGGCGGGCACGCTCTCGGGGAACCCCGTCGCGATGGCGGCGGGCGTCGCGACGCTCTCGCTCGCGACGGCCGACGTGTATGCGCACCTCGACGCACGCTCCGCCGAGCTCTCGGCGGCCCTTTCGGACGCCCTCGCGGCCGGCGGCGTTGACCACTCGATCCAGCGGGCCGGAAACCTGTTCTCAGTCGCGTTCGGCACGTCCGCCCGCGGCGTCCACAACTACGCGGACGCGCAGGCGCAGGAGGCGTTCCGGTACGGGCCGTTCTTCCACTCGATGCTCGACTCGGGCGTGTACCTGCCGCCGAGCGTCTTCGAGGCGTGGTTCCTCTCCGCAGCGCACGACGACGCCGCGATGCAGCGCGTCGTCGACGCGCTGCCGGCGGCGGCGAAGGCCGCGGCGGCCGCGACCCGGGGGGAGTAGCCCGCGGGGAGTAAGCCCGCGGGGAGTATGCCGAGGGAGTAAGCCGAAGCACGTTGTGGCGCCCGAGACCCCGCAACGGGCCGCCCGAGACCCCGCAACGGGCCGCCAGAGACCCCGCAACGGGCCGCCAGAGACCCCGCAACGGGCCGCCAGAGACCCCGCAACATTACTTGTGGGGTCTCGTCCCGACGGTTGCGGGGTCTCGTCCCGCGGGTTGCGGGGTCTCGTCCCGACGGTTGCGGGATCTCGTCCCGCGGGTTGTGGGGTCGCTGGCGGTGAGTGGCGGGGCCTGCTACGCCGCGTGGCCTACGAGCGCCCCGGCCTGCTCGACGAGGAGCGCCGTGCCGAAGCCGAGCATGATGAGGCCGCTCGCGAGTGTCACGAACTGGGCTCGACGTGGCGCCGCCCGGAGCAGGCGCCGCGCCGCGACAGCGACGAGCCCGTAGACGACGATCGAGATCGCCACGTGCGTGAGGCCCATCGCCGCGGTCTGCAGGGGGACCGGAACGGGTGAGGCCGCGCGCACGAACTGCGGCATCACGGCAAGGTACAGCAGGAACCCCTTGGGGTTGATGCCGCTCGTCCCGGCGCCGCGGAGGAAGTCGCCGAGGGCGCTCGGGGGGCGCACGGCCAACGTGCCGCCGCCCGCACCGGCGCCGACGGTGCTGGTGCTGCCCGCGGCGCCCGCCTCGGCGCGGAACCCGGCGCTGCGCCAGCCGCGCGCAGTCGTCGCCCCGAGCCACAGGAGGTACAGGGCGCCGGCCACCGAGAGCCACGCGACCACTTCCGGCCGCGCCGCAAGGAGCATCCCGAGGCCGGCCGCGACGATGGCCGTGTGCCCGAGGTAGCCCGTGCACAGTCCCGCGACCGAGGGTGCGGGCGAGCCGTTCCGCAGGCCCGCGGCGATGGTGTACGCCCAGTCGGCGCCCGGCGTGAGCGAGAGCGTCAGGGCCACGGCGGCGAAGCCCAGAAGCGGTGCGAAGTCCATGCCGCAAGAGTAGGGAATTCCTCGCGAAAGGTGCTCACCATTTCTCGTCGCCAAGCAGTAGATTGAGATAGATTCTTGCCGTGATCGACAAGCTTGACAGAAGTATCTTGCGCATCCTCCAGCAGGATGGCCGCATCACCGCGACGGCGCTCGCCAACGACGTAGGGCTCACTCTCGCGCCGTGCCATCGCCGGCTCAAGGATCTCGAGGCGGACGGGGTCATCCGCGGGTACCGCGCCGAGATCGATGCGGCGAAGGTTGGCCTCGGCTTCGGGACGATGGTCTTCGCGACCCTCCGCGAGACGTCCCGCGAGGCGATCCGCGCCTTCGAGGAGGCGGTCGTCGCGGAGCCCCAGGTCGTCGAGGCCTACCGCCTCTTCGGCGATCCCGACTACCTCCTCAAGTGCGTCGCCGAGGACCTTCCGGGCTACCAGCGCCTCTACGACGAGCGTCTCGCAGCGCTGCCGGGGCTGGCCAAGCTCACGTCCACGATCGTCATGCGGGACCTCAAGGGCGCGGGTGGGCTCCCGTTGTAGCGCGAGGCGCGGCGCCGAAGAACGGACGACGCCGGCACCCGGGTGAGTGCCGACGTCGTCCTTTGGCTTGGCGAGCCCAGGGAGCCCGCCGCGAGCTCGGGCCTAGAGCACGGGCCTCAAGCGCGGGCTCAAGGCCGCGAGCACAGGCCTAGAGCACGTCGCTCAGGAAGCGCTGGAGGCGGTCGGTGCGGGGATCGTCGAAGATCTGCTGGGGCGCGCCGCTCTCGACGGCGACACCGCCGTCCATGAACGTGACGGAGTCCGAGACGTTGCGCGAGAATCCCATCTCGTGCGTGACGACGACCATCGTCATGCCTCCCTTCGCGAGGTCGGTCATGAGCGCGAGGACGCCCTTGACGAGCTCGGGGTCGAGGGCTGAGGTGGCCTCGTCGAAGAACATGACCTCGGGCTTCATGGCTAGCGCGCGGGCGATCGCGACGCGCTGCTGCTGGCCGCCCGAGAGCGTGCCGGGGCGCACGTCCGCCTTGTGCCTGAGGCCCACGAGGTCGAGCTGGGCGAGGGCCTCCTCGCGCGCCTTCTCCTTCGGCAGCTTGCGCAGCTTCCGCAGCGCGAACGCGACGTTCTCGCCCACGCTCTTGTGCGGGAACAGGTTGAACTGTTGGAAGACCATGCCGATGCGGCGGCGCAGCTCGTCCGGGTTGTCCTGGAGGACCGACTTGCCGTCGAGGAGGATGTCGCCCTGATCCGGCTCGATGAGCCGGTTCATGACGCGGAGCAGCGTCGACTTGCCGGAGCCGGACGGTCCGATGACCGATGCCGTGCTGCCGGCGGGCACCTTGAGGTCGATGCCGCGGAGCACCTTGTTGGCCCCGAAGGCGAGGTGGATTCCGCGGGCTTCGAGCGATCCGGAGGCAAACTGGCTCACGGCTGGGCTCCCTTCCCGACGAGAGCCGCGGCCGAGTCCGGTTCCGGCTTTTCGGCGCGGCCCTTGGCCCGGCCGGTGCGCAGCCGGGCGTCGATGTAGTTGACGAGGTGGGTGAGCGGAATGGTCATCGCGAGGTAGAAGATCGCCGCGGCGACGAGCCCGGACAGGTTGCCGCTCTGGGAGGCCTTGTCCTGGCCGATCTGGAACAGCTCGCGCTCGGAGGCCAGGAGTCCGAGAGTGAAGACGAGCGATGAGTCCTTGATGAGCGCGATGAACTGGTTCACGAGCGCCGGCAGCACGCGCCGCACGCCCTGCGGGACCACGATGAGCCGCATCGACGGCCCGTAGCCGAAACCAAGGGCGCGCGATGCCTCGAGCTGCCCCTTCTCGACGCTCTGGATGCCGGAGCGGAAGATCTCGCCGATGTACGCGGACGAGATGAGCGAGAGGGCCGCGACCCCCATCGGATAAGGGCTCGTGACGCCGGTCAGCTCGCGGAACGCGGGACCGAATCCGAGGCCGACCGCGAGGATGGTGAGGATCGCCGGGAGTCCACGGAACACGTCCGTGTACCCCCGGGCGATCCACCGCGCCACAGGATTCCGGGAGATGCCCATGAGGGCGAGGACCATCCCGAGCACGGTGCCGATGATCCCCGAGGAGATCGCGAGCACGAGCGTGTTCGGCAGTCCGACCGTGAACATGGACGGCAGGATCTCGCCGATGACCTTCCAGTCGAAGAACGTCGACCCGAGGTTGTTCAGGTAATCCATGTGGCGCCTATCTGTCGACTACTTGGCGGCGATTACTTGGCGGTGGCGACCTGGACGGCCTTGCTGCCCGGCTTCCAGCCCTCGGGCGTCTGCTCCTTGAGCGTCGGACGGTCCGGGTACCACTGGGCGGTGAGCTTGGCCCAGGTGCCGTCCGCGATCACGGCGTCGAGCGCTGAGTTGAGCGCGTCCGTGAGCGGCTGGTTGTCCTTCGCCACCGCGTAGGCCGTGAAGTTCTGCGTGTTGACCTTCTTCTGGGCGATGACGGTGCCGTCGCCCTGCTTGACCTGGCCCTCAGCCTGCTGGGACGGGGCGACCCACGTGTCGACCTGGCCGCTCTTCACGTTCTGGTAGACCGTGTTGTAGTCCGGGAATCGGACGGGCTCGAGCTTGAGCGTGTTCGTGACGAAGTCGTCCTGGACCGTGCCCTGGACCACGCCGATGCGGACGCCCTGCTTGAGGTCGTCGAAGGTCTTCACCTTCGCGCCGTCCTTCGTCACGATCGCCATGTAGCCGAAGTCGTAGCCGTTCGTGAAGCCCACGGTCTCGCGGCGCGCGTCGGTCGTGGAGATCGAGGACGACCCCATGTCGAACTGCTTCGTCTTGACCTGCGCGAGGAGGCTCTGGAACTTCGTGGAGACGAACTCGACCTTGAGGCCCAGCTTGGCCGCCATGGCCTTGAGGAGTTCGTTGTCGTACCCGGTGAACTGGCCGGTGTTGTTGTCCAGGTAGATGTTCGGCGGCGCGTCGGAGAGCGTCCCGACCTTGATCGTGCCGGGGGTGATGAGGCCCAGCTTCGTCTTGTCGATCTTGTCGAGCGCCGTCACCGAGGCGGTCGTGTACTTGTCAGTGGACTGCTGGTCCGAGCCCTTGAGGGCGTCGGTCGGAGAGCCGGACGGCGTCGCGCCCCCGCCGCACGCGGCCAGGGTCAACGCGAGGACGGCCGCGACGGGCGCAGCGGCGAGCCACTTGGATGCCTTGAAGTTCATAAGCCTTCGCTTTCGTGATGTGAACGCAGGACGCGACGCAAGGACGTGCGGATCGGCACGTCTCGAGATGTCGGGGCTGCACACCATTATGTGCAGGCGCTGTGAAGCATTTTTTCCCGGAACACATTCCGCAATACTGGGTAGTTTGCCGAAGATTGTTCGGATTCCGCGAGAAGTGTCGACGACGGCGGGAGGTGACCTCCCGCCGTCGTGAATTCGTGCGCGAGCGCAGTCGCCTCGTGGCCGCGAAATCTGCCTGTGAGATATGTCTCAGGCCGCGGATTCGTGCGAGTTCGCCAGTGTATGCGGCGGTTTCAGAAGCCCCCGCGGCTCGCGTCCACGGGCGCGAGCACGGGCCATTCGCCCTCGACGACCGCGGCAGGCTTTGTGCGGCGCAGATAGGCCTGGAAGTCCGCAGCCTGCTCGAGGGACCAATCGACCTGGCTGCGGTGGAGCGCCGGTGCCGGCTTGTTGATCTCGGGGAACTTGAGCGCCATGGCATCCAGGAGCTGCGCCGCTGCGAGCGCGTCCGCGGCGGAGGTGTGCGCGTCGTCGAGCACCACGCCGTACTGCTCGCACAGCGCGCCCAGCGTCCGCTTGCCCTTGCGGTAGCGCTCGACCTGCTTGTTGATCACGTAGGGGTCAAGGACCGGGAAGCGCGTGAGCTGGGGGAGACCGTGGCGCGCGCATTCGGCGGCCATGACCGTGAAGTCATAGGCGGCATTGAAGGCCACGACCGGAACGCTCGCGTCGAACAGCCTCTGCAGGACGGCGGCGACCTCGCCGACGACCTCGGACGCCGGCCGCCCCTCGGCCCGGGCGCGCTCTGTCGTGACGCCGTGGACCTGCGCCGCCTCGTCCGGAATCTCGACGCCGGGGTCCGCGAGCCACTCGTGCTCTTCCTCGACGGAGCCGTCGGCCGCGAGGACCACGATGCTGGCCGTCACGATCCGTGCGGCGCGGGAGTTGCGGCCCGTCGTCTCGAGGTCGAACGCTGCTCTCGAGTTGCTGCTCCACGTCATGTCCCACACGCTAACGGTGGGCTCCGACAATCCTGGGTGAGGCTCGCCGGGCCGCCGGCGAGTGCGCGCCGTCGGGCCTTGCCTGGGCCTTGGCCAGAGCATTCGACGAGGCGACCACGCGCCGCGACGGCGTTGCACACCATGTCCGCGCCGCACCCGCATGGCGCACCGGAAGCCGGACCACCGCAGCCTAGGCTGGGACGATGCGGGACGAGTTCGTGGAGGCTGTGCTGTCGGTCGTCGAACTCGTCCCTCCCGGTTGCGTCCTCGCCTACGGCGACGTGGCCGAGCTCCTCGGCGCCGGGGGGCCACGGCAGGTCGGGTCGGTCATGTCCCACCACGGGAGCCACGTGCCGTGGTGGCGGGTCATCAAGGCGAGCGGCGGCGCGCCGGACGGACTCGAGAGCGAGGCCCTCGCGCACTATCTCGACGAGGGCACGCCGCTGCGCGGCAAGCCCGGCGAGGGGTCGTGGCGGGTCGACATGCAGCGTGCGCGCTGGGCGCCCGACGACGCCGAACTCGACTCCGTGGACGTTGTCGCCGACGAGCTGTGGGAACGTCGCCACGGGCCGCGCGCAAGAATGTCGGACCCGGATGATGGGATCCAGCCATGACCGCTTCCGTCGCGAGGACTCCGGAGGACGCCGCAGCGCTCCGGCTCCTGCCCCCGCTTCCGCGATCTTCGTCAGAAGGGTGGAGCCCCTCTCCGGACCAGCGCTCCGTCCTGGACCTCCGCCTTGGCGTCGGCCCCGTCCTCGTGTGGGGCGCCCCCGGCACCGGGAAGAGCCGCGTCCTCGTCGAGGCGGCGGCGTTGCGGGTGGAGCGCGACGGCGTCGACCCGGCGCGCGTCCTGATCCTCGCCCCGGCCCGCGTGGCGTCCGCCCGGCTGCGGGACGGTTTCACGGCGCGGCTCGACCGCAGCCTGAGCGCGCCGCCGGCCCGCACGTGGCAGTCGTACGCGTTCGACCTCATCCGCCGGGCCCGCGCCGAGGGGCGGCTCGACTGGCTTCCCCGGGCGCCGCGGCTCCTCTCGGGAGCCGAGCAGGATCTCATCGTCAAGGAACTCCTCGAGGGCCATCGGGCCATGGGTCGCGGGCCGGCGTGGCCTCCCAGCCTCGGCGCGGCGCTGTCCACGCGGGGCTTCCGGCATGAGGTCCGTGAGCTCTTCGATCGTGTCACCGAGTACGGCACGACGGCGCGCGAGCTCGCGGAGCTGGGTCGGCGCACCGGCAGGCCCGAATGGGAGGCGGCGGCGGAGCTCTATCGCGAATACCGCGACGTGCTCGAGCTCCGCATGCCCGAGGCCTTCGACCCCGCCGGCATCATCACCGCGGCCCGGCAGATCCTGCTCGACGATCCTGCCCTCCTCGAGGCCGAGCGTGCGCGGCTCGAGCTCCTCGTCGTCGACGACGTCCAGGAGGCCAACCCGGCCGTGTTAGAGCTCCTCTCGGTGCTGGGCCGTGGCCGTGACGTGATCGCCTCGGCCGCCCCCGACGTCGTGGTCCAAGGCTTCCGCGGCGCCCGCCCCGAGCTGGTCGCGCGGCTCGGCGACCTGCTCGGCGGGCTCACCGAGCGCTCGCTGGCAACATCGCACCGCATGCCGCCCGCCGTCGCCGAGGCGTGGCGAAGCGTGGCGGCGCGGATCTCAGCGGTGCCCGGAGGGCAGGCGGCGAGACAGCTCGAGCACGAGACGCTCGTCGACCCGTCGAGCTCCGTCGAGGCCCACGTCCTGCACTCGCCGATGCATGAGCTGCGCTATATCGCCCACCGGATCCAGGACGCCCATCTCCTGGGCGGCGCGGGCTACGGGGACATGGCCGTCATGGTGCGGTCGGGCGCGAAGCTCGCCCAAGTCCAGCGTTTCCTCGCCTCGCAGGGGATCCCCGTCAAGGTCCCGGTCGCGGAGACGGCGGTGCGGGACGAAGCCGCCGTGCGCCCGCTCCTGACCGCGTACCGCATTGCCCTGGATCCCGCCGAGCTCACGCCGGAGACTGTCGTCGAGCTCCTTGGCTCCCGCATCGGGGGCGCGTCCGCGCTCGAGCTCAGGCGACTGCGGCAGTCCCTGCGCCAGCTCGAGCTCTCCGCCGGCGGCGGCCGGGCGAGCGACGCCCTCCTCGTGGAATCGCTTGGCGACCCCGCCGCCCTCGCAGAGCTCGGGACGGAGGCGCAGGCGGCGCGGCGCGTGGCTCGCATGCTGGAGCGCGGCCGCGCCGCAGCGGCGGAGCCCGGGGCTACGGCGGAGACGGTCCTGTGGGCGCTCTGGGACGCTGCCGGGCTCGCGAAGCGCTGGTATGGCCTTGCGCTGGGAGGCGGCCCGATCGGCCTGCGGGCAGACCGGGACCTCGACGCGCTCATGGCGCTCTTCCACACGGCCGAGCGGTACGTCGACCGGCTTCCCGGGGCCTCACCGGGGCAGTTTCTCGACTACCTGCTCGAGCAGGAGATCCCGATGGACACCTTGGCGCCGCGCGCCCAAGCGGACGACGCCGTCGAGCTCCTCACGCCTGCAAGCGCCGCCGGGCGCGAGTGGGGCCTCGTGTTCGTCGCGGGGGTCCAGGACGGGGTGTGGCCCAACAATCGGCTGCGGGGCGAGCTGCTGGGAAGCACGATGTTCACGGACTGCCTCGAGATCGGGCCGGTCGACGCAATGCTTGTGAGCCCCCGAGCCCGCCTCAGGGACATCCGCTACGACGAGCTGCGCATGTTCTCCGCCGCCGTGTCGCGGACGCGTGGGAGGCTCGTGTGCACGGGCGTCCGCTCGGAGGACGACGTGCCGTCCGCGTTCTTGGACCTCGTCGATCCGCTGCCACTGGGCACGGCCCTGCGGCCCTACACCAATGTGCCGCGGAGCCTCGGACTCAGGCCGCTCGTCGCAGAGCTCCGCCAGTCCGCAGAGGAGGGCGGGCGCGACGCCGCGGCGGCCGCCGAGCTTCTCGCCCGGCTTGTGCGGGCTGACGTGCCGGGAGCGCATCCCGAGGACTGGTACGGTCTTGCACCTCTCACGAGCACGGGACCCGTCGTGCCGCCCGAGCAGACCGTGTACGTCTCGCCGTCGCGGGTCGAGACGGCCGTCAAGAACCCTCTCGACTGGTTCGTCTCGGCCGCCGGCGGCGAAGCCGCGACCGATTTCGCGCGGAGCCTCGGCACGCTCGTCCACGCCATCGCCCAGGAGAAGCCCCACGGCACGGCCGAGGAGCTCCTCGCGGAGCTCGAGCGGCGGTGGCCGAGCCTCGGGCACCCGGACACGTGGGAGGGCCGGCGCGAACACGAGCGCGCCAAGACGATGCTCGGCAAGCTCGCCCAGTACGTCCGCGGGACCCGCCGCGAGCTCGTCGGCGTCGAAGCCGATTTCGAGGCGAGTCTGGACCGCATCGGGGAAGGTCCGATCGCGCAGCGCACGGTTATCCGCGGCCAGGTCGACCGCCTCGAGCGTGACGCGGAGGGACGCCTCGTGGTCGTGGACCTCAAGACGGGCAAGAGCAAGCCGAGGTCCGCGGACGTTCCGCGCCATGGGCAGCTTGCCGCCTATCAGGTGGCGATTGCGGCAGGGGCCTTCGCGGAGACCTCGGACGCGGGTCTCGGCCCTGCGGGCGAGGAGCTCGCGCGAGCCGAACAAGCCGCTGGGCCATATCTGCCCGGGGGAGCCGAGCTCGTTCAGCTCGGAGACTCGGCCAAGAACGTGGCGATCCAGCAGCAGCCCGCGCTGGAGGACCCGGCGTGGGCTGTCGAGCTCGTCGAACGCGCCGCGGAGGCCATGTCAGGACACGAATTCGAGGCGCGGCACGAGCCGGGCGCAGGCTTCGCCGGGGGCTGCAGGCTTCCAGAGATCTGCCCGCTGTGCTCGCGGGGACGGCAGGTGACTGAATGACGATCGATCTCGACAACGCGCTCGCCGCGCCAACCGACCCGGCCGGGGCTGGGCTGCCAGCACCCCGATTCACGCCCGAAGCGCTCGCCGAGCTGCTTGGCCAGCACGTTCCGACGGCGCAGCAGTCGGAGATCATCGCGTCCCCCCTCGAGCCCCGTCTCGTCGTGGCGGGCGCCGGGTCGGGCAAGACAGCGACCATGGCCGAACGCGTCGTCTGGCTTGTCGCGAATGGCTGGGTCCGGCCGGATGAGATCCTCGGTGTCACGTTCACCCGCAAGGCTGCCGGGGAGCTGTCCGCGCGCATCCGGGCGCAGCTCGCGAAGCTCAGCCGCGCGGCACGCCAGCACGGGATCGACCTCGCCGACGGTGTGCTGGATCCGGAGGCGATGGACCCGACGGTATCCACGTACCACTCGTTCGCGAACACGATCGTGCAGGATCACGGGCTGCGCATCGGCGTCGAGCGCGACGCGGTGCTGCTCGGCGCGGCACAGTCCTGGCAGCTTGCCGCGAGCGTCGTCGAGGCGTACGACGGCGACATCTGGGAGGGCTTCCCCGCGAAGAGCACGCTCGTGGGCGCCGTCATGATGCTCGCCTCGGAATGCGCCGAGCACCTCCAGGACCCGGCCGACGTCGAAGGCTGGCTCGACGCCGAGGAGACCCGGCTGCGCGCGCTCCCGCTCGTCGCAGGCGGCGGGCGCGGTCCGGCCGCGGCCGCGTCGAAGCTGCTCGCGGGGCTGCGCTCGCGGAGGGCCGTCGCGGGCCTCGTGGCACGGTTCGCCGAGGCCAAGCGCCGGCGCGGAGCCCTCGACTACGGGGACCTCGTGGCGCTGGCTGCCCGCATCGCGAGGGACGTCCCCGAGGCTGGCCGCCTCCTCCGCTCGCAGTACGCGGCCGTCCTCCTCGACGAATTCCAGGACACGTCGCACGCCCAGACCCTCCTGTTCTCGCAGCTTTTCGGGGGCGGGCACTCGGTCATGGCCGTCGGCGATCCGAACCAGTCGATCTATGGCTTCCGCGGCGCTTCGGCGGGTCAGCTCGCGACGTTCCCCTCGACGTTCCCGCGCGTTCTCGAGGGCGGGGGCAGGGCGCGCGCGGCCGTGAGCCATCTGACGACGGCGTGGCGCAACAGCGTGTCGGTGCTCGCGACCGCGAACATCGCCTCGGAGCCCCTGCGCCGACCCGCCCCGTATGCCCAGCGGGCTACGCCCGCGGATGTCCGGACGCTCGAGCCGAGTCCAGTGGCGACCGCCGGGCGCGTGGTGCTCGGCCGGTTCGCCGACGAGCTCGAGGAGGCGCGAGCCGCCGTCGGCGAGCTCGAGGCCTTTGCACGATCGCGCGGGGTCGCGCTGGGCCGCGACGCCGGTTCGGCCCCGGCTGGACGGCACACCGCCGAGCCGGCACTGCCCACCATGGCCGTCCTGTGCCGCAAGCGCGCCCAGTTCGGCTCCGTCCGGCGCGAGCTTGAGCTGCGCGGCGTGCCCTACGAGGTCGTGGGTCTCGGCGGGCTCCTCGACACGCCCGAGGTCATCGACGTCGTGAGCACGCTGCGGGTCATCGCCGACCCTGGCCGGTCGGACTCACTCGTTCGGCTCATGACGGGCGCGCGCTGGCGGGTGGGACCCGCGGACCTCATGGCGCTCGCCGACTGGTCCAGACACCTTGCCGCGCGCCGGGCCCAAGCCGCCCGTCCCAGCGAGCAGGACCTCGACGCGCCCGGCACGGCCGACGAGGCGGTCGTCGAGGGGGATCTCGCCGACGCGTCAAGCCTCGTCGAAGCGATCGACCGCCTTCCTCGCGCCGACTGGGTGTCCGGCGTCGGCCGCTCGATCAGCGCCGAGGGGCTCGCCCGGCTGGGCCGGCTGCGGAACGAGCTCCGCATGCTCAGGACACTCAGCTCTGACGAGCTCGGCACCCTCATCGCCCATGTCGAGCGGTCGCTCCTCCTCGACATCGAGCTCGCCGCCCGCCCGGGCGCCTCCGTCCATCAGGCGAGGCGAAACCTCGACGCGTTCCAGGAGGGGGCCGCGTCGTTCCTCGCGCAGTCCACGTCCTCGGAGCTCCTGGCCTTCCTCTCGTGGCTCGACGCCGCCGCCCAGGAGGAGTCAGGCCTCGACATGGCACCGAGCGAACCGATTCCCGGTGCCGTCCAGCTCCTGACCGTGCACGCCTCGAAGGGGCTCGAGTGGGACGCCGTCGTGGTCGCAGGCCTCAACCAGGGCGCCTTCCCGAGCGGGGGCAACGACCGCTGGACGAGCGGCTCGTCGGCTCTGCCGTGGCCCTTGCGGGGGGACCGCCACGAGCTCCCTCAGTGGGACACCGACCAGCCGGACCAGAAGGGGTGGGTCGACGCGGAGCGGGCTTTCTCCGAGGACGCCGATGCCCACGCCGAACGCGAGGAGCGGCGGCTTGCCTACGTCGCCTTCACTCGTGCGAAGGACCTGCTCGTCGTGAGCGGTTCGGCCTGGTCGGCGAGCCGGGCGAAGCCGATGGCGCCGTCACCGTTCCTCGTGGAACTCAAGGAGGCCGCGGCAGAGCACGGCTTCGACGTGGCCGCGTGGGTCGAGGACTCCGAGCTGCCGGACGAGAATCCGCTCCACGCGGAGCCCGAGGCGGCCGTGTGGCCCTACGACCCCCTCGAGGGGCCGCTCGACTCCGCGACCGGCCGCCGCAGGAGCCTTGCTCGGGGCCGGAGGGCCGCGCTCGAGCGGGCCGCGGCCGGTGTGCTCGCCGCGCTTCATGGCAGCGAGGGCACCGCGGGCACCGTCGCGGCCGACGACGACGGCGCCTCACCGGACGACGGCGCCTCGCCGGAGGGGAGCCTTCCGCCGAGCGTTCGCTCCCCGCGTGCCGCCGCGTCGGAAGCGCCGCTCCCGGCAGCTGCACATGCCGATGCGCCGGGAGCGCCGTTCCCGCCGAGCGTTCGCTCCCCGCGTGCCGCAGCGTGGGCGCGGGAAGCGGATCTGCTGCTCGCGGAGCGCTCCCGCGCCGTGGACGGCTCCGGGGTCAGGCTGCCCGAACACGTTTCGGCCTCGACGCTCGTGGCCTTGGGGGAGGATCCCGGGGCCGTCGTTCGGCAGCTCCGGCGCCCGGTCCCGCGCCGGCCCGGTGTCTCGGCACGCCGCGGGACGGCCTTCCATGCCTGGGTCGAGGAGTATTACGCCCAGAGCGCGATGCTCGATCTCGAGGGGCTGGATCACGCCGACGAGTTCGTCGACGAGGCGTACGAGCTGCAGTCGTTCGTGGACGTCTTCAGGGCCTCGGCGTGGGCCAACCGGAGTCCCGCTTTCATCGAGGTACCGATCGAGACGCGGGTGGGGCCCGTCGTCGTCCGCGGGCGCATCGACGCCGTTTTCCGCGATGCGGACGGAACTTGGGATCTCGTCGACTGGAAGACCGGCCGCGCCCCGAGCGGGCGCGAGGCGCAGGCGCAGGCGCGGGCCGTGCAGCTGGCGGTCTATCGGCTCGCGTGGTCGCGCCTTCACGGAGTGCCGCTCAGCGAGGTCAGGGCGGCCTTCCTGTACCTCGCGGATGGGCGCGTCGTGCGGCCGGAAAGGCTCGCCGGGGAAGCGGAGCTCGAGCGACTCATCGCCGACGCGCTCGCCTGATTCGCGCTGGCATGCTCAGGCCTGCGTGGCTCAGGCCTGCGCGAGCCACAGCTGCGTCACTTGCTCTCGTACGACTCACGCCCGCGTGACCCCGCGCCCGCGTGACCCCGCACTTGCCCCCGCGTCCCGCGCTACTCCGCGCCGAGGCCCCCATGCCAGCCGCCGACGACCGGAATCGCATCCGTGGGAGGTTCGACGTCGTGGTTTCCGAGCGTCGGTGCACCCGGCGCGGGACCACTCGAGGAAGGCTTTCGGTCGGGCTGAGCGGGCCCGCGCGAAGGCGCTGGGACGATCGGCCGCGCCGGAACGATCGGTGTCGCTGCGGTCGGGGTGTCCTCCGCCTGGGCTGGTGCACGATGCGGCGGCGCGACGATCGGCGTCGCAGCAGTCGGGGTGTCCTGCTGCTGCGCGGCCTCTCGGGCTGCGGCCTCTCGGGCCGCGGTCTGCCTGGCTGCGGCCTCACGAGCTGTGGCCTGCCGGGCCTCGGCCTCGCGGGCCTCGGCTTCGCGGTCGGCCGCCTCGGCGGCGTCCTGGGCCTCGATGTCCGAGGCGAGCTGCGAAAGCATGTCCTCGCCGTCGGCCGCGGCCTCGCGGTCGCCGAGCGCCAGGGCCTTGACGAGGTATTGGGCGAGCGCGAATTCGGCCGCGAGGGCGGCCCGCCTCAGGAGGTGCGGGTCCACCGGCTCCTCGCGGGCTTCGTGATAGGCCGCGATCACAGCGTCGACGAACTCGGGTTCGTTGGAGGCCACGAGCCACGCGATGTCGTCCGCGGGATCGCCGACGCGCAAGTCGGTCCAACCCGTGACAGCCGTGATGCGTCCGTCGTCGACGAGGAGATTGTCCTCGTGCAGGTCGCCGTGGACGACCGTCGGGTTGAATCGCCACATGCTCACGTCTTCGAGGGCGTTCTCCCACCTGCGCAGGAGGACGGGAGGGATCTTCCCCGTCGTCGCGGCCTGGTCCAGCTCGTTGAGCCGGCGCTGCCGGAACTCGTTCGCGGAGTAGGCCGGGAGGTCGGCCCGGTCCACGAGCGCGTGGGGGAGGGCATGGATCGCGGAGAGCGCGCCGCCGATGTCCCTGACAAGGCGCTGTCCGCCGCTGGCCAGGTCTCCGAGCTCGCGGATGGAACCCGCAAGGTGGGTGTAGACGCACGTCGTGAGGCCGTCCATGCGCACGGTGCCGGCGACGGCGGGGAGCTGGAACGGGAGCTCGGCGCGCACGGCCGGGCTGAAGGCCCGCAGCACGAGCAGTTCGGTCTCGAGGCGGGCGCTGGCCTCCGTGCCTCGCGGGGACCGCACACGCCAGCTGCGCCCGTCGGCGCCCCGGATGAGGGCCGAATCAAAGTCCGTCGCGTCGTCGGGCGACGGGCCTACCGCGACGGGCTCGAGCCCGGGCACCGCGGCGGTCGCCAAAGCGGCCAGCTCCATGGGGGTACGTCTCACCTTGTCCACGGTAGCCCGCGACGCCGGGCGGATCACGGCCCCACGCGGCGTGTCCCCAGACCCGCAGTTTCCACAGGGCGAGGCCCGCGCATGCGACTGTCGGTCCGGCTCAGTACGGTAGGACTATGACCTCAGTGCCCGACCGCGCCGCATCGCACGCCCAGCCGATCCCCGAAGCCCGGGGTGGCGGCTGGGCCACAGGCACTCTTGGCGATGGGTCCGGCCCCGCGGCGGGAGTGCTCTCGCCCCATCTTCTGCCCGTCGTACGGGCCGCGCTCGACCGGCGCAGCGAGGAGCGCGCGGACGCCTCGTTCCTGGCGGGCGTGCTGCGCAACCAGGGCACTCTCGCGATCCTGCTCTCGCAGCGGCGGGCCGCCATGGACGGCGAGGCGCTCGTCGCGCTCCCGGCCGCGGAACTCCCGCGCGAGTGGCTCTCAGGCCTCGTCGTCTATCTGGGCCGCGTCCCGGAGGCTACCGCGGGCGCGCGCGGCGGTCTCGCGCACGCGGCGGGCTCCGACGTCGTCCTTGTGGTGCTTCCCGAGCCAGTCGAGCCGATCGCCGGTGTCATGTCCGAGCCGGCCGGCCCGGGGTCCGCGCTCCTGCCAACCGCCACCCACTGGTCCGGATTCCGCGAGGTGGGCCCTTCCATGGACCCCTTCGAGGCCAGCGTCCTGCTCGAGGCCAACGCGATCGCGAACTGGCACGAGACGCATCCCCGGTGTCCTCGCTGCGGCGAGGCGACCAACGTGGTCATGAGCGGCTGGGTGCGTGTATGCCCCATGGACAGCTCCGAGCACTTCCCCCGCACTGATCCCGCGATCATCGTCACCGTCGTCGGGCCGGACGGCCGCCTGCTCCTGGGTCGCGGCGCGCGCATGCGCTCCACGATGTTCTCGACTCTCGCGGGCTTCGTCGAGCCGGGGGAGTCGCTCGAGCAGGCGGTCGTGCGGGAGATCGCAGAGGAGGTGGGCGTGAGGGTCACCGAGTGCCAGTATCTGGGCTCGCAGCCGTGGCCGTTCCCGGCGTCCCTCATGCTCGGGTTCACGGCGCGCACCGAGGACACGGTCGCGCGGCCCGACGGACAAGAGGTGGTGCGCGCACGCTGGTTCGACCGCGACGAGCTCCAGGCCGCGGTGTCCTCCGGAGAGGTGACGCTGCCCAGCAGGACCTCGATCTCTCGCGCCCTCATCGAGCACTGGAACGGCGGCCCGATCGCCGAGCCGACCGCCACCACGGTGCGCCGATGACCGGCGACGCAGCCTCCCTCGAGGAACGCCTCCTCGGCGGGCTCGACGACGAACAGCGCGCCGTCGCAACGACCCTCCAGGGCCCCCTCTGCGTCCTCGCAGGCGCGGGCACGGGCAAGACCCGCGCGATCACCCATCGCATCGCGTACGGAGTCCAGACCGGCGTCTTCCAGCCGCAGCGGCTCCTCGCCGTGACGTTCACCGCCCGCGCAGCGGCAGAGATGCGGAGCCGGCTCCGCGACCTCGGCGCCGGGGGAGTACAGGCCCGGACGTTCCACGCCGCCGCCCTGCGTCAGCTCCAGTACTTCTGGCCACAGGCCGTGGGCGGGCAACTCCCTGGGCTCCTCGAGCACAAGGCCCAGGCCATCGCCGAGGCGGCCCGGCGGCTCCGCCTCACGGTGGACCGCGCGGCGATCCGCGACCTCGCGTCCGAACTCGAATGGGCCAAGGTCTCGATGCTCACGCCCGCCACGTACCTCGAGGGCGCCCCGGGCCGGGGCGAGCCCGGCGGCCTCCAACCGGCCACGGTCGCGCGCCTGTTCCAGGCCTACGAGGACGTCAAGGTGGACCGGAACCTCATCGACTTCGAGGATGTCCTGCTCATCACCGTCGGCATCCTGCAGGAAGACGCCAAGGTCGCGGCCCAGGTCCGCGAGCAGTACCGGCACTTCGTGGTCGATGAGTACCAGGACGTCTCGCCCCTGCAGCAGCGGCTCCTCGAGCTGTGGCTCGGCGGCCGCGACGAGCTGTGCGTCGTGGGGGACGCAAGCCAGACCATTTACTCGTTCACGGGTGCCACCTCGGCCCACCTGCTCGAGTTCGGGAAGCGCTACCCCGAGGCGACCCTCGTCAAGCTCGTGCGCGACTACCGGTCCACGCCACAGGTCGTCCAGCTCGCCAACCGCCTTCTGGGCTCGCGCCGCAGCGGCGGGCCTGCCGCGGACCGCCTCTGGGCGGAGCCGCTCCAGCTCCTGGCCCAGCGCCCTCCGGGCCCTGAGCCGGAGTTCGCCGAGTGCGCGGACGACGAAGCCGAGGCCGCCGCCGTCGTCAAGCGCATCGGCGAGCTCGTGGCGGAGGGCATCCAGCCCAAGGACATCGCCGTGCTGTTCCGCACCAATGGCCAGTCCGAGGCTTTCGAGCAGGCGCTGAGCGCCGCGGGCATCGGATACCAGCTGCGTGGCGGGGAGCGCTTCTTCAATCGGCGTGAGGTGCGGGACGCGATCCTCCAGCTCCGCACGGCCGCCCGCGCCCAGCCGGACGGCGTGGGGCTCGGTCAGTCGGTCCGGGACGTGCTCTCGTCTCTCGGCTATTCCGACGTGGCCCCGAGCGGAAGCGGAGCGACGAGAGAGCGCTGGGAGTCGCTGTCCGCGCTCGTGGCGCTCGCGGACGAGCTCTCGACGAGCCGAGGCGAAGCCTTTGGCCTCCCCGAATTCGTCCTCGAGCTCCAGGAGCGCTCGACCGCCCAGCACGCCCCCGCGGTTCAAGGCGTCACGCTCGCGTCGCTCCACGCGGCCAAGGGACTTGAGTGGGACGCCGTGTTCCTCGTGGGACTGAGCGAGGGGCTCGTCCCCATCTCGTTCGCGGACACGCCCGTGACCGTCGACGAGGAGCGCCGCCTCCTCTACGTCGGCATCACGAGGGCCCGGCATTTCCTTCACCTCTCGTGGTCGCTGGCGCGCACGCCGGGCGGCCGCGCCCACCGCCGCCCGTCGCGCTTCCTCGACGGGCTGCGGCCCGGTTCGATGCGGACGACGGCGGGACCCGCGGGCGGCGCGTCGTCCCGCCGTCGGCGCGAATACAAGGGGCCCGCCGTATGCCGGGTCTGCGGGGCCGTGCTTGAAACCGGGGCGGAGCGGAAGGTCGGCCGGTGCAGCGACTGCCCGCCGTCATACGACGAGGCGACTTTCGAATCGTTGCGCGCGTGGCGGCTCGAGCGCGCCCGCGAATCGGACGTCCCGGCCTTCGTCGTCTTCACCGACGCGACGCTCACGGCGATCGCCGAGGCGAAGCCAGCGAGCCTCGAGGACCTTTCCAAGGTTGCGGGCGTAGGCAAGGCCAAACTCGACCGCTACGGCGACGCCGTCCTGGAGCTGCTCCGTGGCGCGTGACGGCGCAGCTTCAGCGCCGGGGCGGGGCCGCGCGCGGCGCGGTCTGAACCCACCGCCTGCCCGGAGGCCTGCTGTGCTACCGGCTGGCCCGTCTGCTGTGCCACCGGGTCACCCGTCTGCTGTGCTGCCGGGTCAGCCGCCCGTCGACGTTCGCCGCTCCGCAAGGCGCCGCAAGACGGTGAGCGCCTTCTGGGAGGGCGGGACGGCGGTCGTCGCGATCCCCGCGCGCTTCTCGAAGGCCGAGGAGGAACACTGGGTGCGACGCATGGTCGAGCGGCTCGAGAAGAGCTCGGCCCGCCGTGGTGGCCGGCGAAGCGACACGGAGCTCATGGCCCGCGCGCTCGAACTCTCTGGCCGCTACCTCGGCGGACGTGCCAAGCCTGCGTCAGTCCGGTGGGTCACGAACCAGAACTCGCGCTGGGGCTCGTGCACGCCGTCGGACCGCAGCATTCGGCTTTCGCACCAGCTCGAGGGGATGCCGGAGTGGGTCGTCGACTACGTCCTCGTCCACGAGCTCGCGCATCTGCTTGTCGCGGGCCACACCCCCGAATTCTGGGCGGCCGTCGCAGCATACCCGCGGGTTGCGGAGGCGAAGGCGTTCCTGGAAGGCGTCTCATTTGCGGCGGCGCGAGGCCTTAACGGTGGGACGCCCGAGTCCTAGAATCTGGGCCATGGCTGAGCTTCCTGCGAGCTACAAGAAGTACCTCGAGGGCCGGGACGCGGAGTTCATCGAGACGGTCCGGCCCATCCTCCTCCAGTCGGCGGCAGACGCCGAAATGGGCGTGCGCGTCGTGATCGATCCGCACGTCCTCCAGGCGCACCTCGACGACAGGGTGCCGTTCGGCCACGTCGTTGAGGACATCGACTAGAGGTCGTCAGAGCCGGCCGGCACTAGAGCCGGCCGGCACTCCGGCCGGCACGCCCAACGGCTGGCACGCCCAACCCGCCGGTCACCGACCCGCGGAAGGCTCCTCGCCGCCGTCGTCCTCTGCGCCGCCCTTCGTGTTGTCCTTCGGGTTGTCCTTCGTGTCGCCCTTCGGGGCTTCGCCGGGGGCGCTGTCCTTGCCGGGGGACCCGCCTTCGTTGCCGCCGTCATGGCCCTCGCCTTCGGGCTTGGCGTCGAAGCCGCCCGAGAGCAGCTTCTCCAGCGCGGCGTCCACCTCGGTCTCCTGCGCCTCGGCAGCCGAGCGCCGGGCGCTGAAGCCCGTCGGATCGTCGAGGTCCTCGGCCGTGGGCAGCAGGTCCGGATGCCGCCAGATGGCGTCGCGGCCCGACACACCGCGTTCGTCCCTGAGGGAGGACCATAGCTTGGCGGCGTCCCGGAGCCGGCGCGGTCGCAGCTCGAGTCCCACGAGGGACGCGAACGCGTGCTCGGCGGGACCGCCGGTCGCCCGCCGCCGCCGGACGGCCTCACGGAGGGCGGGCGCGGACGGCAGGACGCCGTCGGTCGCGGCCGCCGTGAGCTCGTCGACCCAGCCTTCGACCAGGGCGAGCGCCGTCTCGAGCTTCGCGAGCGCCGCATCCTGCTGCGGGGTCCGCTCCGGCATGAAGACGCCGCCCTGGAGCGCCTCTTGGATCGACTCGGGGTTCCGCGGATCGACCTCGCGCGCGAGTTCCTCGATGCGCGAGACGTCGATGTGGATGCCACGGGCGTAGTCCTCGATCGCGCCGAGCAGGTGGCCGCGGAGCCACGGAACGTGCATGAAGAGGCGCGCGTGAGCGGCCTCGCGCACGGCGAGGTAGAGGCGCACGTCGCTCTCCGGGAGCCCGAGGCCCTCGCCGAACTTCACGATATTCGCGGGCAGGAGCGCCATCTCGAGGTCGACGAGCGGGACGCCGATGTCGGACGCGCTCACGACCTCGCCCGAGAGCGCGCCGATGGCCGCGCCGAGCTGCATGCCGAAGATCGCCCCGCCCATGTTCTGGAGCATCGACGTCGCGCCGCCGAGCATGCCCTTCATCTCCTCGGGCAGCTGCTCGCTGATCGCCGTGGAGAGGGCCGTCGCGACGCTGTTCGCGACCGGCTCGGTGAGGCGACGCCACGTGCCCATGGTGGCCTCGATCCACTCGGCACGCGACCAGCCGCGGCCAATGAGCCCGGTCGAGGGGAGATCGGTCACGTTGTCGAGCCACAGTTCGGCGAGGCGCAGGGCCTCGTCCACGCTGCGGTTCTGAACGGCTGAGACCGAGGGGTCGGACGTCATGGCGGCCGAGCGGCGCGCATGCTCGTGGGCGAGCTCCCAGTTGACGGGCCCCTCGCCAGCCGAAGAGGCCATCATCGACTGGACCTGCTCGAACATCTGCTGGAGCATCGCGGGGTCATTCGGGAGCCCCGCCGCCTTGGCGATCTCGGCCGGGTCGACCCCATCAAGGCCTTCGCCGCCCATGAGCTTGGCGAAGAGCTCGGCGAGGGGATCCTGGGGATCCTCGCCGTTTCCGTGAGGCTTGTCCGGAGTGGTCATGATGCCGCCGATCACTGGTGGGAACAGTCAACCTCACGGTACCGCGCGGGGGCGCGGCTGTCTTCGCGCGGTTGGGGCCTTTCGCTGTGGGCACAGCAGGGCGCGGCGAGGCCGCGCGGGGGCTGTGCGAATACTACGCTGGAGAGCAGAGATACCCGAGCACAGCGGCTTTCGCGCCGCGGAAAGGCGCGGCGTGAGCAGCAGCGTCACCCCGACGGACGGCGACTCCGCGAGCGGAGGCGCGCCGCCGTCGGCTGGCGCGCCGCCGACCGACGACGGCGGGCTGCCGCAGCGACCGCGGACCGCGCTGCCCAAGGGCCGGGGGCTCGTCACCGTCGTCGCAGGCATCGCCGCGCTCGCGCTGGGCGCCGTCGTATGGACCGTCCCGGTCCCGTATCTCGTGGAGCTCCCGGGCCCCGTCTACAACACTCTCGGGACGGACAACGGCAAGGACCTCATCTCCATCCAGGGCCACGAGACGTATCCGGCCCACGGGGAGCTTGACCTGACCACGGTCTATGTCGAGGGCGGCCCGAACTCGGATGTGAGCCTGCTCGGCCTCATCCGTGCTGCGCTCGACCCGTCGGAGACGATCACGCCGGTCGACTCCGTCTACCCCAAGGGCACCACGCGGCAGCAGGTGAGCCAGGAGAACGCGACGGAGATGCAGAATTCGCAGGACAACGCCGTCGCTGCCGCCCTCAAGAGCCTCTCGGTCCAGTTCACGCAGCAGATCAAGGTCGCGGCGCTGGTGGACAATTCGGCGTCCGCCGGCAAGCTCCAGCCTGGCGACTCGATTGTGAGCGTCGCGGGCCAGCACGTCGACTCGCTCGCGGCGGTGCAGAAGATCGTGGCTGCCTCGCAGGGCAAGCCGATCGACGTGGGCTTCGAGCGCAACGGCCAGCCGCAGACGGTCTCGATCACACCCCGGGACGCGGGTCAAGGCCACTACCTCCTGGGCTTCACGGTCACGTACGCGTTCTCGTTCCCGTTCAAGGTCGACTTCGGACTGAGCCAGGTCGGAGGCCCAAGCGCCGGAATGATGTTCGCGCTGGGAGTCATCGACAAGCTCACGCCAGGCGATCTCACCAACGGGAAGCAGATCGCCGGAACGGGGACGATTTCGCCGGACGGGTCGGTGGGGGCGATCGGCGGCATCGTCCAGAAGATGAAGGGTGCCCGCTCGCACGGCGCGACCCTCTTCCTCGCGCCGGGAGGCAACTGCAGCGACGTCGTGGGGCACGTCCCGGACGGGCTCTCCGTGGTCCGCGTCGACACGCTCGACGGGGCGCGCAAGGCCGTCGAAACCTACGCCCAGGGCGGCAATCCAGCCTCGCTGCCCCAGTGCACGAAGTAGTCCTCGGGCCGCAGCCGTGACCGACGCCGAATCGTTACCCATAACGCCGTGAGCAGGGGGAACTCCGTGCGCGGCCGGTCCGTGCTTGACTTAGGCGGGGTGCTCTGCGTGCCCCAGCTGCATCGCGCCCACCTAGTGAAGAGGTAACTGTGACAGCCCGTCCAGAAGGCAGCAGCCCGCGACCCCTGAGGAAGCGGCGCGGTCCCCTCATCCCGACGATCATCATCGCGGTCGTCCTGGTGGTCGGCTTCGTGTTCTTCGCCCAGGTCTGGTCGGATGTCCTGTGGTACCAGCAGCTGGGCTTCATCCAGGTCTTCATCACGCAGAACCTCGCTCGGAGCCTCGTCTTCGTCGTGGGCGGGCTCGGCATGGGTGTCTCGGTGTACGCGGCGATTAAACTCGCCTACCGCGCGCGTCCCGTCTACGCGCCCGACGGCGGCCCCCAGGACGCACTGAGCCGGTACCAAGCGCAGCTCGAACCGGTGCGACGCGTCGTCATGGCGGGCGTGCCCATTGTCTTCGGCCTGTTCGCGGGCGCGGCGGCCGCGAGCCAGTGGCAGAAGGTCGTGCTCTTCTTCAACCAGGTCCCGTTCGGCCAGACCGATCCGCAGTTCGGTCTCGACATGGGCTTCTACATGTTCACGCTGCCGTTCATCGGGACGCTGGTGGGCTACCTGCTCGGGGTTGTCGTGATCGCGGGCATCGCGGGCCTCCTGACCCACTACCTCTACGGGTCCATCCGAATCCGTGAGCAGGGGATCTACACGGCGCGGGCTGCGCACCTGCATCTGGCGATCAGCGGGGGCGTCCTGCTCCTTCTCATCGCGGTGAACTTCTGGCTCGACCGCTACACGACCTTGCAGAACTCGTATCCGCGATGGTCCGGCGCGATGTACACGGACGTCAATGCGGTCATCCCCACCCAGGCCATTCTCGCCGTCGCCGCGACGATCGTGGCCATCCTGTTCTTCATTGCCGCGGCGATCGGTCGTTGGCGCCTCCCGCTCATCGGGACCGCGATGCTCGTCATCACGGGGATCTTCGCCGGTGGGCTGTACCCGTGGGTCATCCAGCAGTTCCAGGTGACGCCGTCGGAGAAGACGCTCGAGAGTCCTTACATCAACCGCAACATCTCGCTCACCCGCGAGGCCTACGGGTTGGACAACGTCGAGGTGAGTCCGTACAACGCGACCACGTCCGCGAGCCAGTCCGCCCTCGCCCAGGACGCGCAGACCACGGCGAGTGTCCGGCTGTTCGACCCGTCGCTCGTCTCCTCGACGTTCCAGCAGCTCGAGCAGTACCGCCCCTACTACCAGTTCTCCTCGGCGCTCAATGTGGACCGCTACGCACTGGACAACAAGGTCCAGGACACGATCATCTCGGTCCGCGAGCTCAACCTCGGGGGGCTGAGTCCGAACCAGCAGTCCTGGTACAACACGCACATCGTCTACACGCATGGCTACGGCGTGGTCGCGGCGTACGGCAATCAGGCCACGACGGACGGCAAGCCGGTATTCATGCAGTCCGGCATCCCGTCCACGGGGGTTCTGGGCACGGAGGACACCTACCAGCCGCGGATCTATTTCGGTCAGTATTCACCCGACTACTCGATCGTCGGCGGTGCTGCGGGCTCCCAGCCCCGCGAGCAGGACAAGCCGCAGGGCAGTCAGTCGGACACGCTGTACACGTACACCGGCAACGGCGGCCCCAACGTCGGGAACCTCTTCAACCGCCTCGTCTACGCGATCAAGTTCCAGAGCACCGACCTGCTCTTCACCGACGGCGTCAACGACAAGTCGCAGATCCTGTACGACCGCGATCCGCGCACGCGGGTGCAGAAGATCGCGCCGTATCTGACGCTCGACGGCACGGCGTACCCCGCGATCGTGGACGGCCGCGTCAAGTGGATCGTGGACGGCTACACGACGAGCCAGTACTTCCCGTACTCCCAGCAGCAGCAGCTCCAGCAGGTGACGACCGACTCCCAGACCGGCACCGGCCGCAACGCGGCCCTGCCGGCGTCGAGCGTCAACTACATCCGCAACTCCGTGAAGGCCACCGTCGATGCCTTCGACGGCTCGGTGAACCTGTACGCGTGGGATGACCAGGACCCTGTGCTCAAGACCTGGGAGAAGGTCTTCCCCACGACCGTCAAGCCGCTGTCCGCGATGTCTGGTTCGCTCATGAGCCACGTGCGCTACCCAGAGGATCTGTTCAAGGTTCAGCGCGAACTCCTCACGCGGTATCACGTGACGGATCCCGCGAGCTTCTACGACAACAACGACGTGTGGAGCGTCCCGGCCGACCCGACCCAGTCGAGCGGCGCCAAGCAGCCGCCGTACTACATGTCGCTCCAGATGCCGGATCAGAAGGCGCCGGCGTTCCAGCTGACGTCGAGCTTCATCCCGCAGACAGTCGAGGCCGGCAAGTCCCGCGACGTCATGTACGGATTCCTCGCGGCCGACTCGGACGCCGGCAACAAGGCTGGCGTCAAGGGATCCGAATACGGCAAGCTCAGGCTGCTGAGGCTGCCGACGGACACGACCGTGCCCGGACCCGGGCAGGTCCAGTCGCGCTTCGATTCTGATCCGAGCGTCTCGACGTCGCTCAACCTCTTGAGACAGGGCGCGTCGAAGGTCCAGAACGGGAACCTTCTGACGCTACCGGTGGGCGGCGGGCTCCTGTACGTCCAGCCGGTCTACGTGCAGTCGACCGGCGCGACGTCCTATCCCACCCTCCAACGTGTCCTCGTGGCGTTCGGCGACAAGGTGGGCTTCGCCCCGACGCTCCCGGACGCCCTCAATGCGCTGTTCGGAGGCACTGGATCCACCACCTCTGGCACGGGAGGCACGAGCCAGCCGCCGCCCACGGCTGCACCGCCCGGCGCGAGTGACGCGACCTCGCAGCTCAATCAGGCCCTGAACGACGCCAAACAGGCGCTTCAGGACAGCCAGTCCGCGCTCTCGAAGGGCGATTTCACGGCGTACGGCGACGCGCAGAAGCGCCTCTCGGATGCCGTGCAGCGGGCAATCACCGCGGAGTCGAAGATCCCGGGGGCGCAGAACCAAGGCTCGTCCGGGGCGACGCCGAGCCCCTCAGGATCCGCGTCTCCAACCCCCACGCCCAGCCCGAGCAAATAGCCTGAAGCCGTCCGGGCCCGCGGCCAGTCGTGAAGACGGCGGCCGCGGGCCCCTCTACGTGTTGTGCTTGCCGACGCGTGGCGGGTACTCAACGTGTTGTGCTTGCCGACGCGTGGCGGGTACTCAACGTGTTGTGCTTGCCGACGGATCGCGGGCCCCTCAACGTGTTGTGCTTGCCGCGTCGCGGGTACTCAACCGTGGCGGGCCCAACGGTCGGGCCCGCCAACGCGTCGCGGGTACCCGCCCTCCGGTGCTGGCCGCACACCCCCGATTTGGCTCGACGTTCACCGCTTGGTAACGTATCCACTGCGCCGCGGGGTGGAGCAGTTCGGTAGCTCGCTGGGCTCATAACCCAGAGGTCGCAGGTTCAAATCCTGTCCCCGCAACGAATCGGGCCCGGAAACCCTTATGGATTTCCGGGCCCGACTGCTTTGGCCCGGCTGCTTTCCTGAGGCCTCACGAGGCTTCTTGAGCCCTGACCGGACCTGCCAAGCCTCAGAACAAGCCTCAGAGCTTGTCGAAGTCCGCCTCGTCGACGACGGGGAGCTCGTCGGCGTTCCCCTTGCCCGCAGTGCGGGCACCGCCCGTGCCTGCCGAGAGGGCGGCGGGTGCCGACGAACCCTGCTTGAGGGCGGCAAGCCGCGCCTCGACCTCGGTCTGCTCACCGAGGTCCTCGAGCTGATTGAACTGCGAGTCGAGGCTGCTCGCAGCCAGCTCCTGCTGGCCGCGTACGCGAGCCTCTTCGCGGCGGACCTTCTCCTCGAAGCGGCCCACCTCGCTCGTGGGATCCATGATGTCGATGCTCTTGAGGGCGTCGTTCACCTGAGTCTGCGCGGCGGCCGTCCGGCTGCGGGCCACGAGCTCGTTGCGCTTCGACGTGAGCTCGTTGAGCTTGCCCTTCATCTGGTCGAGACCGGTCTTGAGCCGGTCCACGATTTCGCTTTGGGACGCGATCGTCGGCTCGGCGGCCTTCGCCTCGTTCTCGGCAGACATCTGGCGCTGGATCGCGACCTTCGCAAGGTTGTCGAACTTCTGCGCGTCCGCGGCATTCCCGGCCGCCCGGAACTCGTCTGCCTTGCGCGACGCCGCGAGGGCCTTGTTGCCCCAGTCCTGTGCCGCCTTGATGTCTTCAGCGTGGTCGTCTTGCAGCATCCGGAGGTTGCCGATGGTCTGCGCGATCGCCGACTCCGCCTCCGAGATGTTGTTGCTGTAGTCGCGGACCATCTGGTCCAGCATCTTCTGGGGGTCCTCGGCCTGGTCGAGCAGTGCATTGATGTTGGCCTTCGCCAACTGCGTGATGCGCCCGAAGATCGACTGCTTTACCATCGTCGTGCTCCCTTTCTCTGCCCCGGCCGGTGCCGTGGCCCTAGGTGATTCGCTGTCCTGGATCAGAAGCTTCCGCCGTCGCCGCCGAAGCCGCCGCCGTCTCCGCCGCCGAAGCCTCCGCCGTCGCCGCCGAAGCCGCCCCCGTCGCCTCCCCAGCCGCCGCCACCATCGCCGCCCCAGCCGCCGCCACCCCAGCCGCCGCCGTCGTGGTGTCCGCCGTTGAGGATGTTGTCGATGAGGATGCCGCCGAGAATTGCCCCGCCGATGCCGCCGCCATAGTTGCGCCCGCCACCCCAGCCGCCGCCGAAGCCTGCAAACTGGTCGACATCCTGCTGGGCGATCTGCGCCGCCTGCTGCGCGAGTGAGTTGGCCTGCTCCGCATACGCGAGCGCAGAGGTCGGGTCGCTCTGCGCGATGGAGAGGGCGTAGTCGACGTTTCGCTGCGCCTCGGCGAGCCGGGTGCGGGCCTCGGTGCCTACTCCGCCTCGGCGCGCGGCGATGTAGTCGCTCGTCGCGCCGATGGCGTCTTGGGCGGAGCGGATGGCCTGCTGGAGTGACGCCGCGGCACGCTGGGCCTGCTGCTCCTTGTCCCGGACGCCCGCCAGGACGTCGTCGAGCTGCTGATGCGCCTTCTCCACCCGCGCGAGGATGGCCACCGGATCGGTCTTCTCTTGCGTGAGCTCCTGCCGGGCCTGCGCGAGCGCGGCCTCGACGCCGGCGATCGGTCCTGCCAGCTCGCCGTTCTGGCCGCCCTGCGCCATGGCCTTGGCCTGGGCGAGGTCGTTCTCAGTGTCCGCGAGGGCGGAGTTGAGGTTCTCCTTCGCCGAGCTGAGCGCCGCGGACGTCTTGTCGATCGCATCGAGAAGCACGCCGCTCTGGTGGAGTGCCTCTTCGGCCGCGCGCACGGAGATCGCCGCCGGGCCCGTCTGGCCCTGACTGAGATTCTGCCGCCCTTGGGCGGAGGCGGACCGGACGAAGTCCAGGCGGTCCTGCGCCTGCGCGATGTTGTCGGAGACCTGCTTGACTGCGGATTCGGCGTACTCGGCCCGGAGTGCGGTGAGCGACTGCTCGGCCCCGGCGAGCCGCGCGGTCGCCTTCTGCACCCCGGCGTCGACGTTGTCGAGGGCCGCAGGGGCATTGCGCTCGAGCTCGCGCAGCGCGTCGAAGTCGGCCTTCTGGTCTGCGAGAGACTGGATGGCGGCCCCGGTGCGCTGGATGATCTCGCCGAGCCACACGCGCTGCTGCTGCGGCGTGTCCGGAATGTGGTCGTCGAGCTGCTGCTGGAGCTTGAACGACTCGCTGAGCTGCGACTTTGCGTCGGACAGGGCCTTCGAGAAGTTGCCCACCGCTTCCGCGCCGTAGGAGGCCTCGGCGAAGCCGAGCTCCTGCTCGCCCGACTTGATGGCGTCGTCGGCCTGCACGAGGAGCCCGCTCGCGCGCTTGCGCAGTTCGTCGAGGCTGAGCCCCGCGAGCGAGTCCGGGCCGCCGGACTCCGTGACCGCCTGGGTGATCGACCGGCGGCGGCGCCGCGAGAGCGCGTACGCCCCGGCAGCCCCTGCCACCACGACCACGCCGCCCACGATCCACGGGGTCGCGTTTCCGTCGGAGACATCGCCGTTTCCGCCACCCGCGGCGTTGCCCACGGCCTTCGCGGTGTCGATGGCGGCCTGCGCGAAGTCCTTCTTGCCGTTGGCAAGGTTGGGGACCACGGCGTTCTGTTCGATGTTCGCGATCTTGGGATAGACCTTCGAGTTCGATGAGCTCGCCGCGACTTCGTAGGTGCCTGACTTCGCGATCGCGAGGAGGACGTCTGACCGCCCCATCTGCTTGTTCTTGGCCACGGCCTGCGCCCACGCCGTGCGGTCGCTCGGATTCGTGAACGAGTCCACGACCACGACGTAGAGGTTGACCTTCTGCCCGGACACGAGGTCGGAGATGGCCTTCTCGACGTCGCCCTTCCGGCTGCCGAGGGCGTTGGTCGGGTCGACGATGTTGGTGCCGGACGGGATGGTCACGGGATCCGTGGCCCATGCCGGCGAGGCAGCGGGAAGCAGCGCGAGCCCCAAGGCGCCGACAGCCGTCAGGAGAGTCTTCAGCGTGGATCGCACTTAACAGCCCTTCGCTCGGCTCCGAGGCTGGCCCTCGGAACGCCCCAGTCCCCCCATGGCAGCCACCGCCGCGGGACGCTGTGGCATGTCGCTTTCGATTCTAGGGGCCCGTTTTCACACGGGTCCACCACGCCCTGTGCGCCCCCAGCGAACAGGGCGAACGGCCGACGGCGCCCGGACGTTGGGCGTTGTGGCTGGCGGTTGAGGCATTCGGCTGACTTCCAGAAATCTTTCAGACAACAAATGAGCGGCGCACAGCATCGCGGTCCATAGTGGAGATCGACGAAAGGATGAGCAGCATGAGCGAAAACCCAGAGAGCCCTGCCGAGGACCGCGGCCAGGCGCCCCAGGGCAGCACGACGCCCGAGCGGCCGACCGTCGCGCCTCAGGGACCGGCGCACAGCTCCGACTCGTCGCCGACCGAGGAGATCCACGGATCGGGGGCGCACGCCGCGTCGCAGGGTCAGCAGGCCACGCCGGCCTACCAGGCAGAGTCTCAGCCGACGCAGTCCCAGCAGACCGCGCCGGCCTACCAGGCAGAGTCTCAGCCGACGCAGTCCCAGCAGACCCAGTCCCAGCCCACGCAGCCGCAGCCGCGCTACGGACAGTACGCCGCCCAGCCAGCTCAGCCGCCCCACCCGCCGCAGTACGGCCAGCACGCGCCGACGTCGCCCTACGGCCAGCAGGCCCCCAACCAGCACGCCCAGTCTCACTACGGACAGGCTCCCCAGGGCTATGGCGCGCAGCAGGGCCACAACCCGTACGGCCAGCCCGGCCAGGGCAGCTCGTTCGCCCCTCCGACCTCCGTGCGCCGCGGCGAGCCGAAGCGCTGGGGGACCGGGGTCCTCATCGGCGGCATGCTCATTGCGGGGCTCATCGGCGGCGGAGTCGCGGCAGGCGGCTACTCCCTCCTCGCTCCGCGTTCCTCGAGCTTGAGCCAGTCGCAGAACAGCCCGGTGATCGTCAACAACCAGGACAGCGTCAACGCCGTCACCGCCGCCGCAGCGAAGGCCTCGCCGAGCGTCGTGACGATTGGCGTCTCGTCCGGCAGCAACTCGGGCACGGGCTCTGGGGTCGTCCTCGACAACCAGGGCCACATCCTCACGAACACGCACGTCGTGACCCTCGACGGCGCCGTGGCCAACCCCACGATTCAGGTTCGCACGAGCGATGGCAGCGTCTACACCGCCACGGTCGTGGGGACCGACCCGCTTTCGGATCTCGCGGTCGTGCAGGTCAAGGGCGCGAACCTCACGCCCGTCACGGTTGGCGACTCGAGCAAGCTCAACGTGGGCGACAACGTCATCGCCATCGGCGCCCCGCTCGGTCTCGACAGCACAGTGACGTCCGGCATCGTCTCCACCCTCAACCGGACCATCTCGGTGGCCTCCTCCGCGGCGCCACAGGGCGGCTCGGACCAGCAGCAGGGCGGCGGCGGCGGTGGCTTCCAGTTCGCACCCCCGAACGGTGGCCAGTCCCAGCGCGGGCAGACCCAGAGCACGATCAGTATCAACGTCCTGCAGACCGACGCCCCGATCAACCCGGGCAACTCGGGTGGTGCGCTCGTCAATTCGAAGGGCGAGCTCGTGGGCATCAACGTCGCGATCGCGTCGACCGGCAGCAGCTCGAGCAGCACGAGCCAGAGCGGCAACATCGGCGTTGGCTTCAGCATCCCCGCCAACTACGCAGCGCGGATCGGCCAGGAGATCATCAAGACCGGCAAGGCCCAGCACGCCCAGCTCGGCGTGTCCGTCCAGCCGGCGGCCCCGAACGGGGACACCAACTCCTCGTTCTCGGTCGGCGCCCAGATCGCCCAGGTGACGAGCGGTTCGCCCGCTGACAAGGCAGGCCTCAAGACCGGCGACGTCATCACGCGCTTCGGCGATTTCGCGATCGGCGACGCGAACGAGCTCACCGCCGCGGTCCGTCAGCAGGCGCCGGGCTCGACCGTGAAGGTCACGTACACCCGGAACGGTCAGAGCGCGAGCACCGATGTGACTCTGGGGACGGCGTCCTGACGCTGTAGCGCAGCCCCGTCACGCAGCCGCGTCACGCGGCCGCGTCACGCGGCGGCCTCGTCACACCGGGGCATCACCCCGACCAGACTCCGCCCGCGGCCCCTCCCCGAAGGGGGCCGCGGGCGAAGCCGTGTCCGGGGTTAACGGTGTCTTCTCCGTGTCACATGACGAATCATGGCCTCGCGTGACGCGACGCGAGCAGGATCGGCGGCGGGGCGGGCCGCTCACCCAGGCCGCCCGACATATGGTTAGCTAGGATTCCCGGCGCCGGGCGAAGCCGCCTGCGCGCCGTCAGGCGACGGACGCAAGACTACGGAAGGTCCTCAACCGTGGGAGATACTCTCAAGATCGTTGTGCTCGTCAAGCACGTGCCCGACGCACAGTTCGACCGTCACATCGGTCCCGAGCAGAGGCTCGAGCGCTCCGAGAGCATCCTCTCCGAGCTCGACGAGTACGCCCTCGAAGCCGCGCTCCAGCTCAGCGAGGCGCGCGGCGGCGACAAGGCCGGCAATCAGGTGATCGCCCTCACCATGGGCACGCCGGACGCCGCAAACGCCCTCAAGAAGGCCCTCCAGATCGGCGCATCATCCGGCGTGCACGTCACCGATGACGCGCTCGCGGGCTCCGACGCGTGGGCAACGTCGCTCGCGCTCGCCGCGGCGATCAGGGCGATTGGCGACGTCGACCTCGTCATCACGGGCATGGCCTCGACGGACGGCGAAACCTCCCTCGTCCCGGCGCAGCTTGCGGAGCGGCTTTCCCTCCCGCAGCTCACGTTCGCGTCGAGCCTCGACGTGGACGGACGCACCGCCGTCATCCGTCGCGACGGCGACGCGAGCTCGGACACCGTCGAGGCAGAGCTGCCCGCAGTCGTCTCGGTGACGGACCAGATCAACGAGCCCCGCTACCCGAACTTCAAGGGCATCCTCGCAGCCAAGAAGAAGAAGATCGCGACGTTCGGGATCGCGGACCTCGGTCTCGAGCCGGGTCAGGTCGGCGCGGCGGGCTCGCTCACGAGCGTCGAGCAGGCTGACCCGCGGCCGCCGCGCACCGCTGGCACGATCATCACGGACGAGGGCGACGCCGGCCTCAAGCTCGTCGACTTCCTGGCCGCCCAGAAGCTCATCTAGCGAAGGAAGACCATGACTGCATCCACCGTCCTCGTCTACCTCGACGTCGTCCCGGCCGAAGGCCCGCACAAGACGCAGCTCGAGCTCGTCGCCGCGGGCCGCATCCTCGGACCGGTCGCCGTTGCCGTCGCCAACGAGCCAAGCGAGACTGCCGTCGCCCAGCTTGCCGAGCACGGCGCCGAGGCCGTCTACACGCCGGGCTCCGCCGACCTGTCCGACTTCCTCGTGGCCCCGAAGGCCGCGTGGCTCGCGGCGGTCGTCGCGACGGCTCAGCCGGCCGCCGTCGTCGTCGACAACTCGTTCGAGGGCAAGGAGATCGCCGCGCGCCTCGGGGTGCGGCTCTCGGCTGGCGTCGTCACCGACGTCGTCGCGCTCGAGGCTGATGGCACCGCACACAAGTCGGTGCTCGCGGGCTCCTACGAGGTCCGCGCGCGGGCCACGAGCCAGATTGCTGTGCTCGCGGTGAAGGGCCACGCCGCGGAGGGGGCGCCTGCCCCGGCTCCGGGCGCGGCGAGCGTCCATGCCGTCGAGGTCCCGGGCGACGCGTTCGCGAACGCGGCGCGGATCACGGCGCGCGCCGAGCGCCCGAAGACGGGCCGGCCCGAGCTGACCGAGGCGAGCATCATCGTGGCCGGCGGGCGCGGGACGGACGGCGACTTCACGCCGATCGAGGAGCTCGCGGACGCGCTCGGCGCGGCCGTCGGCGCCTCGCGGGCCGCCACGGACGCGGGGTGGATCGGCCACGACTTCCAGGTGGGGCAGACCGGGAAGACCGTCTCGCCGCAGCTCTACATCTCGGCCGGCATCTCGGGGGCGATCCAGCAGAAGGCCGGGATGCAGACCTCGAAGGTCATCGTCGCGGTGAATTCCGACCCGGAGTCGCCCGTTTTCGAGATCGCCGACTTCGGCGTGGTGGGAGACCTCTTCAAGGTCCTCCCGCAGGCCACTGAGGAGATCAAGAGGCGCCGGGGCTAGTGGCAGGCATCCTCCGCGGGGTGCCCGATCCGGCGCTCGTCGCCGAGCGGGACGAGCCGTTCACCGTGCTTGCGTTCGGCGCACATCCCGACGATCTTGATTTCGGCGCGGCCGGAACGCTCGCCGCCTGGGCGGCGGGCGGTGCCGACGTCCACTACGCGGTCATGACCGACGGCGACGCCGGCGGCTTCGATCCGGCGCACCGCGGCGAGATCGTGGCAATGCGCCGCGACGAGCAGCGCGCCGCGGCGTCCAGGGTCGGAGTCCGGGAGGTTCACTTCCTCGGGTACCGCGACGGGTTCCTCGAGCCCTCGCACGAAGTGCAGCGCGACGTCGTGCGGCTCATCCGCCTCGTGCGGCCGGACGTCGTCCTCGCGATGCATCCGGAGCGCAATTGGAAGAGCCTCCAGATGTCGCACCCCGACCATCTCGCGTGCGGCGAGGCGGTGACCCGCGGCATCTATCCGGCGGCCGAGAATCCGTACGCCTTTCCGGAGCTTGAGGAAGCCGGGCTGGCCTCGTATCGGGTCCCGTGGCTCTGGCTGTACGGCGCCCCGGAAGAGCGCGTCAACCACGCCGTGGACATCACGGCCCAGGTCGAAGCGAAGCTCGAGGCCATCCGCGTCCACCTGAGTCAGCATCCTGACATCGCGGCCACGGAGCGCTACGTCCGCGCGCGGCTCGAGGCAACGGCCGCTAGCGCGGGCATGGCCCCGGGGGCCTCGGCCGAGGCCTTCCACGTCGTGGCCGTCAACGCCCCGGAGACCATCGCGGGGTTCTGACCCGCTTCTGCCCGGGGTGGCTGGGGTGTCCCGGCTGGGGGTTCTGATGCGCGGTGCGCTTCTGATCGAAGGTGACCTGGGTGCCCGGCCGGCGTTCCTACGCGTGACCCGGCCGGACCGGACCAGCCTTAGAGCTGCGCGCCTGCATAGCCGTTCTGCCGCCACGCCTCGTACAAGGCGATCGACGCCGAGTTGGCCAGGTTGAGCGACCGCCGCGATGGAACCATGGGAAGCCGCACGCGCGCGGTGACGCGGGGGTCCGCGAGCACGTCGGCGGGCAGGCCGACCGATTCGGGGCCGAAGAACAGGACGTCGCCGGGCTCGTACGCGACCTCGGCGTAGGGCGTGTCCCCGTGGGACGTGAACGCGAAGACCCGCGCGGGCAGCAGCGCGGCGAACGCGTCGTCGAGCGTCCTGTGCACGGTCACGACCGCGAGGTCGTGGTAGTCGAGGCCGGCGCGGCGAAGCTTGGCATCCTCGAAGTCGAAGCCGAGCGGCTCGACGAGGTGGAGCTCTGAGCCCGTCACCGCGGCAAGGCGGATGGCGTTGCCCGTGTTGCCCGGGATCTCGGGGGTGTAGAAGAGGATGCGAAACACGGCTTCCATCCTAGTGACAGGGCCCGGGCGGCAAGGAATCATCGCTGGCAGCGCCGGCCAGGCTCAGCTCGCGAAGGTGAGCGCAGCCCGCGAAGCTCAGTGCAGCCCGAAGCTCAGTGCAGCCCGTTGATCAGTGCAGCCCCGTGAGCAGCCGCGCGAGGGCGGGCACGTAGACGACGTTCGGCTGCGGGCCCGACGCGAGGAAGAACTTGAGCTCGCGCACGAACTTCGAGCCGTTGAGCGGTTCGATCCCCGACGTGACGCTGCGGTGCACGTCGATGACGGGCTGGTGGAGGCTCGAATCGGGCGTCTGCGCGAGGATGAAGCCTTGGACGTTGAGCTCGGGGAAGACCTCCTGGAACAGCCGTACCTGCCCCTCGAGAAGTGGCGGGGCGGCGCCGTGGCTGCCCTGGAGGAGCTGGTTGCCGTCCCACGCGTAGTTGCCCACGGGCACGAGCATCGAGTCGACGATGGCGAGTCGGTACCCGGCGAGCACGACGTGCGCCACGTAGGCGCCGCCCGCGGGGGAGTGGAGGCCGTTGAGGAGCCGAGCCGAGGGAATCTCCGTGAGGATGTGCCGCTGGATGAGGGCCGCCGTGCGCTGCTCGCGCTGGATACGGGCGGCCGCACCGAAGATCCCGCGTCGCCGCGGCTCTCCGTGCTCGCGCCGCGCAGCGAGCTGCGCCGGAATGAGCGGTACGGCGCCGCCCGCGAACGGCGGCTCGTAGACGGCGGGCTCCCCGGCGAGGTTGCGCTGTTGGCGCCCGGAGCCTGGCCCGCGGCGCGCGAATCCGGATGCGTCGAACCCAGGTGCCGCCCCGCCGGGGCGCGCGGACGACGGCGGGTGCGCGCCGCCGTCGTCCGTCCCACCGGGGCCCGGGCTCCACTGGGTCCCGGCGGGCTCCCGCTGAGGGGAGGTGGAGAAGTAGCTGCGATCGTAGGCCTCTCGACGCTTGGGGTCGGAGAGGACCTCGTAGGCGAGAGTCACGCGGCGGAACTCCGCGGGATCCCCTCCGTGGTCGGGGTGGTGCGTGCGGGCCGCGCGGCGGTACGCGGCCTTGATGTCCTGGGCGGTCGCGGTAACCGAGACGCCGAGCACCTCATAGTGGGAGGGGAGGGGCGGCGTCATGGATCAATCCTAAGAGGCGCCGGGCCACCCCTCTCCCGCTGGCTGCCGCCGAGAACCGGGTGAAACTCGCCCGGTCAACGCAGGGTCAACCCCGAGTCAACGCCGAGGAAGCCCCTAGTCAAACGGCGCGCTAGGCCCTTCGCGCCGCGAGCCGGTTGAGCGCAAGGGCGGCCACCAGGAGGCCGAAGTCCCGGAGGGCGACGTCGTAGAAGTGGCCCAAGACCACGAGGTTCACGATGATCCCGAGCAGCCACAGCGCCACGATCGCGGAACCCCATCGAGGAACGACCGCGACGAGTACCCCCGCCACGATCTCGATGATGCCCACCCCGTACATGAACATCTGCGGCGTCACGGGGACGACCTGCGTCGCGACGGGGGCCAAGTAGGTGGGCCAGAACGTCAGGAAGTTGAAGAACTTGTCGAGGCCGAAGAGGATCGGCGCCACCGTGAAGATGGTGCGGAGCATCACGTAGGCCTGACCGGCACCGCCCATCGTTGCTGTCCCGGCGCGCCGCGCGGGAACTCGCGCGTCGCCGTGGGTTGAGGCTGAAGACATGGCAGGCTCCTCTCCAGAACTGATGTCTGTGATTTTAGTCTCGATCCCGCTCTAAAACAAGATGTTCATGTTTTGGAAGGAAGGTGAGATGCGGGCAACGCGGGGAGGTCTGTCGCCCGTGGTGAGCGTGATCCCGGAGCCGATCTAAAACATCATCCAGCGTTTTTGGACCTACACTTGACCCCATGACTGCTACTACGTGGTCCCGCCGCGTTTCCGCCGTCGCGTCGCTCGGCGATCCCACGCGGAGGGCTCTCTTCGACTTCGTCCGCGCCGCCGGCCGGCCGGTTTCGCGTGACGAGGCTGCGGCCGCCGCCGGGGTCACGCGTGGGGCGGCCGCCGCGCAGCTCGACAGGCTTGCGGAGGAAGGCGTCCTCACGATCACGTTCGCGAAGCCGGGGGCAGGGGGACCGGGCACCGGGCGGCCCTCGAAGTTCTATTCGCTCGCCGTCACCGAGGTGCTCGCGTCCGTTCCGGAACGGAGCTACGAGCTCGCGGGGGAGCTCATGGCCGAGGCCGCCGAGCGGTCGATGACCCGCGGCGTTCCGATGGCCGATTCCCTGCGCGCCGTGGGGCGCGAGGCTGGCGAGGCCCTCGGGCGGCGCCACGGCAGCATCGAGGCTGTGCTCGGCGCGACGGGCTATGCGCCCATCACCGATGGAGACGGTGGCGTGATCCAGCTGGCCAACTGCCCGTTCCACCGGCTCGCGCAGGGCCATCGCGAGGTCGTGTGCGGCCTGAGCGCTGCGCTCCTGGAAGGAGCGCTCGCGGGGTGCGCCGACACAGCGCGCGGCGTCGAGCCGGTCGACGCGACCGACGGCCTGCGCGAGTGCTGCGCGAGGATCGTCCCGCGGGAGCAGTAAGCATCGGCTGATGGCCGCCGCGCAGTACCTGTCCCCTGAGCCCACATTCGACCTATCCCCTGACCCCACACTCGGCCCCTGGTCCTACAGTGGGAGGGTGCCCGTGTACCTCGACCACGCCGCGACGACGCCCGTCACGCCCCACGCCTTGGCGGCCTACACCGACCAGACCGCGCTCGGTGGCAATCCCTCCTCGCTCCACGCGGCGGGCCAGCGTGCCCGTCGCGCACTCGAGGACGCCCGCGAGGTGCTCGCCGCGACGCTCGGCGCGCACCCGTCGGAGGTCATCTTCACGTCCGGAGGGACGGAGGCGGACAACCTTGCGGTGAAGGGCCTCTACTGGGCCCGTCGCGACGCGGATCCGCGCCGCACTCGCGTCCTGTGCTCGAGCGTTGAACACCATGCCGTCATGGACACGGTCGAGTGGCTCGAGCGCCACGAGGGCGCCGAGGTCGTGTGGCTCCCGTGCGACGAGGGCGGGGCGACGAGCGCGGAGGCCGTCCGGGCGGAGCTCGCGAAGGCCCCCGAGTCGGTCGCCCTCGTCACCGTCATGTGGGCCAACAACGAGATCGGCACGATCCAGCCGATCCAGGAGATCGTCGAGGCGGCCGCGCACTACGGGGTGCCGGTGCACTCCGACGCGGTCCAGGCGTTCGGCCACGTCCCGGTCGACTTCGCCGCGTCGGGGCTCGCGACGATGGCCGTGAGCGGCCACAAGATCGGGGCCCCGGTGGGGATCGGTGCGCTCGCCGTGCGGCGCGACGCCGTCGTCACGCCCGTCCAGCATGGCGGCGGCCAGCAGCGCGGGCTCCGTTCGGGAACCCTCGACGCCGCGGGAGCCGCCGCCTTCGCCGCGGCGGCGCGAGACGCCGTCGGACGCCTCCCCGAGGAGGCCCGGCGCCTCGCCGCGCTGCGCGACCGCCTCGTCGCGGGCGTCCTCGCGGCCATCCCCGAGGCGCGCCTGAGCGGCCCCGCCGACCCCGAGCTCCGGCTCCCGGGCATCGCGCATGTCACTTTCCCGGGCTGCGAGGGCGATTCCCTGCTGTTCCTCCTCGACATGATGGGCGTCGAGTCCTCGACGGGCTCGGCGTGCACGGCGGGTGTCCCACGGCCCTCGCACGTTCTGCTCGCGATGGGGCTGAGCGAGGATCAGGCGCGTGGCGCCCAGCGCTTCAGCCTCGGCTGGTCGTCCACCCCGGACGACGTCGACGCCCTCCTCGCCGTCGTCGGGCGCGCCTTCCAGCAGGCTCGCCAAGCGGGCATGGCCGGGCATGAGAGCTCGATCCAGACGGCCTCGAGCAGGTTCAGCCGCTGAGCGAGCAGCTGCGGGGAGTCGAGCCGAAGCTCACCCGCGGCAGCTGCTCACTCACGTCGCCTCACTCAAGTCGCGGCCGTGAGTTCCGCGAGCGGCACCGAGGGATCGGCGAGCCGGGACTCGCTGACAATGGCACGGGACTTGATGAGGGCCTTGAGGGCCTTCTGCGACCGCGGCGCGTTGACGTTCATCGCGGCAACGACCGCACCGTCCCGGAGCCAGAACGCCACGAAGCCCGCAAGCCCGTCCTCAACGGTCGCAATCGAGCCGCGGAGCACGAGCTTGGCCCCGCGCGCCCGCTGCCCATACCCCGAGTATTCGAGGCTGATGCCGTACTGATCGGTGTAGAAGTAGGGCGCGATGTCGAGCGCGGCCTCGGTTCCGAGCATGGACTTCGCGGCGACCTTGCCGCCGTTGAGGGCGTTGGACCAGTGCTCGCTGCGGACGTGATCGCCCGTGAACGGCTGGAGCGAGTTCGCGCCGTCGCCGGCGGCGAAGACGCCCTCGGCGGACGTGCGGAGCGCGGCGTCGACCACGATTCCGTTGCCCACCGTGAGATGGGCGTCCTTGGCGAGCTCGACGCTGGGATTGACCCCGACCGCGACGACGACGAGGTCCGCGCCGATCCGCTCGCCCGTGTTCGTCACGACGCACGTGACGCATTCGCCGTCGTCGGTCGCTTTGAACTCGACGGGATGCTCGCCCAAGCGGAAGGTGACCCCCTCGGCCTCGTGCAGCCGGCGGAAGTAGTCGCCCAGTTCGGGCTCGAGCTGCCCGAGGGGGTTCTGCTCGCGGCCGATGACCGTGACCTCGTTTCGGTACGTCCGGGCCGCGGCCGCGACCTCCATGCCGATCCAGCCGGAGCCGATGAGGACCACACGTCGCCCGCCGCGCGAGAGTTCAGAGCGCAGGGCGAGGGAGTCCTCGAAGCGCCGCAGCGTCACGATGCCCTCGAGCTGGGCGCCCGGGACGTCGAGCGTGCGCGGCTGTGCGCCCGTGGCGATCAGGAGGGATCGGTAGGGCACGAGCGGCCCACTCTCGAGCCGCACGACGTGCGAGGCGGGAACGATCTCCGAGACGGTCTCGCCGAGCCGGAGGTCGACGCCGTTGTCCGCGTACCAGCCGGCGGGATTGACCGCGAGCTCCTCTTCGGGTGCCTTGCCGAGCAGGAACTCCTTCGAGAGCGGGGGCCGCAGGTAGGGCTCGCGGTGCTCCGCGGCGATGATCGTGATGGGGCCCTCCCAGCCCTCGGCCCGCAGCGTCTTCGCGGCGCTCCCGGCGGCGAGCCCGCCGCCCGCGATGACCATGCCCTGCTCGTCCATGACACACCCTTCCGCTCGCTCGGCGACGCTGCCGTATCACTGGGTTTGGCGGCGGGCCCGGGCCTTGCGGCCGCCCAGTCGCTAGAATAGACCGGTGCGAGTTCTGGCAGCCATGAGTGGGGGAGTGGATTCGGCCGTCGCCGCGGCCCGCGCCGTCGAGGCGGGGCACGACGTGGTCGGGGTCCACCTTGCGCTCTCGCGCATGCCCGGGACCCTGCGGACCGGAAGCCGGGGCTGCTGCACGATCGAGGACTCGAACGATGCGTGGCGCGCGTGCGACAAGCTCGGCATCCCGTTCTACGTATGGGACTTCTCGGAGCGCTTCAAGGCGGACGTCGTGGACGACTTCGTCGCGGAGTACGCCGCGGGCCGCACGCCGAACCCCTGCATGCGCTGCAACGAGCGCATCAAGTTCGCGGCGCTTCTCGAGAAGGCGCTCGCCCTGGGCTTCGACGCCGTGTGCACGGGCCACTACGCCAAGATCATCCGCGATCCGGCCGGCAATCCGGAGCTGCACCGCGCCGCCGACTGGGCCAAGGACCAGTCGTACGTGCTCGGGGTCCTGACGCACGAGCAACTTGAGCACTGCCTGTTCCCGCTCGCGGACACGCCCTCCAAGGCGGAGGTCCGCGCCGAGGCGGAGCGCCGGGGGCTTTCCGTGGCGAAGAAGCCGGACAGCCACGACATCTGCTTCATCTCCGACGGCGACACCCGTGGCTGGCTCGCGGACAAGATCGAGCTGACGCCGGGCGACGTCGTCGACGAGACCGGCCAGAAGGTCGGGGAGCACGGTGGCGCGAATGCCTTCACGGTCGGCCAGCGTCGCGGACTGCGGCTCGGCCGGCCGGCCGCGGACGGCAAGCCGCGCTTCGTGCTCGAGGTCCGGCCCAAGGACAACACGGTCGTCGTCGGACCCGAGCGGCTCCTCGCGGTCGACGAGATCCGGGGGATCCGCCTCTCATGGGCCGGGGTTCCGCTGCCCGAGGCCGCCGCCGGGGAGGAGTTTGCCTGCACGGCGCAGGTGCGTGCCCACGGGGATGCGCTCCCGGCCCGGGCCCGCGTGGTCGGGGATGCCTCGGCGCACGATGCCGAACTCCTCGTGACGCTCGACGCCCCGCTTCGCGGCGTCGCACCCGGGCAGACCGTGGTCCTGTACCGCGGGAGCCGGGTCCTGGGGCAGGCGACGATCGACGTCGCCCGCTCCCTCGCCCGCCCCGGCGTCTGAACCTCGAGGATCACCCCGTACGACGGCGGAGGGCGGGTTGCGCCGTCGGCGCGCCGTGAGCGCTGGGCGAGTCCCGCCGTCGTTCGCGCGCTGAGGATCCGCCCGCTCGGGCTCGGGCTCGGGGAGTCGCGCCGTCGTTCGCTGTCCCGCCGTCGTTCGCTGTCCCGCCGTTCTGAGCGCCCGTTGGCATCGTCCCGCACGGTGTTGCCATGTTCCTGACCCTATTTATGCCGCGGAATGTCAACGTTTAGTTTCAATCTCCTCAAGCGAGGCTTTCAGACCTACTGAATCGTGATTGAATGCTGTGTGCACTCGGGCTGTGCGTTGAGTCACATCAGGCGCCCACCCAGAACTCGAACAGAGACAGAGGTCATCCCCCATGGCAAACAAGTCAGCCGTGCGGAGTGCGATCGCGCTCCTCGGCATCTCGGCGCTTGCGCTGACGGCGTGCACCGGCCCGTCCGGCGGCGGCTCAGCGCAGAGCGGCTCCGCAGGCGGCGGTCCGATCACCGTCGGCACGACGGACAAGGTGACGTTCCTGGATCCCGCGGGCTCCTACGACAACGGCTCCTTCATGGTCATGAACCAGATCTACCCGTTCGTCCTGAACTCGAAGCCCGGCAGCGCTGATCCGCAGCCGGACATCGCGACGTCGGCCTCGTTCACGTCCCCCACGGACTACACGGTCAAGCTCAAGAGCGGCCTCAAGTGGGCCAACGGCGACACGCTTGACTCGGCGGACGTGAAGTTCTCCTTCGATCGCCAGCTTAAGATCAACGACCCGAACGGCCCTGCATCGCTGCTCGACAACCTCAAGAGCGTCGATGCTCCGGACGCCTCCACCGTGGTGTTCCACCTCAAGCAGGGCAACGACCAGACGTTCCCGCAGGTGCTGACCAGCCCGGCCGGCCCGATCGTGGACCACAACGTGTTCCCCGCCGACAAGGTGATGAACGATGACGACATCATCTCCAAGAAGGCGTTCGCGGGTCAGTACACGATCTCGACATACCAGAAGAACCAGCTCGTCTCCTTCAAGGCCAACCCCGACTACCAGGGCGTCCTCGGCAAGCCGGCCACGGACACGGTCAACCTCAAGTACTACGCCAACTCGAACAACCTCAAGCTGGACGTCCAGCAGAGCAACATCGACGTGGCGTGGCGCTCGCTGACCGCGACCGACGTCGACAGCCTCGCGAAGGATTCGAAGGTCAAGGTCCTCAAGGGCCCGGGTGGCGAGATCCGCTACATCACGTACAACCTCGACACCATGCCGTACGGTGCGAAGGCGCCCAACGCGGACCCGGCCAAGGCGCTCGCCGTGCGCCAGGCCATGGCCAACCTCGTGGACCGCGACGCGATCGCGCAGCAGGTCTACAAGGGCACGTACACCCCGCTGTACTCCTACGTTCCCAACGGCTTCCCGGGCGCGACCACGCCGCTCAAGTCGATGTACGGGGACGGCAGCGGCAAGCCCAGCGCCGACAAGGCGAAGCAGGCCCTCTCGGCCGCGGGCGTCCAGACCCCGGTGAGCATCAACCTGCAGTACAACCCGGATCACTACGGCCCGTCCTCGGGTGACGAGTACGCCATGGTGAAGCAGCAGCTCGAGGCCTCGGGCCTGTTCAAGGTCAACCTGCAGTCCACCGAGTGGGTCACCTACTCGAAGGACCGGACCAAGGACGTCTACCCGATGTACCAGCTCGGATGGTTCCCGGACTTCTCCGACCCGGACAACTACCTGACGCCGTTCTTCACCGCGAACAGCTTCCTCAAGAACCACTACTCGAACTCGACGGTGGCAGACCTGATCGGCAAGGAAGCGACGAACCCGGACAAGTCCTCGCGTGAGCAGCAGCTCGGCCAGGTCCAGGACGCGGTGGCGAAGGACCTCCCGACGCTCCCGCTGCTCCAGGGCGCACAGATCGCGGTTGTCGGGACGAGCGTCAAGGGCGTCGACACGACCCTCGATCCGTCCTTCAAGTTCCGCCTCGGCGTGATCAGCAAGTAGCCGAAGCGAGCAACAGCCGCAAAAGCACCACCTAGCAAGTGCAGCGGCGGGATGCTACCGCGTCCCGCCGCTGCCGTGCGGAGGAACCACCCCCAATGACTGCACTGACCGAAACACCCCCAGAGGCCGCGGGCGTACCAACCCCCGCTGCTTTGAAGCGCAAGACGGGCGGGGGGCTCGCGACCTATCTCGTGATCCGCTTCCTCCTGATCTTCCCGACAATCCTCATCCTCGTCACGATGGTCTTCTTCCTCATGAGGATCACCGGTGACCCCATCACGGCCGCGCTCGGCGGCCGTCTCCCGGCCGACCAGCTCGCCGAGAGAATCCACGAGGCCGGCTACGATCGGCCCATCCTGATCCAGTACTTCGAATACCTCGGCCAGGTCTTCACGGGGAACTTCGGCCGCACCATCTCGGACAACCGTGCCGTGACCGAGATGCTCGCGACGTTCGGCACCGCGACGCTCGAGCTCGCGGTCAACTCGCTCATCGTCGCGTTCCTCGTCGGCATCCCCCTCGGCATGATCGCTGCGCACCGCCGCGACAAGACTGCGGACGCGGGCCTGCGCATCTTCGCGATCCTGAGCTATGCGACGCCTGTCTTCTTCGCGGGCCTCCTGCTCAAGCTCATCTTCTCGGTGTGGCTCGGCTGGCTGCCCGTCGCGGGGCGCGCGTCCACGACGACCGAGATCTCCCTCACGGGCCTCGGGGCGCCGACCGGGATCTACTGGCTCGACGCGCTCCGGAGCGGTAACCTCGCCGCGTTCTGGGACGTCGAGGCCCACGCGATCCTGCCGGCCATCACGCTCGGCCTGCTCACGGCCGGCGTGTTCCTGCGCCTCGTCCGGACCAACCTCATCGGCACGCTCGGCAAGGACTACGTCGAAGCCGGGCGTTCGCGCGGCGTGAGCGAGTTCCGGCTCGTGACCCGCCACGCCTACAAGCCCGCCCTCATCCCGATCATCACGGTCATGGGCCTGCAGATCGCGCTTCTTCTGGGAGGCGCAGTCCTCACCGAGACCACGTTCGAGTGGAAGGGTCTCGGCTTCCAGCTCGCCCAGTACCTCACGGCCCGCGACTTCGTCGCCGTGCAGGGCATCGTCGTGCTGCTCGCCGTGATCGTGGCCGTGACCAACTTCATCGTGGACGTCATCGCCGCGCTGATCGACCCGAGGGTGAGGTACTGATGAGCACCCAGACTGTCCCACAGATTGAGCGCCGCGAGCCCCTGTGGGTTCGCCTCCCTGTGCTCTCCCACGTCCTGAACAGCGTGGGCATCCAGCGGACCATGCTTGTCACGGGTCTGATCCTGACAGGCATCTTCGTGCTGCTCGCGATCTTCGCCCCGCTCATCGCGCCGTTCGGCTTCTCGCAGATCTCTGACTCGAGCGGCGACTTCCCGACCCAGGAACCGCCGAGTGCGAAGCACATCTGGGGGACCACGGTCGGCGGCTTCGACGTGTTCTCCCGCGTCGTGTGGGGCGCCCAGACCGCCATCCTCGTGATCGTCGTCGCCGTCGCGCTCTCGATCTTCGCGGGTGTGGCCCTCGGCCTCGCTTCGGGGTACATCGGCGGCTGGCTCGACCGCATCCTCGTGGTCGTCGCGGACGCGGTGTACGCGTTCCCGTCCCTCCTCGTCGCGATCGTCATGTCGATCGTCATCAGCCACGGCCAGTCGAGCCTATGGGGCGGCATCCTCGCGGCAGCGATCTCGATCACGGTGGTGTTCATCCCGCAGTACTTCCGCGTGGTGCGCGCCGAGGCGATCCGCCTCAAGGCGGAGCCGTTCGTCGAGTCCGCGAAGGTCATCGGCGCCTCGAGCTGGCGGATCATGGCGCGGCACATCTTCCGCAACGCGACGCGCAGCATCCCGCTCATCTTCACGCTCAACGCCTCCGAGGCCATCCTGACCCTCGCGGGGCTCGGCTTCCTCGGTTTCGGCATCGAGCCGACGAGCGCATCGGAGTGGGGCTTCGACCTCAACAAGGCCCTGAGCGACGTCACCGCGGGCATCTGGTGGACGGGCGTCTTCCCGGGCATCGCGATCGTGCTGACCGTCCTCGGGCTCACGCTCGTGGGCGAGAGCATGAACGACCTCTCGGATTCGCGCCTCCGTGCGCGCGGACGCAAGCGGACGACGGCGGCCGGCGCCAAGGGCGCGAAGCCCTCGCCCGGGGCTTCGGCGGGCGAGGCAGCCGGTCACGCGAAGAGCACTGAGGCTGGCCCGGAAGCCGGCCCGGCGGCCGGCTCGACCGGCCATGAAGGAGGCCAGGCATGAGCGAGCAGCTCGACGTGCGGCCCGCGGGCCCCGCGGAGACCGTACTGGACATCGACCGTCTCGCGGTCTCGTTCGCGACGGATGCCGGCGAGGTGAGGGCCGTCCGCGGCGTGAGCCTCGACGTCAAGGCAGGCGAGGTCGTCGCCGTCGTCGGTGAATCCGGCTCCGGCAAGACGGTGACCGCCAAGACGATCCTCGGCCTGCTGCCGGAGACGGCCACGAGCTCGGGCGCCGTCGTCATCAACGGGCAGAACGTTGTCTCGATCTCGGCGTCCAAGCTGCGCGAGCTGCGGGGCCGCGATGTCGCCATGGTGTTCCAGGAACCGTCCACGGCACTCAACCCGGTCTTCACGGTGGGGTGGCAGATCGCCGAGGGCATCCGGGCGCACCGCGGCCGGGACGGCCACAAGGTGTCGCGGAAGGAGGCCCGCGAGCGTGCCATCGAGGCGCTCAAGAAGGTCGGCATCCCCGACCCGGAGAAGCGCGTCGACTACTACCCGCACCAGTTCTCGGGTGGCCAGAAGCAGCGTGTGGTCATTGCGGCCGCGCTCGCGCTCGATCCCGAGCTCATCGTCGCCGACGAGCCGACCACGGCCCTCGACGTCACGGTGCAGGCGGAGATCCTTGAGCTCCTGCGCGACCTGCGCGACCTGTACGGGACCTCGATCGTGCTCATCACCCACAACATGGGCGTGGTCGCGGACCTCGCTGACCGCGTCGTGGTCATGTACCAGGGCGAGGTCGTCGAGGAGGCGCCGGTCAGGACGCTGTTCGCCGAGCCGCGCGAGGACTACACGCGCCGACTGCTCGCGGCCGTTCCGCACCTGGGACGCGACTCGGCCTCGGAAGGCGCGACTGAGCGCCTCCGGCAGGGCGGCGAGGTGCTCGTCGAGGCGAAGGACCTCGAGATCGTCTACCCGGGGCGCTTGGGCTCGCCGGCCTTCCGGGCCGTCGACGGCGTCTCGCTCACCGTGTCTGCGGGCGAGGTCTTCGGCCTCGTCGGCGAATCGGGGTCGGGCAAGACGACGATCGGCCGCGCGATTGCAGGCCTCAACCGGGCCACGGGTGGAAGCCTCAAGGTCCTCGGGCATGAGATGGTCGGCTTCCGCGAGCGGGGGTTCCGTCCGCTGCGCAAGGAGATCGGCTTTGTGTTCCAGGACCCGGCGGCGTCCTTCAACCCGCAGCTGACCATCGGCGAGTGCGTGGCCGAACCGCTCGTGGTGCATCTGAACCTCGAGCCGGCACAGATCCGCCGGCGAGTGGGCGAGCTGCTCGAGTCGGTGCAGCTCCCGGCGACGTACGCGTCGCGCTACCCGCACGAGCTCTCCGGCGGCCAGCGTCAGCGTGCCTCGCTTGCGCGCGCCCTCGCGCTCGAGCCGCGCCTTCTCGTGGCCGACGAGCCCACCTCCGCCCTCGACGTCTCCGTCCAGGCGAAGGTGCTCGAGCTGTTCCGAGAGATCCAGGAGGAGCTGGGCTTCGCGGCGCTCTTCATCAGCCACGACCTCGCGGTGGTCGACCAGCTCAGCCACTGGGTCGGAGTGCTGTACAAGGGCAAGCTCGTCGAGCAGGGAATCGGCAGCCGCGTCATGAGCGCGCCGAAGGACGAGTACACGAAGCGGCTCATCGCGTCGCTTCCGGTTCCGGATCCGGTCGAGCAGGCCGAGCGCCGGAAGGCGCACCGGGCGCTTCTGGGCAGCTGAGCCCCCGCCGGCAGCGAGCCGGCACCAATCCGAGGACGACGGCGGCAGGTCACCTGCCGCCGTCGTCCTCGGCTTTTGTCCGGGCTCGGCGCTTATTTTGTCGGTGGCGGATGCGAGGGTTGGTTCATGGGGGAGAACCTGGGGGAGGAGCCGTCCGACGACGGCGCCGAAGTCGCCGACGAGGCGATCGGCGGTGCCGGCTCGGCAGCGAGCGCTGCACATGACCCTGTCGCGGTGGCCGCGGATGCCGAGGCCGGTTTTGGCGATGCTGAGGCCGGGTCCGGGGAGCCCGATTCCGGCGATGCCGAGACTGGTTCCGGCGATGCCGAGGCCGAGTCCGGGGCGGCCGGGTTCCGAGAAGCCGAACCCGACTCTGGCGATGCCGACGCTGGTTCTGGCCCTGCTGAGGCCGTATCCGAGGCAGCCTCTCCTGGGGCGGTCTTGTTCGAGGCGCGCGCTCAGTTCGCGGGTGGTCTCGTGGACACGATTCGGGGGCTCGAAGAGGCTGAGGCGCGAATCCATGCGGTCCGGGCTTATGCGGTCTCGCAGTTGTGTGAGTACTTCCGCGGCGCGGCAAGGGACCCCCTCGAAGCGGCGGAGGCACCATCGCTCGCTGCTGCGGAGGTCGCGGCGGCGCTCAACGTGTCTCAGCGCGCGGGACGAGCCATGGTCGACGACGCGTTGGCCCTGGCCGATCCTGCGCTGTCCCCGGTCTTGGAGGCGCTGGGCGCCGGGCGTCTGGATCGCCGACGGGCGCGGGCCGTGGCCGAACACGCTGCAATTCTGGCCCCCGGGAAGGACGCCGCCTTCGCCGAGGCCGCCGTGCGCATCGCGTGCCCGAAGGACCCAGACAGGGCTCCCTCACCGGCTGCGCTCGCGCGAAGGTTGCGGCGCTTGGCGGAGGACTTCCACTCCGAGCCGCTGGCTGCCCGGAAGGAACGGGCTGCCTCTTTCCGAAGGGTCGACCTCGAATCCACACGGGACGGGATGTGCTGGATCTCGGCGTACCTTCCCCTGGAGGCGGGTGCGGCGATCGACGCTCGGCTCGAGGCGCTCGCCCGTGGCCTTCAGGGCCCAAGGGAGCAGCGGGGCGTGTCTCAACTCCGGGCCGACGTCTTTCGGGACCTGCTCGCCCACGGCACCACGTTCGTCCCTGGCACCACGGTTCCTGCACCAGAACCGGTGCCAACGGTTCGGGGTGAGGACACTTTCAACGAACGCGCAGGGTTGTCCGCCGACGCCTTGGCCCACGGCTCTGACCATGTCTCTGGCGACTTCGCCGCCTCTGCGGCCGCGTTCGGGTCCGCTCAGGGGCGGGTGCCGGGGCCCGAGCGCCTGAGCGGAGCCGGATCCGGAGCCAGAGCCGGATCCGGAGTGCGGATGGAGGTCGTGGTGACTGTCCCGGCACGGACGCTGACCCGGGAGTCCGAGACCCCCGGCGAGATCCTTGGGTACGGACCACTTGACGCGGAGGCCGCTCGGGCCTTGGCGGCCGAGGCCGCGACGTGGACCACGATGTTCGTCGACCCGTCAAACGGAGCTCCTCTGGCCGTCGGACGTCGCCGCTACACGCCGTCGCTCGCGATTCGGCGCTTCCTGGGGGCCCGCGACCGCACGTGCCGCTTCCCCGGTTGCGACAAACCAGCACCGGCGACGGAGGCGGATCACACCGCGGAATGGCAGCACGGCGGCACTACGGACGCAGCCAATCTCGCCCTCCTGTGCCGCGAACACCACCGCCTCAAGAGCCTCGGCCGTTGGCACGTCACTCAGACCGGCACGACCAGCGCCGCCCTTGGCTCCCCGGGCCACCAGCCGAACACTGGCGACCACACCCCGGCAGGAAACCTCAACAGTTCAATCAGGCGCCGAGCCTCGGGCGAGCCATCGGAGCAAGTCCCGCAGCCAACGGGCGGCGTCCTCCAATGGACCTCACCTACCGGGCGCCACTACACGACCTACCCCGAAACCGACGCGCCGCCACCGTTCTGACGGTCAGTTTTTCGCGCGCCGTGGCGGTCGGTTGCGCTCAACGACTCGGGCCCCGGGCCCATACTGGCGCCCCAAAGGCTACTCGCCGGCCTGAACGATCCGGACGTTGAATTCCGCCGTGCCCAGGGATCCCATGAGCCGCACCCAGAGGGGGAGGTACATCTCGAGCCCTCGAGCTGCCGTGATTCCGCCGAGGTCCCGGATCCTGTCGCGGCGCCAGCCGAGCGAGACAAGGAGGGCGGCGACGTCGGCCTTGGCATCGTCGTCGTCACCCGCCAGGAACGTGTCGTGCACGCCGTCGGCAATTCGCTCCGGAGCGACCATGACGGACGCGTTGACCGTATTGAGCGCCTTCACCACCCGCAGCGAGGGAAACGCGTGTTGCAGCTGCTCCGCGAGACTCGTCCGATTCGAGACGGACAGGAAGGGCGGAAATCCAGCCGAGAAGTCGAGGGGGTTGGCGACGTCGATGAGCACCTTGCCGCCGAGGGCCTCGGCGCCGACGGAGAGCAGAACGTCGAGCGATGCCGTGCCGGAAGTCGCGTTGACCAACAGCTCACCCGCCTCGGCAGCCTCGGCGAAGTCGGTGGCGTGTGCGTGATGGGCGGCCGCCCACTCGAGGGCCTCGGGCTTCGCCGCATCTCGCGAGCCGATCGTCACGCTGTGTCCGAGCTTCGTGAACGCGGTGCCGAGCGTCGTCCCGACCGTTCCGCTGCCTAGGATCCCGATCTCCATCATGGCCCTCTCTCTCGTAGCGCCGGTCGGCGCCTGGCGTCTGTGTGGCTGTCTCGTGCGCTCTGCAGGCCACGGAAGTCGCGCGAAGCACCTCGCGGAAGCGAGGCACGTCGGCGGGCGGCCTGCGGACCGTCCACGTGCCGGCCTTACCCAAGCCGTACATTGCGCGGCCGCGTCGGTCAACGGGCGCCGCCGACAGCGCGGCCCATAGACTGGGCTCATGACCGAGCAGCACCGCGCCGACGGCCGTTCCGAGACCGACGAGACCACCGATCACGACTACGATCCCACGGCAAGCTCCCTCAAGGGCAACGTGGACTCCGCCGTCATGGAGGAGCTTCTCTCGATCCGGTCAAGCATCGACAACTTCGACGCGACGCTCGTCTACCTTCTCGCGGAGCGCTTCAAGGTGACGCAGCGCGTCGGGTGGCTCAAAGCCAAGCATCATCTTCCGCCGGCGGACCCGGCCCGGGAGGCCGCTCAGATCGCGCGCCTGCGTCGCCTCGCCGAGGACGCCCAGCTGGACCCGGCCTTCGCGGAGAAGTTCCTCAACTTCATCATCAGCGAGGTCATTCGGCACCACCAGGCCATCTCCGAGGATCACCATTCCCGGCAGAATCGCGACACGGTCAATGGCAACTATTTCGCGGACTCCCCGGGGGCAGGCGATCCCGACGGGGCCAGCAGCGCGCCCGGCCAGGCCTGAGGCGTGACCGGACAGGTCAGCGCGACAGGGCTTGGCGATTGGCCCGGCACGGATCCGCTCGAGGCCGCGAGGGCCATTCGGGGCGAGCTGGGATCGCCGCACCTGCCGTTCCTCGCCGAGCTCCCGGATCGCGGCGTGGGCTCGGATCCTGTGGGCCGTACCGCCTCGCTCCTTGTTGATCTCCACGCCGACGTTCAGCCGCACGGCTGGCGCGTCGTCGACCGCCCGGGCAGGGACGCCGTGCATGCGGCGTCTGCGCTCGCCACGGATCTCAACGTCCTCGCCGATGTCGTCGGTGCGGAGGACGTTCACGCCGAAGGGCTCCAGGTCCGGATCCTCGGCCCCCTGAGCCTCATGGCCGGCCTTTATCTCCACAACGGCGAACGCGTGCTCGCTGACGTGGGAGCCCGCCGCGACATCGCCCAGTCGCTCGCGGCGGGGGTGGGTCCGTTCCTTGAGCGAGTCAGGTCGGCAGTACCCGGCGCCAAGCTCACAGTCCAGCTTGCGGAGCCCGAGGCTGCGCGGGTCCTCGCCGGATTGCTACCGACGGCAAGCGGCTACCGAACGCTCCGCTCGGTGCCTCGATCCGAGGCGCACACCGCTTGGAGCGCCCTCGCCGAGGCGCTTAGGGTGGCGGGCGCCGACGAGGTCATCGTGTCCGCCGAGGCCTGGGAGGCGCCGATTGCAGGAATCCTCGAGGCAGGGGCGAACGGCGTCGCCCTTCCGTTCGAAGGCCTCACCGTCCCGCAGTGGGAACAGCTCGCCGGCGCCGTCGAGGCCGGAGCGCGCGTCTGGCTCGGCGCGATGCCGCTCGACGCCTCCCCGAAGACTCGCACGGGTTATGTGGCCGAGCGGATCCTGCGGCCGTGGCGCCAGCTCGGCCTCCCCCTGAGCGCGCTCGAGGCCGTCAGGCTCACGCCTGCGGGGAGCCTCGCGTCGCTGAGCCCCGAACGGGCGACGGCGGCACTCACCCGCCTCGTCAAGCTCACCGACGCGGTCAATCAGCTGGCGCTGGGCTGAGCACCAAGCCAAGACCTCGGGCGCGGGAGCGGCGGCGCTCACCCGGCTGTCCGGGCGAGCGCGTCACTCGCCTCGTTGCCGGAGGTGCGCTTCGGCGAGCGCGTCCATCTCCTCGTCGGTGAGATCGTCGAAGCCCTTGGCCTCGTGGCGGTCGTTCCGGCTGAAGCGCACGAACATGAGGATGATGAGCGGGAGATCGACGATCTCGGCGATGAACCACAGGATGTCGCCCGCGAGCTGCTGATCGCGCAGCGGCGACGGGAACCACGAGGGTGCGCCGGCCGGCCACGAGGTGACTTTGTCGAGCACGGTGTCGTTGAGCCGCAGCGCGATTCCGGGAATCGCGTCGGCCAAGAGCTCGATGAACACATAGACGAACTCAAGCAGGATGAAGCTCGACGAGCGGTGGAAACCCTCGCCCTCGACGATCGGGAGGACGAGTACGAGGCCCAAGAGGGGAACGATGAAGCTCAGGGCCCCGCTGGCGATCGGATCGGCCCGGTACGTGTGGAGCAGCGGCGTCAGGAAGGTCCCGAACAGGACCAGCCCCAGGATGGGCGCGACGAAGGCGTTGCCCAGGAGTCGCATGGCGCGGCTTTCCATGACCGCATCCAGCCGCCGTCGTCCGTCCTCGCCGAGCGCGGCCCGGGCGAGGCCCAAAGGCCGGCCGATCCCCGCGAGCAGCGGCACCACGAAGAAGATGAGCGAGATCTTGAGCGTGAAGGCCCAGCGCAGCTGCGAACCATAGGCTCCGGTGAAGCCGCACGTGAGGGCGAGGTAAGGCACGATGCCCAGAACGTAGAAGCACAGCGCTCGCCAGAGCGGCCAGTGCTCGCCCTGACGCGCCGCGCCCCGCAGCCCGATTCCGTACGCGATCGCGGCGGCGAGGGCGAGGATGAGGGCGGCTGGGTCTAGCGTGACGGCGCTTAGCGCGGTCGAGAGGGGTGGCACGTGCGAATTTTAGGACACGGGCCTGAAACCCGGCTGAATGCGTGCGCCGACTAGAATAGAACAACGCATTGGGCGGGCGTGCCGTGAGCGCCCCGCAAGGCAAACTTGGGGGAGAGTGGAAGGCATGAAGGCACGCATTCTGGTAGTGGACGACGACGAGGCCCTCGCCGAGATGATTGGCATCGTTCTGCGCAACGACGGTTTCGAGCCGGTCTTCTGCGCAGACGGGGCCGAGGCTCTCGACGTGTACCGCACCCAGAAGCCTGACCTCGTGCTGCTCGACCTCATGCTCCCCGGCCTCGACGGCATCGAGGTGTGCCGTCGGATCCGGTCCGAGTCGGATGTGCCGATCGTCATGCTGACCGCCAAGTCGGACACTTCAGACGTGGTGCGCGGCCTCGAATCCGGTGCCGACGACTACGTGCCGAAGCCCTTCAAGCCCGCCGAGCTCGTGGCCCGCGTCCGCGCCCGGCTGCGCCCCGGTGAGGCGAAGACGCCGGAGACGCTGCGGATCGGCGACGTGCAGATCGACGTCGCCGGCCATACCGTGCGGCGCGGCGAGGCGGCGATCGCGCTCACGCCCCTCGAGTTCGACCTCCTCGTCGCCCTCGCGCGCAAGCCGTGGCAGGTGTTCACGCGCGAGCTCCTCCTCGAGCAGGTGTGGGGCTACCGCCACGCGGCCGACACCCGCCTCGTCAACGTCCATGTCCAGCGGCTGCGCTCGAAGATCGAGCGCGATCCTGAGGCGCCCGAGATCGTCCTCACGGTGCGCGGCGTCGGATACAAAGCCGGGACCTAAGCCGAGGCACTCATGGAACACCCCTCCCGGCGCAGAGTCCGGCGGTTCGCGCGGCGCGCGTGGATCGCGCTTGCGCGTTTTCGGCGCGCCGCCATGCGGGTGATCCGCTGGGCCCTCCGAATCCCGGGCCTGATCCGGATGGCGTTTGTTCGCCGTTGGAGGCGATCCCTCCAGTTCCGAACTGTGCTCATCACGCTCGTGCTGGCCTGTGTCTCGATCCTCGGCGTCGGGGTCTACCTCTCCAACCAGATTGCCAACAGCCTCTTCCAAGAGCGGCTCACCCAGGCGGAGCAGCAGACCCGCCAGAGCGTGAACCAGGTCCAGGAGACGTTCGACGGCGCGCAGGTCACCGACCAGCAGGGCGTGCTCAAGCTCGTGAACGACACGCTCGCAACTCTCGAGGCCAGGGACTCGGGAACGCCGCGACAGTACGTCTTCCTCGCCGTCCCGAACCAGGACCAGCCCCGCAACCGCTGGGTGGACAGCCGCGCGTCGTACCTCCGCACGGAGAACGACATCCCGCAGTCCCTCCGGCAGGCGGTCGAGGGATCGCAGCAGCCGCAGCAGTTCTGGGAGTCGATCCCGCTCACGGTCGACAACACGACCCACCCCGCGATTGCGGTGGGCAACAAGGTCAGCTTCGGCGGCACGGTGTACGAGCTCTACCTGCTTTACGACGTCCAGTCCGCCCAGGACACCCTCGACGAGATGCAGAGCGTCCTGTGGTTCGCAGGCGTCTTCCTCATCCTGCTCATCGGCGTGATCGTCTGGATCGTGACGCGAAGCGTCGTGAGTCCCGTGGGCCATGCCGCCGCCGTCTCCGAGAAGCTGGCGGCGGGGCAGCTCGAGGAGCGTATGGCCGTCGAGGGCGAGGACGAGGTGGCGCGCCTCGCGAAGTCCTTCAATCACATGGCCGCGAGCCTCCAGGAGCAGATCACCCAGCTCGCGACGCTGTCCCAGATGCAGCAGCGCTTCGTTTCCGACGTCTCGCACGAGCTGCGCACTCCGCTGACGACCGTCCGTATGGCCGCCGAGGTGCTGCACGACGCGCGCGACCAGTTCGACCCGATCAACAAGCGCTCTGCCGAGCTCCTGTACAACCAGGTCGAGCGCTTCCAGGCGCTCCTCAACGACCTGCTCGAGATCTCCCGCTTCGACGCCGGCGTCGCGCGGCTGGACCTCGAGCCCCAGGACATCGTCTCGGTCGTCCGCAACGTCATTGATGCTGCCGCCCCGATCGCAGTGTCGTGCGGCTCGGAAGTCCGCCTCTACAGCCGGGCGTCGAGCATCGTCGTCGACATGGACGCGCGGCGCATCGAGCGGGTCCTGCGGAATCTCCTGCTCAACGCCCTCGAGCACGGAGAGGGGAACCGAGTCGAGATCTTCATCGCAGCGAACACGGACGCCGTCGGAGTCGCGGTCCGCGATCATGGGATCGGAATGACCCCCTCCGAGGCCGCGCGCGTGTTCGACCGCTTCTGGCGCGCCGACCCAGCCCGCGCCCGCAAGACGGGCGGATCGGGCCTCGGTCTTTCGATCGCGACCGAGGACGTCAAGCTCCACGGCGGTTGGCTCCAGGCGTGGGGCCGCCGTGGTGAGGGCTCCGTGTTCCGGCTCACGCTTCCGCTGCATTCCGGCGGCACGATTGCCGGCTCTCCCGTTGCGCTCGAGCCGAGCGGTGCGGCACTCCCGCTCGAGCACGGCGGGACGCGGGGGATCGTCGTCGGCACCGGCACGCTGCTCAACGCGACGCCCGTCCGCACTGACCGGGAGAGCCAGTGAAGCCCTTGAGGCGCTCGCGATTCGCCTGGCTCTCCCGGCCTTGGCTCTCCCGGGCCTGGCTCTCCCGGGCCTGGTCGTCTCGGCTCCTGGGCGCGGCCGGCGCCTTGTTCGCCGTCGTCCTCACCGTCTCGGCGTGCGCGCAGATTCCGACGGCGGGGGCAGTCGGGACGAGCAAGGACGGCGGTTCCGCGATCGGCAACGCGCCGCAGTACATCCCGTTGGGGCCGCAGTCGGGCGCCGGGCCGCAGTCGATCATCGAGGGATTCTTCAACGCAGGCTCGGGCTACCAGAACGACTTCACCGTCGCGCGCCAATTCCTCGCGCCGTCCAACGCGGTTTCCTGGAAGCCGAGCCAGCGGACGCTCGTCTACCGGGGGAGTGCGTCGGTGGTGAGTGCGGGCAGGCCGAATGCGTACCGCTATGAGCTCGACGTCGCGTACTCCGTGGACCAAGACGGCATCATGACGCAGTACCCTCCGGGGACCAAGCAGTCCATCGACGTCGAGGTGAGCCAGATTGACGGGCAGTGGCGCGTCTCGAAACTCCCGGACGGGACCGTGATCCCCGAGGAGACGTTCAAGGTCCTCTACCGCGCCTTCTCTGTCTACTTCTACGACCCCAGCTTCGCGGTGCTTGTCCCGGACGTGCGTTGGTTCATCGACAATTCGGGTGTCGCCAAGTCGCTCGTGAGCGCCGTGATCGCCGGTCCCGCGCCGTATCTCAAGACCGCTGTCGCCAGCGCGTTCCCGCCCAGCATCCGGCTCGAGCGCGAGTCCGTCCCGATCGTGGGGACCATCGCGCAGGTCGACTTGACCTCGGAGCTGAGGGACGCCTCGTTCACGGACCGGCAGCGCATGCACAGCCAGCTCGTCAGGACCTTCGCTGCGCTCCCCAGCGTGGGGGGAGTGTCGCTGCGCACGAACCAGACCGAGGTGGCGATCGAGGATCCCGCAACGGGAAAGCTGCCGGACCCGATCGTGGACCCCAAGGTCCCCGCATGGCAGGTCGGCATCGCGGACAACCAGATCGTGCAGTACGGATCGAAGCAGGCTTCGAAGATCGATGGGCTCGGCTCCGTCGCGGCCTTCGGCCCGTCGTCCCCGGCGAGCGACACGGAACAGCACCTCTATGCCTTCCTCGGCGCCGACGGGAAGGCTCTGTACTCGCTCATTCCCGGCCAGCCAGCACGTCTGCTCGACTCGAGGCAGCGCTTCAGCCCGCCCTCGATCAGCCCGAGCGACTGGGTGTGGACCGCAGGACCTGGGGCCACGGGAGCGACCGAGGTCGTGGCCTACAAGCCAGTGGGCGCGCAGCCCGGAACGGACGCTCCCCACGTCACCGTGGCGGCCCCGTGGCTGAGCGGACGAACGGTCAAGTCCCTCCGGGTGGGGCGCGACGGAGTGCGCGTCCTCGTCCTCTCCGAGGCCGACGGGCAGCCGGCCCTCCAGATCGCCGGAATTGTTCGCGGTCCTGACGGAAACCCCAAGTCGCTCACGGACCCGGTCACGCTTCCGATCACTTCGAAGAGCGCTGACATCGCGCTGTGGGTCGACGAGTCGACGATCGTCGTCTCGGGCACGTCGCCCAGTGATCCCGTTTCTCCGGAGCTCGTGAGCCTCCAGGGCGGCGATCCGCGTTCGATCTCCCCGCTCGCCGGCATCGAAGCCTTGTCGGCGGGCAACGGCGAGCAGTCCATCTACGCGATGACCAAGGATGGGATCTTCCTCCTCGTCCGGACTTCGTGGACAGAGCAGGGCAAGGGGGCCTCGCAGCTCGCGTTCGCTGGGTGAAGGGCGGACCGGCCTGAGAGGTCGCTTTGATTACTCCTCCCCACACACCGAACGCCGCCAGCAGCCCACATGGCGCGCGATGGGGGCTGCCGGGTGAGCACGATCAAGCCAGACTGAGTCAGGGCAGTGCTGGGGTGCGTGGGCGGGGCTGAATTACACCAGTGCTGAATGACACGGGCGGGAGTGGGGGCTGCGTGGGCAATGCTGCATGAATGGCGGCAGCGCTGAATGACACGGGCGGGAGTGCTGGCTGCGTGGGCAACGCTGATGAATGGCGGCAGCGCTGAACGACAACAGGTGGCAGCGCGGGTGCAGGGGCTGCGCTGCACGAGGGGGCGGCGAAGAATTCATGGATCGCGCGGAACTTGCAGAGAGCGCCGCGCGGCATGCGGCCCCTCCCGCCGGGGCCGTGCGGCGCCTCGCCGCCGCCGCGCTGAAGTCGTGGTCCGAGCTTCTTTCACTCGTCGTCCCGGTCGAATGCGCGGCGTGCCTCGCCCCGGACACCCCGCTGTGCGCGCCGTGCGCTCGCAGCCTTCGGCGTGCGACAGCGGCTCCCCGGCGCGTCGAGGAACACGCGCCGAGCCTGATGACGTACGACGGCGAGCCCCTCCTCCACGCGGTGGCCGCCGGGTGCTACCGGGGCGAGCTCGCCCACGCGGTCCTCGCCTTCAAGAGGCACGGCACCCCGGCGCTTGCGGCGGAGCTCGCCTCCGCGCTCGCGCGCTCGCTCAAGGCGGCGGTGGGCTCGGGGGTTCCACGCGCCGGCTTTCAGGCTCGCGGCGGGCTGTGGATCGTGCCCGTCCCGACGAGCACCGCCGCCTTCGTCCGGAGAGGCTTCGACCCGCTCGGACTGCTCGTCGCGAGGCTGTCCCGGGAAGGACGTCTCCCAGGCGGGACCGCGCGAGCGCCGGTGCTGCGCCGCCGTCGCCAGAGGATCCACGAACTCCTCTCGAGCGCGGTGAGCGCTGCCGCCGAGTGGACGGGGGCGGGACACGGCGCTGGGCAGAAGTCGCTTCGGCGTGGCCAGCGGCGCGGACGGGTCGCCGGCAGCTTCGAGGTCCGGGGGAGCAGGGCTCGGCGGTCGCTCGCGGGGAGGAGGATTGTCGTGGTCGACGACGTCCTCACGACCGGTGCGACGCTCCGCGAGGCGACACGCGCGCTTGAGGATGCGGGCGCCGTCGTGCTCGGGGCCGCCGTGATCTGTTTCGTACCAGTTCCCGAGCATCAACACGCCGAGGATTCGCAGTCGGCGGACACAGAGTGAATTTCAGGGCAAGAGGGGGTGTGCAAACGGTGACAATCCACTAACGTCAGTTATGGGTTCCAGCTTGGGAGGAACCCCTCGATAGCGGCTCGGAAAGGGGCTCGACTGTCAAGCAGTAGGCCCCCAGCGAGCCGAGTTCGGGCTGACCGAAGTAATCTCTGGAGGGCACCATGGAGTTCAAGATCAGCGGGCGCAACCTGACCGTGTCGGATCGTTTCCGCGAGTACGCCACCGAGAAGCTCGAGAAGATTGAGCACCTCGCCGACAAGGTGCAGCGGGTGGATGCCAAGTGCTCGAAGCAGACCAGCGCGCGCTCGGGAGGCGATCAGCTCACCGTGGAGCTCACCGTCACGGGCCGGGGGCCGGTGATTCGTGCGGAAGCGACGGCCCCGGACAAGTTCGCGGCCTTCGATCTTGCCTATGGGAAGCTGCTTGAACGGCTCAGGAGGGCCAAGGACAGGCGCAAGGTCCATCATGGAAAGCACACCCCGATCGCCGTCAACACGGCTACGGCGTCGCTCCCCGTGGTCAGTGTGGACACGCCCATCTACGCGGAGCACGCGATGGACGTGCCCGACTCGCAGTCGGACGGGAGCTCGCCCTACGAAGTCGACAATGACATTCCGGCCGGCGATTCGCCCGTCCTGATCCGCCGCAAGGTCTTCCCCGCGGCGACCCTCTCGCTCGACGACGCCGTCGACAACATGGAGCTCGTGGGACACGACTTCTACCTCTTCATCGACTCGGACACCAACACGCCGTCCGTGGTGTACCGTCGTCGCGGATGGACGTACGGCGTCATCAGCCTCGACCAGGCCTGCGAGCCCGGAGAGACCGCCGTCGAGGAGCGGATCCTCGCCTACCGCTCCGACGACGAAGGAGCTGTCGTCCACTGACGGCGAGACTCGTGATGAGCTGGGAGGAGAGCACGTGGGCAGTGCGCTGAGCATCTCTCAGGCGCGCCGCATCGCACTCTCAGCACAAGGACTCATCGGTCCCCGGCCCACCGCCCCCGTCACCACGAGGGCGGTGGGCCGCACCTTTGACCGCCTCCAGCTCGTGCAGATCGATTCCGTCAACGTTCTGGTCCGGAGCCACTATCTTCCCTTCTTCTCCCGGCTGGGGAACTACGACCGCGAGCTCCTGGACCGCATGGCGTCGCGCAGCCCGCGGCGCATGGTCGAGTATTGGGCCCACGAAGCGAGCTTCATCAAGCCCGAGCACTTCGAGGCGCTGCGGCTCTGGCAGAGCCGTACATGGGTCGGTGCCGGGAGTCTCGAGACGGCGATCCGCGAGGATCTGGCTGCGCGCATCCTAGACGTGCTGGCGAGCAGCCGCCCGCTCACCTCGGCGCAGCTGACCGAGCGGCTCGGGCACATCGAGGAGCGCCGGAACGACAACTGGGGCTGGAACTGGAACGCCGTGAAGCGCGTGGTGAGTGATCTGTTCGCCCAGGGCGTCGTGAGCTCCGCGGGCCGCACGCCGTCGTTCGAGCGGCGATACACCCTCACGGAGGCTGTGCTGCCCGCGCCCTACCGCGGTGCCGGGATCGCCCCGGGAGCCGCGGCTGGGATCGGTCCGGGTGCGACGCTCGGGACCGGGCTCCCGGAGGAGCGTGAGGCGGCCGCCCTCGAGCTGACCCGGGCGGCCCTCAGGGCCCACGGAATCGGGACCGTCAGATGCTTCGCGGACTATTTCCGCCTCCCCATCAAGGCGACGGAACGCGCGCTCGCCGAGCTCGTGAGCTCTGGGGAGGCCGAGGAAGTCGACGTTCGAGGCTGGGACGGGAAGCAGTACAAGGACGCGGCTGCGAGCGTTCCGCGGGTGGCGTCAGGCCGCGCACTCGTGAGCCCCTTCGACTCCCTCGTCTTCGAGCGCCGGCGGCTCGAGCGGCTCTTCGGATTCCACTACCGGATCGAGATCTACACCCCGGCACACCGCCGGCAGTACGGCTATTACGTGCTGCCCTTCCTCCTGGGCGAGACGCTCGTGGCCCGCGTGGACGTCAAGGCGGACCGCGCGGCGGGCGCGCTGCTGGTCCACGCGATCCACGGCGAGCCCGAGGCGCCCGAGCACGCGGCCTACGAGCTGGCGTCCGAACTGCGGCTGCTCGCGGATTGGCTGGGGCTCGACGGCGTCCGGGTCGCCGAGAGCGGGAGCCTCGCCGCCCCCGTCGCCCGTCACCTAGACGGCAGGCGGGGCGGGGAACCCTGATACGCCGCCGTGCGTGTCTCCCGTAGACTGAAACACGCCCACTGCACACGGCGTAGTGGGCCACGCCATTGACAAGGGAGCGAAAGCCACGTGGCAAACCTTCTCGAGAAACTCCTCCGGAGCGGCGATCGCCGGATCCTGAAGCAGCTGCGCGTCTACGCTGACGCCATCAACGCTCTTGAAGAGGAGTTCAAGGGGTTCAGCGACGCCGAGCTGCGCGAGGAGACCGACCGGCTCAAGGAGCGCCACGCAGACGGCGAGAAGCTCGACGACCTGCTCCCCGAGGCCTTCGCGGCCGTCCGGGAGGCCGCCGGCCGCACGCTCGGCATGCGGCACTTCGATGTCCAGCTCATGGGTGGCGCGGCCCTTCATCTCGGCAACATCGCCGAGATGAAGACCGGCGAAGGCAAGACCCTCGTCGCGACCGCCCCCGCCTACCTCAACGCCCTCACGGGCAAGGGCGTGCACGTCGTGACCGTCAACGACTACCTCGCCGAATACCAGTCGGAGCTCATGGGCCGGGTGTACCGCTTCCTCGGCATCTCGAGCGGCTGCATCCTCGGCACCATGGACCCCGCCGAGCGCAAGAAGCAGTACGACGCCGACATCACCTACGGCACGAACAACGAGTTTGGCTTCGACTACCTGCGCGACAACATGGCATGGGACCGAAGCGAGCTCGTGCAGCGCGGCCACCACTTCGCGATCGTCGACGAGGTCGACTCAATCCTCATCGATGAGGCCCGCACGCCGCTCATCATCTCCGGTCCCGCGCAGGGCGACGCCAACCGGTGGTACTCCGAGTTCGCCAAGATCGCGCTGCGCCTCGGCGAAGGCGACTACGAGGTGGACGAGAAGAAGCGCACGGTGGGCGTGCTCGAGCCGGGCATCGAGAAGGTCGAGGACTACCTCGGCATCCACAACCTGTACGAGTCTGCCAACACGCCGCTCATTGGCTTCCTCAACAACGCCATCAAGGCGAAGGAGCTCTTCAAGCGGGATAAGGACTACGTGGTCCTGGACGGCGAAGTGCTCATCGTCGACGAGCACACGGGCCGCATCCTGCCCGGACGGCGCTACAACGAGGGCATGCACCAGGCGATCGAGGCCAAGGAAGGTGTCGAGATCAAGGCCGAGAACCAGACGCTCGCCACGATCACGCTGCAGAACTACTTCCGCCTCTACGAGAAGCTGTCCGGCATGACCGGTACGGCCGAGACTGAGGCCGCCGAATTCATGAGCACGTACAAGCTCGGCGTGGTCCCGATTCCGACGAACAAGCCCATGGCCCGCGCGGACCAGCCGGACCTCGTCTACAAGAACGAAGTGGTCAAGTTCGAGGCCGTCGTGAAGGACATTTCGCGGCGCAACGCGACCGGCCAGCCCGTGCTGGTTGGCACGACTAGCGTCGAGAAGAGCGAGTATCTCTCGCAGGCTCTGGCCAAGGCCGGGGTGCGTCACGAGGTCCTCAACGCCAAGAACCACGCCCGCGAGGCCGCGATCGTCGCGCAGGCCGGGCGGAAGGGCGCCGTCACGGTCGCAACCAATATGGCCGGCCGCGGCACCGACATCATGCTCGGTGGCAACGCCGAGTTCATGGCCGTCGCCGAGCTGGCCTCGCGGGGCTTGGATCCCGAGCAGGACTCGGAGGCCTACGAGGCCGCATGGCCGGCTGCCCTCGAGGCCGCCCAGAAGGCCGTGAAGGACGAGCACGAGGAGGTCCTCGAGCTTGGCGGGCTGTACGTGCTCGGCACAGAGCGGCACGAGTCGCGGCGCATCGACAACCAGCTCCGGGGTCGCTCCGGCCGTCAGGGTGATCCAGGCGAATCGCGCTTCTACCTTTCGCTCAACGACGACCTCATGCGGCTCTTCGGGACCGGCGGGGCCGAGCGGCTCATGGCCAGCAGCCTTCCCGACGACACCCCCCTGGAATCGAAGCTCGTCTCACGTGCCATCCAGTCCGCACAGGGCCAAGTCGAGGGGCGCAACGCAGAGCAGCGCAAGAACGTCCTCAAGTACGACGACGTCCTCAACCGCCAGCGCGAGGCGATCTACGGCGACCGCCGGCGGATCCTCGAGGGTGATGACCTCCACGAGAAGGTCCAGTTCTTCATCGAGGACACGCTCACCGCGATGATCGACTCCGCGACGTCCGAGGGCAACGGCGACGACTGGGACTTCCACGGGCTGTGGAACAACCTGCGCACGGTGTACCCCGCGACCATCACGGCGCAGGACATCATCGAGGAGGCGGGCGGCAAGGCGCGCGTGACCGTCGAAATGCTCAAGGAGGAGGTCCTCTCCGACGCGCGGCTCGTGTACGCGAACCGCGAGGAGCAGATCGGGTCGGAAACGATGCGTGATCTCGAGCGCCGCGTGGTCCTCTCCGTCATCGGGCGGAAGTGGCAGGAGCACCTCTACGAGATGGACTATCTCAAGGAGGGCATCGGCCTCCGGGCCATGGCCCAGCGCGACCCGCTCGTGGAGTACCAGCGTGAGGGCTACGGGATGTTCCAGGCCATGATGGAGGGCATCCGCGAGGAGTCCGTGGCCTTCCTCTACAACCTCGAGATCGAGCAGGCGGAGACCACCGAGGAGCAGGGGCAGTCGGGCGTCGACGCTCCCGCGCGTCCTGCCCAGCTGCAGTATTCCGCCCCCGCGGAGGACGGCAGCACCGAGACCCGCGTCGAGCAGGCCCGCTCCGCCAAGGCGCGGCAGAACGGCTCTCAAGGGGCCCGCAGCTCGAATGGCCGCCCCGCGAGCGGGCCTGACTCGGGTCAGCAGCAGGCTCCCCGCCGAGCCAAGAACCGCCGCCGGTAGCGGTGTCAGCACCGGTAGCGGTGTGAACGTGCTAGGCGGTTCGGGAGCCCCATGCGGCGATCAGTCGGCGTCAGTGTTGGCGGGTTGCCCGAGGGGTGGCCTGAGGAACGGTGAGGCCAGTCGGGGCGCTGCTGTCTGTGCGAGGGATCGGGCGTCAGCCGATTTCGAGGGCTGTGACGCGCCAGCCAGAGTCCCGGGAGTACTCGAGTCTCATGGCCACGGCCCGGGAGCGGAGTTGGTCTGACGCCACGGCGCACGCTTCGTAGATTCCGGGACGGATCATGGTCGCTCGGGAGGAGAGGACCGTCGTCGCGCGGTGGATGAGCGCGAGCTCGGGAGCCGCGCCGGGAGTGTCCTTCCGGCTGAGGGACGCCCGGAGCTGCAGCGCCGCAAGGAGATCGCGGGGCATCCAGGCGGCGAGCTGCTGCACCGGACGGTGCCCCCCGAGTACTTCGAGGGCAGCGCCCGTGATGCGGCCCGCAAGCTGCGCAATCCACTTCCGTTCGTTGTCCGAGCCCACCGCGTGGAGCCGCCGCGGAGTCGGAGAAGCGATGGGCACATCACCAGCGGGGCTTCCGGCGGGCGGAGTGCCGGCCCGTGGGCGAGCCGATGGCGGTGCCCCATGGGTTCGAAGCCTCGCGACGGTGGCCTGCGGATCGGGTCCCGGGGCAGGGCTCACAGCAGTGCCCGCAGCTGATGGGGGCTGATTGTCCCGCCGGCCGGGTACAAGGCTTGGTCTTTTCACGAGGTCCCTCCTGAAGGTCATGGGCGTGCTTGCAGATGCGCTGGGTGGAGCGGAAGGGGTTGGCGCAAGCTCGCGCTAGCCGTCGGGCGGAACAAGAAGCAGGCCTGGTCGAATCAGGTCGGGATCGGTCCCGATCGTTGCACGATTGGCGTCGAACCAGCGCGGCCACGCGTCGGCGATATCGCTCACGCTCGCGCCCGCCCCGAGATGCCGTGCCGCAATGCTCCACAGCGTGTCGCCGAGACGGACTTCCACCGCGCCGCGTCCTGGCGGCGTAGGCCGAAGTTCTGCGCGAACCAATGGGTTCCCCGCAGGGGCGCCGTCGAGCGGGACAGCCTTCGACGGGGTCCATCCCGGGTCCAGTGCGGTCGTGGACCAGCTCAGTTCGGAACTCGAGGTGGGCAAGGCCGCAGCGTCGATGGAATCTGTAGCTCCAGCCGCGGCGGAGTCGGCGGTCCTAGCCTCGGCCGAGTCCGTGGCTGCCGTTACGGTCGGAGTCGATGCGACTGCAGTCGCGTGGGCGGTCGCACCTGACGAAGGCTGCCACGCGGGATCGAGGTCGCCTGAGGCCGCGTGGGCTGCCGGACCCGCCGCGAGGGCAACGCCGAGGACAGCAAACGCGGCACGGCGCATGAATGCGGGAGCGGCAGCCCCAGCCCAGCTGGCGGCCCCATGCCTTCCCGCCGCTGCGAGCAGAGCCGACGCCATGGCGAGCGACATCGTCACAAGCCAGGCTGTGACGATACCGAGCCCCGCGATGCTCGAGGCGAGGCCCAGGAGGGCGTCGAACGATTCCCCGGAGGCGCGATCGCCCAAGACCCTTCCGGCGAGCGCCATGAGGAGCCCGAGCATGAGGATGGCGAAGGCGGCCATCGAGTCACCCGCGAGCGCCTGCGATCTGCTGTGCATGGATCCCCCCAAGAACATGGGGCGCCGAGACGCCCGCAATGCACATTCATGTCATTTGATGCAGTTTGACGTAAAGCCGAGAATGAGGACATGTTAGGCAGTCTTTGTCTGGTTATGGCAAATTTGGTTGCTTTGACCACCTATTGTTGGCGTTTCTAGGGTTATCCCCATGCGATGGGAAGCGCTCTTCAGCGACTTCGAAGCCCAGCTTGCCGAGGCGGACCGGGCGGGACTCGAGGCCGAGGTCCGGGAGCTGGTATGGGTCGAGCAGGCTGGAATCTCCCTTGAGGGGCGACTTCGGGGGCACAGCGGCGCGCCGGTCGACGTCGTTCTGTGCGGTGGGCTGCGGTTCCGCGGAGAGATCGGCGACGTCGCCGAGAGCTGGTTCTCGCTCAGCGCGGGCAGCCGAAGCCTTGTCGTCCCGTTCTCCGGGGTCGTCACCGTCGCGGGACTCGGGCGGCGGTCGCAGCGAGAGACCTCAGCGGTGCGGCGCGGACTGAGCCTTGCCTCGGCGCTTCGGGCGCTCGCGCGAGCCCGCGCCCAAGTCGTCTGCCACGTTGGGGGCCCATCGGGAGATCCGCTCGTCGTCGCCGGGACGATCGATGGTGTGAGCCGGGACTACGTCGAGCTCGCCCAGAAGCGCGTCGACGCGCGGGGTGCCCAGGCCTCCACGACGACGCTCGTCTCGCTTGCCGCGCTCGTGGCTGTCGTATCGCCGGCGTAAGCCCCCGGCGCCGGCGTAAGCCCTCGAGCTTACGTGTGGCGAGCCTGGGTCCGCTGGTCGGCGACCATCTTCTCGGTCTTGGCGTAGCTCGCCTGGATGTATTCCTCGAGCTTGACGTCTTCGACGCGCCACTGGCCTCGACCACCGACTTGGATCGCCCGCAGCTCGCCGCTTCGCACGAGGGCGTAGGCCTGTGCGGAACTGATCTGGAGAAGTTCGCACACGTCGGCGAGCGTCAGGAAGCGTGGCATGGTCATATTCTGCCATCGCTGGCTCGTGTGATCGAGTTATCCACATTTTGATGCATTCTGAGCCCCGAAGTTGGGCGATGGTCTCAAATAGGACACAATGACGCGTGACGGGGTGCCTCGCACGGGCATCGCGTCGCCGCTGCGGCAGCGCCGCGCGGCACGGGGTCGGTCGGGGGATCGTCCCATGCATGGGGGGTATGCATACATGAGCACTGCCGAGAATGCTCCGGCCGCACGTCTCAGGAAGCCGTCGTGGAAGGATCCTCGACTGCTCGTGGGAATCCTGCTCGTCCTCGCCTCGATCGCGGGAGTCGTGGCTCTCGTCCGCGCAGCTGACACGAGCATCGTTGCGTACGCGGCCAAAGAGGACATCGCCGTCGGGCAATCCGTCGGACTCGATCAGCTCGTTGCGGTCGAGGTGAGGCTCGGCAACGTCGAAGGACGGTATCTCACCTCTGGGGGCCTGCCCGACGGCAAGGTCGCGGTGCAGCGGATCGCCAAGGGGGATCTCGTTCCGGCGTCGAGCCTCGGGGGAGCGGGAGGGCTGGGCCGCAAGCCTCTTCCGATCACCATTACCGAGGCCCTGCCTGCGGAGGCGGTAGCCGGAACGCGGGTGGACGTCTGGGTCGCCCAGCCGAACGGCCGGAACGGCTTTGCCGAGCCACATCGGATCGCGGCAGCTGCGGAGATCGCCCACGTCGCCACGGCCCAGTCCGCCCTCGGCGGGGCGCGCGAGACGGTCGTCCAAGTGCTTGTCGACGAGGACCAGCTGCCGCAGCTCCTCGGGGCGCAGGCCAACAAGGCCCGTGTGGCGCTCGTCTGGAACCCGTCGGGACGCGCGCAGTGAGTATCGCGGTGGTCACGCTCGGCGCCGAGGGGACCGCACTCGTCGGCGGACTTGAGCGCCTCCACGGACCGGTCACCGTCGTCCGGAGATGTGCCGAGCTCGCGGAGCTGATCGTGGCATGCCAGAGCGGCCTCGCGAGTGTGGCGGTGGTCGTCGGCAGTACGGACAGCCTCACGGCGACCTTCGTGGATCGCCTCGCAGAGGTCGGCGTCGCGATCGTCGGACTGGCGGACGACGACGGCGAGCGCCTCCGGCTCGCGGGCCTCGGCGTGCGCTCGGCTCCCCAAGCGGTCGAGCCCCGGGAACTGGCTCGGCTCATAGCGGAGGCAGCCGACGACCTCAGCAATGCGCTCAGCGACGCCGTCGACGATGCCCAACGCGAGGGTCCCCGCGGAGGCGGCGCGCCGTCGTCGTCCTTCTCCCTCGCCGGGGCCAGGCCCGTGCCCCAACCGGTCCCGAAACCAGCCGCCAAGCCAGGCAGCCGCAGCCATAGCCGTGGCACTGACGGTGCCCCGGGATACTCCACGGGAGACGACCTCGGTGCTGAGAACGCAGCCGCGCCAGGCACCAGCGAGATGGGCGCACCTCCGGCCGAGCCAGCCCGAGCGGAGGCCGCTCGGCAACAGGGCTCGCTCATTGCGGTCTGGGGACCGATCGGCTCCCCGGGCCGGACGACGATCGCCGTCAACCTTGCCGGGGAGCTCGCTGCCGAGGGGCAGCGCGTCGTCCTCGTCGATGCCGACACGTTCGGGCCGAGTATCGCGGCACACCTCGGACTCCTCGACGAGTCTGCCGGTATCGCCCAGGCGTGCCGCCTCGCCGACCAGGGCACGCTGGACCGCGAGACGCTGGGCAGGATCGCCTCGACGGTTGTGACGTCCGAGGGGACGCTGCTCGCGCTCACGGGACTCACACGCGCGGACCGTTGGCCGGAGCTCCGTGCAGCGTCGTTCGCTGCCGTGCTCGAGCGATGCCGAGAGATCGCCGACACCGTAGTCGTCGATGCGGGATTCAGTCTGGAGGCGGACGAGGAGCTCTCGTTCGACACGATGGCGCCGCGCCGCAATGCCGCGACGCTCCGGGCCCTGGAGAACGCGGATCGTGTCCTCGCCGTGGGTGCGGCCGACTCCGTCGGCATGCCGAGGCTTGTGCGGGGACTGAGCGAACTGGAACGTGCGGTACCCCACGCCTCGCCTGACGTCGTCTTCAACAAGATCAGGCGCGGCGCGCTCGGGCGCTTCCCCGAGCGTGCTCTCCGCGAGGCATGGGAACGCTTCGGGCCGGACCGGAGCATCGCCGCCTTCGTGCCGTACGACGCTGACGCGGCCGACGCTGCGCTACTCGGAGGGCATCTCCTGCTCGAGTCTGCTCCCCATTCGGCGCTCCGCCGGGCCATTGCTGGAATAGCCTGTACAGCTGTACAGCAGAATCGAAAATCTGCTGTGTCAAGTGCTAGGGCGCTGGCGAAGCGGTCGCGCTAGGCTCGGTGGCAGGGCGCTGCAAAGCGGCAGCGCCACCAGTCCGTCCCGTGGAGGCGATTTCACCGTGTCGACCGGAACTGCCCAGCAGAGCCCGTTCCCCACCGCCGAGCAGGAGCCCCGCTTCCTGGCTGACTACTACGAACATCTCGCGGAGGAGGACCGTCAGTCCTATCCGGAAGACACGTTTGCGCAGCGGGCGCGGCACCATCGCAAGCTCGCCGAGACGCGGCGCCCGGGCGAGGCCAACATTGACATCGTCGACGAGGGCGGCCGGAGCGTCGTCTACATCGTCACGGATGACATGCCTTTCATCGTCGACTCGGTGACCGCCGAGCTCGTCCGTCGACACACTGCCATCCATCTCGTGGTCCACCCGATGTTCGTCGTGAGCCGTCGGCGGAACGACGGCGCCCTCGTCGGCGTCGAGCGCGTCCCGGCGCAGTGGGGCCTCGCGAGCGGTGACACGGCGGCCCTGCCGAATCTGAGCCACCTGGTCTCCGGCGGCGACGTGACGACCCACATGGAATCGTGGATCGCGATTGAGACCGACCGTGCGTCGGCGGCCCGCAGGACCGAGATCATCGACCGCCTGCACCGAGTCCTCAGCGACGTCCGCGCTGCGGTCGACGATTGGCAGCCGATGCGCTCGAAGGCGCTCGAGATCGCGCGGAGCCTCGACAACGTGGTCGGGGGAGAGGACATCGCTGATCTCAAGCCCACGCAGGAGCTCCTCCACTGGCTCGAGGCCGGCAACTTCACTTTCCTCGGCTACCGCGAGTACGACCTTAAGACGGAGAACGGCGAGGACGTCCTCGAACTCGTCGAAGGGAGCGGCCTCGGCCTCCTCCGCGGCGACGGGGCCCACGCGCTGCAGCACCTCACCGCCGAGGGCCAGGCCCACGCGAGAGAGCGCCGAGTGCTCAACATCACGAAGGCCAATTCGCGCAGCACCGTCCACCGCGCGGCCTACCTCGACTACATCGGCATCAAGCGCTTCGACACCCGGGGGCAGGTTGATGGCGAGCGCAGGTTCATCGGCCTGTTCGCTTCGACGGCCTACACGCAGTCCGCACGGAGCGTCCCGATCGTCAAGGACAAGATCGAGTCGGTCATGCGGCAATCGGGGTTCCCCGCCGATTCCCACTCGGGCAAGGACCTCCTCGCGATCCTCGAAACCTACCCTCGCGACGAGCTCTTCCAGATGGACGCGAAGCTCCTCTTCGAGACGGTCACGAAGATCCAGCTCCTTCAGGAGCGCCGCCGGACGCGCCTCTTCCTCCGTCCGGACCTCTTCGGGCGGTTCATGAACGCGGTCATCTACCTTCCCAAGGACCGCTACAACACGACCGTCCGCCGCCGGCTCGAAGCCGAGCTCGAAAAGGAGTTCCACTCCGACCAGATCGACTACGACGCGCACCTGAGCGAGTCTGCGCTTGCGCGCCTGTACTTCCGCATTCGCCTGCCGAAGGGCGCGCCCACCAAGGAAGTCGACGCTGCCGCGCTCGAACAGCGGCTTGTCACGGCGACCCGCTCGTGGGCCGAGGGCATCGCGCAAGTGCTTCACGAGCGCCGCCCGCTCGAGGAGGCCGAGCACCTCGCGGCCGTGTGGTCGGAGGCGTTCCCAGCGTCGTACCGGGTGGACTACACCGTCGAGGACGCGCTGGAGGACATCGAGCGGTTCGAGGACTATGCGGTCGAGCGCGCGGAGGCGGAGAAGGCGGAAGGGGAGGAGATCCCGGAGCGCCCGGCGGTGCGGGTCTACGTCCCGCAAGGGGTGGGCGCCGAACTTGAGGAGGACGCCCGGGTCAAGCTGTATCTGCTCGAGCCGAAGAGCCTCAGCCAGATCCTCCCGTTCTTCCACAATCTCGGCCTCGAGGTCCTCGACGAGCGGCCGTTCGAGATCGAGACCGCCGATGCCCGCGACTTCTTCCTCTACGACCTCGGCCTCAAGTACCCGGCGAACGTCGACCCGCTCTCGACGGGCAGCCTCCTCGCCGACGCGTTCGGGGCGGCGCTCTCTGGCGTCACCGAGTCGGACGCGCTCGATCGGCTTGTGCTGCGCGAGGGCATGAGCGCGCGTCAGGTCGTGATCCTGCGCAGCTATGCCAAGTACATGCGCCAGGTCGGGAACACGAACTCGCTCGGCTTCATCGCCGACACCCTTCTCGGCAACGCCGACGTGACCCGACGCCTCATCGCACTCTTCGAGGCGCGCTTCGATCCCGCCCTTGAAGAGGGCACACGGACGACGGCGACCGAGCGGCTTCGTGGCGAGCTCGCCGAGGCGCTCGAGAAGGTCCCGACGCTCGACGCCGATCGCCTCCTCAGGACCTTTATCAACCTCATCGACTCGACGTTGCGCACGAACTACTACCTGGACCGCTCGTACCTGAGCGTGAAGCTGCGGCCGTCCGAGATCGAGGGCCTGCCCTCGCCGCGGCCGATGTTCGAGATCTGGGTGTACTCGCCGCGCGTCGAGGGCGTCCACCTGCGATTCGGCAAGATCGCGCGAGGAGGCCTGCGCTGGTCCGATCGCCGCGAGGACTTCCGCACCGAGATCCTGGGCCTGGTCAAGGCGCAGGTGGTCAAGAACGCCGTCATCGTCCCGACTGGTGCGAAGGGCGGCTTCTTCGCGAAGCGCCTTCCGAACCCGGCGGTTGACCGTGCGGCGTGGCTCGCCGAGGGCATCGAGAGCTACAAGACGTTCATCCGAGGGCTCCTCGACCTGACCGACAACCGCGTGACGAGCGCGGGGGAGGGCGAGCGCGTGGTGCCGCCGGCCGGCGTCGTTCGTCACGACGAAGACGATCCGTACCTCGTCGTCGCCGCGGACAAGGGCACGGCGAGCTTCTCCGACATCGCCAACGGGCTCTCGGCGGAGTACGGCTTCTGGCTCGGGGATGCGTTCGCGTCCGGCGGCTCGGTAGGCTACGACCACAAGGCCATGGGCATCACGGCGCGGGGCGCGTGGGAGTCGGTCAAACGGCACTTCAGCGAGCTCGACCTCGACACGCAGACCGAGGACTTCACGGTCGTCGGGGTTGGCGACATGTCTGGCGACGTGTTCGGCAACGGCATGCTGCTCTCGGAGCACATCCGGCTCGTCGCGGCGTTCGACCACCGGCATCTCTTCCTGGACCCGAACCCTGACCCAGCCAGCTCGTTCGCCGAGCGTCAGCGCTTGTTCGCGCTTCCGCGCTCGTCATGGGACGACTACAACCGCGACCTCATCAGCGCCGGCGGCGGTATCTACCCGCGCACCGCGAAGTGGATCCCGATCTCCGACGAGGTCCGCGAAGCGCTCGGCCTCGCGGAGGGCACGACCCAGCTGAGCGTCAACGAGGTACTGCGCGCGATCCTGCTCGCGCCCGTCGATCTCCTCTACAACGGCGGCATTGGCACGTACGTCAAGGCGAGCACCGAAACCCACGCCCAGGTGGGCGACAAGGCGAACGATGCGATCCGGGTGGACGGGCGCGAGCTGCGTGTGAAGGTCGTGGGCGAGGGCGGCAACCTCGGCTTCACGCAGCGCGGGCGCATCGAGGCCGCGCTCCAGGGCGTGATCCTGAACACGGATGCGATCGACAACTCCGCCGGTGTGGACTGCTCGGACCACGAGGTCAACATCAAGATCTTCGTGGACCGGATGGTCGCCGGGGGGAAGCTCGCTGAGGCGGAGCGTGCGGACTTCCTCGCGTCGATGACCGACGAGGTCGGGCGGCTCGTCCTTCTGGACAACATCGACCAGAACATCCTGCTCGTCAACGACCGGGCCCTCGTCGCTCCGCTGAGCCCTGCGCTCGAGCGGCTCATGGACTGGCTCGAGGTGAACGCGGACCTCAAGCGGGATCTCGAGGCCCTCCCGACGACGGCGGAGCTGCACCGCCGCCTCGAACAGGGCCAAGGCCTCACTTCCCCGGAGCTCTCGGTGCTTGCGGCCTATGCGAAGATCGAGCTCGCCGAGTCGCTGCGCGAGAGCGACCTCACCAACGACCCGTGGTTCGAGGACACGCTGCGGGGCTACTTCCCCGCCGAGCTCCGTGAGCGCTTCGGTGCCGAGCTCGACACGCACCCCCTGCGCCGGGAGATCATCGCGACGATCGTCGCGAACGACATGATCAACCTCGGGGGCATCACGTTCGCGTTCCGCGCGATCGAGGAGACGAGCGCAACCGATGCCGCGGTGGCGAAGGCCTTCGTGGCTCTCCGTGAGCTGTACCGGCTTGACGAGATGACCGAGGCCCTTAACTCGCTTCCCGCCTCGTTCCCGACCGAGCACTGGACCACGATCAACCACGACATCCGGCGGCTTCTCGACCGCGCGGTGCGCTGGCTCATCCACCAGGGGACGGGCAACCGGACGATCGGCGAGGTCGTGGAGCTCTACTCGGAGCCGATGACGGCCCTCCGTTCGAAGCTCCTCAAGTACCTCCGCGGCCAGGACGCCGAGCGAGTCGGAGCTTGGCTCGACCGCGGCAAGGCGTGGGGCCTTCCTGACGACCTCGCGCACCGGTGGGCCGAGCTGTTCGAGAGCTACGCGCTCCTTGACATCGCACGGATCTCGCAGACGTCGAGCGAGTCGGTCGAGGAGATCGCGGGCGTGTACTACACGGTCTTCGACCGCTTCAACGTCGACGCCCTGCTCGAGCGGATCACGTCCCTCCCGCGCAAGGACCGGTGGCAGGCCCTGGCCCGCGCCGCGCTGCGCGACGACCTCTACGGCACGATCGCGGACATGACCAGATCGATCATGGACCTCTCGCCGGCGGGCGTCGATCCCGAGCAGCGCCTCGCGGCGTGGGAGGCGGAGAACGCGGAATCGCTCGGCCGAGCCGCGACGATGTTCCGGGAGGTCAACGCGCTCGAGAGCGACGATATGGCCTCGCTGTCGGTAGCATTGAGGCTGCTCCGGTCGATCGTGCGCCATTAGGGCTGTTGCCCTAGGCGCGGGCGCCGGAGGCCGCGGGGACGCAGTTACCCGCGGCCAGTGCGTCCTTACTTCGACAAGGCGGTGCGGTGGCGCTCTTCACGGACACCATCCGGGAACAGGCTGACTTCGGTCCGGGTGACGCTGAATGGCTTCACCTTCTGGTGGGTGATTGGCAGCTCGTAGCGGACTTGGCGTTCGCTGATCTGGCGCTGTGGTTCCCAGACCCGGCGGACGGCTATTCGGCACTCGCGCACGTGCGCCCGTCGACCACGCATACGGTGTTCCACGAAGACATCGTGGGCGAGGCGATCCGTGGAGACCTGCGGCCGCTCGTGGACCGTGCGTGGGCAAGCCAGACGATCGAGCGCAGCCACGAGACGAGCTTCAATGCCGAGATGGCGCTTCGCGTCGAGGCCGTCCCCTTCGTCCGCAACGGCCGGACGCTCGCCGTCGTCACCTCCCACATGGACCTCTCGAGCTCGCGTATGCCCTCGCGGCTCGAGCTGACGTACCGCCAGTGCGCGTACGACCTGCTCCGCATGGGCACCCTTGGACTCTGGCCTGACTTCGCTTCGCCCACTGGCTCGCGACGCGGCGCGCCCCGCGTCGGGGACGGCCTCATCCGCCTCGATGCCGAGGGCATCGTGCAGTACGCGAGCCCGAACGGCGTCTCGGCGTTCCGCCGGCTCGGCGGCATCGACACCCTCGAGGGGCGTTCCCTCGCGGAGCTGACGACCAACCTCCTCAAGGACCGGCGACTCGTCGACGAGACGCTCCCGCTCGTCGTGACTGGTCGGATGCCGTGGCGGAGTGAGATCGAGTCGAGAGGTGTGAGTCTCTCTCTGCGCGCCATCCCCTTGCGAGACGAGCGTGAGCGGTTCGGGGCGCTCGTCCTGTGCCGCGACGTGTCCGAGCTTCGGCGGCGCGAGATGGAGCTGGTGACGAAGGACGCCACGATCCGCGAGATCCACCACCGCGTGAAGAACAACCTTCAGACCGTCGCCGCGCTCCTTCGGATGCAGTCGCGCCGGATGAAGAGCGACGAGGCGCGTCAGGGGCTCGAGCAGGCGATGCGCCGGGTCGCCACGATCGCGCTCGTCCACGAGACCCTTTCGCAGGGGCTCGCCCAGAACGTCGACTTCGACGAACTCATCGACCGGCAGTTCCGACTCTCGGCCGAGGTTGCCACGGGAAACCAGCATGTGTCGACTGAGCGGGAAGGCGAGTTCGGAGGACTTCCGAGTGATCTGGCGACCCCCCTCGCACTTGTCATCAACGAGCTCGTCACGAACGCGGTCGAGCACGGCCTCGAGGATCGCTCGGGAACGGTGTGGCTCATTGCGCGCCGGGGCATCGACCAGGCGGGGGAGGAGATTCTCGAGGTCACCGTGGCGGACGACGGCGTGGGGTTGCCTGCGCAGCAGAGCCGCCACGAAGGCTTGGGCCTCCAGATTGTGCGGACCCTGGTCACGAGCGAGCTCGGAGGATCGATCAACTGGGGTCCCCGACCGGGTGGAGGCACGGAAGTCACGATCCTGCTTCAGCTGGGGAGAGGCTGACCTCCGGCGGGAGCCTTGTTAAACACGCCGCCCGCCGTGCCTTGTGGCGCGGCGGGCGGGGAGCGGCTGCTCTGTGGTCTCCTGGGCTACGTGGCTCCCGAGGTCCACGGTCTCCCGGTGATCAGGAGGCGCGACGAGCGCGGGCGGCGCGGCGCTTGAGGGCACGCCGCTCGTCCTCGCTCATACCGCCCCACACACCAGCGTCCTGACCGGACTCGAGGGCCCATTGGAGGCACGTGTCGATCACCGGGCAACGCCGGCAAACACTCTTCGCCTCTTCGATCTGGAGCAGCGCAGGACCAGTGTTCCCAACAGGGAAGAAGAGTTCTGGGTCCTTGTCGAGGCAGGCCGCGCGATCACGCCAATCCATGGTTCTTGAAGTACTCCGTTTCGGGGGAACGAGTCCTTGTGAAGATTTTCACGAGTCGTCCCAAAGCAAAGGGGCCTGTGGGGCCCCGCGGTCAACTCCATTAAGGTTGTCACGTTAACTGTGTGTAAACAAGGGGGGCAGGCGAGGATTTGGCCCCGTCAGGGCGAGGGATATGTCACATCCGGGACCGCCTTGGTCGAGGCCTCTAGGACGAGTTCACAGCCGATTCGGTCACAGCCGTGCCGGCCGATGACGGTAGTCTCTCGCTGTGCAGTCTTCCTCCCGGTCTGCCTCGGCGAAGTCGAGGCCGGTCCAGCTCATGGTCCTTGTCGGCATCGTCCTGCTTGAGGCCCTCTCCCTCGTTGGCATGGCAATCTTCTATGCCGTCGCGATCGCGACCGGTCAGGCGACGGTTTCGCCGGCCGGCGCCGTGTTCACCATGGTCCTGCTCGCGCTCTTCGGCGTCGGGCTAGGCGCCGCCGGAGTCTTCCTCTGGCGCGGTTACCGGTGGACCCGATCGATAGTGCTCGTCGTTCAGTTGTTTGCCGCGACCATCGGGTTCCCGACGCTGACCGGCGGCTACGTCGTCATCGGCCTCGTCATTCTCGTTCCGGCCGCCGCGGCGGTCTTCCTCCTGTTCTCGAAGCCCGTGTTCACGGCGACGCAGAGGTCGGCACGGACCGCCTCCGCCTCGGCCGAAGACTCATCACCCGAGGACTCATCGCCCGACGACTAGCCAGACTGGCTCGTCCGATCCTTCCCGAGCCAGCCGAGCTGGACGTCGGTGGCCCTGCCGTCGACCACCGCGATAGCCCGACCTGGCGGTACCCGTCCCGGCGGGTCGAGACGGACCCCGAATACGTCCCCGTCTGAAGACGCGCGTGGGTGAATCGCAATCCCCGACCTCGCGTCCCGCGCGCGCAGGCTGATCGGGCAGGTCCTGTAGAGCGAAGCGCTGTATCCAGCGGTCGCGACCACTGACGCGCCCGCGTCGAGCGCCTCGTTGAGAAGGCGGTTCTCCTTCGCGGTCAGATGGTCGGCATCGTCGATCAGGAGCACCGCTCGTTGGCCGGCTCGTGAGTCCCTCGCCGCGGCCAAGACGCTGGCCTCCAACGAGGCCATGGCTTCCGACGACCCCAGCGCACCGGCCGCTCCCTTCGGGTCTGGTCGATACCAGCGCGCCGCGCCGCGGTTCATGGCGGGAAGGGCGTTGAGAAACGACGTCTTGCCGCAGTGGCGGGTGCCCACCACCAGCAGCACCTCTTGGGGTGCGAGCGGAACGGCCAACGTCTCGCCGTCGTCGCCGTGGACTCCGACCGCCAGCCAAAGGACAGAGGGCGGCCCAGGACTGGTGCCGGGCCCAAGACTCGGTTCGGGAGTCTGGCCGACGCCGGCCGGCACAGGAGTGTCGGGAGTCTCGTCGACTCCGTTCGGCGCAGGAATGTCAGGTGTCTCGTCGACCCTGGTCGGCAAAAAATTGTCGGGTGCCTGGTCGACGGTGGTCGGCACTGGAGGGTCGGGCGCCTGGCCGACGCCGGTCGGCGCAGAAGTGTCGGGAGCCTCGTCGACGCCGGTCGGCACTGAAAGGGTTCGGGGGTTCCCGCAGGTCTCGGGCCCGGCAATCTGTGCCGCGATGACCTCGGTGGGCAGGCGCCGGATCCGGAATGGGGGCGCTCCAAGCCCGCTGGGCTCGGGCTGGTGGGCCGGGAGTGCGTCGAAGCACTGAACCGCCACATGGCGCTCGCCGGAAATTGCCCCGGCTGCGATGGCCCTACCGGGAGCGACAGAGCCTATGGCGCGTGGCCACCCGAGACGCGCTTCCTCGGTGGTTCCCCAAGGAAAGAAGAGGCGAGACGGCAGCTCGGAAAAGGCTCGCGATGCCACGAGGTCGCGACTTCCCGAGAGGACAATCACCACGCGGCGGGTCGGGCCGCGGCGGATGACGTCGATCAGCGCGTCCTCCGTCGCGGAATAGGCGTTCGATCGAAGAGCCGCGATCCAGCTGCCCCATCCCGAGATGCCGAGGATGAGAGTCGGGTCATCCGACCCATGACGGCTCGACACCTCCTCGGCGAGACGGGCTATGAGGCGGGCGGCGTCTCGGAGTTCGTCGGGGCGAAGATAGGCTCCCACGCGCGGGTGCCCACAGAGGCGGGCAAGGGATCCATCGGCGTCGAGCAGATAGAGGTACCGGCTTCGCTCGGCCGCGGCGAGTCGGCTGACTACGGCCCCGAGCCCGCGGCCGCACCCTGCCGATGGGTCGCCCACAAAGGCCAAGTGCCCCTGCGTCTCCGGGGTCCAATCGAGGACGGCAGTGCGCTGTTCGTGGGGCAGGTCCGCAATGCCAAGAGTCACCGAGGGGCCGGGGTCGGGGCTCGGCGAGCCCGGCATCTGGGGGAGGGGATCGGCGAGCGGGCGCCGCGGCAGGCGCCCGCCGTCGGCCTCCCAGGCTCTTTGCACTCCTTCGACGAAGCCCGCGGCAGACTCCGCCGGCGTCGGCGGAACGGAGTCGTCGCCGGGGAGGGGGCGGCCCTTGAGCCACTGGTCGGCCTCCATGACGCATAGCGGGCGCCGTCTGGCCGCCTCTCCTGCGAGACCGAGCGACGCTGTCTGGAATTCGACCGGATCGCGGGTGCCGTTGGCGAGGAGCGCCCGCCCCGGGGCTTCGGCCGGGAGGGAGGCAGCTCTCGGGGAGCCGATGACGTCGCGAGACTCCGCCTCGCCCACGACTCGCAGGGCGATCACCGATCCCACATTGGCGCGGATGTCTGCGCTCACGGCGCCCTGCGGGCGCTGGGTAGCCATGATGAGGTGGAGGCCCAGTGAGCGGCCGATGCTGGCGATGCGGAGGAATTCAGCGAGGGCCTCGGGATTCTCATCGACGAGCATGCGGAACTCGTCGATGACGAGTGCCAGACGCGGGAGGTCTTCGCGCTCGCCAGAGGGCATGCGCTGGTAATCGATGATGTCCGCGCATCCCGACTCCGCGAGGAGTCGCTCCCGCCGCACAACCTCGGCGCGCAGGGAGATCAGCGTGCGATCGATTTCGCCCGCGAGGTCGGAGACCAGGCCCACGCAGTGGGGAAGCCCCGTCAGAGGCTCGAGGCCGGATCCGCCCTTGAAATCGACGAAGAGGAACGTCAGGCGACGCGGCGAATGGGAGGCTGCAGCACTCGCAATGAGAGAGCGGAGCAGCTCCGACTTTCCAGATCCTGTGGTACCGGCTATGAGTACATGGGGCCCGTCTGCTGCGAGGTCGAGGATCAGGGGGCCGGACTGGGTGAGTCCCAGCGGAACGGGCATCGAGGAGCCTGTGGCCGTTTCGCGTGCCCATGCTTCGGCGATGTCATGCTCGGTGAGGCCCACCACGTCGCTGAGCAGACAGCGCCTCGGCAACGCCCCGCCGTCGTCCGTTTCTCCCAAGCTGCCAAGGTGACGTGCTGCGGTGGCGAAGGCGCGCGGCGGGACGAGGTCCGCAACGACATTGGACTCCGATCCCGGCGATCTGAGGAGCGCCGGACTGCTGCCGAGGTCGATCTCGAGGCCTTGGCGATCCGCCGCCCCTGCTGCGTTGACAACGGGTCGTTCGAGCGCGAGGGCAGCCTCCACGATGGCGGCACTTGCGGCTGGCTTCAGGCCGGGGAGGACCAGGAGGCCGCATCGAGGGTCGGCGGTCAGTGCGGCCTTCACACACGCCGTGTCCGCGCACTCGGCGTCCGTGAGGACGCGCACCCGGGGGAGAAAGCGCGCCGCCAGGCTCAGCTCTAGGGGGCCGCCCGCGAGTACGGTCGTCAAACCCGACGCGGCGGGCAGCGACGCGAGCTGCAGGAGCAGGAATCGGACGAGGCCCTCGGCGTTCCGGCGGGGTCCCCTCAACGTCACGAGTCCGTCGAAGGGAACGACGACGGGCACCGAGCCGTGTTCGCGAACGAGGCTTTCGTGGGACGCCTCGACGACGACGTCGGCCGGTCGCGTTCCCGTGCCGACCCGCAGCATGACCACGTCCTCGGGGTCGCCCCGGGAGCCCGCTGTCTGGGTGCTGATCTCGTAGGCGTCGGGCGCGGCGCGCAGCCTGCGCGCCAGATCTTCGCCAACCGCCTTGGTCAGCTCCTGAGCGAACGTCCGCCGGGCCCGCCGACCCTCGGCCAGGGGGAGGAGCGCTGCGGCGGCCGAGACCCCCGACATTCCGAGGAACATCCACTGGCCCGTGAGGGCGGCCATGCCGACGCCGAGGACGAGCGGCACGGCGGCCATCGCAAGGAGTGCCAGCCGAGGACGCCCCCTGTCCGGTCGGGCGACGCGCAGCGGCTCGCCATGGGGGCGGCCCGCGGTCGCGTGCAGAGGTGATCCACCGGAGACCTCGAGGCTTCCCGTGGATGAGCCGAATCGAAGGAGCTGTCCCGTCACCACGGTCGCCGCGCGGATGCGTCGACCGTCGACCGCTGTCCCGTTGCCGCTTCCGGTGTCGAGGAGGCGGACCGACGCCTCGGTCACGGCCAGACGGGCGTGTTCCCTCGACAGTTCGGGATCCGGGAGCGAGATCGTGCCTCGCTGCGCCTCGGGGCCGCGGCCCACCGTGTGTACGCCCCGGGGGAGCGCGAAGACCGAGCCCGCGGCCGGGCCGCTCCGGACGCCGAGGACGAGGGGCGCGTCGGACCGGCGCGGGGTGTGGGCCGCTTCGCCCGCGAGGAGTATCGCTCCGTTGCGGAGGGGCGGGGATCCAACGGTGAGTCCTGCGAGCGGCCGCCCCTCGACCATGATTCCCTGCGCGCCGAAGAGGCGGTCGAGCTCACCAGCCAGCTCGGTGCCGCTCGCTCCCCGGGCAATTGTCGCGACGAGCTCGTGGGTGGCGCGCCGCTCCCGATGAGGTGCGACGAGCGTGAAATGAAGTTCCATGGCCCCCAACCCTTGCCTTCCTTCGGAGGATAGGCGGAGTCGGCTGGCTCTTGGCAGGCGGAGCTGGCATATGTGGACAACCGAGCCCACGAGGCTCGCACGGGTGGTCCCGCCGAGCGCCCGGGCTGCCGGCTGATTTCGGGGATCGCGGGGGCGCTCGGGTAGCCTAGGTGCTGAAACCAAAGGCCGCGTTTGAGCGGGCTCCGTACTTAGCAGGAGAATTTGTGGACGCTGATCTCGTCGTTGTCGGATCCGGCTTCTTTGGCCTCACCGTGGCCGAGCGGGCCGCGAAGGAGCTCGGCCTCAAGGTGGCGGTGATCGATCGCCGGCATCACATCGGAGGCAACGCTTACAGCGAGGACGATGCCCAGACCGGCATCGAGGTGCATCGGTACGGTGCGCACCTCTTCCACACCTCGAACCAGCGTGTGTGGGACTACGTCAACCAGTTCACAACCTTCACCAACTACGTGCACCGGGTCTACGGCGTGCACAAGGGCGAGGTCTACCCGCTGCCGATCAACCTCGGCACGATCAACCAGTTCTTCCGCGCGAACTACTCGCCGTCCGAGGCACGGACGCTCATCGCCGAGCAGGCCGGCGAGCTCGCGGGCACCGATCCGCAGAACCTGAACGACAAGGGCATCCAGCTCATCGGCCGTCCCCTGTACGAGGCGTTCATCAAGCACTACACGGGCAAGCAGTGGCAGACCGATCCCAAGGACCTGCCGGCCGGGATCATCTCGCGGCTCCCCGTTCGCTACACGTACGACAACCGCTATTTCAACGACACGTACGAAGGCCTTCCGACCCACGGCTACACCGCGTGGATCGAGCGGATGGCCGACCACCCCAACATCACGGTCCAGCTCAACACCGACTTCTTCGACGAGTCGCAGCCGCTGAACAAGAACAACGTGGTGGGCAACGTTCCGGTCGTGTACACGGGCCCCGTGGACCGCTACTTCGATTACGCCGAGGGCGACCTCTCGTGGCGGACGATCGACTTCGAGGAGGAGGTGCTCGAGGTCGGGGACTTCCAGGGCACCTCTGTGGTCAACTACAACGACGAGAACGTCCCGTGGACGCGCATCATTGAACCGCGCCACTTTCACCCAGAGCGCAACTACCAGACCGAGAAGACGGTCATCATGCGTGAGTTCTCGCGCTTCGCCGAGAAGGGCGACGAGCCGTACTACCCGATCAACACCGAGGCAGACCGTGCCAAGGTCCTCGCGTACCGGGATCTCTCGAAGTCTGAGCGTTCCGTTCTGTTCGGCGGCCGGCTCGGAACGTACAAGTACCTCGACATGCACATGGCGATCGGCTCGGCCCTGAGCCTGTTCGACAACAAGATCCTGCCGCATTTCGCCAATGGCGAGGCGCTGGTGAGCGGAGGAGTGGACGCGTGACAATCGCGCCGACGGACGACAGGAGGTGGAAGCCACTTCAACGGGTCATCCTGCCCTATGACGGCCAGACAGATGTCGTGCCGCTTTACGTCGACGCCGGAACCGCCAATGGCATTCGTCTCGTCGAGGACGACACGGCGTATCGAGTGCCGAAAGCGCGCGCCGACAAGCTGAATCTCGTGAGCTCGAGCGCTGCCGAGGCTCACTACGAGGACTTCCTTTCGCGCGACGCGATGACGGTCCGTCCCGGTCAGCACATCTCCTTCGGAACGTATTTCAATGCGTTTCCCGCAAGCTACTGGCGCCGATGGACTTCCGTGCGTCAGATTCGGCTCGTCGTGACGACGCGGGGCCAGGGCACCGTGGTGGTCTACAAGACGAACGCCCGCGGCTCGATCCAGCGCGTCAGCGACCGAAGGGTCGACGGTGAGGCAACGGCCTCCTTCGAACTCACGCTTAAGCCCTTCGGCGACGGCGGGTGGTACTGGTTCGACCTCAACGCAAGCAGCGAGGGGCTTGAGCTGGTCGAGGCCCAATGGGAGGGACTCGTCGAGGCGCGCGAGCGTTCAGGGACCGTGACGCTTGAGATCACGACGATGAACAAGCCGCAGTTCTGCATAGACAATGCGAAGGTGCTCGCGAACAGTCTCGACCGTTTGGAGGCTGTCCGTGAGATCCTGATCGTTGATCAGGGTACCGACAAGGTTCGGGACCATCCGGACTTCCCTGAGGTTGCGGCGGCACTCGGAGGCAGGCTTCGGATCGTCGAGCAGACCAATCTCGGCGGCTCCGGAGGGTTCGCGAGAGGGATGTTCGAGGCCCTTGAGAGCGGCCACGACTACGTCCTGCTGCTTGATGACGACGTGATGATCGAGCCCGAAAGCGTCACGCGCCTCGTGACTTTTGCCGATCAGTGCCGGACCCCAACCATCGTGGGCGGCCACATGTTCGACCTCTACAACCGGACCACGCTGCATACGTTCGGCGAGGTCGTGGACCTGTATCGCGTCCAGCCTGCATTGCCGCACGACGATATGGACCTCGGGCACGATTTCAGCAACTCCAACCTGCGCCAAACGCCGTGGCTGCATCGGCGCACGGACGTCGACTACAACGGTTGGTGGATGTGCCTCATCCCGACGTCGGTCATCCGTGAGATCGGCCTCGCCATGCCTGTGTTTATCAAGTGGGACGACTCCGAATATGGTCTTCGTGCGCGCAATGCCGGATACCACACCGTGAGCTTCCCAGGCGCCGCGGTGTGGCACGTGTCGTGGGGGGACAAGGACGATCTGGTCGGCTGGCAGGCGTATTTCCACGAGCGCAACCGCACCATCACCGCTCTTCTGCACAGCGACGCCCCGAAGAGTGGCCGGGTGCTGCGGGAATCGGTCCAGAACGACGTCAAGCATCTTGTATCGATGCAGTACTTCACCCAGCGCGGGCGCATTATGGCCCTCGAGGATCTTTTCGACGGCCCGGAGTCGCTGCACGAGAAGCTGGCCACAAAACTCCCGGAAATCAACGCGCTGCGCGCGGAATATCCCGACGCGCAGATCAAAGAGGACGTTGACGAGTTCCCCACGCCAAAGGCTGGACGCCTCAACGGGCCCACAGTGTCGCCATCGAAGAAGCAGCTGGTCCCTTGGGCGCTCAAGACGGTCACCCGGCAGCTCCTGAAGGCACCCGCCGAAGACTCATCGGTGCGGCCTGAAGGATTCCTGGCGCATCGTGACAATAAGTGGTGGCGACTCGCGGGGTACGACAGCGTGGTGGTGTCGAACGCCGAGGGAACTGGCGCGTCATGGTATCAGCGGAGGCCAGACCATCTCCGCAGCATGCTGACGCGGGCTACCCGTCTGCACGCACGGCTCTTCCGCGAATGGGAGCAGCTCGCCGCCCGTTATCGCGCCGGAATGCCCGAAGCCACTTCGATCGACGCGTGGCGGAGAACCTTCGGACGGCACACGGCTTTTGACAGCGGAAGAACCATCGGCGACCGTGCGCCCGAGCCCCTCGAGTCCGAGCGATGACCGCCTCACCGGCTGCCGATCCCGAAGCTGGCCTGACCGCACCCGGGCGTGGCGGCGGCCTCAAGGACGTCTACAGGAACCGCTTTCTCCTGAAGCTCCTCGTGCGCAAAGAGGTTCGTGTTCGTTACCGGGGCTCGGCGTTGGGCATCGTATGGTCCTACATGAAGCCCGGCTTACAGTTCCTCGTCTTTTATGTGGCGCTCGGGTTGTTCCTGAACGTGCAAGGCTCTACGCCCAACTATCCGATCTACCTCTTTGCGGGGATAATCCTGGTGAACTTCTTCACCGAGGCACTGGGCAACGCGACGAGATCGATTGTGGGCAACCGCGACCTCATCCGGAAAATCTACCTTCCGCGCGAGCTGTTTCCGGTGGCGAGCGTCTGGGTCTCGGGCGTGCATTTCCTGCCTCAGGTGCTGATTCTGATCGTTGTCTGCCTCTTTTTCGGGTGGGTCCCGACCTTGGGTTCGATTGCTGCGATCATCGGTGCCTTTGTGATCGTCGCGGTTCTGGCGGTCGGGCTCGGGCTCTTCTTCGGCGCGATCAACGTGTATTTCCGCGACTCCGAGAACCTGGTCGACCTGCTCATCATGATGGTGACTTGGGCTTCCCCCGTGCTCTACCTGTGGTCTCAGGTTGACCGCGTCCTGGGGCCCGCGTTCTGGGTCTACCAGCTCAACCCCATGACCGTGGGCGTGGAGGTCTTCCACTGGGCATTCTGGCGTCCGACGCTCGACGGCGCCCAACTCGCCTCTCCTGCCGCGGCCACGGTACCGGGTCTGTTCACCATCTGGTTCCCGCTCGCCGCCGTCGTGACTCTTGTCATGCTAGCCCTCGGGCAATGGGTGTTCGCCCGGCTTTCCGTCAAGTTTGCTCAGGAGCTGTGATTGACAGAGCATGCGGTCACGATGACGACGGCGATCGCCGTCGAGAACGTGGGTAAGCAATTTGTATTGCGCCACACCCGTTCCCTCAAGGAAGCACTCATGTGGCTGATTCGAGGGCGGCGCGGAGACATCTCGCGAAAGTTCGATGCGCTCAAGGACGTGTCGCTCCGCGTCGAGGAGGGTGAGACAGTAGCCCTCCTCGGTCTCAACGGCTCGGGCAAGTCCACATTGCTCAAGCTCATTTCCGGCGTGCTGCAGCCCGACGGCGGCTCTGTCCGAACTCGCGGCCGAGTGGCCGGGTTGATCGAGGTGGGCGCCGGATTCCACCATGACCTGAGCGGCCGGGACAACGTCTACCTCAACGGCGCGATTCTGGGGATGACCGAGAAGCAGATCGATGCGATGTTCGATTCGATCGTTGAATTCTCTGAGATCGGCGAGTTCATCGATACCGAGGTCAAGTTCTATTCGTCTGGGATGTACTTGCGCTTGGCCTTCAGCATCGCCGTTCACACGGATCCGGAGGTATTCCTCATCGATGAGATCCTCGCCGTAGGCGATGAGCCGTTCCAGAGGAAGTGCATCGCTAAGATCAAGGAGCTCGCCGACGCGGGTAAGACCCTCTTCGTCGTGAGCCACGATTTGGACTTGGTGTCGACGGTCTGCGAACGTGGTGTGCTGCTTGAACACGGCCGGGTCGTGATGGACGGCGAGGTACATGACGTCGTGGCCGAACTGCGTCGTCGCAGTGTGGCTGCATCGTGATCCGGTGACGGAAAGGGACAAGAACTCGTGACGTGGATCAGCGCCACACCCGCCCTGCTCACCGCTGCTTTGGTTCTGGTGCTTCCGGGGGCGGTGTTTGGCTGGAGCCTGCGGCTTCGTGGGGTTGAACTCTACGCCTTGGCGCCCCTGCTTTCGGCCTCGATCGTTGCGGTAGGGGCCATTCTGTGCGGCGCGGTTCATATCACATGGAATCCCCTGGCCCTGGCAGCTAGCACTGCACTCGTGAGCGCGATTGGGTTGCTCGTGACCCGCCCGGGGGAAAAGCCTGTCTTCACCAGCTACAGCGACTCGCTGAGACGGGCGGCGCCGGCTGCTCTCGGGCTGTTGGTTGGAGCGGCGCTCCTGGGGTCGGCCATGATGCGTGTGTTCGGCGCCCCCGACCACATTTCCCAGACGACAGACAACATCTTTCACCTCAACGCGATTCGCTACATCATGGACACTGGGTCGGCCTCGTCGCTGACAGTCGGCCAGATGACCGGAATCTCCTTCTATCCCGCGGTGTGGCATGCCTTCGGCGCGCTCATCGTCCAGCTTTCCGGAGCCTCAATCCCCGTGGCCGCGTCGTCGCTGACCATCGCGATCGCCGCCATCGTCTGGCCCTCCGGCGTCTTGTACCTCGCCCGGCAGGCGCTCCCCGATTCCCGTATCGCTTCGCTGGCAGCAGGAATCGTTGCGGCGGGATATCCGGCTCATCCGATCCTGCTCGCGATGTGGGGCGTCCTCTACCCAAATCAGTACTCAATCTCACTCCTTCCGGCCATGCTCGCACTCGTGGTGCGCGGCTTCGGCCTTGGCGCGGAACGGGATCGCCTCGGCAGGGTGTTCGTGCTGTTGGGCCTTGGCGCACCTGGGTTGGCGCTAGCTCACCCGGGCGCGGCGATGGCGCTCGTCGCGTTTGCTTGGCCTCTTGTCGTCATGGCCGCGCCGGCTTTCCGCCGCTGGCTCTTGGCTCGAGGCTGGAGGGCCGGGCTCAGCACCTCTGTCGTCGTCACAGGGCTGGCGCTACTCGCCGCGGCCACCATCTACGTGTGGAATGCGCTTCGTCCGGATCCAGAATTGGCGCAGGGTCCGCCCCTCCAGACGATGGCTCAGGCGCTCGGGCAAATTTTCCTCGGGGCTCCGATGGGCGCTTCGGTCGGCGGAATGGTCACCGTTGCGTTCGTTGTCGGGTGCGTGGCCATTGCGCGAGGGTACGTGCGTCCTTGGCCTATTGGTGCGTTCGCAGCCGCGGCCTTCCTCTTCGTCGCAGTGTCTTCATTCGACCGTGTTCCCTTCCGGGAGTTCTTCACGGGAGTCTGGTACAACGACGCGTTCCGTTTGGCGGCCCAGCTTCCGGTCGTGATGGCGCCCATTGCGCTGGTCGGATTGGACGTCATGATTCCCTGGTTGTCGGGACTGGTCGACCGGGCCGCCGCCAAGACACGAGCAATGCCGGGGCTTCGCCTGCTCGCTGTGATGCCGGCCGGACGGAGGGCATCGGCGGTGACATTGATCGTTCTGGTCCTCGTCGCGGCAGACGGTCAGATCGGCAACATCAGGCAGGCCGTCTGGGATGCCCAGCCGCGGTACTTTCTGAATTCCCAGTCGGAACTACTCTCTTCGGACGAGAGACAGGTTCTCGAAAGACTAGACCAACACGTGCCGGCGTCGGACGTGATCGCGGGCAACCCGTGGACAGGAACCGCCTTTGCCTACGCGTATGCGGGCCGCCGGACACTCGAACTCCACGTCTACACAAACGCTAGCGATGATGTCCGGCTCATCGATTCAAGCTTGCGCTCGGCTCGCACGATGCCGGCCGTGTGCGACGCGGTGCGACGGCTTGGCGTTCGGTACGTGCTTGACTTCGGGCTCAATGAGTTTCATGGATACCATCACGACTACGCCGGTCTCTACCACCTCGACGAGGACGGATTGGCCAAGGTCATTGACCGTCAAGGGGACGCGAAATTGTTGCAGCTTACGGTTTGCGGGCTCTGATTGATGAAGGCGAAGCCGAGCAGGTTCGGCAGGTAGGCGGTCGATAACGTGGAATGGCTGAGTGTGGTTCCTGGCGTGCTGGCGGCCTTGGCCGTGACGCTCGTCCCGGGGCTCCTCGTGGCATGGGCAGTTGGCCTTCGAGGGCTCAGCATGACGGCAATTGCGCCCATCTTCACCGCAACGGCGGCCGTCGTTGGAGCGATCATTGCGGGTGCTGCCCATGTGCCTTGGGGTCCTCTGCCACTGGTGGCGACTGCGGTGGTTCTTGCGGCAGCCATCTTTGGAATGCGTCGACTGACCACGGGACGGCGGCTGTGGGCGACGACGTCGGGCATCCTTCGCACGGAGCGGGCGCTGCCTTCCAGATCCGAGATGATCGGTATCACGATCGGGGCGGTTGGAGAGATCGTACTGCTCTCCTACGTTTGGGGTCGGCCGGATCACGTTTCGCAGACCATCGATGCGGTCTTCCATCTCAACGCTATTCGATGGATTGAGGTAACGGGATCAGCGTCCAGCTTCACGGTTGGTCAGGTCGACGGCAGCGGCTTCTATCCAGCGGGGTGGCATGCACTCGTCTCGGCAACGGCGCAGCTGGCTGGCCTATCTCCGGCCGTGGCGGTCTACTGCTCGAGTGTGGCCTTTGCTGCCGCCGTGTGGGTTCCGGGCTGTGTCTATCTGACACAGCAGATTGCTGGTACGAGGACCGCAGTCTCGATCGTCGCTGGCGTGGCTTCGATGGCGTTCGGCGCCTTCCCGATACTCCTTCTTGACTTTGGGGTGCTGTATCCCAACATGCTGGTGGTCGCCATGCTCCCGGCCTTCCTCGCTTTCGTCGCACAGGCGCTCGGGGTCTCAGCCGCCCCAGTCCTCTCGCGCAGACTGGCCTGGTTCGTTCTGCTTATCGGTGTGATAGGTCTCGTCCTGGTTCATCCATCGGGGCTCCACGCGGTCGTGGCCTTCGGCTGGCCGATGCTGATCGTGGCTCTCTGGCGGGCCTGGAAGCGGCGCCGCGACCTGGGCAGCAAGATGTGGCCGCTTGGGGCGATTCTCCTAGGCGGAGTCATGCTCACGGCGCTGCTGTGGTTGGTTGTCCACCCCAACCCGGCGACTTACTGGGATCCCCTGCAAACTCGAGCCCAGGCGATAGGGGAGTCGCTCGCTGTGGCTCCCCTTGGCGAATCGTCCAGTCCTCTGACTGCGGTTTTCGTGATCGTGGGGGCGCTCGTGCTCTTCCGAGCCCGGCGAGCGGCATGGGCGGCGGGAGCGGTCCTTGTGGCCCTCTATCTCTTCGTCAATGTCAGCGCGTATGACGCGATGCCGTTCCGTCGTAGCGTCACGGGACCCTGGTACAACGACTCCTACAGGCTGGCCGCGCTGCTGCCCGTCGCTGTAGTACCGGTTGTCGCTGTATCCGTTGTGTGGCTCGGAGAGCGCTTCGCGGCTCAACGCTGGATTCGGAGCCGTCGATGGACATCGGTGCCAGCCGCCGTGTGTCTCGTCTGTGCAGTGTTCGTTGTCGGACAGGCTCCGAACGTTGTATCCGCTGTGACAAAGGCCAGGGGTAACTACGATCTGAGTTACGCGTCGCCGCTGCTGTCGGCCGATGAGGCGAAACTGTTGAGTCGCCTACCTCAAGACGTGCCGCCGGGCGCAACGATCATAGGCAACCCGTGGACAGGCACATCGCTCGCGTTCGCGCTCGCGGACCGCCGGACGGTCCAGCTTCATCTCTTGTCCTCGATCACGCCGGACGCGGACCTCCTGGCTCATTCGTTGCGGTATGCAGAGACCAATCCGGCCGTCTGCCAAGCCGTGAAGCGCCTCGGCGTCTCGTACGTCCTCGACTTCGGCACGAACGAAATCGCAGGCGGGAAGCATGACTACGACGGGCTCCGATTCCTGGACTCGGACGGCGTTGCGAAGGTTGTCGATGAGGTGGGGGACGCGAGGCTGCTCCGAATTACCGCCTGCAGTTGACGGCCCCACGGGCGTCCCGGGACGGCCAAACGGGTTTGCTAGTGTGAGTCATCGATGTAGCCGTCGGAGTGCCGGCCTCGCGAGGATGAGCTCCAAACGTGTGTGAAAGAGGGAAGAATTGACTGTTGCCGCCGTGGTGGTCTCCTTCAACCGCAGGGACTTGTTGCGCAAGTGCCTCGCGTCTCTGGAGGCGCAGGGAGCTAGCCTCGATGAAATCATCGTCGTTGACAACGGTTCGACCGACGGCAGCCCTGAAGTGATTCGGTCCGAGTTTCCGGACGCCTTCTTGTTCGAAACGGGCGCTAACCTTGGCGGCGCGGGCGGCTTTGCCTGGGGCGTGGAGATCGCGTCGGAACGCGGCCATGACTTCGCATGGCTCATGGATGACGACGCCGAGCCAGCCGAACACAGCCTTGCGCCGCTGCTTGAGGTCGCCTCCAACGCTAACCTGAGGCCTGGCTTTGTGGCGTCTCGGGTGACGGACGAATCTGGAACGCAATCCAATCCGGGGCACCCGGCCGTTGTGGATCCGGATGCACAGCACCAAATCGCGGCAAGTGCCGAAGGCTGCGTCGCAGTTACACAGGCAACCTTCGTGGGGGTTCTCGTCAATCTCGAGTACGCACGGAAGATGGCTCTCCCGTACGCTGACTTCTTCATCTGGTTCGATGACGCCGAGTACACGAGACGGCTTGCGCTGCAGTCGTTGGGTTTGTACGTTCCTGCGAGCATTGTGCGCCATCCTGCAAAGCCTGCTAACCCCGATATGGCGGGCCGGCTTTTCTATTATGTGCGAAACCACATTTGGCTGAGCAAGCTCTACCAAGGCTCGGACAGATTCGAGGGAAATGCGATGTTGAAGGCTTTGCGAGTCCTTGGATTTGCACTGACGATCTTCGCTGACTCGCGATCCAAGAAGCTCTGGGCGACGTCGCTTGCGCGTGGGCTCTGGGAGGGACTCATGCGCACCCCACGCCGCGTCATGCCCGGGGAGCTCAGGGCTACGTCAGTCGCTCCGGTGACTCGCTGATCCGGGCTCTCTAGCCGCTTCGGGGCGGATCGGCCGGCCTCTTCGCACCCAACCTCCGGGAGAGCCGAGGAGGAATCTTCCCGGCCTTTCGCATGGCCCCGTGGAGGAGGCCGGCAGACACGGCAAGACCTAGCTTTGGCTTTTCGGGTCCGAAGACGATATTGATGCCCACCAACTTGAGGTCTTCGTAGAACCGTCGCATGACCCATGCTGGATCGAAGCCCAGGAATCGCACGTTCACAATCAGGTGATTGCGTGCTATGTAATAGAGTCGTGTCGCTGAATGGGAGGAGAAGAACTTGGTCGCTCCCCGCCAGCGCAGGTTGCGGCCGAATATGGTCGCCGGGATTTGCTCTCCCAAGCCATGCTGAAGGTCGGTGTCGCGGACAAACTCCACGTCAAGGCCGCTCTTCCGGGTCCGGAGGGCGAAGTCGGAGTCGACCGCATCGATGAATAGCGATTCGTCAAAGAGGCCGACTTTCCGAAATGTGGAAAGGGGGATGAACATTCCGGACTGCATCGGATCGTATGGTGCCGCGCCGTTTCGACGCGTCGCCACGCGTCGGCCGTCCATGCGCTCCGGGCAGAGAATCCCTGTAGTTTGGTTGCTCAGGTCCTTAGCGGCCCGCTCGCACAAGAACTTCTCGACATAGTCGGCGGGGAGTTCGGAGTCTTGATCGAGAGTGATGATGTACTCGATCTCGGGGGCATCCAATACCTCGCGGACCCCGGTATTGAGCGCGGCCGCGATTCCGCGATTTGTGGCGTGTCGGATGACACGGACATTCGGCGCGGTGCCAATAGCATCAGACCAATCCCGATTTTCGGCAGGATTATCGTCGACAAGGATCACTTGCCGCGCTTGAGCCGCAAGACCCTGCAGCCTGTCGATGGACTCACGCCGCGGGCTGAACATCGGCATCACGATTGCGACCCCGCCGACATCCTTCTGGTCCACGCCTGCACCTCTCTCTGTTCGGATCGCGCCGCCACACAGTCTATGCGACGGAGGCCCTTGCACGATGTGTGACAACTCTCGACGGCTGCTATCCTCGACGGGTGCGGGATGTCGGTGACAGTGTTCAGACCGAGGCGGGCGTGAATCGTGAGGTGCTAGGCCCAGGCGCCATTGTGCTGGCAGCCTATCGACCTCCCAGTGATCTCTTCTCCGTTCAACTGAGATCGATCCAGGCACAGTCTGTCACAGATTTCGTTTGCATAATTTCTGCGGATGGAGAGGCGGGCGAAGTCGCCCAGCTCGTTTCCGACGCGGTGGACGGCGATCCACGGTTCAAGGTGATTGGTTTCGACGATCGTCTGGGATTTTATGGAAACTTCGAGCGTGCCCTGAAGGTGGTCCCACTCCACGTCAGATGGATAGCCTTGAGTGACCAGGATGACCGGTGGTATCCAGAAAAGCTGGAACGGCTTGTGCCCCATCTCGAGCGCTATTCGCTGGTGTCGGGACAGAGTCGGGTCGTGGCACTCCCGGGTGAGCGGGTTGTTTCAGAAAACACGGGACGGCAAAATATCGATCCGGAATTCTATGTGATCGAGAATCAGTTCACCGGTGGTTCGACCGTTTTTCGACGGGACGTCTTGGAGCGGGCCATTCCGTTTCCGCGACTCGCAACGGCCAGCGAATTCCACGATCATTGGCTGGCCGTGTGTGCGGCGTCGCTGGATGGATCGCGGGTTGTGGACATCGTCGTCCAGGATTACGTGCAGCATGGAGGGAATGTCATTGGTGAAGGCGAGGAGGGGCTCTCGCTCAGACGTTCGTTGAGCAACATGCGACGGTTGTCCCAAAAGTTTGAGGGGTCCCAGACAGTTGGGTCTTGGATCCGCACCGTATATAACGTCGGAGTCGGTTGGCGAGAGGTGATGACTCAGACTCTCGAGGCGAGGGCGCCCGAGTCTGCGGTCGCACAGCGGCTCGCTGGCCTGTACGGGCCTGGGCGGAGCGTGATCGGTGCGATGGCCACCGTCGGCCGCGGCGTCGTCAGCGGGGCGATTTCCGTGCGCGCGGGCCTGGAATACAGTGCCGGCTTGGTTCTGGGGGCCGTCTGCCCCAGCGTCCGTGGGGGCGCGCGACAAGCCCGGCGTTGGCAGCGGAGCGCGCAGTAGGAGCCTGCGCCCGTGCGAAAGGCGGTGTGTGGAGATCCGCGGCGCCTACCGATATAGTTGCAGCGGACGTGGCGCTTCGAGTGCCGGAATTTGTGCTGCACGGAAGGGTTCTCTACTGAAATGACGTTAGTCGACGTGATGTTGCCTTATTACGGCGACGTCGAACTCATGAAGCTTGCAGCGCGCAGTGTGATGAGCCAGCATTTTGAGGATTGGCGCCTGTGCGTCTTTGATGACGGGTATCCGAGCAGTGAGCCAGCGGATTTCTTCGCAGGAATTGACGATCCTCGCGTTGTTTATAGGAAGAATGAAAAGAATCTCGGGGCAAACGGCAACTACCGCAAGGCCCTAGAAAATGCCGAGGCGCCGATCGTCGTGATCATGGGTGCCGACGACATTATGCTTCCGAACTATCTGGATATCGTTGTCCGCGCATTCGAATCGCACCCGGAAGCCGCCATCGTCCAGCCAGGAGTCCAGGTGATCGACGAGAGCGGCATCTCAGCGAGCCCGCTCGTCGATCGAGTCAAGAAGGCCTACACGCCTCGAACAAGGACTCCGCTCGCCCTCTCCGGCGAGCAGATGGCGACGAGCCTTATTCGTGCGAATTGGACCTACTTCCCGTCGCTCGCGTGGAAGACATCGACCATTCAGCGAATCGGTTTCACGCAGGGGCTCGACGTCGTGCAGGACCTTGCGATGCTTCTCGATGTTGCGGCCGATGGCGGCGCCATGGTCGTAGATCCCGAACTTGGGTTTCTGTACCGGCGCCATTCCGCGTCCGACTCGTCGGTTCGCGCCCTCGACGGACGGCGTTTTGACGAAGAGCGCCAGTTCTTCAACGGGCAGGCCGAGCGGTTCCGATCGCTTGGGTGGAACAAGGCCGCGCGTGCTGCGGGGCTTCATGTGGTGAGCCGACTCAACGCGGGAACCCTGGTCGTCAAGGCTATCGCCTCGGGTAAGACGACGGCGGTGCCACGCCTCTTCAAGCACGTCATCGGCTGACGCTTCGTCGTCTTCTGAGAACTTCAGGCCCCGCGGCGGATCCTCCTGCGGGGCCTGAAGTGTCTTCGGCCTCGAGAGGAGCTCCCGAATTCGGCGTGCTCGGGCGCAGGCGGGCGAAGATGGCTCGGTCTTCTAACGCGCTCGAGCAGGTCGTCGGGGTGGCGGAGGTGCTTGGGGTGTGTCACCACCGCTGGGAGGGATTGACCCCTGGAGGACGGCGCGGCTGCGGTGTCGAAGACTCACAAGACGAAAGGACGCCCGTTCTCCCGCGCCCGCACTGGAACCTCGCGGATCGCCCCCGCCTCTTGTCCTATAGCCCGGCTTCCCTTCGTCAGCCCCGCCTATCTGCGATGTCCGCGTTGACCGACCGCCGGCGCCGTAGCGCCTCGAAAAACGCGCGCGCGAGCATCCATCGCGACTTCGCGATCGCTTTCAGTCCGCGGAAGGTCTTCGGCGTGGTGTTGTTTGCATGAAGCCGCCGGCTTAGAGTCTCGCGCTCCAGGTGCGCCATGGTCCCCCTCACGTTGGCCAGCATGGCGAGCCATTGGTCGTGAGTCTCGTAGAGGTAGGGCGGAAAGGGGAGGCTGACCTTGACGAACGAGGCGCGGAACGCCATCGCGCATCCGTAGTAGGGAATGATTCCGATCCAAAGTCGAAGAAGGTTCGAGATGCGCTTTCCGCCGGGCGAGGATTTGAGGCGCAGCGTTTCGATCGGACGTGGAGTGCCCTCGAAATAGCTGAAGTTAGAAGCCACAGCCTCGGCCGATTTCAGTGATTCGACGAGCGCATCGACACGTCCCGGAAGCCAGATGTCGTCCTGATCGGAGAGCATGACGATTTCACCGGAGCTTAGCCCGAGAGCCTTCTCAAAATTTCGAACGTAGCCGAGGTTCGAGTCGTTGAAGTAGGACTTGACCCGAGGATCCTTAATATTCGAGAGCAATTCACGAGTACCGTCGCTCGACCCGTCGTCGACGACGATGATTTCATCCCGTGCGTCGAGTTGGTCGAGGATCGAGTCCAGTTGCTCCTGGATGTGTTCTACGCCGTTGTAGGCGGCCATGCAGACAGAGACGGCCGGGCGTGATGGCATGGGTTGGTCCTCCAAGGAACGACGAGGCGACGACTCCATCATAGCCAGCGGTTCGCGAGGAAGCCCCTCGGGGCCTCTGGGCGGGATCCCGGGGCGTAGCCCGAGCTCGAGGGAAGCCTCGGCGCGTCGGACCGTTGCACCCGATGGCCTCTCCTGTGGATTGAAGGGTTCAGCGGATGAGCCGCTAGTCTGGAGAGATGAGAATACTGGTTACCGGTGGGGCGGGATTCATTGGTTCCCACACCTTGCTGCAGGTCTTGGCCCAGGGGCACGAAGTAGCGGTCTACGATAATTTCGGTAATTCGAGCCGGGAATCACTTCGTCGCGTGCGGGAGATTGCGGGGAGGGAAGTTCTCCTGAAAGAGGCTGACCTTTTGGATAAGGCAGCGCTCGATGAAGTGTTCGAGGCCTTTCAGCCCGAGGCGGTTATTCATTTCGCCGGGCTCAAGGCTGTCGGTGAATCTGCGGAGATTCCGCTAGCGTACTATTCAAATAACGTTGTGGGAACGCTGAATCTCCTGAACGTCATGCAGGAACGCGGAGTCCGCAGGCTTGTATTTAGCTCGTCAGCGACGGTTTATGCTTCCGACAATGGCCTACCATTGGTCGAAAGCATGCGACGCGGAGCCACAAATCCGTACGGTAGGACGAAGCAGCAGATCGAGGAGATTCTCGAAGATCTGGGAGCGTCTGATTCGTCGTGGCGGATCGCTATCCTCCGATATTTCAACCCCGTTGGCGCTCACGAATCCGGCCTGATCGGCGAGGACCCTGCGGGCACCCCGAACAATCTGCTTCCATTCGTTGCGCAAGTCGCTGTGGGACAGAGGCCGCGCGTCAGAGTTTTCGGCAACGACTATGACACGGTCGATGGTACCGGGGTCCGCGATTACATCCACGTGGTTGATCTTGCTGCCGGGCACGTGTCGGCCCTTCAGTACCTCAATGAGCATGCAGGTGTTCATACCTGGAATCTGGGAACGGGCCGGGGCACCTCGGTGCTTGAGGTTATCGATACGTTCGCACGTGTTTCCGGGCGAACGATTCCCTTTGAGATCGGCGCGAGGCGTTTGGGGGATGTCGCGACGAGCTTGGCGGATCCGTCCAAGGCCCGCGATGATCTCGGCTGGAGGGCGACGCGATCCTTTGAGGAAATGTGTGCCGACCACTGGCGCTGGCAGGAGTCAAATCCGCGGGGTTATGCGCCCGAGAACTGACACGAAGGCGGGCGCCGAGTCCGATTCACTCGGCGCCCGCCTCGGAAGAGCTTCCCTGCTCAGCCCTCCGAGCTGCGGCTTTTCTGGGGCTGCATCGTCCCGCTCAGCGATCCCTCGTCGTGGGATGCGGGCAGACCTTCCGATTGCCAGGGTCGAACGGTCTCATCGAGAGCGATGCGGCGCGCAAGCTTGGTGAGCGCGGACTCGGACTGGCGGAACCTCTGGTATGTCGTCGACATGAAGATGAAGAAGAAGATGATCAGGGCGTAGAGCACCAGATCTGTGCCACGACCGATTCCAAGGAACTGCGCCACCCTGGTGAGTATCTCGGGGATGAAGATGGAAATGGCGGCGGCCAGTGCGAACAAGAGCAACATGAGCCGTCGAATGGCGAGGTGCCGCGCGTTCGATCCGCTGCGCATCAGGGCCAGCGAGACAAGGACGACGGCTACGACGAGGACGATCTGCACTACGAAAATCAACGGGTCTCCTACTTGAAGAACAGCTCGGCGAGGATGTTCACCGAATTAAGCAAGGACTGGCCCTTGGCCTTCGAATAATCCGTGTAGATGATGTGAACCGGATGCTCGGCGTAGCGGGCGTTCAACGAGGACAGCTGGTGAACGAGTTCGGAGGCGTGGGCCATCCGGTTCTGAGTGAGGTTGATGCGGCCCGCTATCTCCCGGCCCAGCACGCGAAGCCCATTGTGGGCATCGGTCAGGTCCATTCCCGTCGCGGCTTTCATCTGGAGGGCGGCCGCCTTCAGGACGAGCTTCTTCATGGGGGTCAGCGTCGTGCGGCTGTCCAAGAACCGGGAGCCAAGGACGGCGTCCAGCGACTCCGCATGGAGCCGGTCGACCATAGCCGCGGCGTCCTCTACGCGATGCTGACCGTCCGCATCGAAGGTCACGATCGAGTCAGTGTTCGGATCCTGCAGCGCGTACTCGATGCCGGTCTGGAGCGCAGCGCCCTGGCCGAGATTAATCGGGTGTTCTACGACGATCGCCCCGGCGTTGCGTGCCACTGTGATCGAGCCGTCGCGGCTTCCGTCGTCGACGCAGACGACGTTCGGGAACGTATCGAGCAAGCCCTCGATGACGCCTCCGACCACCGTTGCCTCGTTGTACATCGGGATGACGACCCATGTCTTAGTCACCCATCGATTGTCTCATAGGGACAAGGGCGCCTCTTTCAGTTCGCCGCGTGCTCCCTGGGCAGTTGGCGCCCTGCGATGTCGCGAAGCCGAGCATCCTGAGGTGCGATGTCGAAGCCCGTGGCCCGCAGCTTCGTGAGGTCAAGTTCGCTGTGGAGCGGCCGGGGCGCCGCGTCCTTGCCGCGGAAGTATTCCTCGGTGCTGACGCCGGTGACGTGGTCCGCGTCGTGGCCCGAAAGCTCGTAGACGCTCTTGGCGATGTCCGCCCACGACTGGGGGTCGCCGTCGTTGGTGAGGTTGTAGACGCCGTAGGGCGCGTTCGACTCGAGAAGGTGCTTGATGCCCGCTGCGATGTCCTGGGTAAAGGAGAGGCGCCCGATCTGGTCGTCGACGACGGAGGGCTTGATGCCGCGCTCGGCGAGGCGCTCCATGGTGCGCACAAAGTTCGCGCCCTCGCCGATGACCCAGGACGTGCGGATGATGTAGTGGCGGGGAACGACTGAGACCACGGCGTCGCCGGCGGCCTTCGTCTGGCCGTAGACGCCGAGCGGCGAGAACTCTTCGGTCTCGTCGTGGACGTCGGCCGTGCCGTCGAAGACGTAGTCGCTCGAGACATTGACGAGCGTCAGGCCGTATTCGACGGCGACGCGCGCGAGCCGGGCCACCGCGGTGACGTTGACGGCCCACGCCGCGCGCCGGCCCTCGGGCGTCTCGGCCTTGTCGACGGCGGTGTAGGCCGCCGCGTTGATGATCGTCGAGTAGTTCTTCCAGTTCTTGGTCTCTACCGACTTCGGGTCGGTGAGGTCGAACTCGGCACGCGCGGCGAACTCGACGCTCGCGTCGCCGTCGTACGCCTTCCGCAGCGCCTTGCCGAGCTGCCCGTCGGCACCGAGGACGAGCGTGCGCCGCGGAGCCATGGGGATGACGTCGGCGAGCCGAGGGTGGGCGCGGTCCTTGTCCGAGAGCTCGGCTTGCGCGAGCGGGATGGGCCACGGGACCGCGGCGGTCTCGTCCGCGAGATTGAGGAACGTGTACTGGCTCTGGGCGTCGGCGGACCAGTGGTCGTTGACAAGGTAGGCGTACGCCGTGCCGTCCTCGAGCGTCTGGAACGCGTTGCCCACGCCGCGCGGGATGAAGATGGCCTTCGAGGGGTCCAGCTCGGCAGTGAACACCGCGCCGAAGCTCGGGCCCTCGCGCAGGTCGACCCACGCGCCAAAGATCCGACCGGTCGCGACGGAGACGAACTTGTCCCACGGCTCGGCGTGGATCCCGCGCGTCGTGCCGGCCTTCTCGTTGAAGGAGATGTTGTTCTGCACGGGCCCGAAGTCGGGCAGGCCGAGGGCGAGCATCTTCTCGCGCTGCCAGTTCTCCTTGAACCAGCCGCGGTTGTCGCCGTGGACGGGAAGGTCGTAGAGGACGACGCCGGGGATGGGCGTCTCGTGTGCCGCCAGCGGCTTGGAGAATTCGATGCCGCTCACTGGCCCTGCTCCTTGTACTTCGCCTCGGTCTCAGCCTTCTGCGGGCGCCACCACGCCTCGTGGTCGCGGTACCACTGGATCGTGGCCTCGAGGCCGGCCTCGAAGTCCTGGAACTGCGGCTTCCAGCCGAGCTCGGTGCGAAGCTTCGTCGAGTCGATCGCGTAGCGCATGTCGTGGCCCGGGCGGTCGATGACGTGGTCGTAGGCATCGGGAGCCAAGCCCATGGTCTTGAGGATGAGCTCGACCACCGACTTGTTGTCCTTCTCGCCGTCAGCCCCGATGAGGTAGGTCTCGCCGATGCGGCCCTTCTCGAGGATCGTAAGGACGGCCGAGGAGTGGTCGTCCGCGTGGATCCAGTCGCGCACGTTCTCGCCCTTGCCGTACAGCTTGGGGCGTACGCCGTCGATCACGTTCGTGATCTGGCGCGGGATGAACTTCTCGACGTGCTGGTACGGGCCGTAGTTGTTCGAACAGTTGCTGATGGTGGCCTGGAGGCCGAAGGAACGCACCCACGCGCGGACTAGGAGGTCCGAGCCGGCCTTTGTCGAGGAGTACGGGCTCGAAGGGTTGTACGGGGTCTGCTCAGTGAAGCGCGCCGGATCATCGAGCTCGAGGTCGCCGTAGACCTCGTCGGTGGAGATGTGGTGGAAGCGGACGCCGTGCTTGCGGGCCGCCTCGATAAGGGTGAACGTCCCGATGATGTTGGTGTCGAGGAAGGGGCGCGGGTCGTGGAGCGAGTTGTCGTTGTGGCTCTCCGCCGCGTAGTGGACCACGGCATCCGCAGCGCCGACGAGCTCGTCCACGAGTGCGGCGTCAGCGATGTCTCCCTTGACGAACCGGAAGCGCTGCCCCGGGAGCCCCTTGAGGGACTCGAGGTTGCCCGCGTAGGTGAGCTTGTCCAGAACGGTGACGTGGTGGTCCGTGTGGCTCAGCGCATAGTGGACGAAGTTCGAGCCGATGAACCCGGCGCCGCCGGTGACGAGGAGACGTTGCATGATTCCTCAGGGTAGCCGATAGTCTTGCCCCAGCGCCGAACGAAAGGTGAACTCGTTGACGACAGCGGCTGGGCACCCAGCAGTGCCGGGGCCTAGCGCGGCGGCGCTCTCGGGACGACCAATTTCGTCCCTTTACCTTCGGCTCCGCAACCACAGGGCGGGCGGCCCCGCTCTGAGTGTCATCGCGAACCTCGTCGCAGTGATTTCGATCACTCTGGCAGCCTTCTGGCGCCTTCCGGGTCAGACGACCGAGACCCTGTGGGCCGAGGACGGGGGTGTTTTCCTTCGTCAGGCGCTGACTTCGCAGTTTGCGTCCGGGATTTTTGACCCCTATGAGGGATATCTCCACGTCCTGCCGAGGACCATCGCTCACATAGCGCTGCGAACTGGCCCTATCGAAGACTACGCCGTTCGGGTTGCGTGGATCTCGTGCTTGTGTGTCGGTCTCATCGGAGTCGCGGTATTCCACCTGAGCCGCCACTCGGTACCCTCCACCGCGACGCGCGTATTGCTAGCCATTATTCCGGCCCTGTTGCCTGCCGGGCCGCTCGAGGCGCTGGGAAACACCGCCAATCTGCACTGGTACATGCTGTGGCTGACCGTGTGGCTTCTGGTGTATCGGGCGCGGAACCTCGCGGCCAAGATCCTGGTCCCTGTCGCTGCCTTCGTGGCATCGAGCACCGAAATTCAGACCGTCGCCTTCCTGCCACTGCTTGTTTGGGCTGTCTGGCGGGATCGGCGAAGGCTGCCGGCGGCGATGGCGCTCATCGTCGGGATCGTCATGCAGGGCGTGACCTTTCTGACTTTCCCCCGCTCGACGTCGCCTGACGCTGCTCCGTGGGATCTGCCTAGCGTGGTGATGGGCTGGCTGCTCCAAGGCGTCGTCTCGCTCTTGCAGCCCTCCTCGGCGGCGGTCGGCGCCGCGTGGAACTTCTTCGGCGGGTGGGTTCTGTTACCGCCGATAGTCCTCGTGTGCGTGGTGCTCTGGCTGGGTTGGAACAACGGCGGGGCCTCCAGAGTCGGCACGGTCGGATTTCTGCTGGCATCGGGCATGTTCTGGGCCGCCGCGCAGCTCATCAATAACCGTGCCTTCATGAACTACGCGGAGCTGTCCCGGGACGAATGGTTCCACTTCACCTACCTGCGGTACGCTGTCGCCTCCGGGATGTTTGCCCTCGGGGCCGCGGCTTTCGCGGCGGGGGGCCGCCAGTCTCGGCCGGAAGTAGAAGAACAGCCGCCTCCGCGGAACGCAATCGAGCGTCTCAGGCGGTACGGGCCGGCTGCGGTTGGCGGCGCCGTCGTCGTGGTGTTGCTGGCGGGCTTCTTCCCCTCTTACAGCGCGCGGTCTGCTGGCCCCGTGTGGTCTGAGCAGGTGGCCGCGGCGCGTGCAGCCTGCGATGCCGACCCCAAGTTGGAGACGGCGCCCGCACGGGTGGCGCCTGCCGGCTGGCAGTTCGAGAAGGTACCGATACCGTGCTATCGACTACGTCGATAAGAAGTCGATAAAGAATCAGGAGCGAGACATTGCGTGGAATCATCTTGGCCGGCGGCACCGGTTCCCGGCTTCACCCGATTACCTTGGGCGTCAGCAAGCAGCTCGTCCCGGTCTACGACAAGCCCATGATCTACTACCCGCTGTCGACCCTTATTCTCGCGGGGATCAAGGACATCCTCATTATCACCACGCCGCACGATGCGGAACCATTTCAGCGTCTGCTCGGTGATGGTTCGAGATTCGGAATCAGTCTGAGCTACGTGCAGCAGCCCTCGCCTGACGGTCTCGCTCAAGCCTTCATCCTTGGGGAGGAGCATATCGGTTCGGATACCGTGGCCCTCGTGCTGGGCGACAACATTTTCTACGGTCCAGGCATGGGCACTCAGCTTCGGAAGCACCAGAACATTGATGGTGCGGCCGTCTTCGGATATTGGGTTAAAGATCCCACCGCGTATGGTGTCGTGGAGTTCGATGGCGGCGGTCGGGCGATTTCTCTTGAGGAGAAGCCCATGCAACCTAAGAGCCATTACGCTGTTCCCGGCCTTTATTTCTATGACAATGACGTCATCGATATTGCCAAGTCGCTTAAGCCTTCCCCCCGGGGCGAGCTTGAAATCACCGATGTCAACCGTACGTATCTTGAAGCCGGAAAGCTTCAGGTTGAGGTCCTGCCACGCGGTACCGCTTGGCTCGATACGGGGACGTTTAGCGATCTCAATGACGCTTCAAACTTTATTCGGACGATCGAAAATCGACAGGGCCTCAAAATCGGGGCTCCGGAGGAGATCGCGTGGCGTCTAGGCTTTCTTACTGACGAGGAGCTCCGGGAGCGGGCGGAGCCACTCGTGAAGAGCGGCTATGGGCGCTATCTCTTGGAACTGCTGGACTGAGTTCCTGGCCCGCGGAAGCTGGCGGTTCATTGACCGCGCCACGTCAGGCTCGCTTGCGTACCGCACAATCCTTGGGGTGAATGCCGCAAGCCTAAAACCACTGGGGAGAGGGGACCGAATCTTGGGTCGACGCTGGACGATGCTCGGACGACTCGCCAGCTTCGCCTTGACGACTGGTCTCACGAGCGTTGTGGGGCTCATTTCGGTTCCGGTGATTATCGCCGGCGCGGGGCCGTCGCTGTGGGGGATTCAGGCGGCGCTTCAGACGGCCGCAGGGCTATTCGGCATTCTCGTGTCGTTCGGCTGGGGGACCACCGGAGCTGGCGAAATCGCGGCCGCCTCAGCTGACCGTCGGCCACAGAAGTATGTCGACTCGCTCGTCACGCGCGCGTATCTCGCACTGATCGCGTACCCAGCGATGGTGGTTACTATGGGTTTGTTGAACCCGAACCACTTGGTGCTCGTGGCGGTCGGGTCGGCGACCTTCCTGATGCCGTTTCTCGGAGCGTCCTGGTATTTTATTGGGGAAGCCCGTCCAGCGCGTCTTTTTTGGCTGGACGGATTTCCGCAGTCCATTGGCGTCCTCGCCGGGGTTGTCGTCATGATCATCACACATGACCTCATTACCGTGCTAGCTGTGCAGGCGGTCTTCAACGCAGTCGGCGTCATACTGTCAGCTCGCACTATTGTGCGCTCGAGCCCCACCGCGCTTGTTGTGAGTTATGCGCCGCGAGAGTCCCTCCGCAGATTGGCTGGACAACGTCATTCAGTCATGACCGCCGCGACATCAGGTCTTTATGTGTCGGTGCCGCTGCTGCTCCTGAACGCTGTGGCCCCGTCGTCGTTGAGTCGGTACGCGATGGGAGACAAGCTGTTCCGCTTCGGTTTGACGGCCTTCTCGCCGGTCCTCCAACTCGTGCAGGGCTGGCTTCCAGCCAATGGCAGAAGCCATCTGCTAGTTCGGATGAGATTGGTCGCACGCCTCGTTCCCGCCGCTGGGGTGATCGGAGCGGTGCTCATTGCCCTGCTTGGTCCGATCGCGGCCAACCTCCTCTCTGGGGGCGAGATCGGGTTCACGTGGGAACTGTCTATTCCGTTTGGACTGATCTTCGGCGCAGTAGCGGTGACTCAGGTTGTGGGCTTGGCATGCCTCGTGCAGCTGAACGAGACACGGTCCCTTGCGCGCTCGACGCTTGCCGGCGCGATCAGCGGGATCCCGCTGATCGTCGTTGGGGCCCTCTCCTTCGGAGCTGCTGGTGTCGCATGGGCTGTTGCGCTGTCCGAACTCGTGGTCCTGGCTGTGCAGTACAGAAGCATGTATCGCGCGCTCGCGATGGCGTCAGCCCGGGCGTAGGCCAAGCCCACGAGTCCCGATCTCCTAGGAGATTCCTGTGGCGCTATTCCATGTAATGGAGCCACCTTGGAACGCCTGCGAACAGGAGGTTCCGGCCCCATTGCAGGTCTGCCCAGAGGTGGGGTAGCCATATCTTCCGCGCTCGGCGCCCGAGTTGAGCCAGGCAGTGCGGATGGGACCGCTGGGGGACAGCTGGGCGCCGGTGGCCTGCGACCAGATCACAGCCCCGTTCTGGTAGTTCTGGTAGCTGCCGCCGTTGACGAGGCCGGTGACGACGCCGGTGGTGGGGTACGCGAGGGGGCCGCGTTCGGCGCCTGAGTTGAGCCAGGCGGTGCGGATCGGGCCGCTGGGGGACAGCTGGGCGCCGGTGGCCTGGGACCAGATGACGGCGCCGTTCTGGTAGTTCTGGTAGCTGCCGCCGTTGACGAGGCCGGTGACGACGCCGGTGGTGGGGTACGCGAGGGGACCCTGTTCGGCGCCTGAGTTGAACCAGGCAGTGCGGATCGGGCCGCTGGGGGACAGCTGGGCGCCGGTGGCCTGGGACCAGATGACGGCGCCGTTCTGGTAGTTCTGGTACGTGCCGCCGTTGACGAGGCCGGTGACCACGCCGGTGGTGGGGTACGCAAGGGGACCCTGTTCGGCGCCCGAGTTGAGCCAGGCGGTGCGGATCGGGCCGCTGGGGGACAGCTGGGCGCCGGTGGCCTGCGACCACATGATCGCGCCATTCTGGAAGTTCTCGTAGCAACCGCCGCCGGCAAGCCCGCACACTACGCCTGAAGTCGGGTAGCCCAGGGGACCCTGTTCGGCGCCTGAGTTGAGCCAGAAGGTGCGGATGGGCCCGTTGGGGGAGACCTGGGCGCCGGTGGCCTGGTTCCAGATGATGGCGCCGTTCTGGTAGTTCTGGTAGGTGCCGCCGTTGGCGAGTCCGCCGACGACGCCGGAGGTCGGGTAGCCGAGCGGGCCGCCTTCGAAGCCGGTGGCCTTCCAGGCGTCGCGGATGGGGCCGTTGGGGGAGACTTGGGCGCCAGTGGCCTGGGACCAGATGACGGACCCGTTCTGGAAGTTCTGGTAGGTGCCGCCGTTGACGAGGCCGGTGACGACGCCGGTGGTGGGGTAGCCAAGCGGTCCGCTCTCAAAGCCGGACGCCTGCCATGCGCCGCGGATGGGTCCGCTTGGCGAGATCTGGGCTCCGGTCGCCGCGCTCCAGATGATGGACCCGTTCTGGAAGTTCTGGTACGCCCCACCGTTGACTAGGCCGCCAAATACTCCGCCGGTCTGGGCGCCGATATTTGCGCCGCCTGCTACGGCGCCAATGGCCGCGCTCGGGTTGGTGTCGCCGTAGGTCGCAAAGCGTTGAAGTCCGGCATAGTCGCCATTCCAAACGTTCGAGTCGCCGACGAACGGGCCAGTCGAGCTGTACTGCCACACACTGAAGTTTCCCCAGCCCGCAGGCAACGTCGGCCCCGATTGGTTGTAGGCCGCGACCCAAAGCGGGTTGTTGGCGAAGCCGCCGAAGTTGCCGGTGCACTGGCTCCACCAGTCGGCCGTCGTGTAGATCATGGGGCGCCGACCTGTGAGCGAGAGCATCGTGTTGCTGAAGTCGGCGATCCAGTTGACCATCGCCGACCCGCCCATGTTGTAGCACGTATCGCCCATGTTGACGCCGTTGATGGTCTGGCCCTTGTAAGGGTTGTACTCGATATCCAGAACCGGCGGCATCGTGATGCCGTCCGGCGACCATCCGCCGCCGTTCTGGACGAAGTAGTTCGCCTGGTTGTTTCCACTGGACCAATTCGGAATCGCGAAGTGGTACGCGCCGCGGACCATGCCCGCATTCATGGAATTGGTGTATTGCTGGGGGAACGCGGCGTTCGTGTAGTAATTGCCCTCGCTCGCCTTGACGTAGGCAAAGCGTACGCCTTGGTTCCATTGCCCTTGCCAATCGGTCGTATCAGTCGCGCCGTTGGCCTGATAGGCACTCACGTCGACGCCGGCGACACCCCATCCCGGTTGCCAGGTGCTAATGGCCAAGGGAACACGCAGAGCCATGCCGCGCGCGGGCGAGCCACTCTGCTTCGGGTTCTGCGGGTTGACCTGGCCCATCTTGGCACCGAGCCCCACGGCGCGCCGCATGGCGTCACGCAGCTGGTCGTTTCCGCCCGGATTCGACGTCGCCGCCTGGATGACCCCGGGAGAGGGCGTGGACTGCGAAGGCCGGGGGGTAGGCGTTGCTGAGGCGGACGGCGCGGACGTGGCCGATGCCGTTGAAGTCCCGGTGGGGCTGGGACTCGGCGTTTGGACCGGCGACGGTTGCGCCATTGCCATGGGAACGCCCAGACCGCCCACCAGACCGATTGTGAGGAGCGACAAGCTCACTCTCTGAGAGATGGATTTTAGTGTCATTGCCCGCCCGCTTAGCTGTTCCGATCCTCATGCACGAGTGACCAGAGCAACCATAGCAGCGATGTTAAAGGTGTGAATAGAGTGATGCCAGTACAGTGGAGATTCCTAGGGTGATCCTGTCAGATCCTTGCGCTATCTGCTGCCGGGCCCGTCCCGTAGGCTACGTCCATGCCCCAAACTCGCATAACAAAGGCGGTCATCCCCGCCGCCGGCCTCGGTACGCGATTCCTCCCGGCAACGAAGGCGATGCCCAAGGAAATGCTCCCCATGGTGGACGCTCCGGCTATTCAATATGTCGTCGCCGAGGCTTCACGGGCTGGCTTGAATAATGTGCTCGTCATCACAGGACGCACGAAGCGGGCTCTGGAGGATCATTTCGATCGGGTTCCGTCGCTTGAGGCTGCGTTGGAGCGCAAGGGCGATGAGAAGAAGCTTGCGGCGATCCAGGAGTCGAGCAATCTGGGCGATATCCACTATGTTCGCCAGGGCGATCCGAAGGGTCTGGGGCGTGCGGTGCTGTGCGCGCAGCGGCATGTGGGGGACGAGCCGTTCGCGGTGCTGCTGGGCGATGACCTGATCGACGAGCGTGATGAGCTGCTGGCGGAGATGATCCGGGTCCAGCAGGCCACGGGCGGTTCGGTGGTGGCGCTGATGGAGGTGCCGCGGGAGGCGATCTCGGCGTATGGTTCGGCGGATGTGACGGCGGTGGAGGGCGAGTCGTTCGTCCAGGTTCATGGGCTGGTGGAGAAGCCGGCGCCGGAGGATGCGCCGTCGAATCTGGCGATCATCGGCCGGTATGTGCTGCATCCGGCGGTGTTCGATGTGCTGCACGAGACGGGTCCGGGGCGGGGTGGGGAGATCCAGCTCACGGATGCGCTGCAGACCCTCGCGGCCCGTGATGGCGAGGGTGGCGGGGTGTACGGTGTGGTGTTCCGCGGCCGCCGTTACGACACCGGGGACAAGCTCAGCTACCTCAAGGCCGTCGTGACCCTAGCCTGCGGGCGCGAGGATCTTGGGCCCCAGTTTCGACCTTGGCTAGAGGAATTCGCGGCCGGTCTCTGAGCTCCACGGACTTGGCCCCGGCTGAGGCCGGGGCCGCCTCCGCGGATCCGTTGCCGTGCCTCAGGTGCCGCGAGGACACTTGAGGCATGGACACCGCCACGAGCGCGGCCGCAGCGATCGGCGGCTATGTTGACCACTATCTCGACAAGCTCCTCGAGCTGATCCCGGCCGCGGCCAGCGGCGACGTCGAAGCCATTCACGATGCGAGAGCGGCTCTGCGGCGCGTCCTGTCCGTTCACCGCGGGTACGGAAAGTCGCTCTTCAAGGCGAAGGGATCGCGCCTCAAGGAGGCGCGCGCCGTCGTCCGCCATCTCGGTGCTGTGCGGGACCCGCAAGTGGCCCTCGGGCGGCTTTCGCAGCCCCCGCTGCCTCAGGACGTCGCCAGCCTTCCCGCGCTGAGGCGGGCCCTTGAGGATCGTGCCGACGAAGGTCTGGCCCGGCTCCACCCCAAGAAGCTTCGTCGGCGGGCCGAGGGGGCGGCAGGCGCCCTGCGGCTCCGCGATGCCGACTTCCCGAACGGGGCCGTGGCAGAACTCCTCCGCCAGCAGTGGGAACTGTGCGAGCGTCTCCGTCTCGAGGCGCAAGCGTATTCGGCTGGCGCGGCGCGCTGGACGCATCTCCACGCAGAGCGCAAAGCGCTCAAGCGTCTCCGCTACATGGCGGAGTCGCTGCAGGCGTGGGCGTCGGACGGCTCGGCCCGTGTGGCTGCCGGGGCGGAGCAGCGGCAGGAGGCGCTCGGAGCACTCAATGACTGCTGGCAGCTCGAGCTCTGGCTCGTCGGTGCCCTGCGGCTCAAGGGTGTGAGCGAGGACGACGTCGTGCGCCTGCTGGGCGCCGAGGACGGCGCCTTGTCCGCGTGCGACGGCGACTACCGCGCCGTGGCCGCTGAGCCGATCCGGCGTCCCGAGCTGCCGACGGCCTAAGCCTCGGGCGCCTCGCAGTTTCCCCCAGGCCGCGCGGACTACCTCAGTCCGCGGCTCGCCGCTCGACGGTTCGCAGTTCAGATTTTGTGCACGCTAGACTTCCCGAAGACCTCTGACCCACGGGAGCCCGAGCATGCATGAACCAGCGACTCCCTTGGCTCCCTCGTGGGGCCGGCGGCTGGCAGGCATCGAAGGCCTCAGGGGTATCGCCGCGGTTTCGGTCCTGTTCTACCATTTGGGCCTGGCGGCAACCTATAAGGTTCTCGTTGGTCCAATCGGCACCGTACTTACCCTCTTTAACCAGGGCCTGACGCTCTTCTTCGTGCTCTCAGGGTTCTTGCTCTTCAGGCCGTTCGCCGTCTCCATTCTCGCCAGTGGTTCTCTCCCATCGTTGAAGCGCTACGCGGCCAACAGGCTGCTCAGGATCTATCCGGCCTACGTGGTGGCGTTTGCTTTCACGGCACTCTTGGTGGGCGCGGCGTTCATTAAGGGCAGCACGCATGGTCTCGGGCCTGACAACGTCGGAAGGCTCACCGATCCGCTGCAGATCTTCGCCAACCTCCTCCTCGTCCAGATGTTCATCCCGCAGTACGTCATGACCGGACTCCCGGTTTCGTGGACCCTGACAGCAGAGATCACCTTTTACCTCGTGCTGCCGCTGATGGCGTTGTCCGCTATGGGAATAGCCAAGGCCAGCAAGAACACGAGATTCGCGGCTTGGCTATGGCCAGTCGTTATGGTCCTGCTGGGCCTAGGTCTGACCCTTTGGGCTCATTCCGCGACTCAGGGTCTGTCGCCGCAAGCCGCTGGAGACTTTGGATTTGGCCAGACGTGGTCGGCTGTCCTGCTGCGCAGCCTGCTCGGACAGGCGGATCTCTTCGGCTACGGCATGATTGCAGCCCTCGTTGTAACTCTCATGCACGAGAGTCACGTGTTCCGCATTTCGACTTCCATCAAGGTTTCGTTGCTGGGCGCGGCGGCTGGTGTGGAGATACTCGGCTTTTCGGTGGCCAGTCCGCTTCTCACGAACCTGTCCGGGGTGGCTGCTGCTCTCGTGCTTCTTGCGGTTGTACTGCCCTCGTCGCGCGGTGCCGGCATCAATCGCGGGGCTACGGTCCTCGAGTGGCTTCCGATCCGGCTCGCGGGGCTGATGAGCTACAGCATCTATCTGTGGCACCTTCCTGTCATCCTGTGGCTGATCACCCACCACCTCATGGTTGGAGACAATGCCCGGTCGATGCCTCTTAACGGCCTCCTCGTCCTGGCGATGACCGCCCCTCTCGCGGCGTTGACGTACTACTTTGTTGAGCGGCCGGCAATGAGACGCAAGAAGCCCATCGGAAAGCCTGCTGAAAATCAACCTCGCGATGGTCTGACGCATGAGGTGCGGACCGCACGGGCCGATTCTTCGAACTCCGAACTGGCCGAGGTCGAATCGAAGGGCCGAGGCTAGATTCGCTCGGGCGAAACTTATCCACAGCCTCACGGCTCCCGTGCCCGGTGGCGTTGAGCGTCGGTTAGTCTGAGTCCCGTCGGCTGGGGAGCCGGCACGCTGCGGCATCGCACCTGCTCGCGGCGAGGGGAGCAGCCGAGGCTGCACTTTGGGGGATGTATGGACGCCATGCGCATCGTCGAGGGCGAGGTCCGGGAGCTGATCCGCCTCCGGGGCCTCGATCCGTTCGAGCAGGCAGACGAGATCAGACGGCTCGTGGACGCGGCCGTCGAGGACTACGACGAACGGGCCCTTCTCGGTGCGGTGCCGCCGCTCGGGGGTTCGCACGCGGCGCGGAAGACCGTCTTCGACGCGGTCGCCGGATTCGGGGTGCTCCAGCCGCTGCTCGACGATCCGGGCATCGAAGAGGTATGGATCAATTCGCCGCGCGAAGTATTCGTTGCTCGCGGCGGAGCATCTGAGCTCACGTCGGTGGTCTTGTCCGAGGCGCAGATCCGCGATCTCGTGGAGCGGATGCTCAAGACGTCTGGGCGGCGGCTCGACTTGTCGAGCCCGTTCGTCGATGCCTCACTGCCTGACGGGTCGCGCCTTCACGTCGCGATCCCCGATGTCACGCGGCGCCATTGGGCCGTGAACATCCGCAAATTCGTGGCCCGCGCGTCGCGACTCGATCACCTTGTGGGGCTCGGTTCGCTGACGCCGCAGGCGGCACGCTTCCTCGCCGCCGCGGTGGCGGGCGGTCTCAACATCCTCGTCTCGGGCGCCACCCAGGCTGGCAAGACAACGCTTCTCAACTGCCTCGGCGCCGCCATCGGCTTCCGTGAACGCGTCGTCACCGTCGAGGAGATCTTCGAGCTCCAGTTCACGCTCCGCGATGTAGTGGGCCTGCAATGCCGCCAGCCGAACCTCGAGGGTACCGGCGAGATTCCGCTCCGCAGGCTCGTCAAGGAGGCTCTGCGGATGCGTCCGGACCGGCTGGTCGTGGGGGAGGTGCGCGAGGCCGAGAGCCTCGACATGCTCATCGCGCTGAACTCCGGCCTTCCGGGAATGTGCACGGTGCACGCCAATTCGGCGCAGGACGCCGTGACCAAGCTATGCACCCTGCCACTCCTTGCAGGCGAGAACATCTCGAGTGCGTTCGTGATCCCCACCGTCGCGAGCTGCATCGACCTCGTAGTGCACTGCGCCCGCCGCGCCGATGGGCATCGGTACGTCGCGGAGATCCTGGCCCTCGGCTCCAGAGTCGAGAACGGTGTCATCGAGACGTCGACCGTCTTCGCCCTCGAGGACGGCGTGCTCAGAACTCGGACCGTGAGCCTCCCGAAGCCGGAAAAATTCGCCCGCGCGGGAATCGACCTCGCCGGATTGCTGGGGGCCGCGTAGTGGCCGCGGGTCTTGGGCTTCTGGGCGGGCTGGGCGTGTTCCTCGTGTGGTGGTCCTGCTGGGAGAGTCCTCCGCGGCCACCACGCTCGCTTCGCGCGGGCAGGGTGGAGCGGCTGATCCGACAAGCGGGGATTCAGCGCGTGAGCCCCGCCGGTCTCCTCGCCTCATGCATGGCGTTTGGGCTTGTGGTGGCTTTCTCACTGTTTGTCGTCACCGCGGCGTGGCCCGTTGCTGCGTGCTTTGGGCTTTTCGCGTCGTGGCTCCCCATGGCGCTCGTGAGCTGGCAAGCGCGGCGGCGCGCAGGCGTCGTGCGCGAGCTCTGGCCTGACGCCGTGGACCACTTGAGGTCGGCGATTCGAGCGGGGCTTCCGCTGCCAGAAGCGCTCATACAGCTCGGCACCAAAGGCCCCGAACCCCTCCGCGCCGTTTTCCTCGACTTCGCCGGAGACTACCGCTCGGGTGGCAGTTTCGGGAGCGCGCTCGACCGGCTCAAGGAACGGCTTGCTGATCCGGTGGCCGACCGGATCATCGAGGCGCTGCGGCTCACCCGGGACGTCGGCGGATCCGACCTCGGCCGTCTGCTGGGGACGCTCGCGGAATTCCTGCGCGACAACGCCCGCACCAGGAGTGAGCTTGAAGCCCGCCAGTCGTGGACGGTCAACGCTGCCCGCCTGGCGGTCGCGGCCCCATGGCTCGTTCTCCTGCTGCTCGCGACGAGGCCGGAGGCCATGGCCGCCTATGCCAAGCCCGCCGGGCTCCTCGTCCTCGGCGGAGGCCTTGCCGCATCTGCCGTGTGCTACCGCCTCATGCTGCGCATCGGATCACTTCCGGCCGAAAGGCGCGTGCTCCGTTGAGTGCGGCGACGGGACTCTCCGTGCTCTGGGGCTCACTTCTCGGCGCTGGCCTCTGGACGATCTTCGTCCGGCTTCCGATGATGCGCCGCACCACGTTCGCGGATCGCGTCGCCTCCCAACTGCGTGGGGTGGACGCTTCGTCACGACTGCTTCGCCGCGAGTCGGTTTCGGTGGCTCCGTTCGGTCCTCTTGAGCGCATCGTGCGTCCTCTCATCACGGACGCCGTGGCCCGGGTGTCGCGGTGGAGCGTCGGCAATGCCGCCCTGTCCAAGCGACTGGCGGCCGCAGGATCATCCCAAAGCGTCACGGACTTCCGTGCCGAGCAACTGGTGTGGGCCGGGGCGGCATTCGCCGCGGCTACTGCCGGAGGCGTCGCCCTCACCCTGTCGGGGCGCATCTCGCCCGCGCTCGCCGTGCTATTCGTGCTCATGGCCCCCGGATTGGGAGTTGCGGGCCGCACCTACCTCCTGGCGAACGCCGTGCGAGCGCGCCGGCGGCGCATTCTGTCCGAGTTTCCGTCGATCGCCGACATGATGGCCCTCGCGGTCGGCGCAGGTGAGACTGCCGCCGGCGCCCTCGAGCGGACAGCGCGGCTCTCCCACGGGGCGCTGTCCGAGGAGTTCGCTCTCGTCCTCTCGGACTCACGGTCCGGCACTCCCTTTGTCGGCGCGCTCCAGAAGATGGCGGACCGCGTGGGGCTTGCGCCGATCTCGCGCTTCGTCGATGGGTTGGTCGTCGCCCTCGAACGCGGCACGCCGCTCGCAGACGTTCTTCGGGCCCAAGCACAGGACGTCCGCGACGTTGCCAAACGTGAGCTCATGGAGGCTGCAGGGCGAAAGGAGATCGGAATGATGGTGCCACTCGTCTTCGGAGTGCTGCCTCTCACGGTGCTTTTCGCCGTCTATCCCGGCGTTGCTGCGATCACGCTGGCCCCGTGAGACCAATTGGCGAATTTGCAACACCGGGCGGTGCGCAACCAAACCGGCGACGACAAAGTGGGAGCAAGAAGGGGAGAAAGACGGGGAGAAAGACCGGGAGCAAGGCGGGGAGCAAGGCGGGGAGCAAGGCGGGGAGCAAGACGGGCAGCAAGACGGGGCGCAAGCCCGAGGACCCACCCGTGACAGGGGAAGCCGCGTCAGGAACCCCCACCGCCAGGAGACGCTACACATCGCCACACAAGAGGATCAACTAGAACGCACCACAAGAAGATGCGGCAGCAGAAGCGCACCAGAAGAAGTGCACCGGAGGATGGGGGAAAGAATGTACATCATTGTCAGCGCCACCATATATGGAGGGCTTTTTGCGCACCTTGGCGCTCGCCTGGACGCGTTGTCAAAGCGGGTCCGCGGCGCACACTCCGAGCGCGGCGATGTCCCGGGCTGGGTCATGATCACGCTCATGAGCGCCGTTCTCGTGATGGGACTCTTGGCGATCGCCGGTCCCGCCCTTGAAGGACTTTTCCAACAGGCGATTAGCAAAGTCAGCAAGTAGTGCGGCATGCGGACGCGATCGTTTGCGCGGCGCAGCAGAATCCTGTCGGGCGGCCACGAAGGGAGGTCGAGACGAGTCGAGCGCGGATCCGCTCCAGCCGAGTTCGTCATGGTCGGCGGGCTCCTGACCATGCTGGCCTTAGCCACGGTCCAGCTCACCCTCATCCTTCACGTGCGCAACACGCTCACGGACGCGGCTGCCTCGGCGGCTAGATACGGTTCGCTCGCGGATCGAGGCGTGGAGGACGCCAAGCAGCGCGCGGAGGAACTGGTCGATTCTTCGCTGGGGGAGGCATTCGCGTCGGACATTTCGGCAGGGGAGACTACGGTGTCGGGGAGGCGCGTTCTCGAGGTCCGGCTCAGGTCTCCGCTTCCGCTCGTTGGGTTGGCGGGGCCGGCGGGACTTCTCACGGTGGCGGGCCATGCTCCGCTTTTTTGAGCGGTGGCGGCCACGTGCCGGCTATCCAGCTGCCGTGACTGACGGAGAACGCGGGGGTGCAGTGGTCGAGTTCGTTTTGCTCGGGTCGCTCTTGCTCGTCCCGGTGGTCTATTTCGTGGTGACCGTCGGCACGCTTCAGGGCGCGTCATACGCCGCAGCGGGCGCCGCGGATCATGCTGCGAAGATCTTCGTGCGCGCGGCCGACCCCGCGTCTGCACGTGCGAACGCCGAGGCCTCCGTGAGTCTGGCGATGTCGGACTTCGCGATGGACGCCTCGGCGTGGACCATGAGCGTCGCCTGCGATCGGCCAGCCTGCCTCGAAGCAGGCGGAGTCGTCACGGTCACGGTGGGTGTGGACGTCCCGCTCCCGCTCGCGCCCGACCTCGGGGGAGGACCGCTCAAGGCCGGGCGGGTGGGCGCGAGTGCGAGCCAGGTTGTCGGGCGTTTCCGATGACGGTCCGGAAGCCTTTCGCCCGCGCCGCCCTGGTGTCGCGCCGCGAAGCCACCGGTGAGACGGGCCAGATTGCCGTGCTGGCGATCGGCTATGTGGTCCTGTGTCTGCTCGTCGCCGGCGTCGTCACGGGAGTATCCGCGGTCTACCTCGAGCACAAGCGGCTTCTGTCAGTGGCCGACGGCGCCGCCCAGGCCGCCGCCGACAGCTTTACTCTCGCCGACGTCTCGACCGGATCAGGGCCGCCCGTGGCGATCCTCGCGAGCGAGCGCGTGCGCGCCACAGTGCAGAGCCACCTTGGGCGCGATCCCGCCGCGGCCCGGATCGAGGGGCTGACTGTTGCTGCGTCGACTGGGTCACCGGACGGCCGCAGCGCCAAGGTGACGCTCAGCGCCGTCGCCCGATTGCCGCTTGTTGGCATCTTCATGCCGGAGGGGGTGCCGATCGAGGCGACGTCTACGGGGAGGGCGCGGCTCGCGCGGTAGTAGTGGGAGGCTGCAGATCGAGGCGGCGTCTACCCGGAGGGCGCCGTGCTCGCGGTGGCGCCGTGCTCGCGGCAGGGCCGTGGCTGGTGGGCGCGGCCCGCGTAGTAGTCGATGGCGTAACCTTGGATGGTTATGGCTGAGATCGACTTTCCCGCAGAAATCCGCGCGCTGCGCTCCACGCATGCGTCCATCGAGCAGGTAACTGACGTCGAGGCGCTCCGCGCTGAGATCGCCGAGCTCAGCGAGGCGGCGGGAGCACCGGACCTCTGGGACGACCCGAGCAAGGCGCAGCAGGTGACCTCCCGGCTGTCGCACCGTCAGTCGGAACTTGAGCGCGTCGAGCAACTCGGTACTCGGATCGACGACCTTGAAGTGCTCGTCGAGCTGGCCCAGGAGGAGAGCGACGCCGACTCGCTCGGCGAGGCGTCGAAGGAGCTCGGTTCGATCCGCAAGTCCCTCGAGGAACTCGAGGTCGTGACGCTCCTCAACGGCGAATACGACGAGCGTGAGGCCGTCGTCACGATCCGCTCGGGTGCGGGCGGCGTTGACGCGGCCGACTTTGCCGAGATGCTCATGCGCATGTACCTCCGCTGGGCGGAACGCCGCGGATACTCGACGAAGGTCATGGACACGTCGTACGCGGAGGAGGCCGGAATCAAGTCGGCGACCTTCGAGGTGAACGCGCCGTTCGCGTACGGGACGCTCTCGGTCGAGGCCGGAACCCATCGCCTCGTGCGCATCAGCCCGTTCGACAACCAGGGCCGCCGCCAGACCTCGTTTGCGGCCGTCGAGGTCATCCCGCTCATCGAGCAGACAGACTCCATCGAGATCCCGGACAACGAGATCCGCGTCGACGTCTTCCGCTCCTCGGGCCCGGGCGGACAGTCGGTCAACACGACGGACTCCGCCGTGCGCCTCACCCACCTTCCGTCCGGCATCGTGGTGTCGATGCAGAACGAGAAGTCTCAGATCCAGAACCGTGCTGCCGCAATGCGAGTCCTCCAGTCGAGGCTTCTCCTCCTCAAGAAGGAGCAGGAAGACGCCGAGAAGAAGGCCCTCGCCGGTGACGTCAAGGCATCGTGGGGCGACCAGATGCGCTCCTATGTGCTGAATCCGTACCAGATGGTCAAGGACCTTCGGACCGAGCACGAGGTGGGCAACCCGGCCGCCGTGCTCGACGGCGACATCGACGACTTCATCGATGCCGGCATCCGCTGGCGCGCGTCGCAGCGCCAGAGCAACACGGACTAGGCAGCGGCCGCGAGGGCGTAAAAGGCGACACGCCGCGCAGGGAACCCGGTCCGGTCTGGGCTCCGTGCTTATAGTCGAGCAGCCGGCGCCTTCCGTCCCCGAGCCCCGCCCGTGCGCCGGGTGCCTGACGCATCGCGTCGCGCCGGGCCGGAAGTGTCATGATTCGCTTCGACAACGTCACGATGGCCTATGACAAAAAGGCCCGCCCGGCCCTTGATTCTGTCTCCATTGAGGTGGAGCGCGGAGAGTTCGCGTTCCTTGTCGGCCCCTCGGGTTCCGGCAAGTCGACGTTCCTCCGGCTCGTGCTCCGCGAGGACCGCGCGACCGCGGGGGCGGTTTTCGTCGCGGGCCAGAACGTCGCCAAGCTCTCGAGCTGGCGCGTCCCGCGCCTGCGCCGTGGAATCGGCGTCGTCTTCCAGGACTTCCGACTCCTTCCCCAGAAGACGGTCTTCGCCAATGTTGCCTTCGCAATGCAGGTGATTGGCAAGAACCGCAGCGTGATTCGCGAAACGGTTCCCGAGGTGCTCAAGACCGTGGGGCTCGAGGGCATGGGTCATCGCATGCCCCACGAGCTTTCGGGTGGTGAGCAGCAGCGCGTCGCTATCGCACGCGCCGTCGTCAATCGGCCTGGGATCCTCCTCGCCGACGAGCCCACGGGAAACCTCGACCCCACCACCTCGCAGGGCATCATGCAGGTCCTCGACAAGATCAACCAGAACGGGACCACCGTGGTCATGGCTACCCACGACGACGACATCGTCAATTCCATGCGGAAGCGCGTGATCGAGCTCGGCAAGGGCCGGGTCGTCCGTGACGAGGCCAAGGCCCTCTACACGTCGATGATGCCGGTGGTGCCCTCGCGACGGTCTGAGCAGGGACGCCTGAGAGAGCGCGTGACGACCCCCGCCGGCCTGGGCGAGGAGGAGAACTGATGCGCCTCGCGTTCATTCTCGGTGAGATCGCGAGCGGCCTGCGCCGGAATCTCGCCATGGTTGTCTCGGTCATCCTCGTGACGTTCGTATCGCTCACGTTCGTGGGTGCAGCCGGCATGCTCCAGCTCCAGATCAATCAGATGAAGGGCTACTGGTACGACCGCGTCCAGGTTGCGATCTTCCTGTGCGGCCCAGGATCGTCGGCGGCCGGCTGCTCTGGCGGTGCGGTCACCCCGGACCAGCAGAAGTCGATCCAGGCCCTCCTTGCATCACCGGCCGTGGCGCAGTACGTCAACGACTACCACTTCGAGTCGCAGGCGGAGGCGTACCAGCACTTCAAGGAGCAGTTCGCGAACTCCCCGATCGTGGACTCCGTGACGCCGGACCAGCTTCCCTCGTCCTTCAGGATCAACCTCAAGGATCCCGAGAAGTACCAGATCATCAGCGAGACGTTCTCCTCGCGACCGGGAGTCGAGACCGTGATCGACCAGCGGCAGCTGCTCGAACGCCTGTTCTCGGTCATGAACGGCGCCTCGTTCGTGGCGATCGTCATCGCGGCCGTCATGATCGTGTGCGCGATCCTGCTCATTGGGACCACCATCAGACTTTCCGCGTTCAGCAGGCGACGCGAGACCGGCATCATGCGCCTCGTCGGCGCCTCCAAACTGGTGATCCAACTTCCCTTCGTCCTCGAGGGGGTGATAGCCGCCGTCGTCGGAGCCGTGCTCGCCTCGGCGACCCTCTGGGCCGTGGCGAGATTCTTCCTCGGCGACGTCCTCGCAAAGCAGTACCCGGACACGGCCTTCATCTCACCGACGCAGGCCCTCATGCTCTCGCCGCTGCTCATCGGCCTGGGTGTCATCCTCGCGGGCACCTCGTCGATGCTGACGCTCCGTCGCTATCTGAAGGTCTGACATGGCTCTCGTGAAACCCTCCTCGCGCCGACGAACCGCGGCGGCGCGCTTCCGCGGCCCGGCCGCGGCAGTCGCCGTCGTTCTTGCCCTGAGCGTCGCGGCGTCTGGTCCGGCAGGTGCCGACGATCTGGACAACCAGAAGGCTCAGCTCGACCAGCAGGCGCAGCAGGTCCAGGCGTCGCTTGAGTTCCTCGACGGGCGCATCTCGCAGACTGCCACGGACCTCGCGACTGCGAGGGCCCAGATCCCAGGCGCCCAGCAGGCGCTCCTCGACGCCCAGGGTCGCGTCGCGACTGCCACGAAAGAGGCGGACGCGCTCGCCGTGCGCGTCGACGCAGCCCAGCAGGACAAGGCCAAGATCACGCAGCAGATCCAGGACGACAAGGGCAAGGTCGAGGAGACCAAGAAGCTCATCGGACAGATCGCGACGCAGGCCTACAAGTCCGGCGGCGTCCCGTCGAACCTGAGCCTCATCTTCAGCCCGCCGAACGGCGGGAGCCTCTCGGACAGCATCGACCTCGCCAACCAGGCCCTCCGAAGCCAGAACGCGGAGCTCGAGCGCCTGTCACAGCAGAACGCCGCCAACGTCAATGCGCAGGCCAGGCTCGCCGCGGTCGAGGACCAGATCCGCGACCTCAAGGCGCAAGCGGACGCCGCGCTGGCCCGTGAGCAGGCCGCCCGCGATGACGCTGCCGCCAAGAAGGCCGCCGTGGACAAGCTGGTCGCGGACACCGACCGGCTGAACCAGCAGCTCGAGGCCCAGCGGCCCGCAATCGAGAAGCAGATCGCGGACACCAAGTCCCAGCAGGACGCCATCGCGGCCCAGATCGCCGACCGCGACCGGCGTCTCCGCGAGCAGTGGCTCGCCGAGCAGGCCGCGCGGAACCAGTCGACCCAGGTCGGCTCTCCGTCGGCCTTCGGCCTCCGGCACCCGTTCTCTTATGACATCCCGATCACCTCGGGCTTCGGCTGGCGCGCCACGCCGCCCGGAACGATCGACTTCTTCGGGACCGGCGGCTACATGCACACCGGGGTCGACTTCGGTGCACCGTGCGGCACCCCGGTGTACGCCGCGGCCGCCGGGACCGTCACGGTAGGTGGCTGGACCACTGGCGGTGGCGGGTGGACCGTCATGATCTCCCACGGAGTCATCCAGGGGAACTCGCTGACCACGGTCTACTACCACAACTCGAGCGTTGTCGTCTCGCCGGGGCAGAGCGTGACCCAAGGGCAGCTCGTCGCCTACTCGGGCAGCACGGGCAACTCAACCGGATGCCACGCGCACTTCGAGACGTGGCTCAACGGCAAGCCCGTCGATCCCATGACGCTGCTGTAAGCCTGACTACGATAGAATTCTGGGGTTCGTTGGGGCCATGGCTGCCCCGACGAATTCCGATTCAGCCCGAGTGAGGAGCGCACGAGCCGTGCCCAAGGAAAGCGGCCGGAAGGCGGTAGCCACCAACCGCAAGGCCCGGCACGACTATCACATCCTCGACACGTGGGAGGCTGGGATTGCCCTGATGGGCACTGAGGTGAAGTCCCTCCGCGAGGGACACATCTCGTTGGCCGATGGGTTCTGTACGTTTACCAACGGCGAGCTCTGGCTCGAGGCAGTCAACATTCCCGAATACACCCAGGGCAGCTGGACGAACCACTCGGCGCGGCGTCGCCGCAAGCTCCTCCTCCACCGCGAGGAGCTGGTCCGAATCGAGCACAAGGTGAATGAGCAGGGCCTCACGGTTGTGCCGCTGCAGGTCTACTTCAACGAGGGGCGGGCGAAGGTCGAAATCGCGCTCGCCCGAGGCAAGAAGGACTACGACAAGCGCCAATCGCTCCGCGAGAAGCAGGACAACCGCGAGGCACTTCGCGAGATGAGGGCGCGCAACCGACGCTGACCCGGGTCGCGAACCTCGCGCCGGCGCGAAGGCCGGAAATGCATGTGGGGAGGACCGTGGCACAGGGAAGCCTGAAACTGAGAATCGCCTTGGCGGCGGGGGTTGTCCTCGTCGCCTTGGTGGTGCTCGTGGTGGCTCCCCAGCTCGTGAGCGGGAGGAGTGTGCCCGACGGCTCTCCGACGACGTCCGTCGGTGCGCCGCGGCAGACGACGGCGGCCCCCTCGCCCAGCGAGACCCCGCCGACGGCGACGCCCTCCGCTTCAGGTTCCCCCGCGCCGTCGTCCGTTCCGCCTCCGCCCAGCCCGCAGAGCCGCGCGCAGCAGATCCTCGCGACGATGAGCGTCGAGCAGCGCGTCGGCCAGATCATGATGGTCAGCTCCCCGACCGGCGGTCCAGACCAGGCCGCCCTCGACGCGATGTCGCACTTCCACATCGGCAACGTCTTCCTCAAAGGGCGGACGACGGCGGGTGCGTCCGCCGTGGCGAACGCCGTGAAGGCGGTGCGAGCCCAGGCGACGCCGGACGCGACTGCTGGCGTGGGCCAATTCGTCTCGACGGATCAGGAGGGCGGCCAGATCCAGATCCTGAACGGGCAGGGGTTCTCCGCGCTCCCGTCCGCTCTCGCCCAGGGTGGTATGGATCCGGCCGCGTTGCGCGGCGCGGCGGCCCAATGGGGGCGCGAGCTCGCATCGGCGGGGGTCAACGTCGACCTGGCTCCCGTCCTCGATACCGTGCCGTCGGCTGAGTTTGCCGCGCAGAACACGCCGATCGGGAAGTACCAGCGCGAGTTCGGGTTCACGCCGTCGTCCGTTTCGGACCATGGGCTCGCGGTCATTCGAGGCCTTGCCGACGCTGGGATCGCCACCACGCCCAAGCATTTCCCGGGGCTCGGCCGGGTCACGTCGAACACCGATTTCGGCACCGACGTCACGGACCCCGCGACGGGGCGCCACGACCCGTACATCGCACCGTTTGCGGACGCCATCCGCGCCGGCGCGTCGTGGACCATGATCTCGAACGCCTTCTATCCCGCGATCGATCCGGACCACTACGCCGTGTTCTCGCCGACGGTGATCCAAGGCATGCTGCGCGGGGACCTCGGGTTCCGCGGAATCGTCATTTCCGACGACGTGTGCGACGCCACCCAGCTGTCGCAGTTCGCCCTCGAGCACCGCGGATCCGACTTCCTCGCGGCAGGCGGCACCATGGTGCTGTGCACAGACCAGCGGCTCGCGCCGCGGGTCTGGCAGGGGATGGTGGACCGGGCCAAGGGTGATCCCGCGTTCGCCCAGACGGTCGATGCCGCCGCCCTTGCGGTGCTCGAGGCCAAGGACCAGGCCGGACTCCTGCCGCGTTGAGCCGGCGCGTGGCCTGGACGGCGCGCGCCGACGGGTCGGCGATTGCTGCACGGAGCACGTGCGCCGCGGTGAGGGTGGGTCGCGCACCGGACCGTACGGGCCTCCGTGGTAGAGGCGGGAATGCCACGACACGACAACGCGCTATACTAGTTGTTCCGGCAACCGCGAGGCGGCCGGTCGGTTTGATAACCGAATAGGGGATGATCGGTTTCGACGATGTTGGTCGCGACAGGTGAAGCGGGCCGAGGATGCAGAGTCATCTCGTCAACGCTCTCTGCAAAAACAATAAGTGCCAACTCTAAGCGCACTGACTTCGCTCTCGCTGCCTAAGTAGCGGACAAGTCCGTCAGCCCGGGATTGCTGTCGTCCCGGAATCTGGCGTCGATTAGATAGCCACTGCTGGTAGCCCTCGTCATTGGGGCTGCCGGGACTTTTAGATGACTGGGCCCGGGTCAGCCACTTGTGTGCATGATGGCTGGGGCCGAGAAATCCCGACGCATACTGCGCCCGGAGAAGCCCTGACAAAGCCGCATCGGACGGGGGTTCAATTCCCCCCATCTCCACTTTTTGACACGCCTTATGGCATAGGGAACACCCCCGGTCTTCGGACCGGGGGTGTTCTTTTTGCTCTCGTGGCCCTGAGATGGGCTGCGACCGGGTCGAGCAGACCTAGTGGCCTGAGGTGATGGCTGCGAGCAGCGCGGTTCCCTCGGGCGTGCCGAGGCCGGTGCACGGATCCCACCCAGGCGCGGCTTGGTACGCTCCGTTGTTCCCGGTGGTGATGTCGCGAAACCCAGCCTTCTGGGCGTAGAGCAGGGGCTGGGCGAGCCCGAACCGTCGGTTGGTCGCCTGGGCCAGCCTCGCGATGAGGGCCGCCCAGAGCGGAGCGACGGCGCTGGTTCCGCCGATGACCATGTCGGAGCCATCGACGCGCACCTTGTAGCCCGTCTGCGGGTCCGCGACGGCGCTGACGTCCGGCACGCCGCGCCCCGCGGGCGTGTGCGGTGGCTTGGGCTTGCGGTGGCTCGCATGGGCGGGCAGCGCGTTCTGCCACGCCGGCACTGGGAAGACGTCGCTATACCCACCCCCGGTCGCGGAGTCGGGGCCATCGTTCCACACGGTCTCCGAGGCGATCGAACCGGTGGCCGGGTCGGCCTCGAGACGCGTTCCGCCGCAGGCGAGGGCGTGAGGGCTCGAGGCCGGGAAGTCCGCGTGGTTCTTGCCGTCGCCCGCGCCGTCGGTGCTTCCTCTGTCGCCCGCAGCGGCCGTCACGGTGATGCCGAGAGCAGCGGCGTCTGCGAGGGCCTGGTCGAGGGCAGTCCGGGCCTGGGCAGTCCACGCGTCCTCGCTCTGACCCCAGCTGATGCTGATCGCGCAGGGTGCTGGCGTGGCGTGGGATGCGCCCACGAGCGCGTCGAGGAAGCCCGCGTCCGTGTTGGGTGCGAAGTAGACGAGGATCTTCGCTTTGGGGGCGAGAGCCCCCACAACCTCGATGTCGAGGAGCACCTCGCCGTCTGCGCCCTGGGGATCCTGCCCCGGCTGATTGGACGCCCCGTCGATGCCGACAGCCGAAATTGCCGGGGTGGCGAGGCCAAGGCCCGCGAAGTACGCGTCCAGATCGCTCTGGCCGAATCCGCCGCCCAGCTCGAGGATCGCCACCGTCTGGCCGGTCCCATCGGTGCCTGCTGGGAAGGCGTAGATCTTGCCGAGGTCTGGCGGGCTGTAGCTCGTGCTGGCCGCCGCGAGCGGGATCGCGCGGAACTGCGCGCGAGCTTGCGGTCGGTCGTCGAGGCCGAGGACCGCAGTGACGATCCCGTCCAACTCCGTCGGGACCTGCAGCTCTCCAGTGCGATGCCGGTGCTGGACGGGTGACCCGTCGGGCCCCGAGCTGGTCGCCTCATCGAGGCTCGTCCCGAAGATCCTGCCGAGCTGGCCGACGGTACCGGCCAGTCGGAGGCGGCGCGAGGCGGGGTCGGTCTCAACAACCTCCACCCCGAGGCGCGTGAACGTTTCGGTCGCGAGCCGGACGTCTGCGTCCGACGACCCATAGTTGGCGGCAAGCTCTTCGAGGCTGATCGGCTCCGTGCTTGGCTCTGGGGGAAGGGCACTTTTTCGTCGGAGGACGACCGTCACCTCGATGCGCTGCGACGGATCGGCTGGAGCTCGGGAGACTAAGCCGGCGGCTGGCGCCCGGAAGGACCCCTCGAGCGGTACTCCCGGCACTGGCTGGGACTCTGGCACGCGTTGGTCGGACATGGATTTCTCCTCCTCGTGGCCTGATGCCTGGCTGTCCTTGCGGACGGCTCGATCATCTCAGCCTGCCCCGACATTCGTGCCTGTGGCCAGCGTTCAGCCTGCTCCTGAGCCAGACTGCCCCTGAACGATCGCGGGACATGCATCGATCCTCCCGAGTGGGAGTGGGCTGCTGGCGAGGCAGGCCGCCGTGCCCGGCGGCGGGACCTTCGGCCCGGGCAGCCACGGCTACCGGACAGTACAATTCCTCTCGTTCTAGGCATGCATGGGGGTGATGCTGCGGTGCGCATCGGGCGGCTGCGGTGGCAGGTATCGGGCGTGGTGGCGCTGATGATCGTGGCGATTTTCGGCTGGATGGCGCTGCTCGCGACTCCTGCTGCGGCGCATCAGGATGCGGGAGCGGGGCGCGGCGGGGTGATCCGGTTTGCCGCCGTCGGCGATTCCATCACGCAGGGGGACAGCCCCGACTTCTCGATCGGATGGACCGGGAGCCTCTCGTGGGTCACGTACGCGAAGTCCCCGACGCTCGTCTTCGCGGGCGGCTGGGCTCTGGGCGGCGCCAAGAGCGCGAACATGGCGGCGAACGTCGGGCCGGTCAAGGCGGACGTGCTCGTGGTCCTCGCGGGTACCAACGACCTCGCGGTCGGCGTACCGTTCCAGCAGACTGTCGCGAACCTCGAGCATATCGCCGAGACCGTGGGTGCGCCGCGGGTGATCGTGTCGGCGGTTCCGCCGCGCAACAGCGCCCCCGACACCACGGTGGCCTTCAACGCCGCGCTGCGCGCCGCCGTCGTCGGTCATGGCTGGACGTGGACCGACGCGCCCGCCGGGCTGCGCGCGGGCACCCGCTACTTGCCGGGCCTGACGCGAGACGGAATCCATCCGAATGCGGCCGGCGCGGAGGTGCTGGGCAAGGCTCTCGCGGCCGCGATGAGGCAGGCCATGGGGTAGCGGTCGGCGCGCGCAGGCCTCGTCCGAACGGCGGGCCTGCGACCGCTCGACCGCGCGCCCCCGAACGGGCAGGATGGGCGTGTGACACAGCCCGAGACGGAATCCGCCGCCATGACGCCGCTGCAGCGGCGCGTCCTCTTCGTGGCGGTGCTGTCGAGCTGCCTCGTGATCCTCGACTCGAGCGCCGTGAATCTGGCCCTCCCGGCTATGGGCCGTGAGCTGGGCGGAGGCCTCGCGTTCCAGCAATGGGTCGTGGACGGCTACCTCCTGACCCTCGGCTCCCTGATCCTTGCGGCGGGCACCCTCGCGGACCGCTATGGGCGAGCCCGCGTCCTCGAGATCGGCGTCATCGCGTTCACGGTCATGTCGGTGGTCTGCGGCATCTCGTGGAACGAGTGGGTCCTCGTGGCGGCCCGCGTGCTTCAGGGCACGGCCGCGGCCGTGGTCACGCCGAGCGCTCTCGCGCTCATCATGGCCTCTGCGGGCGGCGCCACTCGCGCCCGCATGATCGGGCTCTGGACTGCGTGGACCTCCGCGGCGGCGGTTGCTGCGCCGTTCGTGGGGGGAGCCGCCGTCGACCTCGCGACGTGGAGGCTCGTCTTCCTCGTCAATGTTGTGCCCGCGGCCCTCATGTGGCGCCCGCTCGTGGCCCTTCGGCGTGGCGCACCTGCTCCGTCGCCAGCGGGGCGGCTCGACGTGCTCGGCGCCGTGCTCGGGGTCGTTAGCCTCGCCGGGCTGGTGCTGGGCCTCATCGAGCAGGGCGCGCGCGGCTGGGGAGATCCGCTCGTCGTCGTCTGTCTTGTGGTCGGCGTCGTGGCCGGGGTCGCGTTCGTCGTGCGCCAGCGGACGGCGGCGTCTCCCATGCTCCCGCTCGTGCTCTTCAGGGAGCGCAACTTCGCGGCAGGCAACGTCTCGACCTGGTGGGCCTACGGCGCGCTCGGCATGGGCTTCTTCGTCCTGGGCCTGTACCTCCAGCAGCGCATGGGCCTCCGCGCATTCGAGGCGGGCCTCGGGCTCCTTCCCGCGACGCTCTCCCTCCTGTTCCTCTCGCCCACCGCGGCCCGGATCGGGGCGCGCATCGGCCCACGCCTGCCGATGGCCCTTGGCCCCGGGCTCGGTGCGGTCGCGTACGGGTGGATGGCGCTCGAGACGCCGCCGCTCGACTATTGGCGCGACATCCTGGGCCCAGTGGTCCTCTTCGGCCTGGGCCTCTCGATCATGGTCGCCCCGCTCACGGCCGCTGTGCTCGGCGCGGTTCCCGTCGAGTCGTCGGGCATCGGCTCAGCGGTCAACAATGCCGTGGCGCGGGTCGCGTCCCTCGTGTGCATCGCGGCGGCCGGCGGGATCATGGGCGGGACGCTCGACGACGCCGGGTTCCGCCGCGGCATGCTCGCCGCCGCGGGGCTCCTGGCGGCGAGCTCGCTCACCTCTGCCCTGTGGATCCGCAACCCCGCGCCGGTCGCCGCTGCGGCGGCCGGCGAGGCGCCCGGTGAGGCGCCCGCGGTGGGCGACGAGAGCGGGGCCGGCAGCTAGGACTGCAGGCATGGCCCCTGATGCACGGGGCGATGATGTTGGCGACGATGCTGAGCCAAAACCCTGACGACCTTGAGCGTGACGCACCCTCGGCGGTACGGCCCGTCGGTCGGAGTGTCTCAGGCCAGCGCCGTCCCGACGGCGAGCCCGCCCGCTGCCAGCGAGAGCCCCAGCGCGAGGTTGGCCACGACGTTTCCCGCGGCGCCGAGATAGCGGCGCTCCTCGAGGAGCCGCACGGTCGCGGACGTCCACGAGCTGAACGTGGTGAGCCCGCCCGCGAAGCCGGTCGCGAGAGCCGTGTGCCAGGTGTCGCCGAACCAGTCGGCGCGCGCGAGCCCCGCTGCCAGGCCGATGACGATGCAGCCCACAGCGTTGACCACGAGCGTGGCCCACGGCCAGTGGCGGCGCGTCGGCGGATGGGCCACGAACCACGAGTCGACGCCGAAGCGTCCGAGGGCGCCCGCCAGCCCGAAGAGCCCCACGAGGATGGCCATCATCTCTCAGCTCCGTTGCCGCGCGCGGCGTCGAGGGGCGTCTGGGCGGGGCGGCGCGGGGCCGAAGGCCGGCGCCCCACCCGGGCCCCGAGGAACCAGCCCGCCGCGGCCGTGCCGAGGCCGAGCACGAGCGACACCGCGAGGTATACGACTGCGACGGCCAGCTGATCCTTGCCGAGCGTCACGGCCGCGATCGCGACTGAGGAGAAGGTCGTAAAGGATCCAAGAACGCCGGGACCGAGCCCGGCCCGGACCCAGAACGGGATGTGGGGCCGGCGGAGCCACCACGTGGTCAGGAAGGCCAGGACGAAGCTGCCGATGAGATTGATGCCGAGCGTCGTCCAGGGAAATCCATGGCCCTCGGGCCATGCCGCGAGGGCGCTGTAGCGCAGCTCGCTCCCCGCGATCCCGCCCACCGCCACCGCAAGCCACGCCCGGACATCGGGGTGCTGAGCGGCCATCAGGCGGACTTGAGTGTGCAGCCCTCGTGGGGCACGTCGCTGCGCACCCACAGGGAGGACGCGATCGAGTCCGGAACGTCGAAGTCGTGGGCCCCGCCCTCGGGCCCGATCTGGACCACGAGCGGGCCGCCGAAAGGCTTGCGCCGCACCACCCGGACGGCCGTGTCGAGCATGATGTGCTCGCGTGCGAGGTAGCGCAGCATTTCAGGATCGTCGTCGCTGATGCGTGTGATGCGGCCAGCGTGGCCCGGATCGAGCTCCCCGAGGGGGAGGGCGGGCGGGTGCTCGACGCGGCCCGTCGGGGTGGGGATGGGGTCGCCGTGCGGGTCGCGGTCCGGGTGGCCGAGCTTCTCAGCAAGGCGCTCGACGAACGTGTCAGAGACCGCGTGCTCGAGCTGTTCGGCCTCGTCGTGGACCTCGTCCCAGCTGTAGCCGAGCTCGTGGACGAGGAACGTCTCGAGGAGCCGATGGCGCCGCACCATCGTGAGCGCGAGGCGCTCGCCGGCCTCCGTGAGCCGCACGGCCCCATAGGGCTGGTGGTCCACGAGCCCCTGATCCTTGAGCTTCCGCACCATCTCCGAGACCGACGAATTGGCAACTCCCAGCCGGGCCGCGAGCTGAGACGACGTGATGGGCTTCTCCTGCCACTCCGTGAAAGAGTAGATGACCTTCACGTAGTCCTCGATCGAGGATGATGGCTGGCTCTTCACGTCAATTAGCCTACCGTCACGCTCGAGTTCCGCCGCGAGCCTCAGGCATTCCTTCGCGGCCGTCAGACCCCGGAGGAGAAGGTGAGCCAGACGAGCGCGAGGTTCAGGACGATGACGAGCCCAGCGCTCGTCCACGCCGCGGCCTTGACCCACGGCGACATGGCGAAGGCCCCCACGAGCTCCCGGCTCGACGCGAGCCGGACGAGCGGCACGAGCGCGAACGGGATGCCGAAGCTCAGCACCACCTGGCTCACGACGAGCGACATGGTGGGATCGAAGCCGAGCGCCAGGAGCGCGACGGACGGTACGAGGGTCACGAGGCGGCGCACGACGACGGGCACTCGCCGGCGCAGCAGTCCCTGCATGATCGTCGAGCCCGCGTAGGAGCCCACGGCTGTCGACGCGAGGCCGCTCGCGAGCAGCCCGATCGCGAAAGCCGTCCCGACGAGAGGTCCGAGAGCCTCCACGATCGAGGAGTGCGCGCCCTCGATGGTGTCCGTCCCCTGACGCCCGCCCAGGGTCGACGCCGCGAGGAGGAGCATCCCGATGTTGACCAGGCCCGCAAGCCCGAGCGCGATGAGGACGTCCGCCCGTGTGCCCCGCAGAAGACGGGCGACAGCGGTGGGCGGCACGTGCGTGTGGGGATCGGCTCGGTGTCGGTCACGGGAGAGGGCCGAATGGACGTAGATCGCGTGCGGCATCACGGTGGCGCCCAGCATCGAGGCTGCGAGGAGCACGGTGTCGGGGCCGTCGAAGTGCGGCACGAGCCCGCTCGCGATCCCCGGCGGAGAGAGCGGGCTCACGACGAGGCCCGCGAGGAAGCCGATCGTGATGACTGCGAGGAGCCCGATGATCGCAGCCTCGAAGCGCTGCTGAGTGCGGTGGTCCTGCACGGCCAGAAGCGCCATCGACACTCCCCCCACGATCATGGCCCCGAGCGGGAGCGGGACCCGGAAGAGCAGCCCGAGAGCGATGGCCCCTCCGACCACCTCGGCGAGATCCGTTGCGAGCGCCACGATCTCGGCCTGGAGCCAGTACAGCACCCGCGCTCGAGGCCGCATCCGTTCGGCGAGGAGCTCGGGCAGCGTCCGACCAGTGACGATGCCGAGCTTCGCGGACTGGTACTGCACGAGCATTGCCATCGCGTTCGCGAGCACGAGGACCCAGACGAGCAGATAACCGTAGCGGGCCCCGGCCGTGAGGTTCGCGGCCACGTTTCCGGGATCGACATAGGCGATCGAGGCGACGAAGGCTGGGCCTAGCAGCGCAAGAGATGCGCGCCAAGGTGCCCGCGGTATGGGCCGCGCGGTGGCAACCGGGTCGGTCCTACTCACTTTTGCGCCCCTCATTTCCGAGTTTCGGTATGCCTAAATCCTAGAAGGCGGCGGCACATGGCACAAGGGACCAGAGGCCCGGACCGCGGGTCAATTCCCAGCGGGCCGGCGCCGCGGGCCAGCGCAGCGCGCCAGTCATGAGTCAGCCGCCACGGCCTTCCAGACCTGCGTGACGTAGGGGAGGAGCATCGGTTCGTCGGGCTGATGGCCGAGGTGCTCGAACAGGTACCACGCGAGATTCGTATTGACGCGCTCCCGTAGTGCCTCGCTCGCGCGAAGGTAGTAGCTGCGTGACTTCGTGAGCTCGACGATGCCCTCGGGAGTGATGGGGTCCTCCCACCGAAAGGACGCCGATTCCCAGCCGGTCAGCTCAGGGCCCGACGGCGGGTGGTAGCCCGGTTTGTGGACGTCACCCGCGTGCATGATGCGGGAGAGCCGGTGGACCCACGGCACCGACGTGTCGAGCTGGTTCCACACGAGCCCGACGCGGCCGCCCGGAGCGAGCAGCCGCACCGCCTCGCGCGTCGCGGCCGCCGCTTCGAACCAGTGCCATGCCTGCGCCGCAGCCACGAGATCGGCCGAGCCCTCCGGAAGGCCGGTCGATTCCGCAGGGGCGAGGACCGTTTCCACCCCGGGATGGAGCCGCCGAAGCTCGGTGAGCATGCCAGCGCTCGGATCGACGGCCGTGACGTGGAGTCCGCGCGCGGCGAGGAGCGCCGTGAGCTTGCCCGTGCCGGCGCCGAGGTCGACGGCGGTGGCGGCACCAGGCGGGAGCAGCCAGTCCACCGCCTCGTCCGGGTAGCCGGGACGCACTTTCTCATAGTGCTCCCCGCCGGCCAGGAATGCCTCGGCGAGTTCCCGCCGTCGTTCGTCGCCGAACTTTGGTCCGCCGCGCGCCATCCGTGCCTGCTCCTCACCCGCCGCATCCCGCGCCGGTGCCGGGGGATTCCTCCGCTGTATGGAGTCGAATCTACCGGGAGCGCGGCTCTCGCGGGTCCGGAAGCGTGCCGGCTCGGGCCGCGCCGCTGGGCGCGTCCGCCCGGCGGGGACTTGGAGGGCTGGGGTGGCGGCTCAGTCTTCGGCGGTGCAGGGCGCGGCGCCCGCCGTGCCCGGGGTGTTCGGCGCCCATGCGGGGAACGGCCGAGCGTCGTGGGTGGGGACCCAGCGCCCCGAGTCGACGGTGTAGTCGAGCCGGACCCCGTGCTCGACCAGGTCCTGGACGCCGCGGACGAGGCGCTCGACGTCCTCGAGCCGCGAGCCCACCCCGAAGCTGGCACGCAGGGAGCCTGACGGGAGTCCGAGCCGACGCAGCGCGGGATGCGCGCAGAAGCGGCCGTCGCGCAAGCCCACGCCGTGCTCGGCCGAGAGGTAGGCGGCCGTGAGCCCCGCGTCGTGGCCTGCGATGGAGAAGTTGACGATGCCGATCGAGCCCCGCGATGCCGGGCCTGCGCCGAGATCGGAGTCCTCGAAGAGCCGGTGGACCGTGACGCCCTCGACTTCGCCGAGCCCCGCGACGAGCGCGTCGCGGAGCTGCTGCTCGTGGCGGTGCCAGGCGCCCTCGTCGAGGCCCGAGATCACCTGCGCCGCCTTGGCGAGCGTGGCGGCGCCGAGCACGTTCGGGGAGCCGGCCTCATGGCGGGCCGGTCCGTCCGCCCACACGACCGAGTCAAGCCTGACCTCGCGCACCGCGCCGCCGCCCGCGAGGTGGGGCTTGCCCCTGTCAAGCCAGTCGGCACGGCCCACGAGGACGCCCGCGCCGAACGGGGCGTAGAGCTTGTGGCCGGAGAACGCGAGGTAGTCGATGTCGGCGCTCGCGATGTCGATCCTGCGGTGCGGGGCGAGCTGCGCGGCGTCGACCGCGATCCGGGCGCCGTGCTCGTGGGCGAGCCGCGCGAGTTCGGCGATCGGCAGGATCTCGCCCGTGATGTTGGAGGCGCCCGTGACGGCGAGGAGGCTCACTTCGCCGGCCTTGAGCCAAGCGCGCACGCGCTCGAGCGTCTCCGCGAGTGTCCGTGCCGCGACCACGCTCCTGTGGGGGCGCGCCTGCCAGGGGAGGAGGTTCGCGTGATGCTCGATGTCGAGGTACAGCACGTCCCCCGTGCCCGGGATGCAGCCCGCGAGGAGGTTGAGGGCGTCGGTCGTGTTGCGCGTGAAGACGACCTCGTCGTCCGGCCGCGCGCCGAGGAACTCCCGCACGATTCCGCGCGCGTTCTCGTAGACCGACGTGCTGACCTGGGACGCGTAGCCTGCCCCGCGGTGAACGCTCGCATAGTAGGGGAGCACCTCGTTGAGGTGGTCGGCGACCTCGACCAGAGCCGGTGCCGAGGCCGCGTAGTCGAGGTTCGCGTAGCGCAGCTCACCGCCGGCCGCGAGCGGCGTCGCGAGTTCGGCGCCGACCACGGGCGCGAGGGGCCGGATGGCGTCAGGATAGGCGCCGGGATCGATGCCCGCCGCGGGGCTACCAAGTCCGGGCTGGGCCTGGGGCGGCTGGGGCTGGGTGGGCTGGGCCTGGGTTTGGGGCTCCGTGGGCTTGGCTCGCGTGGATCGGGGCTGGGTTTGGAGCTGGGCTGAGGGTACGACGACGGGTGTGCTCATTGACTGCACCTCGGAATCTAGGCCCCGCCGTGCGGGGGCCGCGCTTGCCGAGTCCACTCCGGACCGGCCTGGTCGTCACCCGGGGCACCCCGCCGCGTGTGGAGGGTTGCCGGCCAGCAAGCCGGGGCTTCGCGCTGGCACTCGTGACCTGACCACGAGATTACGGGAGGTCGGGTGCGGCCTCCAGCCCGCCCGCCCGTGTTACATCGAGTTAAGAAGCGAGATCGTTTCGGGTACGCCAACTCCCGCTCTGGCAGGTTTCGGGTACGCCAACTCCCGCTCTGGCAGGTTTCGGGTACGCCAACTCCCGCTCTGGCAGGTTTCGGGTACGCCAACTCCCGCTCTGGCAGGTTTTGGGGTACGCCAACTCCCGCTCTGGCAGGTTTTGGGGTACGCCAACTCCCGCTCTGACAGGTTTCGGGTACGCCAACTCCCGCTCTGACAGGTTTCGGGTACACCAACTCCCGCTCTGGCAGGTTTCGGGTACAGATCATCTGTACCCGAGACGGTGGGGTGGGCGGGTATCTGTACCCGAGATGCCAGCGCGGGCCAGTTTCTGTACCCGAGACGGTGGGGTGGGCGGGTATCTGTACCCGAGACGCTGGGGAGGGCGAGTTTCTGTACCCGAGACGCTGGGGAGGGCGAGTTTCTGTACCCGAGATGCCAGAGCGGGCGGGTATCTGTACCCGAGACGGTGGGGTGGGAGGGGTTAGGAGGAGAGGAGGTCGTCGTGCTCGGGATTGAGCCTCGCGAGCGTGGCGGAGTGGATGATCCCGTTGGTCGCGAGGGCGCTCCCACCCCAGGGGCCGTCGACGCCCTCAAGGGACGTGAACCGCCCGCCGGCCTCGGTGACGATCGGCACGAGTGCCGCCATGTCGTACAGCTGGAGCTCCGGCTCCGTCGCGATGTCCACGGCGCCCTCGGCCACGAGGCAGTACGACCAGAAGTCCCCGTATGCGCGCGTGCGCCACACGTCCTCGGTGAGGCTCAGGAAGTCGCCGAACGAGCCGCGCTCGCGCCACCCGGCAAGGCTCGAGTAGGAAAGCGAGGCGTCAGAGAGGCGTGTCACATTCGAGACCTTGAGCTTCGTCGCGGCCGCGAGCGAGCGTCCGGTGTAGGCGCCGGCGCCCTTCGCGGCCCACCAGCGCCGGCCGAGGGCGGGGGCGCTCACGACGCCAACCACGATGTCGTCGCCCTCAGCCAGAGCAATGAGGGTGGCCCACACCGGGACGCCTCGCACGAAGTTCTTCGTGCCGTCGATCGGGTCGATGATCCAGCGGCGCGAGCTGTGCCCCGTGGTGCCGAACTCCTCGCCGATCACCGCGTCGCGCGGGCGGGCGCGGGAGAGCTGGTTCCGGATGGCGTCCTCCGCCGCACGATCCGCGTCCGTGACCGGCGTCAGGTCCGGCTTGGTCTCGACATGGAGGTCGAGCGCCTTGAAGCGGTCCATGGTCTGCGCGTCGACGGAGTCGGCGAGCACGTGGGCCAGACGGAGGTCATCGGTGTATGACTCGGGGGCGACGGGGCTCATGGGTCCCACGCTATCGCCTTGGCGCCTTGGGGAGCGGGACGTCCGGCCCGTTCAGAGTGTGCCGAGTTCCTTCGCGTCGTGGGCCTCCTCGCGCGGGTTCGCGCCGAGAAGCCTCCTGAGCGACGCGAGCCTTGCCGGCCCCTGCGGTCCGGCGTGCCCGTCGGCGACCCAGGCGTCGAGGCCGCATTCGACGGCGGAGGAGTCGTGCCGGCAGCCGCGGGCGCAGTCCTCGGTGCCCGGTTCGAGGTCGGGGAACGCATGGAGGATCCGGTCGGGGTCCACGTGGGCGAGGCCGAACGAGCGGATGCCCGGCGTGTCGATGATCCAGCTCCCGGGAGGCGCGCCGTCGAGGCGCAGGGCGAGCGCCGACGACGACGTGTGGCGCCCGCGTCCCGTGACGGCGTTGACGCCGCCGGTCGCGCGCGAGGCCCCCGTGAGCGCATTGACCATCGTGGACTTGCCCACGCCCGAGTGCCCCAGGAGGACCGTCACCCGGCCGTCGAGTTCCTCCCGCAGACGGGCGACGGCGTCGTCGTCGAGCTTGACGCTGTGCGGGGTCGGCCCGGCACCCTCGGGTTCCGGGGCCTCAGCCTCCAGGCCTTCGAGTTCCGGGACCTCGGCCCCGGTGTCCTCAGGCGCTTCGGTCTCCGGCGCCTCTTCGGCGGTGCGGCTTACGACGACGGTGAGCGGCAGCAGCTCGTAGGTCGCCAGGAGCGGGGCCGGGTCCTTGAGGTCGGCCTTGGTGACGAGGAGGAGCGGCTCGATGCCCGCGTCGTACGCGGCCACGAGCGCGCGGTCGATGAAGCCCGTGCGCGGTTCGGGGTTCGCTGCGGCGACGACGATGACGAGCTGGTCCGCATTGGCGACGACGACGCGCTCGATGGGGTCGTCGTCGTCCGCGCTGCGGCGCAGGACCGTCGCGCGGTCCTGGACCCGTACGAGCCTCGCGAGCGTGTCCGGGCGGCCGGTCACGTCCCCCACGAGCGCCACGAAGTCGCCGGCGACGACGGGGGTGCGGCGCAGCTCGCGCGCCCGGGCTGCGATGACGGTGCGCTCGTCCGGCGTGTCCTCGGCGACGATGGTCGTGTACCGGCCGCGGTCCACCGTGATCACCCGTCCCGTGACGGCGTCTTCGTGGCTCGGCCGGTCCTTGGTGCGCGGGCGGCTGCCCCGCTTGTTAGGGCGGATCCGGACGTCGCTCTCGTCCCACTCGCGGTCGGCCATCGGCCTACAGGACCCCGTCCATCGGCTGGTGCTGGGCGCGACCGGCACCGGGGGCGAGCATCCGCTCCCACATCTGCGGAAACTCGGGCATGGTCTTGGAGGTCGTCGCGATGTCCTCCACCTCGATGCCGTCGACGGCGAGCCCGAGGATCGCCCCCGCGGTCGCCATGCGGTGGTCTGCGTAGCTCCGGACCAAGCCGGCGTGCAGCCGCGCGGGCCGGATCAGGAGGCCGTCCTCGGTCTCTTCGGCGTCCCCGCCGAGCCTCGTGATCTCGGCGACGAGCGCCGCGAGCCGGTCCGTTTCGTGGCCGCGGAGATGCGCGATTCCGGTGAGCCGCGAGGGGGTGTCCGCGAGGGCGCAGATCGCCGCGACGGTCGGGGCGAGCTCGCTCGTGTCGGCCAGTTCTGCGCCGGTGATCCGGTCGCCGCCGCGCACGGTGAGGGTTCCGCGATCGAGAGTCACGGTCGCCCCGAGCTTCGGGAGGATCTCGCGCCAGGCGTCGCCCACCTGCGTAGTGTGCTCGGGCCAGTTCGGCACGCGGACCGTCCCGTGCGTCGCGACGGCGGCCGCGAGGAACGGCCCCGCGTTGGAGAGGTCCTGCTCGATCCGCACATCGAACGCCCTGATGGGGCCCGGCTGGACGAACCAGTGGTTCGGGATCGAGTCGTCGACCGCGACACCGACCTCGCGCAGGACGCTCACGGTCATCGCAATGTGGTCGAGGCTCGGGACCGGCTTGCCGACGTGCTCGAGGTGGAGCCCAGCCTCGAAGCGGGCGCCTGCGAGGAGGAGCGCCGAGACGAACTGGCTCGAGCCGCTCGCATCCACGATCACGTGGCCACCCGGGACGGTGCCCGTGCCGTGGACCGTGAACGGGAGCGAGGACGGGCGGCGGCCGTCGGCCGAGGAGAGCCCCACACCGAGCGCTTCGAGCGCATCGATGACCGGGCCCATGGGGCGGACGCGGGCGTGCGGATCGCCGTCGAACGCGATCTCGCCGCGGCACAGCGCCGCGAGCGGCGGGACGAAGCGCATGACCGTCCCTGCGAGGCCGCAGTCGACGGCGACGGCGCCGAGGTCGGCCGCCGTCGACCCATGAGCGAGGGGCACGATCTCGAGGTCCGGTCCGTAGTCGCCGTCGCCCGGAACCTCGGTGACGGTGGCCCCGAGCGCGCGCAGGGCCCCGATCATGAGCGCGGAGTCCCGCGAATGCAGCGGCGCGCGGAGCCGGCTCGGGCCCTCTGCGAGGGCCGCGAGCACGAGATACCGGTTGGTGAGTGACTTCGATCCGGGGACGGTGACGGTCGCGTCGACTGGTTCCCGGGCGAACGGCGCGGCCCAGGCCGCCGCCGCTGTGGTCACGCGTGGCTCCCGGCGCCGAGCTGGCGGCTCGCGGTCTTGGCTGCCTTCGCGGCGTCGGCGCTGACGGACTTAGCCGCCCTCGTGGCGTCGGCCCTGACTGACTTCGCTGCCTTCGCGGCGTCGACCCTGACTGACTTGGCCGTCTTCGCGGCGTCCGCCTTGACGGTCTTGGCCTGCTTGGCGGCGTCGGACGCGAGCTGCTGGGCGCGCCACGCGAGGCTCGGCCGCCCGGCCGTGTCGACCGAGGCGAGCAGGACGCCGCCGACCAGGGAGAAGTTCTTGAGCAGGCGCGCGCGCCGGGCCGAGCGGAGCTCCTTCGAGCCGATGTCTGCAGTGCGCCACTCGACGAAGGTGTTCAGCGCCGTCGTCACCGCGAGGACCGACGCCGAGAAGCGAGGAGCCTTGCCGAGCGCGAACAGAAGCCCCGCGCCAAGCTGGGTTGCGCCGACGGCACGGGCCAGCGTCTTCTCTTCGACACGGATGGGGAGCGCATCTGCCGCGCGGCGCAGCACGGGGGAGAGCTGCTCAGCGGTGGCGTCCGCGTTCTTCAGCTTGTCCGCGCCGGCGACGATGAACGAGGACGCGAGCAGGGGTCGAGCGAGGAATCGGACTACCGACATGAGGCCTCCTGGTTGGGGTTTCCGGCGGGTCCAGTCTTGCACTTTCGCGGAATATTTTCCCTTTTCGTGCGGTTTCCATGTTCGTTGAGCCTGCGTCTGGAGAGGAGACCCCGTGCTGGTCTTGGACCGCCCGCGTGCCGCCGCGCCAGTAGACTGGTCCGCAATGAGCACCGTCGATTCCATCGAGCCTGACGATTCCGCGGCGGATTCGGCTGCGGGCACCGATCCGGCCACGGAGAGTCCCGAAGCGCGCCGCGAGCGTTTCGAGCGCGACGCCATGCAGTACGTCGACCAGCTGTACTCGGCCGCAATGCGCATGGCCCGCAATCCTGCAGATGCGGAGGACCTCGTCCAAGAGGCCTACGCAAAGGCGTTCGCAGCGTTCCACCAGTACAAGCCGGGCACCAACCTCAAGGCCTGGCTGTACCGGATCCTCACGAACACCTACATCAACCTGTACCGCAAGCGTCAGCGCGAGCCCCAACAGGCCAACACGGACACCGTCGAGGACTGGCAGCTCGCGCGCGCCGAGTCGCACTCCTCGACAGGGCTCCGCTCGGCCGAGGCCGAGGCGCTCGACCACCTGCCGGACTCCGACGTCAAGCAGGCGCTGCAGGCCATCCCCGAGGAGTTCCGGCTCGCGGTGTACTTCGCCGACGTCGAGGGCTTCGCGTACAAGGAGATCTCGGAGATCATGGGCACGCCGATCGGCACCGTGATGTCCAGGCTCCACCGGGGGAGGAAGCTCCTCCGGGACCGTTTGGCAGATTACGCCGCAGAACGCGGCTTTGCGGGCGCGCGGGTGTCCGTGAATTCGGGCGCGGGCACCGAAGCGGACTCGAGCAAGCAGGAGAAGGAATAATGGGCAACTGTCAGGGACTCGGCGACTGCGACGAATCGCGGCTTGAGCGACTCTACGAGTACCTCGACGGCGCACTGCCCGCGGCGGACGTCGCCGAAATCCGCGCGCACCTCGAGTCCTGCTCTGAGTGCCGCGAAGAGCACAATCTCGAGTGCATGATCCGCAGCGCCATGAAGCGCAGCTGTGCCGAGCAGGCCCCCGCGAAGCTCAAGCTCAGCATCCTCGAGAAGATCCATTCGATCCGCTCCTCCGCGACCGTCGCCGAGGTCTGACCCGACCGACGCACTCGCACGACCCATCCGCACACAGCGTCAACGCCACAGGCTGTGGTGGGAAATATTCCCTTTGCTGTTTATCTCCTGGTTTCTTTATCTCCCCTATGACTGTCGTAGGCGTCCTGCAGGGGCGCCTCAGGCGTTGGGGCGCCGACCGTGGTTCGCGCCGCTCTTCTTGCGGTCACGGCGCTTGCGTGCACGCTTGCTCATAGGGGCCTCCTTGGGCTCGGTAACGTTGATGGCCCGGAAGGCCGCCTACCATCCTCCCACATCTGCGGCGCAGGGCCCAAAACGCCGGCAAGGTCAGCGCACACGCAGGGCGCGGGAGGCTCAGCCGCGGAGCGAGTTCCGGACGGCGATGCGGGCCTGGTCGAGCACGGTGCGGAGCGTCTCGAGCGTGACCTCGGTGACGGCCTCGCGCGCGGCGTGAGATCTGAGCTCGACGCGGAGGTCGTCGCGGAACGCCTGGACGAGCATCTCGGCCTCGACGAGCCGGCCGTGGCTCTCGCGGCTGAAGCGCTCGGGAGACGGCTCCGCGAATCCATCGCGGAGCGCCTCCGTGAGCGGCCCGCCCGGGCGAGCGGACGACGGCGGCGGCGCGCCCTGCGCGGGAGCCTTCGCCGTCGTCCGCGCTTCTACGCGCACGCTGCGCGCCGCCTGCCGGGCGGTCTCCGCCGTCGCCGCGAGATCCGCCCGCAGGCCGCGCATGCTCGCGCGGAGCTCGTCGCGCAGGGAATCCGCGAGCCGGCGCACCGACGCCGAGATGTCCTGTTCGACATCGGCGAGCTCGTCCCGCCGCGCATCGAGCTCCCGCAGCCCGGCCTCGGTGATGCGGTAGATGCTTCGCCGCCCGGCCGGCTCCGCCTCGACGAGGCCCTCGTCCTGGAGCTTCGCAAGGCGGGGATACACCGTCCCTGGGCTCGGCGAGTACGTGCCGCCGAAGCGATCGCTCAGAGCCTTGATGAGCTCGTAGCCATGCCGGGGACCGTCCTCGAGGAGCGCGAGGAGGTAGAGGCGCAGAGCGCCGTGGGCGAAGACCGGAGGCGTCACTCTGCCGCCTCCTCGCCGCCCGCGGACGCCGGGTCGTCGGCGGCCTCTCCCGCGGTGTGACCCGCCTCGGCCGGGCTCGATGCCTGGCCCGCGTGCACCACAGAGACGTTGCCGGAGACCGTGTTGGAGCGCAGCACCATGAGCCGCAGGTCGGGGCCGAGGATCGTCTCGAGGCGGCCCTTGAAGGAGGAGAAGCGGGACTCATCCACGACGACGCGGCCGGACACGGTCGTCGCCGTGAGGTCCACGCCGATGTCGCGGGGGAGGCGCACGGTGATGTCGCCACTCACGGTGCTCGCCCCCAGGGACTCGCAATATCCCTCGGTGTCGAAGACGAGGTCGCCCGAGACGGACTTCGCCCGGATGTCCTTGAGCAGGCCCGACGCCGTTACCTCGCCCGAGACGGTCTTCGCGGTCAGGATGCCTTCGTGGCTCCGCGCGATGACGTCTCCGCTCACAGTATTGAGGTGCAGCTCGCCGCGGGTCCCGTCGCCGAGGACCGAGCCGGAGACGGTGTTGAGCCGCGTGACAGGGCCGGTCCCGGAGACAAGGCCGTCGCCGCTCACGGTGCCGATCTCCACGGGGACGCCAGCAGGCACGGCGATCGAGACGACCGTGCTGTTCTCGCTCGAGCCGGACACCGTTCCCATGAGGTTCTTGAACCAGCCCTCGAGGCCCTGCAGCTGGTGGCGTACCTCGAGGCGCCCGTTGTCGAGCGAGACGGCGACGGGATCGCCCTGCACCGAGCTCACCTCGATGACGGCGTCCGGGCGGTCGTGGACGATGACGTCAAGTCGGCCGCCGACGATCCCGGCGCGCAGCGACGTGACCCCGTCGACCGTGATGGTCTGCGGTTCGGTGACGTTCCAGTTCTCCGTTGACATGGCCCCTCCTGGCGGAATCCCCTCCCTCGCCTGATGGCGGGGGTCGCGATATAACGCGATCTGAGAAACACGATATATCGCGTTGTGGTGAGGCGCAAGGGTCAAGGGGACGGCACGGGACACAGGAAGGGCCGGTACGACGACCAGATCATTCGACAGAGCTCAGGGGTGCGTCTCGCTCTGACGCGTGCGGGTCCAGGAACTGGCTCGAGGACTGGGACGGCTTTCGGACTGACGGCTCTAGGACTGGGGGAGCCGGAGCCACGGGAACCAGCCGCGATGCAGCACGAGCCACGCGATCAGCCCGTATCCGGCCTGCCCCGGAACTCCAGCGTTCGCCGCGAGATCGCCGCGCCACTGCTCGTGGTTGAGGAGCGGGGAGAACGTGTCCACGTAGTAGTGCTTGCGGCGCGTGGTGACGTCCGCGAAGGCCGTGTTGAGTTCGGCCAGGCGCCGGTTCTGCGCCGGATCGAGCGTGGGCGGCGGGCCGACCACGAATACCTCGGCGCTGTTCTGCGCGGCGGTGTCGAGGATGTTCGCCACGTTGAGCCGGCTGCGCGCCGGCGTGAGTCCGAACTCGATGTCCCGGCCCGACAGCCCGATCACGAGGCGGTTCTCGTAGCCCTCGCCGAAGCGGCGCTGGGCCTCCTCGAGCCAGCGCGTCGAGAGCGTCTCGGTGCCCTCCTGGGGCGCAGCGAGGACGTAGCTTTCGAGGGTCAGCTCCTCGCGCGGAGTTCGGGCCAGGACCCGCCCGAGCCAGCCGAGCGCGCGTGGGTCGCCGGTCCCAGCCAGCAATTCGTCGCCGATCGCCGCGAGGCGAACCTTCCTCTCGTGCGCCATGCGCTCCTCCAACCAGCTGGCCGCCTCCGCCGTGCGTGCACGGCGCCTTTGGCTCACGAGTCTAGCGAAAGAGCCCGCCGGAGCCCGGGAGGGCGGGACTGCGCGGCCGAACTGCCGGTGTGGCGATCACAACACCGGCGGCGGGCAGTGCCTACGCCGACGACGGCGGCCCGCACCCTCGCTGGGAAGGTGCGGGCCGCCGTCGTCCGCTGCGTGGGGCTCCGCGCCGTCCGTGCGGCAGGAGCCCTGGGAGCGTCAGAGCTGGAAGCACTCCTCGATGAGCGTCGACTCCTCAGCGGAGTGGCGCTTCATCGAGCCGGCCGACGTCGCGGCGGACGCCGGGCGCGACACGATGTGCAGCTCGCGGTCGAGCTGGGGTGCCAGGTTGAGGGCCATGAACGGCCACGCGCCCTGGTTGGCCGGCTCGTCCTGGGCCCACACGACCTCCGCGTTCGGGTACTTCGCGAGCTCGGCGGCGATCTCTGCCGTCGGGAGCGGGTACAGCTGCTCGATGCGGACCAGGGCAGTCGTGGTGTCCTTGGCCTTCGTGCGCTGCGCCTGGAGGTCGTAGAACAGGCGGCCCGAGACGAGCAGCACGCGCTGGACGCCCTGCGGGTCGAGGTTCTCCTGGTCGGGGATCACCGGGCGGAACGCTCCCGTGGTGAACTCCTCCACCGGCGACGCGGCGGCCTTGAGGCGCAGGAGCTGCTTCGGCGTGAAGACGATGAGCGGCTTCCGCGGCCGGCTGTAGGCCTGGCGGCGCAGGAGGTGGAAGTGCGAGGCCGGCGTGCTCGGGTGGGCGACCACCATGTTGTCCTCGGCGCACAGCTGGAGGAAGCGCTCGATGCGCGCCGACGAGTGGTCGGGCCCCTGGCCCTCGTAGCCGTGGGGGAGGAGCATGACCACCGAGGACCGCTGGCCCCACTTCTGCTCGGCCGAGGAGATGAACTCGTCGATGATCGTCTGGGCGCCGTTGACGAAGTCGCCGAACTGGGCCTCCCACAGGACAAGCGCGTCCGGGCGCTCCACCGAGTAGCCGTACTCGAAGCCGAGGGCGGCGTATTCAGAGAGCGACGAATCATAGATCGCGAGCTTCGCCTGGTCCGGCGAGAGGTTCGCGAGCGGGGTCCACTCGGCGCCCGTGGTCCGGTCGTGGAAGACCGCGTGGCGCTGGACGAACGTGCCGCGCCGCGAGTCCTGGCCTGCGAGGCGGACCGGAATGCCCTCGGTGGTGAGCGAGCCGAAAGCCGCCAGCTCGCCGAAGCCCCAGTCGATCCCGCCCTCGCGGGACATCTGCTCGCGCCGCTCGAGGAGCTGCTTGAGCTTCGGGTGGACCGTGAAGCCGTCCGGGATCTCGAGGTGCGCCCGGCCCATGCGGGCGAAGGCCTCGGGAGTGACAGCCGTGGACTCGGGGTGCTGTTCGCCCGACGAGTCCTCCTGCTGCTGCGAGATGGGACGCTCGAGGTCCGAGACCGCCTTGAGGTCGCTCGTGACGATCGGGATCGGCGAGGTCTGCGCCGCGTGCGTCTCCGCAAAGACGCGCTCGAGGCGCTCCTGGTAGTCGCGGAGCAGCTGCTCGGCCTCGTCCTGCGTGATGTCGCCGCGGCCGATCAGGCTCTCGGTGTAGAGCTTGCGGACGGAGCGCTTCGCCTCGATGAGGTTGTACATGAGCGGCTGGGTCATCGACGGGTCGTCGCCCTCGTTGTGGCCGCGGCGGCGGTAGCACACGAGGTCGATCACGACGTCCTTGTGGAAGCGCTGCCGGAAGCGGTACGCGAGCTGCGCGACGCGGACGACCGCCTCGGGGTCGTCGCCGTTGACGTGGAAGATCGGCGCCTGGACCATCTTCGCGACGTCGGTCGAGTAGACCGACGAGCGGGACGCCGACGGCGACGTCGTGAACCCGACCTGGTTGTTCACGATGATGTGGATCGTGCCGCCCGTCCGGTAGCCGCGCAGCTGCGAGAGGTTCAGCGTCTCTGCGACGACGCCCTGGCCCGCGAAGGCCGCGTCGCCGTGGACGAGGATCGGCAGGACGGGGAACGCCTCGCCCGAGTCGAGCCGGTCCTGCTTGGCGCGGACGATGCCTTCGAGGACCGGGTCGACGGCCTCGAGGTGGGACGGGTTCGCGGCGAGGTAGACCTTGGTCTGCTTGCCGTTCTCCGCCGTGAACGTGCCCTCGGTGCCGAGGTGGTACTTGACGTCGCCGGAGCCCTGGACGCTGCGGGGGTCCTGAGTGCCCTCGAACTCACGGAAGACCTGGGCATAGGTCTTGCCCGCGATGTTGGTGAGCACGTTGAGGCGCCCGCGGTGGGCCATGCCGATGCCGACCTCGTCGAGCCCGTCCTCGGCCGCGCCGGAGAGGATCGCGTCGAGCAGCGGGATGAGGGACTCGCCGCCCTCGAGCGAGAAGCGCTTCTGGCCCACGAACTTGGTCTGGAGGAACGTCTCGAACGCCTCGGCCGCGTTGAGGCGCGAGATGATCCGGAGCTGCTCCTCGCGGCTCGGCTTCTTGTACGGGTGCTCCATCTCGTCCTGGAACCACTTGCGCTCGGCCGGCTCCTGGAGGTGCATGTACTCGGTGCCGGTCGTGCGGCAGTAGGCGTCGCGGAGCACGCCCAGAATGTCGCGGAACTTGGCCTTCGGCCGGCCGCCGAAGCCGCCCGTGGGCCACTCGCGCTCGAGGTCCCAGAGGGTGAGGCCGTAAGTGAGGACGTCGAGGTCCGGGTGCCGGCGCTGGACGTACTCGAGCGGGTTCGTGTCCGCCATGAGGTGGCCGCGCACGCGGTATGCGTGGATGAGCTGCTGGATCCGGGCCACCTTGTTGATGGTGTCCTCGGGGTTCACCTGCAGGTCCGGGCTCCAGCGCACGGGCTCGTACGGGATGCGGAGCGACTCGAAGATCTCGTCGTAGAAGCCCTGCTCGCCGAGCAGGAGCTGGTGGACGATCCGGAGGAACTCGCCCGAGCCGGCGCCCTGGATCACGCGGTGGTCGTACGTCGACGTGAGCGTGATGATCTTGCCGACGGCCGAGAGCGCGAGCACCTTCTCCGAGGAGCCCTGGAACTCGGCCGGGTACTCGAGGGCGCCGACGCCCACGATCGCTGCCTGGCCCTTCGAGAGGCGCGGGACCGAGTGGACCGTGCCGATGCCGCCGGGGTTCGTGAGCGAGACGGTCGTGCCGGAGTAGTCGTCCGCCGTGAGCTTGCCGGCGCGGGCGCGCTTGATGAGGTCCTCGTACGTGTGCCAGAACTCCGAGAAGTTCATGGTCTCGGCCTTCTTGACGTTCGGGACGACGAGGAGGCGCGCGCCGTCCTTGCCCGGAAGGTCGATCGCGATGCCGAAGTTGACGTGCGAGTGCTGGACCGCGACGGGCTTGCCGTCGATCTCGTCGTAGCTGACGTTCATGGACGGCATGAGCTTGAGGGCGCGGATCACGGCGAAGCCGATGAGGTGCGTGAACGAGACCTTGCCGCCGCGCACACGCGAGAGGTGGTTGTTGATGACGATGCGGTTGTCCATGAGGAGCTTCGCGGGCACGGCACGCACCGTCGTCGCGGTCGGGACCTCGAGGCTCGTCACCATGTTGGCGGCGATCGCCTTGGCGGGGCCGCGGAGCGTCGTGACGACGTCGTCCTCGACCGTCTCGTCCTTGGCCTTCTTGGGCAGCTGGGCCGGGATCGGGCCGCTTGCCGAGGGCTTGGCGCCGTCACGGACGACGGCGGCCGCGCCCTTCTTCGCGGCAGGCGCCGACGCGGGGGCCGGGGCGGCAGACGGGGCCGGTGCCGTGCTCTGAGCGGAGGCCGAAGCCTGGGCGGGGGCGGGGCGCGCGGCGGCCGACGGCGCGGCGCCGGCCGGGGCCTGCGGGGAGGAAGCCTGCGCGGGGGCCGACGCACCAGTGGACCGGTTCAGGGCCTCAACGGCTTGCGCCTTCGCGGAGCCGTTCACCACCGCGGAGCCGCCTGCGGCGTCGTCTGAGTCGAACGATTCGAAGAGGGGCCACCACTTCGAGTCGACCGAGTTCTTGTTCTGCTGATACTGCTCGTAGAGCTCATCGACAAGCCACTCATTGCCGCCGAATTCTTCGGGCAAGCGGTGGGTTGGCAGTTCTGGCACTGGAGATACGCCTCTTCCATCGATCTATTTGGCCCGCAGGCAGGTCATTGCAGGCCAACCACCGGACCAGGGCCCGGCAGGCGGTTCGATGTCGGGACAGGAGCCGCCTGCCACCGTGAACGCTGGCGTCCAACCGTTGCGCTCACACTCTGGACCAGTCTAGTGATCGAGCGGCGTAAACGGACAATCCGTGGCCAGTGTCACACGGTGTTGTTCGCCGCATGGCGCCGTGGCCCGGCTGATAAGCTGGAAGGGCTATGGACGATGACCCACACCGATCCAGTTTCGTCAGTTCTTCCTTTATTTCTACACTCCGTCGAAATGAGCGGCGCGTTCGCCAGCTCCCGCCGTTGTCCATGGCGGTGCCCTTCTAAATGGAGTGGTTGCTTCTCGCGGCGGGAATCGCTCTCGTGTTCGGCACGGGCTTCTTCGTCGCCGTGGAATTCTCCCTCGTCGCCCTCGACCATGCGACGGTCCAGCGCAGCGTCGAGCGCGGGGAGAAGGGCGCCAAGTCGCTCATGCTGTGCCTCACGTCGCTCTCGACCCAGCTTTCGAGCTGCCAGCTCGGCATCACCGTCACCACGCTCCTGACCGGCTTCGTCATGGAGCCCTCCGTCGGGAAGCTCCTCGAGACCCCGCTCTCCGCGCTCGGGCTGCCAGGCGCCCATGCTGTGTCGCTCGTGATCGCCATGGTCATCGCGACCCTCGGCTCGATGCTGCTCGGCGAGCTGGTCCCCAAGAACCTCGCGATCGCCCGCGCGCTCGCGGTGGGGCGCGCCGTCGCCCGCCCCCAGCTCGTGTTCACGGCCCTCTTCAAGCCGGCGATCGTCGTGCTCAACGGCTTCGCCAACAGCGTCCTGCGTCGCATGGGCATCGAGGCCCAGGAGGAGATCTCGGGCGCGCGCTCGCCCGCCGAGCTCGCCTCGCTCGTGCGGCGTTCGGCAGAGCTCGGAACGCTCGACGAGGGGACGGCCCGCTTCGTCTCCCGCACGCTGAGCTTCGCGGAGCGCACCGCGGCGGACGTCATGACCCCGCGCATGCGCGTGACGACCATCGAGGCGACCGAGACCGTGGACGCCATCATCGCTGCCGCGCGTGCCACGGGCCATTCGCGCTTCCCGGTCATCGGCGACTCGCCGGACGACGTGCGGGGGCTCGTGCACGTCAAGAAGGCGGTGGCCGTGCCGGCGAAGAAGCGCGGGAAGATCGAGGCGGGCGCCATCATGACGGACGTGCTCCGCGTCCCCGAGACGATCCACCTCGACGCGCTCATATCGCAGCTGCGCGACGGCAACCTCCAGCTCGCCGTCGTGCTCGACGAGTACGGGGGAACCGCCGGCGTCGTGACCCTCGAGGACCTCGTCGAGGAGATCGTGGGCGAGGTCTCGGACGAACACGACCGCCTCGTCCCGGGCGTTCTCCAGAGCGCCTCCGGAGATTGGTACTTCCCAGGCCTCATGCGCCCCGACGAAGTCTCCGAGCACGTGCCCGGACTCGTGGTCGAGGACAATCCCTCGTATGAGACGGTGGGTGGCTTCGTCATGAGTGTGCTGGGGCGCGTGCCTGTCCAAGGCGACACGATAGGGGTCGACGGCGGCGCCCTCGAAGTGACCCGGATGGATGGCCGGCGCGTGGACCGCCTGCGATTCGCTCCCGAGCGTTCGGCCGTCGAGCCGGCGGAAGGGGTTGACGCGTGATGGGGGACTGGGGCGGAATCGTCTGGCTCGTCATCCTGCTGCTCGGCAACGCGTTCTTCGTCGGCGCCGAGTTTGCGATCATGTCGGCGCGGCGCAGCCAGATCGAACCTCTCGCGGACGCGGGGTCGAGCCGAGCGGCGACCACGTTGCGCGCGATGGAGCACGTCTCGCTCATGCTGGCCTGCGCGCAGCTGGGCATCACCGTGTGCTCGCTCCTGCTTCTCCAGGTCGCAGAGCCTGCCATCCACGATCTCATCGGCGTGCCGCTCACGGCCCTCCGGCTGCCGGTTGAGGTCGGTGACACGGTCGGGTTCGTCGTGGCCCTCGCGCTCGTGACGTTCCTTCACGTTACTTTCGGCGAGATGGTGCCCAAGAACATCTCGGTCTCGGTCGCCGACCGCGCTGCGATCGTCCTGGCACCGGCGCTCGTGGCCGTCTCCAAGGTCGTGCGCCCCGTCATCGTGGCGCTCAACTGGGCGGCGAACGTGGTGCTCCGCCTCCTGCGGGTCGAGCCGAAGGACGAGGTTGCGTCGTCGTTCACGCTCGAGGAGGTCCAGACGATCGTGGAGCTCTCGACCCGCTCGGGCCTTGTCGACGACGAGTCCGGGCTGCTCACGGGCGCCCTCGAATTCTCCGACCAGACGGTCGAATCGATCATGGTCCCGCTCGCCGAGCTCGTGACCCTTTCGACGTCGGCAACCCCGGCGGCGTTCGAGAAGGCCGTGGCCAAGACCGGGTTCTCACGTTTCCCCATGGTCGACGACGACGGCGAGCTCGCCGGCTATCTGCACGTCAAGGACGTCTTGGCGATCCCGGATGCCGCGCGCGAGCGGCCTATCGGCGAGGCGCGCGTCCGTTCGCTCGCGAACATCGCGGCCAACGCGACGGTCGAGGAGGCGCTCACCGATATGCAGAAGAGCGGCCTCCACGTGGCGCGCGTCATGGGACGGGAAGGCGGCACCCGCGGCGTCCTGTTCCTCGAGGACGTCATCGAACAGCTTGTCGGCGAGATCCGCGATGCGACGCAGGCGCGGGCCGGCAGGGGGCGGCGGCTGGGGGAGAGCGCCGACGCCTGACAGCGCCGGTTCCGCGACGGTCGGTCCCCTAAATGGGAATTGTTCCTAAGAACGGTTACAGTGGAGCTGTTGTGAATGCGATGCGTTCGCATTAGCGCCTTCGGGCCACTCTCTGCCGTTCGACGTGAACTGAGGATTCCCCGTGCTCTTGTCCGCTCTCCCCGCCTCCCGGCGGCTTGTGCTCGCCAGCTCGCTCGTGGCCGCTTCGCTCGCGCTCAGCGCGTGCGGTGCCCAGTCCTCCGCGAGCCCGGCGTCCGGCTCCGCCTCCGCCTCCGGCTCCTCCGCCGGCCAGATCGCCGTCGTTGCCTCAACGAACGTGTACGGCGACATCGTCAAGCAGATTGGCGGGGACAAGGTCTCCGTGACCTCGCTCATCTCCAAGTCGAGCCAGGATCCTCATTCCTACGAGGCGACGAGCCAGGACCGCGTGGCCGTGTCGAAGGCCAAGCTCGTGGTCCTCAACGGGGGCGGCTACGACGACTTCATGTCGAAGCTCGCGGACGAGGCCAAGCTCTCTGGTCAGGGGGTCCTCAACGCCGTCGACGCCTCGGGCCTGCGGAGCGGGGCCAGCGCCTCGCCCTCTGCCGAGTTCAACGAGCACATCTGGTACAGCCAGGCAGCCATGAAGAAGGTCGCCGACGCCGTCGCCGAGCGGCTCGGCCAGCTCGACTCCGCGGATGCCCAGAGCTTCAAGGACCGTGCCACCCAGTGGGAGGGCAAGCTCGCGGGCATCACTTCAAAGCTCGATGCGATCAAGGCGGCACACCACGGCGAGGGTGTTGCGATCACGGAGCCCGTTCCCCTCTACATGCTCGAGGCCGCCGGCCTTGAGAACAAGACGCCCGAGGAGTTCAGCGCCGCTTCCGAGGCCGGCAACGACGTCCCGCCGGCCGCGCTCAAGGGCATGCAGGATCTCCTCACGGGGCACGAGGTCAAGCTGCTGGCCTTCAATCCTCAGACGGAGACACAGCAGATCGTGGCCCTCAGGAAGGTCGCGGAGGATGCCAAGCTCCCGGTGGTGGACTTCTACGAGACGATGCCTGAGGGCACCGACTACGTGGCGTGGATGGGCGCGAACGCGGACTCCCTAGCCAAGGCGCTGGGCGGGGCCAGCTGACCCCCTTCGCTCGCCTAGACTTGTCGTCCATGACAGACGACGGCGGAGCGGCTCCCCTCCCTGCCCCGCGCGCTGGCGCGGAGCCAGCCGCTCCCGCCGTCGCCCTCCGGGGAGCCTCGCTCTCGTTCGGGCCCCGCACGCTGTGGGACGGCCTCGACCTCGACATTCGTCCCGGGGAGTTCTTCGCGGTGCTCGGCCCGAACGGGAGTGGCAAGACGAGCTTCCTCAAGGTGCTCCTCGGGCTCCTCCCGCTCACTTCGGGAAGTGCCGAGATCGCGGGGCGACCGGCGGGCACCGCCGGTCGGGAGATCGGATACATCCCCCAGCAGAAGGGCTTCGCGGCGGACGTTCCGCTCAGGGCCCGGGACCTCGTCGGGCTGGGCGTCGACGGCCACCGCTGGGGCGTGCGGCTCTCGCAGCGCGCAGTGAACAAGGAGATCGACAGTCTGATCGCCCGGGTCGGAGCCTCGGACTACGCGAAGGTGCCGGTGGGCCAGCTCTCGGGTGGGGAGCTGCAGCGCCTCCGGGTCGCGCAGGCGGTCGCGGGCAATCCGGCCGTCCTGCTCTGCGACGAGCCGCTCCTCGCGCTCGACCTCAACCATCAGCACGCCGTGAGCTCGCTCATCGACCGCCAGCGCGCGGAGACGGGCGCCGCCGTCGTCTTCGTCACCCACGAGATCAATCCGATCCTCGACTACGTGGACCGCATCCTCTACCTCGCCGAGGGGCGGTTCCGCATGGGGACGCCCGCCGAGGTCATGCGCACCGAGGTGCTCTCCGAGCTGTACGGGAGCCGAGTGGAGGTCAGCAAGATCAACGGCCGCATCGTCGTCGTCGGCCTCCCGGACGCCATGACGCACCTCCACCACGGGCATGCGGTGCCGCAGCTCGACCAGGAGACCGAGGAGGCAGGCGCATGAGCCTCGGGGACCTCTGGAACTCCGTCTTCTCCTTCGACAACTACGGCGAGATTCTGGCACTCGTGCAGAACTCGGTGTGGGCGGGGGCGGTCCTCGGTCTGCTGGGCGGGCTGGTCGGCACGTTCGTGGTCCGCCGGGATCTCGCCTTCGCCGTGCACGGGATCTCCGAGCTGTCGTTCGCGGGGGCGTCGTTTGCGCTGCTCGTTGGGGCGGACGTCGTGACCGGCTCGCTCGTCGGATCGATTGCCGCGGCCCTCACGATCGGTTTCATGGGCGGGCGGGCCCGGAGCAAGAACTCGATCATCGGCGTGCTCATGCCGTTCGGCCTCGGGCTCGGGATCCTGTTCCTCTCCCTCTACCAGGGCCGTTCTGCCAACAAGTTCGGGCTCCTGACGGGGCAGATCGTTGCCGTCGACACCGTCCAGCTCCAGGTTCTCGCGGGCGCGGCCGTCGCGGTCATTGCCGTGCTCGTGCTCGTGTGGCGCCCGCTCGGCTTCGCGAGCGTGGACCCCGAGATGGCGCGGGCTCGTGGGGTCCCGGTCCGTTTCCTCGGGATCCTGTTCATGGCACTGCTCGGCGTGAGCGTGGCCCTCTCGATCCAGGTCGTCGGCGCGCTGCTCGTGCTCGCGCTGCTCATCACCCCCGCCGCGGCCGCCCAGAAGGTCACCGCCGCACCCGTGCCCGCGGTGGTGCTGAGCGTCGTCTTCGCCGTCGTTGCGACCGTGGGCGGCATCATGCTCTCGCTCGGCGGGCGCATCCCGATCAGCCCTTACGTCACCACGCTGTCCTTCCTGATCTACGCCGTGTGCGCCGCCATCGCGGGCGCTCGACGGCGCTGGGGGAGCTATGGGCGCGTGCTGCGGCCAGCCGCTCGCGAACGGACGCTCACCCGTTCGTGAGCAGCGCCGTCGTCCGGTAGGGGATGACCGTGCGGAGGATCATGCGTGTGGAGGTCCGCGTGATCCCGGGGCACAGCCGGATCTCCTCCGAGACGTGGTAGAGGTCGTCGGGACTCGTGGCCACGACACGGATCAGCAGATCGGTGTCGCCCGCCGGAGCGAGGCATTCGAGTACCTCTGGGATCTCGCGGAGCGCGGCGATGGCCTCGTTGAGTCGGCTCTGGTCGAGTTCGGCGGCGACCTCGGCGGACACTCCGCGCCCCAGGGCCATCGCGTCCACGCGGTTGCTGTGCGGGCGGAGCGCGCCGCTCGCCGTCATGCGTTCGAGACGTGACTGCACCGTGCCCCGCGCGAGCTGGAGGCGCTGCGCGAGCACCATGACAGGCATGCGCGGATCTTCGTCGAGCGCGAGGAGGATCCGACGGTCGGTGGCGTCGAGTTGCTGCAATCTGATCACTTCTCCCCTGGATTGAAGCGTCGGTCTATTCAGATCGACCAGTGTAGCCGGAGAGTGTTGCGCGATGTGCGTGGAGATTGCTGAAATGTTGGCAGTCCACCCGAAGGCCCACCGGCCCGACGGCGGAGGCTGCCGGCCCGAGGCACACCACCCGAGTGACCGGACATGGGCACCCACCGGCCCTGCCTCCTGTTCACGCGTTCCTGCACGTTCTTGTTCACACTCCGTGTTTGGTCCACCGCGCGGTCCACTTGGCCGCGCGACGAAGGCCCCCATCCATCGCGCACCGCGGTGGGAGGGGGCCTTCGTCGTTGAAAACACCTAGTTGAAAACACCTAGGTCGCAGGCTCGGCTCACGTATGGCGCACCGGCGCCCTAGCGGTTTCCGGTCTCGCCCCAGTGCTCTCCGGCACGCGTCGGGCGGGTTCTCGTCACCGTGGCACTTCGGTGCGAGCCTCCGCGGCGACCGCTGCGGAGCATTCGGGACACAGCCCGAAGATCTCAACCGTGTGCTCCACCTGCGTATAGCCGTGCTCATTGGCGATGCGGTTCGCCCAGGCCTCGACTGCGGGGGCTTCGATCTCCACTGCCTTGCCGCAGCGGCGGCACACGAGGTGGTGGTGATGCCCGTGGGCCTCGCAGCGCCGGTAGCGAGCCTCGCCGTCGTCCGCTCGTAGCACGTCGAGCAGGCCGTCTTCGGCCATCGCCTGGACGATCCGGTAGGTCGTGGCGAGCGAGACTGACGCACCGCGATCCTGAAGGATTCGGTGCAATTCCTGGGTGGAGACGAAGTCGGCGAGGTCGTCGAGGGCCTCGCTCACGGCGACCTTCTGCTTCGTGACGCGCTGCTCGCGTCCGCCGGTCGCGCTGTTGCCGCCCGTCGCCGTCGTCCCGGTCACTGCTTCCTCCAACCCGGGCGGCCCCGCGCCGTCCGATTAGTCCCGATCTGCCCGCCCTCCGTGAGGGAAACGCGGCCCGCCCGCAGATATTCCAGCCTAACAAGCCTGCCTAGACTGACCGCATGAGGCTCACCAAGTACACCCATGCATGCGTGCGGCTCGAGAAGCCCGCGCACGGTTCCACCGCGGCAGCAGACGACGGCGGTGCGCGCCGCGTGCTCGTCATCGACCCGGGGAACCTCTCCGAGGTCGAGGAGGCGCTCGATGGCGCCGAGGCGTTCCTCGTCACCCACGAGCACGCCGACCACGTGGACATCGACCGCGCGGCCGCGGCGCTCGAGGCCAATCCGTCGCTCGAGGCGTGGGCCCCCGAACCGGTCGCCGTCCAGCTCCGCGCTGCTGCGCCGTCGGCGGCCCCGCGGGTCCACCGGGCCGAGCCGAACACCGAGTTCGACGCTGCAGGCTTCCACATTCAGACGTTCGGGAGCCAGCACGCCCTCATCCACCCGCTCGTCCCCGTGGTCGCCAACATCGGCTACCTCGTGGACGGCGAAGTGTTCCACCCCGGGGATTCGTTCACCGTCCCGCACGGGCTCGAGGTCGGGACGCTCCTCGTGCCCATCCACGCGCCGTGGAACAAGATCGGCGAGGTGCTGGACTTCATCATTGCCGTCCGCGCGCGCCGGGCGTTTCCGGTCCACAACGCGCTGCTCAACTCGCTCGGGACGGGACTCGTCGAGGGCCACGCGAAGCGGATCGGGCAGATCTACGGAACCGAGTACACGCACCTCGAGCCGGGGGACTCGGTCGAGCTCTGAAGCGGATTAGGCTCGGCCGGGCCAGAGGCCGGTCGCGAAGAACTCCTCGAGGACTCGCGTGTGGGGCCTGGGGTCGAGGCCGTTCGCGGCGAGCCACGCGTCACTGCCGTACGAGTTTGCGTAGCGGCCGCCGCCGTCGCACATGAGGGTCACGACGCTCCCACTCTCGCCGCCCGCGATCATCTCGGCGATGAGCTGCCACACGCCCCACAGGTTGGTGCCAGTCGACGGGCCGGCGTCGAAGCCGAAGCGCTCCTTGAGGTGACGCATCGCCGCGATGGATGCGCCGTCCGGGACGGGCACCATGCGGTCCACGATCGCTGGGTTGAAGCTGGGTTCGAGCCGCGGACGTCCGATTCCCTCGATGCGGGATGCCTCGCCGTCGGCCGCTTCTCCCGTCTCCCAGCTCGGGTAGAACGCGGACCGCTCCGGATCCACCACGGCGAGGCGGGTCGCGAAGCGGCGGTAGCGCACATAGCGGCCGATCGTCGTGCTCGTGCCGCCCGTTCCCGCGCCGACCACGACCCAGCGCGGAACTGGATGCCGCTCGACCTCGAGTTGCGCGAAGATCGTCTCCGCGATGTTGTTGTTGCCACGCCAGTCCGTGGCCCGCTCGGCGTACGTGAACTGGTCGAGGTAGTGGCCCCCGCACTCGGCGGCGAGGCGCGCGGCCTCGCCGTAGACCTCGCCGGCAGCGTCTACGAAATGGCACCGGCCGCCGTAGGACTCGATGAGCGAGATCTTCTCCTGGCTGGTCCCTCGGGTCATGACGGCGACGAACGGCACGCCGATGAGGCGGGCGAAGTAGGCCTCCGACACTGCCGTGCTGCCGCTCGAGGCCTCGACCACCACCGTGCCTTCGCGGATCCAGCCGTTGACGAGGCCGAACAGGAAGAGCGATCGCGCGAGGCGGTGCTTGAGGCTCCCGGTGCGATGCGTCGATTCGTCCTTGAGGTAGAGGTCGACGCCCCACGAGGCGGGCAGCGGGACGGCGTGCAGGTGTGTGTCCGCGCTGCGCCGCGCGTCCGCCTCGAGGCGGCGGATGGCCTCGTCCGCCCAGGCCCGCGCCGTCCCGCGCGGATCCCGGAGCGGCGGAAGGGGCGGGGTCTCGGCGGCGCGGCCGGTGGTCCGGTGAGGTTCCATCGAGCCAGCGTACGACGGCGCCCCACGCTCGGGCGCGCTGCGTCGCCGCGCGGACCGGGGTTGCCGCGCGGACTAGTGTTGAAGGGACGCGAACGGCACGAGGTGGCGGGACTGCGTCTCCAGGAGCGGGGCGGAGTCTCTGAGGGAGGAGTGGCCATGGGCACGCAGCGGGTGCTGATCTCCGCGCAGGAGCTCAAGCGGAGGCTCGACGAGGGCGAGTCCGCCGTGATTCTCGACGTCCGGTGGGCGCTCGGCGGCCCGGATGGCCGCGAGGCCTACTCTGAGGCCCATATCCCTGGAGCCGTCTTCGCGGACCTTGCGCGCGAGCTGGCCGTGCCGGTCGAGTCGGGCAGCGCCGAGGAGGCGGCGGGTGGCCGCCACCCGCTCCCGTCGCGCGAACAGTTCGAGGAGTCGGCCCGCCGATGGGGGATCGACGACGGTGATTCCGTGGTGGTCTACGACGATTCCTTCGGGCAGGCCGCGGCCCGGGCGTGGTGGATGCTGCGCGACGCCGGGCTCACTGACGTGTGGATCCTCGACGGGGGCCTCGCGGCGTGGCGGCGTGGCGATTACCCGCTCGAGAGCGGAACCCGCGAGGTGGCGCCGGGCCGGGTGCGCCTCGGAGCCCGCGCCCTCGCGACGATCGACGCGGACGAGGCCGCGCAGTATCCCGGCGTGCTGCTCGACGCCCGGGCCGGGGAGCGCTACCGCGGCGAGGTCGAGCCGGTCGATCCCAGGGCAGGCCACATCCCGGGCGCCGTGAGCGCCCCGACGTCCGGCAACCTGGCCGACGACGGCGCGTTCCTCCCCGCGGAGGAGCTCCGCCGGCGTTTCGCCGCCCTCGGCGTCGAGGCCGGGCGCCCCGTCGCGGTCTACTGCGGTTCGGGGGTAACCGCGGCGCACGACGTCGCCGCCCTCGCCATCGCAGGGATCGACGCGGCGCTCTACCCGGGCTCCTTCTCGCAATGGTCGAGGGACCCCTCGCGGCCGGTCGCGGTCGGTCCGGAGCCGCGCGGGGAGCGCTCGCGCGAGGCGGACGCGTCTGGGATGAGCTCGGCAGATGGGATAGCGTCGGAAGCATGAGTCCTGGACGCCCGGTCTTGCCCGGAGCGGACAAGGTGCGGCGCACGTTGACCGATGAAGCCAGCGTCCCGCCGTCGTCCGCTCCGACCCGAGAAGCCTCCACAGCCCCGAACGGCACCGACGTTGCGGCGTGCGGCGCGACGTCGGCGACCAGCGGGCTCGTGCCGCTCGTCATCCACCGCCGCGATCCCAAGCCGGACGACGTCGAGATCGACATCGAGTTCTGCGGGCTCTGCCACTCCGACGTGCACGCGACGCGCGGGGAGTGGGGCGAGCGGCCTTGGCCGCTCGTGCCGGGCCACGAGATCGTGGGCCGCGTGAGCCGCGTCGGCGTCGATGTCCTGGGCTTCGCCGTGGGGGACAGGGTGGGAGTCGGCTGCATGGTCGATTCGTGCCGCGAGTGCGAGAACTGCCTCGACGGCGTCGAGCAGTACTGCGAGCGGGGCATGGTCGGCACGTATGGCGCCGCGGATCCCCGCAACGGCGGCGAATTAACCCAGGGCGGCTATTCGCAGCGCATCGTCGTCACCGAGAAGTTTGTGCTTCGCATCCCCGAGGCACTCGACCCCGCGGCGGCCGCGCCGCTCCTGTGCGCAGGGATCACCACGTACTCGCCACTGCGCTACTTCGGCGTCGAGCCGGGGGAGCGCGTCGGCGTCGTGGGCCTGGGCGGACTGGGCCATATGGCGGTCAGGCTCGCGAAGGCGATGGGTGCCGAGGTCACGGTGTTCACCCGTTCCGACGCGAAGTCCGGCGCCGCCCGCGAGCTCGGCGCCGACGCCGTGATCGTCACGAGCGATCCCGAGCAGCTCGCGGCGGCGCGCCGCACGCTCGACCTCGTCATCGATACGGTGGCCGCCCCGCACGACGTGAACGACTATCTGCGGACGCTGCGTCTCGACGGCGCCCTCTTCCAGCTGAGCCTGCCCTCGGGCCAGATGGCGCCCGTGGATCCCGGGCTCCTCATCCGGCGTCGGCTCACATACGCCGGCTCGCTCATCGGGGGCATCGCCGAGACCCAGGAGATGCTGGACTTCTGCGCCGAGCACGGCGTGGTCTCGGACATCGAACTCGTGGCCGCGGACGGCCTCAACGAGGCGTACGACCGTATGGTGGCCGGAGACGTCAAATACCGCTTCGTCCTCGATACCGCGACGCTCGCGGCGGGGACCGGCTCGGCGCAGGCCGGGGAGGGACAGGCATGAGCACCATCTTCACGAAGATCATCGATGGCGAGATTCCCGGACGGTTCGTCTGGAAGGACCAGGACGTGGTCGCGTTCCTGAGCATCGGTCCGCTCGCAGACGGCCACACGCTCGTAGTGCCGCGCGAGGAGGTCGACCGCTGGACGGACGCCACGCCCGAGCTGCTCGCGAAGGTGATGAACGTCGCGCAGGCCGTCGGTCAGGCGCAGGTCGAGGCGTTCGGCGTCGAACGATCCGGCGTCATCATCGCCGGCTTCGAGGTGCACCACCTCCACGTGCACGTGTGGCCGGCGAGCTCGGAGGCAGAGTTCAACTTCCAGCGTGCACAGCACAACCCGGACCCGGCGACGATGGAGGCCGCCGCGGAGAAGATCCGGCAGGCCCTCCGCGACGCCGGGCACGCGGAGTTCGTGCCCGAGAGCTGAGGGGCCGCCGAGGTCGGGCCGGGTGGCGCCGAGGTCGGGCTTACGCCGGCGCGAGCGCCTCGTTGAGGGCCTGCCGCACCCGTTTCTCGGAGACCTTCCCGGCTGTCCCGAGCTCGACTGCGAAGAGGCTCACGCGCAGTTCCTCGATCATCCAGCGGACGGACTCGAGCTTCGCGGCGTTCCGCCCCGTCGGGGCGAGTGCCGCGGCGGCGTCGTCGTAGTCGTCCTCGAGCGCTTGCACGGCAGCCATCGCCACCGCGTCGCGCTGGACGTGGGCCGGCATCTTCTCGAGGCGTCGCTCGATCGCGCGGAGATAGCGGGGAAGATGCGCGAGCTGGGCGTAGCCCGTTCGTGCTACAAAACCGGGGTAGACGAGCTGCTCGAGCTGGGCCTTGACGTCGTTGAGCCCGCTCACGAGCGCGAGGCTCGTGGTGCCCTTGAGCTGCTTCCCGATGCGCAGGGACGCTGCCAGGACCGGCTCGACGATGGCGGTGACCACGAAGACTGTGTCGATGAGCTCGGCACGGACCTCGTCGTACAGAGCGTCGAACGCTGCCCGGTCCCACGGGAGCTGCCCTGGCACGAGCTTGTCGATCGCGGCGAGGACGCAGTCCGCGATGAGCTCGGGGACGCTCCCGTGGGGGTTCTGGCTGAACGTGAGCTTCTCGCGATTGTTGAGGTGCTCGAGCACGTAGCGGTCCGGCGGCGGGATGCGCAGGGCGAGGAGCCGGATGACGCCGCCGCGGTGCGCCCGCAGCTGATCGTCGGCGCTCTGGAACACCCGAAGGCCCACCGTTCCGCGCGCGCCCTGCTGGCCCTTCGCGCCGCGGCCCTCGTCGACGAGCGCTGGGTAGCCCGTCACCGTGTGCCCCGCGACGACGGTGCTCACGGTCCGTTCGATGGTCCCCACGGTCCAGTCTGCCAACCCCGAGCGTTCTGCCAGCCCCGAGCTCTCGGCCAGCCGCGCACCCGTGGCGCGCTCCGCCGTCGTGCCTTGGGCTGACGACGGCGCCCCCTCGCCCCGGCGGGCGGACGACGGCGCGCGCTCGCCCCGGCGGGGCGACGGCGACGCGGTCTTGGGGGTCGCTCCGAGGGACTCGGCGATCGCGTGTCGCGTCGCCGGGGCGAGCTCCTCCTGGAGCGCGGCCAGGTCCTTGCCGGACCCGAGGACCTTCCCCTGCGCATCGACCACATTGAAGGACATCTTCAGATGGGCGGGGACGGCGTCCCAGTTCCACGAGCCGGGCGGGACGATCTGGCCCTTGAGCCGGCGAAGCACGAGCTCGAGAGACGGCTCGAGGTCGTCGCGCTGGGGGTCGAAGTCGGCCGCGAGGGCCGCGACGGCCTGCCGGGCGACGTCCGGCGCGGGCACGAAGTTCTTCCGGACCTGCTTCGGGAGGGACTTGATGAGCGCCGCGACGAGATCGGCTCGCTGGCCGGGAATCTGCCACCGGAACGGCTCGGGGTCGAGCTGGTTGAGGAACAGGACCGGGATCTCGGCGGTGACGCCGTCGGTCGGGTCCGGTGTGCCGCCGGGCGCGACCGGGTGGAACTCGTAGCTGAGCGGCAGCTCGAACGAGCCCTGCCGCCACACGGTCGGGTAGGCGGCGTCGTCGAGACCGCCGGCCTTCTCGCTCAGGAGCAAGGCCCGGTCGAAGTCGAGGAGGTGGCCGTCGGCCAGCCGCGCCTTCTTCCACCACGAGTCGAAGTGCCGCTCCGAGACCACGGAGGCGGGGATCCGCGAGTCGTAGAAGTCGAACAGGGCCTCGTCGTCGACGCGGAGGCCGCGCTGGCGTGTGCGCGCTTCGAGCTCGTCGACCTCCTCGAGCAGCGCCCGGTTGCGCGTGAAGAACGTGTGGTGCGTCCGCCAGTCGCCCTCGACGAGCGCGTGCCGAATGAACAGCTCGCGGGCGAGGGCCGGGTCGACACGCCCGTAGTTGATCCTCCGCTGGGGGACCACGGGCACCCCGTAGAGCGTGACCTTCTCATACGCCATGACCGAGCCCATGCGCTTCGACCAGTGGGGCTCCGAGTACGAGCGCTTCACGAGGTGTGGGGCCACGAGCTCCGCCCACTCGGGGTCGATCTTCGCGGCGGTCCTCGCCCACAGGCGGCTCGTCTCGACGAGCTCGGCCGCCATGACGTACGTGGGGCTCTTCTTGAACAGCGCCGAGCCCGGGAAGATCGCGAAGCGGGTCCCCCGCGCGCCCGCGTACTCGCGCTTGCGCTCGTCGAGGAGCCCGATGTGGCTCAGGAGGCCCGCGAGGAGGGACTGGTGCACGGCGTCGTGCTTGCCCGCCGGATCAGTCTCGCGGCCCTGGCCAAGGCTGATGCCGAGGGGACGCGCGAGCTGCCGCAGCTGCTGGAAGAGCTCCTGCCACTCGCGCACGCGGAGGTAGTTGATGAACTCGGCCTTGCAGAGCCGGCGGAACGCCGAGGACGACAGCTCGCGCTGCTGCTCCTGGAGGTAGTTCCAGAGGTTGAGGTAGGCGGAGAAGTCCGAGTTCTCGTCCTTGAAGCGCGCGTGCTTCTCATCGGCCTGCTGTCGCTTCTCCGTGGGCCGCTCGCGCGGGTCCTGGATGGTGAGTGCCGCGGCGAGCACCATGACTTCGCGCGCGCAGTCGCGGCGCGAAGCCTCGACGATCATGCGCCCCAGACGCGGATCGACGGGGAGCTGGGCGAGCTGGTGGCCGACGGCGGTGAGCCCGCCGGCCTGCCCCTTCCCACCGGCGCCGCGCGCGCCTGGGCGACGGCCGCCGTCGTTCGCGTCAGCACCGCCGTCGTGATGGTGCTGGCCGCCTCGCGAACCGCTTCCCTGGCCGTCCGCCAAGGCGCCGAGCTCGCGGAGGAGGGTCACGCCGTCGTTGATCGCGCGGCTCTCGGGCGGCTCGACGAACGGGAACGCCTCGACGTCCTTCGGCCCGCGGGCGATGCCCATGGCCGTCATCTGGAGGATGACCGCCGCGAGGTTCGTGCGGAGGATCTCCGGGTCCGTGAACTCGGGGCGGGAGAGGTAGTCCTCCTCGGAGTACAGGCGGATGCAGATGCCGTCCGAGACGCGGCCGCAACGGCCCGCGCGCTGGTTGGCGGAGGCCTGCGAGACGCGCTCGATCGGCAGCCGCTGGACCTTCGTCCGATGCGAATAGCGGGAGATGCGCGCCGTTCCCGTGTCGATGACGTATTTGATGCCCGGCACGGTGAGCGACGTCTCGGCGACGTTGGTCGCGAGCACGATCCGGCGCCGTCCGCCCGGGGTGAAAACGCGGTGCTGCTCGGCGAGCGAAAGGCGTGCGAACAGCGGAAGGATCTCCGCGTTGGCGAGCACGCGGTTCCGCTGGATGCGCGCGGCGAGCGCGTCCGCGGCGTCGCGGATCTCGCGCTCGCCGGAGAAGAAGATGAGGATGTCGCCCGGGTCTTCGCGCGAGAGCTCGTCGACGGCGTCGCACACCGCGTCGAGCGGGTCGCGGTCGTCCTCGAGCGCGTCGTCGGAGCGGGCGACGGCGGCCTCGTCGTCGTCAGTGTCGCTCGCCTCCGCGACGAGCGGGCGGTAGCGGATCTCGACCGGGAAAGTGCGGCCGGAGACCTCGAGGACTGGCGCGGGCTCCGCCGTGCCATCCGGGAGCTCGCGCGCGAAGTGCCGCGCGAAGCGCTCGGGATCGATCGTCGCCGACGTGATGATGACCTTGAGGTCCGGGCGCTGGGGGAGGACTCGCTTGAGGTAGCCGAGGATGAAGTCGATGTTGAGGCTTCGCTCGTGGGCCTCGTCGATGATGATCGTCGAGTAGCGCCGGAGGAGGCGGTCTCGCTGGATCTCGGCCAGCAGGATGCCGTCGGTCATGAGCTTGACCTTGGTCTGCGGGCCGACCTCGCCCGTGAACCGGACCTGGAAGCCGACCTCCTGGCCCAGCTCGACGCCGAGCTCCTCCGCGATGCGCTCGGCAACCGTCCGGGCCGCGAGCCTTCGCGGCTGGGTGTGGCCGATGAGCCCCTTGTCCCCGAGGCCCAGCTCGAGGCACATCTTGGGAATCTGCGTGGTCTTCCCCGAGCCGGTCTCGCCCGCGATGATCGTCACCTGATTCGCGGCGATGGCTTCCATGAGCTCGTCGCGCCGCTCGGAGACCGGGAGGGCGCTGGGGTACGTGATCGTCAGGGACATGGCTGATCCAGTCTAGTGGCGCGGGGAAAGAGGTTGGGCGGCCCAACACCCGACCGCGTGCTGCGGACGAGTCCTGTCCGCTGAGCGACCTAGTCTCGAACTATGACCAGCGACCAGAATGAACGGAATCAGAGCGCACCCCAGACGGACGCACCCGTTCTGCCGGGGCAGCCGTTGCGCGTGCTCGTGTATCTGCCGGAGGGCATGGCCGACTGGGAGGTCGGGTATCTCATGAGCGAGCTGCGGCAGCATGACCTCACCGAGCGCGCGGCCGAGGTCACGACGGCCACGGCGGATGGCGGTCCCGTGACGAGCATGGGCGGACTCCGCGTGACCCCGGACGCAGCGCTTGGCGATGTCGACGTCGAGGGCTTCGACGCGCTCGTGCTGTGTGGCGGGACCACGTGGTTCGACGACTCTTCGAACACCGCGGCAATCGAGGCCGCCGCACGGCGCAAGTCCGCGGGCCAGCTCGTCGCCGCGATCTGCGGTGCTGTCGATGCCCTTGGCGGCGCTGGCCTACTCGACGACATCGAGCACACCGGCAATGAGCTAGGGCAGCTTGAGAAGTGGCCCGGTTACGGCGGAAGCAGCAATTTCGTGCGCGAACCGCATGCCGTCCGCGGGCGCACCGCCGCGGGCGGAACGCTGGTCACGGCCGGGTCCTGGGCGCCAACGGACTTTGCCGCGGCCGTCATGGCTGAACTAGGTGCGCTGTCCCCAGAGCGCGCTGCGCTGTGGCTGCGGTTCTGGCAGGAGCGGGAGGCATCTGCGCTCTACAAGCTCTTCGACATGGAGGCACCCGCGTCCTGATCGCGTGGGCGGGGAGTATCTGTACCCGAGTGCGCGTGGGCGGGGAGTATCTGTACCCGAGTGCGCGTGGGCGGGGAGTATCTGTACCCGAGACGAATGCCGGAGGTCGCGAGGCGCGCATGGCGTGAATGGCGCGTGGAATGGTGAAGGGCCCCGCCGACCAAGTCGGCGGGGCCCTTCACGCGGGTGCCCTCGATAGGATTCGAACCTACGGCCTTCTGCTCCGGAGGCAGACGCTCTATCCCCTGAGCTACGAGGGCCCAGATGCCCTGGAGGCAGAAAACCTGCTCCCCGCGGGACTTATCGAGCTTATCAGGTGGCTACCCCGCCCGTGCAAACCGGTCCGAGCGCAAGCCAACACGCCGCCAGGAACGCGGCCCGTCAGGGCGCGTCGGTCCCTGCGGCACCTCGGGTGCGGGCTTCTAGGGCAGCCGTGAGCCTTGTGACTTCTTGGGTGAGCGTGCGGATTTGCTCCTCGAGAGGCTCATCGACAGCCTCCACCGCCTGGCCGATCGCCTCGGCAGTCTTCGTCGCCGTCTCCTTGGAGACGTTCTCGACGAGCCAGGAGGCGATCGTGGCGGTGACGACGCCTAGCACCGCGATCCCTGACAGCATGAGCCCGGCCGCGGCAAGTCGGCCCAAGCCCGTGACCGGGTACCGGTCGCCGTAGCCAACGGTGGTCATGGTCGTCAGGGCCCACCAGAGGGCGTCCGCGAAGGAATGAATGTTGGCCTGAGGTTCGTTCTGCTCCGCATCGAGGGTGGCCAGTGCGCCGCAATACACCAGGAGCGCCGCGGCCCCCAGCACGAACGTGACGAGTCTGCCGCGCAGCGCGGCCCCGGCCCTGTTCTGGAAGACCTTGAGGAAGGTCACCAGGCGGAGCAGCCTCAAGGGCCGGAGCGCGGGAAGCGCGAGGATCACGAGTTCGTGGAGGTTCCTGACGAACCAGCGGCCTCGGTTGGGTGCGAGCCAGAGTCTCACCAGGTAGTCCGCGACGAAGACCGCCCACGCGATCCACACCAGGTCATCGGCCCAGGTCCCGGCCGAGTCGGGAAGATCCGCGATCACCTGCACTGAATAGGCGCCGAGGAACAGAAGGGCCGCGCCGATCATCGGCCACTCGGAGATTCGCCGCCAGCGTTCGAGAGTCATGGCGGTGAGGCTACTCGCGCTGAGCAGTCAACCGTCAGGAAAAGTTCTGATCGGCGCCGTCAGTCCGTGGTGGCCCGACACCGTCCGGCGCTCAGTCGAGGTAGTTCTCCACGACGTCCGCGGAGCGGACCGAGGCCTCGGACGCGTTCTCGCCGTACTGGCGCTTCGCGCGGCGCTGGCGAAGGAGGTCCCAGCACTGGTCGAGCTGTGCCTCGACGGAGCGCAGCCGCTGCTGCTCGTCGCCGGGCGTGATCTCGCCCTCGCCGACGGCCGAGCGGAGGCGGTGCTCCTCGTCGATGAGTTCCTTGATCCGGTTGTGGATGTCCTGATCCATGGTGGCTCCTTCCGGGCGGGATGTCCTCGCGAGGCCAGCCTACGCCGGAAGCCCTACGCCGGGAGCAGAGTGCTCAAGGTGGCGCGTTCGCTCGACCGCCGGCCCGCGAAAGCGCGTTCGCTGGACCGCGGTCGTGCGGAGGCCCAGGCAGTCAGTACCCGGAGAAGGCGTCTCGCCGGACCCGGCGTGCCCCGGCCGCGCGGAGGGCGGGCCCCACCGCTCCGACGAACGACGGCGGCCCAGAGACATAGGCGGTGCGTTCGCCGATGTCCGGCACGAGTTCCCTGAGGCGCTGCGGCGTGAACGGCGCCATGCCGGCGTCCTCGGCGAAGTCGGGCACCGCCCCGCCGTCGGACGTCCGGACCACCACCCGCGCCCGTGACGCCTGGAGGACGCCGGCGAAAGCGAGCTCCTCTGGCGCCGAGACCGAGGCGAGGACCACGACGTCGCGTTCCTCGCCAGCGCTCTTCAGGGCGCGCAGCATCGAGGCGAACGGCGTGAGGCCGATCCCGCCCGCGACGAGCAGCAGCGGGACGCCCTGATCGCGCGGAAGCACGAAGTCGCCGGCCACGGCGGCGGCCCACACGCGCCGCCCGGGCTCGAGGTCGAGGAGCACCTGCTTCGCAGGCGAGACCGGGGCCGGTGTACTCACGCCGAAGGCCACGACGTCCGAGGAGGGCGCGCTCGTGAAGCTGAACGTCCGCCGTCGTCCGGCCCACGCGCCCCCCGAGTGGGGGAGCGAGAGCTCTGCGTATTGCCCGGGGAGAAAGCGCGCCCGCCGGCCGGGCACGAAGACGAACTCGTACGACGTCGGGGTGAGCCGACGCCGCTCGACGAACTTGAGGTCGAGCCCTTGCGACAGGCCGAACGCGAAGGCGAGGAGGTTCCCGATGACCAGCGCCGTCTCCGGCGAGCCCGAGATCGGACCGAGCGCGAAGGGAAGCGCGTACGCCGCGGCGATGACGGCGGCATACGCGTATTGGTGCCGGCGTCGGCCCGGCATGGTAAGCGGCTCGGACAGCATGAAGCCCGCGAAGAACACGAGCGGTCCCTGGGCGACGGCTTGGACCACGGCGCCCGCGGGGAAGACGCCGGCCGTCGCGAACACCGCGGAGTTGAGCGCGAGCGCCACGACCGCGAAGACGGCAGCCATGGCGAGCCGCTGCACGCGGTACAGGACGAGGAGCGCGCCGGGGGCCACGGCCCAGAGCATCGCGGGCGTCCCCGCCCACCAGGTCGCGGCGCCCCAGCCGGTCAGCGCAACCGCGAAGGCGCCGAACGCCGCCGGATTGAACGCGTGCCGGGCGTGGAAGGCGAGGACGTACTTCGATGCCGCCGCGAAGAGGCACGCGAGGGCGGTGACGCCGAGGTCGAGCGGCGCGAGGCTCGGCCAGAACAGGAAGTAGACCAGGAGGCCCGTCACGAGCGCCGACTCGGAGTGCGGACGCACCCGGAAGATCGCCGCGATGCCGCGGTTGGCCACGTAGGAGACGCCGACGCACACCACGAGGGAGGCGAGCATGGCCGGGATCCCGAAGCGCAGCCAGCCGAGCAGGTTGAGCACGAGGCTGTAGAGCACGAAGACGGCGAGCACGCTCAGCACGAGGCGATACGAGCTCACGCGGCCGAGCGCCGCGTCGAGGCGCACCTTCGCCGCGGCGGGGGCTGTGAGAACCGGTGTCATGTGAAGAGTCCTTCGAGGAAGGCGGGGCTGCCCTCGGCGTGTCCGTCCGAGAAGACCTGGAGCCATTCCGGCGCGCCGTCCGGGCCAGCGAATTCGGCGACGAGATCGGGGCCGCGCGCCACGAAGAGGGCGGTTGCGAGCGCGTCCGCGGTCATGGCGTCGTCGGCCAGGGCCCACGCGGCGACCACGGCCCGCACCGGCGCGCCGGTGCGGGCGTCGAGGAGGTGGTGGAAACCGTCGCCCCACGCCCGGCGATTGCCCGCCGAGGCGCAGAGGGACCTGCCCTGGACGTCGATGACGCCGATCGCCTCGTCCGCGTTGTAGGGGTGCTCAAGCGCCGCCCGCAGCGGCTCGGCCCCCGCGTGGAGGATGTCGCCGCTCCCGTCGATGACGAACTCGTCGTGCCCGGCGTCGGCGAGGATCGCCCCGAATCGGTCCACGAGCAGCCCCTTGCCGGCGGCGCCGATGTCGAGGACGGCGGGGTACTTGAGGACGACGGCGGTGCCCTCCCAGACGTGGTCCGCGTCCCAGAGCGGGGCGGGCTCGGGCGCGCCGGACGGGACGAGCTCGTAGCCGGGCCCATAGCCAATCCGTTCGAGGCTCGATCCGATCCAGGGGTTCACGGCCCCCTTGGTCACGCGGTAGAGCCTCGCGTACAGCTCCGAGAGCGCCGCGCTCTCGGCCGGCAGGTCCCATCTGCCCGTCCCGGCGCGCATCTGCGCGACAAGGGAGTCTGGCCGGAAGCGCGACCACACCCAGTCGAAGCGCTCGGCCTCCCGCAGCAGCGTCCACTCGACGGCGTCGCCGAGCGGCCGGTCAGTGCCGATCTCGAAGAGGGTTCCGATCGCCTCGAACGTGAAGGACTCCATCGGTGGTCCTAGGAGGCTTCGCCCTTGATGATCGAGATGGCGTCGTTGAAGCCCTGGCCCGTGAGCGAAGATCCGGAGACGATCCCCACGTTGAGCTCGTCGAGCTTCTTGCCGACCACCACGTCCTTGATGCCCGACGCGAAGTGCTTCTGGTAGATCGCCGTGTTCGCGCTCGTGGGGTGCTGGGTGATCTGCACGTCCTTCACTACCCCGGACGCCAACGTGAGGGTGACCCCGACGGTCTCGGGACCGTTGGGGGAGGTGTAGTGCCCGTCCGCGCTGTAGGTGCCGTCCTTGTACGTGTGGCTGCCCCCGCCGGCGGCTGCGGTCGAGCCCGAGCCTGCGGCCGCCGTCGTCGGCGCTCCGGCTGCGGGGCTGGCCGCCTTCGCCGCGCCCGGCACCGCAGCGTCCGACGGCGCGCAGCCCGCCACGGCACCGACGAGCGATGCGCCGGCCAACGCGGTGAGGGCCACCTTGCGCGCGACGCGCGGACTCGGGGCGAAGGTGGGCACGGGGGAGTCGGGCATAGCTGCTTCCTGCATCGGCGGATCCCTGGGCGGGGACGGTTGTCCTTTAAACGTAGCCTCGGCCGGAGGCGTTCATCGACACGGCGGCTGTGCGGTGGCTGTGAGAGTCGGCTGTGATGGTGGCCGGGATCACGGCGAAGCGTCGCCGAGAGTGATGTTTGGTATCCCGAGTCTGCTGTAGCGTTTTAGGGTGAGCGAAGCGGAACCTGAGGCGACCGTCCATGCCAGCGCGAGCCCCCGGCAGTCCGCGATCCGCGGCGGCCTGCTCGCCGCCGCGGGGATCCTGATCGTCGCGTTCACCCTCCGCACCGCCGTCACGAGCGTTCCACCACTCACCGGCGCGATCTCGAGGGAACTGTTCCTCCCGTCGTGGCTCGTCGGAATCCTCGGGATGCTGCCCACGGCGCTGTTCGGGATCGCCGGCCTCGTGACGCCGCTTTTCATGCGCAAGCGGAGCGTCGAGTCGATCGCCGTCGTCTCGATGGCGGCAGCGGCGGTGGGCCAGATCGTCCGCGCTGTCGCGCCCGACACCGTCACGTTCCTTGCGGCCTCGGCGGTCGCCCTGGCCGGCATGGGGGCCGGCAACGTGGTGCTCCCGCCGATGGTCAAGAAGTACTTCCCGGAGAAGATCGGGCTCCTGACGGCGCTCTATGTGACAGTCATCAGCCTCGGCACCACCGTCCCGCCGCTCCTCGCGGTCCCCGTCGCGGAATCGGTCGGTTGGCGAGGGTCGATCGGCTGGTGGGCCGTGGTCAACGTCATCGCCATCGTGCCGTGGCTGCGCTCGTGGCCTGCGCGGCCTTCCGCGTCCCGGGCCGCCGGCAGCGAAGGCGGGGACGCGCGGTCGTCCGCTCGCCGGACCGAAAGCACGACGGCGCCAGGCGGCTCGGCGCCTGCCGCGCCGGGGGCGGCCGTCACCGCGGTGCCCGTGGTCATCCGCCCGTGGCGCGCGCCGGCAGCCTGGGCGCTCGCGCTGCTGTTCGGCTGCACCTCGCTCAACACGTACACGATGTTCAGCTGGCTCCCGTCGATCGCCACCGAGGCCGGACTCAGCGCGGGCGACGCCGGGCTGCAGCTCGCGATCTTCTCGGGCCTCGGGATCCCGCTGAGCCTCGTCGTGCCGATCCTCGCGGGGCGGCTGAAGAACCCGTTCGCCGTGGTGATCTTCGGCGTGACGTGTTTCGTGAGCGGCTACCTCGGGCTCTGGATCGCGCCAGCGTCGGCGACGTGGCTGTGGTCCACCCTCATGGGTCTCGGACCCGCAACATTCCCGCTTTCGCTCGTGCTCATCAACCTCCGCACACGCTCGCACCGGGCGTCCGGGGCCGTCTCTGGATTCGCGCAGGGCGTGGGCTACACGGTCGCGTGCGCAGGCCCGCTCTTCGCCGGCATCCTGCACGACGCGACCGGCGGATGGACGGCGTCGTTCGCTTTCCTGGGCGTGACGCTCGTGGTGCTCGTGTCCGCTGGGTGGGTCATCTGCCGGCCGCGCTACATCGACGACGCCCCGGGAGTCGTCGAGCCCGCCGCAGCCGCGTGACCCGCGCCGTTTCGGGGCGATGCCGCGCCGCCGGTAGTCTAGATCCGTGACTCCCGAAGAACTCTCCTCAGCTATTTCCGCCTGCCTTGCCGACGCCGTGAGCGCCGGCGACCTTGCCGTGGATGTGCCGGACGAGATCCGAGTGGAGCGACCCAAGAACCGGGAGCACGGAGACTGGGCCACCAACATCGCGCTCCAGCTCGGAAAGAAGGCGGGGATGAACCCGCGCGCGTTCGCCGAGATCCTCGCCACGCGCCTCGCGGCGCTCGAGGGCGTCAAGAGCGTCGAGGTGGCCGGTCCGGGCTTCCTCAACATCACGCTCGACGCCGCGGCCGCCGGCGCGCTAGCGAAGGCGATTGTCGACGCAGGTACGGCGTACGGCCGCAATGACGCCCTCGCCGGGCACGTGGTCAACATGGAGTTCGTCTCGGCGAACCCGACCGGACCCCTGCACATCGGGCACACGCGTTGGGCCGCGCTCGGCGACTCGATCGCACGGGTGCTGCGCGCGTCCGGCGCGGACGTGACGGCCGAGTACTACATCAACGACGCCGGCAGCCAGATGAACGTCTTCGCGAACTCGGTGCTCTCGCGCCTGCACGGCCGCGGCGTCCCCGAGGGCGGGTACCCCGGGCAGTACATCGTGGACCTCGGGCACGAGGTCCTCGTCCAGCATCCCGACGTCCGTGAGCTCAACGACGAGGCTGCCCTCCCGATCGTGCGCCATGCCGCGTACGAGGCCCAGATGCAGGACATCAAGTCGACCCTCGCGGCGTTCGGCGTGTCCTTCGACGTCTACTTCTCCGAGAAGGACGGGCTCCACGACTCGGGCGCGATCGAGTCCGCCGTGGCGCGCCTGCGCGAGCAGGGCCACGTGTTCGACCTCGACGGCGCCGTGTGGCTCCGCACCACCGACTTCGGCGACGACAAGGACCGCGTGCTCATCCGCGCGAACGGCGAGCCGACCTACTTCGCCGCCGACGCCGCGTACTACCTCTCGAAGAAGGACCGCGGCTTCCCCGAGAAGATCTACCTTCTCGGCGCCGACCACCACGGCTACGTGAACCGGCTCAAGGCCATTGCGGCGTGCGCCGGCGACGACCCCGAGACGAGCATCGAGATCCTCATCGGCCAGCTCGTGTCCGTCAACGGCGCGAAGCTGTCCAAGCGCGCGGGCAACATCATCGAGCTCAAGGACCTCATCGAGTGGCTCGGCAAGGACGCCGTGCGCTATTCGCTGGCACGCTTCCCCGCGGACTCGCCGCTCACGCTCGACCCGGAACTCCTGCGCAAGCACTCCAACGAGAACCCGGTCTACTACGTCCAGTACGCCCACGCGCGCTCGCGCGGTGCGGCGCGCAACGCGGTGCAGGCGGGCGTCGAGCGCACGGTGGACGGACGGGAGGCTTTCGACGCGTCGCTCCTCGACCACCCGACCGAGGGCGAGCTGCTCGCGCACCTCGCCGCGTACCCCTCGATCGTGGGCAAGGCCGCGGAGTTCCGCGAGCCGCACCGCGTGGCCCGCCACTTGGAGACGATCGCCAGCGCGTACCACTCGTGGTACGACAACTGCCGTATCGCACCGTTGGGCGACGAGGAGATCACGGGCCTCAATCGCACCCGACTGTGGCTCAACGACGCGACGAGCCAGGTCCTCGCGAACGGCCTGGACCTGCTGGGCGTCTCGGCGCCGGAGAGGATGTGACCGTGTCCCACGAGACGCTGGGCGCCGCGGCCGGCGCTGGCTCGCCCCTTGCCCCCGCATGGCTCGAGGTGCCGGCCGACCTCAACGCGCTCGAGGCCAAGCTGTGGGCGCACGACGTCGAACGGACTCCAGGCGGCGAGCTCGCCGTGGGCGGGATCGGCGTCGCGCAGCTCGCCGAGGAGTTCGGCACGCCGCTCTTCGTCCTGAGCGAGGACGACTTCCGGGCGCGCGCCCGCGCGTTCAAGGACGCGTTCGACGACGCGTTCGCGGACGTGTGCGGGGGCGTCGACGTCTACTACGCGGGGAAGGCGTTCCTGAGCTCTGCGGTCGCCGCGTGGGTGGCTGAGGAGGGACTCCGGCTCGACACGTGCTCGGGCGGCGAGCTCGCCGTCGCGGCGAAGGCGGGCCTCCCGGGCGAGCTGCTGGGCCTCCACGGCAACAACAAGTCGGACGCGGAGATCGAGCGGGCGCTCGATCTCGGCGTGGGCCGCATCGTCGTGGACAGCCTGGACGAGCTCGAGCGGGTCGCGGCCATCGCGGCGGCGCGCGGCGACCAGGATCCCGGACGGCGCGAGCTGCGCGCGAAGGTCATGCTGCGGCTCACGCCGGGTGTGCATGCTCACACGCACGAGTTCATCGCGACCGCGCACGAGGACCAGAAGTTCGGACTCTCGATGGCCGCGGGGACGGCAAGCGCCGAGTTCCGCGCCGAGGTCGCGGAGGAGTCCGGCATCGAGGCGGCCGCCGCAGCGTCCGCCGCCGAGGAGGCCGTGGCCGCTGCCGCCGGGCACGACAGCATCGAGCTGCTGGGCCTGCACTGCCACATCGGATCGCAGATCTTCGAGCCCGAGGGGTTCGAGGTCGCCGCGGTCAAGCTCCTGACGTTCCTCGCGACGATGCGTTCCACGTACTCGATCGCGCTCCCCGAGCTCGATCTGGGCGGCGGGCACGGCATCGCCTACACGCCCGTGGACACCCCGCGCCCAGCCGCGGAGATCGCCCAGGCGCTCGCCGCCGTCGTCCGTTCGACGTGCGGTGACCTCGGCATCACGCCGCCGCGCATCTCGATCGAGCCGGGGCGGGCGATCGTCGGCTCAGCGGCGTTCACGCTCTACCGCGCCGGGACCACGAAGGATGTCCTCGTAGATGTGCCCGCGGACGCACCCGGGATCGGCGAGGAAGGCGCGACGGCGGTGCGCCGCTACCTCTCGGTGGACGGCGGGATGAGCGACAACGCGCGCCCCGTCCTCTACGACGCCGACTACTCGGCGGTGCTGGCCGGCCGCGCGTCGGACGCGGCGCCGCAGCTCACTCGCGTGGTGGGCAAGCACTGCGAGAGCGGCGACATCGTGGTGCGCAACGTCTACCTACCCGCGGACGTCCGTCGCGGCGACCTGGTCGCGGTGCCGGGGACGGGCGCGTACTGCTGGGTGCTGTCGAGCAATTACAACTACGTGGGGCGTCCCGGCGTCGTCGCAGTCCGTCATGGTTCGGCGCGGTGGATCATCCGAGGGGAGACTGAACAGGATCTGCTCTCCCGCGACATGGGAGTGTGACCTCTTCGAATGGGAGACCGGATGACCGAGACTCAGACTCAGCCGCGCCCCGCGGCGCTGCGCGATGACCCCAAGGTGCTCAAGGTTGCGCTCCTCGGGTGCGGCACGGTGGGGAGCCAGGTGGCTCGGATCCTGCTCGAGGACTCGGCGGCGCTCGCGGCGCGTGCCGGGGCCCGGCTCGAGCTCGCGGGCATCGCGGTGCGGAATCTCGACGCCAAGCGCGACGAGGAGCTCCCGCGCGAACTCTTCACGGACAACGCGGAGGCCCTCGTGGACTCGGCGGATCTCGTCGTCGAGCTCATGGGCGGCATCGAGCCTGCCCGATCGCTCATCCTGCGGGCCGTGCGCAAGGGCGCGTCGGTGGTCACGGGCAACAAGGCCCTGCTCGCGCAGGACGGTCCGGCCCTGTTCGAGGAAGCCGACCGGAACAACGCCGAGCTGAGCTTCGAGGCTGCGGTCGCGGGCGCGATCCCGATCATCCGCCCGATCCGCGAGAGCCTTTCCGGCGACCGGATCACGCGGGTGCTCGGCATCGTGAACGGGACGACGAACTACATCCTCGACCAGATGGACACGACCGGCGCGGCGTTCGCGGACGCGCTCGCCGAGGCCCAGCGGCTCGGGTACGCCGAGGCGGACCCGACGGCGGACGTCGAGGGCCACGACGCCGCGGCGAAGGCCGCGCTGCTCGCAACGCTCGCCTTCCATACCCCCGTGGCGCTCGAGGACGTGCGCTGCCAGGGCATCAGCGGCGTGACGGCGGAGGACATCGCCGCGGCGAAGGACTCGGGGCTCGTCATCAAGCTGCTCGCGATCGCGGAGCTGGTCACGGCGGCCGGGGAAGGGGGCGCCGAGACCGAGGGCGCGAGCGTGCGGGTGCACCCGACGCTCCTTCCGCGCGAGCACCCGCTCGCGGCGGTGCGCGGGGCGTTCAACGCGGTGTTCGTCGAGGCCGAGAACGCGGGACAGCTCATGTTCTATGGCGCCGGCGCGGGCGGGCGTCCCACGGCGTCCGCGATCATGGGCGATGTCGTTTCGACGGCACGGCGCGTTGTCGCGGGTGCCCCGGGCCGAACGGACACCGCGACCCGCAGGCTGCCCATCCTGGGCATCGAGGCCGTCACGACGAGCTACAGCATCGGCCTCGAGGTGCCCGACCAGCTCGGCGTCCTCTCCCGCGTCGCTGCGGTCTTCGCCGAGCACGGTGTCTCGATCGAGACCATGCGCCAGAGGATCGACGGCGACGAGCCCGGCTCGGGCGAGGGCACGGCGGAGCTGCGCTTCGTCACCCACCGAGCGTCGGAGAAGGACCTCGCCGAGACCGTTGCCGACATCAAGAACCTCGACGTCGTCACATCCGTGACGAGCGTCCTCCGAGTCGAAGGAGTCTAGTGGCCCACCAGTGGCGCGGAGTCATCCGCGAATACGCCGACCGTCTGCCCGTCACCGAGGCGACCCGCGTCATCACCCTCGGCGAGGGCGGCACGCCGCTCGTCCACGCGCAGAAGCTCTCGGCCCTCACGGGGTCCGACGTGTACCTCAAGGTCGAGGGGATGAATCCCACGGGCTCGTTCAAGGACCGCGGCATGACCATGGCCATGACGGCGGCCGTCGCGGCCGGCGCGAAGGCCGTGGTGTGCGCGTCGACGGGCAACACGTCCGCGTCCGCGGCCGCGTACGCGACGACGGCGGGGCTCACGTGTGCGGTCCTCGTGCCCGAGGGCAAGATCGCGATGGGCAAGCTGAGCCAGGCGATCGCCCACGGGGCGACGCTCCTCCAAGTCGACGGCAACTTCGACGACTGCCTCGAGATCGCGCGCAAGCTCGCCGAGGCGTACCCGGTCTTCCTCGTCAACTCGGTCAACCCGGCCCGCATCGAGGGCCAGAAGACGGCCGCGTTCGAGATCGTCGACGCGCTCGGCGACGCGCCGGACATCCACGTGCTCCCCGTGGGCAACGCCGGAAACATCTCGGCGTACTGGAAGGGCTACAAGGAGTACGCGAAGGACACCGTGTACTCCTCTGGATCAGGCGCGGAGGACGCCGAAGGCGAGGAGCGCACGCTCGCAGCTGTCTCCACCAAGCTCCCGGTGATGTGGGGATTCCAGGCCGCCGGCGCGGCTCCGTTCGTGGCCGGCCACCCCATCACGAACCCCGAGACCATCGCGACGGCGATCCGGATCGGCAACCCCGCGTCGTGGGACACCGCGGTGGCGGCGCGCGACGAGTCCGGCGGCCTGATCGATGCCGTGACGGACGAACAGATCCTCGCTGCGCATCGCTGGCTCTCCGCCAAGGAGGGCGTCTTCGTGGAGCCCGGCTCCGCGGCGAGCGTGGCTGGCCTGCTCAAGCAGCACGAGGCCGGATTGGTGCCGGCAGGGAAGACGATCGTGTGCACCGTGACGGGCCACGGCCTCAAGGACCCGCAGTGGGCCCTCCGCACTGAGGGCGGCGAGCAGGTTGAGCCGGTCAAGGTCGGGAACGACGTGGTGAGCGTGGCTGCTGCGCTGGGACTGGAGCCGTAGGCCCATGAGCCTCCACATGCCGGCCGCGGCGGCCTCTCTGCGGACCGTCGCGGCCGGGCAGCGGATCACCGTACGCGTTCCGGCAACGAGCGCGAACCTCGGGCCCGGCTATGACAGCCTCGGGCTGGCTCTGTCGCTCTACGACACCGTGAGCGTCGAAACGGTCGACGGCGATGGGCTCGCTTTCGAGCTCAGCGGCGAGGGTGCGGATACGCTTCCCCGCGACGCGAGCCACCTCGTGGTCCGGACGATCGACGCGGCGCTCGAGCGGCTCGGCTACCGGCGCTCGGGCCTGCGGCTCGCCGCAGAGAACGTGAGCCCGCACGGCCGGGGCCTCGGCTCGTCGGCATCCGCAACGGTGGCGGCGGTGCTCGTGGCCGCGGAACTCGTTCCCGCGGAAGACCGCCCGGACCGCCAGTGGGTCCTGCAGCTGTGCAGCGAGATCGAGGGCCACCCCGACAACGTCGCGCCCGCGATCTTCGGCTCGCTCGCGCTCTCATGGCAGGACGGAGCGGCGTTCCGCACGGCGGTCGCACGCGTGCACCGCGACGTGGTGCCGATCGTCGCGGTTCCGGACTACGAGCTCTCGACCGAGCTCGCGCGTTCGCTCCTTCCTTCGTCTGTCCCGCACATCGCGGCTGCTGCGAACTCGGGCCGGGCCGCACTTCTGGTCCACGCCCTCACGCAGGACCCCTCACTGCTCCTGCCCGGCACGGAGGACTATCTGCATCAGGGCTATCGCGCATCCGCCATGCGCCCGAGCGCATCGCTCATCCGCAGGCTCCGGGCCGAAGGCCACGCGGCCGTCGTGTCCGGGGCGGGGCCCACGGTGCTGGCCCTCGCGGCCGGCGCCTCCGAGGCAGACGAGGTGGAGGCCGCCGTCGCACGCTTTGCGCGCGCCGGCGCGGAGGCGACGCCGCGCTATGCGGGAGAGAGTGCGACGACGTGGCGTGTCATGCGTCTAACTGTCGACGTCGAAGGTGCTAAAGTGGAAGTGCATTCGCGGTAGCGTTCGCCCACAGGGGCACTCTCAGACGCATTACTCTCCGAAGTACCCCGTGGGCCGGCCTCTCCGCTTCGAATGCCGTCCCTACCTAGCTCCGCAGCCGGTCAGTCGCTTTGCCGCCGTCGCAGAGGCGCTGCCTCCTCCGTTCGCTTGGGGCGAACCACCAGTTTGCTCCGTACGCCCGTTCTGGCGCGTCGGGGCAGCCATCCTGACCGCGCTTCTGAATGCGGTCACCAACACGATGCGCCGTTTCACACAGCGGACGCAGTCGACGGGGAAGGATCCTTCGTGACACAGACCACTGAGCTGAACCCAGCAGTGGACACGCCCGCAGCGGGCGAATCCAAGGGCATCGCGGGCCTCAAGCTCGCGCAGCTTCAGGCACTCGCCTCCCAGCTGGGTATCACCGGCGGTTCCCGCATGCGCAAGGGCGACCTCGTGGCCGCCATCTCCGCGCACCAGAAGGGCGAGCCCCTGGTGCGCCGCGGCGCCGCCGCGGGCAAGCCCGCCGAGCAGGCCGTCGCCTCGGAGTCGAAGGAGACGGCCGTCGAGGCCGCATCCAGCGGCGAGGAAGCGGCTGCACCCGCCCGCGGTCGCGGGCGGACCCGCCGCCGCGCGGGAAGCGACGGCGTCGTGACGCCGACCGCCGAGGGCCAGGCTCAGGCTGAGGCCGCCCCGGCCGAGGCCGCCGCGGCTCCCGCGGCTGAGACCCCGGCCCCCGAGGCAGAGGCCCCGCGGCAGCCCCGCACGCGCAACCGCAACCGCCGCGCATCCGCTGAGGGGACCGTCGAGGCTCCGGCCGCCGAGTCCGCAGAGGCCCGCGCTGAGGCCGCTCCGGCCGAGGCGCCCGCTCAGGCCCCCGCCGAGGCAGGGCAGCAGGAGTCCCAGCAGGCCGAGGCCGGCGAGGGTCGCCGTCGTGGCCGCGATCGCGGGCAGCAGCAGGACCGCCAGCAGGACCGTGGCCAGCAGCAGGACCGCCAGCAGGATCGCGGGCAGCAGCAGGACCGCCAGCAGGATCGTGCGCAGCAGCAGGACCGCAGCCAGCAGGATCGCGGGCAGCAGGACCAGCGTCGCGACGAGGACGGCGAGGACGGCGGAAGCCGCCGGAACCGCCGCAATCGCCGCGGGCGCGACCGTGACCGCGATCGCGAGGACAGCGGACGCAACGACCGCTTCCGCGACCGCAACGAGCGCCGCCGCGGGCGCAGCCAGGGCCCCGAGGTCGACGACACCGAGGTCACCGAGGACGACGTCCTCGTTCCCGTGGCGGGCATCCTCGACGTCCTCGAGAACTACGCGTTCATCCGCACCTCGGGCTACCTTCCGGGCCCGAACGACGTGTACGTGCCGCTCGCGCAGGTCAAGAAGTACGGCCTCCGCAAGGGCGACGCCGTGGTCGGCGCGATCCGTGCACCGCGCGACGGCGAGGACAACCGACAGAGCCAGGGCAACCGCCAGAAGTTCAACGCGCTCGTCCGCGTGACGACCGTCAACGGCAAGAACCCCGAGGACACGAAGGGCCGCGTCGAGTTCACCAAGCTCGTGCCGCTCTACCCGTCGGAGCGCCTCCGCCTCGAGACGGACCCGAAGAAGATCGGCCCGCGCGTCATCGACCTCGTGGCCCCGATCGGCAAGGGCCAGCGCGGCCTCATCGTCTCGCCGCCCAAGGCCGGCAAGACGCTCATCCTGCAGTCCATCGCGAACGCGATCACCGTCAACAACCCTGAGGTCCACCTCATGATGGTGCTCGTCGACGAGCGGCCCGAAGAGGTCACGGACATGCAGCGCTCGGTGCGCGGCGAGGTCATCGCCTCGACGTTCGACCGCCCGGCCGACGATCACACGACCGTCGCCGAGCTTGCGATCGAGCGCGCCAAGCGCCTCGTCGAGATGGGTATGGACGTCGTGGTGCTCCTCGACTCGATGACCCGCCTCGGCCGTGCCTACAACCTCTCGGCACCCGCGTCGGGCCGCATCCTCTCGGGTGGTGTCGACTCGGCCGCGCTCTACCCGCCGAAGCGATTCTTCGGGGCGGCGCGCAACATCGAGAACGGCGGCTCGCTCACGATCATCGCGACGGCGCTCGTCGAGACCGGCTCCAAGATGGACGAGGTCATCTTCGAGGAGTTCAAGGGCACCGGCAACATGGAGCTCCGCCTGTCCCGCCAGCTCGCGGACAAGCGCATCTTCCCGGCCGTGGACGTCAACGCGTCCGGCACGCGCCGCGAGGAGAACCTCCTCTCCTCCGACGAGGTCAAGATCATGTGGCGCCTGCGCCGCGTGCTCTCGGGCCTCGACACGCAGCAGGCCCTCGAGCTGCTCACGTCGAAGATCCGCGAGACGCAGTCCAACATCGAGTTCCTCCTGCAGGTGCAGAAGACGACTCTCGCGTCCAAGTCGGAGAACGACAGGCACTAGCGCCCCCGCGCGGCGGCCGGCCCGGAACCCCGGTGCCGGCCGCCGTCGTCGTTTGCTGACTGTAGGAACCCCAGAAAAGCCGCCAAGAAAGGCCCACACATGTTCGAGTCCGTGAAAGGACTGCTGGACGAGCACGCAGACCTGCAGAAGCAGCTGAGCGACCCCGCGGTCTACCAGGACCAGGCGCTCGCGCGGAAGCTCGGCCGCCGCTCCGCACAGCTCAACGGCATTGTGGAGGCCCACAACCGGTGGAAGCAGCTCTCCGGCGACCTCGAGGCCGCGCGCGAGATGGCGGCCGAGGACCCCGAGTTCGCGGCCGAGGTCCCGCAGCTCGAAGCGTCGCTGACGCTCGCGCAGGAGAAACTCCGCAGGCTCCTCATCCCGCGCGACCCGAACGACGCGCGGAACGTCATCCTCGAGGTCAAGGGCGGCGAGGGCGGCGACGAGGCGGCGCTCTTCGCGGCCGACCTCCTGCGCATGTACACGCGCTACGCCGAGTCGAGGGGCTGGAAGACGGAGATCCTGTCCTCGACCGAGTCCGACCTCGGCGGCTACAAGGACGTCCAGGTCGCCATCAAGGGCTCCTCGAACGACCCCGCCGAGGGCGTCTACGCGCACCTCAAGTACGAGGGCGGCGTGCACCGCGTCCAGCGCGTGCCCGTCACCGAATCGCAGGGCCGCATCCACACGTCCGCCGCTGGCGTCCTCGTGTTCCCCGAGGTGGACGAGCCCGAGGAGATCGAGATCAACGCGAATGATCTCAAGATCGACGTCTACCGCTCGTCCGGCCCGGGCGGACAGTCGGTCAACACGACCGACTCCGCCGTCCGCATCACCCACCTTCCCACGGGCATCGTCGTCGCGATGCAGAACGAGAAGTCGCAGCTCCAGAACCGCGAGGCCGCGATGCGGGTGCTCCGCTCCCGGCTCCTCGCGCACCAGCAGGAGCAGATCGAGGCGGAGAACGCCGAGGTGCGCAAGTCCCAGGTCCGCACGATGGACCGCTCGGAGCGCATCCGCACGTACAACTACCCCGAGAACCGCATCGCTGACCACCGCACGGGCTACAAGGCCTACAACCTCGACGCCGTCATGAACGGCGACCTCGCGCCGGTGATCCAGTCCTGCATCGACATGGACGAGCAGCACCGCCTCGACGCGCTCGGCGAGTGAGCATGCGGGCTCCCGGCCCGGGTCCCGCTGAGCCGGCGGGCGGGCCGGGCGGGCCGGGCGAACAGCTTGACGCCGCGCTCAGACGGGCGACGGCGGTGCTCGCCGAGGCGGGAGTCCCGAGTCCGCGGGCCGACGCGGAGCTCCTCGCCGAGCACCTGCTCGGATGCGGGCTCGGCCGCCTGAGGGCGCTCGCGGTCCTCGGCGCGCCGGTGCCCGAAGGGTTCTGGGACCTCGTGGAGGAGCGGGCCAAGCGCACGCCCCTCCAGCACCTCACGGGGACGGCACACTTCCGTCAGCTCGCGCTCAGCGTCGGCCCGGGCGTCTTCGTCCCGCGGCCCGAGACGGAGACGCTCGTGACGATCGTCCTCGACTGGATCGCGGGCCAGGACGGCCTGGATTCGCCGGTCGTCGTGGACTTGGGCACCGGTTCGGGTGCGATCGCGGCGTCGATCGCCGCCGAATGCCCCTCGAGCCGCGTGCACGCCGTGGAACTCTCCGAACTCGCGCACGCCTGGGCGGCCCGCAACGTGGCGCTGCCCGAGGTGGGCGGCCGCGTCGAGCTGATCCTCGGGGACCTGCGCACGGCCTTCCCAGAGCTCGACGGAACGGTCGACGCCGTGGTGAGCAACCCGCCGTACATTCCCGCCGGGATGGTGCCGCGGGAGCCCGAGGCGGCCGAGCACGACCCCGATCTGGCGCTCTATGGCGGGGGAGAGGAAGGCCTCGACGTCCCGCTCGCGGCGGTCGCGTCCGCGGCCCGCCTCCTGCGCGCCGGCGGCTTCTTCGCGATGGAACACGCCGAGGTTCAGGCCGGCTATCTCGCGGCGCGCCTCGCGGCGGATCCGGCGTGGACCGGCGTCGCCTCGCATCGGGATCTCAACGGGCGCCCGCGCGCCACGTCGGCTGTCCGGACCTCCCACCAGCGCGTGGAACAATTGAGGCCGTGACCACGACCTACGACTGCACCGACCGGGAACGGCGAGCCGAAGGCCTCGCACACGCCCAGCGAGCCATCGCCGCCAAGCAGTGCGTGGTGATGCCCACCGACACCGTGTACGGCATCGCCGCCGACGCGTTCTCGGCGCAGGCCGTCGCGACGCTCCTCGCCGCGAAGGGCCGCGGCCGCTCGATGCCGCCGCCCGTGCTCATCCCTCGGCTGCAGACCATGGACGGGCTCGCGACGGACATTCCCGACGCCGGCCGGCGCCTCGCCGAGCGATTCTGGCCCGGCCCCCTCACGCTCATCTTCCACGCCCAGCCGTCCCTCACCTGGGACCTGGGCGACACCTACGGCACCGTGGCCCTGCGCATCCCGGACGACGACGTCGCGCAGTCGCTCCTGACGATCACCGGGCCGCTCGCCGTTTCCTCGGCGAACCGCACCGGCCAGGCCGCGGCCGCCACGGCGGAGAGCGCGCGCGAGCAGCTCGCCGAGTCCGTCGAGGTGTACCTCGACGGCGGGCTGCGTCCCGTGGCGGGCTCCGAGAGCGTTCCCTCGACGATCGTGGACTGCACGGGCGACCGACTCCGGGTGGTCCGCCAGGGCGGCCTGAGCCTCGAGGCCCTGCGCGAGGTCGTTCCGGAGATCCTGGGCTTCGGCGAGGCTGCGGAGACGGCTGAGCTGGAGGCAACCGAGCCTGCCCCCGGCGGCGGGAGCCCAACTCCCGAGACACCGACCGAGGCGCACGCGACCTCCGATGTCCGGCCCGAGACCGACGCCGACGCGCCGAACCGGGCGGAGGCTCCCGCGGAGAAGCCGCGTGATTGAGCCGCGCTCCCCGCGGGTCGTCGCCGTCGTCGTGAGCTACAACCGCCGCGAGCTCCTCGAGCGCTCGCTCGCGGCCCTCGCCGCGGGCGACGTGCGCCCCGACGCTCTCGTCGTGGTGGACAACGCGTCGACGGACGGTTCGGGCGAGTACCTCGAATCGGTCGAGCTCCCGTTTGCCTACGAGCTCGTGCGGCTCACCGAGAACACGGGCGGCGCGGGCGGCTTCGCGGTAGGCATGGCAGCGGCGCTCGCGCGGCACAGCCCGGACCTCGTCTGGATCATGGACGACGACACCGTCCCCCTCGCGGGCACGCTCGCTGAAGCCGTGCAGCTGTGGGACTCATGCCCGGAGACGGATCGCCCCGCGTTCATCGCGAGCCGAGTCGTGTGGTCGGACGGCCGGGACCACCCCATGAACACGATGCGCGACCGCTGGGACGCCTCGGCCGAGGACCGTACGTTCGCCGCGGTGCGCCGCGCGCGCGTGGTCCGGTCGGCGTCGTTCGTCTCGCTCTTCGTCGACGCGGAGGCGATCCGCGCGCTCGGCCTCCCCCTCGCAGACTTCTTCCTCTGGAACGACGACTTCGAGTTCACCGCGCGCCTCGCGCGGAAGCGGCTTGCGCTTGCGAGCCTCGACTCGGTCGTCGAGCACCACACGAAGGCGTTCGACTCCCACACGGTCGACGTCGGGGAGCGCTTCCGCTTCGAGGTCCGCAACAAGGTCTGGACGTTCTTCCGCTCGGACGCGCTCGCGCCCGCGGAGAAGGCGCTCTACGGGGCCGCGACGCTGCGGCGCTGGGGCATCATGGTGCGCAACAGCCCCCGGCCCGGCGTGGTGCTCAAGGCGGGCCTCGCGGGCCTGCGCGAGGGCCTCGCGCGCGGCCCGCGGCCGAACGAGGAGGTGCTCGCGCCCGTGGGCGGCCTCCCGGAGGGCACGTTAAGCGGTGCGCCGTCACGCCTGCAGGGTGCGGACCCTGCCGACGCGACGGCGCATCGCGAAACCCGCGACCTGCCCGAGTTCTCCGTGCTCCTTCCGGTCTACGCAGGCGACACGGCGGCACGTGTGCGCCGCGCGATCGACTCGGTGACCGTGGACCAGACCGTTCCGCCCGCGCAGCTCGTCATCGTGCGCGACGGGCCCGTGGGCGAGGACATCGAGCGCGTCCTCGAGGAGGCCGAGCGCTCGGAGCGCTTCCCGGCGGACGTCGTGCGCCTCGCCAAGGGAGCCGGGCTCGCCGACGCGCTCGATCAGGGCCTCGAGCGCTGCCGCCACGACGTCGTGGCCCGCATGGACGCGGACGACGTCGCCCTGCCCGAGCGCTTCGAGCGGCAGCTTGCGCTCCTGGACGAGGGCTACGACATCGTGGGCTCGGCCATCGCGGAGATCGGCGACGACGAGGACCATCCGCTCGCGAGCCGTCCCGTTCCCGTGACGCACCGCGAGATCATGGCGCAGCTCGACTTTCGCACTCCGTTCAACCACCCGAGCGTCATGTTCCGGGCCTCGGCCGTCCTCGCCGCGGGAGGTTACCGCGGGGTCCCCGACATGGAGGACTACTGGCTCTGGGCGCGCATGCTGCACCGGGGGAGCCGCGGCGCCAACGTGCCGGACGCTCTCGTGCTGTACCGCGTGAGCGACGGCGCGTACGCGCGGCGGGGCGGGTCGCGCATGCTGGCCGCAGAGCTTCGTCTCCAGCGGCGGATGCTGGACGCGGGCTACATCGGGCCGCTCGGCTTCGCCCGCAACGTCCTGGTCCGCGGCGCCTACCGCCTCGTGCCCACGCAGGTCCGGCGGCGCGGCTACCGCTCGGCGTTCACCGAGCTCCCCTCCCTCGTGGCGGCGCCGGGACGCGGAAAGGCCGCCGGCTGAGCGATGTTCATCTATGTCCTCGTGGCCATGCTGGCCGGCATCGTCACCTACGCGACCACGGGTCTCGTCCGCTCGGTTGCCCTCAGGTTAGGCGTGGTCTCTCCCGTGCGCGAGCGCGACGTCCACACCCGGTCCGTTCCCCGCCTGGGCGGCCTCGCGATGCTTGCGGGCTTCGCCGTGGCGTTCTGGGCGGCGTCCCAGACGGTCTGGATCCGCTCGATCTTCTTCGACACCCCGCAGACGTGGGCCGTACTCGGCGGCGCCGTCGTCATCGTGGTCCTCGGTGCCGTGGACGACGTGGTGGAGCTCAGCAGCTGGGCCAAGCTCGCCGGGCAGATCGTCGCCGCCGCCATCGTCGCCCTGTGGGGCCCCCGCGTGACGTTCGTGCCGCTCGGCGGGATGCCCGTCCCGCAGGAGTGGCTGCAGATCGGCCTCACGATGTTCCTCATCGTGCTCACGGTGAACGCGATCAACTTCGTCGACGGGCTCGACGGCCTCGCCGCCGGCGTCGCGGCGATCGGCGGCCTCGCGTTCTTCCTGACCGCCTACTGGGTGCACCGCAACGCCCTCCTTCCGAACTACACCGATCTCGCGACGCTCCTCATGGCGCTGCTCGTGGGCATCTGCCTCGGCTTCCTCCCGCACAACGCCCATCCGGCCAAGATCTTCATGGGCGATTCGGGGTCGATGCTCCTGGGCCTCGTCATGGCGACGGGTGCCGTGGCCGCAACCGGGCAGGTGGCCTCGGGCCTGTACGACCGTGCTGAGGGCATTCCGACGTTCGTCCCCGTGGTGCTCCCGATCGTCGTCATGATGCTCCCGTTCCTCGACCTCGTGCTGGCGGTGCTGCGGCGCACGGCGAGCGGGCGGTCCCCGTTCTCGCCCGACCGCGAGCACGTGCACCACAAGCTGCTCGACCTCGGCTACACCCATCGCCAGGCCGTCGCGGTCATGTATGTCTGGACCGCGTTCGTGGCGTTCGGCGGAGTCGCCTATGCGTTCGTGCCGTGGATCCCGCTCACGATCTTCAACCTCATCGTGCTCCCGACCGTCGGCTTCCTGACGATGCACCCCTGGATCCGTGAGAACGTGTCGGCGAGTCCGGTGCGGCGCGTGTGGGGCCGCTCGAGCGCATGGATCCAGCGCCTGACCCTGCCGTTCGCGGCCACGATCGCGGCAACGACGGTGCTGGGCTTCACGGGGCTTGCGAGGGGAGGAGTGCCGCTCCTCTACTCGACGTTCCTCGCGCTCGCGGTCGTTGCGGTGTGCGGCGGGGCGTCGGTCGTGATCCTCCACCTCGCCGCCCCGGGCCTCGCGTTCCGGCGCCGCACCCTCGTGGCGGACGTCCTCATGAAGGTCGTCGCGTTCGCCATCGCGCTGCTCGTGGTCGGCTCGCCGACGTGGTCGGATCAGGGCTGGTACTGGTTCTCCCTCGCCGTCTGCGGGGCCTCGTGGCTGGTTGCCCAGCTCGGCGTCGCCGCGTGGCAGTGGCGGTGCTCGCGCGGCGGGGAAGCGCTGAGGCCCAGCGTCAGCCAGTGAGTTCTATCTCATGTAGAATATTGCTCGCACCCACACCCAAGCCGGCACCGCATCGGGGGACATCCTCGACGGGGGCCGCCGACGAACGGTTCCAGATGAACAGCACGCCCTCACGCCCCGGCAGGCCCGCCGGACCCGTCGGCGTCGCCACGTTCTCCTCGCTGTGGCTCCGCCTCGCAGCGGTGTGCACCGCAGCGTCAGGTGGCCTCGCCGTCGTCCTTGCGATCGTCGCGTGGCTGACCACAGACGCTGCCGCCGCGGGGAGCGCACTGTTCGCCGCCGTCGTCGTCATCGCCTTCTTCGCTATCAGCCTGCTCGTGGGCCACTTCGCGGGGCGCAGGAACCCAGCCGGGGCGATCGGGATGTTCGCGGTGGTCTACCTCATCAAGATCGTCGGCTTCGCGGCTCTCCTGCTCTGGATCGGCACACCCGCCTGGATCAATCCGCCGTGGTTCGGCCTGACCGGGGTCGCGACCGTCGTCGTGTGGCAGGTCGCCGAGCTCTGGGGGTTCAGCCGCGTGCGGATCCAGATCTTCAACGATCCCGAGGATCAGAACCCCTCTGGGACCCAGCCGGGGACCACCCCGCCCTCGACGTCGGGAGGCCCTCGTGGCTGATCGCGAGAAGGGCCCAGGCGAGCCCCAGCCGCAGCCCGAGGGCGACGGCGGCTACAACGCCGGGATGGCCGTCTTCAGCTACATCATTGGCGGGATCATTGTCTGGAGTTTGATAGGGTGGGGGCTGGACACTCTCCTGAAAACCCGCTGGATCGTGCTCCTCGGAGCCCTGCTGGGGATTGCCGGTGGTCTGTATCTCGCCGGCAAGCATGGGCTCTTCACGCAGCAGCGACGTTCAGCGAAAACCAACCCTCCCGACGACGATGCCGAGGGGGACGGAAGCCATTGATGGAGCGACCGACAATTTCACATGTGGGGGTTGAAGCCACTCGCCCCGGCACCTGCCCGACGAAGGACACTGCAAGAGAGGAATTGCGTTGACCCCGCTCACGCTTCCGGCCGCCGACAACGGCACATTCACCCCTCCCACCCTCGAAGAGCTGCACCTTCCCGCGATCCTCCCGTGGGGCGCGGACGAGGGCTTCAACAAGCAGATGCTCCTCGTCCTGCTTTCCGTCGTCTTCATCGCGTGGTTCTTCATCGCGGCCTCCCGAAAGCGCCAGCTCGTCCCGGGCAAGCTCCAGTTCCTCGGCGAGATGGCCTACGGCTTCGTCCGCAACGGGATCGGTAAGGACGTCATCGGCGGCAAGGACTTCATGACCTTCGTGCCGCTCCTGTTCACGCTCTTCTTCTTCATCCTCGTGAACAACATCTACGGCGCTGTCCCGCTGTTCCAGCTCCCCACGATGTCCCACGTGGGCGGCGCATACTTCCTCGCGGCCCTCGTCTACGTCATCTGGATCGGCGTCGGCCTCAAGCGCTTCGGCCTCCGCTACCTCAAGCTCGCGGTCGTCCCGAGCGGCGTGCCGTGGTACATCATGCCGATCGTCGTGCCGATCGAGATCATCTCGAACTTCGTGGTCCGCCCCATGACGCACAGCCTCCGTCTCTTCGCGACCATGCTCGCGGGACACCTGGTCGTGGCCCTTGCAGGCTCCGGCATCGCGTTCCTCGTGGCGCAGGAGGGCTTCCTGCTCAAGGGCATGAGCGTCCTCGTCCTCGTCGGCGCCATCGCGATGTACATGCTCGAGGCGCTGATCATGGTCCTCCAGGCCTACGTCTTCACCCTGCTCACGGCCATCTACATCCAGGGCGCCGTCGCGGCGGACGCCCACTGAGAATTCCCCTCGGGGGAGCACCCAACCCCATCAACCTGCCTGCGGGCGATTGAAAGGAAAATCAATGAACGGCACGATCAACGGCAGCATCAACCTCATCGGCTACGGCCTCTCCGCCATCGGCGGTGCCATCGGTGTCGGCCTCGTGTTCGCGGCCTACATCAACGGCGTGGCCCGTCAGCCGGAGGCGCAGCGCGTTCTCCAGCCGCTCGCGTTCCTCGGGCTTGCCCTGACCGAGGCGCTCGCGATCCTCGGTCTCGTCTTCGCGTTCGTCCTGAAGTAAACCAGGGCAATCCGAGCCTGAGACCGAAGCTACTCAGTAGATAGGAGGGTGGAATATATGCATCAGCTCATGGTGCAAGCCGCCACCGAGAGCGCGTCGAGCCCCCTTGCGCCGAACTGGTGGGAGGTGTTGGTCACCGCCGTCGGCTTCGCGATCCTGCTCTTCATCGTGGTGAAGTTCGTCGTGCCGGCGTTCGAGAAGACGTATGCCGACCGCGCCGAGGCCATTGAGGGTGGCATCGCCAAGGCGGAGAAGGCGCAGGCCGAGGCCTCCGCCGCTCTCGAGGAGTACAAGCAGCAGCTCGTCGACGCCCGCACCGAGGCCAACCGCATCCGCGAGGAAGCGCGTGCCGAGGGGGCGCAGATCCTGGCCGAGCTCAAGGAGAAGGCCGCGGCGGATGCCGCGCGGATCACCGAGCAGGCACACGCGCAGATCGAGGCCGAGCGCCAGCAGGCTCTCGTGTCCCTGCGCTCCGAGGTCGGCTCGATGGCGTCGACTCTTGCGAGCCGCATCGTCGGCGAGTCCCTGGACGACGACGCGCGCGCGGCTCGCGTGGTTGACCGCTTCCTCGCGGACCTGGAAGCCCAGAACGCAGGTGCGGCGAAGTAATGGCAGGAGTATCGAGCGAATCGCTGGCGACTGCGCTGGCGGACCTGGAGACCAAGCTGCCGTCGGCATCGCTGTCGCTGGCGGAGGAGCTCTTCGGCGTCCTTCGGGTCGTCGATTCCTCCGCGGGACTGCGTCGCGCGATGACGGATCCCTCCCGCGAGGGGGAGGCCAAGACGGCCCTGGTCCAGCGGCTCCTTGAGGGCAAGGCCTCCGCTGAGGCGGTGGACATTGTGTCGCGTCTCGCCGCGCTGCGCTGGGCGGCTTCCCGCGACGTCAGCGATGCACTCGAAACCCTGGCAGCGACTGTGGCCATTGCCGTGGCCGAGCAGGGCTCCGGGCGGCCTGGCCTGGGCGAGCTTGAGCGGCTCGAAAACGACCTGTTCTCGTTCGTCCGCGTGGTCGACGACAGCCACGAGCTCCAGGCCGCGCTGAGCGAGCCGCAGGCGGCGCCCGAGGCGAAGAGGGCCCTGGCCCTCAAGCTCGCGCGCGGTGCGTCGGACGAGGCCCGGCTGCTCATCGGGCAGGCCGCGGCCGAGCCCCGGGGCCTCAAGCCCACCGAGCTCGTCAAGCGCTTCGCGGCTCTCGCCGCGAAGCGTCAGGAGCGCTGGATCGCCGAGGTCGCCGTCGCGCGTCCGCTCAGCGACGCCCAGCTCGACCGGCTTCAGAGCGGGCTCAATGGGCTCTATGGCCGCGAACTCAAGATCACGACGACCGTTGATCCCCAGCTTCTGGGCGGCGTCCGAGTGACGGTTGGCGATGAGGTGCTCGACGCTTCGACGCTCGCCCGGCTCACCGACCTGCGCCGCCAGCTCGCGGGGCAGGCCGGCTGACGGCTACAGCACACTTCGAACCAGACAATCCGGTCATCACAGCCAGTACTGCACCGATGACCACGAGATGTAGAGAGCAGGGACTGCAGATGGCCGAATTGACCATCAACGCCGACGACGTCCGCGATGCGCTGAACGAATTCGCGGCGTCCTACGAACCCGGTACGGCCGATCGCGTCGAGGTTGGCCGCGTCATCCAGGCCGCCGACGGCATCGCCCGCGTCGAGGGCCTCCCGTCCGTCATGGCCAACGAGCTGCTGCGCTTCGAGAACGGCGTCCTGGGCCTGGCCCAGAACCTCGACGTTCGCGAGATCGGCGTCATCATCCTCGGCGAGTTCGCCGGCATCGAGGAGGGCCAGGAGGTGCACCGCACCGGCCAGATCCTTTCTGTGCCGGTTGGCGACGCCTTCCTGGGCCGCGTCGTGGACCCGCTCGGCCAGCCGATCGACGACCTCGGCCCGATCGCGGCCGAGGGCACGCGCGCGCTCGAGCTCCAGGCTCCGGGCGTGACCCAGCGCAAGTCGGTGCACGAGCCGATGCAGACGGGCCTCAAGGCGATCGACGCCATGATCCCGATCGGCCGCGGCCAGCGCCAGCTCATCATCGGCGACCGCCAGACGGGCAAGACGGCCATCGCGGTGGACACGATCATCAACCAGAAGGCGAACTGGGCCTCGGGCGACGTGAAGAAGCAGGTCCGCTGCGTCTACGTCGCCATCGGCCAGAAGGCTTCGACGATCGCGGCCGTCCGCCAGACCCTCGAGGACAACGGCGCGCTCGAGTACACGACGATCGTGGCCTCCCCGGCGTCCGACCCCGCGGGCTTCAAGTACCTGGCTCCGTACGCGGGCTCGGCCATCGGCCAGCACTGGATGTACGGCGGCAAGCACGTCCTCATCATCTTCGATGACCTCTCGAAGCAGGCTGAGGCCTACCGTGCCGTGTCCCTGCTGCTCCGCCGCCCGCCGGGCCGCGAGGCATACCCCGGCGACGTGTTCTACTTGCACTCCCGGCTCCTCGAGCGCTGTGCCAAGCTCTCGGACGAGCTCGGCGCCGGTTCGATGACGGGCCTCCCCATCATCGAGACCAAGGCCAACGACGTCTCGGCGTACATCCCGACCAACGTCATCTCCATCACGGACGGCCAGATCTTCCTCCAGTCCGATCTGTTCAACGCCAACCAGCGCCCGGCCGTCGACGTCGGTATCTCCGTCTCGCGCGTCGGTGGCTCGGCTCAGGTCAAGGCTATGAAGAAGGTCTCCGGCACGCTCAAGCTCGACCTCGCGCAGTACCGCGACATGCAGGCCTTCGCGATGTTCGCGTCGGACCTCGACGCCGCGTCGCGCCAGCAGCTGACGCGTGGCGCCCGCCTCATGGAGCTGCTCAAGCAGGGCCAGTACTCGCCGTTCCCGGTCGAGAACCAGGTCGTGTCCATCTGGGCTGGCACGAACGGCCACCTGGACGACGTCCCCGTCGAGGATGTGCGCCGTTTCGAGGCGGACTTCCTCGAGTACCTCAAGCACCGCACCTCGATCCTGACGACGGTGGCGCAGACCAACCTCCTCGAGGACGACACGGTCGAGGCGCTCAAGTCGGCGATCAAGGACTTCAAGCAGGGCTTCTTCGGCGAGGGCGACAGCAAGCTCGTCGCGGCAGGCCACGAGGAGCACGCGGCGCTGGCTGAGGGTGACGTGAACCAGGAACGGATCGTCAAGCAGACCCACTGATTCCACTCGGTGACCCCGCCGGGGCCGTTGGAACGGAGCAATGCTCCGGGCAACGGCCCCGCGGGGCAGCGATGGAGAGGAAAGGACAAGAATGGGTGCCCAGATCCGGGTCTACCGCCAGAAGATCGCCTCGACTTCGTCGATGCGCAAGATGTTCAAGGCGATGGAGCTGATTGCCACCTCCCGCATCGGCAAGGCGCGCGCTCGCCTCGCTGCCTCCCTGCCGTACGCGCGTGCCATCACGCGCGCGGTCTCGGCCGTCTCGTCGGCCCGCGAACTGGACCACCCGCTGACGACCGAGCGCGAGCACGTGCGTCGCGCAGCGGTGCTCGTCCTGACGGCTGACCGCGGTCAGGCTGGCGCCTACTCGGCGAGCATCCTCAAGCAGGCAGAGTCGCTCACGGAGCTCCTGCGCGGGCAGGGCAAGGACGTCTCGTCGTTCCTCGTGGGCCGCAAGGGCCAGGCGTACTTCGACTTCCGCAACCGGGACTACGTGCGGGTGTGGACGGGCAACACGGACAACCCCGAGTTCGCGACCGCCCAGGAGATCCGCAAGGTGCTCCTCGAGGCGTTCGACACGCCCTTCGAGGATGGCGGCGTCGACGAGATCCACGTGGTCTACACGGCGTTCAAGTCGATGGTGGTGCAGCAGCCCACCGTGATCCGCCTCCTCCCGCTCGAGGTGATCGAGGAGAAGGCTGCCGAAGCCCAGGAGATCCTGCCGCTCTACGAGTTCGAGCCGGAGCCGGAGCAGGTGCTCGACGCACTCCTGCCGCGCTACATCGAGTCGCGGATCTTCGCGGCGATGCTGCACTCGGCCGCGAGCGAGCTCGCTTCGCGCCAGCGCGCCATGAAGAACGCGGGCGACAACGCCACGGAACTGATCAAGAAGTACACGCGACTGCGCAACACCGCCCGGCAGGCGGAGATCACGCAGGAGCTCACCGAGATCATCGCCGGCGCCGACGCGCTGAACGCCTGAGGTCCCCGGAGCCTCGGCCCACTCAATAGACTGACTAAGCCATGACTGGAGAAGTGAGAGACATGACTGCCACTGCCCCCGAAGCGGTTGCCACCGCCGGCGCGACGGGCCGGATCGCCCGCGTGATCGGTCCGGTGGTCGACGTCGAGTTCCCCGCCGACTCGATCCCCGAGATGTACAACGCCCTGACCACTGAGATCACGCTCAGCGGCCAGACCCGCACGATCACGTTCGAGACCGCCCAGCACCTCGGCGACAACCTCGTCCGCGCCATCTCGCTCCAGGCCACCGACGGCCTGGTCCGCGGCACGAAGGTCCAGGACACGGGCGCCCCCATCTCCGTCCCCGTGGGCGACGGCGTCAAGGGCCACATCTTCAACGTGCTCGGCAAGCCGCTCGACGTCGACGAGTCCGAGATCCAGGCGTCGGACCACTGGCCGATCCACCGCAAGGCTCCCTCGTTCGCGCAGCTCGAGGGCTCGACCGAGATGCTCGAGACCGGCATCAAGGTCATCGACCTCCTCACCCCGTACATCAAGGGCGGCAAGATCGGCCTGTTCGGCGGCGCCGGCGTCGGCAAGACGGTGCTCATCCAGGAGATGATCACGCGTGTTGCCCGCAACTTCGGCGGTACCTCGGTGTTCGCCGGCGTTGGCGAGCGCACCCGCGAGGGCAACGACCTCTGGGTCGAGATGGACGAGGCAGGGGTCCTCAAGGACACCGCGCTCGTGTTCGGCCAGATGGACGAGCCGCCGGGAACGCGTCTTCGCGTGGCCCTCTCGGCCCTGACCATGGCGGAGTACTTCCGCGATGTCCAGAACCAGGACGTGCTGCTCTTCATCGACAACATCTTCCGCTTCACGCAGGCGGGTTCCGAGGTCTCGACGCTGCTGGGCCGCATGCCCTCTGCCGTCGGCTACCAGCCGAACCTCGCCGACGAGATGGGCGTGCTCCAGGAGCGCATCACGTCGACGCGTGGCCACTCGATCACGTCGATGCAGGCCATCTACGTCCCGGCCGACGACTACACCGACCCGGCCCCGGCCACCACGTTCGCGCACCTCGACGCGACGACCGAGCTCTCGCGTGAGATCGCCTCGCGTGGTCTGTACCCGGCCGTCGACCCGCTGACGTCCACGTCGCGCATCCTCGACCCGCAGTACATCGGCAAGGCCCACTACGACACGGCCGTGCGCGTCAAGCAGATCCTCCAGAAGAACAAGGAGCTGCAGGACATCATCGCGATCCTCGGCGTCGACGAGCTCTCCGAAGAGGACAAGATCGTCGTGGCCCGCGCTCGTCGCATCCAGCAGTTCCTGTCGCAGAACACCTACACCGCGAAGCAGTTCACGGGTGTCGAGGGTTCGACCGTCTCCATCAAGGACACGATCGAGGGCTTCACGGCCATCTGCGACGGCGAGCTCGACCACATCGCCGAGCAGGCCTTCTTCAACGTCGGCGGCCTCGACGACGTCGAGCGCAACTGGGCCAAGATCCAGGAATCGACGAAGTAGCATGGCAGAGCTCGAAGTAGAGATCGTCGCGGCGGACCACTTCGTGTGGTCCGGCGGGGCGAAGATGGTCAAGGCCCGCACGGCCGACGGCGAGATCGGGATCCTGCCCGGGCACACCCCGGTTCTGGCCATCCTGCATGCGGGCAACATCGAGATCGAGCCTGTCTCGGGTTCGCGGATCGTCGTCGAGGCCGACGGGGGATTCTTCTCCGTTGACAGCAACCGCGTGGTGATCGTCGCGGACAACGCACAGATCAGCGAGTCGGTCGCGGGGACCCGTTAGCCTTACTCAATGGACGATTCCGCTCTTCCGTTCATCGTCCTGGCAGTGGTCTTCCTGCTCCTTGCAGCAATGCTCTGTGCTCTGGGGGTGCGCCGCTTCGTTCTGCGGCGCACCCTCGGCACGGTGGATGCCTCCATCAGCCTGTCCTCCGGGGCGTGGCGGATGGGGGTTTGCCGTTATCAGGACACCGAACTCGAGTGGTTCGACCTGCTCTCCCTCAGCCCACTCCCGAAGCGGCGGTTCACGCGCAGTGCGCTCGTGCTCCGCGGCCGCCGCAAGCCCACGGAGGCCGAGCGACCCAAGGTGCAGGCCGACGTCGTCATCGTGGAACTCACCCATCAAGGTGCCGAGGTCCGTTTCGCGATGGACTTCCGCGCCTACGCGGGCCTCTCGTCCTGGCTCGAGGCCGGTCCGGTCATTGGGGTCGGGACGTGGCGCTGATCTGGTGATGGACTTCTACGAGCTCAGGATCGTCGACGGCCCCCTCGCGGTCGCCTGCTGGACGCTCGCGGTCGCGGGCGCCGTGCTCCTCGTGGCCCTCGCCGCGTCGCCAAGCCTGCGTTCGTGGGGCAGGCCGCTCGTCATCCTCGGCGGCGCGATCGCGGTGACGGTGGCCGTGACAGGCGTCGTCCACTGGCTTCTGGTCGACGTGATGAACGTCTTCCCCGAGGACCTTCCCGTCGACGTGCTGGTCGCCTCGGGCATCGGGGTTTTCGGCGTCGTGCTCGCCGTGACCGCCGTGGTGCGGCTCGGGCTCGCCCGGCGCGTGTGGCACCGTCGCGCCGGGGCGGTCGCCTCCGCCGCGGCGATGTCCCTCCTGGCGGCCCAGCTCGTCAACGCCTATTTCGGGCTCAACCTCACGTTCGGCGATCTTGCCGGCGTCTCCCTGAGCAGGATCCGTCCTCTCGAGGGCCAGCTCGAGCGGGCCGCGGCGCCGGCGGTCTCCCTCGCCAGCTGGTCGCCGCAGGCTGGCCTCCCGCCGAACGGCGAGCTCCGGTCGGTCCAGATCCCGGCCCCGACGTCCGGCTTCAAGGCCCGTCAGGCTTACGTCTACCTGCCGCCGGCCTACTTCGCCCCGACCCGCCCCGAACTCCCGGTGCTGCTCCTCATCCCGGGCCAGCCGGGGAACCCGTCCGACTGGCTCTCGGGGGGCCGGCTCCGCCACAAGCTGGATCGTTTCGCCGCTGCGCACGGGGGAGTGGCGCCCGTCGCGGTCGTCATCGATCCCAACGGAAGCCCCTCGGCGAACACGATGTGCATGGACGCGAAGGCGGGGCGAGCGGAGACGTACTTGGTGAGAGACGTCGTGCCGTGGATCCGTTCGCATCTGAGCGTCACGGTCGATCCGAGGTTCTGGGCCGCGGGCGGCTTCTCGTACGGGGGCACGTGCTCAGTCCAGCTCCTCGCCAAGCATCCCGAGATCGTGTCGAGCGCCCTCGGCTTTGCCGCCGAGCAGGAGCCGGCGCTCGCGAAGGACCGCACCAAGACGATTGACCTGGCGTTCGACGGCGACACGGCGGCCTTCGAGGAGCAGATCCCCGCCCGCCAATTCGCCGAGCGGCGCCACGACGGCCTCCTGCTCTTCCTCGCCGCGGGCTCACGGGATCAGGACTTCCAGCGGCAGGCCACGATCGTCGCGGGCCAGGCGCGCGAATCAGGGGTCGACGTCCACACAGCCCTCGCGGACGGCGAGGGGCATTCGTGGGAGATGATCGCCAAGACCTGGGACGCAGGCATGGCCCTCCTCGCAGCGCGCTGGGGGCTTGCCTGATGGCGCAGGGGGCCGCACCGACGATCCGCTCAGCCGTGGGGGAGCGCGCCCGCTCGTGGCTCGCCGCCCTCCGGCGCTATCCCGTCACGCTCGCCATCGTCGCGTCGCTCTGGGGCGTCGGCATCGCGACCGGAAGCATTCTCTCGGGCCCCGACCCCGCGCTCTACGACATCGTCGGCGGGGACCTCGCGTCCCTCCGCAGCGGCCAATGGTGGGCCGCGCTCACCTCGGTGTTCTTCGCGTCCAACCCGCTTGCCTACCTCGCCGGGACCATCGTCGTGGCGGGTCTCGTGCCGTTCTCGGAGCGGGTGTTCGGGGCGTGGAGGACTCTTGCGCTCTTCTTCGGCGGCCAGCTCGCGAGCATCATCGCGTTCTTCGCCGTCGCGCAGATCGCCCGCTGGTCGGGGGACGACTGGCTGGGGTCGATGGTGGACGTGCCGATCCTGGGACCGTACCCGGCCGCGCTCGTGTGCGGGCTCGCGGCGAGCGGCTCGCTGGGCGCGCTCATCCGCCGCCGGCTCAGGGCGCTCGTGCTCGCGGTCGCGACGATGCTCGTGCTGTATGTCGGCCACTCCGAGACGGTGCTTGGACTCATCGGGGCGCTGCTCGGGCTCGCGGCCGGGTGGTGGTCGAACGGCCCCGCACACGAGCGGCTTTTCCGCCTGCCCAGCATCCGTGAGCGGCGCAACCTGCTCGCCCTGCTTGTCGCGATCGTCGCGATCGGGCCCGTGTTGACCGCGTTCACCCGGAGCCCCAACGGCCCGCTCGCGCTCGTGCGCGGCATGGTCCTCAACCCGCTCCCGGCGATCGCGCAGGTCCAACAGGACTGCGGGGGCTCGCTCGACGCCGCGTGCCTCCAGGCCGGGCAGCCCACCGTCATCTCGGCGACCGGCTATCTCACGGCCCTCCTCCCGGTCCTCATCATCCTCGTGTGCGCCGAGGGGCTGCGGCGGGGGCGCTCGGTCGCGCTGCGCGTCGCCGTCGTCGTTCTCCTCTCGCTGGTCGCGCTGTCTGCGAGCTATTCCGCGCTGTTCCTGCGCATCGCGCCGCATCCGAACCGGGGCCGCTTCGGGATGTTCAGCTCCGGGTTCGTCCATGTCCTGCCGGTCGCGCTCACGGCCGTGGCGCTCCTGCTCGTCCTGTGGATGCACCGCGACCTGTTCCCCGTCGAGACGGCGCGTGGCATGCGCCGGCGGCTGCAGCTGGCCGGCGGCCTCCTGACGGGCGGCCTCGTCGGCGCCTATGTGGTCCTGTGGATCAGGGATGGCGGGCCATCCCGTCCCGCGGGGCTGTGGGGCCTCATCGAGGAGCTCGTGCGCCAGTACCTCCCGGCGCCGTTGCCCATCAGCTATCTCTCGCTGTTCCGCAACCGCGATCCGCTCGAGCTGTGGCTCTTCACGTACAGCGGACTCATCCTGTGGCTCGCCGCGCTCGTCGGCGTGAGCGTCGCCGTGCTCCGCGGGCAGAAGACGCTCGGGGCCCGCGACGACAGCCTCCAGCTCGCCCGCCGGCTCGTTCACCGGGGCGGCAGCAGCCTCGCGTGGATGACGCTGTGGCCGCCCAACCGGTTCTGGTTCGACGAGCACGCGACCGCTGGCGTCGCGTTCCAGCAGCACGGCAGCGTGGCGCTCTCGGTCGCGGGACCCATCGGCCCGCCGGAGAAGGGGCAGTCCGCGGTCGAGGGCTTCGTCGCGTACTGCTCGCGGCACGCCCTGGTGCCCTGCTTCTACAGCGTCACGGACGAACAGTGGCCGGTCCTCCGTGAGCGGGGCTTCCGGCGCGTCGAGGTGGCGCAGGAGACGCGGCTGCGGATCCGCGAGCTCGAGTTCAAGGGCAAGGACTGGCAGAACGTGCGGACGGCGGTGAACCGGGCGCGCAAGATGGGCGTCCGCGCGGAGTGGGCCCGCTACGTGGCCCTCAGCCCGCACCGCCGCTCCCAGCTCCACGTCCTTTCCGAGGAGTGGTCGGCGCGCAAGACGCTCCCCGACATGGGCTTCACGCTGGGCGGCCTCGACGAGCTCGCCGACCCCGAGGTGCTCCTGTGCCTCGCGGTCGACGGCGAGGGCCGCCTCCACGGCGCCACGAGCTGGCTGCCCGTCTACCGTGACGGCACGGTGGTCAGCTGGACGCTCGACTTCATGCGCCGCAGCCCGGATGGCTTTCCGGGCGTCATGGAATTTCTCGTCGCTTCGGCGGTGAGCGAGCTGCGCAAGACCGTGGACACTATTTCTCTTTCGGGCTCGCCGCTCGCCGCGGATCCGGCTGGCGAGCGGGCCGCCGTCGAGGGTCACGACGAGCTCTTGGGGAGTATTCTCGAGGCCGCGGGACAGGCCCTCGAGCCGATCTACGGGTTCCGTTCACTGGCGCGCTTCAAGTCCCATTTCCAGCCGGAATACCGCGCCCTCTACATGTACTATCAGGACTCGCTGCAACTTCCGGCTATCGGCAGAGCGCTCGCAGAGGCGTATCTTCCGGGCCTCACGATGCGGCACCGCATGCGGTTGCTCAGGAGCCTCGTCCGATGACGTCCGCGCTAAATGTGACACCGCCAGTCACTAAATAATGGCGGTGCCCAAAAAAGCAGGGCCCCGGCGATGCCGGGGCCCTGCTTAGTGAGGCTTAGCTCAGATGGCGGTAACGCCCGTGGCCTGCGGCCCCTTGGCGCCCTGGCCGATCTCGAACTCGACGCGCTGGTTCTCTTCGAGAGTGCGGAAGCCGTTCGACTTGATCTCGGAATAGTGGACGAAGACGTCGCCGTCAGCGTCGTCCGGGGTGATGAAGCCGAAGCCCTTCTCAGCGTTGAACCACTTGACGGTTCCCTGTGCCATTTTTCTGCGTTCTCCTGTGGATTGCCGATTGATGGCCACCCGCTTGTGCGGGAGACCCAGTTACTCCGCGGGAAGAACCTGACACGCACTGGACATCAGGAGCTTCGCGCTCGCAACGGTCTTGCGAGCGTGCTTCTGCTAGCTGAGCTGGCTGCTAGCTCACAGATACTGCTAACTACATCAAGACTGGATATAGCCAATCATGCCCGGCATGTACGGTCAATGGCATACAAAGACGCGCCCCGAATTCCCGGCAAACAATTTCTGAATGCTCCGAACGCACCGCGTCGGCGCGCCTCAACGGCCTTCGGGGAGGTCGAGCACCTGGCCCGCCCGGACCACAGCAGCGAGCCCGAGACCCGCGTCCGTCGCCACGAGGTCCGCCCGCAGCCCGCGCCGCAGACTGCCGAATTCGTCCGACCGGCCGAGCACCGCGGCGGGCACGGCGGTGGCCGCGCGGACGGCGGCTTCGAGGGGGACGCCCGCTTGGGCTGTGCGGCGGACGACGTCGAGGAGGGTCGCCGTTCCGCCGGCGATCGAGCCGGTCGCGTCGAGGGTCGCGACGCCGTCTCGCACCGTGACGGGCGAGGGCCCGAGCATGTAGTGCCCGTCGCTGAGGCCCGCCGCGGCCATCGAGTCCGTGACGAGCGCGATGTTGGCGTCCCCGACGAGCGCGAAGACCGTGCGGACGGTCGCCGGATCGAGGTGCACGCCGTCCGCGACGAGTTCGACGACGGCACGCCCGTCCGCCGCTGCCCGCAGGCACGCGGCCACGGGGCCGGGGGAGCGATGGTGGAGCGGCGGCATCCCGTTGAACAGGTGCGTGACGGTCGGGACCGTCTCCTCGCCGTCGAAGCCCGCGGACGTGAGCTCGTCGAGCGCCTGGTCGAGCGAAGCCGCGGCCGTCTCGTCGTCGCAGTCGGTGTGTCCGAGCGAGGGGGTGACCCCGTGCGCGGTGAGCATGTCGACGAGCTCGGCGGCGCCCGGGAGCTCGGGCGCGTAGGTCATGGTCGCGAGCTTGCCCTCGGCGGCCTCGATGAGTTCCTCGGCGAGTCCGAGGTCAGGATCGAGCAGGAAGGCTGGATTCTGAGCTCCGCAGCGCGCTTTGGCGAGGAATGGGCCCTCGAGGTGGATCCCGCCCACGAGCCCCTCGGCATCGAGCTGGGCGAAGAGCCGCACGCCGCGAAGGAGGTCGTCGGGCGCCGCCGTCACGAGGCTTGCGAGCAGAGTCGTGGTGCCCGAGCGGTGGAGGAAGTCGATGGCGCGTCGCGCCGAGTCCTCTTCGGCCGAGGGGAAGTCTCCGCCGACCGCGCCGTGGCAGTGGAGATCGACAAGGCCGGGGAAGATGAGCGCTCCCTCGGGGAGGGGGAGCTCGGTCCCGCCGAAGGCCTCGGCGTCGAACTCTTCGGCGGGACCCGCGTAGGCGATACGGTCGCCCTCCACGGCGACGAGGCCGTCGTCGACCGCGTCCCCGTCGCTCAGGAGGCGCCCGCGCGCGACGAGGCGGGCCAGAGGTGCGTCTGGCGTGGTCATAGGACGATCATAGGTGAGAAGGGCCACACCCCCTCAGAAGAGGCGGGACTCGCTGTCGTCGACGCCGCGCAGCGCGTCGTAGTCGAGGGTGACGCAGTCGATTCCGCGGTCGGTCGCGAGGACACGGGCCTGGGGCTTGATCTGCTGGGCCGCGAAGATCCCGCGGACGGGGGCGAGGAGCGGATCGCGGTTGAGCAGCTCGAGGTAGCGCGTGAGCTGCTCGACGCCGTCGATGTCGCCTCGGCGCTTGAGCTCGACGGCGACCGTGGCACCTCTCGCGTCGCGGGCCAGGATGTCCACAGGGCCGATCGCCGTCGCGTACTCGCGCCGGATGAGGGTGTAGCCCGCCCCGAGCGTCTCGATCTGCTCGGCGAGGAGCCGCTGGAGGTCAGCCTCGACCCCGTCCTTGATGAGCCCGGGGTCGACGCCCAGCTCATGGCTCGAATCGTGGAGGTGCTCGTAGATGTTCACGATCAGGCGGTCATCGGTCTTCGCCGACTGCACCGTCCACTGCTCGACGATCCCCTCGTCGAGGCCCGCGCCTGGACCGTCGCCCGCGCCCGCGCCTGTACCGTCGCCCGCGCCCGCGCCTGTACCGTCGCCCGCGCCTGCCGAGGCCGGGGTAATGCGGAGGGTGGCCGGCGGGCTCATCCAGTTGAGCGGCTTGTACGATCCGCCGTCGGAGTGCACGAGCACCGAGCCGTCGGCCTTGACCAGCAGGAGGCGCGTCGCGAGCGGGAGATGGGCCTTGAGCCGGCCTTCATAGTCCACGGAGCAGCGGGCAATGACGAGTCGCACCCGAGAACTCTACCGCCCGGGCCAGGGGCACTCGCGACGAGACGGACGGGTAAGAATAGTTCCATGCCCCGCGCCAACCACCCCCGCCGTCCCAGACGTCCAGGGCGGCCCGCGTCCGGGCCCCGCGGGCAGAGCTCAGATCCGCGCTCCGAGGACGGCGAGGACTTCGACCTCGAGCGAGTGCTGTCCGGTTTCGCGCGCCTCGAATCCGCCCCCGACGGGGACTGGCGCGTGCGGCAGGTGACAACGCGCAGCGCCGCCAAGGACTACACATGCCCCGGCTGCTCGCGCACGATACCGCCCGGCGTCGCCCACCTCGTGGTCTGGGCGGACGACCATCTCTTCGGCGAGGAAGCGGGCATCGCAGAGCGCCGTCACTGGCATACCCACTGCTGGCGGACCCGCACGTTCAAGTACCGCTGAACCCGGAGTCCGGCACGCCGACTACGCTGGGGCTCATGCCCTTTGACCCCGCGTCCTACGAGTTCAGCCCGTCCGCGGGCCCGGTCGAGATCCGCGCCAACACGGTCCTCCCGGCCCGCCGCGAGAACATCGAGCTGCTCACCGACGACGGGCTCACGCTCGTTGGAGAGCTCGCAGTCCCGCTCGACCGCGAGCCCGTGGCGACCCTCGTGACGCTCCACCCCCTGCCCACCCACGGCGGCTTCATGGACTCCCACGTCTACCGCAAGGCCTCGTTCAGGCTCCCGGCGCTCGCGGACGTCGCCGTCCTCCGGTTCAACACCCGCGGCACGTCGAGCCCCCGCGGCACGAGCGAGGGCAGCTTCGAGGAGGGCGTCGGAGAGCGCGCCGATGTCGAGGCCGCCGTGCGCTTCGCGGTGGAGCGGGGCCTGCCGCGGCGCTGGCTCGTGGGGTGGTCGTTCGGCACGGAGCTCGTGCTCAAGTACGGGGCCGTCCCGCCGGTCGAGCCGGAGATCGAGGGCGCGATCCTGCTCTCGCCGCCGCTGCACCGCGCGGGGGAGGCGGACCTCGCAGCGTGGGCCGCGTGCGCCAAGCCCCTCACCGTCCTCGTGCCGGAGCACGACGACTACCTGCGTCCCGCCGAGGCCGCCGAGCGCTTCGCCGCGGTGCCCCAGGCCAAGGTCGTCGGCGTCGGCGGCGCGAAGCACCTCTGGGTGGGCGAGAAGTTCGTCCAGCGCGTGCTGGCCGACATCGTCGGCGTCGTGGCGCCGGAGCGCCCCGCGGGTGCACCGGCGGCCCTCCCGACCGCGTGGGAGGGCCCGGTGGCCACCGCCGCGGGCTGACGCGGGCCCGGCGCGGACGACGGCGGGGCTGACGCAGGCTTGGCTCGTCTCGCCGGGGGCCGACGACGGCGGGCCCGGCACGGACGACGGCGGGGCTGACGCGGGCTTAGTGGCGCCCCGTCAGCCTGCGTCGACGGGGCGCGGGCGATCGCTCAGTGCTGGTCTTGGCGCGCGATGAAGATTTCGCGGATGAGCAGGAGGACGGCCGCCGCCGTGGGGATCGCAATGAGCGCCCCGAGCACGCCGAGCAGACTTCCGCCCGCGATCACCGAGATGACGGCGACCGGGCCCGGCACCGCAACGGCCCGCTGCATGATCCTCGGCGAGACAAAGTACGCCTCGAACTGGAGGTAGGCGAAGTACGCGATTCCGAGGATCAGCGCCGACTGCCAGCCCTGGGCCAGCGCCACGAGGACGATCGTCGTGCCCGCGACCACTCCGCCGACGAGCGGGATGAACGCGAGGAAGCCGACCACGAAGGCGAGCAGCGCGGTGAACGGGACATGCAGGATCGTCATCACGATGAACGCGAAGGTCGCGTTGAGCACCGCGACGCACACCTGGCCGATCACGTAGTTGCCCACCCCGCGCGTGATCTCCTCGGAGAGCGCCTCGACGCGCGCGCGGCGGGATCGCGGCGCGAGCCGGTAGCCGAACGACTTCATCGTGGGAAGCGCCGAGAGGAAGTACAGCGTCAGGACGAGAACCACGAGAATGCCGAAGGCCGTGTTGGCGATCGTCGACCCGACGCCGAGGACGCCTCCGAAGATGTTCGTGATGGCCTGCGAGTCCTGGCCGAACTTCTGCAGCTCCTCCGTGACCCGCTGCCCGATGCCGAACTGCTGGTCGAGGCTCTTGTACAGGTCAGAGTGGACGAAGTCGGTGATCCAGCCCGGGAACGCGTTGACGAGCTGCGTGATCTGGTCCACGAGCGTGGGGATGAGCGTTCCGAAGAACGCCGCGAACACCCCAAGGAGGGCCACGAGGGTGATCGCGATGCCGAGCGGGCGAGGCAGCTTGCGGGCCTCGAGCCAGCGCACCACGGGGTCGAGGCCCAGCGCGATGAACAGCGCCGCGAGGATCCACACGAGCAGCTGCGTGGTGTGCTGGGCGATCGAGTAGAGCCCGAGCGCGATCCCGACGCCCACGGTTCCCATGAAGCCGATGTAGATGGGGTGCTTCGACGACATGCGGGGGCCGGGCGTTCCGAGGCCCTCGTCCTCCTCGTCGCGTCCCGGCTCGTCGTCTGGAGGCATCAGGAAGCGGACCCGCGGCTGCGCCCCTGGGAGGGGGCGGCGGAGCCGGCTCGCGATCGCTCGCATGTGCTCCCACTGGGCGCGGTTCGCGGGCGCGTCGGCGTCCCCGTGCGCGTAGTTCTGACCGCCGGCTTGGGCCGGCAAATCGTCCGGCTCGGGGCGGGTTTCATCAGCCACAATCGTGCCTTCCCATGAGACCTTTCGACACCCTATCAGCCGCGCCGTTCCGGGCTTCGGCGGGGTCTCGGCGGGTCCCTTGGAGAGCGGTTCCCAGCATCTCGAATGGGGAATCAGGTCACGATTTGGTTACCATTGTTAGGTTCCGTCCCCTGATCTGAGGTGTTTTCCTGTGCGAGTCAAGACCGCAGCCGCGCTTGTGCTGCTGGGCCTGATAGCTCTCGTGGCCGGCATCGGCCAGCTGACTTTCTGGGCCCCGCCCAAGACCGTGACCGCGACCTTGCCGGCCGATGCGAAAGCCGGCCCGCTGACCGTCCTCGACACGAAGCTGCGCGACCTGCGCGGCGGCGAGGCCGACGTCAGCATCAAGGGCGACGGCAATTTCGTGCTCGCCGTCGGGCGCCCCGACGACGTCGCAGCGTGGGTCGGCAAGACCGCGCACACGACGATCGACGGCGCGACGCCCGATGGCAAGCAGCTCAACGCGACGTACACGGACGGCGATCCCACCGCTCCGTCGCCCGCCGGGTCCGACACGTTCGCGACGACCCAGAGCGCCTCCGGCTCGCTGGACTACCACTGGGACCTCCCGGGTGACGGCGACTGGCAGATCGTCCTCGCGGCCGACGGCACGAAGCCGGCGCCCCACGACGTGACGATCACGTGGCCGAGCAACGAAACGACGCCCTGGGCCGTGCCGCTCGTCGTGGTCGGCGCGATCCTCCTCGCCGGTGGCGTCCTGCTGATCGTGCTCCGACGCCGCGGCCCCGGTGCCGGGACGCCTGCCCAGGCCACCGGGTCCCACGGCGGTCCCGACACGCATGCCGAAGTCGAGCCCGCCGCCGGCGATGGGTCGGCCGCTTACCCCGACGCCCCCCAGCGGGCCGAGCGCCGCGTGGTGAGCCGCGCCGCCTCGGCCGCAGTCGCCGTCGTCCTCGCCCTTGTCGGCGGGGGCACGGCAGCCCACGCTTCCACGCCGCCGAACCCGTCCGGGACCTCGAGCCCCTCGGCATCCGGGTCCGCTCCGACCCCGACGGACAAGGTGCTCATCGACGAACAGCTCCAGCGGATCCTCGACCAGGTTGCTACGGGAGTTTCGGCCGGAGACCAGGCCAAGGACCCGAAGCAGCTCGAGCCGCGCGTCGCGGAGTCCGCGCTGCAGTCGCGCGCCGCGAACTACAAGATCCGCGCCTCGGTCGCGACTCTCGCCGCCCCGACGCCGGTGCGCAGCACGCGCCTCCTCACGAGCGTCGTGCCCACCCAGCGGACGTGGCCGCGGACCGTCGTGGCGGTGACGCAGGGTGAGGGCAACTCGGTTCCGCAGATCCTGACGCTCCGCCAGGACAACGCGCGGGCCAACTACCGCCTCGTCGAGGCCGCCCCGTTGCTGCCGGGCTCCACGTTCCCGAACGCGCTCAAGGCCGGCGCCCAGCAGGTTCCGCTCGACTTCAAGGAGGGCCTCGCCTACTCGCCGAACGACGCGCTGCGCGGGCTCGGGGACCGACTCACGAGCCCGGACGCGTGGAAGGACAAGATCCCGGACAACGCATACACGAAGGACACGCTCGCGTACGAGTCGGACGTCACGAAGGCGACCCCGAACGGGGACATCAAGTTCGCCCACAACCCGACGGGGAGCGACGCGGCGGCGTACCGCACCGCCGACGGCGGCGCCGTCGTCGTGGCCCCGCTCGAGTTCACGATCACCGGCACGCCGAAGTCCCAGGGCGACAAGCTGACGGTGAACGACGACGCGGCCGCGCTCGCGGGCGGCAAGGAGGCCCAGAACTCGATGACGCTCCGCTTCCTCGAGTCCGTGGTGCTGTACATCCCACCGACGGGTGCCAAGCAGCCGCTCACCCTCGTCGCGGCGACGCGCAACCTGGTTGCTGCCAGCGTGAACTGACGCGCCCGCCGCGCACGGGCCGACGCCCGGCGCGCGCCGAGGGCTTCGCGAGGGGCGGAACCGCTGTGAGCGGTTCCGCCCCTCGCACTATGGTGGAGCCATGAGCGTTCCCGGTTCCCGCCAGCCCAGCCCTCTGCCGCCCGCGAGCCTGCGTGGCGCGGTCGACCTCTCCGCGTTCAAGGCCCGCGCCACCGCCGCCCCGCCCCAGCACGCGCCCCGTCCGGCCGGTGCGGGGACGCCGGGGGAGACGCCCGCGGCCACGGCGCCGGAAGCGGGTCCCGGTGCCGCGACGGTGCCGGTCGAGGTGGATGAGGCGAACTTCCCGGAGCTCGTCCAGCTCTCCTCGCAGGCGCCGGTCGTCGTCGCGCTGTGGGCGCAGTACTCGCCGGAGTCGCAGCGGGTCCGCGACGAGCTCGGCGCCGACGTCGCCGCCTACGGCGGTCGTCTCGCGTACGCGACGGCAGACATCGAGGCCTTCCCGCAGCTCGCCCAGGCCCTCGGCGTCCAGGCCGTGCCGACGGTCATCGCCTTCCTCAAGGGCCAGCCGATCCCGCTCTTCCAGGGGGCTGCCGCGCCCGCCCAGACGCGCCAGCTCTTCGACGAGCTGCTCCGGGTCGCCGAGGCGAACGGCGTCACCGGAACGGTCGACGGCGCCCCCGCACCGCCGCCGTCGGAGCCCCCGCTTCCTCCCCTCCACCAGGAGGCCTTCGACGCGCTCGAGCGCGGAGACCTCGGCGCAGCGGACGCGGCGCTGACGAAGGCGCTCGCCGAGAACCCGGCCGATCATGAGGCCAAGGCCGCGCTCGCGCAGGTGCATCTCATGGTCCGCACCCAGGGTCTCGGCCAGGAGGAGGCTGACCGGGCCCGCGAGGCCGCCGCCCAGTCGCCCGACGAGCTGGACCCCCAGCTCGTCGTCGCCGATCTGGACGCCGCGGGCGGGCACGTCGAAGATGCCTTCGCGCGGCTCGTGGGTTTCATCGGCCGGAACTTCGGGCCCGAGCGGGAGGCGGCGCGCGTGCGCCTGCTCGAGCTCTTCGAGGTTGTCGGGCCGACCGATCCCCGCGTGAGCTCGGCGCGACAGCAGCTGGCCCGCGCGCTTTTCTGATCGCGGCCGGCGCGGGCTCTGTTCTGGCCGCTGCCGGCGGGGGCCCTGACCGCGCCTGATGCCCGTCTAGCGGAGGGCGGCCGCGTGGCCCGCGCTCTGCCTAGTCCGCGCGGCGTCGTCCGTTCGGCTGATTCGCGGGGCTCCCTCCAGTTGCTACCGTGTGCGCATGACCGTGCCCTCATTCTCGGTGCCCAGTCGCGACGTGAGCCCGGGTGGGTCGGCGCTGTCGCTGCGCGGGCTCGTCAAGTCGTTCGGCGGCAAGCCTGCGGTGAACGGAATCAGCCTCGAAGTGCCCGCGGGATCGTTCTACGGCCTCGTCGGGCCGAACGGCGCGGGCAAGACGACCACGCTCTCGATGGCGACCGGGCTGCTCCGGCCGGACGCGGGCACCGCGATCGTGCTCGGGGTCGACGTGTGGAGCGATCCGCTCGCCGCCAAGCGCCTCATGGGGGTCCTCCCGGACGGGGTCCGGCTCTTCGACCGGCTGAGCGGCGAGCAGCTCATCACGTATTCGGGTCTCCTCCACGGACTCGACCGCAGGACGGCCGCGCAGCGCACGGCCGATCTGCTCGCGGCGTTCGACCTCGCGGCCGACGCGCGGACCCTCGTCGTGGACTACTCCGCCGGCATGACCAAGAAGATCGCCCTCGCGGCGTCCCTCGTCCATGCCCCGCGCCTGCTCGTCCTCGACGAGCCGTTCGAGTCGGTGGATCCCGTCTCCGCCGCGAATATCCGCAGTATCCTCGCCGACTACGTCCGCTCCGGCGGCACGGTCATCGTCTCGAGCCACGTCATGGACCTCGTGCAGCGCATGTGCGACCACGTCGCCGTCGTCGCCCAGGGCCGGCTCCTCGCGGCGGGCACGGTCGACGAGGTTCGCGCGGGCTCGACCCTTGAGGACCGCTTCGTGGAACTTGTCGGGGGCCACGGCCCCACGGAGGGGCTTTCGTGGTTGCACACCTGATCAGGCTCAAGCTCGTCCTGCTCCGCAATGGGCTGCGCCGCAGCGTGGGCCAGCTCGTGGGGCTCATCGTCGCGTCGCTGTATGGGCTCGGCATCCTCCTGCTCGCGGTCACCGGGCTCATCGTCCTCCGCGCAGTCGACGCCCAGATCGCGGAGACGGTCGTGGTCCTGGGCGGCTCGGCTCTCCTCGTGGGGTGGGGCCTCACGCCCATCCTCCTCTCCGGCGTTGACCTGACCCTCGATCCGGCGCGCTTCGCGCCGTTCCCGATCCCGCTCCCGCGGCTGCTCGCAGGCCAAGCCATCGCGGGACTCATCGGAGTTCCCGGGGTGTGCACCACGATCGCTCTGGCGGCGACGCTCGTGACCTGGTCGCGCGGGCCGGGCGTCTTCGCCGTCGCCGTCCTCGGTGCGCTGCTCGCCCTGGGGCTGTGCGTCGTCGTGAGCCGCCTCGTCGCGAGCGCGCTCACGGACCTCGCGTCGTCGCGCCGGTTCCGCGAGGCGAGCCGCATCGTCGTGATGGTCCCCCTCGTCCTGCTCGGCCCGATCATCGCGCTCGCCGCGCGGGGCATCGAGATGAACGCCGCCGCCCTGCGCTCGCTCGCAGGCGTGCTCTCGTGGACCCCGCTGGGCGCCGCCTTCTCGGCGCCGGCGGCGGCCGCCGAGGGAGACGCGCTCGGGGCGCTCGCGAAGCTCGTGATCGCCGCGGCGTCGCTCTCGCTTGCCGCCTGGGGTTGGTCCCGCGCGCTCGCGCGGGCCCTCGTGACGCCGGCGAGCCGCGCCGCGAGCGGGGGCAGGGCCACCGCCCGCCGGGGCATCGGCGCCTTCGGCTGGATGCCCGCGACGCCGTGGGGTGCCATCGCCGCGCGATCGCTCACCTACTGGATCCGGGATCCGCGCTATGCGGCGGCGCTCATCATCGTGCCGCTCCTGCCCGTGATCCTCTACTTCTCGTCGGTCCAGCGCCACAACTCGGAGATGTTCCTCCTCTCCGGCCCGCTCGCGGCCTTCATGCTCGCGTGGTCGCTCGCGAGCGACATCTCCTACGACTCCACCGCGTTCGCCCTCCACCTTTCCGCGGGCGTGCGGGGGCGCTATGATCGGCGGGGGAGGGCGCTCGCGCTCCTGACCTTCGCCGTGCCCGCGGCGGTCGTGATTACGCTCGTGCCCTTCCTCGTGTCCGGTCGCTGGGCGCTCCTCCCGGCCTACCTCGGGCTCGTGTTCGGCGTGCTCCTGAGCGGGGTCGGGCTCGCGTCGGTGGTGTCGTCGCGGTTTGTCGTGGCCGTGCCGCTCCCGGGCGAGAGCCCCTTCAAGCGTCCGCCGGGCAACACGGCCCAGACGATCCTCGTCCAGCTCGGCGGCCTCGTCGCGCTGGGGATCCTGGTGCTCCCGGAGATCGTGCTCGTTGCGCTCGCGACTGGCACAGGCGCAGGGTTCGGCTGGGCCGCCCTCCTCGTGGGTCTCGTCCTCGGCGCGACGCTCGCGCTGCTCGGCATGTGGCTCGGCGGGAAGCTGCTCGACCGCCGCGGTCCCGAGGTCTACGCGGCCCTGACCAAGGCCGGGTGAGTCGGGGCCCGTTGCTAGCATGGACCCATGAGCACAGCAGACCCCTCCGATCCGTACGGGAACGATCCGCGGGACCCCTCGACCTCCGGCTCGACCACGACGATCGAGCGCGAGGAGGTCCGCGAGGAACTCGAGCCCGGCGATCGCGAGCGCTTCTCCCACTACGTCCGCAAGGAGAAGATCATGGAGTCCGCCCTGACCGGCGAACCCGTCATCGCCCTGTGCGGCAAGGTCTGGACCCCGGGCCGGGATCCGAAGAAGTTCCCCGTGTGCCCCACCTGCAAGGAGATCTACGAGGGGCTGCGCCCGGGCAACGACGCCTAGGTGGCCGCCCGCGCGGCCCAGCGGCTCATGTCCCGGGCTTACCGAGGGCTCGTCATCGGACTGCTCGCGATCGTCACGTGCAGCGCGTTCGAGGCGATGGCTGTCACCACGGCAATGCCCGTGGTCGCTAGCGAGCTCGGCGGGGCCCGCGCCTATGGCCTGGCGTTCTCGCTGTACCTGACGGCGTCCATGGCCGCCACCGCCGCGGCGGGCTCGTGGTGCGACGTCGCCGGGGCCAAGCCGTCCCTGCTCACCGGGCTCGGACTCATGACCGCCGGGCTGCTCCTCTGCGGGGGCGCCTGGGACTTCAGCGTGTTCACGGTGGGCCGCATGGTCTCGGGTGCGGGCGCCGGGTTCATGATCGTTCCGGTCTACGTCATCATCGGCCAGGCACTCCCGGGCGCGCTGCAGCCGATCCTCTTCGGCTGGTTCTCCGCTGCGTGGGTCGTCCCCTCGCTCGTCGGCCCGTACGTGTCCGGCCTGCTCGCCGAGCACGCGAGCTGGCGGTGGGCGTTCTTCGGCGTTGCCCCGATCGTCGTGGTGGCCGTCCTGCTCACCTGGCCGCGCGTGCGCGGCCTCGCCGCGCCCACGGACCGGGCCATGGGCACGGGCGAAGGACGACGGCGCGCCCTCCTCGGCCTTGCGCTCGCCCTGGGTGTCGCAGCGGCGCAGTGGTCCGCGCAGTCCTTGGCCGATCCCCAGACGCGGGACGCGGTGACGCCGTTCGTGCTCGGCCTCGTCGGGCTCGCGGGTCTCGTCGCAGTCGTGGTGACCATCCCGCGGCTGCTGCCGCGCGGCGTCGTGCGTGTGGCCCGCGGGCTGCCCGCGGTCATCGTGGTCCGGGGGCTCCTCACGCTCGCCTTCTTCGGCTCCGAGGCCTTCATCCCGCTCATGCTCGTGGATCGCTACGGCCTCGAGCCGTCGATCGCGGGGCTGGCGCTGACGGGCGGCGCGCTCGGATGGACCGCCGGCTCCTTCGTGCAGGCCAAGGGGTGGCTCTCGCGGCCCACGTATCTCGTGGTCGGCCCGGCCCTCCTCGCCGCGTGCATGGCGGGCGTCGCGACCGTGGTCGGGACGCAGGCCACGCCGTGGCTGCTCGCGGGGGCGTGGGCCGTGGCCGGGATGGGCATGGGAGTCGCGACCACGACGACGTCCGTCCTCCTCCTCGACCTGAGCGACGCGGCCGAACGCGGGCGGAATTCGGCCTCGCTCCAGTTGGCCGATATGCTCGGTGGAGTGATTGGAACCGCCGGAGCAGGAACGCTCTACTCCCTGCTGCTGACCCCGGGAAGCGTCCCGGGGGCCGGCGTCTTCGCTCTTCTCGTGGGCCTGCTCGCAGTCTCCGCCCTCCTCGGTTCGGTGGCCGGCTCGAGGTCCCGCACGCCGTCGCCCGTCGCAAGCGAAGCGGGACGCGCGTGACCGAAGCGCTCTTCGGCGGCGACGAGGACTCGCCAGCCTCCTCCAGCCATGCGCCCGCTGCGGCGACTCTTCCCCCCGCCTACCCCGAGCGCGCCGCGTGGGGCACGGCCCCGAAGCTGCGCGCGTGGCAGCAGGAGGCGCTTGACAGGTACCTCGACGGCGCGCCGCGGGATTTCCTCGCGGTCGCGACGCCCGGCGCGGGAAAGACGACCTTCGCGCTCCGGATCGCCTCGACCCTCCTCGAGCGGGGGATCGTCAATCGCGTGACAGTTGTCGCGCCGACGGACCACCTCAAGCGGCAATGGGCCGACGCCGCGGCGCGCGTCGGGATCGCGATCGACCCCAACTTCAAGAACTCCGACGGGCAGCACGGCCGGGATTTCCGCGGCGTTGCCGTGACGTACGCGCAGGTCGCGAGCAAGCCGCTCCTGCACCGCGCCAAGACCGAGGCCGCGCGGACGCTCGTGATCCTCGACGAGATCCACCACGGCGGCGAGTCGCTTTCCTGGGGCGACGGCCTCCGCGAAGCATTCGATCCCGCGGTGCGCCGCCTCGCCCTCACGGGAACCCCTTTCCGCTCGGACACCTCGCCGATCCCGTTCGTCGACTACGCCGAGGACAAGGACGGGATCCGACGTTCGAAGGCCGACTACACCTACGGCTACGGTCAAGCGCTTCGCGACCACGTGGTCCGTCCCGTCATCTTCATGGCGTACTCGGGCCAGATGCGCTGGCGCACGAGTGCGGGCGAGGAGATGGCCGCGTCGCTCGGCGAGGCGGCTGTCACGAAGGACGTGACGGCGCAGGCGTGGCGCACGGCGCTGAATCCCCAGGGCGAGTGGATCCCCGCCGTCCTCGCCGCGGCCGACCGGCGCCTCACCGAGGTGCGGCGCACCGTGCCCGATGCGGGCGGCCTCGTCATCGCGACGGACCACGACGACGCGCGGGCCTATGCGGGGCAGCTCAAGCGGATCACGGGCCAATCGCCCGCGATCATCCTCTCCGACGACGCGAAGGCGTCGAGCCGCATCGAGGAGTTCGCCGAGGGCGACGCGCGGTGGATGGTCGCGGTGCGCATGGTGTCGGAGGGCGTCGACGTGCCGCGCCTTGCGGTCGGAGTATATGCGACGTCGACCTCGACGCCGCTGTTCTTCGCCCAGGCCGTGGGCCGCTTCGTCCGCGCACGCAAGCGGGGCGAAACGGCTTCGGTCTTCCTGCCGTCCGTCCCTCAGCTCATGGTGCTAGCCAACACGATGGAGGCCGAGCGCGACCACGCCCTCGACCGGCCCCAGTCCGACGAGGACGGGCTCATGGACCTCGAGGAATCGCTCATCGACGAGGCGAACCGCGAGGAGAAGGCCTCGGACACGCTCGCGAAGGGCAAGTACGAGGCGCTCGAATCGCAGGCGGCGTTCGACCGCGTGCTGTTCGACGGCGGCGAATTCGGCACGGGCGGCGAGATCGGTTCCGACGAGGAGCTCGATTTCCTCGGCATCCCCGGGCTGCTCGACACCGAACAGGTCGCGGCGCTTCTGCGCCAGCGCCAGCAGGAGCAGGTCTCGCGACGCAAGAGCACCGGCCCGACGTCCTCGCCCTCCGGCATCCCAGACCACCGGCGGCTCATGGACCTTCGCAACGAGCTCGCGAAGAACGTGTCCGCGTGGAGCGCGCGCTCCGGGACGCCGCACGGCGTGGTGCACACGAAGCTCCGCGAGCTCTGCGGCGGTCCCGCCGTTGCGCAGGCGAACGAGGACCAGATCCGGGCGCGGCTCAAGAAGCTCCAGGACTGGTTCGTGGGCCGTTAACCCCTGACTTCGGGACGCGCTCCGGGTGAACCTCGGGGCTAGGCGAGGCGGACGCCCGCTGACTCGAGGTCGCGGAACGTCGGCTCGAGATCCTCGGCGATGCCGGCACAGAGGTCCTTCAGGACGGTCGTCCGGTAGCCCACGCGGGCCGAGTCGATCGCCGTCGCCTTGACGCAGTAGTCGGTGGCGATCCCCGCGACGTCGACGTCCGTGACCCCGTGGCGCGAGAGCCACTCGTCGAGGCCTGGGGAATCGTCCGAGGTTCCCTGCGCGTCGCCGGCCTGCGCGAGGCGCCCCTCGAAGCCGGAATAGGCGGCGGCGTACTGGCCCTTGCGGAACATCGCGTCAACGCCGGAGACATCGAGATTGGGGTGGAACGCCGCCCCGGGCGTCCCGGCCACGCAGTGCGGGGGCCACGAGTCCACGAAGTCTGGCGCGTCCGAGAAGTGCGCACCCGGGTCGATGTGCCAGTCCTGAGTCGTCACGACGGCGCCGTAGTCTCCCGCGTGCTCCGCGACGTAGCCGGTGAGTCGCGCTGCGACGGAGGCTCCGCCGTCGACCGCGAGGGAACCTCCCTCGCAGAAGTCGTTCTGCACGTCCACAATGATGAGTGCCCGTTTCATGGCACTATTCTCCCTCCGGGTGCCCGCAGCCCGCCGCCCGCAGCCCGCAGCCGGGTCCCGCAGCCCGGTGCCCGCCGTCCAGCGGCTCAGTCTTCGTAGACGGTCGGGATGACGGGCTCGCCCCTGTGCATGCGGCGTGCGGCGGCCGGGAGCTCGGCGATCGACGCCTCGTGGCGCGCGCGCGCCCGGTCGACCGCCTCGAGGCCCGTCCATCCGGGCTGCAGTTCGCCGTGCGAGACGAAATGCTCGAGCAGGGACCGGTCGTTGCTGTCGCCCTCGGGGGTGCGGCCCACGCCGATGACCTCGGCGGTCGCGACGCCGTCCTCGTCGAGCCGGCGCAGCGCGTACTTGCGGCCGCCCACGGTCTGCTTGTTCTTCGCGGCCTTCGCGACCGAGACGAAGCCGCCCTCCTCGTCGGTGCGGCTCACGAGCTTGTAGACCATCGAGGCGGTCGGGGCGCCGGAGCCGGTCACGAGCGACGTGCCGACGCCGTAGGAATCGACTGGCGCGGCTCCGAGGGCCGCGATCGCGTACTCGTCGAGGTCGGAGGTCACGACGATGCGCGTGTTGACGTTGCCGAGCTCGTCGAGGAGGCGCCGCACCCAGTGCGCCTGCCCGATGAGGTCACCGGAGTCGAGCCGCACGGCGCCCAGCCGCTCACCCGCGATCTCGACGGCCGCGCGGACGGCGGTCTCGACGTCGTACGTGTCCACGAGCAGCGAGGTGCCCGCCCCCATCGAGGCGACCTGCGCCTCGAACGCGTCGCGCTCGGTGTCGTGGAGGAGCGTGAAAGAGTGCGCCGCGGTCCCGACGGTCCGCAGCCCGTAGCGGAGCCCGGCGGCGAGGTTCGAAGTGCTCGCGAAGCCGGCGACGACGGCGGCGCGGGCCGCCGCGACGGCAGACTCCTCATGCGTGCGGCGCGAGCCCATCTCGATGCACGGGCGCCCGTTCGCGGCGATCGTCATGCGTGACGCGGCGGAGGCAATCGCCGAATCGTGATTCAGCACGGAGAGCAGGTACGTCTCGAGGATGCAGGCCTCGGCGAACGTCGATTCGACGATGAGGATCGGCGAATTCGGGAAGTACACCTCTCCCTCGGCGTATCCCCAGACATCCCCCGAGAAGCGGTAGTCCGCGAGGAAGTCGAGGGTCTCGCGGTTCACCACGCTCGTGCGCTCGAGGAACGCGAGCTCCTCGTCCTTGAAGCGGAAGCCCGTGATGCCCTCGAGCAGGCGCCCGGTTCCTGCCACGACGCCGTAGCGCCTCCCGTCGGGCAGCCGACGCGCGAAAACCTCGAATACGGCCCGGCGATGGGCCGCGCCCGAGTGGAGCGAGGCCTGGAGCATCGTGAGCTCGTAGTGGTCGGTGAACAGTGACGTGCGGGGCGCTTCCCAAGTGCTCGAAGAGGTCACGCGTTCACTCTAGCGGCGGGCGCGGGCTGGGCGGGGCTGCAATGGGGAGCAGGGCCGCCTGCCTAGAATGGAGCCCATGAGTTTGAGCGTCGCCACCGAACCGGCACCTGGCCTGAGCGAGGAGACGACGACGGCGACGGACACCGCGCGCATCGTGCCGTGGAACCTCGTCGTCTGGAACGACCCCGTGAACCTCATGAGCTACGTGAGCTACGTCTTCCAGAGCTATTTCGGCTATTCGGAGGCGAAGGCGGACGCCCTCATGATGCAGGTGCACACCGAGGGGCGCTCGATCGTCTCGCACGGCTCGAAGGAAACCGTCGAACGGCAGGCGGTCGCGATGCACAACTTCGGCCTGTGGGCCACGGTCGAAAGGGCGGGCGAGGATGGCTGAGCCGTTCACCTACGGGAGGCGCGGCATCAGCGGTCGCTTCGAGGACGCCGAGCGCGAGCTCCTGCGGGGGCTCTTCCGCGACGTCGTCGCGCTCCTCGAGCCGGACGAAACGCCCGAGGAGGATCCGCTCGCGGCGCTCGTGGGCATCAGCCCCGAGGCGACCGAGCCCGAGGACCCGGCCCTCCTGAGGCTCCTGCCGAATGCTTCGAAGGACGACGCCGAGGAGGCCCGGGAGTTCCGGCGCCTCACCGAGCGCTCGCTGCGGGAGAGCAAGGCGGGCGCCCTCCGCGCCGCCTCGCTGGGGCTCGAGTCGCGCGATGTCCTCCTCGATGCCGCGGGTGCCGAGCACTGGGCGACGGCGCTCACCGACGTCCGGCTCGTCCTCGCCGAGCGCTTGGGGATCCACAGCGAGGAGGACGCGGAGAAGATCCACGGGGTCACCGATTGGTCGGACGTCGGGGACGACGACGTCGACGCCTACCTCGCGCTGGTCTACAACTTCGTGACGTGGCTCCAGACGACGCTCGTCGACGCGATGCTGGCCGGGTACCGGGCTGGCGGCGCGCGCGGCACCGGCCCGGGGGAGGGGAGCCGTGGCTCACGCTGAGCGGACTGATGCGGCCCGGACTGCCGCGAAGGCGGACGACGGCGCGACGATCGAGCGCTCGGAGCGCCCCATCGGCGTCTTCGACTCCGGCGTGGGAGGCCTCACGGTGGCTCGGTCCGTCATCGACCAGCTCCCGAACGAGTCGGTCCTGTATGTGGGCGACACAGCCCACGGACCCTACGGACCGCTCCCGATCGCGGAGGTGCGGGCGAACGCACTCGGCGTCATGGACGAGCTCGTCGACTCGGGCGTCAAGCTCCTCACGATCGCCTGCAACTCGGCGTCCGCCGCTGTCCTCCGCGACGCGCGCGAGCGATACACGGCCCGCTACGGCATCCCGGTGATCGAGGTCATCCAGCCCGCGGTGCGCCGCGCCGTCGTCGCGACCCGCAACGGCCGCATCGGAGTCATCGGCACGAGCGCGACGGTGGGGTCCCGCGCCTACGAGGACACGTTCGCCGCGGCGCCGGACCTCCAGATCACTTCCGCCGCGTGCCCGGACTTCGTCCCGTACGTCGAGGCCGGGGTCACCACGGGGCCCGAGCTCCTCGCGGCTGCGGAGGGCTACCTCGCGCCGCTGCGCGAGGCGGGCGTCGACACGCTCGTGCTCGGCTGCACGCACTACCCGCTGCTGACGGGCGTCATCAGCTACGTGATGGGCGACGGCGTGACCCTCGTCTCGAGCGCGGAGGAGACCGCCAAAGACGTCTACCGCGCGCTCGTGAGCCACGGCCTCGAAAGGCGCTCGGCCGAGCCGGCGCGCCACACGTTCGTCGCCACGGGGGACGCCCAACAGTTCGAGGTGCTCGCGCGCCGCTTCCTGGGCCCGGAGGTGCAGGGCGTCGAGCACGCCGAGCATGTGGCCGCGCACTACCCGACGGGAAGCCTCGCGCGCATCACTCCGGAGATGATCGAGGCGGCCCGCTCGGAGGGCCGGCCGGGTCTTGCAGGGCGCGTCTCGTATTTCGTGGACCCCTTCGCGGCTGCCGAGGGCCGCGCGGATAGGATGCAGGGGTGAAACTGACGATCGTCGGCTGCAGCGGGTCCTTTCCGGGCCCGAGCTCGCCGGCGAGCTGCTATCTCCTGACCGCGAACGACGGCGAGCGGGACTGGCGCATCCTCCTGGACCTGGGATCGGGGGCGCTCGGGATCCTCCAGCGCTACATGCACCTGAGCGACATCGACGGCGTCCTCCTGAGCCATCTCCACCCCGACCACTGCATGGACCTCACGGGCCTCCAAGTCGCGGTGCATTGGGATCCCAACGGCTGGCCGGCCGGGCGTGTGCCCGTGTGGGGGCCCGAGGCCACCGCACGGCGGCTGGCCATCGCGCTCGACATGGAGCCCGCGGGGGACCTGCACCAGGACTTCGAGTTCCACCGCTGGGTCCCGGGGGAGACCGTCGAATTCGGGCCCTTCCGCTTCTCTGTCCACGTGGCCCGCCACCCGATCGCCGAGGCCTACGCGATGCGGATCGAGGCCGTGGAGCCGCAGGCTGACGGCACGACGGCGCGCCGCGTCCTCGCCTACTCGGGGGATACGGACTCGTGCCCGGGGCTCCTGGATGCCGCGCGGGGCGCGGACATGTTCCTGTGCGAGGCGGCCTACCACGAGGGGCGCGACGACGCGATCGACGGCGTCCACCTCACCGGCCGGCGTGCGGGCCAGGCAGCGTCCGACGCCGGCGCGAAGCGCCTGCTCCTGACGCACCTTCCCGTGTGGAACGACGCGAATCGCACGGTCGCGGAGGCACAGCAGACGTATGCCGGGCCGATCTCGGTCGCCGTCGCCGGCGTGCACTATCTCGTCTGAGGTTCCTGGGGGCCGGCTCGCCTGAGTCAGCTCCGCCGACCGACCGCTCCGGTCTGGCCTGCTACTTCGCCTGCTCGTCCGTATCCTCGTCGGCCTCGAGATGACCCGCGAGGGCCACGAGCGCCGGCAGCGCGGCCATGAGGCTCGCGTGGTCCGGGCCGGGGAGCCGGTCCAGTGCCCGGCCGAGCCGTTCGGCGTTCGCGGCCTTCCAGGCGCCGAGGAGCTCGTCGCCCAGCGCGGTGACACGCAGGACCACCGAGCGCCGGTCGCCGTCCTTGGACGCTCGTGAGAGCGTGCCGGAGGAGACCATCTGCTGGACGAGCGTGCTCACCGTTGTGACGGCCAGCCGCTGCCGCGAAGCAAGCTGGCTCACGCCCAGCTCGGGTTCCTCGCTGAGCCGCTGGAGCAGCTCGATGTGCGCCATCGGCAGCGTCTCCCAGGGAAGGTCGCTCCGCACGCTCGAACGCAGGATCCTGCGGAGCCGCGTGATGGCGTCCGTGAGCTGCCACGCGTCCGTGACGTCGAGCGGCCCGTGGGCGGCGGCCTCGGTGGGCTCGTGTCCGTCTTGTTGCACTCGATCAGTGTAGTCCCGATACTCCTGCCCCAAGATACTTCGGTAACAGGATGATTGTAGTAAGATGCTCCTGTGACAGAACAAAATGCGTCGGCCTCCAGGGCGCCGTTCGGATGGCAGCGCCTCTTCGTCGAGCCGGCACGGCCAGACTGGGTGCGCCGGCGCCGGCGGGCCCCATGGCTCGTGGTCGCGACAGTGTGCATCGGCGCCTTCATGGGGCAGCTGGACGCGAGCATCGTCACGCTTGCCGTCCCGCCCATCACCACGGAGTTGCACGCGAGCCTCGGTGAGGTTGAGTGGGTGGCCCTCGTCTACCTCCTGGTCCTCGTCGGTACCATCTCCGCCGTCGGCCGCCTTGCCGACATGCTCGGCCGCAAGCTCTTCTACACGTACGGCTTCGTGCTCTTCACGCTCGCCTCGCTCGCGTGCGGGCTCGCGCCGGACCTGCCGTGGCTCATCGCGGCGCGCGCGGTCCAGGCCGTCGGCGCCGCGATGCTCCAGTCGAACAGCGTCGCGCTGATCCGCACGAGCATGCCTCCTGGCCGGCTCGGCCGAGCGATCGGGCTCCAGGGCGCCGCCCAGGCGCTGGGCCTCGCGATCGGGCCCTCGGTGGGCGGCCTCCTCATTGCGGCCGGCGGCTGGCGCTGGGTCTTCTTCGTCAACGTCCCCGCCGGGATCCTGGGCGCCGCCCTCGGCTGGATCTTGCTTCCGCGGACCCGCGCCAAGGCCCCGCTCGCCCCGCTCGACCTCATGGGACTCGCCCTCCTCCTGCCCGCGGTCGGATCGCTCCTGCTCGCGCTGTCGGAGGCGTCCCGTCGGGGGTTCGCGGACGCGCAGGTCATGGGGCTCGCGGCCCTGGCTGTCGCGTTCGGCGCCGCGTTCGTGCGGCGCGAGCGCCGGGCCAAGCATCCGCTCGTAGACCTCGGCCTGTTCCGCTCCGGCCGGTTCTCCGCAGGGCTCGGCGCGGGCGCAGCGTCCTTCCTCGCGCTCTTCGGGGTCCTGCTCGTCACCCCGCTCTACACCCACGCGAGGCTGGGCCTCGGCCCCACGCAGTCCGGCCTGCTGCTCACGATCCTGCCTGTGGCGCTCGCCCTCGTCGCGCCGGCTGCCGGGCGCCTCGCCGACCGCCGCGGCCCGCGGCTTCCGATGACGTTCGGCATGGTCCTTGCTGCAGCCGGGCTCGCGGGGATGGCCGCCGGTGCGGAGAGCGTCGTGGTGCTCGCGGTGAGCCTCGCGGCCGTCGGAGCCGGGCTCGGGCTCTTCACGCCCGCCAACAACGCCTCGGTGGCAGCTGCGGGGCATGACCACCAGGCGGGCATGGTGAGCGGCGTGCTCAACATGACGCGCGGCATCGGCACCTCGCTCGGAGTCGCGGTCGGTGCGGTCACGTACGCGCTCGCCTCGGCCGGAAGCGGTTCGTCGCCCGAGGGCTCGGAAGCCGGATTCCGGACGGCGCTCATCGTGTTCGCCGCCGTGGCCCTCGGCGGCGCGGCGCTTTCGGCGGCGCGCCGGGGGCGCTGACGGGACCCTCGCGCCGTGAGAGGCGCCGGGATGCCCGCGCGACTAAGCTGGACAGCATGACCCCACGCACTCCCACGAGTCCCTCCGCCGTGCGCGCCGATGGGCGCGCTCCCGATCAGCTCCGGCCCATCAGCATCACGCGCGGATGGTCCAAGCAGGCGGAAGGCTCGGCGCTCATCGAGTTCGGCAATACCCGGGTGCTGTGCACCGCGTCGTTCACGGAGGGCGTCCCGCGCTGGCTCAAGGGCGAGGGCCGCGGCTGGGTGACGGCGGAGTATGCGATGCTCCCGCGTGCCACCAACACGCGTTCCGACCGCGAGTCGGTCAAGGGCCGGATCGGAGGGCGGACGCACGAGATCTCACGGCTCATCGGCCGCTCGTTGCGCTCGATCATCGACACCGAGGCGCTCGGCGAGAACACGATCGTGCTCGACTGCGACGTCCTCCAGGCCGACGGCGGCACGCGCACCGCGGCGATCACCGGGGCGTTCGTGGCGCTCGCCGAGGCCGTCCGATGGGCGAAGGACAAGGGGCTCGTCGAGCCCGGGAGCGAGCCGCTCGTGGACACCGTCTCCGCCGTCTCGGTCGGGATCATCGACGGTGTCCCCATGCTCGACCTTCCGTACGTCGAGGACGTGCGCGCCGAGACGGACATGAACGTCGTCGTCACCGGTTCGGGCAAGTTCGTCGAGGTGCAGGGCACCGCCGAGGGCGCGCCTTTCGACCGCGACGAGCTCAACAACCTCCTCGACCTCGCGCTCATCGGCACCGCCCAGCTCGCTGACATCCAGCGCGAGACGCTCGCCGAGGCCCTCCGGACGGCCCCGTGAGCGCCGGCGTGCACGGCGACGCCCACCCCGGGACCGCGGACGGCGCCCCGCGGCTCGTTCTCGCAACCCACAATCAGGGCAAGCTCCGCGAACTCCGGGAGCTCCTGCGCGGCAAGATTCCGGGGCTCGACGTGGATACCCAGGTGGTGGACGCTGCGGCCGTCGGCGGTCCCGACGTCGTCGAGGACGGCGTGACGTTCGGAGAGAACTCGCTGCTCAAGGCGCGTGCGGTCGCGGCCGCCACCGGGCTCGTGGCCGTCGCCGACGATTCGGGCCTCGCTGTCGACGTCCTCGGCGGTGCACCGGGGATCTTCTCCGCGCGGTGGTCCGGTCGCCACGGCGACGACCGCGCCAACCTGGAGCTCCTGCTCGCCCAGCTCGCGGATGTGCGCGACGAGCACCGCGGGGCCGCCTTCGTGTGCGCGGCGGCGCTCGTGGTCCCGGCGGACGACGGCGGGGATGCGACCGAGCATGTCGAGTACGGCGAGCTCAAGGGCACCCTGCTGCGCGAGCCGCGCGGTGCCGGTGGCTTCGGCTACGATCCGATCCTCCTGCCCGACGGCCTCGATCGCAGCTGCGCGGAGCTCAGCCGCGAGGAGAAGAACGCCATCAGCCATCGCGGGCAGGCCTTCAGGGCTCTCGTGCCGGCGATCGTCGCGGCGCTTGCCGGAGCCTGACCGGGCCGGCGGCGGCCTGATCGGGCCTGCGTCGGCCTGATCGCGCCTGGGCCGGCTGATCGGGCCCCTTCAGCCCGACTGGGCCCGCGTCAGTCTGACCGGGCTGCGCCGGCCTGTACCAGCTGATCAGGCCGCTACCGCATCTGCCGAGCCGCGGCTCCTACCGCTCTGGTTCGTTCTCCTCCGCGCGGTCCGCGGCCGGAACGGCCCCGGCGGCGCGGCGCTTCTCGAGCCAGCCCTTCACGAACTCGACGATGATCGGGATGATCGAGACGAGGACGATCACGATGAAGATGAGGTCGATGTTCTTGCCGACCCATGCGTACTGGCCGAGCCAGGCCCCGAGGAGGGTCACGCCCGCGGCCCAGGGGATCGCGCCGAGCACGTTGTAGATGAAGAACTTCCGCCGCTCCATGCCGGCGACGCCGGCGATCACGGGGACGAACGTGCGGATGATCGGGACGAAGCGCGCGAGGATGAGCGACTGGCCGCCGTGCCGCTCGAAGAACGCGTGGGCCTTGCGGACGTTCTCCTGCTTGAAGAACCGCGAGTCGGGGCGGCTGAAGAGCGAGGGCCCGACCTTCGCGCCGACGAGATATCCGACCTGATTTCCGATGATGGCCGCGACGACGACGAGCAGGGCAAGCAGCCAGATGTTGAAGTTGATCGCGCCGGTGGCCACGAGCAGGCCGGCGGTGAACAGCATCGAGTCGCCCGGCAGGAAGAAGCCGATGAGCAGCCCGGTCTCGGCGAAGATGATCAGGCAGATCACGACGACGATCCACGGTCCAAGCGGCGAATCCCGCAGGAACACGTCGGGGTTGAGCCAGTCCGGGAGGAACGAGGCGGTCCTCGGTTGGACGGCACCCGGCACCAAGGCGGCGGGCAGGGCGGCGGAGAGTTCGGTCAGCGCGGCACGGATCACGCTCCAAGCGTACCGGGGCAGGCTGTGCGCTTGCCCGGGAGTGCTGTGCGCGCGGAACCTTGACTCAGAGGTGTGGCGGTCCCCGGCCGCCCGGCCCGCCGCCGCTAAGCTCGCCGCGTGGCCTTGGACTTCACCGCGATCGACTTCGAGACAGCCAACGGCTTCAGGGGCTCGCCCTGCGCGGTGGGTCTCGTGAAGATCCGCTCGGGGAAGCCGGTCGAGACCGCCACCTGGCTGATGCGGCCCCCCGCCGGGCACGACGACTTCGACCCGCGCAACGTCGCGATCCACGGGATCCAGCGGCGAGACGTGGCGGGCCTTCCTCGGTTCGGAGAGATCTTCGCGGAGATCGGCGGCTTCATCGGCGAGGACGTCCTCGCGGCGCACAACGCGGCGTTCGATCTGGGAGTCATCCGCTCGGCGCTCGAGGTCTCCGGCATGGCGGCGCCGGCCTACGACTATGCGTGCACGGTGGTCCTCTCGCGCCGCACGTACGAGCTGCCGTCGCACTCGCTTCCGTTCGTGGCCGAGGCCGCCGGGGTTCCGCTTGTCAACCACCACGACGCCACGGAGGACGCCGCGGCGTGCGCGGGCATCCTCGTGGACATCGCGCACCGCCACGGCGCGGCGAGCGTCGAGGAGCTCTACGGCGCGCTGCACCTCGCGCTCCCGCGCCATCCCGAATTCATCCCGGGCAGGGACGTCGTCTCGGCGCCCACCGCGAAGGCACTGCGTGGCGGCGTCCGCACTGTCTCCCCGCGGACGGCTCCGACGCCGGCGACCCCCATGCGGGCGACCCCCACGCCGACGACGGCGGCTCCCGCCTCAGCCGGCCGGCGCACGTGGGCGCCGTGGCCCGACGAGGGCGCCAACCCGCCGGCAAGCGCGACCGCGGATCCGGCCCACCCGCTGTTCGGCCACAGGATCGTCTTCACCGGCAGCCTCGGCATGACGCGCGCGGAGGCCAAGAGCCGCGCGGCCGCCCTCGGCGCACAGCCCGCGAGTTCGGTGACGCGGGCCACGACTCTCCTCGTGGTCGGCGACGGCTTCGTCGCGGCAGACCTCACAGGGAGTCGGACGGGCGGCACGAGCGGCCCCACGACGTCCAAGGCCCGGCGCGCCCTCGAGCTGCGGTCGGCCGGATACCGCGTCGAGGTGCTCTCCGAGGGCGAGTTCCTGCAGATGCTCGGCGGCGAGTGGCCTGCGCGGAGCGCGTGACACCGGGTTGGGCCAGGGCACAAGTAGCACTGCGCAACATTCCTTCCGCTCGCACGCTCCCGATTCCTAGGCTGGAGAGGTGACTACCAGTACCGGCTCCGCTCCCGTCACCCGCACCAGCGCGCTGCGCCGCGCGTTCGAGTTCCCGAATCCCGTGAACGAGTACGCCGCCCGGTCGACCGCCGGAGTGGTCGTAGTGCTGAGCCTTGTCACCTTGGTCCTCGGGCTGACGGCCGGAGGGGGCTGGCTCCTGTGGTTCATCGCGCTCGGGTTCTGGCTGCGCGTCGCCGGAGGCCCCCGTTATTCGCCGGTCGGGCGGCTCGCCGTGCACGTCATCGCACCCCGCTTCGGCCGCGCGCGCCTCGTCGCGGGCCCGCCGAAGCGCTTCGCACAGGCGATCGGCGCCGTGCTCTCGACGGCCGCAGCGATCCTGTGGGCGGTGGGCCTGGCCCCCGTCGCGTGGGTACTGCTCGGACTTCTCATCGTTGCGGCGTCGCTCGAGGCATTCGCAGGGTTCTGCCTCGGCTGCTGGATCTTCGGCAAGCTCCAGCTCATCGGGATCATCCCCGAGAGCGTGTGCGAGGCGTGCAACAACATCGCGCTGCGCCGTTCCTGACCGCGCCGTTCCTGACCGCGCCGGGCCTCCGCAGAAGGCCCGCGGAAGGTTCGTGAGCTCTGGCGCCTGAGGCCTGCGCGGCGTCGCGGCCTGCGCGGGTGATGCGGCGGGTCCGGCGAGGCCCGCGCCCCACGCGCGCCGGCTAGTCCTCGGCGCCTGAGGCCTGCGCGAGCGTCGCGGCGAGCTCGCCGGCGATGTCCGAGCCCTCAAGCCGGCCCGCCCATTCCGCGGGGACTGCCTCGGCACCCCACAGCGCGCCGAGGAGCGCGCCCGTCATCGCTGCCGCGTCCGCACCGACGGCGCCGGCGCGGACGACGGCGGAACGGTAGGCCGCGGATCTGCCGTCACCGTCGGCTGTCGTGTCTCCCCGAGACGACTCGGCCGCAAGCGCCGCGCGCAGCGCAGTGCTGAGCGAGCGCGCCGCGGGAGAGACCGGTCCCGCGGAATCGGGCCCTCCGATCTCGGGTGCCGTGGGATCGGGCTCCAGTGCCCACTTGAGGGCGGCCACGACATCGGCCGCGGGGGTGCGGGCGCCCTCCTGAGCCGAGCGCACTGCCTCCACGGCGCCCGGAAGCGCACCGCCCTCGGCGAGCCCCCGGACGATGCCCGCGAGTGCCGCCGCCGCCTGGACGGCGCTCGGATGGCCGTGGGTGAGGTACGCGCCGTCGAGCGCCATCGCGGTGACCGCGTCCAGCGGGGTTCCCGAGACGAGGCCGAACGCCGCCGAGCGCGCGGCGGCCGCGCCGTCGTCGTACGCGGGGCCGAGCGGGCGCGCCTGGGTGCCCATCTCCCCGCCCGCGAGCGAGGCGACCCACGAGGGCCGAACCGCGAGCTGGCGGTTGGTTGCCGGCTGGGTGTCGATCCAGCGCGGAGGGGCCGACGGCGCGGAGGCTGGAAGCGGGACACCCTGGGCCTCGGCCCAGCGCAGGTAGGCGAGCCAGACGCACGCGGCCTGGTCGGCGTAGACCCCGGCGTTGGCCCATTCGAGGACCTCGACGAGCGCGTCCGCCGTATAGAAGGAGAGCTGGCCGGCCGCCCCGAGGCGGAGCGTGCCGGTGGCTTTTGAACCGGTGGCTTCTGGGGTGCCATCTGCGTCGGCCGCGAGGACAACGGCCTCGGAGGCGGCGCCGCCCAGCAGGCAGCCATGGATTCTCGACGTGGGGCTCGGAGTGCTCGTCACTCCTGCAATGTACTGACGCGAGAGGCCGAACGTCATCCTCAAGGTGTGAGGGTAGTATGTGGGCGGGCGCCGCCCGGACACCCCCAGAGCCGGGCTGATGCGCAGCCCCAAAGGGCTTGGCGGTCCTGCCGCCCCCACCGACGACTCGAAAGAGGAATCCCCATGACCAGCCCCGCGGTGACCACCACCGAGGCCGCCCCCGCGGCCCCCCAGGAGTTCGGCATTGTCGCGAAGCTCGCGGCCGAAGCCTTCGGCACGTTCCTACTCGTCTTCGGCGGCCTCGGCGTCGCTCTGTTCAGCAACCCGCAACAGGCCCCGCTGCCGGCTCCGCTGGCCATCGGTCTCAGCATTGGCGTGGGCATCGCGGCGGTCGGCCACATCTCGGGAGGCCACTTCAACCCGGCCGTGACGCTCGGAACCGCGGTAGCTGGCCGCACGCCGTGGAAGCGGGTTCCGCTCTACGTCCTGGCCCAGCTCGTCGGCGGCGCGATCGGCGCGCTCATCCTGTGGGTGGCTGTCCGCACGCTGCCGCAGCTCTCCAACGTCCAGACGATCTTCACGCAGCTTTCGAACGGCGTCGACGATCTCTCCCCGAACAAGTTCCCGATGGCCGCAGGCCTCCTCGTCGAGGTCGTCGCGACGGCGGCGTTCCTCGGGATCATCCTTGCCGCCACGTCGAAGCGCGCGGCGAAGGGCGTGGCCCCGTGGGCCATCGGCGTGGGCCTCGCGATCCTCGTCCAGGCGATCTCCCCGATCACGAACGCGTCGCTCAACCCGGCCCGCTCGACGGCCACGGCGATCTTCGCCGAGCCGAGCGCGCTCGGCCAGCTCTGGATCTTCTGGGTCGCGCCTCTGCTCGGCGCCGCCATCACGGGCCTGCTCTTCCGCGGCTTCGGCTCGCAGGACGACGTCGTCGTCACGGGTGCGCCGGGTGCGCCGTCGTTCACGACCGTCGAGGGTGAGCCGACCCCCGGCCTGTCGGTGGCCGAGGAGGAGGCTGAGCTCCGCGCGGCCCGCGAGGCGCGCTCTGCCGACGCTCGCGAGGAGTCCGGCGAGGCCGCCGATGAGGCCGCCGCGCCGCGGGCGGGCGAGCCTGAGGCCGCCGAGGCGCCCCGCACCGGAGATGACGACGCGAAGAACTTCTTCGATCAGTCGAAGTAGCGTTCGGGCCTCGATCTGGGGCTCGCGGCGGGTGGCACCGAAGAATGTCGGTGCCACCCGCTAGCTTTTTTCCATGAAGATCCTGCACACCTCGGACTGGCACCTCGGGCGGTCGTTCCACGGCTTGGGGCTGCTTGCTGCCCAGAGCGAGTGGATCGACGGCCTCGTGGAGTTCGTCGCCGCCGAGGGGGTCGAGGCGGTGCTCGTCTCGGGGGACGTGTACGACCGTGCGCTGCCGGGCGTGGACGTCGTGGCGCTCCTCGACAGGGCGCTCGTCCGCCTCACGGAGGCCGGCGCGCGGGTCATCCTCACGAGCGGGAACCACGATTCGGCCGTGCGGCTCGGCTTCGGGGCGCGCCTTCTCGAGCGCGCGGGGGTCCACGTCCGGACGCGCGTTGCGGAGCTTGCCGATCCGGTGATCGTCGAGGGCTCCGAGGGCTTCGAGGTGGCCGTGTACGGGGTGCCCTATCTCGAGCCGCGGCTCGTCGCGGACGAACTCGGCGTCGAAGAGGCGGGCCACACGCCCGTCACGCGCGCCGCGATCGAGCGGATTCGCGCCGATCTGGAGCGTCGGCGGGGCGAGCGTTCAGCGACGGGGGCCGGTGCCTTGCATTCAGTGGTCATGGCCCACACGTTCGCGTCCGGCGGGATTTCCGCCGAGAGTGAGCGCGCGCTCGCGGTCGGCGGGCTCGACGTCGTCCCGATCGAGGCGTTCAGTGGGATCGACTACGCGGCGCTCGGCCATCTGCACGGCCGGCAGCGGCTCGCCGAGAACGTCCGCTACTCGGGGTCGCCGCTCGCGTATTCCTTCGGCGAGGCGCGCCAGCCCAAGGGAGCGTGGCTCGTCGAGTTCGGCGATTCTGGGCTGACCTCCGTGAAAGAGGTGGGTTGGCCGACGAGCCATCGGCTCGCGGTGCTGCGCGGTACCCTCGACGAGCTCCTGGGCGATCCTGAGCTGGCCGACGCCGAGTCCGCCTGCTGCCAGGTCACGCTCACGGATGCCGAGCGGCCGCAGCGTGCCATGGAACGCCTGCGCACGCGCTTCCCGCTCACGCTGTCGCTGCAGTTCGACCCGGCGGGCGGCGCCGAGCGCGCGGCCACGACGTACAGCGGGCGCCTCGCGGCGGCCCGGGACGACCTCGAAGTGTGCTGCGGCTTCTTCGACCACGTGCGCGGGCGGGGCCCCAACGACGAAGAGCGCGCAGCACTCGAGGGCGCTCTCGACGCCGTGAGACTCGCCGAGGCCGCGCAATGAGGCTCCATCGGCTCGAGATCGAGGCCTTCGGCCCGTTCGCCGAGCGGCAGTCGATCGACTTCGACGCCCTCGCCGAGCACGGCCTGTTCCTGCTCAACGGCGCCACGGGCGCGGGCAAGACGAGCGTGCTCGATGCGGTGTGCTTCGCTCTGTACGGCGGCCTGCCCGGAGCGCGGCAGGGCAGCAAGTCGCTCAAGAGCCATCACGCAGCCCCCGCCGCGCAGCCCGAGGCCGTGCTCGAGTTCAGCGCTCAGGGCCGGCGTTTCGAGGTGCGCCGCACCCCAGCCTGGGAGCGCCCGAGCCCGCGGGCCAAGAACGGATTCACGACGCAGCAGGCGAGCACCCACCTGCGCGAGCTTGTCGCGGGAGAGTGGCAGCCTGTGTCGTCGCGCAACGACGAGGCGTCGCAGGTCCTGGGCAGCGTGCTCGGTATGGACCGCGAGCAGTTCACGCGGGTGGCGATGCTCCCGCAGGGGGAGTTCGCCGCGTTCCTCAGAGCGGAGCCCAAGGAGCGCGAGAAGCTGCTCGAGAGCCTCTTCTCGACGGGTCGCTTCGGCGAGGTCGAGGCGCAGCTCGCGGCGATGGCGCAGGAGGCCGAGGCGCGCGCCGCTGCGTCGGAGGCCGCGGCCAGAATGCCCGTGAGGCAGCTCGAGGCCGAGCTGGCCGCGCCCGAGTGGAGCCGCGCCCTGGCTGACGGGTCGATGGGCGCGCCGTGGGAGGCGCCGGAGGAAGGTGCGCTTGCGATCGACGAGGCGACACCCCTCGACGGTGACGCCGTGGACGCAAGGTTTGAGTGGGCGGTTCGTCGGTTTGCCCACTTCGCGGCTCGGGCGGGCGAGGAGATTGCGGCGGCGCGCGACGGAGTGAGCGCGGCGCGGTCCGCCGAGGAGGAGTGCCGCCGAGCCGTCGACGACGCCGCCGAGCTCGCCGCTGCCCGAGCCCGCCGTTCACGCTGGGAGGCGGACCGGCCGATCCAAGCCGAACGCGTCGAGCGACTCGACCGCGCGGCGGCGGCCGGCGCCCTGCGCGCGGAACTCGACGGCGAGCGGCGGGCCGCGGTCGCGGCCCAGAGGGCCGGCGAGGAACTCCGGGCGGCCTTCGGCGTTGCCGCCGCCGCGGGGTGGGAGGCGCCCGAGGGGAAGGAGCTGACGGCGGCGGAGCTTCGATCAGAGGCGGGCGACGTGCGCTCGGAGGCCGCGGTGCTCGAGGAACGAATCCCCCTCGAGGACGCTTTCCAGCAGGCCGAGGACGAACTGTCGGCGTCACGGGCACAGGCCGAGCGCCAGCGCGACGCGGTGGCCAGGCTCGACCTCGAGCTCGCGGAGCTCGGCCGCTCCACCGAGGAGCTGGCAGCCGAGCGCGCGCGGCTCGAGTCCGCGGCGGGGTCCCTCGGAGGCCTCCAGCGGGACTTCGAGGCGGCGCGGGCAGTCCTCGACGCCGTTCAGGCGTTCGCGGAGGCCGCCGGGCGCCGCCGATCGGCCGAGGAGCGTCACGGCGCGCTGCGCGAGGCCTCCCTCCAGCGCAGGGCCGAATGGCTCGACCTTCGCGAGGAGCGGCTCGCCCATACGGCCTACGAGCTCGCCTCGGGCCTCGCGGACGGGGCGCCGTGCCCGGTGTGCGGCTCGGCGGACCATCCCCACCCGGCCGTCGGCGACGAGGATCCGCTCCGCCTCGTCGACCGCGAACGGTCGGCCGCGGAGGAGTCGGAGCGCGCCGCCGAGCGCGAGCGGGCCGCAGCGGCGTCGGTCGCGGAGGCGACGGCAGCCGTCGCGGCGGCTGCAGCGCGGGGAGGCGACGCCGATCCCGACAAGGCCGCGCGGGAGGCCGAGGAGCTAGGGATGGCGCTCCGGGCGGCACGGGAGGCCGAGGAGCGCCTGGCCGTGGTCGGCAAGCGGCTCGAAGCCCTCGACGTCCGACGGCGGGCGGCTGGCACCGAGCACGAGGCCGCGTCGACATCGCTCGCTCTGGCCGAGGACTTGTCCGGGAGGCTTGAGTCCGAGATCGAGCGCCGCCGCACGCAGCTCGACGCGTGGCGCGACGGGTGGGGGAGCCTGCGGGCCCGCCACGCGGCGCTGGCCGCCGTCGTTCGGGCACTCGAACCGCTTGCGGACGCGGCGGCACGGGCCGCCGCGGAGGGGGCGCGGCTCGGCGACGCCCAGAGCGCGCTCGCCCAGGCGCTCGCCGTGAGTCCCTTCGCGGATGCGGCGGCCGCCCGCGCGGCGCTCCTCGACGAGTCCGAGGCCGCGGCGCTGCGGCGCGCCGTCGACGGCCATCGGGCCGAGGAGCAGTCCATCAACGGCCTGCTTGAGTCTGCGGCGGCGGTCCGGGCGCTCGCCGCGGAGCGGGCCCCCCGGGAGGCCAGGGGGCGCGGCCTCGAGGACGTCGCCGGGGCGGCCGGGGACCGTGTGGCGTCGGAGAGCGAGTGGGCTGTCGGGGGAAGCTGGGCAGAGAGCGGTGAGGAGCGGCTTGCCTCGTGTCAGGAGGCACTCCGGCGCGCCGAGACGCGGCTTGCGGAGGCCCAGACCGCAGAACACGCGGCGCGCACTGCGGGCGCCAAGTGCGAGCGGCTGCACGGGGAATTCCGCGCCACGCTTCCGGCGCTGAGGAGAGATCGCGCCAAGAGCGACCTCCTCGGCGAGCTCCAGCGGACGGCTCGGGGGAGCGGCAGCGAGAACCGGCTCCGCATGTCGCTGCACCGCTACGTGCTTGCGGGGCGGCTCGAGCAGGTCGCGGCAGCCGCGAGCGAGCGGCTCGACGTCATGAGCGACGGGCGGTTCAGCCTCGAGCACACGGACGCACTCGCTGCTCGGGGAGCGGCCTCCGGGCTTGGCCTTGAGGTCATGGACGCCTGGACGGGCCAGCGGCGCGACCCGGCGACGCTCTCGGGCGGAGAGTCGTTCATGGCCTCGCTCGCCCTCGCGCTCGGCCTCGCGGACGTCGTGCAGCACGAGACCGGCGGCGTTGACATCGAGACGCTCTTCGTCGACGAGGGCTTCGGGACGCTCGACGAGCAGACGCTCGAGCAGGTCATGGAGGCCATCGAGGGGCTCCGCGCCGGGGGTCGGACAGTAGGGCTCGTGAGCCACGTCCCCGAGCTCAAGCAGCGGATACCGGCGCAGATCCGCGTGACGAAGGGACGTTCGGGCTCGACCCTCGAGGTCGTCGCGGGCGGCGCCGCGATCTGACGCGCGGGAGGCCAGGGCGCCGGCCGCACGAGGGTGCGTGGGCAGCGCGCCGCCAAAGCTGCGCAGCTCGTGGGGCCGCTGCGCAGCTCGTGAGGCCCACGCTCCCCAGCCCGTGCGGCCTCTGCTGCGCAGGCCGTGAGGACCGCGCCGGCCGGTACGATGGGACCGTTGCCGGGTTCGGCGCGACGGGTGGCAGGGACGTCGCGCAGTCGAAGAGGCGTGCCCGTTGTCGATCCGCGTATCTGTCTTAGCCCGCTACAAAGTCCTCCCGCGCTTGGCCGGCGGGTCCTTCCTCCCGCTCGGCCTGTTCGCGCGTCTCCCGCTCGCGATGCTCACCCTCGGCGCGCTCACGCTCCTCTCGGTGGTGTCCGGCTCCTACGCCCTCGGCGGGCTCGCTGCGGGCGCCGTCGGCGTCGGCTCCGCCGTCGGCGCACCGGTCCTCGGGGCCTTTGCGGACCGACTCGGCCAACGGCCCGTGCTCCTCTCCGCGGCCACGCTCAACACGGCGGCGATCGTCGCGGTCGTCCTCACGTCATACCCGCCCGGGGGACTCTCTCCCGCGAGCCCTGTCCCGGTCGTCGCGGCGGCGCTCGCCGCCGGACTCACCACGCCCCAGGTCGGCCCGTTCGCGAGGGCCCGCTGGATTGGTCTCACGGAGGGCCGAACGCTCAGGGCACTCGAGCTCGACGCGGCGCTCTCCTACGAGGGAACGGCGGACGAGGTCACGTTCGTCCTCGGCCCGGCGCTCGTAGGGGTGCTCGGCGCGGCGCTCGCGCCGTGGGTGCCCCTCGCCGTCGCCGCGGCCCTCACGCTCACGCTCGTGACGGCGTTCGCGGTCCACCCGACAGCCGCGGCGGTCCGCCCGATGGCGCGCGGAGAGCTCGCTCCGGTCCGGCCCCGGGAGTGGGCGATCGTTCTCTTGCCGGTCGCGGCGATGCTCGCCATGGGGACGTTCTTCGGGGGCACCCAGGCTGCGCTGACCGCGTTCTCGGGCGAGCACGGCGTGCCCGAGCTGGGCGGACTCCTGTACGCGGCGATGGGGCTCACGTCGGCTGCGGCCGCGCTGAGCGTCGCGGTCTGGCCGCAGTCGTTCCGGCTCGCAGCCCGATGGTTCGCGTGCGCGCTCGCGATGCTCGCCTTCAGCTTCACGCTGTTCGCCCCGCAAGGCGTCGGTCCCATGGCCGCCGCGCTGCTGCTGACCGGAATACCTGTCGGCCCGATCATGGTCACGGTCTTCGGGATCGGCGGGAGGCTCGCGCCCGCCGGGCGCACGAGCACCGTCATGACGGCCCTCGCGAGCGGGATCGTGGCCGGCACGGCGCTGGGCTCCGCGGTCGGCGGGCGACTTGCGCAGTCGGGCGGTTCGGCGGCGGCCTTCGCGACGCCCGTGGCCGCGGCGGCCGTGCTCGCGGCGCTCGGTGGGGCCGCCGTCGTCGTCATGCGACGCCGCTAGCGCCGCCCCGCGCCCTAGCTGACCGCGTCTGCGATGCGCCGCGCCACCCCGCGCCCCTAGCTGACCGCGTCTGCGATGCGCCGCGCCGCGGCCTGGAGGGTCGCGCCGATGGCGGCCGCGTCGAGGTTCGGCCCCAGATGGACGACGGCGAGGGCGGACGGCCGCTGCCTGGCCGGCTGAATCGGGACGGCCACAGCGAAGACGCCGGGGATGACCTCGTCATGGCTCACGGCATAGCCGCGCGAGCGGGCCTCGTCGGCCTCGGGACGGTAGGGGATGTCGGGCATCCGCTGCTCCCACTCGGCGCGTCCGAGCGCCGACTGGATCGCGATGCCCGGGGCGCCGGACGCGACGCTGTGCCGCGTTCCGGGGCGCTGCGCAATGGCCGCCCCGTTGTGGCGCGGCTCGGCGGTGGAGAGCGTCACGCATTCGGCGTGGTCCCACACGACCACGAATGCCGTCATCCCGAGCTCGTCGGCGATCCGCCCGAGTTCGGGCGCGGCGGCCGACTGGAGGTCGCGCGCCACCCCGCGCGCCAGCACGGCGAGGCCGGCGCCCGGCAGGAGGCGCCCGGAGTCGTCGCGCTCCACGAGCGAGTGGTCCTCGAGCGTGCGGATGATCCGGTACGCGATCGAGCGGTGCAGCCCGAGCGACTCGGCGACCTCGGCTATGGTGAGCGGCGCCCGGGAATCGGCGAGGATCTCGAGCGCCGTGAGGCCGCGGGAGAGCGTCTGGGAGTGGGCCGCCGTTTCCGCTGTCCGCGGCATGCGCTGCTCCTTCCGTCGCCGGGAGGCCGGCGAACGTCCTAGGCTCTTGTGGGGAGGCGAACACTCCTCTAAAGTGGGGATGTTCGATATTGGGACAGTGCGTTCTATTATAGAACGAGAGAGCGCGGCCCGACAAGGTCGGCGCTCAGGGGCAGTGCTTGCCTGAACCGGGACCGCGCGTGAGCCGTCCGAGATCAGGCCGGCTGAAGGAGGTAGCGACGATGATCGCGCAGCCCAGCGCAGTTCCGAACAGGCACGGACCGACGAACCGGCACCGGGCGCTCCACTTCCGCGGCAGTCTGGGCCGCTTCGCCACCGGCGTCGCGATCGTGACGTTCGACGGCGTGAGCAAGCGCCACGGGATCACCGTCAATTCGTTCACGTCCGTCTCGCTCGAGCCCCCGCTCGTGCTCGTGAGCATCGCGCGCAACACGCGCGCGCACGACGAGCTCGCGGGCCGCCCCTTCACCGTGAACATCCTCGGGGCCGAGCAGCAGGCCCTCGCGATGCACTTCGCAGGCAGGCCGGGCGTGGAGCCCGAGTGGGTCGAGGGGCCGGTGGCCCCTCGCCTGAGCCGCGTCCTCGCCTACTTCGAGTGCACGCCGTGGGCGGCGTACGACGGCGGAGACCACACCTTGTACCTGGGCGAGGTCGTCGACTTCAACTACCGTGCGGGGGACGCCCTCGCGTTCGCCAGCGGCCGCTTCACGACCATCCCCGAGAGCCAGCTCGGCGTCGAAGACCTGCTCTAGGAGAAGGCTTCCTCGGTTCGACGCCCAGGACCGCACCCGCCCACTCGACGACTGGAGAGAAATCATGGGTATCCGGACCGGCCAGCAGTTCCTCGACAAGCTCAACGCGATGCGCCCCCACCTCGTGATCGACGGGGAAGTCGTCTCGGAGAACCTCACCGAGCACCCGTCGTTCCGAGGGCTCGCCCGGAGCTACGCGAAGCTCTTCGACCTCCAGCACGACGCCGAGTTCCGGGACGCGCTCACGTACGCGTCGCCGACCACGGGGGAACCCGTCAACGCCTCCTTCCTCGTGCCGCGCACCCGGGAGGACCTCGTGAGACGGCGCGAGGCCATGGCCGTGTGGGCCAACTACTCGCAGGGCTTCCTGGGCCGGACCGGCGACTATCTCAATTCGGCTCTCACGGCCCTCGGCTCGGCCAAGAAGTTCTTCGCCCAGGCCGATCCCGTCTACGGCGAGCGCATCGAGGCCTACTACGAGTTCGCGCGCGAGAACGACCTCCTCGCGACGCACACGCTCATCCCGCCGCAGGCGAATCGCTCGGTCTCGGGATCGGAGCAGCTCGGCGGCCAGCTTGCCGCGCGGGTCGTGGAGGAGCGGGCCGACGGCGTGGTCCTGCACGGGGCCCGCATGCTCGCGACCATCGCGCCGATCGCGGACGAGCTCCTCGTCTTCCCGTCGACGCTCCTGAGGGCCACCCCCGAGGACGCCCCCTATTCGTTCGCGGTCGCGATCCCGAATGACGCGCCGGGCCTGCACTACCTGTGCCGCGCGGGCCTGCACCACGGTGGCGGCCACCACGACGAGCCGCTCGCGAGCCGCTTCGAGGAGGTCGACGCGGTCGTCGTCTTCGACAACGTCTTCGTCCCGCACGAGCGCGTCTTCATGCTGGGCCACCCCGAGCTGTGCAACCAGTGGTACTCCGAGACGGGCGCCGCCGCGCTCATGACCCATCAGGTCGTGACTCGCACACTGGCCAAGAGCGAGTTCTTCCTGGGCCTTGCGTCGGAGGTCGCGGCGATGATCGGCATCGACGGCTTCCAGCACATCCAGGAGGACCTTGCGGAGCTTATCCGCAACGTGGAGATCGGCAAGGCGTTCATCGTCGCGGCAGAGGCACAGGCCGAGCTGAGCGACGACGGCGTCATGCTCCCGCACTGGCCCACGCTCAATGCCGCGCGCAACTGGTACCCCAAGGTCTCGCAGCGCTACCCCGAGATCATCCGCAAGTTCTGCGCGTCGGGCCTCATGGGGCTCCCGGGGGAGGCCGATCTCGACGTCGCGCGTGAGGACATCGAGATGTACCTCCAGGGCAAGTCGCTCACCGGCCCCGAGCGCATCCGCCTCTTCAAGCTCGCGGCCGACGCGTCAGTGACCGGGTTCGCTGGCCGCCAGTCGCTCTACGAGTACTTCTTCTTCGGCGATCCCGTCCGGATGGCGGGCGCCCTCGTGAACAGCTACGACCGCGATCCGCTGCGGGCCCGCGTGCGGGAGTTCCTGCACCGCGAGGACTGAATCTCGCGGGCTGAATAGGCCCGAAAACGTTGCGGGGTCCCGTCCCGTGGGTTGCGGGGTCCCGTCCCGTGGGTTGTGGGGTCTCGTCCCGTGGGTTGTGGGGTCCCGTCCCGTGGGTTGTGGGGTCCCGTCCCGTGGGTTGTGGGGTCCCGTCCCGTGCGCCCGCGTTAGGTGCGCGGTGACGTGGTCGCGTCCTTGAGCGCGCGCCCGTGGACCCGCGTGATGTGCTCTAGCATCGCGACGCGCGCCCCCTCCGGGTCGCCAGCCTCGAAAGCCGCGAGGATGCGCGTGTGCTCGGCGATCGCGTGTTCGGCGTCGGTGACGCCGAGGTTGCCGAAGAACCGGAAGCGCTGGACCTGGCCGCCGAGCGCGTTGTAGGCGTTGAGCAGGAAACGATTGTGCCCGTTCTCGGCGATGAGGCGGTGGAAGCGTTCGTCGGCCTCCCAGTAACTGCCGTACTCGGCGAAGGTGGGACCCGTGGGAGCGCCGCGGAGATCGTCGACGGCGCGCTCAAGCTCGGCGCGGAGCTCGGGTGTAACGTGCGCGCACGCGCGTTCCGTGATGGCCGGCTCGATGATGGCGCGCGCCTCCATGAGCTCCCCGAGCTCCTCGGCCGTGAACAACGGGGCAACGCGGTAGCCCTTGAGGGCCTCGCGGCGCACGAGGCCCGTCGCCTCGAGCCGCGCAAGCGCCTCGCGAATGGGGGTCTGCGAGACCTCGAGCTCCGCCGCCATGCGGTCGATCCCGATGCCCGACCCTGGCTCGAGCCGCCCGTCCATGAGCGACGCGAGCAGCTCCTGGTAGACGTAGTCGGCCAAGAGCTGGCGGTTGGCTGGCCGGCGGCCACCAGAGAGGGCTGGCATGCGGAGAATCCTATCGGATCGGGGGTATGGCTGGGCCTGCGCGACAGGCCAGAGGAGGTGCTGGTCAGAGGCAGGTTTGGTCGGAGGAGAGGCTGGCCAGAGGCAGGCCGGCCAGAGGCAGTGTTGGCCCAGAAGAGAGGCTGGCCAGAGGCAGGCCGGCCAGAGACAGTGCCGGCCAGAGACAGTGCCGGTCAGAGGACAGCGCGGGCCGCCAGCCTTCGCTGGCGGCCCGCACGTGAACAGGAACGGTCAGTGCTGCGGAGCGACCGGTTCGTCGAGGAACTCGTCCGACTTTGCGGCCCGGAAGTACTTGGTCAGGTACATCATGAGAGCGGCGACGAAGGCGAAGATGCCGAGGGAGACCACGCCCCACACGCCGCTGCTCGTCTTGAACGCGTCGTTGATGCTCGTGCGCATGAGCGGGGCTACGAAACCTCCGAGGTTGCCGAGCGAGTTGATGAGGCCGATGCCCGCGGCCGCGGCGGCACCCGTGAGGAACGAGGTCGGGTACGCCCACGTGATCGGACCGACCGTGAGGAAGCTCGAGACGGCCAGGGTGATGAACAGGATGCCAAGGAGCGGCTGGTTGTTCGCACCGGCCCAGCCCGAGGCCAGGATGAAGACGCCGGTTCCGATGTAGAGCAGGGCGCCCCAATTGCGGCGCCGCACGATGGTGTGCGCGGCCTTTCCGAGGAAGTAGCACGCGAACAGGCCCACGAACCACGGGATGGCCGAGACCAGTCCGACCTCCCAGCCCACCTTCTTGCCGATCAGCCCGGCAACCTGCTGGGGCAGGTAGAACGTGGTGCCATAGACAGCGATCTGGAGCGCGAAGTAGATGACCGTGAAGTACCAGACCTTCCAGTTCGCCATCGCGCGCCAGATGCCGTTCGGGCCGTCCTCGGTCCGAACGCGGTCCTCGACCGCCATGGCGCCCGAGAGCGCCGCCTTCTCTTCGTCGTTGAGGAACTTCGCCTTGGCTGGGCTGTTCGTGAGCAGGAACAGCGAGGCGATGCCGGCCACGACGGCGAGCAGGCCCTCGACGAAGAACATGACCTGCCAGCCCCGCGCAAAGCCGAGCGAGTCGCCGATGCTGATGAGGCCGCCGCTGAGCGGGGCGCCGATCATCTGCGAGAACGGCTGGGCCAGGTAGAAGATCGCGAACATCTGAACGCGGACCTTGTTCGGGAACCACTCCGCGAGGTACATGATGACGCCGGGGAAGAGCCCGGCCTCGGTGACGCCGAGCAGGAACCGCAGCGTCGTGAACATCGTGTCGTTCGTCGTGAACGAGAACGCGGCCGCGACGATCCCCCACGTGATCGCGATGCGTGCGAGCCAGAAGCGGGCCCCGAAGCGCTTGAGGAGGAGGTTGCTCGGCACTTCGAAGAGTGCATAGCCGATGAAGAAGATGCCGGCTCCGAGTGCGAAGGCGCCATCGCTGACGCCGCGGTCGACCCGAAGGGCGGCCTCGGCGAAGCCGACATTCGTTCGGTCGAGGAACGCGACGAAATAGAGGATGACCAGCATCGGCATGAGATGCCGTGCAGCCTTCGAGATCGCGGACTTGAGTGCGCCGTCTTGCAGGGACGGTGCGGCAGTCCGCTCAGCGGATGTGGACACGTCAGCTCTCCTTTGAGATGAACCTTGTGGGTTTTCTTGCAGGGTTGGGTGATGCGGGTGCGGTGCTGTGGTGCTGGTTTGGTGGTGCTGGGTTGGTGCTGCGCGGTGCTGTTTTGGTGGTGCTGCGCGGTGATCGTCGGCGCGCTGTGGAGTACGCCCGCGGGACCGCGCGGTGCGGGGCTTAGCGTCCCTGCACGATCGTGACGACACCGATGGCGACGAACACGATCCCGATCGCGAGGAACGCGATCCGTGACTTCGTCCAGGTGCCGAGGAGGGATTTCACGGCGACTGCTCCTTTCGTGGCCGGTGTTGGCCTGAAGAGATCGGCGCGGACTGAAGGCCTCAGTGCGTGCGGGCTGAAGGCCTCAGTGCATGTAGAGGCCGCCGTCGACGTTCAGGGTCTGGCCCGTCACGAAGCCGGCGTCCTCGCTGATGAGGTAGGCGATCGCCGCGGCGATGTCGCGCGGGGTTCCGATCCGCGGCAGCACGCCGTCGGCCGCCATCTTCTCCTTGCGCTCATCGGTGAGGGTGCCGCCCATGATGTCCGTGTCGATGGGGCCGGGGGAGATGACGTTGACCGTGACGCCCTGGTGGCCGAGCTCGCGGGCCACGCTGCGCGAGAAGCCGATCACGCCGGCCTTCGCCGCCGAGTAGACGGTCTTGCTGAAGGTGCCGCCGCCTCGCTGCGCGGACACCGAGGAGAGGCTCACCACGCGGCCCACGCCGTGCTGGACCATCGACTCGACGGCCCGGCGCGTCGCGTAGTGGACGCCGTTCATGTTGATGCCCATGACGCGGTTCCACTCATCGGCGGTGACTTCGAGGTACGGCACCGGCGAGGACACTCCGGCGAGGTTCACGAGCGCGACGATCTGGGGGAGTGCGCCCTCGAGCTCGTCGAAGGCGGCACGGACCTGGGCCTCGTCCGAGACGTCGGCGCCGGCGCCCGCCGCCTGGACGCCGTGCTCGAGCGCGATCTCCTCGGCCACGCGCTTCGAGGCCTCCGCGTCGAGGTCGATGATGCCGACGTTCCAGCCGAGCTCGGCGAGGTAGTGCGCGGACGCGCGGCCGATGCCGCGCGGAGAGGCGGCGCCGGTGAGGATGACCGTGCGGGATGCGGGGAAGGTAGTCATGTGGGGTCTCCTGCCAGGATCAGTGGGCGGCGGGTTCAGTTGCCGTGGGGGCGGGCGCTGGATGGATGGGCGCGGGACCGAGTTCGTCCATGAGCTTCTTGATCGCCACGTACGCCTTGTTGCGGTACGCGACGAGCTCGGGGATGCGCTCGGCCGGGACGTCGAGGTAGCCCGCGCCCGACTTCGTGCCGAACTTCCCCGCGTCGACGAGCTCGCGCAGCGACTCGGGAGTCGCGAAGCGCTCGGGCCACCGGGTCTGGAGCGACGCGTAGCAGAACGAATACACGTCGAGGCCGGCCATGTCCGCGATCGCAAACGGACCGAACGCGGGGAGGCGGAAGCCGAACGTCGTGCGGACGATCGTGTCGATGTCGTCCGGCGTCGCGATGCCCTCCTCGACGATCTGGGTCGCCTCGTGGAACAGCGCGTACTGGAGGCGGTTGAGCACGAAGCCGACCGAGTCCTTGACCCGCGCTGTTTCCTTTCCGGTCAGGGCGACAAGCTCTTCGACCGCAGGAAGGAGCGATTCGTCCGTCCCGGCGTGCGGGATGAGCTCGACGCCGGGGATGAAGGGTGCGGGGTTGGAGAAGTGCACGCCCAGGAAGCGCTCCGGGCCGGTCACGGCCTCGGCGAGCTTGCCGATGAGGATCGTCGACGTGTTGGAGCCGATGATCGCGTCCGGGCGCGCCGCGGCGCTGATGCGGCGGAGCGTCTCGTGCTTGATCTCGATCTTCTCGGGGACGGCCTCCTCGATGAAGTCAGCGTCCGCGACGGCCTCCTCGATCGAGGCGGCCGCGGTCAGGTTCGCCGCGATGCGCTCAACGGCGTCGGCAGGGAACAGGCCCTGCTCGGCGAAGTCGGCGGCCTCGGCGAGAAGCCGCTCATAGTTCTTCTTCGCGATTTCCTCGCTGATATCAGCGATCTTGACCGTGGCGCCGGCGAGGGCCAGCGACTGCGCGATGCCGCCTCCCATGTAGCCGGAGCCGACGACGGCGATCTGGCGCAGAGACATTGAGTCCTCCTTTGGACGGGCTGCTTGAGTGAACTGGGCTGCTTGAGTGAACAGGGCTGCTGTGTGGGCTGGGCTGCCAGTGTGGACTGGGCTGCTGGTGTGAACTGGGCTGCTTGAGCCCCGTCAGCCCTTGGGCAGCAGCGTGCGGATGTACTTCTGGTTCGTGGCGCACACGCCGAGGCTGTCGCCCCCGTACTGCTCGGTGAGGATGATGCCGTTGAAGCCGAGCTTGATGGCGTCGCGGAACACCTGGCGGTAGTTGATGAGGCCCGCCTCCATGGTCGAGGGAACCGACGTGGCCCAGCTGCCATCCGCGGCTTCGTCACGCGTGTAGTTCTTGACGTGCCAGTAGTTGGCGTAGGGGAGCGTCTTGGCGAAGAGCTCTCGCCAGTCCTCGACGGGCCGGTGGAGGCGGATGAGGTTCGCGACGTCCGGGTTGAGCCCCACGTTGTCGAGGCCGACCTCCTCGACGAAGCGCACCGCGCTGTCGGCCGTGCCGAGGTACGTGTCCTCGTACAGCTCGAGGGAGACGGGGAGGCCCACCTCCGCGGCGTGCTTGCCGAGCTCGCGGATGCGGCGCACGGCGAGGTCCCACGTGTCCCGATCATCGGGATCCTTGGGCCCCTCGGCCGTCCAGAACCAGAGCGCCTTGCGTTGGGCTTCGCTGAACGGCTGGTGCAGTCCGGTCGAGAAGACCTGCATGCCCCACTCCGCCGCGGCATCGATGGTCCGGTGGGCGTACTCGAGGTTGCGCTCGTCGTGGCCTGGCATGATGACGCTCTGCCGCTGGAGGTGGACCGACGGGATGCCCACTCCGTGGGACGCGGCGATCGCGAGGAACTCGTCGCGGCGGGACGCCTCGAGGTCAGCGGGGCGGACGTGGCTGTCGGCGAGCTCGGCCAGATTGAAGCCGACCTCGGCGATCTGGGCGAACATGTCATCCCAGACCTCGGGGGCGGCGTCGTGCAGGGGCACGCCGTTCTCGTCCTTGGTTGCGAAGCCGTGGAGGCACGTCGCGATGGGCCAGGTTTCGGCGGTGTAGGGAAGGTTCTCCGGCATGGTGCTCCGTTGCGTCCAATCGTTCTTGCTGACGTTCCTACTTATCGTAGATCCTATAGGATATATAGTGATCCGATTCACGGGCTTCGTCAAGCCATGCGGGCCTTTCAGATGGGCCTTTAGGCGAGCCCTTCAGGCGGGCGCGGGCGCGGGGGCGTGGCGAAGCTCCGGAGAGACGACCTTGATCACGGCAGAATCGTCCGAGGCCTCGAGCCCGGCGGCCTGGCCGAGGAGGAAGAGCTGCTCGGCCGCCGCGGCAACCGGAGTCGCGAGGGCGACGTCGCGCGCGGCGCGGCCCACGATCCCCATGTCCTTGACGAAGATGTCGAGCCGGCTCAGCACAGGTGCGCCCTCGCCGTCGTACGCCTCGAGCATGCGGCGACCGCGGTCGGCCAGCATGAAGGACCCTGCCGCCCCCGCGGTGAGCGCCTCGAGCGTCTTCTCGCGGTCGAGGCCGAGCGCGTCGGCGAGGGCCAGGGCCTCCGCCGCGGCCGCGATGTGAACGCCGCACAGCAGCTGGTTCACGGTCTTGAGTGCCTGGCCGTCGCCCGCACGGTCGCCGACCACGGTGAGGGTCGAGGCGAGCAGGCCGAGGACGGGCTGGGCCCGGTCGCGCGCCGCTGGCGAGGCGCCGACGACGACGAGGAGGTCGCCCTTGCCTGCGCGCGCCGGCCCACCAGAGAGCGGCGCGTCGACGAGTTCGACGCCGAGCGCCTCGAGCCGCGCGGCGGTCGCCGAGACGGCGCCCGTGCCGACGGTGCTCGTGAGGATGACGACGGCGCCGGGCGCGAGGCCCCCTGCCACGCCAGCTTCGCCGAACAGCACGTCCTCGAGCTGGGCGCCATTGCGCACCGCGAGGAGGACGGCGTTCGCCTCGGCCACGGCCGCGCGGGCCGATTCGAACGTCGTCACGCCGGCCGCGGAGGCGAGGCCGAGGCGCTCGGGCGAGATGTCGAAGCCGTGGACCCGAAGCCCCGAGGCGAGGCGCGTGGCCATGGGAAGGCCCATGGCCCCCAGGCCGAGGACCGCGACGGTGTAGCTGGGGTCCGCCGCCGTGCTGCCGGTGGCCGTGGTTTCAGTCATGGATCATTTCCTTCTGGTGCGCGGGCTTCATGGTGGCGCTCAGCTTCTCGACGACGTCCGCGAGCGATTCGTCTCCGCCGACGTTGCCGGCGAACACGACGTAGGGGATGCCCTTCGCCGGGCCCTCCATGGGCTCCCACAGCGAGACGATTCCCGGGAGCATGGGCCCTCGCACGATCGCGCGGCGGATCTGCAGCCCGTGGGCGGCGATGTCCGAGGACGTGATGCCGCCCTTCGCGATGACGAAGCGGGGACGCGCCGCGCCGAGGGTGCGCCGGATGACGTCGACGAGCGCGCCGGAGACCTTCCGGGCGATTGCGAGGCTTGCGGCGGGATCGCCGGCCGTGACGAGGGTCCGGCTCGTGTGGACCACGACGTCGCCCTGGGCGAGGGCCGCCGTCACCCGTTCGGCCGTCTCGGCGACGTGCCCCGCCGACTCGGCCGGGTCGTCCGAGAGCAGCCGCTCGACGTCGAGCTCGATGACCTGGAGCGCGTTGTGGCGGCGGAGCAGGGACTCCAGCTGGCGCGTCGTGAGCCCCACATGGGAACCGACGACGACGAGCCCGCCGTGCTGCGGCGCATCCTCGCCGAGCGCCCCTGCGCCGAAAGCCTCTGCGGCGGTCAGCGGTTCGCGGACCTCCTGGCCGAGGCGGCCGCGCACGAACGGCGGGCCGACGCGGTACACGAGCCTCTTGCCGCGACGCTCGGCTTCTTCGAGCCCGAGCGCGAGGCGCCGCAGGTCGTTCTCGGTGACCGCGTCCGCCACGACGGGCGCGCGGTCCACGGCGGCGCCGAGCGCGTCCGCGATCGCGGACGCGCTCTCGGCTGGCGTGCCGGAACGGAGGAGCGTGAGGTCGAGGACGATCGCGTCCGCGGCCCGGTAGCGGCCACCCGACTTCTCGTCGACGTAGTCGGCGAGCACCGAGTTCGCGTAGCCGAACGTCGCGTCTCGGGCGAACTCGGTCTCGGCGACAGGCGTGAGGGCGCCCTGTGCCGCGCGGGCGTAGTGGGTGCCCCCGATGGTCACGCGCCCCGCGTCGGGGAAGGCCGGGACGATCACGACGCCGTCCGTCGGGCGGCCGTCGAGGGAGCTCGCCGTGTCCGCGATCGTGTCCGGCTCGAGCGGGAAGTGCCCGCGGAGCGTCGAGTCGCTGCGGCTCGTGAACGCGACCTCGACGCCCGCGTCCCGGGCGGCGGCCAACGAGTTCTCCACGACCTCGCGGTTGCGCTCGGCGGCCCCTGTCGGGTCGAGGCTGCGGGTGTTGGTGAGGACGTAGACGGCCGCGGCGCGCTTCCCGTCGATGCGGTTCTCGAACGCCCAGCGGAAGTCGTCGAGCTCCCAGCTCGTGAGGACCGGGAGGTCCGAGACGGACTGTGTGCCGGTCGGGTCGTCGTCGAGGACCACGAGCACGCGGCCCGAGCGGGCCACGGCGTCGGACACGAGCCGGGCAGGGACCGTCGTGTCGGCGGGATAGGAGGAAAGCAGCTCGTCTTCGAGGATCACGGGCACCTCATCGTGTCGCTAGGTGTCTTTGGTAAGATGTCTGACATATCGTGACACGGGCCTCGGCGCGGCGCAACACCTCCGTGAGGCCGAAAAATCCGGGACCATAGATTCACTGGGCACGACGGACGGAGAACGATGGCTCGCAAGTCGCTTGTCGGCGAGGTTGCCGACGACCTGCTGGACCGGATTGTGGCGGGGGAGTTCCCACCGGGCGCTCTCGTGCCTGGAGAGCTTGAGCTTTCCGCTCAGCACGAAGTCAGCCGAATGACCGTGCGGGAGGCCATGAAGACCCTCGAGGCGCAGCGCATCCTGAGCGTTCAGCGCGGCCGCGGGACCTTCGTCAACCCGGTCGATCGGTGGAACTCGCTCGAAGCCCTCCTGCGCGCGGCACAGGCCCAGGTGGGCAACGACGCGGCGGCGATCCAGCTCATCGAGCTGCGGCGCATGCTCGAGACCGGCGCGTCCGCGCTCGCCGCTCCGCGCATGACCGAGGCCTACGTGGCCGCCCTGCGGGGTCACGTCGCGGCCATGCGCGCCGCACACGAGCGGGGAAGCCTTGAGGAATTCGTCGCGGCGGACCTCGCCTTCCACGACACCATCCTCGAGGCCTCGGGCAACGTCTTCCTGACGGCGGTGTTCCAGCCGCTGCACCGGGTGCTCGAGGCGCGCCGCACCGAGACGTCCAAGGTCGCCGCGATCCAGGAGCACGCGATCAGGATGCACGAGGCGGTCCTCGCGGCCCTCGAGACCCGGGACTCCCGCAGCGCGCGCGACGCGATGGACGCCCACATGACGCAGACCCTCGACGATCTCGTGACGTATGTCCAAGACCAGCCAGCCCCGGGCCAGTCGGGCCAGGGGCTCCCAGCCCCAGCCGAGGGCCGCGACGCCGTCGCGAGCTAGCGAGCCCCCGCCGTCGTCAGCGCATAGGCCTCGTCGAGGATCGCCTCGAGGGCGGACGGATCGTGGGCGAAGCGGCCGAGGAAGAGCCCGTCGACGTCGTCGCCCACGTCGCTCAGGAGCCCCGGCTGGGCGCTGCCGCCGTAGATGACGGCGGACCCGGCGAAATCCGGGAGCCGGCTGACGTGCTCGCGCAACCGCGAGCAGACGGCCCGGATGTGTTCGGGGCCGGCGGGGGCGGGCGCCCCGATGGCCCAGCGCGGCTCGTACGCGACGATCACGCGCCCGCCATGACCGGCGGTGCGGGCCGACGCGAGGGCGTCATCGATCTGCCGCACGCACTCGCGGGCGGCAGCGATCGGATCGCCCTCCCCGGCCCCACCCGCGCCGTCCTCGCCCACACACAGCACGGGCGTGAGCCCGTTGCGCAGCGCCGCCTCGGTCTTCGCGCGCACGATCTCGTCCGTCTCGCCGAACAGGCTCCGCCGCTCGGCGTGGCCCACCTCGACGACGCGGCAGCCGAGCTCCGCGAGCTCGGCGCCGCTCACCTCGCCCGTGAAGGGCCCGGCGTCGGCCGTCGCGAGATCCTGGGCGCCCACGGCCACGCCGGCGCCGAGCGCGTCCAGCGCCGCGGGGATCGAGGGAAACGTCGGGATGACGAAGAGCTCGGCGGCGCCGCCCTGCACCGCCGGGTGGCGCCGGGCGATGGCGGACACCGCCCGGCACCACTCGACGGTCCGGGCGTGGCTGAAGTACATCTTCAGGCTCACGCCGATGAGGTAAGGCGCCACTAGACGCCCTCGTACGCGCAGATCTCCTGGACCTTCTCGGCCGAGCCGCTCGTCTCGTCGAACTCGTACGTGAGCCATTCGCGCACGTTGCGGCGCGCGAGCTCGAGGCCGATGACCCGCTGGCCCATGCACAGGACCTGCGCGTTGTTCGAGAGGACCGCCCGCTCGACGGAGAACGCGTCGTGCGCCGTGACCGCGCGGATTCCGGGCACCTTGTTCGCGGCGATCGCGACGCCGAGGCCGGTCCCGCAGATGAGGACTGCCCGGTCGGCCTCGCCGCGGGCCACGATCTCCGCGGCCGTCGTGGCGATCTTCGGGTAGTTGGTGTGCCCGTCGGCCGTGACGCCGACGTCCGTCACCGAGACGACGAGGCCGCTCGCCTCGAGGTCCTTCTTGATGGCTTCCTTGTACTCGAAGCCTGCGTCGTCGGAGCCGACGACGATGCGCCACTGTGGCATTGCGTCTCCTTGGTTGTTCTGAGGGGATGGCATTCGGTCGGCAGTCCGGGGGTCAGGACTGCGCGAGCTTGGAACCGACCGTCGTCGCGATGAGCGCGAGGGAGACGGCGCCGGGGTCGGGCACGCCCAGGGCCTTCTCGCCGTGCGATCGGGCCCGACCCTTGCCGGGCATGAGGTCGGCGGTGTCCTCGGCGGCCTTCGTGGCCGCCTTGGCTGCGGCCTCCCACGCCGTCGGGAGGTCCGCTCCGCCGGCCAGGCCCTCCGCGAGCTTTCCCGAGAAAGGCACGAGCGCGTCGACGAGCGTCTTGTCGCCCACCTGCGCCTTCCCGTAGGCCATGACTGCGTCGGATGCCGCACTGAGGCCGGCGCCGAGCTGCTCGGGTGAGACCCGCGCGTCGTCCGTGACGTGCGCGGCGAGCGTCCTGAGGATGACGCCCCACAGCGCGCCCGACGTGCCGCCCGCGCGGTCGGCCCACGCGTCGGCGGCGCTCGCGAGGACTGTCCGGGCGCCCGCGCCGAGGCCGACGACGGCGGAGGCCTCCTCCGCGGCAGCGCGCGCCCCGCGCTTCATGCCGATGCCGTGGTCGCCGTCGCCCGCGATCGCGTCGATGCGGCCCAGCTCGTCGGCGTGTTCGTCGATGACGTCCCGGACCGCGCCGAGGAGGGCCGCGATCCGCTGAGCCGCGTCGCGCGACTCCTCGCTCGCGGCGGGGACGGACCGCTCGGCGGCCTGCTCGCCGTCGTCCGCGATGGCCGAGAGCCCCGCCGCGTCGAACGAGCCGGTGCGGAAGGCCGGCGTGTCCGCCGGCGCGAGCCAGAGCCGCTCGAGCTCGTCGTCGAGCCAGAACAGCGTGAGCGAGACTCCTGCCATGTCGAAGCTCGTGCAGAACTCGCCGACCTGCGGGTCGACGAGCGTGAGGCCCTCCGCCTCGGCCAGCTCCGCGATGCGGGAGAAGACCACGAACAGCTCCTCGGACTTGACGGAGCCAAGCCCGTTGAGGATCGGGACGACGCGTGCGCCGCTCTTCCGGGCTCCCTCCGGGATCTCGGCTTCGTCGAGCAGCCGCTCGACGAAGAGCTCGGCGAGGCCATTGGCGCTCGGGATGGCGGTCTCGGCCAGCCCGGGCTCGCCGTGGATGCCGAGGCCGATCGCCATCCGGCCTTCCGGTACGGAGAACAGCGGCTCCGCCGCGCCCGGCATCGTGCAGCCCGTGAACGCGACGCCCATGGACCGGGTGCGCCGGTTCGCGTGCTGCGCCACGCGCTCGACGCCGTCGAGGTCGTAGCCGAGGGACGCTGCCGCGCCCGCGACCTTGAAGACCGTGAGGTCTCCCGCGATGCCGCGGCGCTTCTCGATCTCGTCGGGGGCCGCGGAGAAGATGTCGTCGATGACCGCGACGCTGCGGCAGTCGATGCCGTCCGCGCGAAGGGTCTCCTGGGCCTCCGTGAAGTGGAGGACGTCGCCCGCGTAGTTGCCGTAGCTCAGCAGGACTCCGCGGCCACGGTGGCTCGCCCGCGCCACCGACTCGACCTGGTGGGCCGACGGGGAGGCGAAGAGGTTGCCCATGGCGGCGCCGTGGGCGAGGCCCGGACCGACGAGACCGGCGAACGCGGGGTAGTGGCCGCTCCCGCCGCCGATCACGACGGCGACCTCGGGATCGGCGGACGCCGTGGCGCGCGAGACGCCGCCGTAGACCTTGCGGACCCATCGTCCGTTGGCCCGGGCGAAGCCGTCCACCATTTCGTCGGCGAAGTCTGCCGGTTCGTTCCAGAGTCGCGTCATCGGGAATTCTCTCTCGGGTTTGGGGCGGGACTAATCCTATAGGATATATGAGAAGGATATACGGGCCGGCGCCGGCTGTGAAGGGCAGGGTGCCCTGAGGCGTGCGCAGGGGGTGCACTGAGCGGTGCCCTCTCCGGCCCCGAAGCGGCAGCCGGACAGGCCGCGCGAGGCGCCCAAGCCGACGGGCTAGGGTGGCGAGGTGACCACCGCGACCAACCCCTTCGACGGAACCACCGTGGAGTTCGACGCGTCGGGTGAGGGCCCCGCCGTCGTTCTCCTGCACGGTTCAGCCCTCTCGCGCGCGATCTGGCGCGGCCTCGGCTACGTGCGCGCGCTCGAGGGGTTCAGGGTGGTGCGCTTGGATCTGCGCGGGCACGGTCGAAGCGAGAAGCCGCATGACCCCGCCGCCTACTCCATGCCCCTTGTGGTGGGGGACGTGCTCGCGGTGCTCGACGCCGCCGGGGTCGGCGCGGCGCATGTCGTGGGCTATTCGTTCGGATCGCGCGTGGGGTTCGCCCTCGCGTCGGGTGCCCCGGATCGCGTGGCGAGCCTCTCGACGCTCGGCGGGACGTATCGATCGCAACGCGGCGAGGTGGAGAAGGTGTTCTTCCCCGGGTACCTCGACGCCATTCGCTCGGGCGGGATGGCGGCGTTTGCCGAAGGCTTCCAGGCGGCGGGCAACGTGCTCGACCCGTCGACGCGGGCAGCGTTCCTCGCGAACGACGCCGAGGCCCTCGCCGCGTACTTCGAGGCCACCGAGGCGGGCGAGGGGCTTCCTGAGTCCGTGCTCGGGCAGCTCACGCTCCCGGCGCTCCTCTTCGCGGGAACGCTCGACGTTCCCCGACTCGAACAGTCCAAGCGCGCGGCCGAGCTGATGCCGAACGCGCGCTTCGTCGAGCTTCCTGGCCGGACGCACGCTTCCACGCTGGCGCCCGCGGAGCCCATCCTGGAAGAGCTGGTGCCGTTCCTGCGTGCGAACGCGTGGGGCTCACGCACGTGGCGAACCAGCTTCGGCCAGCACTGATATGCCTGCGCCGCGGCGGTCAACGCGCGGTTCCCTTGCGGGCGCGGGTGCGGGCAGGCTTCTCGTGCGGACGGTTCGGCCACGAGCGCTCGAAGGGGGTGCCTCGGTAGGCGGCAGGCATCGTGTCGGGATAGCGATGGCGGTTGCGCCACACGAAGTAAGCGAACACCGCGAACAGGAGGACACTGATGACCGTGCAGACGACAGATGCTGCGCCTTGCGCGGGCCACAGCATCCAGCCGACGGTGAACACGTAGAAGATCCCCCACCAGAACCCGAGGACCCACAGCGTGACGTTCACGACCTGGCCCTGCGCGGAGATCAGCGTGACGATCTTGGTCCAGCGGGTCAGGCGTACCGGGATCAGCGAGTACGCGGTCGACAACCCGAACAGAGACGCGGGACCGCTCGCCTCGGCGCCTTGGCTGAACGAGGTGAAGGAGAGCCGCTCACTTCGATACCTCGGAAGCAGGCTGCGGCAGAAGTACGTGGCACTGCCGAGCGCGGAGCCGACCGAGACGCACAGGAAGACGCCGCAGATTGATCCGATGACGGGACCGAGCAGAAGGACGATCACGGCGCCGATGAACACGTTGCCGTGGAACCCGGGCGCTTCGCCCAGGGGCCCCGCGTCGCCGGCGGTGAGCCGCCACGGAAGGACGAGGACGGCGACGGCCACGCTGATCACCGCCAGGACGACCCAAACGATCGTGAGTGTCAGGTACCCCAGGGGACGCCACGCGGCCGCCGCCCGGGACTTCACGCGCGCTTCCGGTGCGAGCAGGTACACCGGCTCGCGGAGGTCGTGGAACTCGTCATCCCGCGCAGCACGGTCCTGCCGAGGGGCGTTCGGCGCCGTCACGAATCGGCCCCACGGCTAGGGCTGTAAATCTCCTCCACACTTGTAAGTACCACGGATCGCTCCATCATGACGCGAACAACCACGGATTTTTCTACTCGCTGGAAGAACACCCAGAGCTCCTTCGCCAGTGGGCGGCGTGATCTTGTTGGACAGGGAGTGCTCTAACAAAGCCTTCAGCCCGGCTCATTCCGCGAACTGCCAGACGTCGGGCATTTGAGCATGCTTGGTCGCAGAGATTGCACAGTGCTATCAAATCGCTAGCGAAGCGGTATCAGGACTCGGGGCGCAATCTGGTGTTGGCAGGCCACCCTCGAGCCGCTTCGTGGCCTTGGGTTTGGTAGCACGCGGGGAAACCGGCCCGACCATCCGCCGCCCTACGGGCCGGCACTCCGTCCCAGGGCTCCTCCGCGCTCCGCGAGGAGGCTGAGCACCTCCTCGTCGGTGCATTGCGGGAAGGTGAGGTAGGCGGCGCCCACTGAGCGGAACGCGATCGGCTCGCGCGGGCAGACGATACCGTCGGCGAGCCTTCCGATGTCGCGGACGACGCCGGGCGGCGCCACGGGGAGCGCGACGACGACGGAGCTGGCACCCGCCGCGCGGACGGCCGCGATCGCGGCACGGGCGGTGTCGCCGGTTGCGGCGCCGTCGTCGCACACGATGACAGTTCGACCCCCGGCGCGTTGGGCGCGGCCCGCGAGGTAGAGGTGCTCCTGCCGCTCGAGCTCGGCCGATTCCCGCTCTCGGACACCGCCGAGCAGCTCCTCGGTGAAGCCGGACGCGAGGAGCCGCCGCACCAAAGGGGAGTCGACCTCGGCGCGGCGCTCGCCGTCGCACGAGGCGATGGCGCCGAACGCGACCTCCTCGTGGCCAGGAATGCCGAGCTTGCGGGCCGGCACGACGTCGAACGCGAGCCCCAAGGCGCGCGCCACCTCGGCCGCGACGGCGACGCCGCCCCTGCTCAGGCCGACGACGAGTGGAGACCCACCGCCGCGGCCCGCTCGCGTGAGGGCGCTGAGCGCGCCGAGGGTGCCGTCGGCGTGCGTGAGTTGGGGGAGACCGGCGAGAGCGCCTGCGAGCATCCTTCCGGCCTCGCCGCGGCTCGCGTAGGGGCCGGGGCCCTCCGCGCCGGGCGGCCCGCCGTGCTCGGCTTCGTGCCTGTCTCGCTGGGGCGACGCCATGCGTTCCAGTATGCGCGCGCCGGCTTGGCCGGGCGGGTTCCGGCCCGTTGGATAGCCGGCTCGGCCGGGCCCGTTCCGGCCGCGTGGATACTGGAAGGGATGAACGCACGGGGAGCGGACGATCGCCAGCACCGCCTCGAACGGGCCGCGGAGCTTCGCGCCGCGGGCCATGGCTCCGGTCGCGCAGATCCCGGTCGCGCCGGTCCGGGTCACGCAGGTCCGGGTCACGATGGCCGGAGCGATGCGGATCGGCGCCAGGAGGAGCGGGCCAACTCAGGGCATGCCAACCGAGAGCAGGCCAACCCAGAGCAGCTCAATGAGGTGCGGCGCGAGGAGGAGCTGCGCGAGAAGCGCAGGAAGTTCGACTCGGCACGCCGCGCCGACTACCTCATCCGCGACGCGATGGCGCGCGGCGAGTTCGACCACCTCCAGTACGCTGGCAAGCCGATCCCCGGACTCGGCGGCACCTATGATCCCGACTGGTGGATCAAGGGACTCATCCAACGCGAGCACCTCACCGGGCTCGGACCGAAGGCGCTGCTGCTTCGGGTCGAGGACGCCGAGCTGGATACCCGTCTCGATACGATGCGCACCGAGCGCGAGGTGCGCGCCGCCGTCGAGGATTTCAACGCAAGGGTCATCGACGCGCGGCGCCAGCTCGAGGGCGGTCCGCCCGTCGTGACGAAGACGCGGGACGTGGACGGCGAGGCGCAGCGCTGGCGCGAGCGGCGGGATGCGCGCATCGCGGCACAGCGCGCCGCGCAGCCTGCCGTAGCGCCAACGCGAACGTGGTGGAGGCGGCTCTGGCGTGGGCAGGCCTGACGGCGGCAGCGACCCCGCAACGGTCCGGCAGGGACCCCGCAACGGTCTGGCAGGGACCCCGCAAGCGTCGGGCAGGGACCCCGCAAGCGTCGGGCAGGGACCCCGCAAGCGTCGGGCAGGGACCCCGCAAGCGTCGGGCAGGGACCCCGCAAGCGTCGGGCAGGGACCCCGCAAGCGTCGGGCAGGGACCCCGCAACGGTCCGGCAGGGACCCCGCAACGGTCCGGCAGGGACCCCGCAACCGTCCGGCAGGGACCCCGCAACGGCCCGGCAGGGACCCCGCAACCGGGGGCTCTGCCCGTGGTGGCGCCTCCGCCGCTCTCGTGTGCTCTCGGTGGGCTTAGTAGCTTGCGGGCCGCCCGCCGTCGTCCGCCGTGCGCCGCCCGCCGTCGTCCGCCGTGCGCCGCGCGGTGACGGTCCCGAAGCGTTCCGCGAGCTGCTCGCTCGAGCGGGCCAGGATCGCGACGTCCGCTCCCACGAGCACGAAGCGCGCGCCGGCATCGAGATAAGGGCGCGCGGTCGCCTCGACGAAGGCATTGACGCCCGCGGGTTTGCCCGCCGTCCGCGCGGCGGCGAGGCAGCGTTCGACGGCGGAGATCACCTCGGGATGCTCCTGCTCGCCGAGGTGGCCCATGGACGCGGCAAGGTCGGACGGGCCCACGAAGATCGCGTCGACGCCGTCGACCGCGAGGATCTCCTCGACGTTGGCAACGGCCTCGGTCGTCTCGATCTGCACGGTGAGCGAGATCGTCTGGTTCGCTCGCGCGAGGTAGTCGGGGATCCGATTCCAGCGCGCGGCGCGGGCGAGCGCAGAGCCGACCCCACGGACGCCGTGCGGCGGATAGCGCACCGCCGCCACGGCGGCCCGCGCCTGCTCGGCGTCGTTGACCATGGGGATGAGCAGGTTCTGCGCGCCGAGGTCGAGGTACTGCTTGATGAGCACGACGTCGTTCCAGGGCAGGCGCACCACTGGCACAACGGGGTAGCCGTGGACCGCCTGGAGCTGTGCGAGGACGGACTCGAGCGAGTTGGGGCTGTGCTCGGTGTCGATGAGCAGCCAGTCCGCGCCGGAACCCGCCATGATCTCGGCGACGAGCGGGCTGCCGGAGCAGACCCAGAGGCCGATCTTCGCGCCGGGTTCCTGGGCCAGCGCGTCCCGGAAGGTGCGCTCGGGTTCTAGACGAAACGACATGTCACCGTCCCCAGTGGTCCGTAGTCTGCGTACACCGTGTCGCCCGCGTACACCCAGGCGGGGCGCGTGAACGAGCCCGCGAGCACGAGGTCGCCCGCGCGGAGCGACTGGCCGTGCTGGGCGAGCTTGTCCGCGAGCCACGCGACGCCCTGAGCCGGGTGGTTGAGGACTCCTGCCGCGACGCCCGTTTCGACGATCTCCTGGTTCTGGTACAGGAGCGCCGAGACCCAGCGGAGGTCGACGTCGTGCGGCCGCACCGGCCGCCCGCCGACGACCATGGCGCCCATCGCGGCGTTGTCCGAGATGGTGTCGACGATCGTGCGGCCCTGCATCTCGATGCGCGAGTCGAGGATCTCGAGGGCAGGCACCACGTAGTCCGTCGCGTCGAGCACGTCGAAGAGCGTGGTGCTCTGACCTGTGAGGGCCTGCCCTTTGAGGTCCTGATTGAGCTTGAACGCCAGCTCGACCTCGATCCGGGGGTGCGTGTATCGGGCCCACTCCACGACGGAGCCGTTCTCGAGCACCATGTCGTCGAAGATGACGCCGTAGTCGGGCTCGGTGATGCCGGTCGCGGCCTGCATGGCCTTCGACGTCAGGCCGATCTTGCGGCCCACCACGCGCTTGCCCTGCTCCTCGAGCCGCGAGGCCCAGAGCTTCTGCACGGCGTACGAATCCTCGATGTCCATGCCCTCGTACCGGGTGTGCAGGAGCGGGACGGGCGTGCGCGTCCGCCCCGCCTCCACGAGCTCGTCTGCGATCTGCTGGATCGCCTGCGCGTCGAGCATGCTCAGACCTGGCTTCCGAGCTTGAAGCCCTTCGAGGCCTCGCCGCGGTACGAGCCGGACTCGTCGCCGGCGCGGGTGTAGGAGAAGCCGTCCGCGCCGATGGTCACGGCCATCTCGGACTTGTCCTCGCGCTTGACGACCTCCTGCGGGTTGCCGTCGAGGTCGAGCACGAGCGAGGCCTCCGTGTACCAGCTCGGCACGACCGGGTTGCCCCACCAGTCGCGGCGCTGGTTGTCGTGGACGTCCCACGTGATGGTGGGGTTGTCCGGGTCGCCCGTGTAGTAGTCCTGGGTGTAGATCTCCACGCGGTGGCCGTCAGGATCGAGGATGTAGAGGTAGAACGCGTTCGAGACGCCGTGGCGGCCCGGCCCGCGCTCGATCCGGTCCGACAGGCGCAGGGCGCCCATCTTGTCGCAGATCTGGATGATGTTGTGCTTCTCGTGCGTCGAGAACGCGATGTGGTGGAGGCGAGGGCCGTCGCCACCGGTGAGCGCGGTGTCGTGGACGGTCTGCTTGCGGTGCAGCCAGGCCGCGTACGTGGTGCCCTCCGAGTCCTTGATGTCCTCCGAGACGCGGAAGCCGAGGCCCTCGAGGTAGGCGCGGCCGCGGGGGACGTCGGGCGTGACCTGGTTGAAGTGGTCGAGGCGCACGAGCTCGCCGGCCGAATAGAGGTCGTAGCGCATGTGCAGGCGCTCGACGTGCTCGACGTCGTAGAAGAACTCGTACGGGAAGCCGAGCGGGTCTTCGACGCGCACGGCGTCGCCGATGCCGCGCACGAAGCCCTCCTTGCGCCGCTCGGTCCGGCAACCGAGCTCCTTGAAGTACGCCTCGGCCTTGTCCACGTCTTCCGGCGTCCGAACGCGGAACGCGAACGCCGCGGCGGCAGCGATCGGCCCCTTGCGCAGCACGAGGTTGTGGTGGATGAACTCCTCGAAGGAGCGCAGGTAGATCGCCTCGTCGTCCTCGTACGTCACGTGGAGGCCCAGGAGGTCCACGTAGAACGCGCGCGACTTCTCGAGGTCCGTGACCACGAGGTCGAGGTAGGCGCAGCGGACGATGTCCGGGGCGGGGACTGTTGGCTGGGGGAGGGGGGTGCTCATGTTGTTCTCCTCTTCGAGATTCAGGCGGACGACGGCGGGGGCGTGCCTGGTGCGCGTCAGGCGCCGAACTTGGGCGTGTGGACGTCGCCGAGCGTGATGTGCACGGCCTGCTGGTCGGTGTAGAAGTCGATCGAGCGGTAGCCGCCCTCGTGGCCGAGCCCCGAGGCCTTGACCCCGCCGAACGGCGTGCGCAGGTCGCGGACGTTGTGCGAGTTGAGCCACACCATTCCCGCCTGGACTGACTGGGCGAAGTTGTGGGCCCGCTTGAGGTCATTGGTCCACACGTACGCGGCGAGACCGTACTTCGTGTTGTTGGCCAGCGAGAGGGCCTCGTCGTCGTCGTCGAACGGCGTGATCGCGACGACCGGCCCGAAGATCTCCTCCTGGAAGATCCGTGCGTCCGGCTTGACGTCCGCGAACACGGTCGGCGCCACGTAGGAGCCGTTCTCCTGGCCCTCCGGCAGGTGAGCCGGGCGACCGCCGCCAGCGAGGAGCCGGCCCTCGGTCTTGCCGATCTCGACGTAGCTCATGACCTTGTCGTAGTGCTCCGGGTGCACGAGCGCGCCGACCTGCGTCTTCGGGTCGTGCGGGTCGCCGACCACGATGTTCTTGGCCCGCTCCGCGTAGCGCTCGGTGAACTCGTCGTAGACGCTCCGCTCGACGAGAATGCGCGAACCGGCCGTGCAGCGCTCGCCGTTGAGCGAGAAGACGCCGAAAAGGGTCGAGTCGATCGCGGCGTCGAGGTCGGCGTCGGCGAAGACGACGGCGGGGGACTTGCCGCCGAGCTCCATCGACATGCCCTTGAGGTTCTCCGCGCAGTTGCGGAAGATAAGCTGCCCGGTCGAGGACTCGCCCGTGAACGAGATGAGCGGGACGCCGGGGTGCTTCACGAGGGAATCGCCCGCGGTCTCGCCGAAGCCGTTCACGAGATTGAAGACACCCTCGGGCAGGCCCGCCTCCTCGAAGATCCCGGCCCACAGCGACGCCGAGAGCGGCGTGAACTCGGCGGGCTTGAGCACCACGGTGCAGCCCGACGCGAGCGCCGGAGCGAGCTTCCACGACTCGAGCATGAACGGCGTGTTCCACGGCGTGATGAGGCCGGCGACGCCGATCGGCTTGCGGTTGACGTAGTTGAGCTGGCTTCCCGGCACCTTCAGGGCGTTGTCTTGCTGGGCCACGATGAGGTCCGCGAAGAAGCGGAAGTTCTCCGCCGCGCGCTGGGCCTGGCCGCGCGCCTGGGTGATCGGCAGGCCCGTGTCGAACGTCTCCATCTCGGCGAGCCGATCCTCCTGCGCCTCGACGGCGTCCGCGATGGCGTTGAGGATGCGCGCGCGGGCCCGCGGCTTCATCCGCGGCCAGGGCCCGTGCTCGAACGCCTCGGTGGCGGCGGCGACGGCGGCGTCGATGTCCGCCTTCTGGCCCGACGCCGCGGTCGCGTACGTGGTGTTCGTGACGGGGTCGAGCACCTCGAACGTCTCACCGCCGATCGAGTCGACGCGCTGGCCGCCGATGTAGTGCTGGAGGTGAGTCGGCAGGTTCTCGGGCACGAAGTGCTTGCTCATGCTGTGCTCCTTGCAGAGGGTGATGAAGAGGCGTTCTCAGAGGGTCGGGAAGTGGGGGTGGGCTCCTGTGCTGGCCAGGTACGCGTCGAGCGTGGCCGAGCGGTGCCGTCGTGCCGCGAGCTCGATCTCTGGCGTCGGGGCGCCGCGCTCGATGAGGCGCAGGAGCTCCTCGTGCTCGGCGACCGACTCGCTGGCCCGCTCGGGCACGAAGCTGAACGTCGAGCCGCGGAGGGCCGTGAGGCGGTTCCAGCCGCGGTGGACCAGGTCCAGGATGTGGGGGTTCGGGCAGTGTTCGAACAGGACGCTGTGGAACTCGTGGTTGAGCCGCGTGAACTCCACGGGATCGAACTGGTGGTCGTCATCGACCATCGCGCGCATGCGGGCGTTGACCTCGCGCGCGGCGGCAAGGTCCGAACGGCCGACGGCGGGAGCGGACAGGGCGGTCGCCGCACCTTCGACGAGGCTCAGCGTCTGCATCGTGTAGAGATATTCGATCGGGTCGATACCGGCCACGGTCGCGCCGACGTTCTTCTCGAACGTCACGAGCCCCTCCGCCTCGAGCCTGCGCACGGCCTCGCGCACCGGCACCACGGAGATGCCGAGCTCGCCCGCGACCTGGGCGAGGACGAGCCGCGCCCCCGCCGCGAGGGAGCCCGAGACGATCTGGGCGTGCAGCCACTCGTACGCGAGCTGGGACTTGCTCGAGGCGGGCGCGGGGGCCGGCGCGGCTGCGCGGGTAGGCGCGCTCATCGCTGTCGGCTCGCTTCGCTCGCCGAGGTCTCGGCCTCGTAGCGGGCTCTCCAGCCAGCGTTCATCGGGAACAGCCCGTCGACCGGGTGTCCCTCTGCGACCCGCTGCGCGACCCACGCCTCCTCGCGCTCCTGGGCGGCGGCGTCGTTCGCTACCTCTTCGGCGAGCTGCGGCGGGATGACGACGATGCCGTCCTCGTCGGCGACGATCACGTCGCCCGGCTGCACGGCCGCGCCGCCGCACGCGATGGTCTCGTCGACGGCCCACGGGACGTGTCTGCGGCCGAGGACGGCGGGGTGCGGGGTGGCGCCCCACGCCGGGATCTCCATGGCGGAGACCGGGCCGAAGTCGCGGATGCCGCCGTCGGTGATGACCGCCGCCGCGCCGAGGACCTGCGCGCGGAGAGCCAGGACGTCGCCGAGCGTTCCCGAGGTCTTGTCGCCGCGGGCATCCATGACGAGGACATCGCCCTCGCGGAGCGAGTCGACGGCGCGCTTCTGCGCGTTGTAGCCGCCTCCGTGGGCTTTGAAGAGGTCCTCGCGGGCCGGGATGTAGCGGAGCGTGCGGGCCGTCCCGACGACCTTCGCGCCCGGCTTGGTGGGAATGAGGCCCTCGATGTGGCAGTTCTGCATCCCGCGCCGGCGGAGCTGGACGCTCAGCGTCGCGGTTCCCACGGAGCGGAGGGTCGCGGTGAGCTCGGGGGTGAGGACGCTCGCGGGGCGGGAATCGGCTGGCTGGGAAACGCCAGCGGAGGATGCTGTGGCGGGCTCCGGCGTGGCGGATGCCGGGACAGGGGAGAGTCCCGCCGCCTCGGCGGAGCCCCATGCGTCGATCCGGTCCGCGTCGGTGAGCCTCGGCATCGCGCCGAACGGCTCGAGCCCTGCGGCCTCGACCACCCGGTTGCCGAGCCGCCCGGTGGTGAGGGCGGCGCCGTCGTCCGTCGTGCCCTCGACCTCGACCTCGACGAGGTCGCCCGGCTGGGCGACCGTCGCGCCCGCCGGGGTTCCCGTGAGGATGATGTCCCCCGGCTCGAGCGTCATGAGCCGCGACAGGTCCGCGACGAGCTGGGCGAACGGGAACAGGAGCGTCGACGTCGAGTCGTCCTGGATGAGCTCGCCGTTGATCCAGGTCCGGACCCGGAGGCCCGCGGGGTCGAGCTCCTGCGCCGGGAGGAGCGTCGGGCCGATCGGAGCGATCCCGTCCACGCCCTTCGAGCGCAGGTTGGAGCCCTTGTCGGGCCACCGGAGGTCGGCGAGACCTGCATCGTTGGCGGCGGTCACGGCGCCCACGTGGCGCCACGCGTCCTCGGGGGAGACCCGGCGGGCGCGGCTCCCGATCACGAGCGCGACCTCGCCCTCGACCGTAAGGAGCTCGACGCCGTGCGGGCGCCGGAGGGCGGCGCCGTGCAGCGCGAGCGACGTCGCGGGCTTGAGGAAGTAGGAGGGGACCGCCGGCGTGCGGCCGCGCTGGGCCGCGCGGCTGGGGTAGTTGAGGTGGACAGCGATGACCTTCCCGGCGGCGTCGATCGTGTCCTGGCCAAGCTGCTCCGGTCGCTCCACGGATTCCTCTCCCTCGAGTCGCCAGTCCGTAGAACCTGAGCGGGCCGCGGAGGGCCCCTTAAGCCGGACTGGATCGTATACGATCATCGTATACGATCCAGTGTGCCCCGGGAGGGGCCGGGCGTCAACCCCCGGGGATCAACCCTCTCCGAGGAACTCGATCGCGGCCTGCTTGAACGCCCGCGCCGTGACGGCGTTGACGTGGTTCCGGCCCGGGATGACCACGACCTTCGCCGACGGCACCAGGCCATGCAGGCCCTCGAGCCCCTCGACGCGCTCGTCCTTCTCACCCGCGACGATGAGGAGGGGCTGCTTCGGCACGGCCTCGGCGGCGTCGAACGGTTCCTCCTTGACGGCCTCGACGAGCGAGAGGAGGGCGTACATGTCGGAGCCGGGGGAGGCCTGGGCCATCGTCACGAGGCCCGCGGTCGAGGCGTCTTCGATCGGCGTGCCGTCCGCGAGGAAGCGCTGCGCCGCGACGAGGTCGAACTCGGCGAGCGGATCGCGCGAGCTCGGGCCGCCGAGCACGAGCCGCCGCACGATTGCGGGCTGCGTGGCCCCGAACTCCCACGCGAGCCGCGATCCCAGCGAGTACCCGACGACGTCGAGCCCGCTGTCGGGGTGTCCGGGCTCGATCGGGCGCGCCCCGGCGTCGGACGCGATCTGCAAGAGGTCGGCGCGGATGCGGCTCGGCGAGTACGAGTCGACGTCCTCGGGCGCGGAACTGAGCCCGTGCCCCGGGAGGTCGACGGCGATGACGTAGCGCCCTGCCTCCCGCAGCGCCGAGATCCACCCGCTCTGCTCCCAGTTGAGGGCGATCGAGGACGCGAAGCCGTGGATGAGCAGGACCGGCGGCAAGGCCGCGGGATGCTCGGGCTCGTACGTCTGGACATTGAGCCCCGGGTCCGTGCCCTCGACCGTGTGGTGCACAGCCGCACCTGCGTGCCGGCCCGTCGTCATCTCCATGAGCGCCTGCTCTCCCGTGCCGTTCCCGTTACTTCCACCCTAGGTGCCGTCAGTCCTCGTCCAGATTCGCGTTCAGGCGCACGCGGCGCTTGGGCGCGTCCTCGGAGGGAACGGTGCCGACGATCCCGGCCGTGTCGTCCGCGACCTCGAACACGATGAGCGGCTCGCCCACCTTGATGACCTCGCCCGGCGCGCCGTAGAGCTTGAGCACCTTGCCGGACTGGGGCGAGGGCAGCTCGAGCGCCGACTTCGTGGTCTCGACCTCGACCAGCGGCTGGTTCCGCTCGACCTGGTCGCCCTCGGCGACGAGCCACTCGAGCACGGTCGCCTCGATGAGGCCTTCGCCGAGGTCGGGGAGGGGGAAGGGAAGCTCAGCCACGCTTGTACTCCAATACTCGTTGGATGCCGAACAGGATCCGGTCGATGTTCGGGATGTACTCGTCCTCCAGGTCGCCTGAGGGATACGGTACGTCGAAGCCCGTGACGCGCTCAACGGGTGCCTTGAGGGTTCCGAAGCAGCGCTCCGTGACGAGCTGGGCCACCTCTGCGCCGAGGCCGGACGTGCGCGGTCCCTCGTGGACGACGACGGCGCGCCGCGTCTTCCCGACCGACGACGCCAGGGCCTCGGCGTCGATGGGCTTGAGCCACCGGAGGTCGAGGACCTCGACGTCGATGCCGTCCTCCGCCGCGAGGTCCGCGACTTGGAGGCAGCGGGCCACCATGGCGCCCCACGCGACGAGCGTGAGGTGGCGGCCCGGACGGGCGATGCGCGCGCCGGTGAGGCCAGCGTCGGTCAGGTCAGCAGCGCCCAGCGACCTCCCGCCGTCGTTGGTCGCCGCAGCCGCCGCAGCCGCCGAAGCCGCCGCAGCCGCCGAAGCCGCCGCGGCAGCCTCGGTCACCACCTCGCCCTTCTGCCAGTACCGCGACTTGGGCTCCATGAAGATGACCGGGTCCGGCATGCGGACCGCGGCCTTGAGGAGCGAGTAGCCCTGCTGCGGGTCGGCTGGCGAAACGACCTTGAGGCCGGGCACATGCGCGAAGAGCGCCTCGAGGCTCTCGCCGTGGTGCTCGGGGGCGCGGATGCCGCCGAAGCTCGGAACGCGCAGCGTCACCGGCATCGGCACGGCGCCGCGGCTGCGGTAGTTCATGCGCGCAAGCTGGCACACGATCTGATTGATCGCGGGGTAGGCGAAGCCGTCGAACTGGACCTCGGGGACCGGGTGGAAGCCGGCCATCGCGAGGCCGATCGACATGCCCAGGATGCCCGACTCGGCGAGGGGCGTGTCGAAGACGCGCTCCGCGCCGTGCTTGGCCGCGAGCCCCGACGTCACGCGGAACACGCCGCCGAGCGTGCCGACGTCCTCGCCGAGCACGAGCGCCTTCGGGTCCTCCGCGAGGAGCTCGTCGAGCGCGAGGTTGAGCGCGCCCTGGAGGGAGAGCGTGACTGTTCCGGCTCCGGCTCCGGCTTCGCTGGTGGTGAGCGTCTCACTCATGCTCGGACTCCTCTCGCCAGTTGGCTTTCTGGCGCAACAGCTCGTCGGTGGGCTCCTGGAAGACCAGGTCGAACATCTCGGCACCCCGGCGCGGGCCCAGCGCGATGACGCCGAGGCGCACGCGCTCGGCCTCCGCGGCGCCCGCGGCGTCGGCCTCGGCGAGGATCTCCTCGGTCGCGGCTCCCTCGGCCAGGATCAGCTCGCGCAGCCGGGCCAGCGGATCCTGGCCGGCGTCCTCGCGCTCCTCGTCGAGCGTGCGATAGCGGCCCGGATCGTCCGAGGTCGCGTGCGGGCCGCGGCGGTACGTCATGGCCTCGACGATCGCCGGCCCGTGGCCCGACCTGGCATGGGCGACGGCGCGGCGGGTCGCCTCGAGCACTGCGGCGGCGTCGTTGCCGTCCACCTGGACTGCAGGAATCCCGTAGCCCGCGCCGCGCGCCGCGACGCTGCCGCCCGCGACCTGCTTCTCGGTTGGCACCGAGATGGCCCAGCCGTTGTTCTGCACGAAGAAGACGACCGGAGCCTTGAAGACGCCTGCGAAGTTCATGGCCTCGTGCACGTCGCCCTGGCTCGAGGCGCCGTCGCCGAGGTACGTGATCGCCACGGCGAGGCCCTGGGCGGGGAGTTCGCCGTGCGCCTCGAGCGTCTGCCCGTGGGCCCAGCCGACTGCGTGGAGCACCGAGCCGGCGACGACCGCCTGGATCGGGGCGACGTGGGTCGTGGCTGCGTCCCAGAGGCCGCCGTGCCACGTGGCCTTGTGCGTGGACATGTACTCGACCATGTCGACGCCGAACGCGCGGGCCACGCCGAGCTCGCGATACGTCGGGAAGGCGAAGTCGCGGGACGGGTCGAGCGCGAGGGCGGAGCCGACCTGCGCGGCCTCCTGACCGAGCTCGGGGGCGTAGGCCGGGAGGATGCCCTGTCGCTGCCACGAGATTGCCGCCACGTCGAGCTGTCGGACGGAGGTCATGAGCCGGTACAGCTCCACGAGCTCGTTCGGCGCGACGGGCGCGACCGCGGGGAGCTCGGCGAGCGGCTCCCGGGGTGCGCCGGCGAGCCCGGCCCGGCCCGCCGCCGTCGTTCGTGTTCCTAAAGTCTGCATAGCAAGACGGTAGGATGGCCGCACAGCGTGTGCAATCGACAGCAGATCGGCTAGTCAAAATGTTATGTCGCGACTGGTTGTGGCCCGCGTCACGGGGCAGTGTGTCTAGTCCCACGAAAGGGCCCCGGGCTCGCATGCGAACCCGGGGCCTGTTCTCGTGCTTCGGCAGTTACGGGCGGGGGCACGGTGCCGGCCTCGGCGTCTAGCTCAGTGCCCGCCTCAGTGCTCGCCGGAGTGCCCGCCGCGGTGCCCGCCTCGTCACCTGCCGCAGGGTCAGGACTTCGCGGCGATCGCGCGGCGCCTCAGCCCGCTGCCCGCGGCGATCACGGCCACGAGCGCGAACGTGCTGAGCAGCTGCGGGCGCGAATCCTCGCCGATGAGGCCCACAACGAAGATCGCGACCAGAATCACGAGCCCCACGACCGTGAGCCAAGGGAAGCCCGCCATCCGCAGGGGAAGCTCCACGCCGTCGCGATCGGCCCGGTGCCGCAGCACGAGCTGCGAGACGAGCGCCGAGCCCCAGACCATGAGGCACGTGGAGCCCACAATGTTGAGCAGCAGCGGGAGCACCTTGTCGGGGAACGCGATCTCGAGCACCGTCGCGACCACGCCGAACGCCACACTTGCGAGCACGGCCACGGCCGGGACCTGCGACTTCGTGAGCGACGCGAGGGCCCTCGGTGCCTCGCCGCGCTCAGCGAGCGAGAACACCATGCGGGACGCCCCGTACAGGTTCGCGTTGAGCGCCGAAAGGAGGGCGACGACGGCCACGAGCGTGATCGCGGTTGCGGCGCCCGGGAGGCCCGCGGCGTCGAGGACGGCCGCGAACGGGCTCTTGAGGCCGGCGGAGCCCGCAGGAATGACGGCCGCGATGATGAAGATCGAGCCGATGTAGAACACGAGGATGCGCCAGACGACCGTGCGCACGGCCTTGCCGACGCTGCGCGCCGGATCGCGCGTCTCCGCGGCCGCGACGGACACGATCTCGGTGCCGCCGAACGCGAACGCGACGACGAACAGTGCGGTCGCGATGCCCTCGAAGCCGTGCGGCGCGAAGCCCGCGCCCCCGAAGTTCGCGAGTCCGGGCGACTGCACACCGGGGATCCAGCCGAACAGGAGCGCGGCGCCCACGAGCAGGAACGCCACAATCGCCGCGACCTTGAGGAGGGCGAACCAGAACTCGAACTCGCCGAAGTTCTTGACGCGTGTCAGGTTGACGGCGGTGAGCGCCGCGACGAACAGCAGCGCCATGAGCCACACAGGGAGCGCGGGGAATACTGTCGCGAGGAGGCCCGCTGCGCCGAGGGCCTCCGCCGCGATGACGACCACCAGCTGGACCCACCAGAGCCAGCCGACGGTCGAGCCGGCCACGGGCCCGAGGGCTCGCGCGGTGTAGACGGAGAACGCGCCGCTCGTCGGATTCGCGGCGGCCATCTCGCCGAGCGCCCACATCACGAGGATGATGAGCGTCCCGGCGACGAGGTAGGAGAGCAGGACGGCGGGGCCGGCGGCCTGGATGCCGGCGCCCGAGCCGATGAACAGGCCCGCGCCGATCGCGCTTCCGAGCCCCATCATGGTGAGCTGCCGGGGCTTGAGAGCGGCCCCGAGCGTCGACGTCGTCGTCGTGCTCGCTTCTGCAGTCTGCATAGGTGTCATTGACCCTCTTCGGTTCTTCGATGGCCCGCGCGGGGGAGCGTCGGGCCAGGGACGCTGACGAGAATAGCGGGAAATTTCGCGGTTGTGTGGCGCGTATCACGGGGCTTGGCAGTCTGTTCGCGCGTCGCCCGAGACACGACGCGATCCTGAGCAGAATGCGCAGTGCATGTGCGAGTGTGCATCAATCTGTAGCATCGGCTGTGACGTCGCCAGGAAGTGGGCGCGAGGGCGGCGCTGGTGCCGCGCCAGGGAGGAAAGCATGCGGATTGACGAACTCGATGCGAAGATCGTCCGGCTGTTCACCGAGGAGCAGCGCATGTCCGTGCTCGAGGCGTCGCGCCTGCTCAAGGTCGCGCGCGCCACGGTCCAGGCGAGGCTCGACCGGATGACGGGAAACGGCGTGATCGGCCGGTGGGTGCCGCAGCCCGAGCCGCGGGCGTTCGGCTTCCCGGTCGTCGCCTTCTGCTTCCTCACCATCAACCAGGACCTCGGCCACGACGCGGTCTCGAAGGCCCTCGGAGACATCCCCGAGGTGATCGAGGTGCACACGGTCTCCGGCGACAGCGACCTTCTGGCCCGCGTCGCCGCGCGCTCCAATTCGGACCTCCAGCGGGTGCTCGACATCATGATGGCCACGCGGGCCGTCGTGCGGTCCTCGACCGTGATCGTGCTCAACACGCACTTCGAGGGGCGGACGCTTCCACTCCTTGAGGCGGCAGCGCGCACCTGACGCGCGCCCCCCACGCGCGGCACCCCGCCCCCCCACCCCCACCCGTTTCGGGTACGCGAACTTCGCGTCTGGCGGGTTTCGGGTACGCGAACTTCGCGTCGGGCTGGTTTCGGGTACGCGAACTTTGCGTCGGGCTGGTTTCGGGTACGCGAACTTCCCCCGCCGTCGTCCGCCATCGCGCACGTGCGCACCGGACCCTGGTCCTGTGCCAGCTTCCCCAGCTTCAACCTTCAATCCCCGGCGAGTCGCCGGAAATCGCCGGTAGGTCGCGTCGTCGTCGTGCTTGAAGTTGGGGAGATCGGCGCGGCCCGCCTCATTTCGAGGAGGTATCTGTACCCGAAATGGCAAATGTCTCGAGTTTCTGTACCGAGACGAAAGGGGGCGGCGCTAAGGCGCTGACGGGGCTGGCGGGGCTGGCGGCCGGGGGGCGGGGCTTGCGCGGGGCTGGCGGGCTCTCGGCGCTTCGCGGACGACGGCGCGCGTCACCTTTTGCCCCGAAGCTCCGCCCGGGCGTATGATGACTTAGAGTCAGCTTGACTTTAACTGACGATGAACGCCGCAGTGACGATGAACGTCGCAGTGACGATGAACGTTTCCGTGACGATGCAGTGACCATGAACGCTGCAGCCACGCCAGCAGCCGCAAGCCTGCGGCCAAGCCCTAGGACGAGAGGCGCCATGAGCACGGTCTTTGCGGGCCCGTTCGGGGCGAACGTCTCCGAGCGCGCCCAGCTCCCGCCGTCGTTGGCCATCTCCACGGTGATCTTCGCGCTCAAGCCTGCCCGCGCCGCCGGCAAGCCGACCCTGTGGCTCCCGCTCGTGCGGCGGGTGAAGGAGCCGTTCAAGGGCCAGTGGGCGCTCCCGGGCGGCCCGCTCACGGCAGTCGAGTCGCTCGAGGACGCCGCCCGCCGCAATCTTCGCGAGACCACCGGGCTCGCGCCCGAGTACCTCGAACAGCTCTACGCGTTCGGAGGCTTGGACCGGGCGAGCCGCCCGGGTCGGTCGGCGCAGCGCGTGGTGTCGATCGTGTACTGGGCGCTCGTCCGCCCTACGGAGGCCGAGCTCCTCGCGGAGGAAACGGAGAATGTGGCGTGGCATCGCGCCGACACGGCCGGTGAGGGCGAGGGCGGCCTCGCGTTCGACCATCGCGAGATCATCGACTACGCCCTGTGGCGCCTCAGCAACAAGCTCGAGTACGCGCAGATCGCGTACCACTTCCTCGGCGAGACCTTCACCCTCGCGGAGCTTCGCGAGGTCTACGAGGCCGTCCTGGGCCGACAGCTCGACCCGGCCAACTTCCGCCGCCAGCTCAAGTCGGTCCCCCAGATCGAGGCGACGGACCAGTTCCTCGAGGGCGGCCGCCACCGCCCTCCCCGCCTGTACCGCTACACGGGTCCGGCCAGAACCGCCCCCGCCTTCGAACCCTATCGCCTGACCAGGAGCACGCCATGACCTCTGTCGCCACCGCCATCAGCCTCATCACGCGCGACGAGGCGGAGCACCGGACCGCCGAGGGCGCCGCGAGCACGTGCAGCTCCGACCTCGCCCAGGGCCCGTGGGAGTTCGACGCCGCCGAGGCCCTCCGCGGGATGCCCGCCTACGGTCCGGGGGCCTCGAGCGCAGATGTCGCGCCAGCGTCGACCCCGCGCCAGGGCCAGCTGCCGCAGGAGTACAAGGATGCTAGCGAGGACGAGCTCCACGCTCGCATCCGCGCGGCGAAGGAGACGCTCGGCGACCGCGTCGTGGTTCTGGGCCACTTCTACCAGCGCGACGAGGTCGTGGAGCACGCCGACTTCGTGGGCGATTCGTTCCAGCTCGCGAACGCGGCCCTCACCCGCCCCGACGCGGAGGCGATCGTGTTCTGCGGCGTGCACTTCATGGCCGAGACCGCGGACATCCTCTCCCGCGACGACCAGGCCGTGATCCTCCCGAACCTCGCCGCGGGCTGCTCGATGGCGGATATGGCGGACATCGACTCGGTCCAGCAGTGCTGGGACCAGCTCGAGGAGCTCTTCGGCACCGAGCCGGACGCCGACGGCCGCGTCCCGGTCATCCCGGTCACGTACATGAACTCCTCCGCCGCGCTCAAGGGTTTCTGCGGCGAGCACGGCGGGATCGTCTGCACGTCCTCGAACGCCGCGACCGTGCTCGAGTGGGCGTTCGAGCGCGGGCAGCGGGTCCTGTTCTTCCCGGATCAGCACCTGGGCCGCAACACGGCCAAGGCCATGGGCGTCCCGCTCGAGCAGATGCCGATGTGGAGCCCGCGCAAGCCGTGGGGCGGCACCGACCCCGAGACCCTGCGCGACTCCCGCGTGATCCTGTGGCACGGCTTCTGCTCGGTGCACCGCCGCTTCAACGTTGCGCAGATCGAGAAGGCTCGCGCCGACTACCCGGGCGTGCGGGTCATCGTGCACCCCGAGTGCCCCATGGAGGTCGTCGACGCAGCCGACGAGTACGGCTCGACCGACTACATCCGCAAGGCCATCGCCGCCGCGACCGAGCCGACCGTCTTCGCGATCGGCACCGAGGTCAACCTCGTGAACCGTCTCGCGGCCGAATACCCGCAGCACACGATCTTCTGCCTCGACCCCGTCATCTGCCCCTGCTCGACGATGTACCGCATCCACCCCGGCTACCTCGCGTGGGTCCTCGAGGGCCTCGTCGGGGGCGAGGTCCGCAACCGGATCGAGGTGGCCGCCGACGTGGCCGACACCGCTCGCGTCGCGCTCGAGCGCATGCTGGCGGCGCGGCCGTGACGACGGCCGGCTTCGCGCCGCGCGACGCGAGGGGCCGCTCCGCGCGGCGCCTCGTCGTCGTCGGCAGTGGGGTCGCGGGGCTCTTCGGTGCGATTTCCGCCGCCGAGGCGGGCGCCGCCGTCGTCCTTCTCACGAAGGCGCGCCTCGGCGACAGCAACAGCATGCTTGCCCAAGGCGGCTTCGCGGCCGTCCTGCCGGCGGGCCAGTGCGCGCCGGGGGACAGCGTCGCGAGCCACGCGGCGGACACGATGACAGCGGGCGCGGGGCTCGGAACGCAAGCGGCGGTCGACGTCATGGTCGGCCGCGCCGCGAGTGCCGTGGACGCTCTCCTCGCCCACGGCGTCGCGTTCGACCGCGCTGAGGACGGCCGACTCGCGCTCGGACTCGAGGCCGCGCACGCCTTCCCCCGCATCCTGCACTCCGGCGGCGACGCGAGCGGCGCGGGCATCACGCGCGCGCTCATCGCGCGGCTCCGCGGGCTCCAGGCGGAGGGCCGCGTCGAAGTCATCGAACGCGCGACGGCCACCGAGCTTGTGCTGGATTGCGGCGCGGTCGCGGCCGTCGAGTACGTCGCGGACGGCTGCTCGCGGTCCGCGAGCGGGGATAGCCCGGCTTGGGGCCCGGCTGTGGGACCGGCTGCCAGCGTACGACGGCGCGTGGCCGCCGACGCCGTCCTCCTCGCCACCGGGGGAGCGGGCCAGTTGTTCGCCCAGACCACGAATCCCGCGGTCGCGACTGGCGACGGCGTGGCGCTCGCCTTCCGCGCCGGCGCGGTGCTGCGCGATCTCGAGTTCTACCAGTTCCACCCGACGGCCCTCCAGGTTCGCGCCGCCGACGGGACGCTGCGATCTTCGCTCGTCTCCGAGGCCGTCCGCGGCGAGGGCGCCGTGATCCGGGACGCCTCGGGACGGCGCTTCGTCGCGGACTACCACCCCCTCGGCGAGCTCGCCCCGCGCGACGCCGTCTCGCGTGCCCTCGCCCTCCACCGGCGCGCGGGCGGTGGCCAGGCCTATCTCGACGCCACAGGCCTTGAGAAGGTCCGCGGAGCCGGCTTCCTGGCGCGGCGCTTCCCGGGTCTCGACGCGATGACCCGCGCCGCTGGCTTCGACTGGCGGCGCGAGCCGCTGCCGATCGGACCCGCAGCCCACTACTGGATGGGCGGCGTCGCGACGGACCTCGACGGCGCGACGAGCGTCCCCGGCCTGTATGCAGCAGGCGAGGTCGCGTGCACGGGCGTGCACGGGGCGAACCGCCTCGCGTCGAACTCGCTCCTCGAGGGCGTCGTGTTCGCGGCCCGGGCAGTCGAGCACTTCATGGGCGGCCAATCCGGGTCTGGCCAGCTTGATTTGTTGGGCCAATCCGGCTCATCAGGCTCAGGCTGGGCTGGTCCCGCGCCGCGCGCGGGGGAGCCGCTCTGCCTTGCTGCAGAGGCCGACGCGGCCGCCGAGCCCGTGGCCCGCGGCGAACTCGCAGCCCGCATGGAGGCCGACGCCGGGGTGCTCCGCGACGCGACCGGGCTCGCCCGGGCGGCCCGCGCGCTCGCGGGCTGGCGCCCCGGGCCGGAGAACGGGGACGCCGACCCCGAGACCGCCAACCTCCTCACCGTCGCGAGGCTCCTCGTCGCGGCTGCCGCCGCCCGCGAGGAGTCGGCCGGTGCCCACTACCGCCTCGACTTCCCGGACCGCCGCAGCTGTGAGCACCGCTCGGGCGAGCAGTCCGCCGAAGCGGGATTCGACGTCGTCCGCGGGCGCGTGCTCGCAGGAAGGAACTCGTGACATGACATTCCACCCCCAGCCCGTCCTGGAGACGGCGCAGGCCGCACAGCCAGCCCCGACTGTAAATTCAGCCCAGACCTTGGATTCAGCCCAGACCTTGGATTCGGCCCCGGCCCCGAAGCCCGCCCCCATGCCGTTCACGGCGCACGGCCTGCGCCGGGTCCTCGAGGCCGCGTACGCGGAGGACGCGCCGCAGGGCGATCTCACGTCGCTCGTGCTCATCCCGGAGTCCGCGCGGGCCACGGCTGAGCTCCGTGCCCGCGTGCCCGGCGTGTTCTCGGGCGGCCCGGTGGTCGAGGCAGGCTTCCGGCTGCACGACCCGGAGGCCCGCGTGGAACTGCTCGTGGCCGAGGGGCAGCCGTTCGACGCCGGCGCCGTCCTCACTCGGGTGTCCGGCAAGGCCCGGGAGATCCTCACGGCGGAACGCGTGGTGCTCAACCTGGTGCAGCGCATGAGCGCGATCGCGGCCCTCACAGCCCGGTACGTCGCGCTCGCCGAGGGGACGAAGGCTCGAATCGTGGACACGCGCAAGACGACGCCCGGGCTGCGCGAGCTCGAACGCTATGCGGTGCGCTGCGGCGGCGGCCGGAACCACCGCTACAGCCTCTCCGACGCCGTCCTCGCGAAGGACAACCACCTCGCGGTCCTCACGGGCGGCGACCCCGCGCGGCTCACGGACGTGCTGCGGGCCGCCCGCGAGCGTCTCGGCCACACGACGCACTTCGAGGTTGAGGTCGACTCGATCGAACAGATCGAGCCCGTCCTCGCCGCCGGCGTGGACACCATCATGCTCGACAACTTCACGCCCGACCAGCTCCGCGAGGGCGTCGCGCTCGTGGCCGGTCGAGCGATCGTCGAGGCCAGCGGCGGCGTGAACCTCGCCACGGTCGCGGAGGTCGCGGCGAGCGGGGTGGACCTCGTGTCCGTCGGCGCGCTCACGCACTCCGTGGCGAACCTCGATCTGGGCCTCGACGTCGTGCTCGAGGTCGGGGGCGAGGACCCGGGGGCGAGCCGGCCGTGATCTACCTCGACGCGGCGGGGACCACGCCCGTGCGCCGCGAGGTCCTCGAGGCCATGTGGCCGTACCTCACGGGCGACTTCGGCAATCCGTCGAGCCATCACGAGCTCGGGGAACGGGCCCACACCGCGCTCGAGGCGGCGCGGGCCGACGTCGCGGGGGTCCTCGGATGCCGACCGTCGGAGGTCGTGTTCACGTCCGGCGGGACCGAGGCAGACAATCTGGCCGTCAAGGGCATCGCTCTCGCGCGGCGCTCAGCCGACCCGCGCCGGAACCGCATCGCGGTGAGCGCCGTCGAGCATCCCGCGGTTCTCGAGTCCGCGCGGAGCCTTGCGCGCCTGCATGGCTTCGCGGTCGACGTCGTCCCCGTCGATCGCGAGGGGCGCGTCGCCCCCGAGGCGCTCGCCGCCGTCGTCGGCCCTGAAACCGCCGTCGCGTCTGTCATGTACGCGAACAACGAAGTCGGCACGGTGCAGCCGATCGCCGAGCTCGCAGCGATCGCGCGTGCCGCGCGTGTCCCATTCCACACAGACGCGGTCCAGGCGGCGGGCGTGCTCCCGCTCGGCGTGCGCGAGCTCAGCGTCGACGCGCTCAGCATCTCGGGCCACAAGCTGGGCGCCCCCAAGGGAGTGGGCGCGCTGTTCGTCGCGGGTCGCGTGAGCGTCGAGCCGCTCGTGGACGGCGGCGGGCAGGAGCGCGGCGTGCGCTCCGGCACGGAGAACGTCGCTGGAGCCGTCGCGCTCGCCACCGCGCTGCGCCTCGCCGAGGCAGAACGGACGACGGCGGCCCCTCGCCTCGCGGCGCTTCGGCGCGACTTCGTGGCGCGCGTCGTGGAGCTCGTTCCCGAGGCGCTGCTCACGGGATCTCCCGAGGATCGGCTGCCCGGGAGCGCGTCCTTCTGCTTCCCGCGCGTGAGCGGCGAGTCCGTGCTGCTCGAGCTCGAGCGGAGGGGCGTCGTCTGCTCGTCGGGGTCTGCGTGCGCTGCGGGATCCAGCGACCCTTCTCACGTGCTGCTCGCTCTCGGCCTCGACGCGGAGACGGCTCAGACCGCGGTGCGCTTCACGCTGCCGCCCTCGGTGACGCGAGAGGAACTCGACCAGGCTGCGGTCGCCCTCGGCGAGGCCTACGCCGCGGTGACAGCGATCGCCCGCTGACGTTAGGGGGCAGAGGTTCCGGGCACGGGGGCCAAGGCTATGGGACTCGCCCGCGTCGGGGCTCAGCCAGCAGGTTAGGCGTTGCGGGCGCGGCGGAAGATCCACTGCCGCAGGAGCGAGAAGCGGACGGCGGTCGCCACCCAGCCCGCGACGGTTGTGGTCCAGAGCTCGGCCGCGACGCCCGCGAGGGGATTGATCCACAGGAGCACCCAGAGGCTCCCGCTCGTGAGCAGGAGAGCGACGCCCATGGCCACGAGGCCGTTGAAGTGGTCCTGCGCGAGGCCGCGGCGCTCGGTGATGCGGAATGTGAAGCGCCGGTTGAGCGCGGTGTTCATGACCGAGGTCGCGATGAGCGCAACGGCGTTCGCGAGCTGCGGCCCGAGCCACGGACGGCACAGCGCGTACAAGGCGAGCGAGGACAGTGTGCACACGATGCCCACGCCCGTGAATCGAGTGAGCTGCCGGACGATCGGGCGGCTCCATGCAGCGCGGAGCAGACTGCCAGGGCCGCGCGTTTCTCGGCGCCCGCGACCCGTCCGCCGCTCGACGCCGTACTCGCTCCCGCCATTCGTCTCGCGACCGAGGCCCCGATCGGAGGTCGGCGCGGGGTGCGCCGCCCCTGTCGGGGCCTCGGTCGACGGCCACTGCTGATCCATGCATCTAGGCTCTCACGGGTTTGCTGTGGCTGTGCTGTGCTGAACGGATGACTAGCTGTACGACGGCGGGTGTCTGCGTCGTGCCCTCGCCACCGGGTTATCTGCGGGTGGTGGGTCGGTTCGCGCGACGGCAGGGTGCCTGCGTCGTGCCTGGCTGTCAGGTTATCTGCGGGTGGTGGGTCGGTTGGCGATGACGGGTGCGGTGCCGGTGTAGCCCTCACGGGCGGCGGCGATCTCCCGGATCCGGTCGCGGCAGGCGTACCAGCCGATGACCATGAGCACGCA
>NZ_SWDW01000020.1 GCF_004919045.1 Sinomonas albida
GTCCGCGCCCCGACGCGCCGCACCGCCGCGCGATCCGGAGTCCGCCCCGGCGCCGCGGCCGCCGGCGAAGCTCCCGCCGGACGTGCCGCCAGTCGACGTGCTCCACACGGCACCGCTGCCCGCGCGCGGCGTGGACCGGCGCGCCTCGCCGCCGCGCGACTCGCCCTTCTGCCCGCCACCGCGGGGCGCGGAAGAGCGCTCACCGTTGCGAGGCGCGGAAGAACGCTCACCGTTGCGGGCCTTGGCGCCACGCTCGCCTCCGCGACCGTCCCCACGGCCCGCCGACGGCGCCCCAGCGGTGCCGGAGCCGCCCCGGCCGCGGCGGGCCCGCTTGCGCTGCGCGTTGGCACCGGTCGAGGTGCCGCCGCCCTGGCGCGGGAGCTTCGCGGCGACAGCGGCGGCGCGCTCGTCCGGGTCGACGAGCTCCGCGCGCTCGCCCACGAGGGCCGCGACGGCGGGCGACGACGACGTGACGGTCTGGAATTCGACCTTGACTCCCGCGTGGCGCAGGAGCTGGCGCACCTCCTGCTGCTCCTCGGGGAGCGCGAGCGTCACGACAGTGCCTTCCGAACCGGCGCGCGCGGTGCGGCCTGAGCGGTGCAGGTAGGACTTGTGCTCGGCGGGCGGGTCGACGTGGACCACGAGCTCGACGTCGTCGACGTGGACGCCGCGGGCCGCAACGTCCGTGGCGACGAGCACGCGAACGGCCCCGGACGAGAAGTCGGCGAGGTTGCGGTCGCGCGCGTTCTGCGAGAGGTTGCCGTGAAGGTCGACGGCGGGGATGCCCGCCTGGGTGAGCTGCTTCGCGAGGCGCTTCGCGTGGTGCTTGGTGCGCATGAACAGCACGCGACGGCCCGTGCCCGAGGCGAGGGCGTGCACAAGGTTCTTCTTCGCGGCAGCGTCCGAGGCCACGAGGACGTGGTGCTCCATGGTCGTGACGGCGGCCCGCGCCTCGTCGACCGAGTGCGTGAGGGGCGAGTGGAGGTAGCGGTCCACAATCTTGTCCACACCGTTGTCGAGCGTTGCGGAGAAGAGGAGGCGCTGGGCGTTCTTCGGCGTCGTGTCGAGGAGGCGGCGCACCACCGGGAGGAAGCCGAGGTCGGCCATGTGGTCCGCCTCGTCGAGCACGGTGACCTTGACGTGGCTGAGGTCCACGAGGCGCTGCCGCATGAGGTCCTCGAGGCGGCCCGGGCACGCGATGACGATGTCGACGCCCGCGTTGAGCGCGCGCTCCTGGCGCTGCTGGGGGACGCCGCCGTAGATGACGGTCGTGGTGAGGCCGGCGGCGCGCGCGAGCGGCTCGACCGTCGCGTTGATCTGGGTGGCGAGCTCGCGGGTCGGGGCGAGCACGAGGCCCAGCGGGCGGCGCGGCACGCGGGAGTTCCCAGCGCCCGCCGCGTCGAGGCGCGCAACGAGCGGGATCGCGAACGCAAGGGTCTTGCCCGAGCCCGTGCGGCCGCGGCCGAGCACGTCGCGGCCGGCGAGCGTGTCCGGGAGCGTGGCGGACTGGATGGGGAACGGGGCCTCGATGCCCTGAAGCGCGAGGGCGCGATCAAGGACGGCGGGCACGCCAAGGGAAACAAACGTGGGGGCAGGCATAAGCTCGGCAACTCCAGCATCGGACTGTCCCGGGGGCCGGGTTCGGCCAGCGGGTTCGCCGAGGAAAGGGAGCCAGCCCGCAAGTCTCCCCGGCCAAAAGGCAGCGGGGCGGGCCTGTCAACGCGTTCATCGACGCCGGGCCTCACGGCGCGCACGCCTGAAGCCCAATTCACCTAGTCTAGCAGGGCGGGCGAGTTGACCACGTCCCCCGTCGCGGCACCGTCCGGCCCGAGCATGAAGCCCACGCGCTTGACCGCGCGCAGCATGACCGTGCTCTGGACGAGCTCGATGCCGGGAACGCGGTCCTGGATGGTGACCTCCGCGGTCATGACGTCCGCGACCGTGCGCAGCCACATCATGATCGTGAAGTTGGTCTGCCCCGTGGTCGAGGCCACGAGGCGCACGTTGCGGAGGCCGCTGATCGCAGCCGCGGCCTGCGCATGCTGGCCCGGCGGGACCTTGGCGAGCCACTTGCACGCGACTGGGTATCCGGCGGGACCCTGCGCTACCTCGCACCGGAACGAGAGCAGCCCGCTGCCGAGCACCTTCGCGAGCTGACGGTGCACGGTCGCAGGGCTGCGGCCCAGCTCGCGGGCCATCTCGGCGGCGGCCGCGCGCCCGTTCCGCACGAGCAGCGGCAGGAGGTCGAAGCACGCCGCGGGGAGGGCCCCCGTGTACGGCTCCACGCGCCCGAGCTCCGCGAAGGCGGCGACCTGGGCGCGGTCAAGCGCGGCGAGGCGCCACGAGTGGCCACCCGAGTGCAGTCGCGTGCACAGCTCGCTCTGGATCCGATTGACGCCGGGCGCCCCGGCGATCTGCGGGAGGACGCGCTCCGCGCAGTCCACGAGCGAGCGCGCGAAGACGGTGAGCGAGAGGTCGGGATGGCTCGTCGCGACGTCGATCGTCTGGGCCTCGGGGATCGCGGCAAGCACCGCCACCGCCTCATCGCGCCGGCCGGGGTCGCATTCGACGTCGACGAACGCGACGACCATCTCCGCAGGGTCCCCGCGGAGATGGGCGGTGATCCACGCGAGGCCCGCGGCGCGCAGCCGCTCCCATCGGCGCGCGAGCGTCGCCGGATGCGCGCCGAGGATCTCGGAGGCCTCGAGCCACGGAACGCGCGGCGCGATCTGAAGCGCATGCAAGAGCGCGAGGTCTTCCTCGGAGAGCTCGACGACGGGGGCGCCAAATGAAACTAAACGCTGTGCTGGCAGCGGCATGTGAATGATTATTGCATCTCAGCCTGAGGAAGAGCCCGGTGCGTGCACACTCGATTCCGACGTAATCGATGTGGCGTAGGCCACAGGAGGAGAGACGGTGGAACTGATCGACGAGGCCCGCGGACTGCAGGAGACGCTCACCGAGTGGCGGCATGCCCTCCATCAGGAGCCGGAGATCGGCCTCGACCTCCCGCGGACCCAGGAGAAGGTCCTCGAGGCGCTCGACGGCCTCGGGCTCGAGATCAGCACCGGGACGGACACGACATCGGTCACCGCGGTGCTCCGCGGCACGGCGGGGCTCGGCAAGACCAGCGACGGCGGGGCGGCGAACGACGGCGGGGCGGCCGATGACGGCCAGCGGCCGGTCGTGCTCCTGCGCGCCGACATGGACGCGCTTCCCGTGCAGGAGCGCACGGGTGCGTCCTTCAGCTCCCGCGTCGACGGCGCGATGCACGCGTGCGGCCATGATCTCCACACCTCGATGCTCTTGGGCGGCGCGACGCTCCTGGCCGACAACCGCCATCGGCTCGCCGGCGACGTCGTCCTCATGTTCCAGCCCGGGGAGGAAGGGTACGACGGAGCGAGCGTCATGGTCCGCGAAGGCGTGCTCGACGCCGCCGGCCGCCGCGCCGACGCCGCGTTCGGCCTCCACGTCTTCTCCTCGATGGCGCCGCACGGGCAGTTCGTGACGCGCCCCGGAGTCATGATGAGCGCCTCGGACGGGCTCTTCGTGACCGTGCGCGGCGCGGGCGGCCACGGCTCGGCGCCGCACGCCGCGAAGGATCCCGTGACGGTCGCAGCCGAGATGGTCCTCGCGCTCCAGACCATGGTCACGCGCCAGTTCGACATGTTCGACCCCACCGTGGTGACGGTCGGTCGCCTCGCGGCCGGAACGAAGCGCAACGTCATCCCCGACACGGCCGAGTTCGACGCGACGATCCGCACGTTCTCCGAGGCGAACCGCGACCGGATGCAGGCCGCGATCCCGCGCCTTCTCGAGGGGATCGCGCACGCGCACGGCCTCGAGGTGGACGTCCGGTACGCCGCCGAGTACCCACTCACGATCACGGACCAGGCCGAGACCGAGTTCGCCGAGTCCGCGATCTCGGAACTGTTCGATCCCGTCGGAGCGCGCCACGCGCGGCTCCCCCAGCCGCTCAGCGGCTCGGAGGACTTCTCCCGCGTGCTCGCGCGGGTGCCGGGCAGCTTCATTGGGCTGAGCGCCGTGCCGGCGGGCGTCGACCACGCGACGAGCGCGTTCAACCACTCGCCGTTCGCGACGTTCGACGACGCCGTCCTCGCCGACGGCGCGGCCCTCTACGCCCAGCTCGCACTCGCGAAGACGGCGGAGCTCGCGGCCCGCTGAGCGGGCGGAGACCCCAACGCCACGGCAGACCCCACAACACACGGAGACCGCACCATGAGCGCCAACACCGACAGCACGCGCACGGCAGGCCCCGCCGTCGTCGTCCCCTCAGCGCGCCGCACCCTCGTCAGCACCGGGATCGGCAACGCCGCCGAGTGGTACGACTGGGCCATCTACGCGACGTTCGCCCCGTTCTTCTCGAAGGAGCTCTTCAACCCGGCCGACGCAACCTCGGCGATCCTCTCGACGCTCGCGATCTTCGCGGTCGGCTTCGTGGCCCGCCCGTTCGGCGGCTTCGTGTTCGGGTGGATCGGCGACAAGCTCGGCCGCAAGACGTCGATGACGCTCGCCGTGGGCCTCGCCTCGGTCGGCAGCCTGCTCATCGGCATCGCGCCGACTTTCGGCGCGGTCGGGGCCTTCGCCTCGCTCGTGCTGCTCGTGGCCCGGCTCATCCAGGGCCTCGCCCACGGCGGCGAGCTCCCGTCCTCGCAGACGTACCTCTCCGAGATGGCGCCGCGGGAGCGGCGCGGCTTCTGGTCCACGCTCATCTACTTCTCGGGCACGCTCGGGATCGTCGCGGGCACGCTCATGGGCGCCGTCCTCACGGGCGTCCTGAGCAAGGCCCAGATGGCCGCGTTCGGCTGGCGCATCCCGTTCATCGTGGGCGCGGTGATCGGCCTCTACGGCCTCGTCATGCGGGCCCGCATGCCCGAGACCGAGGCCTTCGAGGGGATCAAGGAAGAGGCCGAGGCACCCGGCGAGCGGCGTGCACCTTCGCTGTGGAAGTCGATCGTCGAGCACCGCAAGCAGGCGTTCCAGGTCATCGGCATGACGGTCGGCCTCACGGTCATCTACTACCTGTGGGCCGTCGTGGCCCCGACGTACGCGGCGACGAGCCTCAAGATCGATGCGGGCCAGGCCCTCTGGGCCGGCATCGCGGCGAACGTCGTGTTCCTCGCGGCGCTGCCGTTCTGGGGCAAGCTCAGCGACCGGATCGGGCGCAAGCCCGTGCTCATCATGGGCGCGGCGGGCAGCGCGCTGCTGCATTTCCCCATGACGTGGCTCCTCCGCGACTCGGCCTGGCAGCTCGCCGTCTCGATGTCCGTCATGCTGTTCTTCATCGCAGCCGGCGCGGCGATCGCGCCCGCGGCCTACGCCGAGCTGTTCCCCGCTCACATCCGCACGGTGGGCGTGGGCGTCCCGTACTCGATCTGCGTCGCGGCCTTCGGCGGCACCGCGCCCTACCTCCAGACGCTCTTCACGGACGTGGTCAAGCAGCCGTGGCTGTTCAACGGCTACGCCGTGGCTCTCATCGTGGTCTCGATCCTCGTGGTCCTGGGCCTCCCCGAGACAAAGGGCAAGGACCTCAGCAGCTAGCGGCTGAGGCGGCCTCGCCTCGTCGGCCGGCTGACGCGGGGCCTGCTCCTGACGGGGCAGGCCCCGCGGCTGAGTAGGCTTGAGGGCGATGAGCGAGCACCCCGAATCCCCCACCGAACCGCAGCCGGGCCACGGCAACCCGATCACTCCCGGAAGCCAGGCCTCGTTCGGGACCTACCGCAGCCAGCCGGTGAGCTTCGTACGCCGCGGCACGCGGCTCCAGGGGCGGCGGCAGCAAGCCTGGGAGGAGCACGCGCCGTCGTTCGTCGTCGACATCCCGCGGCACGTCGCGGACACCTCGGTCCACCCGGACTACGTGTTCGACGCGACGGCGGAGTTCGGGCGCGAGGCGCCGCTCGTCGTCGAGATCGGCTCGGGTCTCGGCGAGGCGATCGTCACGGCCGCGGAGGCGAGCCCCGAGCGGGACTTCCTCGCCGTCGAGGTCTACCGCCCGGGGCTCGCCAACACGCTCCTGCGCATCGGCCAACGCGGCCTCACGAACGTACGCGTGGCGCAGGCGAACGCGCCCGAGGTGCTCGGAAGCATGCTCCCGGAGGGCTCGGTGAGCGAGCTGTGGGTGTTCTTCCCGGATCCATGGCACAAGACCAAGCACCACAAGCGGCGCCTCGTGAAGGACTCGTTCGCGGAGCTCGCCGCCCGCGCGCTCGCTCCGGGGGGCGTCTGGCGGCTCGCGACCGACTGGTCCGGCTACGCGCAGCAGATGCGCGACGTCGTCGCCGCGTCGCCGGACTTCCGCAACGCGCACGACGGCGAACGCGCGGGAGCGGCGAGCCCCCTCACGGCGGCGTGGGCCTCCGGAGTCGACTGCGAGCCGACAGGGGAATCGGACGACGGCGGCGGGTGGGCGCCGGGCTTCGAGGGCCGAGTGCTCACGAGCTTCGAGAACAAGGCGCTCAAGGCCGGGCGCGTGATCTTCGACCTCGAGGCCGTGCGACTGTAGCCGGCCTCCCACGAGACCGGAGGGTCCGGTCCGAAACCGGAGGGTAGAACCTGCGGTCTCGGGCCTAGTGTCCGGTCTCGACGCGGGTGGCCCGGACGAGCGCTTCCGTGAGCGGGCTCCAGGCCCGGTTCGTGGGGCCGCTCAGCACGAGCCGCCGGCCGAGTGTGGGCTCGAGCGGAACCATCTTGAGAGTCTTCGGCAGCATGACCTCGCCGAGGCCCGGCATGATCGCGACGCCCACGCCCTCCTGGACCATCATCATGAGGGTCGCGAGCTCACGGACGCGCTGGCGCATCTCGAACGGGAGACCTGCCTTTGCGTGGATCCTCCGCACCTCGTTCTCGCACCCGCCGGTGTTCACGATGAGCCCATCCTCCTGCAGCTCCCCGAGCGGGATCGCCTTCTCCCCCGCGAGCGGGTGGTCTCGGCGGACCATCGCGCAGTATTCGTCCGCGCCCACGAGCACGGAACCGGGAGGGTCGGGATGCGGGTCGACGAGTATCGCGGCATCGACGGTTCCGTTCTCGAGCCACTCCGGGATCTCGTCGTCGTCGCCCTCGAAGAGGCTCACCTCGACCTTGGGGAGGCGCGCCGACCACACGCCGAGCAGACCCGGGACGAGGCCCTGGCACACGGTCGGAACGGCGCCGAGACGGACTCGGCCCTCGGGCACACCCGACCGTGCCCGGACGCTCCCCTCGAGCGCATCGAGGGCGGCGACGGCCGCGCGCGCGTGCGGGAGCAGCTCCCCTGCGAGCGCTGTGGGCGCGTTGGAGCGGTCGCGGTCCAGGAGATTGCCGCCGAGGTCTTCCTCGAGGGCGCGCAGCGTCCGCGACACAGACGATTGGCTCACCCCGAGCGACTGGGCGGCCGCGGTGAACGAGCCGGTCTCGACGACGGCAAGCAGCGTGCGCAGCTGCGGGACGGTCGGTGCCATGCATTCATGGTATGCCCAAGTGCATCGAATGTATTTGATTCATAGCTCGCACGGCGCGACAGTATCGGCATGACGACCCGTCGGCTCGGCCTCACGGCCACCTTCATTGCACTGGCCCTCGTCTGGGGGTCCAGCTTCCTGCTCATCAAGGAATCCCTTCTGGGCTTCACGCCGGGCCAGGTGGCCGTGGGCCGGATCGTGTTCGGCGCCATCACCCTCCGGACCATCATGGTCGTCGCCGACCGCGCGTGGCCGCGCGAGCCGCGCTTCTGGGGCCACATGGCCGTGGTCGGCCTGCTGTTCTGCGTCGTCCCGTTCAGCCTCTTCGCGTGGGCGGGCGAGTCCCTGCCGTCGGGGCTCTCCGCGATTCTGAACTCGTCGACGCCGCTCATGACCGCGCTCTGGACGGCCGCGATCGTCCCGGCCGAGAGGCTCACCCCGCGGCAGGCGATCGGCGTCGCGGTGGGGGGCCTCGGCGTCGTCCTCGTGGTAGGTCCGTGGGGGCACGCGGGCGCCCTCCCGCCCGGCCAGGCCGCCTTCGGGTACGACTTCTTCTCACCGGCCTCTCCGACCCTTGCCGAGCTCGCGTGCCTCGGCGCGACGGCCTGCTACGGACTCGGCTTCGCGTACATGCGGCGCTTCGTCGTGGCTCGGTACGACTACGACAGCCTCACCGTCTCGACCGTGCAGGTCACGCTCGCCGCCGCGGTGGCGCTCGCGCTTTCGCCGATCCTCGCTGCCGGCCCCCTGCCTGCGCCCACCCTCGTACCCGTCGCGCTCGTGGCCCTCGCGGTGCTCGGCGTGTTCGGCACCGGTGTCGCATACCTCTGGAACACCGCGATCGTGCGGGCGTGGGGCGCCGTCGCGGCCTCGACGGTGACGTACGTGGCACCGCTCGTCGGGGTGGCGCTCGGGACGCTCGTGCTCGGCGAGACCCTCACCTGGAACCAGCCGCTCGGCTGCCTCGTGGTGATCGCGGGGATCATCGCAATCCACCGGGGCAGCCGGACCGCGGCACGGCCATCCGCGGCGCCAGCTCCGGCGGGGACGGCGTCGAGGGCCGCCGGAACCGCGCCCGAGCGGCCTCTTCGCGTGCGTGTGTAGCCGCGGCCCACTGACGTCCCGGCGAGCCCGTCCCCGCGAGCACTGCTCAGCTGAGCTGGACGCTCGTGATCGTCTTCTGGGCCGCGTCCCGGATCTCGATGGTCCGGATTGACGCGAGCTGATACGACGTCGAGCCCGTCAGCACCGCGCGCCCCTGGTACCCGCTGGAACTCCAGCTCGCCGCCTTCTCCTGCGCCCCGTCCACGGTCACCACCCACACGCTGAAGATGCCGCTGTCCGGCATGCCGCGGCACACGAGGTCGAGCTCGGTGCCCCAACCCTTCCGGACGAGCGCGAGGTCCACCTGCGCGCCGTCGGCGGAGTTCAGGGAGTAGGTCGCCGCCGGCGACGGCCGCGAGGTCGGCACCTCGCTCGGCGTCCCGTCCCGATCCGGCGTCGGCACGAGGATCGGCCCGAGCGCGAGCCCTCCCGCGAGGGACGCGGCGGCGGCACCCGCCACCGCGGCGGCCCACCGAAGCCGCAGCGCACGACGGCGCGCGCTCACCTTCGCGAGCAGCCTCCCCGGCGCGGGTTCTGCCGTGACGGCGGGCGGTACCTCCACGAGGTCCTCGGCGCGAGACGCGGGCACGACGTCGAGCATCGCCGGAAGCAGCTCGAGCTGCTCGATCTGGGCGCGGCATTCGGCGCACGAGGCAAGGTGGTCTTCGAGCGCCCGTGCCTCCTCGGGGGCGAGGCCGCCCAAGAGGTAGGCACCGATCGAGAGGCGCAGTTCCCTGTGGTCGAGGTTCATCGCTCCACCCCCAGCTCGTCGAGCGCGGCGCGCAGCGCCTTGAGCGCGTAGAAGCAGCGCGACTTGATGGTCCCGGCCGGGACGCCGAGCTCGGCGGCGGCCTCCGCAACGCTGAGCCGCCGGTAGTGCACCGCGACGAGTGCCTGCCGGTGCTCGTGCGTGAGCCGCATGAGTGCCTCCTCCATGACGACGCGGTCCAAGAGTTCGTCGATTCGCTCGGCGTCGACCGCGGCGTCGAAGCCCTCCGTGCCGGCGAACGTGACGGTGCGCGGCCTGCGCGCCCGCTGCCGGTGCTGGTCCACGATGAGATTCCGGACGGTCCGGTAGAGGTACGCGCGGAGCCCCACCGGGGCGTCGGGCGCATGCCGCCAGACCCTGATGATCGCCTCCTGCACGATGTCCTCGGCCTGCTCGTCGCTGCCCACGGCGCTTCGCGCGAAGCGCCGCAGCGCCGCGCCGTGGTCGCGATAGATGGCCGCGACCGCGTCCTCGTCCATGGGCATGGTGCCTCCGGCTGACTCAATCACCCTTCTTCGCCATCAAGACGTCACCGGCGCCATAACGGTTCAGGGACATTCTCCCGCCGGATGAACCGGGAGGCACCCGGCGGCGTCTCATGGTCAGCGGCGAACGGCCGCCTAGCATCGGAAGGCGGAATCATGCACCAACGAGCAGCACTCGTCTTGGCCGCGCTCTCCGCGGCGTCTGCCCTGGCCCTCGCCGGGTGTGGAAACAACGCTGGGAGCGGCTCATCGTCGTCGTCCGCGGCGCCGTCGAACTCAGCGCCCTCGAGCTCAGCGTCGACGAGCTCGGCGCCGCCCAGCACGGCGTCCTCGAGCCCATCGTCCGCCGAGCTCTCGCTCATGACGTCCTCGGTGGGCGGCCAGACGATCATCGTCGACAACAAGGGCAACACGGTCTACGTCTACACGCGGGACAACCCGGGCGCCACGACGAGCGCGTGCACGGGCGGCTGCGCGACGCTCTGGCCCGCGGTCACGAGCGACATGACGCCGACGCTCAAGGGCATCACCGGGAAGCTCGGCACGATCACGACCGCCAGCGGGAAGACGCAGGTGACCATCAACGGCATGCCCATCTACTACTACTCGAAGGACACCGCGCCCGGACAGACGAACGGCCAGGGCACCGCTGGCGTGTGGTACGTCGTGGGAGCCGACGGCAACATGATCCAGACGCCGCTCACGGGTTCGTCGGGCTCGCCGAACACGTCGGGCTACTGAGCAGCGGCGCCGGGGCCAGGCCCGCGTACGATCGCCCCTATGGGTGAAGCGCCACGGACCTGGCGGGAAATGGTCGACTGGATGCAGGGGCTGCTCCTGCGCAAGACCGGACATGATGTTTACTGGTGGGCGGAGCTCGCAAGGCGGCAGGGCTTCGCGGACAACGCCGCGCTCGCGGCGTGGCTGCGCGACGAGCACGGCGTCACCGGCTACTCGGAGTCCGCCGTCTCGTGGGAGGTCTTCGGCTACCCGGACTTCATGCTCCGCGGCGCCGACGAGCTCTTCGACGGCCAGTACGCCGACCGTGGGCATCTCAGGCCCCTCGCCGAGGCGATCCTCGTGTGGGCGGAAACGGCCGACGGCGTCACGATCCAGCTGCGCAAGACGTACGTCTCGCTCCAATCGCCTCGACGGAAGTTCGCCCAGGTCACGGCCGGGACCAAGTCGGCCGTGGACGTCACGCTCCGCTGGGAGGGCCCGCCCGCGGAGCGGCTCGAACCCGTCGCGGTCCGGGGCGACGACCCCTTCACGTGGCGCGTCCGCCTGCGCAGCACTGAGGATGTGGACGACGAATTCTTCGCGCTCCTCGCCGCGGCCCTCGACCAGAACCGCTGAGCCTCAGGACCGCTGGGCGCCAAACGCTGGGATTCAGTGCTGCAGGGAGGGTTGGCGGGCTCTGGCCCGGGTAACTCCCCAGAGGTAGATTCTGGATTGTCCCCGAGGCGAGGAGGAGTCATGTCAGGCTTCCGCAGCTACACGGAAGAGGAGAAGCACAGCTACGTCGCTCCGAGCTGCGAGCTCTGCGGCCAGCATCGGCACATCGTCTGGCGCGAGGATGGCGGTCAGTGGATTCCGCGCGACCAGGGCTGCTCGAACGAGGCGTGCCCGCAGTTCCGGGCCGCCGTCTGATTCTCGGCTGATTCAAGGTGCTGGCGCCCTAGGGGCGCCAGCACCTTGTAGAGGCTATTTCGCCGCGCCCTCGGCTTCGTGGGCGTGCACCTCGTGCGTGTGTGCCTCGTGCGTGTGCGCCTCGTGTGGATCGTGGGCGTCGCCGTCCTCGAGTTCCACGGAGTCCTCGTCGTAGGCTGCGTCCTCATCGTCGTCGTCGTACGCGTCGTCGAAGCCGTCGTCGAGTAGCTCCGCCTCGGCGCGGCGCTCCTCGAGGTCCGGGATGAGACCCACGCGGCGGGCGATCTCCTGCTCGATCGCGTCGTCGTCCAGCGCGAGGAGGCCCTCCTGGCCCCGAAGCCACGCCGCGTTGAGCGCCACGAGGTCCTCGTCGTCGAGCGTTTCCTCGAAGCGCTCGTCGAGCGTCTCGAGCGCCTTGACCGCCTCGGACGGCTCGTCGTCCCCCTCGAGGTAGGCCTCGGCGTCCTCGTCGGTCAGGGCATCGAACGCAGCGGAAGTCTCGTCGAAGAGGCCAAGGTGCTTGACCGCGCCCATCTCGCGGAGGCCGTCGCGCACCAGGTCGTCGATCTCCTCGCGCTCGCCGGCGCTCACCACATACTGGGCAAACCCGCCGTCGAGCGCTTCCGTGAGATAGAAGTCCACGTAGTAGCTGCGCAGCGCGTTGGTAGCGATCTCCTCCTCGCCGAGGAGCTCGGAATACATCGCGTTGACCACATCGATATTCGCGTCGACGACCTCTCCATCCGAGCCCTCAAGGGCCTCGGCGGGCAGGACGACCGGGTGCTGGTTGGTGCTCATGACGCTCCTCGCTCGGGTGGCCGGCTACGGTTTCGACCGTACGCGGGCGCCCCTCCCCGACCTGCAAGGCTCAGGTGAACGTTGGGCGAACCTTGAGCGGACGCGCGGCACCCCGGCTCAGTAGAGCCCGGGGGCCTGATTGGCACGCGGCCGCCACACGACGACGGCCTGCGAACGCGGCTCTGGCCGCTGCCCGCGCGCGAGCGTTACGACGTCGCCGCCCATCCCTGCCGCGAACACCCGGAGTGGGTCTGCGGCACCGCGGCGCCGGGCCTCGGAGACTTCCTGCTCGAGCTCCATGACGCGCGAGCGGAGTGCCGCAACCTGATTCTCGAGCTCGAGGATCCGTCGGATCCCCTCGAGCGAGACGCCGTCCTTCGAGAGCCGCTGGACTTCCCGCAGGAGCTCGACGTCGTGCTGCGAGTAGCGCCGCTGGCGGCCCGACTGCCGCGAGGGCGAGACGAGTCCCAGCCGGTCGTACTGGCGGAGGGTCTGGGGGTGCATCTCGGCCAATTCCGCAGCAACGGAGATCACGAAGATCGGAGCGTACGGATCGATGGCCATGGCCTAGAGCCTCGCTTTGGCCGCGAGCCCGGCCCGCGGGTTGGACTCGGAGTTCTTGCTCGTGGCAGCCGCGAAGGCGCGCACGGCGTCCTCGGCTTCCTTCGAGAGATTCTGCGGGACCACGACGTCGATCGTCACGAGGAGGTCGCCCTGGCCTCTCGAGGACTTGACGCCCTGGCCTTTGACGCGCAGCGTGCGGCCCGAGTTCGAGCCGGCGGGGACCTTCATCCGCACCGAACGCCCGTCAAGCGTGGGAACCTCGATCTGCGCCCCGAGGGCCGCCTCGTCGAAGCTCACGGGGACGTGGATGCGGATGTTGTCGTCGTCCCGCGTGAAGAACTCGTGGGGCGTCACATGGACCGTCACGATGAGGTCTCCGGGGCCGGCCGAACCGGGGCCGCCCTTGCCGCGGACGCGGACCTTCTGGCCATCGCGGATCCCCGCCGGAATCCGCACGTCGATGACGTCGCCGTTCTGCTCGCGCAGGCCCACGGTCGTCCCCCGGATCGAGCCCGCGAAGGAGATCGTGGTGGAGGCCTCGCGATCGGCGCCCTTCTGCGGCGGGGCCTGGAAGCCGCCGCCCGAGCTGAAGCCGCCGAAGAGGTCAGCGAACTCGGGCGGGAGGTTGCTCGAGCCGAAGCCCCGCGAATGCCGGCCCGCTCCCCCGCCGAACAGGCCGCCGAAGAGGTCCTCGAAGCCGGCAGTGCCGGCACCCGCGCCGGGGCCGCCCGCCGAGAAGCGCGCGCCGCCCATCGCACGGATGGCGTCGTACTGCTGCCGCTGCTCGGCGTCGCTCAGGACCGAATTCGCCTCGGTGATGTCCTTGAACTTCTTCTCGGCCTCGGCGTCTCCCGGGTTCTGGTCCGGGTGGTACTTCCGGGCGAGCTTCCTGTAGGCCTTCTTGATGTCGGCGTCGGAGGCGTCCTTGGACACGCCGAGAATGGAGTAGAAGTCCTTCTCCACCCAGTCCTGACTAGCCACTAAGGCCTCCTTTTCGTCCCTGCATCATTCTTATCGTTTCGGGTACAGATAATCTCCTGATTCTTCGTTTCGGGTACGCGAACCGCCAGGCTTGCGTACCCGAAACGCCTCCGAAGGGGATTATCTGTACCCGAAACGGAGGGGACGACGGCGGGTGGGCGGACGACGGCGGGTGGGCGCCCGCCGTCGTCCGTGGCGCCGTCGTCCGAGGCGCCGTCGTCCGTGGCGGTGCGACTACGGGACGGCGACGATGACCTGCGCCGCGCGCAGCACCCGCGCCTGGGTCCGGTAGCCGGAGCGCAGCACCTGGAGCACCGTGTCCACCTCGATGCCCTCGCCGGGCTGCTGGATGAGGGCCTCGTGGATGTTCGGGTCGAACTCCACGCCGGTTGCATCGATGCGCTCGAGGCCGTGGCTCGTGAGGATCCCCTCGAGCTTGGCCGCGATCGACGCGAACGGACCGTCGGCGAGGTCGCCGTGGGCGCGCGCGGCGTCGATGTCGTCGAGCACCGGGAGCAGCGAGGACAGGACGCCCATGACGGCGACCTCCCCCGCGACCGCACGGTCGCGGTCCACGCGCTTCCGGTAGTTGACGTACTCGGCCTGGAGCCGCTGGAGGTCCAGGCGAAGCTCGGCGGCCTCGTTCTGGACGTCCTCCGCCTCGCTCAGGATCCGCTCGGCCTGCGAGAGGACGTCCTCGGCGTCGTGCGCCTCGTCCACCGGGCGGAGCTCCTCGTGCTCGGGGTGCTCCGCGCCGGCCTCGCCAGCGCCCTGATCCGCGGCACCGGCCTCGGGCGTGTGCCCCGCCGATTCCGGGTTGGGCTTCCGCACGTTGCCGGTGCTGGGATCAACCTTGCGGTTGTCCCGGACCACGGGCTTGCGCGGCTCGCCCCGGACCTCGTGCTCTTCCTCGTTGCCGTGGTGGGGTGCCATCGCTTACTTCTTCTTCTCGTCTTCGTCGATGATCTCGGCGTCGACAATGTCCTCGTCCTTCGCACCGGCCGAGGCACCGCTCGCGCCGCCGGCGCCCGTGTGGGAGCCGTCGGAAGCCGCCGCGCCCTGCGAGCCCGCGTAGATGGCCTCGCCGAGCTTCGACTGCGACTGCTGGAGCTTCTCGAACGCCGTCTTCACGGCCTCCTCATCGGTGCCCTCGAGTGCCTTCTTGAGGGCGTCGACGTCGGCCTGCACCTCGGTCTTGACCTCCTCCGGCAGCTTGTCGGAGTTGTCGGCGATGAGCTTGTCGACCGAGTAGGCCAGCTGCTCGGCGGTGTTGCGCGTGTCCGCGGCCTCGCGGCGCTTCTTGTCCTCGGCCGCGTGGGCCTCGGCGTCGGCGACCATGCGCTCGATGTCATCCTTGGACAGCGCGGTGCCGCCCGTGATGGTCATCGACTGCTCCTTGCCCGTGCCCTTGTCCTTCGCGGACACGTGCACGATGCCGTTCGCGTCGAGGTCGAACGTGACCTCGATCTGCGGGATGCCGCGCGGGGCCGGGGCGATGCCGGTCAGCTCGAACGTGCCGAGCGGCTTGTTGTCGCGCGTGAACTCGCGCTCGCCCTGGAACACCTGGATCGAGACGGACGGCTGGTTGTCGTCCGCGGTCGTGAACGTCTCGGAACGCTTGGTCGGGATGGCCGTGTTGCGCTCGATGAGCTTCGTCATGACGCCGCCCTTGGTCTCGATGCCGAGCGACAGCGGGGTCACGTCGATGAGCAGGACGTCCTTGCGCTCGCCCTTGAGGACGCCCGCCTGGAGGGCAGCGCCGACGGCGACGACCTCGTCCGGGTTCACGCCCTTGTTCGGCTCCTTGCCGCCCGTCAGCTCCTTCACGAGGTCGGAGACGGCGGGCATGCGGGTCGAGCCGCCCACGAGCACCACGTGGTCGATGTCCGCGACCTTGATGCCGGCCTCGGCGATGACGTCGTGGAACGGCTTCTTGGTGCGATCCAGGAGGTCCTTCGTGAGGTCCTGGAGCTTCGCGCGGGACAGCGATTCGTCGAGGTGGACGGGGCCATCAGGCGTCACCGAGAGGTACTGCAGCGAGATGTTGGTGTTCGTCGAGGACGAAAGCTCCTTCTTGGCCTGCTCCGCGGCCTCGCGCAGACGTTGGAGGGCGATCCGGTCCTTCGAGAGGTCGATGCCCTTGACCTTGAGCTGGCCGAGCAGGTACTCGACGATGCGCTGGTCCCAGTCGTCGCCGCCGAGGCGGTTGTCGCCGGCGGTCGCGCGGACCTGGATGGTGGAGAAGCCGTCCTCGTCCTTGCCGACCTCGAGGAGGGACACGTCGAACGTGCCGCCGCCGAGGTCGAAGACGAGGATGAGCTCGTCTTCCTTGCCCTTGTCGAGGCCGTAGGCGAGCGCGGCCGCGGTGGGCTCGTTGATGATGCGGAGCACGTTGAGGCCCGCGATCTCGCCGGCCTCCTTCGTGGCCTGGCGCTCGGCGTCGTTGAAGTAGGCCGGCACGGTGACAACCGCGTCGGTGACCTTCTCGCCCAGGTACGACTCGGCGTCGTTCTTGAGCTTCATGAGGATGCGCGCCGAGATTTCCTGCGGCGTGTACTTCTTGCCATCGATGTCGATCGTCCAGTCCGTGCCCATGTGGCGCTTGACCGAGGCGATGGTGCGCTCGATGTTGTTGACGGCCTGGCGCTTCGCGATCTCGCCCACCAGAACCTCGCCGGTCTTGGAGAACGCGACGACGGACGGCGTGGTGCGGCCACCCTCGGCGTTCGCGATAACCGTCGGCTCCCCGCCCTCGAGGACGGAAACGACGGAGTTGGTGGTTCCCAGGTCGATGCCGACTGCACGGGACATAGTTCCTCCTGCTGTTTGGGTAGTGCCGTGAGAGGCCCACCTGCCCGTCGGGCTGCGGAGCCCATCCGGTCAAGTTGAGCGATCTGCACTCAACTCTACGCAGCGATCTCCCCGTGTCAAATCGACTTGAGTCGAGTACGCTCAAGTTCGGCTTCGAGGGGTCACCCAAGCAACGGACGACGGCGCGCGGCGGCTCAGCGCCGCCCGCTCACCTCCGTGCCCGCGTGCCGCGGAAGCAGGAGACTGTCCGCGACGCTCACGAGCATGAGGCCCGCGATGGCAAAGAACGCGACGCGGTAGGCCGACGCGTGGTCGGCACCGGTCGGGGCGAACGCGATCCCGGTGCGGACCAGGAGCGCCCCGACGGCCACCCCGAGCGCGGCCGCGAGCTGCACGAGCGTGTTCGCGATCGCGTTCGCGCTCGGCAGCTGCGTCGCGGAGACGTCGGCGTACTGGACGTTCATGTAGGCGGAGAAGCCGATCGAGCGGAAGGCCCCGGAGACGAGCAGGAGCGCGGCGATGAGCAGGTCGGGCACCGACGGCGTGAGGAGCGCGCACCCCGCGAACGTGGCCGCGGAGACGGCCGCCGCGACCACGAGCACCGGCTTGAAGCCGAAGCGGCGGATAAGGGGAGACGTGGCCGGCTTGATCCCGATGTTGCCCACGAACACGGCCGCGACGAGGAGGCCCGAGCGCACGGGGTCCCAGCCGAAGCCGTCCTGGAACATGAGCGGGAGGAGGAACGGGACGGCCATGATCGTGAGCCGGTAGACGAAGCCGCCGGTCTGCGTCGCCCGGAACGTGCGGACGCGGAGCACGCGGAAGTCGAAGAGCGGCCGGCGGGCATGGCGCATCCACCACACCGCCGCGACGAGGGCCACGGCACCCCCGGCGAGCGCCGCCGTCGACCATCCGGCCGTGCGCCCCTCGCTCAGGAGCTCGAGGCCCACGATGACCGCCGCGACGCCCGCCGTCGTCAGCGCGAGGCCGGGCCAGTCGAGGCGACGCCCGTGGTCCCCGCCCACGCTCGGCACCAGCCGGAGCGCGGCGACGAACGCGGCAAGCCCGAGCGGCAGGTTGACGAGGAAGATCCAGTGCCACGAGAGGTACTGCGTGAGCGCGCCGCCCACGAGCGGCGCGAGGACGGGCGCGAGGAGGCCGGGCCACACGAGGTAGGCGGTCGCCTTGAGGAGCTGATCCTTCGGGGTGCCGCGCAGCACCACGAGCGATCCGACCGGAACCATCATCGCGCCGCCGAAGCCCTGGAGCGCGCGGAACGCCGTGAGCACGCCAAGGTTCGGGCTCAGCGCGCACAGCAGGGACGCGAGCGTGAAGACCGCGATCGCCGAGCAGAACACGCGCCGCGGGCCGAAGCGCTCCGCGAGCCACGAGCTGAACGGGATCCCCATGGCGACCGCCACGAGGTACGCGGTCATCGCCACGTTGACGTCCGCGGGGACCACGTGGAAGTCGTTGCCGATCGCGGGGAGCGCCGTCGAGAGCGCCGTGCCGTCCAGGAACTCCATGAAGTACGTCGCGGCGACGAGCAGCGCAAGCCGCGGGCTCCACGGCGCGGCGGTGCTTTCGGCGGCAGGAGCGGACGACGGCGAGGGCTCGGGTGGCGGGGGCGGGGTCACCAACTCAGACTATCCGCGCGCTCCCACCCGGCGTCAGGGCGTCCGCCTGCCGAACACGGACTTGACGGACGGAAAGGGACTTGAGGGACTGAGCCGGACCCGACGGACGGTTGGGGACGTAACGTAGGGAGCCGGTCGGCCTCAGTACGAGGGGAAGATCGTCGCCGCCTGCGCGAAGGCCTGCGCGCCCGTCACGGTCGAGAGCACAATCATGCCCACGATGAAGAGTGCCGAGACGACGGCCCATCCGGCCGTGAACCAGCCGAGGATCTTGAGGTCCGCCTTCGAGACGGGCGCGACATCGTCGCGGACGTCCTGCAGCTGGCGGGAGAGCCGCTCGAGCGGGGTCGGGGCGGCGGGCGCAAACCGGGCGTTCGACGCATAGTCGACCGTCCCGTCGCGGAGCACGGCGACCATGCGACCGTTGCGGCGATCGTGCTCCAGGAGGTGGATGTGCGCGCCGTGGCGAGCCAAGAGGATGTCTTCGCCGAGATGCATCGTGCGCCGGCCGAAGAGACGGCTGCGGGTGTGGCTCTGATCCAGGAGGGACATGATGAGGTGCTCCTTTCGCTGCCCAGGGGCCTCGTTGCCCGCCATGGAATCGGTCATTTGTCGTAACAAGCCTAGGGCGGTATTGTTGGGCGTTTTGCCGAGATACCGGTTTTCGTAGCCAAGCTCACACGGGCGTGTCGCGCCTATCACCAAGTGAGAGCGGGCCGCGCGTAACGTTGTTCCATGGACGGCCAGCAGAGCACCCCCGACGACGTGTACACCCATGGCCACCACGAGAGCGTCGTGCGTGCCCACGCCGCTCGGACCGCCCAGAATTCGGCGGCGTTCGTCCTCCCCCACCTGACGCCCGGCTCCCGCGTGCTCGACGTCGGGTGCGGGCCGGGGAGCATCACGTGCGACTTCGCGGCGCTCACGGCGCCGGGTCAGGTAGTGGGCCTGGACCGCTCGGAGGATGTGGTGGCGCAGGCTCGCGCCCTTGCCGAGGAACGCGGCGTGGAGAACGTGCGGTTCGTGATGGGGAATGTGTACGACCTCGACGTCGAGGACGAATCGTTCGACGTGGTCCACGCCCACCAAGTCCTCCAGCACCTCACCGACCCCGTCGCGGCGGTCCGCGAGATGCGACGCGTCGCGAAGCCGGGCGGGATCGTCGCCGTGCGCGACGCGGACTTCCACGGCATGAGCTGGTACCCCGAGATCCCCGAGCTCGACGAGTGGATGGACCTGTACCAGCGGATCGCGCGGCAGAACGGGGCCGAACCCGACGCCGGCCGGCGGCTCGTGAGCTGGATGCAGGAAGCGGGATTCACCGACGTGGCACCGTCGAGCAGCAACTGGCTCTACGCGACGCCCCAGCAGCGCGCGTGGCAGGCGCGCGTGTGGAACGAGCGGGTGCTGCATTCGGCCTTCGCCGAGCAGGCGGTCGCCTACGGGTTCGCCGACCGCGAGGACCTCGAGCGCGTCGCTTCCGGGTGGCACCGCTGGGGCTCGTCCGCAGACGGGTGGTTCCTCATCCCGAACGGCGAGGTCATCGGGCGGGCCTGAGGCGACCGACGGACCTGCGCCGCTCGCGGCCTTAATCTGAAGGGGTGCCTCTTTCCCTCTGGGCTGCCCTGCTCGGCGCGTGCCTCCTCATCAGCCTCACCCCCGGCGCTGGCGCCATCAACACGATGAGCAACTCGCTCAACGCGGGCTTCCGCCGCGCCATCTGGGGCGTGCTCGGGCAGCAGGCGGCCCTCGTGATCCACCTCGCGATCGTCGCGGCCGGGCTCGGCGTCCTCGTCTCGAGCTCCCCCGTCGCGTTCAACGTCATCCGCTACCTCGGCGCCGCGTACCTCATGTACCTCGGGGTGCGGCAGTTCCTGCGGAAGCCGGACGTCTCGGACGAGGCGGCCGCGGCGCTGGTCAACGAGCCCGCGCGGTCGATGTTCCAGCGCGGCTTGTGGGTCAACCTGCTCAACCCGAAGGCGATCGTCTTCTTCCTCGCGTTCATTCCGGGCTTCGTCCGGCCGGAGATTCCCCTGTGGAGCCAGTACGTCGTGATCGGTGCGACGATCGTGGGCGTCGACGTCGCGGTCATGTGGTTCTTCTTTGCGCTCGCAGCGAAGAGCTTCCAGCGCTTCACGCGGGACGAGGGCGGCCAGCGCGTGCTCAACCGCGTGTTCGGGGCGCTGTTCGTCGGGGTCGGCACGCTCCTCGCCGTCATCTAGCGGTCCTCTAGCAGCCTTTATGCGCCCCCTCCGGCCGGATCGGATCGCGATTCCGGCAGCGGGCGCGGTGGACCCTATGCTTGTGCAATGAACTCGACGGCGAGCCCCTACCGGATCATCACGGTCTGCACCGGGAACATCTGCCGATCGCCTATGGCTGAGTTCATGCTCACCGACGCCCTGCACAGAGCTGGCCTCGATGACCGGGCCGAGGTCGACTCGGCAGGCACCACAGACTACGAGGTCGGACGGCCTATCGATCCGCGCGCCGCGCGTGTGCTCGACGCCCATGCCGTGCCCTCGCACCAGCACGCCGCGCGCAAGTTCCGGACCGAGTGGTTCGTGGAGCGGGACCTCATCCTCGCGCTCGACGTCGACCACTACGGCCACCTCCGCGAGCTCGCGCCCGCCGGGACGGAGCACAAGGTGCGCATGCTGCGGGAGTTCGACCCCGCCGTCGCCCGTCTGGACCACCTCGATCAGGGGATCGAAGACCCGTGGTTCGGCGGCCAGAGCGATTTCGAGCTCACGTGGGAGCTCATCCACGCCGCCGTCCCGGGGATCGTCGAGCACGTACGCTCCGAACTCACGCGGCGCCCGCCGGTCTTCGCGGGGGCGTGACCCCGCCCCGCCCCGCGCGCCCGGCCGTCATCGCGATCGATGGCCGCTCGGGCGCGGGCAAGACCTCCCTCGCCGTCGAGCTCGCCGCGAGGCTGCGCGAGCACCGCTCGGTGACGCTCGTGCACCTCGAGGACCTGTACCCGGGCTGGGACGGCCTCGTCGAAGGCATCGAGCGCTGCGCAGCCTCGGTCCTCGGCCCGCTTCGCGCCGGGCGAACCGCGCGCTGGCGCGCGTGGGACTGGGCCGCAGCGTCCGACGGCGAGGAACGCCTGACCGAGCCCGCGGACATCGTGGTCCTTGAGGGCGTCGGCGCGGGCGCCGAGCCCCTCCGCGCCCTGTGCGACGCGGTCGTGTGGATCGACGCCGAGGCCGAGGACCGCAGGCACCGGGCCCTCGAGCGCGACGGCGAGGCGTACGCCCCGCACTGGGACCGCTGGGCGGCGCAGGAGGAAGCGTGGCTCGCCGCCGACGACGTCCCCACCGCCGCTGCCGTGACCCTCGCCGTCCATGCCGGCCCCTCGCGGCCCGACGACGCGACCGACCGCGTCATCGATGCGCTCGCCGAGCTTCCCGCGCTCCGCGAGGCGCTCGCTCCCGAGCGCGCGGCGCGGGAGTCGGGCGCCGTCCTGGCCCGGCGGATCGTGGCGGCTCCGGAAGCGGACGACGTGTTCGCCGCACTCTTCGGTTCCTCTGACCGCGCGGTGTGGCTCGACGCGTCGGACGCCGTGCGCGGGCCGGGGGTCCGCGCCGAAGGCCCGCTCGGGGCGGGCGCGGCTCCCGGGCCGCATGGGCCGGCGTTGCGCAGCCGCTTCAGCATCATGGCGGACGACGGCGGCGCGCGCGGCCGGCACATGGCCCACCGGGGCGGAGCGACGGAAGTCGCGTTCGGTCCCGCAACTGCATCCCCCGCGACGGCGCGGTTCGACCAGCCGTTCTTCCGCTGGCTCGACTCGGCGTGGGGGCGCCCCGGAGCCGCGGCCGAGGCGCCCGGCGGCCTCGACTGCGGGTTCGCGCTCGGCTGGCTCGGCTATCTCGGGTACGAGCTCAAGCGGGAGTGCGGCGGCAACGACGTCCGGACGGGGCCGGTCGAGGGCGCGGCGCCGGGTGGCGGGACGCCCGATGCCCAGCTCGTCTTCGCGTCCCGAGCGGTGGTCTTCGACCACGCCCTCGGCGAGGTGTGGCTCCTGGCCCTCGACGCGCCGGACGCCGACGCGTGGCTCGACGCTGCGGAGGCAGCGGTCACGGCGACGGCCGGCGCTCCCGAGCCGGACGCAGCCGACTCGGCTGCCAGCGCGCCGTCGTTCGTCGCTCGCGACTCTGCCGACGCCTACCGCGCCAAGGTGCGCGCCGCGAAGGCGGAGATCACCGAGGGCAACACCTACGAGGTCTGCCTCACGACCACGCTCGAGGCCCTCATCCCCTCAGTCCGTCCCGCGGGTCCCGCGGGCGACACCGCGGCCGGAGACGTGCGATTCGACCCTTGGACCGCCTACCGGGCGCTCCGGCGGCGCAGCCCCGCGCCGTTCGCGGCGTTCGCTCGCTTCGGCCCGCTCGCCGTCGTCAGCTCCTCCCCCGAGCGCTTCCTGAGCATCGCGGCCGACGGCGCGCTCCGCGCCGAGCCGATCAAGGGAACCCGCCGCCGATCCCCGGCCGCGGACCCGGACGAGGACGAGCGCGTGCGCGCGGAGCTCGCCGCGAACCCCAAGGACCGCGCCGAGAACCTCATGATCGTGGACCTCCTGCGCAACGACCTGAGCCACCACGCGGTCCCCGGCTCGGTCGCCGTATCGCGGCTCTTCGCCGTGGAGAGCTACGCGACGGTGCACCAACTCGTCAGCACGGTCGACGCGCGGCTGCGGCCCCGGGAGTCGCGCGCCGAGGCGGTCGCGGCCGCCTTCCCGCCCGGGTCCATGACCGGCGCACCCAAGATCAGCACGATGGACATCCTCGACCGCCTCGAGGTCGGGCCGCGCGGCGTGTACTCGGGCGCAATCGGCTACTTCTCGCGCACCGGCGCCGCGGACCTCTCGGTGGTGATCCGCACGCTCGTCGCCGAGGAGACGGCCGCGGGGACGCGGCTCTCGCTCGGGGTGGGGGGCGCCGTCGTCGCGGATTCAGACCCGGACGAGGAATACGACGAGATCCGGGCCAAGGCGTTCGCCGTGCTCAGCACGCTCGGCTCGTCGTTTCCGGACTGACCGGGTTTTCCCGGGCGATCCCGACGGCCTACTGCACCGGCCTACTGCACCGTCCTACTGCACCGTCGCGGTGAGCCGCGCGACGTTGTCCACGTAGCGGCTCAGGATCGAGCGGCGCCGCCAGGCGTCGAGCTCGAGCGGCACGCTCACGGCTCGGTACTGGTCCTCGACCTGACGCATCTGGGCGACGATCCCTGCCCCGGGCAGCATGAGCGAGACCTCCATGTTGAGCGAGAACGAGCGCATGTCCATGTTCGAGGAGCCGAGGACGGCCACGTCGTCGTCGACCGTGAAGTGCTTCGCGTGCAGGACGTACGGCTTCGGGTACCGGTAGATCTTCACGCCTGCTGCCAGCAGCACCTCGTAGTAGGACTGCTGCGCGTGGTGGACCAGGAACTGGTCGCCCTGCTCGGAGACGAACAGCTCGACGTCCACACCGCGCTGGGCCGCGGTCGTGACGGCGTAGAGCAGCGAGTCGTCGGGGACGAAATACGGGCTGCAGATCGAGAGCCGGTGCTGCGCCGAGTAGATGAGCGTGTTGAAGAGCCGCAGGTTGTTCTCGTTCGCGAAGGCGGGACCACTCGGCACCACCTGGGCGAGCTCGTCTCCGACGGGGGCCGGCGGCTCCATCTGCTCCCCGAGCAGCTGGCCCGTCTCGCCTAGCCAGTCGGTAGCGAAGACGACGTTCAGCGTGGTCACCGCCGGGCCCTCGATGTGGGCCATGAGTTCGACCCACTTCCGCCCCGTGCGGCGGTGGCGCGGGTTCCGGTACGAACGCTCGATGAGGTTGAGCGAGCCCGTGAACGCGACCTCGCCGTCGACCACGAGGATCTTGCGGTGATTCCTGAGGTCGGGCCGGCGCCACTGCCCGAGGACAGGAAGCAGCGGGAGCATGCGGCGCCACATGATCTTCGACGCGCGGAGCCGCCGCAGGAGCCCGCGGTAGCCGTGGATGCGCGCGGTGCCGATGTGGTCGTACAGGAGCCGTACCTCGACGCCGCGCGCGGCAGCGTCCTCGAGGGCCGTGAAGAAGTCGTTCGTCACGTCGTCGGAGCTCATGATGTAGAACTCGGCGTTGACGAAGCGCTTCGCCCCGCGGACGGCCTCGGTCATATCGGCCAGGGCCTCCTCATAGTCGGAGATGAGGCGCACCGAGTTGCCGTCGACCATGGGCAGCGAGCCGAGCTGCCGGTTGAGCTGCGCCGCCGAATGCAGCCATTCGGCACCCGGGAAGGCCGCGTCGTCGTCGTCCGTCTGGGCGACAAGCGCGCGCACTCGCACGTCGATGTCCCGCTGCTGCTCGCGCCGCTTCCGGGACAGGCGGAAGTTGCCGAACATGAGGAACAGGAGCAGGCCGACCGTGGGGACGAAGAAGATCGCGAGGAGCCAGGCCATCGCGGTGGTCGGACGCCGGTTCCCCGGGATGATGCCCACCACCGCGACGCGGATCACGAGGTCGATGACTGCGATCAGCAACGTCAACCAGTTGGGCAGGACCCACACGAGAGGCAGCTGGAAGACCATGGGCACAGCCTAAGCTGTCCCCATGACCCCGCATGTGCTTGTCTTCCTCGACCCTTCCCAGCCCGACGGACGCATCGAGGACGCCAGCCGGCCCACGCTGTTCGCGACAGACCTCGGAGTCTCCCGCGGCGACGGCGTGTTCGAGACGCTCCTCGTTCTCGACGGGCACGTGCGCAAGCTTCCGGCCCACCTCTCGCGGCTCGCTTCGAGCGGGCGCATGATGCGCCTCGACCTGCCCGAGCACGAGGCGTGGGAGCGCGCCATCGTCACGGCCCTCGCGGAGTACCAGCGCACCGTCGGCGTGCTCGACGAGGTCGTGGTGCGGCTCGTCGCGACGCGCGGGGTCGAAGGCACGCACACGCCCACGTGCTGGGTCACGGCGTTCCCGCCGGCGCCCTCAGCCAAGCGGCAGCGCGAGCACGGCATTGACGTGCTGCTCCTGGACCGCGGCTACGATTCCGACCTCGCGGACCGCGCGCCGTGGCTCCTCCTGGGCGCGAAGACGCTGAGCTACGCCGTCAACATGGCGGCGCTGCGCTTCGCCAACGACCGCGGCGCCGACGACGTCATCTTCACCTCGTCCGACGGCAAGGTCCTCGAGGGTCCCACCTCGACCGTTTTGGTCGCCCATGCGGAAACGGACGACGGCGGCCGGGTCACCTCGAAGCGGCTCGTCACCCCGCAGCTCGACTCCGGGATCCTGCCCGGAACGTCGCAGGGTGCACTCTTCGCCGCGGCGGAGGCGTCCGGATGGGAGCTCGGCTACGGGCCCCTCGAGCCGGACGACCTCTTCAACGCCGACGCCGTGTGGCTCATCTCCTCCGTCCGGCTGCTCACGCCGGTGAACCACATCGACGGCAAGCCGATCGGCGCCGACCCAGCGCTGGTCAAGGCACTCACTGACGAGCTCGCGGGGCTCTTCGACCGCATCGCGTAGGCGGGCGCCGACCGGTCAGCCTTGGGCCACGGCAATCTCGTTCGGCGCAGCGGACAGCGTCACCGACCCGAGCTTTGCGCCGGTCCGGAGGTCGATCGCCTGCACGGTGCTGGTGGCGGGTTCGGTGACGTAGCCAGTGCTGCCTTTCACCGTGATCGCGGGGTGAGGGTCCTGCCAATGGGCGGGACCCTGCCACGGCGCGATCACCGGGTATTTCCTGACGATCTGTCCTGTGGCGGGGTCAAGCACGTGGATCGATCCGTCCGTGGACAGGATGTAGGCGAGGTCATCGGGACCGCGCGCGATGTCCCGCCAGGTGTACCGAACATCGTCCGGCAGGTTCAGAACCCGGTAGGAGTGCTTCGCGGTGTCGATGAGCGTGACCGCATTGAGGAGATAGCCTTCGGCGTCCGGGTTGTTCTTGTAGTCCCCGACGATGAGCGAGCTTGTCTCCGAGACGTAGGCGTTGCCCATCCGGCCGTAGGCGTCCGGGGCCTTGAACTTCTCGAACGTTCCGTGGTGGTAGAGGAGCGCGCCGTCTTCGCACCCGAAGATGACGGCCTCGTCGGCTGCCGCCCCCTCGCCATGGATTCCGGAGCACTGGCTGTTCTCGGAGACCTTGTCCCATTTCCCGCCGTTGGGACGGAGGGCTGCCGCCCCGCTGCGCCCCTTCTTGTCTCCCACGGTCGTGAGAAGCGTCCCGTCGCTCAGCTGAATGGAGACACCGTGGTGCGGTGCCGCGGCTGTATAGGTCTCGGCGCTCGACAGCTTGCCATCGCTGCTGAGAAGCGCTCGCGTGCCGAAGATCGTGGTGGTCCCGGTTCCGTCGTCGAAGAGGACCGTGTGATCCGCGTGGCGGACCACGTGGCCAGGGGTGGTGGCCTTGAAGACGGCGTCGGTGAGGGCCGGCTTGCTGGTGTCGAGGACCTGGAACCCCTGTGAGGTCGTGACGAGGACATGCCGGCCGTCCCCTACCGCGTTCACTCGGGTGAAGTCCTCGGTCGAGAAGGTCCCCACGACCTTGAGGGTCTTGGCGTCGAGTACAGCGATGCCGTTCTTGTACGTCACGGCCACCCGTCCGCTGGTCTCGGCTGTCGCCCCGGAGCTCGGAGAGCTTTCGGAGACCGGGCTTGCGCAGGCGCTGAGGACGAGCGTTGCCACGGCGGCCGCTGAAGCGCTGGCAAGGCGTATGGATCGTGTTCTGTTCATGGTGTTCCTCTCTTGGGTGCGGATCCTTTGGTGAGTGCGGTGCTGATTCGGTCGGTGTTGGTGCGCATCATCGCGAGATAGCTGTCTGCTTCCTGGCCGGGCTCGGAGAGGGATTCCGTGTAGAGGGCCACGACGGCGACGTCGATCTTTGCCTCCCGGGCCAGCACTTGAACGAGCCGGTCCGGTTGCGACGATTCGGCGAAGATCGCAGGAACGCCTGCCTGCCTGATCGCGTCGGCAAGGGCTTGCAGGTCCGCGGCGCTGGGAGCGGCGAGGGTGGTGCCGCCGGGGATCACCGCGCCGATCACCCGGAAGTTGAAACGCTCCGCGAGGTAGCCGAAGACGTGGTGATTGGTCACGAGGGCGCGCTGGCTGACGGGGATCGAGGCGAAGGACTCCCGCATCTCGCGATCGAGCTGCTCGAGCCGGCCGCGATAGGAGGCTGCACGCTCCCTCAGACCGTTCGGCTCAATTCGGTCGATGTTCGAAAACGCCTCCTCGAGCGCGTTGACGACCTCGATCATCCGGGCCGGGTCGGTCCAGAAATGCGGGTCGGGAGTTCCCGCCGCCTCGCCCGACGAATAGGGAAGCGGACGCAGGTGGTCTCCCGCGGCGAACACCTTGCCGCCGCGTTGGGTCACACGATTCAGATGCTGCTGGAGGCCTTCTTCGAGCCCGAGCCCATTGGCGACGACGAGATCCGCCTCGCTCATCCGGGCGGCCTGCTGCGCGGAGATCTCGAACGAATGTGGATCTGCGTTCGGCTTCATGAGCGTTGTGACGTTGGCCTCGCCGCCGACGATTTGCTGCACGACGTCGCCGAGGATGTTGGTGGTCACGACGATCTGCGGCTTGGCACCGCCGCCACTGGAAGCACAGCCGGACAGGGCCACGGCTGACATGACGAGCGCGAGGGCGACGGCGAGGAGACGTCTCACCGGCCCGTCTCCGCAACGAACGCCGGGTGGACGGACGGTGAGAGCGTGCGCGCGATCCGGGCCCCGTCCGCGAAGTCGATCTCGTAGACACGTCCTTCCGCAGGAGCGTTGAGGTAGGCGCGTTGTGCATCGACCGTCAGGCTCACGGCATCGAGCGACGACGACGCGGAAAGGGCCTTCGGTAGCAATGGTTCGGTCCCGCCGACCTCCGCTCCGGTCTTCGCAACGTAGACGTGCACCCGGCCTTCCGCGTCGAGGGTGACGACGTGGCCCTTCTGGTCATCGACGGCAGCGGCGCGCAGCATCGGCACGGCGGTTGGCATCCATTGCCAGGCGCGCTGACGCGTATTCAGCAGCCACACCCCGGGACTGCTTCCCACCCCGGCCACTGTTGGGCGCCCCTTGCGCGCGTCGAACTTCACTGCCGGGCTGGCCGACGTCCCCTCCGGATACGGCACCTTCTCCAGGGAAGGGGTCTCCCCCTGCAGCGTGATCAGCACAGCGCCGTCGCTGCAGCCCACCACCCCGGCGACGCGCGTGACGATGCGGCCTCGCGCCTCGGGGCAATCGGCCCGCGCGCCCTCGAGAGCCTTGCCCCCGCCGTCGTAATACTGCAGCGCTGCCGGCCTTCCGGCGGCATCCGGCGTAGTCACGACGGCACCTTCCCCGAGCGGGACGGCGACCCCCTCATGCGCGGGCAACTGGACTCGAAACCTCTCCCTGATCTCGCCCTTCGAGAGCGCCGCGTTGTCGAGGAGCACGGCATCGCCCGATTCGGGAAAGAACAGGCCGGTGCCGCCCGCCGTCGACAGCATCCCTGTTGAGACCGTTGCGGTACCGCGGCCGAGGACCGTGCCGAGCACCGCGGGGGCGGCACGGTAGTAATGGAAGTGGTCACCGTGGTCCCAGGTCCACACCCCGCTGTCGATGATCTCTGTCCCTTTCGGGGTCCCGGCAAAGACGTATCGCCCATCGGTCGCAGCGGCCGACGGCGACCCGATAGTGCCGATCTTCGTCTCGCCGTTCTCGAGGAGGTTGAGCATCCCCACGTCGCCGGTGTGATCGATGGTCACGAGGTGCAACTGGGGCTCGGCGACCTCCACTGCCCCCGATACGGCTCCGTGGCCGGGGCCGGATAGGGCGGCGGAGCTCGAAGGGACCGGGGCTGGCGAGGTCGTGCTCGAGCACGCCGACAAGGCGATGAGCACCAGCACAGACAGTGCGGTGGGGAGGCGGGGTTTCATGAGCACTCTTCCCTCTTGCGTTCGGTCAACGGGTTGGCTTGGCCGGGACTGGCCTGGCCGGGACTGGCCTGGCCGGGACGCGCAGCGCGGCGGTAGGCGAGACGCTCCCAGAACCCGTGGGCGATGGCGGAGCAGCAAGCGAGGAGGATGGCCGACGCAGCGATCGAGGCCCCTGCAGCGGTGCTCGCGTACCACGAGACGGTCAAACCCAGAACGACTGCGGCGGTTCCGAAGCCGACGGCTGCGCACATCCGGAGGGGAATCCTGGTCGTCCAAGGGCTCGCCGCCACCGCTGGCGCCAGCAGGAGACCGACCACCAGCAGTGACCCGACGGCCTTGTAGGACGCCACGACCGCCAGCGTGACCAGGCCGACCTGGAGCACCTTCGCGAGCTGCGGTCGTAGCCCGAGTGACCGGGCAATCCGCTCGTCGAAAGCCGCGGCGACGAACGGCCGGTGGAAGGCGGCCGCGATCGTGATCGTCACCATGGCCGTGACCGCGAGCACCAGGATGTCGCTCGCGCCGATGGCGAGGATGTCTCCGAACAGCATCACCGTCGCGTCAGTGGCGAAGGTGCCCGAGTGTGAGACGACGATGACCCCCACGGAGGGCATCCCGACGAACAGCAGGCCGATGCTCGTGTCGTACGAAAGGCGCCCGCGGCGCTGAAGCAGCGCGATCATTCCGCTCATCGCTATCGAACTGACTGCACCGCCCACGAGGACCGGCCAGCCGAGCACCGTGGCGACAGCGACTCCCGGCAGCATGCCGTGGCCGATGGCTTCTCCAAAGAAGGCCATCCCGCGGATCACCACCCACGTCCCGACCACCCCGCAGATCAACGCGGCCAGCATTCCGCCGGACAGCGCACGGAGGAGAAAGTCCGAGATGGGGGGATCGGCGAGCGGGGGCATGATTCGGACCTTATAATTAATGACACTCATTATCAAAACGAGGAGCTATGTGATGTCTGCGGCGATTAGAGCGAGGGGGCTTTGCTACGCCTTTGGCGGCAACCAGGTGCTCGACGAGGTCAGCGTGGACGTGCCTTGGGGCGCAGTGACGGCCTTGACGGGCTCCAATGGCGCAGGGAAGTCCACGCTCATGGAACTGCTCGCAGGCGTTCGCCGCCCCTCTCGAGGAGTCATCGAACGTGACGCAGACGTGGCCCTCGTCGTCCAGCGGCCCGCGGCTCCCGAAGCCCTCTGCGTCACGGTCTGGGACGTCGTCACCATGGGCACGTGGGGCGCCCGCCGCCTTGGGCCTGCCCCACGCTCGAGAGCCGATCGAGCCCGCGCCGTGAGGGCCGCCATCGCGCGCGCCGACCTGGTCGGCCTCGAGCGGCGGTCTTTCTCCACCCTCTCCGGGGGCCAGCGCCAACGCGCCCTCCTCGCTCAAGGACTAGCTCGCTCGGCCCGCATCCTCCTGCTCGACGAACCCGCTGCCGGCCTCGACCCCGAAAGCCAGACTCGCACCCGCGCGATCCTTGCCGAGGAGGCCTCTCGGGGTGTTGCGGTCGTATGCGTCACCCATGACCGTGCCGACATCGCGGCGGCCGACCGGGTGATCCGCTTGGAACGGGGTGCCGTCCTCCCCTGACAGCCGCCCCCGAGAGGCCTCCCCTGAAAGCCGCCCTCGACAGGCAAACAGCCGACCTCGAGAGGCCACCCCGACGGCATAGGCTCTGGCAATTAGTTGGAAGTCCGAGTATCTTCGGAGCTAGATCCCCAAGAGACGTGGATCACAACCACGGCCGCAAAGGAGCGCTTCGCCATGGTGTACGAACTTTCCCATTACTTCGGCGGGCAGCGGGTCGAGGGCACGTCGGGCCGCTTCGGCGACATCTACGACCCCTGTGCCGGCCAAGTCCAGGGCCGGGTCCCGTTCGCGAGCACCGACGAGGTCAGCGCTGCCATCGCGGCCGCGGAGAAGGGCCAGTCCGAATGGGCAGCCCTCAACCCCCAGCGCCGCGGGCGGATCCTGCTCAAGTTCGTGGACCTGGTCAACGAACACCTCGACGAGATCGCGACGCTGCTCTCGAAGGAGCACGGCAAGACCCTCGCGGACGCGCGCAGCGACGTGCAGCGCGGCATCGAGGTCATCGAATTCTCCGCGGGGGCGCCGCACCTGCTCAAGGGCGAGTTCTCCGACGGTGTCGGCAAGGGCATCGACGTCCACTCGCTGCGCCAGCCGCTCGGCGTCGTGGCCGGCATCTCGCCGTTCAACTTCCCCGCCATGATCCCGCTGTGGCAGTGCGGGCCCGCGCTCGCGGCGGGCAACGCGTTCATCCTCAAGCCGTCGGAGCGCGATCCCTCGGTGCCGCTCCGCCTCGCGGAGCTGTTCACCGAGGCGGGCGTGCCGGACGGCGTCTTCAGCGTGGTCAACGGCGACAAGGAGGCCGTGGACGCGCTGCTAGAGGATCCTCGGGTCAAGGCGATCGGCTTCGTGGGCTCGACCCCGATCGCGCAGTACATCTACGCGACCGCAGCGGCGCATGGCAAGCGCGCGCAGTGCTTCGGCGGCGCGAAGAACCACATGGTGATCATGCCGGACGCCGATCTGGACATGGCCGCGGACGCACTCATCGGGGCCGCGTATGGCTCGGCCGGCGAGCGCTGCATGGCCATCTCGGTGGCCGTCCCCGTCGGCGAGGAGACGGGAGACCGCCTCATCGCCGCACTCCAGAACCGCATCAAGGGCCTCACGGTCGGCGCGAGCCTCGACAAGGGCTCGGACTTCGGCCCGGTGGTGTCCGCGGCCGCCAAGGAGCGGATCGAGGGCTACATCGCGGCCGGGGTCGACGAGGGCGCCTCGCTCGTCTCGGACGGCCGCGGCGCGAAGGTCGACGGCTATGAGGGCGGCTTCTGGGTGGGCCCCACGCTGTTCGATCGCGTGACCCCGGAGATGAGCATCTACCGCGACGAGATCTTCGGACCCGTGTTGAGCGTTGTCCGCGCCGAGGACTACGAGGAGGCGCTGCGCCTCTGCAGCGAAAACCCGTACGGCAACGGCGTCGCGATCTTCACGCGCGACGGCGACTCGGCGCGCGACTTCGCGAGCCGGGTCGAGGTGGGCATGGTCGGCATCAACGTGCCGATCCCGGTGCCGATCGCGTACTACACGTTCGGCGGCTGGAAGGCCTCGGGGTTCGGCGACCTGAACCAGCACGGCCCCGACGCTTTCCGCTTCTACACCAAGACCAAGACGGTCACGAGCCGCTGGCCCTCAGGAATCCGCCAGGGCGCGCACTTCATCATGCCGGAAGGGAGCTAGTCACGTGACGGATCAGGGGACCTCAACGGGCCGGATCGCATTCCTCGGCCTCGGGCACATGGGTGGCCCGATGGCCGCGAACCTCGTCAAGGGCGGCCACGAGGTGGTGGGTTTCGACCCCTTCCCGGCCGCCGCGGACGCGGCCCGGGCGCATGGCGTCGAGGTCGCGGGCTCGGCCGAGGAGGCCGCCGCCGGCGCCTCTGTGGTTCTCACGATGCTGCAGGCCGGCCAGCAGGTCCTCGACCTCTACCGGGGCAAGGACGGCCAACCGGGCCTGCTCGCGGGCGCCGCGCCCGGCACGCTGTTCCTCGACTGCTCGACGATCAACGTCGTCGAGGCACGCGAGGCCGCGACCGCGGCCACCGACGCCGGCCACCGCTTCGTCGACGCGCCGGTCTCGGGCGGCGTAGTCGGCGCGGAGGCCGCGACGCTCACGTTCATGGTGGGCGGCGACGACGCGGACTTCGCGGCCATCCACCCGGTCCTCGAGCTCATGGGCAAGCGGATCGTCCACTGCGGCGGCCACGGCGCCGGCCAGGCGGCCAAGGTCTGCAACAACATGATCCTCGGAGTCTCGATGATCGCGGTGTCTGAGGCGTTCGTGCTCGGCGAGCATCTGGGCCTCAAGGACGAGGTGCTCTTCGACGTCGCCGCCCACGCGTCCGGCCAGTGCTGGGCCCTCACCACGAACTGCCCTGTGCCCGGCCCAGTGCCGACAAGCCCGGCGAACCGCGATTACCAGCCTGGGTTCTCAGGGGCGCTCATGGCGAAGGATCTCAAGCTCGCGCTCCAGGCCATCGAGAGCACCGGCGTCGCCGCGCAGATGGGCCCCCTCGCGTCGCGGATCTACGACGAGTTCGCGGCGGCCGGCGGCGCGGTCCGCGACTTCTCCGGCATCATCACCGACATCCGCGACCGCTCCTCCCACCCCTAACCGTCTCGGGTACAGAAACTCACCCACCTCCGACGTCTCGGGTACAGAAACTCACCCGCTTCCTACGTCTCGGGTACAGAAACACCTAGGGGTCGGTGAAGTCGCCCGCTCGGCGGCGGAAGCCGCCGAGCACGCTGATGAGCTGCTCGACGTCGTCGTCCGTGAAGCCCGAGTGAGCGAAGACCTCGGAGTTGAGCGCCGCCGTCGCCCGCCGGACCAAGGCGCGGCCGGCGGCGGTGAGCCCGATGAGCGTGGTGCGCCCGTCCGTGGGGTGCGGCGAGCGCGCCACGAGCCCCGCCTGCTCGAGGCGGTCGACGGCGTTCGTCACCGAGGTCGGGTGAACCTGAAGGAGCGCGCTCGCGCGGCTCATGGGCAGCGACCCCCCTCGCGCGAAGCTCAGGAGGGCGAGCAGCTCGTAGCGGGCGAACGTGAGCCCGAACGGCTTGAGCACATCCTCGATCCGAGCGAGGAGGATCTGCTGCGTCCGCATGATCGCGGTGATCGCCGCCATGGGCGCGGCGACGTCCCCCCACCCGTGCCGCTCCCAGTTGCGCCGGGCGTCGGCGATGGGGTCGCGCGGAAGAGGGGAGGCCACGGTCAGTCCTTGAGGCCGGGAAAGTCGGCTTCGGTGTACTCGACGCCAGCCCCGTCGGGCAGGCCGGTGCCCGCGTGCCGCGCCACTTCGCCGTGCCGAAGCTCGACGCGCCGGATCTTGCCGGAGATCGTCTTGGGGAGCTCGCTGAACTCGAGCCGCCGGATGCGCTTGAACGGCGCGAGGTGGGCGCGCGCGTACCGGAGGATCTCCTCGGCGAGCGCGGCGCTCGGCTCGTAGCCCGCGGAGAGCACGACGAACGCCTTCGGCACGGAGAGCTTGACGGGATCGGGCGAGGGCACCACGGCGGCCTCCGCGACCGCGGGGTGCTCGATGAGCACGCTCTCGAGCTCGAACGGCGAGAGGCGGTAGTCGGAGGACTTGAAGACGTCGTCGCCGCGGCCCACGTAGGTGATGACCCCGCCGTTCCCGCGGCTCGCCATGTCGCCCGTGTGGTAGTAGCCGTCGCGGAACGCCTCGGCCGTGCGGTCGGGGTCGCCGTAGTACCCGGCCATGAGCCCCACGGGGCGCGGGTCGAGGCGAAGGCACAGCTCGCCTTCGTCGCCTTCGTCCCCGGTCGCCGGGTCGACGAGGACGACGTCGTAGCCCGGCAGCGGCCGCCCCATCGCGCCGGCGGTGACGGGCAGGCCGGGAGTGTTCGCGACCTGGACCGTGGTCTCGGTCTGCCCGAAGCCGTCGCGGATGGTCACGCCCCACCCGCGCTGGACCTGGCCGATGACCTCGGCGTTGAGCGGCTCCCCTGCCGAGACCGCCTTGCGGGGCGGCGCGGTGAGCCGCGTGAGATCGGATTGGAGGAGCATGCGCCACACCGTGGGCGGGGCGCAGAAGCTCGTGACACCCTCGCGGCCCATGTTGTCCATGAGCGCTGCGGCATCGAAGCGCTCGTAGTTGTAGATGAACACGGTCGCCTCGGCGATCCACGGCGCGAAGACGTTCGACCACGCGTGCTTGGCCCACCCCGGCGACGCGACGTTGAGGTGGACGTCCCCGGGCTCGAGGCCGATCCAGTACATCGTCGAGAGGTGCCCCACGGGGTACGAGACGTGCGTGTGCTCCACGAGCTTGGGCTTCGACGTCGTGCCGGACGTGAAGTAGAGGAGCAGCGTGTCGTCGCCGCGCGTGGGGGCCTCGGGCGTGAAATCGGGGCTGGCCTGAGCGGACTCCGCATAGTCGAGCACGGAACGCACGACGGCGCCCGCCCGGCCGCCGTCGTCGTCCTTCCTCGGGCTCTGCTCGCCCACGCGGATGAGCGTGTAGTCGCCGTCGACGTCGTCGAACTTCGCGAGGTGCGCCGCGCCGACGGCGGCCCAGTGCGCGGCACCGCGCTCCACGCGGTCCTGGAGGTCGCGCGGGCCCATGAGCGTCGTCGTGGGGATCATGACCGCGCCGAGCCGGATGCACGCGAGGATGAGTTCCCAGAGCTCAACCTGGTTGCCGAGCATGATGATCACGTGGTCGCCGCGGCGCACGCCCTGCTCGCGGAGCCACGACGCGACCTGGCGCGAGCGCTCGGACAGCTCGGCGAACGTGCGGCGCGTCGAGGTGCCGTCCTGCTCAACGATCACGAGGGCCGCCTGCGTCCCGCGCTCGGGGTCCGCGGCGAGCGCGTCGAACCAGTCGGACGCGAAGTTGAACTCGTCAAACCGGGGCCACTCGAAGTCCAGGCGCGCCTGCTCGTAGTCCTCTCGCAGGGTCAGGAGCCTGTCGCGCGCTGCCCGGAAGTCGTCGGTGACGGTCATGGTGAGCCTTTCGCGTCCGCGGACCGGACGCCCAGGCCCGGTTGCCCCAGTTTAGTGATCGACGTCACGGTGAAATATACTAGGACGTCCAAGGGTTCGGAAGCCTCGCCGCAGCGACGCGATCGGGGCGATGGACAGCGACGGGACAGAGGCGTCACATGCTCAACGCACTTGCACCGGAGACAGAGTCGGACACACCGGCCACGGAGACACCGGCATCCGAGGGGGCGCCCGCAGCGCCGCCGTTCGCGGACGCGGACCTGTTCCGCGTCGTCGAACTCCTGCCTGACGACGAACGGAGGCGGTACCGCGAGACGCGGGACTACCTCCAGGCCGAAGTACGTCCCGCGAGCATCGGGTACTGGAATCGCGAGGAGTTCGCCGCAGAGCTGCTCCCGGGGCTCGCGGAGCGCGGCCTCGCGCGGCTCCAGACGGACGGATCCTCGACCCTCTTCAAGGGCCTCATGTACACCGAGGTCGCGAGGGCGGACGTTTCCCTCTCCGCCCTCGTGGGCATCCACAACGAGCTCATCCTCGGGATGATCGACGCCCTCGGCTCGGAGGAACAGAAGCGTCGTTGGGTGCCGGGCCTCGAACGGTTCACGGCGCTCGGCGCGTTCGCACTCACGGAGCCGGAGCACGGCTCCGACGTGGCCCGCGGGCTCGAGACGACCGTGCGGCGGGACGGCGACGGCTGGATCCTCAACGGGGCCAAGCGGTGGATCGGCTCCGGCACGATCGCGGACTTCGCGCTCGTGTGGGCCCGGGACACCGCGGATCAGCAGGTCAAGGCGTTCATCGTCGAGGCCGGCAGCCCCGGATTCACGGCGGCGAAGATCTCGAACAAGATCGGCCTCCGCATCATGCAGAACGCGGACCTCACGCTCACTGACGTGCGCGTGCCGGAAGCCAACCGATTGCCCGGCGCCACCGACTTCTCGCGAGCGAACGAGCTCCTGCGCGACTCCCGCGCGTGGGTCGGCTGGCAGGCGGCGGGGATCCAGCTCGCCGCATTCGATATCGCCCGCGCCTATGCCCTTGAGCGGCGGCAGTTCGGGCGCGAGCTCGCCACGTTCCAGCTCGTCCAGCAGCAGCTCGCCGAGATCCTCGGCAACGCGCACGCCTCGCTCACGCTCATGGTCGAGCTCGCGCGGCTCCAGCAGGACGGCTTCCTCGAGATGCCCCAATCCGCCCTCGCCAAGGCGACGACAACCAGGCTGGCCAGGTCCTCCGTGGCGCTCGGACGCTCCCTCCTGGGCGGGAACGGCATCTCGAGCGACTTCGAGATGGCGAAGCTGTTCGGCGACGCTGAGGTGCTCTACACGTATGAGGGCACCTACGAGATCAACTCGCTCATCGTCGGCCGGGCCGTCACGGGGCGGTCCGCCTTCGTCTGAGCGACTGTGCCCGGCGGTCCGCCTTCTCCTGGGGACCGCCGTCTGCCCGAACGGGAGCCACGACCGTGACGCGCCCGCGTCGCATTGGCTCCCCCGACGGCGGCCCGCTGGACACCTCTGGCGCGCGCCGCCGTCGTCCGTCTACCGTGCCTCTATGGAACAGAGCGACGGTGTCCCGCCCGCTGAGCCCTATGGCGACGACCCGGGGCTCGACGAGGGCTACAACCAGGACCCGGGGTACGGCCACAACCAGGAGTCCTTCCTCCTCCACCAGCCGGACGAGGACGGCGATCTGGAGGACAGCACGACCGCGAAGGAGCCCCCACACCGGGAGCGGCGCCGCCGCGTGAGCGGGATCGGGCTGGGGCTCGGCTCGGTGGGCGCGGCGGGGATCCCGGACTCCGAGGGACACACGCACACGGGCTTCGGCGACCCAGACCGCGACTGAGCAGCGCGCCAGCACCCGCGCTAGTAGCCCGCGCGAGCGGCGAGTATTGCGGCCGCGAGACACAATCGCGGGACTGCACCCGCGTGGGCAAGACTGGCCCCATGCACAACACGGACTACATCCAGACGACGCACGCGGGCTCCCTCCCCCGCACCCCCGAGCTCCTCGCCGCGAACGCGGCCCAGGCGGAGAACCCCGGGGATGCGGAGTCGTTCGAGGCGCTCCTTGCGGCGTCCGTGCAGGGCATCGTCGCGAAGCAGCGCGAGGTGGGTATCACGCTCCCGAACGACGGCGAGTACGGCCACACGATGTCGAACTCCGTGGACTACGGCGCCTGGTGGAACTACTCGTTCTCCCGGCTGAGCGGGCTCACGCCGGGCGGCGTGGACCGGTGGCAGAGCACGGATCAGGTCCGGTCGGAGCCCGGCAAGGTCCGGCTCACGAGCTTCACCGACCGCCGCGACCGGCAGCGGTTCAACGAGGCCTACAACGACCCGACCTCCGGGATCCTCACGGGCCGCAAGCCCGGCTCGCAGCCCACCGTGACCGGCCCGATCACGTACATCGGCCACGCGTCCGTGCAGCGCGACATCGACCACCTCAAGAAGGCGCTTGCCGAGAACGGCTTCGAGACCGGCTTCCTCCCGGCGCTCTCCCCCGGATCGGCGTCCCGCCTCGCCAACGAGCACTACGCGACGGACGAAGAACTCGTCTTCGCGTGCGCCGACGCGATGCGCGAGGAGTACCAGGCCATCATCGACGCCGGCCTCACCGTCCAGATCGACGACCCCTCGATCGCCGAGAACTGGGACATGATCAACCCCGAGCCGAGCGTCGAGGACTACCTCGCGTTCACGCAGCTGCGGGTCGAAGCGCTCAACTACGCGATCCGCGACCTCCCGCAAGACCAGATCCGCTTTCACCTGTGCTGGGGCTCGTGGCACGGCCCGCACACCACGGACCTGCCGTTCAAGGACCTCGCGCAGACCATGCTCTCGATCAACGCGGGCTCGTACTCCTTCGAGGCCGCCAACGTGCGCCACGAGCACGAATGGAAAGTGTGGCGCGAGCTCACGCTGCCCGAGGAGAAGACCGTGGTGCCAGGCGTCGTCTCCCATGCGACGAACGTCGTGGAGCACCCCGAGCTCGTCGCGGACCGGATCGAGCGCTTCGCCCAGATCCTGGGCCGCGAGCGCGTCATCGCCTCGACCGACTGCGGCCTCGGCGGCCGCATCCACCCGCAGATCGCGTGGGCCAAGCTCGAGGCGCTCTCCGAGGGCGCGCGCCTCGCCACCCAGCGGCTCTGGGGCTGAACGGACGACGGCGCCATGTCACCTTCCAAAACTGAGCCCAGCCGGGTGTCCGGCGCCTCGCCGGCCCCCGACAACGAGGTGACCCTGCGCTTCCTTGCCGCGCCCACCGACGTCGGGCATTCCGGCTCGGTCGACGCTGGAACCGTCCTCGAGTGGGTCGACAAGGCGGCCTACGCCGCGGCGGTCGGCTGGGCGAAGTCGTACTGCGTGACGGCGTACGTGGGGAACATCCACTTTGCCGACCCGGTGGTCGTGGGCGACATGGTCGAGGTGACCGCGACGATCGTCTACACGGGCCGCTCGTCGATGCATATCCGCACGGTCGTCTCCTCGGGCGACCCCAAGGGCGGGGCTCCGACCATGCGGAGCCAGTGCCTCGTGATCTTCGTGGCGGTGGGAGCCGATGGGCGCCCCATCGAGGTGCCGAAGTTCGTGCCGGGCACGGACGCCGAGCGCGAGGCGGAGTCGCACGCGATCGCTCGGATCGCGGTGCGGGACGAGATCGCGAAGTCCATGGAGCGGCAGGAGTACACGGACGCGGGCACCGCCGAACGCGTGGTGCTGAGGTTCCTCGCAGCGCCCACCGACGTGAACTGGGGCGGCAAGGTCCACGGCGGCACGGTCATGAAGTGGATCGACGAGGCCGCGTACGTCTGCTCGGCGCGGTACTGCGGCCGGGACACTGTCGCGGTGTTCTCCGGCGGCGTGCGCTTCTACCGGCCGCTGCACATCGGCGACGTCGTCGAGGTCGAGGCCCGGCTCGTCTACACCGGGAGCAAGGGGATGCACGTCGCCGTCCACGTGCGCTCGGGGAGCCCCCGTGGCACGGAGCTGAACCTCACGACATACTGCCTCACGGTCATGGTGGCCCGCGACGAGACCGGCACCGCCGTGCCGATCGCGCCGTGGGCCCCCCGTTCGGACGAGGACAGGCGGCTGTGGGCCCACGCCCGCGAGCTCCTCGAGATCCGAGGCCGCGCCCCAGGCAATCGCCTCCCCAACCACCTGCTCGAGGAGAACGGCTACACCTAAGCCGGGCGCCGCCGTCGTCAGCAGGCCGGAAAGGAAGGGGCCCGGACGCCATGCGGTGTCCGGGCCCCGTCAGAGGTGGTCAGGGCTGTGTGTCACGCCGCTTTCGGCGTCAGCGCACGCCGCTCATGAGCTTGCGCACCGCGGGGGTCGCGGCCGCGAGGGCCAGACCCAGAACGACCGCCACGACGCCGACGCCGAAGAAGTACGGCAGCTCGTTGGAGGGGTCGTAGTAGCCGGCGAGAATGCCGGCGAGCGTGGTCCCGAGCGACACGGACAGGAAGAACAGGGCCACCATCTGCGCCTTGAACGCGACCGGGGCGAGCTTGGTCGACACCGAAAGCCCGATCGGGGACAGGCACAGCTCCGCGAACGTGAAGAGCAGCAGGATGCCGACGAGGGCGAGGAGCGGCGTCTTGCCCGGGCCGGCCAGCGGCACGAAGGAGAGGAAGGCGAGGCCCATGAAGCCCAAGCCGAAGGCGAACTTCAGCGGGGAGCTGGGCTGCTTCGGGCCGAGCCGCGTCCACAGCGCGGCCAGGACGCCGGCGAAGATCACGATAAAGACGGGGTTGATCGACTGCACCCACGCGGCTGGCATCTCCCAGCCCAAGACGTGGCGGTCCAGCTTCTCGTCCGAGTAGACGGCGATGAACGTGAACTGCTGCTGGAACAGGGCCCAGAACGCCGCGGAAGCCACGTAGAGCGGGATGAACGCGAAGACGCGCTTGCGCTCCACCGGCTGGGTCTTCTTGCTCCGGATCAGGATGACGAAGTACGCCACCGAGGCGCCGACGGCCACGTACGCCATCCAGGTGGCGAGGTTCTTGGCAGTCACGAGACCGCCCAGCAGCAGCACGGCGATGACGACGACGACGGCGCCCAGGATCAGTGCGTAGCGCTTGCGCTCGCTGGGGGCGAGGGGGTTGGCCACGTGATGGGCGCTCTCGGGCATCGCCTTGCGCTTGACTCCGTACACGATCAGGCCGATCGCCATGCCGACGGCAGCGGCGCCGAAGCCCACATGGAAGCCGACGCTGCTCTGCAGGAAGCCCGTGACGAGCGGGCCGATGAGGGCGCCCAGGTTGACGCCCATGTAGAAGAGCGAGAAGCCGGCGTCACGCCGCTCGTCCTTCTCGGCGTAGAGCGTCCCCACGAGCGCGGTCGCGTTGGCCTTGAGGCCGCCAGAGCCGAACGCCACGAGGATCAGGCCGAGCGTCAGGCCGGCGACGCCGGGCACGAGGGCCAGGGCGATGTGGCCGGCCATGATGATGCAGGCCGAGAAGAAGAGCACTCGTTCGGAGCCGAACACGCGGTCGGCGAGCCAGGCGCCGAGGATCGTCGAGAGGTACACGCCGCCGCCGTAGGCTCCCACGAGGCTCAGCGAAAGGGTCTTGTCGAGCCCGAGGCCGCCGTCGGTGGCGGAGTAGTACATGTAGTAGGCGAGGATGCCCTGCATGCCATAGAACGAGAACCGCTCCCACATTTCCACGGTGAAGAGGTTGGCCAGGAGGCGGGGATGGCCGAAGAAGCCTTTGTCGCTGGACACGGTGGTGTCCGGGCGGGTCATAACGGGGTTCATGGCGCCCATGCTCTCAGCGACCTGTGAAACAAGTCATATTTCGTGAGCTGAGTCACGCGCCGGGCTCGCGCGCGTGTTGCCGATCATTACCGGCCTCCCGTGGCTGCTCCCGGCCCCCACATGCTACGTTCGACGCAGAGTAACGAGCGCCAGCGCGCCGCGTCGGAGACTCCCTCCGCTACGGCACTGCCCTGACTTGCTGGCCGGCAACCCTCCATCCGGCGGGGTGCCTCAGGTGACGACTCGGCCATTCGACGTTCGAACCGCAAGCCAGAAGGAGCACGCCATGTCCGACACTGCCCTCGAGACGGGAGAGCCGGCCGCCACGCCGCTCAACGATCCCGCCGCGCCGGCCAGCCCCTCCGAAGAGCGGCTCGCCTACCGGCTCCTGACTGGCCCGGACACGCGCGAATTCTGCGCCCGGATCTCGCAAGCCCTCTCGGAAGGCTACGTGCTCCACGGCAGCCCCGCCGCGACGTTCAACGGCACCGACGTGATCGTCGCGCAGGCCATCATCCTTCCCCACGCCGTGGCCCGCGCGGACGCGGCGGTGGCGTCGGCCGTCGACGAGCTCGCCGAGGGCGTCACGAGCGACGGCGAGTACGACGGCGAGGGCCACGCGTGAGCTACGCGGGAGACATCACGCCGCTCGAGGCGTGGGAGAAGCTCAAGTCGGGCGCGGTCCTCGTGGACGTGCGCACCGAGGAGGAATGGGCGAGCATCGGGATCCCGGACACGCGCCAGACGGACAACGATCCGCTCTTCATCCCGTGGGTCTTCGCGGGCGGAATCCCGAACCCCGACTTCATCAACGAGCTCGAGCTGCAGGGGCCCGAGGACCGCGCCACGGAGCTCGTGTTCCTGTGCCGCTCGGGCCAGCGCTCGGCTGCCGCCGCGTCGGCCGCCACGAACCTCGGCTTCACGGCGTTCAATGTGGTCGAGGGCTTCGAGGGCGCCCCGGGGCCGGAGGGCCTCCGGAACGTCAACGGCTGGAAGAACCGGGGGCTCCCCACGAACGTAGGACAAGAGTAGTCAGTGACCTTCAACATCGACGCCGCCGGCTGGAGCGAAGACACCCAGGCCGTGCGCGGCGGACTTGACCGCACCAACTTCCACGAGACGTCCGAGGCGCTGTTCCTGAATTCGGGCTTCGTCTATGAGTCGGCCGAGGCGGCCGAGCGGGCGTTCACGGGCGAGGACGAGCGCTTCGTCTACTCCCGCTACGGCAACCCGAGCGTCGCGACGTTCCAGGAGCGCCTCCGGCTGCTCGAGGGCACGGAGGCGTGCTTCGCGACCGCGTCCGGCATGTCCGCCGTGTTCACGGCGCTGGGCGCCCTCCTCGCCGCGGGCGACCGCGTCGTCGCCGCGCGGAGCCTCTTCGGCTCGTGCTTCGTGATCCTCAACGAGATCCTGCCCCGCTGGGGCGTCGAGACCGTCTTCGTGGACGGTCCCGACCTCGATCAGTGGCGCGAGGCGCTCTCGGCGCCTACCACGGCGGTGTTCTTCGAGTCGCCGTCGAACCCCATGCAGGAGCTCGTCGACGTCCAGGCCGTCTCCGACCTCGCCCACGCCGCGGGCGCGACGGTCGTGGTCGACAACGTGTTCGCGACGCCCATCCTGCAGCGAAGCCTCGGCTTCGGCGCGGACGTGATCGTGTACTCGGGGACGAAGCACATCGACGGCCAGGGCCGGGTGCTCGGGGGCGCGATCCTCGGCAAGAAGGACTTCATCGACGGCCCGGTCAAGCAGCTCATGCGCCACACCGGGCCGTCGCTCAGCGCGTTCAACGCGTGGGTCCTCACGAAGGGCCTCGAGACGCTGGGCCTGCGGGTGCGGCACTCGTCGGCGAACGCTCTCGCGATCGGCGAATGGCTCGAGGCGCAGCCCGAGGTCAGGTGGGTCAAGTACCCGCACCTGAAGTCGCACCCCCAGTACGAGCTCGCACGGAAGCAGATGAGCGCGGGCGGCACGGTGCTCACGTTCGAGCTCAACGCGCCCGAAGGCGGCGGCAAGGACGCGGCGTTCCGGCTCCTCAATGGGCTTCGGGTCATCGACATCTCGAACAACCTCGGCGACGCAAAGTCGCTCATCACGCATCCGGCGACGACGACGCACCGCGCCATGGGCGCCGAAGGCCGGGCCGCGATCGGCCTGGGCGACGGCGTGCTGCGGCTGAGCGTGGGGCTCGAGGACGTCGGCGACCTCGTCGGCGACCTCGAACGAGCGCTCCGGGGGTAGGCGAGACGGTGCGGCAGAAGCCACAGGGCCACCCCGAGCGCGAGCTGCGACGGTTCGAGTTCCGGCTCGACACACCGCTCCCGCCGCACGAGGCCTGGGCCCGGATCCTCGATCTCCGGGCCCACGATCGGCTCATCCCGTTCACGCACATCACCGAGGGCATGGTCCCGGCGGCCGAGCTGCGGCCGGGGCACCGGTTCGTCGCGTGCACGATGCTGCCCGGCGTCGGCTTCCGCGGCCGGCGGCTCGGGTTCAACGACGTCATGACCGTCGAGGAAGTCGAGCCGCCCACCTCCGCCACCGAGGGCCACGCGCGGATCGCGAAGTCCGGCAAGCTCATCCACGGCGGCGTCATGGTCTCGGTGGCGCCGCGCGCATCCGGCTCGACCGTCCGCTGGGTCCAGGACTTCGGGCTCGCGAGGTTCCCGGCCGCCGTCGGGCGCGCCGCCGCGTGGATCGCGCCGCGCGCCTACCGCTCGACGCTCAGGCGCCTGCTCCGGGGGTAGCCGCCTTCGCGGCACCCGCCAGCGAACGACGACGGCGCCGCTCACCGAGCGCCGCGCGAAGCTCAGCGCCGGCGGGGAGCCATGGCCGGACCGCGCTCCCAGCCGCGCCGGACGAAGCTCAGGGTGGCCCGGGCGCCGTCGTCCCAGCTGCCGTCGCGCGTCACGGTGTGCGCCGCCGCCATCCGCACGGCCGCGGAGAGCCCGCCACCAGTGGCGACCGCGTCCCGCTGCGCCTTCTCCCCCGTGCCTCGGGCGAGGAGCTCGGCGAGCGCCTGCTCGGTCCGCGCGAGCTCCCCGGAATCGCGCAGCGCGGGCCCCACATGCTCGAGGAGCGCCTGGACGGCGACGGCCGCTGGCACGTGGGTCCCCTCGAGGGGGTGCACGAGCTCGCCGCCCAGGCCGGAGCGGCTGGCCCTCCACGCGGCGAGGCGCAGCACGGCGACGGACGTCGCGAAGGGGGCCGCGCCGTCGTCCGCCTCGCGCGCCGCCATCTCGACGAGAGCGCGGATCAGGACGGCGATGAGCGCAGAATCGCCCGCGTCGAGCGGGACGTCCGCGATGCGGATCTCGACCGTGGGGTGGTTCCGCGAGAGGCGCGCGTCGAAGTAGGCCATGCCCTCGTCGAGGATCGAGCCGGTGCGGAGCATCGAGTCGATCCGCTCGCGGTAGGCCTGTACGCTCCCGTACAGCTCCTGCGGCCCGGACGTGGGCCAGCGGTTCCAGGCCTGGGTGCGGTAGCTCGCGTAGCCGGTGTCGGCACCGAACCAATACGGCGAGTTCGCGCTGAGCGCGATGAGCACTGGAAGCCACTCGCGGACCCGATCCAGGACGGCCACGCCCTCCTCGGCCGAGGACACGGCCGCGTGCACGTGCAGCCCGCACGTGAGCTGCTCGCGCGAGGTGAGGGCGAACTCCTGGGCCATGCGGGCGAAGCGCTCGTCCGGTGTGAGCGAGGTAGCGATCCGCAGCGGCGACGTCGCGATCGCGACCACGCGGCCCCCGCAGGCCCTCGCGGCGCGGTCGGCGATCCGCCGCCCCACGACGAGGCCGCTGAGGAGCTCGTCGTGGTCCCGGCACGGCGCGGTCTGGACCTCCACCTGCTCGAGCTTGAACTCGTGGGACATGTCGGCCGGGCGGCCGGCGACGGCGAGCATCCGGTCCGCGAGCGCGAGGGGCGCACCCGTGGAGGGATCCACGATGAGCAGCTCCTCCTCCGCCCCAAAGGTCCGCATGCGGCCATTTTGACACTCCCGAACCCGCTTCACAGAACGGGGGGCGCAGAATGGGTCCATGGGTCTCACGATCGCCGAAGTCTCCGAACGCACCGGCCTCACCCCGCACACGCTGCGCTACTACGAGCGCGACGGTCTCATGCTCCACGACGTGGACCGCACGCCCTCGGGCCGCCGCGAGTACACCGACCAAGACGTCAACGGCATCCTCATGGTCGCGCGGCTGAGGGCCACGGGCATGCCGGTCCGCGAGGTCCGGCGGTACGCCGAGCTGGTCCGGAACGGCCAGGGCAACGAGGAGGAGCGGCTCAAGATCCTGGAGGCGCACCGCGAGCGCGTGCTCGCGCAGCTCGCGGAGGTGACCGAGAACCTGCGCGCTGTGGAGTCCAAGATCGAGCTCTACCGGAAGTCCTTGACTTAGAGCGCGCTCTAAGGGGTTGGCTGAAGGCATGTCAGAGAACGCAACGCCTCAGAACGCCACGCCCCAGAACACCGAAGCACAGAACACCGCCGCAGCCCGGACCAGGACGCTCGGCACGGCCTCTCCCCTCACGGTCTCCTCGATGGGACTCGGCTGCATGGGCATGTCCGAGTTCTACGGCCTCCCGGACGAGGCCGCGGGCATCGAGACCATCCACCGCGCACTCGACCTTGGAGTCACGTTCCTCGACACCGCGGACATGTACGGCCCGTTCACGAACGAGATGCTCGTGGGCCGCGCGATCGCGGGCCGACGGGACGAGGTACAGCTCGCCACCAAGTTCGGCAACATGCGTGGCCCGAACGGCGAGCGCCTCGGCATCAACGGGACGCCCGAGTACGTCCGCTCCGCGTGCGACGCCTCGCTCCAGCGACTCGGCGTGGACCACATTGACCTCTACTACCAGCACCGGGTCGACCCGAACGTCCCCATCGAGGAGACCGTGGGCGCGATGGCCGAGCTCGTCCAGGCCGGCAAGGTCCGGCACCTCGGGCTTTCCGAGGCGGCGCCCGCGACGATCCGCCGGGCCCACGCGGTCCACCCGATCACCGCACTCCAGACCGAGTATTCGCTGTTCACCCGCGACCTCGAGGACGAGATCCTGCCCACGATCCGTGAGCTCGGGATCGGCCTCGTGCCGTACTCCCCGCTGGGCCGCGGCATCCTCACGGGGCGGCTCACCGCGGAATCGGTCGGGCGGGAGGCCGACGCGCGCCAGTCGCCGTACTTCCCGCGCTTCCAGGGCGAGGCGCTCGACGCCAACCTGCAGCTCGTCGCGAACGTCACGGCGCTTGCGGAGCAGAAGGGCGTGACGCCGGGCCAGATCGCCCTCGCGTGGGTCCTCGCGCAGGGCGAGGACGTCGTGCCGATCCCCGGCACGAAGCGGGTCAAGTACCTCGAGGAGAACGCTGCCGCGCGGAGCGTCGAGCTCTCGCCGAGCGAAGTCGCCGCCCTCGAGGACGCGGTGCCGCGCGGCGCCGTCGTCGGCCCCCGGTACGGCGACATGAGCCACATCGACCAGGGTTAGCCGCTCATCTCTGCCTCAACGAACGACGGCGGGCCCGCACCTTGTGGTGCGGGCCCGCCTCTTCTCTCGGGGCGCTTGGGGCGTCGCCCCGAGGGGCCTAGATGACCCGAGTCGCCTCGATGACGCGCTGCTTAGCCGTTGTCGCCGGCAGGCGTCGTCGTGGTCTTCTCACCGAGCGTCTGGTTCGCCTTGGTGGCGAAGCTGTTGTCGAACGTGTCGGTGTACTTGATCTTCGAGATGTCCTTGCCGAGCGTCGTGAACATGTCCGCGATCGTCTTCGGGCCGCCCGCCGGCATCAGGCCATCAGGAAGGAACTGCCCCTTGTCCGCCGTGAGGGCCTTGACGTAGTCCGCCTTCGTGACGTTCTTGTTCGTGGTGTAGTCCGAGGGCAGCTTGTCCGCGATCTCCTGAGCCGAGTGCGTGTTGATCCAGTGCATCGTCTTGACGAGGGCGTTGACCACCTTCTGGACGGTGTCCTTGTTGGCGTCGACCCATTCCTTCTTCGCGATGATGCTCGCGGCCGGCCAGTTGCCGCCCACGGTCTTGTTGGCGCCGTCGGTCGTGGCAAGATCGATCGCCGACTCGGCGACCCCCTGGCTCTCCATCGCGGCAACCGTGGGCTGGGTGGTCATGACACAGTCGGCGAGACCGTTCTTGATCGCCGCAATCGCCGTTGCGCCGGCGCCCGCCTTGACGGTCTTGTAGTCCTTGCCGGACTTGAGCCCAGCCTTCGACGCGATGAACTGCGTGAGGGTGTCAGTGCCCGAACCGAGGTCCGTGACGCCCATGTTCTTGCCCTTGATATCGGCAGGCGAGTGGACGTTGGCCTTGGGGCTGCACATGATCCGCTCGCCGGGAGCGCCGGAGAGCTGGACGACGCTGATGACGTCCTTGCCTTCGAGCTGGAAGTCGTACGTGTGGTTGTACCACGCGCCCGACATGTCGACCTGGCCGGAGACCATAGCGTCCTCCGCGCCGACGCCACCGTCCTGCTCGGTGGAAAGCTGCATGTCGACGCCCTGCTCCTTGTAGTAGCCGAGCTGCTCTGCCAGCTTGTAGGGGAGGTAGATCTGCTTGTCGATGCCGCCGATCATCATCTTCACGGTGGGCATCGGGCCGCTGGCACCCGAACTGCCCGCGGCGCCGGCGCTTGCGGCGGGGCTGCTAGAGCCGCCGCAAGCGGTGAGGCTGAGAGCCACGGCGGTGACTGCAGCAGCGGCAAAGATAGTGCGCTTCATCATTGTTTTACGCATCCTTTGTTGGTCCACGAGGGATCGGTTGGTTGATGGCTGTTGTTACTGGGGATTGTGGAGCTGATCCCGAAGTTGCTCGGGATCAGCCCTGCTGGTCTGGCCGTGCGCAGCCTCAGATGCTCTGGGCCTCAGACTTGTTCGGCGGCCGCCACTTGAGGAGCGAGTGCTCGAGAAGCCCGATGAGGTACTCGGCCAGGAGCGTGATGACGGCGATGATGATCATGCACGCGAAGACCGTGTCTGGGTCGAACTTCCCCTGAGCTTGGCTGATGATGAGGCCAAGCCCCTGCTGCGCACCGAGCACCTCGGCCACGAGGGCGCCGATGATCGCGAAGCCGAAGGCCGTATGGAGGCTCGCGATGATCCACGTCATGGCGGACGGGATGGTCACGTGAATTGCGACCTGAAGCGGTGAGGCGCCGAGGACGCGGACGTTCGCGACAAGATTCTGGTCGACTTCGCGGACGCCCTGGAACGCATTGAAGAAGACCACGAAGAAGACGAGCACGGCGGCGAGGAGGACCTTCGGGAAGGTCCCGAGGCCGAACGCGACGATGAAGATCGAGCCGAGGATGATACGGGGGATCGAGTTGACGATCCGGATGTACGGGCCGACCACCGAGGAGAGGTATCTGTTGGAGCCGAGAAGCAGACCCAGCACGATTCCGGCGACCGTTCCGAGGAGGAAGCCGAGGATGGCCTCCTGGCCGGTGACCCAGATGTTCTCCCAGATCGAGCCGAACGAGGCGTCTTCCGTGTTGGTGAAGAGCGTCACGAGGCTGTCCCAGATCTGACTCGGCATGCCGAAGAAGAACGGGTCAACCAAAGGGTGCTTGCCATCAGGCTTCAGATTCGTGCACAGCTGCCACCCGCCGATGATGACGACGGCGAGCAGGACCCTGCCAACCCAAATCAGGATCTGGCGGCGCTGGCTCGCCTGGCGGCCCCTAGCGGCGATTTGGGCGGCCGATTCTTCGGTCTTGGGGGCGCCACTTTGCGCGCTGCCCTGGGCGAGAGTTGTCATGCTGCACCTGCCGTTCGCGCATAGGCGCGGGTTACTTCGTCCTTGAGTGATTCCCAGATCTGCTCCTGCAGCTCGAGGAAGCGGGACTCGTGGCGAATCTGCTGAACGTTCCCGCGGGGGCGAGGAAGGTCGATGTCGAAGACGTCCTTGACCGTGCCCGGGCTAGTCGTCATGATGACGACCCGGTCGGAGAGAGCGACAGCTTCGTCGAGGTCGTGGGTGATGAACAGCACCGTGGGGCGCAGGTCTTCCCAGAGCTTCAGGAGCTCGTTCTGCATGATCGCCTTGGTCTGCACGTCGAGCGCACCGAACGGCTCGTCCATGAGCAGAATCCGCGGGTTGTTGATGAGGGCCGCCGCCATGGCAACGCGCTTGCGCATACCGCCCGAAAGCTGGTGCGGGTAGCGGTCCTCGAAGCCGGCGAGCCCCACGCGGCGGAGCCAGTCGAGCGCCAGCACGGTGGCTTCCTTCTTCGGGGTGCCGAGCAGGATCGGACCCATCATCACGTTGTTCAGCACGCTCTTCCATGGGAAGAGTGCGTCGGCCTGGAACATGTAGCTCACGCCGTCAGTGATGCCGTCAACGATGTTGGCGCCGACCCGGACCCCGCCCGCGCTCGGCCTCTCGAGTCCGGAGACCTGCGCGAGCGTAGTCGACTTGCCGCAGCCGGTTGGGCCGACGATCGAGCAGAACTGGCCCGGCTCGACGGCGAGGGTCACGTCGCGGATGGCGGTAAAGGTTTCGCCCTTCGGCGTCAGGTAGCGCTTGGTCAGACCGGCAATGTCGATCCGCGCTCGCCCGTCCGCGCCCTCTCGGGCCGCGGAGCGGTCTGGATGATTCACACCCATGTTCAAAGACCTCTCTGTCCTGTGGGAAAGACGTCTACGTCTTTCGATATTTAAACGACGGAATTTCTTTCCTACGCCTCGACCGGCAAAGCGCCAGGCAAAATTTGCGTGATCGCCATTGCCTGCGGGATCCTTTCTTCATGCCCAGTGAGCTGAATCACAGCGTCTGGTACTACGGTAGAAAGGACGCGGAGGTGCAGCCAGAGTTGCGCGGATTGCGAGGATTAATAGCTTTCATTCATGTTTTGAGCCTTTTGATCGTTTGGTGAGAACCACGTGATTCCGGCTCGAACATGGTGGCGGGCGCGCCCGCTCGCCTCCCAGATCCTCGTGTGGACGTTGTGCCTGCTCCTCCTCACGGTCGCCCTGGGCGGATTCGTCACGAACCGCATCACGGGGCAGGTCCTCGATGAGCAATTCCGTCAGCGCGCTCTCGGGGTCGCGACGACGGTCGCCCAGATGCCTGAGATCGCCGCGGCGCTCCAGACCCACGACCCCTCGAAGCGCATCCAAGCCCTCGCGCAACAGGTCCGCTCCCAAGCGCAAACGGACTACGTCGTCGTCACCGACCGCGACGGGATCCGATATTCGCATCCCAACGCCGCCCTCATCGGCAAGCAGCTCGAGGAACCCGTCGAGGTGCTTGACGGCCAGACCCATGTGGGCACCGACCCAGGCAGCCTCGGGCTCTCCGCCAACGCCAAGGCCCCGATTTTCGACGCCGAGGGGAACGTGATCGGCGAGGTCTCCGTGGGCATCCTCGAGACGGCGGTGCTGACCCAGCTCGGACAGCAGGCCTGGCTCATCGTGGGCTATTCCGCGCTCATCCTCCTGATCGGCAGCACGGGCTCAGTACTGCTCGCCCGCGGCATCAAACGCGCCACATTCGGGCTCGAGCCGGCAGAGATCGCCTCGCTCCTGCAGGACCGTGAGGCGCTCCTGCACGGCATCCGCGAGGCCATGGTCGGCCTCGACGACCACCAACGAATCACGGTCATCAACAACGAGGCCCGGCGGCTGCTCAACATTGAGGGAACGGCTCTCGGTCGGCCGATCCAGGAGCTCCTCCCGGACGGGCGGCTTCGCGACATCCTCACCGGCAAGGCGACCGGGGCCGACCAGGCGGTCATCACCGACGACGCCCTCCTGGTGGCCAACCGCATGCCGGTGAGCGTCGGCGGCCGGAGCGTCGGCGCCGTCGTCACCATCCGGGACCGCACCGAGGTCGAGGCGCTCGTCCGGGACCTGCGCTCCATGGAGGGCCTCATCCAGGCGCTGCGCGCCCAGGAGCACGAGTACGCGAACCGGCTGCACGTGGTGAGCGGGCTGCTCGAGCTCGGCGAGGTGGACCAGGCCCGCACGTTCATCTCGGGCGTCGCAGACACGTCCCGCTCCCTCGGAGAAGGGCTCCGGGCGCGCATCGAGCCGCCCGAACTCGCCGCCCTCATCCTCGCGAAGGTGACCATCGCGGCCGAGCAGGACGTCCATCTCACCATCACGGACGACTCCCGGCTGCGCCAGCCGTTCCTGGGCGCGCAGGAGCTGCTCACCATCGTGGGGAACCTGCTCGACAACGCGATCGACGCCGTCGTCGGCCAGCCCGAACCGCGCGAGGTGACGCTCCAGCTCGACGACTCGTCCGGGATCTTCGTCTCGGTGACCGACAGCGGTCCGGGCGTGCCCGCAGAGGCGGTGGACGACGTCGTCCGCGATGGCTACACGACGAAGCAGGCCCGGCCGGGCATGCGACGTGGGATCGGGCTCGCGCTCGTCGCGCGGATCGTGCGGCGGGCCGGTGGGACGATGGATGTGTTCGCCGGTCCAGGCGGACGGTTTGAGGTGTGGGTCCCCGCAACGGGGCAGGGAGCCGAAGGAGAGGCGCAGGCATGATCCGTACCCTCGTGGTCGATGACGACTACCGGGTGGCCAGGCTGCACGCCGCGCAGGTCGCGCGCGTGCCGGGCTATGAATGCGTGGGCGAGGCCCATTCCGCCGCGGAGGCCAGCGAGGCCGTGGATCGGCTCGCCCCGGACCTGCTCCTCCTCGACGTGTACCTCCCGGACGAGGACGGGATCGCGCTGCTTCGCACGCTGCGCGAGGAGGGCCACGACGTCGACGCGATCATCATCACGGCCGCGCGCGACGTCGCGACCGTGCGCGCCGCGATGCGCGGCGGCGCGGTGTACTACCTCGTCAAGCCGTTCGGCTTCGAGCAGCTCACCGCCCAGCTCCTCGCGTACCGACGGTGGCGCGCCGAGGCCGAATCCAGGCACATCGGCGGCCAGACGGACGTCGACGCGCTGTTCGCTTCGCGCCACGCCCCTACCGGCCCGGGACCCACCTCGCGCACCCTCCCGCCGACCATGCAGAAGGTGCTCGAGGCGGTGCGCGCGGCGGAGCGGCCGCTCGGTGCCCAGGACGTCTCGGACCTCGTGGGGATCTCGCGCCCCACCGCGCAGCGCTACCTGAGCGAGCTCGAGCGCAAGGGCCGGCTCGAGCTCAAGCTCGAGTACGGGACCACGGGGCGGCCCGTGAACACGTACCTCGCGCGGCCGGGGGGCTGAGCAAGGAGGCACTGGCGGTACCTGTCTCAGCAGGGTCTCCCCCGCCGTCGTCGTCTGCGGTCTCCTTGAAGTGGCCTGACCGCGCAGCCCCACCAGGCCGCGGCGGCCGTCGACCACCCGGGTCGATCACTTACGGTCACTCAGACCGGTCACTCACTGGGAGAGGCTTCATGCGAGCAACGTTCATGTACGGCGCGGGCGACGTCAGGATCGAGGAGACCCCCGATCCCGCCATCCGTCAGCCCACCGATGCCGTGGTGCGCGTCCTCCGGGCGTGCATCTGCGGCTCCGATCTCCACCCGTATCACAGTCTGCCCAGCGCGCCTGAAGGGCGCCCGATGGGACACGAGTTCATCGGCGTCGTCGAGGAGGTGGGCTCCGACGTCGCGACCCTGCGCAGGGGCGACTTCGTCATCGCGCCGTTCGCGTGGTCCGACGGGACGTGCGAGTTCTGCCGCGAGGGCCTCCAGACGTCGTGCCTCCATGGCGGCTTCTGGGGCGGCAACGGGATCGGCGGCGGCCAGGCCGAGGCCGTGCGCGTCCCGCTCGCGGACGGCACGCTCGTCAAGGTCCCCGAACCGGTCGACGAGGCCTTGTACCCCGCGCTGCTCACGCTCTCGGACGTGTACGGCACCGGCCATCACGCGGCGATCCGGGCGGGCGTCACCTCGGGCGACACTGTCGCGGTGATTGGCGACGGCGCGGTGGGCCTCATGGCGGTCCTGTCCGCGAAGCAACTCGGCGCCGAACGCATCATCCTCATGGGCCGCCACACGGTCCGGACGGATCTGGGCGTCGAGTTCGGCGCCACCGACGTCGTGGCGGAGCGCGGCGAGGAGGGCATCGCGAAGGTTCGCGAGCTCACAGGCGGCCGCGGCGCCGCAAAGGTCCTCGAGGCCGTAGGGCACATGCCCGCGTACGAGCAGGCCGTGGGGATCGTCCGCCCCGGCGGCGTCATCAGCCGCGTCGGGGTGCCGCAGTACGACGACGCCGCCGTTGGCTTCGCGAGCCTCTTCGGGCCGAACGTGACGCTCACGGGCGGGCCGGCGCCGGTCCGCGCGTACATCGAAGAGCTGCTGCCGGCCGTGCTCGACGGGACCGTCCAACCCGGCAAGGTCTTCGACCGCACCGTTGGCCTCGACGAGGTGCCGGAGGGCTACAAGGCCATGGACGCACGCGAGGCCCTCAAGGTGCTCGTCCGGCCGTAGCACGGAGGCTGGCGCCGAGGCGCACGCCTTCAAGCCCCGACTTGGGGATTCCGGCCGTCGATGCGTAGGGGGCGGCGGCGAAGAGCGGACGACGTCGGCACTCACCCGGGTGCCGGCGTCGCCCGTTCTCGGCTCTGACAGCTGATCGAACTGAGTTATTGGGTATCTGCTTAGATGAAGTAGGTTTGGGCCATGGCTGAATTGTCGCGGCAGATGCCGCGGGCGGGCGTGGACTACCCGAAGAACTTCGGGCAGTTCCAGGATTGGTTCAGCACTGACGGGGCCTGCTTCGAGTATCTGGCGAGGCTGCGCTGGCCGGAGGGGTTCGTCTGCCCGAAGTGTGGCGGACGGGAGTACTGGCGCGCGGGCGCTGTGCTGTGGATGTGCAAGGCCTGCTCGCGGCGGACGTCGGTGACGGCAGGGACGATCTTCGACCGCACCCGCACGCCGCTGCGGACGTGGTTCGCCGCGGTGTGGTTCGTGACTTCGCAGAAGAACGGCGTGTCCGCCCTTGGGCTGCAGCGGGTCCTGGGGCTGAAGTCCTATGAGACGGCGTGGGCGTGGATGCACAAGCTCCGCCGGGCCATGGTCCGGCCCGACCGGGAGATGCTCTCTGGGCTGGTCGAGGTCGACGAGAGCTTCATCGGCGGGGTCCACCGAGACATGCCCGGCCTCGGATCCGACAAGATCTCGGTCCTCATCGCCGCCGAGCACCTGGGCCACAACCGGATCGGACGCATCCGCCTCGAGCCCGGCCCGCTCGACCGCAGGCTCGCCGTGGTGAAGTTCGGCCAGCGCGTCGTCGCCCCCGGTTCCACGATCCGCACCGACGGGGCGAGGCAGCTGCGGCGCTTCGCCGACCTCGGCTACGAGCACGAGTACTTCACCCAGCTCGGCTCGGACATCCCCGCGCACGTGAACATGCCGGCGGTCCACATGGCTGCCTCCCAGCTCAAGCGCTGGATCGACGGCACACTGCACCAGGGCATCTCACGGGAGCAGCTGGCCTACTACCTCGACGAGTTCACCTTCCGCTTCAACCGGCGCACCGCCAGAAGCCGCGGTCTGCTGTTCTACCGGCTCCTCCAGCAGGCCACCAACACCGACCCGGCGCCCCTGAAGGACCTCGTTATCCCGCGCGACGACTGAGTCCGGCTGGCTACGTCAACACCAACCAGGACCAGGATGACGGTCTGGCTCGGGACGACTTCTGCAGTTGTCCTGGCCACCGCATCTAGCGGAAGAGGATTGGCCCATATACTCTCGCGGACAGACACGGCATCAGGGGGGAAAGATGAAGGCTGCCCGAGCGTGGATGGCACTGGTCGTTGTCACCATGGTGCAGTTCCTGTCGGCGTGCGGCAGCGGCCCTGTGGCCACGCCCGAGCCCGGGCGCGCCGACCCGACGCAGACCCAGGCATCGCCAGCGCGGTCACCCTCACCGTCCGCCTTATCGACGACCCGCGCGGCACCGATCGTGGCCTGTGCACCGTTTGTTCCGACCGCCCCATGCACCACCTATGTGAGCGTCTCAGGACGCGATGACGGCGGCGACCTGTCGTGGATGACTCCGGGAGCCATCACGGCCAAGCTGGAGTCAGTGGATACTGCCCTGTACCTGACAGCGGTGACCCCCTGCGGTCCGCTCAGCGGCCCCGTGGCTCAATCTGGCTCGACGTTAACCCCGGGAGCCATTGCAGTCGGGGCCAGCGGATGCGCCTCTTCCCAACAGGCCGGCGACCAAGCCTTTCTCATTGAATTCCTCAAGAAGCCCTTCGCGGCCGCATACAGCGACGGGCATCTGACGTGGACAAATGAAAAGGGCTCGCTCGTGTTCGCGCCCCGATGACCACCGCACCGGAGCACGCCTGAGGTCTCCAGCCGAGACTCACCCCGAACACCGTTCCCCCATAGAGTGATCCCCGTCGAGATCGCCAAGCTCTACTTCAGCTAAGCAGATACCCAATACACATGTATTAGGTATCTGCTTGGCTGAAGTTGTTCGCGAGCTGACCGGAGAGGAATCTGATCCGGGCATCCACAGTGCTTCCGCCGGGTCATGGGGCCGGCCATTCTAGGGTCTTTGCTCGTCGCGCTTCCCCTTGATCGAGCCAGCGGCCGAAGGCCAAGTCGTGTAACCGAGCTTGCGCTCCTGGTTGTACGGCTTGATTGAGAGGGCCACCATGGTGCCGGCAATTAGGGCCTGCACAATGACCAAGCCGACAGGGAGCCACACGATCCACCAGATCCGTATTCCAGATAAGGCCACGACTGCGAGAAGCCCCACGGCAGCGATGATCCCGATGAGGTAGGGCGCATCCGGCGCAGCCAGTATCCGGCCGGCGGCTGGATCGGCAAGGCGTCCCAGTCTTCGGGAGGGATGAATTTGGGCTCATTCACGTGTTCGTCTCCTTCATGCTGCACGCGTCTATGTTCGCCAGAAGTTGTGCTGTCGCCGCCCCATTGATCTCCTGGGCCGACCGTCCAGGCGAACGCGGTGGAGGCGGGCCGTAGTCAAATGAATCCTTCCGCTCATTGTGGGCCCGGTCAGAGTCGTGCGGGATGACGGCTGAGGGCAGCTGACTCATCCATTAGTACTCCCGTGTTCGGCGGGAGAATGGTCGCATGGGCATGACAGCAGCGGACGCTCTTGGACCGGTGCTGGCGGACCTCGCGGCGACCGGGGCACCGATCCCGGCAATCCGGATCAGCCGATCTCCTGATACCGGTCTATGGGCCGTGAAGCTGACCGCTAGAGATGGCACAGGCCAAGGATTCACCCTGGACCCATCCGAGCCGCCTGAGCACCTCATCGCTCGGGCCAGCGATCAGGTGCAGGAGTGGATGTTCGACCAGCTCGGGAGAACCGCGCCGACCAATTGGCCACCTTGCCCACTGCATCCCGAGGGCCACCCCCTCAATGCCAAGGCGGCCGACGGCATGGCCGTTTGGATGTGCCCGTCCGGAGCTGTCATAGCCGAGGTCGGGAACCTGGCAGCCACTGTGCCACCCGGAAACGAGGCGTCCGAGTCCGCTGGTTAGGCTGCACCACCATCGATCTGTCGGCTCGTCACGTCACGTCCCGCTACGGGTACCACTAAGGGACTTCAGCCAAGCAGATACCCAATACTGAGTTTCGAACTTCTCTGAGATCTATGTTAGTATTAGTCAATAGTTTCGATTGATGTTGGGGGGCATCATGGTCGGGGGAACGGGTTCGGCCGGCGGGTTGGCTGCTGCCGAGGCATCCGGGGCGGTGGTGCTCACGCCGCGGCCGGGTTCGCTGCTGGAGGGCTCGCTGTGGCACCCCGACCCGTCCACCCTCACGGGCCCGGAGGCGCGGCGGGTGCTGGCGGACATCGGGCGGGTGCGCTCGTTCCTGGCCGCACTGGAGGCGCTGGCGGTGGAGCGGATGCGGCTGGCCTGCAGGGAGGAGGCGCGCCGCGCGGCCGAGCGGTCCGATCCCGGGGGCGGGGCCGGACCGGCCCGGTTCGGCGGGGACGTCTCCCACGCCCTGGCCGTGTCCGAGGTCGCGGTGGCCGAGGGGATCTCCGAGCACGCCGCGGCCAGGCTGCTCGGGGCCGCGGAGGCGCTGTGCGGGGCGCAGATCGCCGTGCTGGAGCACCTCGAGAGCGGGACCCTGTCCGAGGTGCACGCCCGCGTGCTCACGGACGAGGCCTCGACCCTGCCCCCGGAGTCGGCCGAGGAGTTCGGGATCGAGGCCCTGGCCCGGCTCGAGACCCGCACCGGGCGCAGGC
>NZ_SWDW01000021.1 GCF_004919045.1 Sinomonas albida
CCGACCGACACTCGGACTCCGCACCCCCGCCCAGGCCCTCACCGAACTCCTCCTGCCCGCCGCCGCCTGACAGCCGAACCCGACCCCGACACGGCGAAGCGATTGCACTTGACAGATGGAATCCGCCCGGCGAGTCCCGCCGTCGTGCGCTTGAAAGCTGGTGAGACCCCGACGGGGAGGTTATCCACATAGCCAGCGACGGCGGCCCTCGCCCAAGCGTCGGAGGGCCAGCATGGCTGAATGGACCGTTTGGTGCAGCATCTGCGCAGCCGCGGCGGCGTCGCGCGGACGCGCGGGCTGCTCGAAGCAGGGATCGGAGAACGCGAGCTCGGCCGTGCCGTCAGCGCTGGGCACGTCGAGCGGGTTCGGACCGGGATCTACGCCCTCCCGGCCGCCGATCCGGTGGTAGTCCGGTGCGCCGCAACCAACTCGCGGCTCACCTGCATCTCCGCTGCCGGGCACTACGGGCTCTGGACGCTCCGCCAGCCGGACGACGTGCACGTGCTGAGGCCAGACGGCACCTTCTCGTCCGAGCGGGCCGTGGTGCACCGCAAGACCTGGGTTCCCGGGGAACCCGACGGGTGGATCGCCTCGAAGGCGGACGTCCTGCTGCACGCCCTACGGTGCCTTCCTGAGCTGGAGGCCCTCGTCCTCGTGGAATCAGCGTTCGGACAAGGATTCTCGATGGACTTCCTCCGAGACCGGCTGCCCGGACGACGCAACGCCGCGGCGCGCCGGATCCTCGACCTCGTGGACATCGGTGCGGAGTCGCTCCTCGAGACGCTCGCTCGCACGCAGCTGCGCCGGGCGGGCTTCCACGTTGAGCCCCAGGTGGCCATTCGCGGAGTGGGATCCATGGACCTTTTGGTCGAAGGCTGCGTCGACGTCGAAACCGACGGAAAGGAGCACGAGGCTCCGCGACGCCGGCACAAGGACTACCGTCGCGACAACACGGCTCAGTCGCTGGGCTTCGCGGTGGCTCGGTTCGGCTACGCCGACATCGTGCACCGGCCCGAGTCAATGGTGAGGCAGGTCGCGGCCATCGTCGAGGCGCGCCTTGCACTCGGCGGGCTTCCGGACCTCGACGCGCTCTAGTGCGGCGTCGGAGTTTCACCACTTTTACGGCGTACGACGGCGGGGCTCGCCGGCGCCTTGGCCCGACGCGCCGCGGTTGGCCGGTTGAACGTGGTGAGAGTCCGGCGCTGGTGGCCGGCGGACCGTGGGCGGGCGCGTCTGACCGACTGTGGGTGGGAACTGGCGGCGTGTACTATGGGCCGATTTAACTTCCCGTCCGAGGTGGCGTACAGTTATTTGTTGGCTGTCGGCCCAGCCGTGCCCTTTTCGGGGTGGCGACCGGCGGTTGAATCAACCATAGACGTCCACCGGGTGCCCGTATGCCCGGCGGCACAACAGTTAGCGGAGGCTATGGCCAAGAAGGACGGTGTCATCGAGATTGAGGGCGTCGTGACCGAAGCGCTGCCCAACGCGATGTTTCGCGTTGAGTTGACGAACAAGCACGTCGTGCTCGCTCACATCTCCGGGAAGATGCGTCAGCACTACATCCGAATCCTCCCGGAGGATCGCGTAGTGGTGGAGCTCAGCCCATACGACCTGACCCGCGGCCGGATCGTCTACCGCTACAAGTAAGCAGCGCGGCCGGGGGCACCCGGCCGTCATGCTGACCACCTGCAGAACACGCAAAGGAAAGCCATGAAGGTCAAGCCGAGCGTCAAGCAGATCTGCGACAAGTGCAAGGTGATCCGCCGTAACGGCCGGGTCATGGTGATCTGCGAGAACCCGCGCCACAAGCAGCGCCAGGGCTGAGTTCCCCTCGGGGAGACAGCCAGGGCCGCCGCCCACGCAATAAATAGATAGAAGGCAGCACAAGCTGCGCTGGGACGAATTCAGAACCCGGACAGCTAACCCCCGGCCCGGAGGCTGGGGCCGCACAGAAAAGTGCGGGTGTACTGCCTACGACCTCCGGACAACAAAGGAGAACCGCCACTATGGCTCGTCTCGCTGGCGTTGACATTCCCCGCGAAAAGCGGCTGGAAATCGCGCTTACTTACATCTACGGCGTGGGCCGCACCCGTGCGAAGGAGACGCTCGCTGCCACGGGCATCAACCCGGACGTCCGCGTGAAGGACCTCACGGACGCCGAGCTCGTCGAGCTGCGCGACTACATCGAGGGCAACTACAAGGTTGAGGGTGACCTTCGCCGCGAGGTCGCCGCCGACATCCGCCGCAAGGTGGAGATCGGCAGCTACGAGGGCCTGCGCCACCGCAAGGGCCTCCCGGTGCGTGGTCAGCGCACCAAGACCAACGCTCGCACCCGCAAGGGTCCGAAGCGGACCGTCGCCGGCAAGAAGAAGGCCGGCCGCTGATCGCGGCTAGCGTCACCAAGAAGTAGGAGTACTCATGCCCCCGAAGACTCGTGCGACCTCGGTCCGCAAGCCGCGTCGCAAGGACAAGAAGAACATCGCGCTCGGTCAGGCGCACATCAAGAGCACGTTCAACAACACGATCGTTTCGATCACGGACCCCTCGGGCGCTGTGATCTCGTGGGCCTCGGCCGGCGAGGTCGGCTTCAAGGGCTCGCGCAAGTCGACGCCGTACGCCGCCCAGCAGGCCGCCGAGTCTGCCGCGAAGCGTGCGCAGGAGCACGGCCTCCGCAAGGTCGACGTGTTCGTGAAGGGCCCGGGCTCGGGCCGCGAGACCGCGATCCGCGCGCTCCAGGCCGCTGGCCTCGAGGTTGGCTCCATCCAGGACGTCACCCCGAGCGCCCACAACGGCTGCCGCCCGCCGAAGCGTCGTCGCGTCTAACTGGTTGTCGCAGGGCCTGGCTGGCCGAGGGGAACCCCGGCCGGCCAGCTGCCCGTTACTTAGTCAGACCGTTTTCCATCCATCTGTGTTGCGTCATATAGCGGATGCTCGCTGAAAGGAAACCCCGTGCTTATTGCACAGCGCCCCACACTGTCTGAAGAAGTGGTGTCCGACAACCGCAGCCGATTCGTGATCGAGCCGCTCGAGCCCGGCTTCGGCTACACGCTCGGCAACTCGCTGCGTCGTACTCTGCTTTCCTCTATTCCGGGTGCCGCGGTCACCAGCGTCCGGATTGACGGTGTGCTGCACGAATTCACCACGGTTCCCGGGGTCAAGGAAGATGTCACCGAGATCATCCTGAACCTCAAGAGCCTGTCCATCTCCTCGGACCAGGACGAGCCGGTCGTCGCCTACCTGCGCAAGCAGGGCCCGGGCGTCGTCACGGCTGCGGACATCGCTCCGCCGGCCGGCGTGGAGATCCACAACCCGGATCTTCACATCGCGACGCTCAACGCCAAGGGCAAGTTCGAGCTCGAGCTCACCATCGAGCGCGGCCGCGGTTACGTTTCCGCGGCGCAGAACAAGTCCGCGGACGCCGAGATCGGCCGCATCCCCGTTGACTCGATCTACTCGCCCGTGCTGAAGGTTACCTTCCGCGTCGAGGCGACCCGCGTCGAGCAGCGCACCGACTTCGATCGCCTGATCGTGGATGTCGAGACGAAGCCGGCCATCAAGCCGCGCGACGCCGTCGCTTCCGCGGGCACCACGCTCGTTGAGCTCTTCGGCCTGGCCCGCGAGCTCAACACGGCCGCCGAGGGCATCGAGATCGGCCCGTCGCCGACAGACGCGGCGCTCGCCGCGGACATGGCGCTGCCGATCGAGGACCTGGACCTCACCGTGCGCTCGTACAACTGCCTCAAGCGCGAGGGCATCCACACCGTGGGTGAGCTCGTGGCGCGCTCCGAGGCCGACCTGATGGACATCCGGAACTTCGGTGCCAAGTCCATCGACGAGGTCAAGGCCAAGCTCGTCGAGCTCGGCCTCTCGCTCAAGGACTCGCCTCCCGGATTCGATCTCGCCGCTCGCGCAGCCGCGATCGACGAGGACGAGGCCCCGTTCGGCGACGACGACCTCTAAGCCACCATGAATTGACCGTTTCCGGGCAGCGCCCGGAAGCGGCACACCCGAGGAGAAACTACTATGCCTGCACCCGCCAAGGGCCCGCGTCTGGGCGGTGGCGCTGCGCACGAGCGCCTCATGCTCAACAACCTTGCCGCCGCGCTCTTCGAGCACAAGCGGATCACGACGACCGTGACGAAGGCCAAGCGCCTCCGCCCGGTCGCCGAGCGCCTCATCACGTTCGCGAAGCGCGGCGACCTCGCCTCGCGCCGCCGTGTCCAGGCCGCCATCTCGGCGCGCACGAACACGAACAAGGGCATCATCCACGAGCTCTTCACGGAGATCGCGCCGCAGCTGGCCAACCGCGAGGGTGGCTACACGCGCATCACCAAGATCGGCAACCGCAAGGGCGACAACGCTCCCATGGCTGTCATCGAGCTCGTGCTGGAGCCGGTCTCGCCGAAGCAGGCCGTCGTGAAGGAAGCGGAGGCCGCTGCCAAGCGCTCCGCCGCCCCGAAGGCCGAGCCGGTCGTCGAGACCGAGGAGACCGTGGTCGAGGCTCCTGCCGAGGCTGAGGCTCCGGCCGAGGTTGAAGCTCCCGCCGAGACCGCCGCCGAGGACACCGAGGCTCCCGCAGCCGAGGCCAAGGGCGACGACGACGCGAAGTGAGTCCCGCCGTCGTGCGCGGCTCGGCTGAGCTTTCAGCCCGGCGATCTCAGTAGACTGGAGCGCATGACAGCAGAGAAGGCCCCCCTTCCCGATTCCGGGAACGGGGGCCTTCCCGCGTCTCGGGAGTCTGCTGCGCCGGAGCCGGCCGCGCGCGAGCAGGGTCAGGGCGAGCGCGTCCGCGTGCGGCTCGACGTTGCGTACGACGGCGGGCCGTTCAGCGGGTGGGCCGTCCAACCGGGGCTGCGGACCGTCCAGGGTGCCCTCGAGGACGCCCTCGCGCTCATCCTGCGCCGCCCCGCGCGCGTCGTGGTCGCGGGGCGCACGGACGCTGGGGTGCACGCGCGCGGGCAGGTCGTCCACGTGGACCTCGCCGCGGCGGAGTGGGAGTCACTCCCGCGTCGCTCGGACGCTGCGCCGGAGGACGTCCTCGCCCGCCGCCTGCGCGGCGCGCTGAGCCGCGTTCTCGGGGAGGAGACGGGCGCGCTCGAGGTGCGCGGCGCCGTCGTGCCTCCCGCGGGGTTCGACGCGCGGTTCTCCGCGCTGTGGCGGCGCTACTCGTACCGCATCGCGGACCGACCCGAGCACTGGGACCCCACCCTGCGTGGTGTGACGCTGTGGCACAAGGCGGGGCTCGACGTGGGCCGCATGAACGGCGCGGCCGCCCAGCTGCTCGGGCTCCAGGACTTCCTCGCGTTCTGCAAGCCGCGCGAGGGCTCGACCACGGTGCGCGAGCTCCAGGACTTCTCCTTCGAGCGAACGCACGACGGCGTGGTCCTCGCCCACGTGCGCGCGGACGCGTTCTGCCACAACATGGTGCGGGCCCTGGTCGGCGCGTCGCTGCGCGTCGGGGAGGGGCTCGAGCGGCCGGAGTGGCTGCACGAGCGGATGCTCGCGAAGGTCAGGGACGCGAAGACCCGCCTCGCGCCGCCCCATCCGCTCGTCCTCGAGGAGGTCGGCTACCCCGACACGGCGGAGGAGCTCGCCGCGCGCGCCGAGCAGACGCGGGCCCAGCGCGATCCGGCCTGAGCACTGAGCATTCAGCACTGAGCATTCAGCACTGAGTCTTGGGCACTGAGCCCTGGGCACTGGGCCCTAAGCCCTAAGCCCTGGGCCCTGATGCGTGCCAGCGTCAGGCGAGCCCGGGGCCATGCACGGGCAGGAGGAGCGTGAACACGCTCCCGCGGCCCGGCTCGCTCTCGACCTCGAGCCGACCGCCATGCCGCTCCGCGATCCACTGCGTGAGGGCGAGGCCAAGCCCCACGCCGGGAATCTCGGAGCGCCGCGCCTCTGCCGTGCGGAAGAAGCGCTCGAAGACCCGGCCCTGCTCGCCGGCCGCGATGCCCATGCCGCGGTCGCTCACCTCGACTGTGACCCAGCCGTCCCGTTGGGCCGCGCGGAGCTGCACGGTCCCGCCGTCGGGCGAATACTTGATCGCGTTCGAGAGCAGGTTGTCCACGGCCTGGCCCACGCGCAGCGGGTCCGCCCGGACCCAGAGCGGCTCTTGCAGGTCCGCGTCGAGCTGGACGCCCGCGGCCGCGGCGGAGAGCCGCGCGGCGTCCGCTCGGGCGGTGAGCACGGCGCACAGCTCCGCCGCCTCGAGGCGCACGGCGAGCGTGTCCGGAGAGGAGACCGCGAGGTCGGCGGCGAGCTCGATGAGGCGCTCGGCGCTGCGCTGTGCGACGTCGAGGCGCCAGCGGTCCTCGGGGGCGAGGGAGGCCGATTCGAGGACGAGGTCGAGGTTGCCGAGCACGGCTGTGAGCGGCGAGCGGAACTCGTGGGCGACCGTTCGCACCAGCTCCGCCTTGTCCTCTACTGCGCCCGCGAGCGCCGTGACGTCGCCGAACGAGATGACTGCGCCGCCCTCCGGCCCCTCGACTGGCCGCGCGACGACGGAGAGCGCGCGGGAATCGGACCCTCGGCCCAGCCACACGATCTCGTCGTTGATTCGTTCGCCCGCGGCGGCGCGGCACAGGGGAAGCTGCTCGGGGGTGAGCGGCGTGCGGCGGTCGCGGGCGTAGAGGTCAAGCCCGGCGGACGCGTTCCCCTCCACCCCCGGCATGGACCATCCCGACTCTGCGGCCAGTTCGCGAAAGCGGCGGTTGGACCTGATGGGCCGCGCGTCGGGCCCTACCGCGACGATGCCCACATTGACCGCATCGAGGAGCGTGGTCAGGAGGCGCTCGGTGGACTGCGACTCGACGAGCAGCTTCTGCAGGCGGGCCTGTTGGGCCCGGAGCTGCCGTTCCTGGATGGTGAGTCCCGCCCGGGCGGCGCGCACCGCGACGGCCACCGTGAGCAGGAGGGGCGGGAGGAGGAGGGCGTCGCCGAGCCCTGTGGACCTGAATCCTACGAGGGCCTCGATCATCGCTGGCAGGGCGATGAACACCGGCCCCGCGAGGCTCAGGGCGAGCGCGGTCCGTGTCGACGGCATGCTCGCCGCGATCCAGATGACGGGGATGATGGACAGCGCCCCGAGACCGCGCAGGCCATCCACCGAGCCCTGGTTGAGGAGGCCGATGGCCACGAAGTCCTGGATCGGTACTGCCAGCAAGGCGTTCGGCGGGAGGCTGTCCCACGGGATCGCGAAGCACGCCGCGGTCGCCGCGACCAGGAGGAGGAGCCCCGCTAGGAACAGCGGACGCTCGCCGGCGCGGGTCCATTCGGCGGGCATCGCGAGGGGGGCCGCGAGAACGGAAGCCACGAGGGGGAGCTGGCAGAGTGCCGCCCTGGCACGGAGTCCGAGCTGTTGGAAATTCCGGCGCGCCCACCGGACAAGCGCCTGCTCGGTGATCGACACGTGGCTCCTTCCCTCCATCCCCCTTTGACAGATTGAGCAGTGTGATATTCATCTGCGTAATGAGAATATGACAAAGACCTGTCGCAGTGGTGACCGGCGCAGTAGACGGTGTCGCAGAGGAGAGAAAAAATGGACGATCTTGGTCTTGCCCTCGTGGTCGAGGACGATGACGACGTCCGCCATCTCGTGGAGGACGTGCTGCGGCAAGCGGGTTTCGAGGTGCTGAGCGCCGCGACGGGCCGCGAGGGCGCCGAGATTGCGCGCCGCGAGGCCCCGACGGTGGTGACGCTCGATCTCGGACTTCCGGACATCGACGGCTTTGAGGTGCTGCGCCGGATCAGGACCTCGAGCGACGCGTATGTGGTCATGCTCACGGCGCGCGACGAGGAGCCGGACACCATCTTGGCCCTTCAGTCCGGCGCCGATGACTACCTCACCAAGCCTTTCCGGCCGCGCGAGCTCAGGGCGCGCATCGCCGCCATGATGCGGCGGCCGCGGGGTGGCGTTGCCGACGCGACGCCAGAAGGGCGCCCCGCCGCACCGGCGGGCGATGACCGCGAGCGGACGACGGCGCCCTCCAGTCCGGTCCGTGCAACCTCGCCGAGCGCCGGGGCCGCCCAGGCCCCCGCGGCGCGTCCCGGCCCGCTCCTCCGCCACAGCGGGCTCACCCTCGATCCGCGGACGCGGACGGTGGCCCTCGGCCGCACGCCCCTCGACCTCACGCGGAGCGAGTTCGACCTGCTTCACGCCCTTCTGCGCGCCGGCGGCGGCGTGCTGACCCGGTCCGAGCTCGTGCGGGTGGCCCGCGGGGAGCGGTATCGCGAGGACTCCTACGTGAGCGAAGCGGACGAGCGGGCCGTCGAGGTCCATCTGGGCAATCTCCGCCGCAAGCTCGGCGACGATTCGCGGCAGCCGCGCTGGCTCGTGACCGTGCGCGGGGTCGGCTATCGCCTCGCGCCTCCGGCCTCGTAGCGTCGGAGGCCCGGCGCCGGAAGTCCCCTTGTCTGCAGAGAAGTTCCCTACTGGGTGACTTGCGGGCACGCAGGGGTGACTTGGGGACCGGGGACTTCGGGGAACCGGTTGAGCGGGAGAGCTAGGCCGGAGCCTGCCCGGCGCCGCCGGCGCCCCGGCAGAGGACGCTCACGGTGAGGTCACCGCACAGGCCGACGGCGGCCAGCAGGTCTGGGGCGACCGCGCCGTCGTTCGTTCGGACGAGGCCCTCGACGCGCTCGGCGAGGCCCGCGAGCCGGGCAGCGCCCACCATGACTGACGAGGTGCGGAGGCTCAGGGCCGCCTCGAGCGCGGCGTCTCGATCCCCGCGCCCGAGCGCCCGAACGAGCCTTGCCCGGCGGCGCGGCCACATCGCCGCGAAGTCGCGGGCGAACGCCGCCGCCGAGGCGGGGCCGACATCCTCGGCCAAGGCGTCGAGCGCGGCAGAGTCTACGAGCGGCAGGGTGTGATCCGGGCACTCCGCCGTGGATCCGCCTGCCGCCATGACTGTCTCCTTGAGATTCATGTCAACATTACCGCCCTGAGAGAGTAGCAAGAGTGTTGATGACGGCCGGCCCGAGGATGGCGATGAAGAGGACCGGGAAGATGAAGAACAGCAGCGGGAACAGGACCTTGACCGGGAGCTTCATGGCCTGCTCCTCCGCTCGCTGACGGCGCTTGACGCGCATCGCCTTGGCCTGGACGCGGAGCACGCGCGAGATCGCGATGCCGTACGCGTCCGCCTGCACGATCGCCTGGACGAAGCTGCGCACCTCCGGGGTGGTGGTGCGTTCGGCGAGCCCGAGGTAGGCCTCGCGGCGCGAGCGTCCCACCTGCATGTCCTGGAGCGTCCGCACGAGTTCCTCCGCGAACGGGCCCTTTCCGTTTGAGCTCGCTCGGCTCAGGGCCGCCTCGAAGCCGAGCCCTGCCTCGACAGAGATGAGCAGCTGGTCGAGCGTGTTGGGCAGGTCGCGTTGGATCTGGGTCTGCCGCTCCATCCCGCGGCTCAGGAGCATGAGGTCCGGCAGCATGTAGCCGAGGACGACGACGAACAGCGCGACGAGGCGCATGAGCGGCTCGGGGCTCGTCGAGATGATGAGCGCACCGATCGCCGCGCCGACGGCGCCGAGGGCGGGCTTCGCAGCGAGGAGCCGGCCCAGCGGGAGCGACGCCGGGCGGCCGGCCAGGGCGAGGAGGCGGTCGAGCCGGCGGACGTAGGCGCCTGGCGTGAGGCGGCGCGCGACCCGCTCGAGCAGCTCCAGGACGCCGGAGCCGGACTCGGCCTCGGTCGAGGAGGTGATCCCGCGGCCGAGGTTCGCGCGGATGGCACGGGTCTCGCGCCGGTCCACCGAGAGCACGGACCAGCACAGGGTCGCCACCGCGACGGCCACGAGGAGCGCGGCGAGAAGAGGAATGGGCATGGTTCCTGCCTAGAACTTGATGTCGATGATCTTGCGCAGCCAGAGGCCGCCGATCGTCATGAGAATCCCCGAGGCTGCGATCATGGCCCAGCCGATGGGGCTCGTGAACATGACGGTCATGTACGTGGGGTTGACGGCCATGAGGAGGAGCACGATCGCGATGGGCAGGGCCATGAGGATGTACGCCGAAAACTTGCCCTCGGCCGCGAGCGCCGCGATGTGGCCTTTGATCTCGCCGCGCTCGCGGATGGTCTCGTTGACCTGGTCGAGCACGTCAGCGAGGTTGCCGCCCACCTCGCGGTTGATCTGGATCGCCTGCGCGATCCACACGAAGTCCTGGCTGTCCATGCGCTGCGCCGTGTCCTCGAGGGACACGAGGAGATCGCGGCCGAGCGCCGTGTCCTGAACGATGCGGCGCATCTCGTGTGCAGTCGGCTCCGGGCTCTCCGAGGCGGCCGCGTCGACGGCGCGCAGGATGCTGTGCCCCGCGCGGAGGCCGCCCGAAAGGAGGTGCAGGGTGTCTGCGAGCTGGTCGCCGAATCGCTTCCGGCGGGAGGAGATCCGGGAGCGGATCAGGATGCGCGGGATGAACGGCATGAGCACGGCGAGGAGGAGCCCCAGCCCGAGGCTCCCGATCATGAGGCCGATCACCGCGCACAGCGCCATGGCCCCCACCACCAGCAGCAGCAGGTCAGCCTGTCGCAGCCGGACCCCCGCGAGCTCGAGAGCGTCGGGGGAGACCAGTGTGAGCCGCCTCGTGGTGAGCCAGCTCTGCAGGCCATCCGCGGCGCTTGTGGCGGCGCGGCCGAACGCCGAGCTCGGGCCGGCCACGGCCGGGCGGCGGCGAGACACGGGGAGCGTGCGTTGCCCGGGCCGCACGGCGAGCACGGCGCCCGCGAGCCCGCCGGCCAGGATGAGGCCGCAGCCGAGCATTATTTCCATGGGTGCTCCTGGGACATCATCGACGGGCCGAACACGCCCGGGCGGACGTGGATCCCGAGGTCCTCGAAGCGCTCGAGGAAGCGAGGGCGCACGCCCGTGGGGATGGGCTTGCCAGCAAAGCGGCCGGTTGCGTCGAGGCCGGCGCTGAAGTCGAACACGAATGCGTCCTGGAGCGTGACGACGTCGCCCTCCATGCCCTGAACCTCGGTGACGTGCGTGATGCGTCGTGTGCCGTCGCGCAGACGCGAGATCTGCACGATGAGGTTCACGGCGGACGCGATCTGCTCGCGGATGGCCCGAAGCGGCAGGTCCATGCCGGCCATGAGCACGAGGGTCTCGAGGCGCGCGATAGCGTCGCGGGGCGAGTTCGAGTGCACGGTCGACAGCGAGCCGTCGTGGCCCGTGTTCATGGCCTGGAGCATGTCGAGCGACTCGCCGCTTCGGACCTCGCCGACCACGATCCGGTCCGGGCGCATGCGGAGGGAGTTCCGGACGAGGTCTCGGATGGTGATCTCGCCCTTGCCCTCCGTGTTCGGCGGCCGGCTCTCAAGGCGCACCACGTGGTCCTGCTGGATCTGCAGCTCGACGGCGTCCTCGATCGTGACGATGCGCTCGTCGCCAGGGATGAAGGAGGAGAGCACGTTGAGGAGCGTCGTCTTGCCCGTGCCGGTGCCGCCCGAGACGATGATGTTGAGCTTGGCCTTGACGCACGCCTCGAGGAGCTCGGCCATCTCCGGCGTGAGCGTGCCGAAGCCGATGAGGTCGCGCACCGTGAGCGGCACCTTGCCGAACTTTCGGATGGTCAGCGACGAGCCGCCCACCGCGAGCGGGGGGATGACAGCGTTGACGCGGGAGCCGTCCGCGAGGCGGGCGTCCACGAGCGGCGAGGACTCGTCGATGCGGCGGCCCACGCGGGAGACGATCCGCTCGATGACGTTGCGGAGCTGCTCCTCCGAGCTGAAGCTCAGGCCCGAGGAGACGAGGTGGCCCTTGCGCTCGATGTAGATCTGGTCGTGGCGGTTGACCATGATCTCGGTGATGTCGTCGTCGTCGAGGAGGCGCTGGAGCGGGCCGTAGCCCAGGACGTCGTCCTCGATGTCCCGGAGCAGGCGTGAGCGCTCGGTGGCGCTCAGCGGCACGTGCTCGTCGTCGATGACCTGGGTGAGCTCGTCGCGCGCGGCGGTGCGGAGCTCGTCCTCGGTGGCCGTCGAATCGCTGAAGCGCGAGCCCATGCGCTCGAAGAAGGCCGCGGCCGCGCGCTGCTTGAGGCCCGCGAGGGCGTCCGCGGGCATGGCTCGGGGCGCGACCGGGCTGCTTGCGGCCGCCTTGCCGGCGAGCGTCTGCGCGCCCGGACCGGCCGGAGCCGGGGGCTCGGCGAGGGCGACGGCCGACGGCGCGGCCGAGGGTGCCGCGACGGACGGCGCCGAGGCGGGGCGGCCCTCCGCGAGGTTGACGCGCTCTGAGAGCTTCATGAGACAACTACCCTTCGGTGGAGCTTGCGGCGGAGGCGCGCGGCGCCCTCCGGGGTGAACCGCTCGACGACCTCGCCCAGCGCCGAGCTCGCCTTGTCGCCGCGCCGGGGCGACTGCAGCACGGGCACGCCGCGGTTGGTCGAGTACGAGATCGCGGGCGAGCGCGGGACGCTCACGTCGACGGGCACGCCCACCGTGGCCTCGACGTCGCGAACGCTCAGGCCCGCCTTCGCGTCCGCCATGTTGAGTATGAGGTGGCGGGTCTCCGGGAGGAGCCCGAGGCGGCCGAGCACCTCGAGGCTCGAGCGGAGGCCGCGGACCCCGGGAACGTCCATTCCTGTGACCCACACGCCGTCCGTGCACTCCTCGAGCGCGGCGAGCGTGCACTCGCCGAGCCCGGGGGCCGTGTCCACCACGACGTAGTCGAACTGGTCGGCGAGCTGGCGGATGAGGCGTCCCACCTGATCGGCCTCGATGCCGTCCGCCTCGATCGGGTCCCGCGGGGCGCACAGTGCGTAGATCCCCGCCGTGTGGAGGGTGAGGAAGGCCTTGAGCACCATCGAGTCCTGGGCCGCCGCGCGGGTGACGGCGTCCGTCACCGTGTGCTCGGGGTCGAGGTCGAGCCCCGTGGCGACGTCGCCGAACTGCAGGTCCAGATCGACGATCACCACGCTCATGGGAGCCGTCTTGCCGAGGCCCACGGCGATGTTCGTGGCGAGCGTCGTCTTGCCCACGCCGCCCTTCGGGGAGAAGACGCCGATCACGCGGCCGCGGCGGGTGCCCGGCTCTGCCGGCTCGGGGTCGCGGCGGCGGCCTTCCGTGGCCTGGACGGAGCGCTGGAGGACGATCCGGAGCTGGTGCGGTTCGACGGCGGGGGATACGATGTCCCGCACCCCGGCCCGCATGGCCTGGAGCATGAGGTCCGCGTCGGCGTCGGCCACGAGGAGCACCGCGACGTCGGGGAAGCGGACGTCGAACACGGTGGCGAGGCGGAGCGCGCCGTCGAGCGGCACGCCGGGGCCGAGGACGACGACGGCGGGGCGCACCCCGCCGAGGAGCGCGAAGATCTGCTCGGGCTGCTCGGGGAGTTCCGCGGTGGCGACCGTGTAGACGCCGCCCGGGAGGGCGCCGTCGACCGCTGTCTGCATGGCCGCGGCGAACTCCGGGCTCGGGGAGATCAGGACGAAGCGGCTCATTGGTACACCTTCGATCGGTCGACCGTTGCCGAGTTGCCCTGCGGGGAGCTGGCCTGTTCCTTGCTCAGCCAAATGGTGCCGAACTGCGCGGCGAAGACGATCTTCGTGGCCTGCGCGTCGGTCACCGCGGCGGTGATCATGAGCGGCGCGGTGGCGGGCTTGCCCGAGTTGTCCGCCGTCTGGGGGCCCTGCACGTTCGTGATGAGCACCATGTGGTAGACGAGCGCCGTGCTCTCGGGGCCGCCGGAGGAGACGGCTCCGTGGTCGAACGAGAGGAAGATCCCCACGACGTCGCCCGCCTGGAGGCGCCCGCCCACGGCCCGGTCCGCGCCGAGCTGGAACGAGACCTCCTGCAGGCCCGCCGGAACCGGGACCGTGCCCGGCGCCGTGAGGCTGCTCGGATCGGCGAGGCGATCCGAGAGGAGCTGCTCGCCGGGCTGGAGGGCCGTGGAGACCACCTTCCCGGACATCCCGTCGAGGGCGTGGAGCGCCGTGGGGGCGACCGCGCTCGCAGGGAGCGACTTGAGCTGCACCGAGTCGCCGATGTTCGCCGCAGGTGTGCCCTGGGGGATTGGCTTCGTGACGACCAGAACGTCGGTCGGCTTCATTCCGGCCTGGGCGCGGGCGTCGGCGCCATTGGCGTATGAGATCACCAGCACGACGCCGAGGATGGCCGCAACGAGGGCGGCGGCGCCGGCAACGAGTCTGGACTTCACGATGCTCCTGAGGTGCGAGTGCGGGTTGGGGGGTGATGAGGCGGGTTGCTGGGTGGCTACTGCGTGAGCCGGACGACTGCGGCGCCGAGGCTGCTCGACGGGCCGAGTTGGAAGTTGTTGTCGAGCGCGACGTACGTGATGAACGTGCCGATGATGCCGCGGCAGCTGCCCGTGCACGAGAGGCTGTTCGGGAGGCCGGAGGGTTGGTTGTTGTAGACGTACGGCGGTGAGGTCCCACCCGAGAACTTCCAGCCGATGATGCTGTAGGCCGCGAAGCCGATGAGCGTGTAGACCGCGGAGCTTCCCGTGCCGTTGACGGCCGTGAAGATCGGCAGGAGCACCACGGCCTTCTGCCCGTTCTGGAGCTGCGTGATCCACTGCTGGAGGACGGCATCGCAGTTCGACGGCCCGCTGTTGCCGGTGCTGCCCCCGGCCTCGGACTGCGCGATGTTGATGGTGGCTCCGCAGCTGCCCGGGTCCTGGGTGAGCCAGCCGAAGCCGCCAGGGGTGACCTGCCCCGAGGGTCCGTAATTGCAGCTTGCGTTGGCTCCCGAACCGTGGTCCTGGAGGAGCTGGGCCCCGCCGTTGATCTGCCCCTGCACCTGGCACACGGAGAACGTCAGGGGGAACGCGGTGACCCCCGAGCTCGGGCTGCCCCATGCGGCTGACGCCGTTGCGCCGAGCGCCGCGCTAGTGATCCCGATCGTCTGGGCGAGGAACAGCGAGACCGAACCGGGCTGCATTCCCGGCTGGAGCGGCTGGGTCGTGGCCGTGACTTTCTGGCCCGACGTGTCCACCTTGAGCGAAGCCATGCCGGCCTGGCCGGCCTGCATGTTCGACTGGGCGAGCGAGGTGGCGAGCGACGACGTCGAGGTGCACTGCGGGTCGCTCAGCGACGCGGCGCACTTCTGGGCGATCGCGAGGGCCGCAGCGTCCGCGCCGCTCTGCAGCTGGGCGCGCTTCGCGTAGAGCATGCCGCCGTCGACCGCGAGGGCGCCCACGGCGAGAAGCACGACCATGAGGAGCGCCGTGACCACGGCGACGGCACCGCGCTCGCGGTGCTGCGCGCCGTCGTTCGTGTGAATCAGCCGCCGCACAGCATGACCCCCGTTCCCGTGAGCGGGAAGTTCCCGAAGAAGCCCGTGCCCTTCATCGTGTAATTCACGGTGAAGGTCACCTGGGTTCCTGCGGTGCACGTGGTGGGGGAGACCGAGAAGGCCGAAGAGGGCAGCGAGCCGAGCGTCGCCGAAGCGTTCTGGGCTGCGGTGACAGCCGCCGACTGGCTGTTCTGGAGGACCATGACGCGCGCCCCGGCTCGCGCCGCGAACGTGAGCGTCTGCTGGGCGTTGAACACCCGGCCGAAGTCGATGATGCCCATGACCAGGACGACGAGCACCGGCAGGACGAGCGCGAACTCGACTGCGGCGGCTCCTCGCTCGCGGTGCTGGGCGGTCATGGGGACTCCTCGGTCCGGGGTGAGACTGTGTGCTCGCTGCCGTGCCCGGGCCGGCTGAGAGCCTGGCCCGGGCACGAGGCGTGGGTCACGGGTTGGACGTTGGGACCTGGGTCGCCACGTTGTTGAACATCGCCGAGAGATTCCCGCCGAGCAGCGTGACGGCGACGATGATGACGACGGCGATGAGGGCCACCATGATGCCGTACTCGACGGCGGTCGCACCCTTCTCGCCCGAGGTCACCTTGCGGGCGAGGGAACGGATCCCGCCGCGGATCACGGGTTCGAGGTCGGAACCTGGGTGGCGACGTTGTTGAACATCGCCTTGAGGTTGCCGCCGAGGAGAGTGACGGCGACGATGATGACGACGGCGATGAGGGCCACCATGATGCCGTACTCGACGGCCGTGGCACCCTTCTCGCCCGAGAGGAGGCGCTCCTTGGTCTTGATGCCCAGGACGTGGAGAGAGGCGATGAGAGAAAGCATTTTGTCTAGCTCCTGTGTGGGGGATGTCGGCTGGCTCGACTGCCAGCTCCACCATTGACATTAGGAGCGTGCGGATGCCGCGGGTGCTGTTCTAGGGCGAAGCTTGGGGAAGCCTCGCATGATCCAGCGCTAGGACACGACTCTTGTGGTTTCCCTTGCGGTTGGCTCAATTGAAGGGGACTTTAGGTCTGCCATCTCGAGTGCGGATTGTGGCATTATCGCGAGCATGAAGGGCATTGGGGGCTCAAATCTAACATCTTCGCCGCTCGATCTTGGTCAAGGGGATTCCTTTGCACGGAGATTCCCTTTGCCCACGCGCGCGGCGTTGATTCTCATTTGGCCCTTGAGTCTCATGGCGGTCTTCGTTTCCGTGCGACAGATCGTTATGGATGGAGCGATCGGACAAGACTCCCACGCCTATTGGTTGGCAGCTCAGGGCGGCCTCATTTATGGGGCGGTCCCAGGGCAGCGCGATGCCTACCTCTATTCACCAGTCTTCGTCACGGTGATCAAGCCACTCGCGATGCTTCCCTGGCCGCTGTTCGCTACCGCGTGGGTGGCGATAGAGGCGGCTGCTCTCGTGTGGTTAGTGGCGCCTCTGCGTCTGCGTTGGGCCATCCCCCTATTCCTGTTGGGACTCCCAGAGCTGGTCGTGAGCAACATCTACGTCCTGCTGGCCGTTTCGGCAGTAGTTGGCCTGCAGAAGCCAGCGGCGTGGTCATTCGCCATCCTCACGAAGGTCACGGCCGGCGTCGGCCTCTTGTGGTACGCGGCGCGGGGAGACTGGAAGCGCTTATTTCAAGGCATCGGCGCGACAGCAGTGATAGTCGCCGTCTCCTATGCCCTCGATCCGTCCGTATGGCATGCGTGGGTGGGGTTCCTTCTCGACAATAGGAGCGGTACACCCGACAGCAGCGTCAGCTTCGTCGCGCGGGGTCTGCTCGCCGTTGGACTCGTGGTCTTTGCAGCCTGCACGGGATGGGCTTTTTTGATCGCGCCCGCGGTGGTCCTTGCTTCACCGGTGCTCACGCCTGTCATTCCCTTTACGATCCTGCTTGCCGTGCCCCGACTTCTGCAGCTAGGGCAAGCGGTTGGCGCCCGCGAAGAATCGAAGATCAGCTAGGAATCGCCTCCGACTCCGCGGCCCTTGCGCTCTGACGGGCCTGCCAAGCGCGGCGCCAGCGCTGCGCTGGCTTTTCGATCGCCACGCAGCTCAGGAATCCGAGCGGCCAGACAGCTGCCAGCGCTACCGCCCCATAGGCGAGTGGCGGGAGGAATGCAGGCAGATGTGCCGCGGCGAGGAGCTGCTGGACGGGCCAGCCGTAGATGTAGACACCATAGGAGATGTCGTAACGGGAGCCGATTTTGGAGAAGGTGCGAAGCGAGCCGAGGCAGAGTACGAGATAAGCGAGCGGGAGCGGGACGAGGATGGGCGCTAGGTCCGATGCAAGGGACGCCCAACTGATCACAACTGCCAGCGTGAGCGGAACAGGGCCAATTGGCACCCGGTCCCTAAAATGAGCCAGCAGCGAACCAGAAAGGAAGAACGCCAGGAGCGGCAGTGCGAAGTCAGATCGCGTTGGACCGAACCCGCCGCGAAGGAGCGTTAGTCCGATTCCGGAGGTCACGGCTGCGAAGAGGAATGCTGTGGCTAAGTCAGGCCTTCCGCCTTGCGGGATTCGACGCGCCGCCAGAACAACGATGGCAACGAGCACGTAGCAGACAACTTCCCACGTGAGAGTCCAGAGTGGCCCGTTCCAGTCGACAGCATCATAGTTGCCCCGCAACGACGTCCCTATTGGTGGCGTTGGGAGAAAGCCTAGAAGGAGTCCCACGGCTGCACCGAGAAAAGTGAAAGCTCCTCCAACATCGTAGCGGCCTTCTGTCAGGAGAGACCCAAGGGGAGCCGCGACAAAACCAACCGAGATGACCGCGATCACGAGTGCTGGGTAGATCCGAGTCAGTCGTGCGACAGCGTACTCGCGTGCCGATAGAGAGCGCTGTGCGCTGAACGTAATGAGGTACCCAGAGATCGAGAAAAACCCCATCACTCCGGCGGTGCCGAGCTTTATTCCGTACAGGACCGGTTCTGGGCCGTAGCCGCCGAGGTACCACGCATGGGACACGATGACCGCTGACGCGAAGACGAGGCGCATTGCGTTGAGGGAGTTGTGCCTTGGATCCAGGGCGCGGGACAAAGGCTGCAGTCCCCTCCAGATCGTGGATACCTGAAGAGGGCCCCGCAAGTATGTTGTTTCCGCGTGGTTCGACTTGAAGTCCGGCTCCGGCTCCACCATGACGCTCCCCCTTGCTTTGCGGGCACTCTTCAGGTACTTCTACGTTCGGTGTCAGCTGTCCTCGGTGTCGGTGGGCTTAGCGACGTGCTCAGGACGGTGCGGAGCGTGGTGATTCGAAACCGGCGATGCCGAGTGTAAGCGGAGTCCCCTCCCGGCTCTGGGCACCGGGAGAGGACTCCAGTCAGGGGGCCTTGGGCCGAGGAGTGCCGGACGGGACAGAAGCCGTCACGGCAGATGCAGGGTGGTCTGCACCCCAGTGACAAGGTGGTTGTAGTAGTCGCCGAGTGAAGTCCCGAAGGCCGCGACTCCGAAAACGATGACCATGGCGATGAATCCGCACAGGATGGCGTACTCGGTGGCCGTTGCTCCTCGATCCCGGCCCTCGCTGTGCGTCGAATCTGAGCTGTCCATGACCGTCCTTCTTTACGAGAAAACTTTGACGATGTTCATGACTGTGGGGCCCAAGATGATCACGAAAAGTGCAGGGAGAATGGAGAAGACCAGCGGGAACAGGATCTTCACCGGGATTTTCATCGCATGTTCCTCGGCTCGCTGGCGCCGCTTGAGGCGCATTTCGCGAGCCTGCGCCCGGAGCACATTTGCGATGGCGATGCCGTATTGATCAGCCTGGACAATTGACCGCACGAATGAACGAAGTTCCGGGAACGCAGCCCGCTGGGCAAGATCGAGATATGCCTCGCGGCGAGGCCGGCCAACTTGGATGTCTTGGAGCGTCCGTACGAACTCATCCGCCAGCGGACCGCTGCTACTTTGGGCTGCACGATCCATCGCAGCCTCGAATCCGACGCCCGCCTCCACTGATATCAGCATCTGGTCGAGCATGGTGGGAAGGGCGATCTGCATCGCCGATCGGCGCTTCTGGGCCGAGTTGTGCAGGAGGATATCGGGAACGAAATACGCAAGCGCAGACACCGCCACAAGGATGAGGAAGATCTGCGGTCCCGGGTTCTTCAGACCGATGACCAAACCCAATCCGAAGCAGATGAACGCCAACAACGGCTTCGCCACGAGCACCCTATCGAGCGGCCAGCTCCTGGGGCGCCCCGCACCCGCGAGTTTTCTATCCAGCCACGCTGTGTACCTTTTCGACGTCATGCGGCGGGCAGCACCTGTGAAAGCTTCTGGGATTGACGAGGGCGCCGCCTTCTGAGCCGGCTGCGCGAGGCCCAGGTTCTGCTCAATCGTTCTTCGAACGCTTCGGTCAGCTCCCACAAAGGACCACGTGAAATAGCTCAGGGGTACGACGATCGCGATGATTGCTCCGATGGCAATGATGGACATGTTGACCCCTAGAACTTCGGCTTGATGATTCGACTGAGCCAGAACGTGCCGACACCGAGCATGACCGCGACCGCTGCGAGCATGATCCAGCCCGGCACGGTGGTGAAGAATGTCGCGGCGTAGCTCGGGTTCATGAAGCAGATCACGATGAGCATGAAGATCGGCAGTGCCACGAGGACTCCCGCCGACATCCGTCCTTCCGCGCTGAGAGCCTTGACCTGACGGGACAGCTTGGCGCGGTCAAGAATTGTTTCGTTCACGTTTTCGAGAAGTTCGGCAAGATTGCCGCCGACGTCGCGCTGGGTCTCAATGGCCTGCGCCACCCACAGGAAATCCTGACTCTTCATGCGCCCAGCGGCGTCAAGCAGTGATTCGACCAAGTCTCTGCCGATCCGAGTCTCATTGACGACACGGCGCAGCTCTTCCCCCATGGGGGCCTCGGATTCGTCTGCGGCTCCGTCCACAGCTCGAAGCAAGCTGTGCCCCGCCCGCATGCTTCCGGCAATCATCGTGAGCATGTCCGGAAGCTGATCTGCGAACTTCGACTGCCTCCGGGCTGCGGTCATGTTGAGCCAGACGAGCAGGATCAGCGGTGCGAAGACGGCGGTGACGAGTCCGATGCCGAGGCCGCCGAGGATGAAGCCGACAAGGCCGAAGGCGAAAAACGATGCCCCGCATATGAGAAGGAAATCGGCTGCCCGGATCTTGAGCCCTGCCTGTTCGAACTTGTCCGCGGTGAGGAGGCGGAGCTGCCTTCCCTGCAGGCTTTTGTTGATCGCGCCGACTGCGCCGTCCGTCATCTTCGAGAGCGCCGACACCGAGTCCTTAGTCTGCGGACGCCGCCGATCGAGCGGCACCGTGCGGCGGGACTTCAGCGTGATGACGGCCAGGACGGCTAGCGCTGCATAAATTGCAGCTAGACCTGCGACCAGCACAATGGGGGAGTCCATCCTGTTCTACCTCCTCGCAAATTGCTGGCCGAAGAGAGCTGGGCTGATCTTGATCCCCAGATCCGCGAATCGCTCTGTAAACCGCGGACGGACTCCAGTGGGGATTGGCTTACCCAGGAACCGGCCATTGGCGTCCACTCCGGCAGAGAAGTCGAACAGGAATGCGTCCTGCAGAGTGACAATGTCGCCCTCCATGCCCTGTATCTCAGTTACATGGGTGACTCTGCGGGTGCCGTCTCGTAGACGGGTGAGATGAACGATGAGATTCACAGCGGAGGCCACTTGCTCGCGAATGGCTCTCAGAGGCAGATCCATCCCCGCCATGAGAACGAGCGTCTCGAGCCGAGCGATAGCGTCGCGCGGCGAGTTTGCGTGGACTGTCGAGAGGGAACCATCGTGCCCGGTGTTCATGGCTTGAAGCATGTCCAGGGTCTCGCCGCCACGAACCTCACCGACGACGATCCTGTCTGGCCGCATACGGAGGGAGTTCCGGACGAGGTCGCGGATGGTGATCGCGCCAATGCCCTCGATGTTGGGCGGACGGCTCTCCAGCCGGACGACGTGCTCCTGTTGAAGCTGTAGTTCGACCGCATCCTCGATAGTCACGATGCGCTCGCTTGTCGGGATGAACGAGGAGAGCACATTGAGGAGAGTGGTCTTGCCTGTGCCTGTGCCTCCAGACACGATCACGTTCATTCGCGCCTCGACGCATGCTCGCAGTAGCTCGGCCATCTCGCTGCTCAACGAACCGAGTTCGATCAGCTTCTCAGCGGTCAGAGCGTCTCGGGCAAACTTTCGGATCGTGAGCGCCGCCCCGTTGACGGCCAGAGGCGGGATGATCGCGTTCACACGAGATCCATCGGCCAAGCGTGCGTCAACGAGTGGCGAGGATTCGTCGACCCGACGGCCAACTCGGGAGACGATGCGTTCAATGACGCGCCGTAGTTGTTCCTCGGACGTGAACGTTGTCTCGGTGGGCTGCAGCCGTCCGTTTCGTTCGATGTACACTTGGTCAGCGCGGTTGACCATGATTTCCGTGACGCTTGTGTCTTCCAAGTATCGCTGGAGCGGTCCAAGTCCGAGGACATCGTCCATGACCTCGTTGATGAGCCGCTCTCGCTCGCTCGACGTGAGGGGTACTTGCTGGTCGGCAACCACCGCCCTGAGCTCAGTGTGGACATAGTCCTGGAGGTCGGATTCGCTGAGTGTTGAGTCCGTAATTCGGCTCCCAACCCGTTCGTAGAGCTCGGCCGTGGACTTCTCCTTTAGCTCGCGGAGAGCCTGACTTGCGCGAACGCTGCCCACGGGTTCGTGTCCTGCCAGACGGGCTTCGGCCTCCGCGGCGACCCTTGCGTCCAGTCGGACGCTAAGGGTCGACAGGCCGACCTCAACCGATGGCGAGGGGGCCTTTTCAGATGCCGTCGGAGTACCAAATCCGCTCTCGTGTACTCGCGCTTCGCTGGGAGAAGCCGTAGGAGGGGCGGACGTGCCACGCCGCCCTTGAAGACGATCACTCAGGCTCACTGGAATACCACCCTTCGGTGCGTCTGACGGTGGCCGCGATCTTGCCATGTGGGCTGGAACCGTTCGACGAGACTTCGGAGGCCCTTGACCGTTGAGTCGCGCAGGCCGTCGGCGAGGGCCGGAACGCCGCGATTGGTTGCGAGGGGCATTCCCTTGGATCGCGGCAAGATCACGTCGATCGGCACGCTGATAGTCGCCTCGATGTCCTGCACGGTGATGCCGGATTTCTTGTCTGCCATATTGACCACGACGTGCCGATGCTCCGGCAACATGTCGAGCTCGCCCAGAATCTCGAGGCCAGACTTGAGGCCCCTGATACTCGGAAGGTCCATCCCGCACACCCAGACGACGTCCGTGGCCTGATCGAGCGCTGCGAGGACGTGCTCGCCGAGTCCAGGGGACGTGTCGATGACAACGTATTGGAATTCCGTCGCGAGACGGGCAACCAGGTCACTCACCTGTTCAGCTGAAACCTTGTCGGCATCGGCTGGAGTGAGGGGAGCACAGAGTGCGTAAAGCTTCGTCGGGTGCGGTACCAAATAGGTCTTCAGGGAGAGCATGTCCATCGGGCCGTTGACGGCTTCGGCGATCGAGCTTTCGGGTTTCATCATGAGGCCGCTCGCGACATCCCCGAATTGGAGGTCGAGATCGACGATCACGACCGACATCGGAGACGCCTTGGCGAGGCCAACTGCGATGTTCGTCGCGATGGTGGTCTTTCCGACGCCGCCCTTCGGGGACATCACCGTAATGACTCGGCCCCTGCCCTGACCCTCGTGATCGACGGTCGCCTGCAGGGCCCCAGCTGTGCTTGAGAGTCGGTAGGACGCGGCGGTGGCGGCCTGCTCAAGGTGAACTCGCAGTGTGTCGACGTCGGCTTGTGGGGTGACGAGGTCGCGAACGCCTGATCGCATGGCGGCGAGCGCCAGCTCGGGAGAAGCGTCCGCGGCGTACATCACGCTGACGTGCGGAGACCTGACATCGACGGCGGCAGCGAAGTTCAGGACGTCGGTCGACGGCAGATCGGGGCCGAGAACGAGGACCTCGAGCGGTTCGCCGACGAGCTGCCCAAACATGTCGTCGATCGTGGGCGGCAGATAATCGGCGCGGAACGCCTGCAGACTTCCCGGAAGCCCTGCGGCGGCGAGACGAATGCGTTGGTCGAATTCCGGATGCGCTGTGACGAGGGCGAAGCGGCTCATCGGAGCACCTTCGTCCGGTCGATTGGTGCCGAGTTGGCGTCGGTCGCGGAGGCCGGCTCCTTCGAGAGGTAGATCGTGCCGTTTAGCTGTGCGTAAACGAGGCGTTCCACTTCGGGTGCGGGGCGCGCGACGGTCACGAGGTAGTCGCCCGAGGCTTGGGCGTTGGATCCGCCCCCGCTGAGACTGCCGCCCTGGCTTGCCTGCGGCGTTGGGGTTGAGCTCTGTGCGAGGGCGCCGCTGGGCAGCTGGACTGCCGTCACGAGGACCTTATTGAAGGTCATCTGTGTCTGGGCAGGAAGGCCATCTTCTTTCGGGAACGAGATGACGATGCCCACGGTGTCGCCAGCAGTGACGCTGCCGCCGACTACCCGTTCGACCGGAAGTCTGAGCGTCACTTCCTGCATCCCGGCGGGGACGGCCGCTCGCCCAGGCGACTCGAGCGCGGAGGGGTCGACAAAGCGACTGGCAAGCAATTCCTCCCCGGGCTGGAGGGCGGTCGAGGCGACCTTGCCCTGGATCGCCGACAGATCCGTGATGGGATCTGCGGGGATCGCGGACTTGGGAATCGGCTTCTTGGACACGTAGTCGCTGACACCGACTGCAGGCGTTCCTGTCGGAATTGTCTTCTGGACGACGTAGACGTCTTCGGTTTCGACGTTGGCGAGAGCGCGGCGGTCAGCGCCGTTGACGTAGGTGAGAAGAAGGACGGTGCCGATGATTGCGACAATCAGAGCAGCCACGCCTCCCAGTAGGCGGGTCCTCACGGTGACTCCTTTATTGTTCCGGTGCAGCCGCGATGAGCGACTACCTGGTTAGCTCCACGACGTAGAGGTTGCCCGTGGCGTTCGGATCGGTCGTGAAGTTGCTGAACAGGGACGGGTCGGCGGAGAACCCTACGAAGTAGCCGTAGATGCCCTTCTCAGATCCGGTCCAGACATTGGGCCCGGCCGAATAGCCAGGGAATTTCCAACCCAGCAGATGGAATCCGGCCCACTTGGCGACGTGGTACCAGGTGTTGTTTCCGTTGGCGCTCGGATTGGGAGTGGGCGGAGAGCTCGACAGGTCGTCGTAGACAGGGATCGCCACGGTCTGATCGAGAACGTAGTTTGGGTTGCCGGCGGTGAAGAGACCTCCGCAGCCGAGCGGGATGGCCGCTCCGTTACTCGTCTTCATCCAAGTCGAAAGGACGGATTCTGGACCAGCTGTCGCGGTGACTTGGCACGGCCCGGGCCCCGTGGGCGAGAGCCAGGCGAATCCCCCCGGAACAGTCTGATTCGACGGGTTCTTCCCGTTGCAGTCAGGGGTGCCCCCGCCCTGCGTGAGTATTTTCTGTTTGACCGGGGTTGCCGACGAGCTGTTGAGGTCTAGCTCGCAGGAATCGATCGCCAACGGGAGGATCGATTGACCGCTGGCCGGAACACCCCACTTGGCAGTCGCCGTCGCGCCCACTTGGGCGCTTGAGATGCCCAGGGCATTGGCGAGTAACAGCGAGAGTGAATTGTTCCCGTTCGGCTCCTTCACCGTCGCGGTGACGGTGACCGTTCCGGAAGTCCCATTGATGGTGATGATGGGCGTCGGGACGTTGGCCGTAGAGGTCAGAGAGTTGTCCTGCGCGTACTTGAGGGCGAGGCTTGTGGGCGTCCCGCCGGTGTTGCAGCCCGTCGTCGCAGCGTTCCGCTTGCAGTTGTCCGCGATGGCCAAGGCGGCGGCGTCTGCACCGTTCTGGAGTTCGGCCCGCTTGCTGTAGATACGGCCCATGTCGACGGCGATAGCCCCGACACCGAGGAGCACGACGGCGAGGATTGCAACCATGACGGCGACGGCGCCCCTGTCGCGCTCACGCTCATCGTGTGGAAGGATCATCCACCGCATCGCATAGCTCCCTTGCCTGTCAGGGTCACCGACTGGCCAAAGAATCCGGTCAGCGTCGTGAGCGTGTAGGTGACCGTTGCGTTGGCCTCAGCCCCGTTGGTGCACGATCCGGAAGCTGGCGTGATGGCTACGTTGGACGCAGAAAGCGCGGGGGATAGCCCTGGCGCTGCTGTGATTGCCTGGTTCTGAGCCGTTGTTGTGTCGTCAGCGATGGCCATGGAGCGCGAGGCTTCCCTTGCAGCCTGGTTCAGAGTGATCTGCACGTTGTAGATGCGTGAGAACTCGACGATTCCGACAACGATCAGGAGCAGGAAGGGGACGACCAACGCGAACTCGACGGCCACGGCCCCGCGCTCCCGCCGGCGCTTCATGGACGGCATCGTGACCTCCAAAGGTGGACTCATTTCAGATTCGGGGGTGGGGTGGGCGCCTTGTGGGTGCCCACCCCGACCAGATCACCAGGTTCCGACCGTGGACCCCAGACTGCTGAAGAACGTCTGCAGGTTGTTGCCGAAGAGGGTGACGCCAGCGATGATGACGAGCGCGATGAGGCCAACGAGCAAGGCATATTCAGTGGCCGTCGCGCCCCGGTCGCGATCGTATTCGTTTTGCGCGGACTCGCGATCGATATCGCTATTCACCACGTCCCGACCTTGGAACCAAGGGTGCTGAAGAACGTCTGCAGGTTGTTGCCGAAGAGGGTGACGCCGGCAATGATGACGAGCGCGATAAGGCCAACCAGCAGCGCGTATTCCGTTGCGGTCGCACCCTTTTCGCTCTTGGTGCGGTCGGTGAGGTCGTTCCAGAAGGCAATCACGGAGGCGAGGAGAGCGTTCATTGGATTTTCCTTTTCTTTGGGAGGTGGGTCCGGCGCCAGATCGATGCCCCCATATGAAGTGCCTCGGGTGCCGGCCACAACAAAAGTCCCATATGCGGCCCATGGCCACCATCCGTATTGGTACTTGTCTTTTGCAGACGCGATTACGGTCGGTACTTGGCTCGGACGCTGAGTACTCGGGGCGAGTACTCTGGGGTGGCGGCCGGCGAGGTACTCGCTGGCCGCTTTGACCCCGCCTACCGCCCCGGGGTACGCTTGATAGTCGTTGTGCGTGTCCTACCTCGATGGGACGCGTCCGGAGGGTGTCCAGTTGCAGGACGAACCAGCCCGCCGGCGCATTCGAGGCTCAGGGATGACTGGTCGGTAGAGCCCTCACCTCTTCTCCGGTAGCGCACCGAAGTACACAGGTGCACCTCACGGCGCCTACAAAGACCGAGAACGAAGGCAATTACTGTGCGTACGTACACTCCGAAGCCCGGCGACGCCGACCGTCAGTGGCACGTCATCGACGCCACTGACGTCGTCCTTGGTCGTCTTGCCAGCCAGACCGCAACACTGCTGCGCGGGAAGCACAAGCCGACCTACGCGCCCCATATGGACATGGGCGATTTCGTCATCATCATCAACGCCGACAAGGTGGCCCTCACTGGTGCCAAGCTCGACCAGAAGCGCGCGTACCGCCACTCGGGTTTCCCGGGCGGTCTGACCAGCGTCAGCTACGCCGAGCTCCTCGAGAAGAACCCGGTTCGCGCGGTCGAGAAGGCCGTCAAGGGCATGCTTCCGAAGAACAAGCTTGCGGCCCAGCAGATTTCCAAGCTCAAGGTCTACGCGGGTCCGAACCACCCGCACGCTGCCCAGCAGCCGAAGACCTTCGAGATCACCCAGGTCGCTCAGTAGTCCTGGCCACTACCCAAGAATCACCAAGGAGAACACTGTGGCTCAGAACGACGAGCTGAACACGGCCGTAGAGGCCGAGGAGAACCTGACCAGCTACACCTCCGAGAGCGCCCCGGCTGCGGCTGAGGCCGCCAAGCGCGAGCGTCCGGCTCTCACGGTGGCCGGTGCCGCCGTCGGTCGCCGCAAGCAGGCTGTGGCCCGCGTGCGCGTCGTCCCGGGCTCCGGCCAGTGGACCATCAACGGCCGCTCGCTGGAGAACTACTTCCCGAACAAGCTTCACCAGCAGGAAGTCAACGACCCGTTCAAGCTCCTCGACCTTGAGGGCGCTTACGACGTCATCGTCCGCATCCACGGCGGTGGCCCCTCGGGCCAGGCCGGTGCCGTTCGCCTCGGCGTGTCCCGAGCGCTCAACGGGATCGACGTTGACAACAACCGCCCGGCGCTCAAGAAGGCCGGCTTCCTGACCCGCGACGCCCGCGTGGTCGAGCGCAAGAAGGCCGGTCTCAAGAAGGCCCGCCGCGCTCCGCAGTACTCGAAGCGCTGATTTCAGTACTTCAACAGAAGGCCCGTTCCGCTTTCGCGGAACGGGCCTTCGCTGTTTCTGGCTAAATCCACATCCGGTTATTGCGCGGCTCTTAGCCGATATACCGTCGCGCCCTCCACGGTGTACGCGGAAAAGGTGTTCCGGACCCAGGCAATGATCTCGGATATTGCCGGTTGATTGCTGGTGATGGGATCCATTTCTGGGTAGTCGATCAAATAGCAGACTGACCCTTCGCCGGCCAGCTTCTTGAATTGATCAAGCGTCGGGCTCGGGTCAATTGCCGAAAATCCGCCTAGCGGCATTACCGGGCGATCGATGGCGAGCTGCCAATTGGCGGCCGTCTGCGCCGGAAAGGTTGCGCCTGCCCAACGGCAAGAACTGTTGGAATCTGCCAATCTTTCCACGAGAGGTGCGGGGGGAGAAGCTCCGAGCGCCAGTTCGCTGGCCCATTTCGGATCGCTATTTCTCAGGCTTGCAAGGAATCGGCTCATTGAACTCGGGCTTGCCGTGAGCGAGCCTGACGCAGGACTCGAGCCCGTCTGACCGCGACTGACCGTAGCGAAATCCGTGGCAACGGGGCCGATGCTGAGACCGATGACTGCAGCGCAGGCGGCTGCCCGGTTGATCCACGGCAGGGGCGGTGGGATGGCGGTGAGAACGGCTCCGCCGAGTCCGAGTACTAGCGTGGTGACCGCGAGACCGTGCATCGGCTCGCTCGGGACGAGCGACCCAAGCGTCAACCAGGACGCCAGCGCGCTGACGCCGATACCGAGCGCCATGGTCGCTCTTCGCCGCGCTGAGCGAGGGGCGAGAGACAGGGCCTCGAGCCCCAAGCCCACGGTGAGGGCGAGCGGGGGCGCGAGACTGACGGTGTAGTAGGTGTGGATGTCGAGCCCCATGAAGGAAAGCAAGACGTAGGCAGTCACGAGCCACAACGCCGAGGCAATCGCGATAGCCTTGGCGCGCGTACGCCTGAGACACCAGGCACTCATTGCTCCGCATGCCAGTCCGAGGAAGAGAATCCACGATGCTTCTTGGTTGTAGTTGGCATTGAACAACCGCAGCAAGCCCGCATCCGACCCTGTGCCACCGAACTCCTGGGGAATGAGGCTTGTGACATAACCGTCGGCGGCAGTGATGCGGTTGATGCCGTTGTATCCGACGGTGAGTTCAGTGAGGCTGTTGGCTGTCGAGCCCCCCACGTAGGGTCGCGACGTTGCGGGCGTGAGGTCGACGAATGCGAGCCAACTGCCGGCCACGACGGCGAACGAGAGAATCGCTGCGCCGCCATTGAGAAGCGACTTTCGCCAACCCCAGCGCCCCGTTGAGAGCACGGCGCCGGCCAGCGCTGGCGCGATGAGGAGGACCTGGAACTGCTTGGCCAAGAACCCCAACCCCAAAACTGCACCTGCAGCCAAGAACCAGCGGACGCGTCGCGATTCGATACCACGCAAGGTGGCAGCGAGGCCGAGCACCATGAGGAAGATCAAGAGGGGATCGGGATTGTTGTACCTCGACAGGAGCACGACGATGGGGGTCGTCGCGAAGGCGAGGGCTGTCGTGACGGCCGCCGCAGCGCTCGCTCGGCGCCGCACCACGAAATAGAGGAGCGCGGTCGTCGCCACTCCCAGGAGCGCTTGCGGGATGAGGATTCCCCAGCTGTTGAACCCGAAGATGCGGACCGAGATTCCCATGAGCCACAAGCTCAACGGTGGCTTGTCGACAGAGATCGCGTTGCCCCAGTCACTTGAGCCGAACAGGAAGGCCTCGCCGCTGTGCAGCCCCGATTGCACAGCGGCCGTGTAGAAGGCATTGGCCCAACCGTTCGCGCTCAGGTTCCAGAAGTTGAGGCCGGCGCTCAGGGACAGGACACCGACCAAAGCAGCGACCTCAGGAGGCCGAAGGCGGGACGCCAGCCTACTTCCGGTGGGCGTCGTCGAGACGATAGACGACAGCATCGTTCACCTTCTCCCCGCGGTAGGTGGCTTGGACCCAAGCCTCGATGGCTTCAGCTTGCTGCCCGAGGCCGTAGGCCTTCATCGCCGGGTGGTCGACAAAGAACTCGATGTCGCCCTTGAGCGCCCAGGACTTGAACTGGTCGAGAGTGGGCGCAGGGTCGAGGCCAAGCCAGCCGCCGATCGACAGGGTTGCGCGGCCGGTCGTCAGCTGGGTCAAGGCGGCGTCCTGGGCAGGGTACGTTGCGGCTATCCAGCGTCCAGTACCGCTCCCCTCCGACGAAAAGACCTTGAGCAGCTCGGGCGACGGAGTCACGCCGAACGCAACGTGGGGAGCCCAATCCGGCTGGCCGGTCGTCTTGATGTCGCGAAGATGCCGAGACATCGCGTCCGGGTTGTTGCTGATCGGTCCAGAGAGGGGCTGGGTGCCCTCAATCGACGCAGAGGCAGTGAACACGTCGGTCGCTACCTGGCCAGCGATGATCGATCCGAGCACCATCGCCCAGAAGATCTCCTGAGGCGCCTCGCGGCCCTTGACGAGCCAGATACCCGACCCGGCCGTCGCTAGGACCAGCAGCAGCGTTGGTCCCCACCAGCTCCACGCGTCGCTGTACTGCATGACCCTGATGCCCATGAACGCGGTTGCGCCCATCAGGAAGACACCGAACAGGCGTCCTACAAGAGCGTCGGATCGGCTCCACGCAGCCCACAGGCCCAAAGCGACGACCAGAGCCATCGGCGCCACGACAGTGTAGACGTAGTACGAGTGGACCATCGTGCCCATGAAACTGATCAGCAGCCATGCCGACATGAACCACACGCAGGCAGCGAGAACCAAAGCGTGCTGGAGCCGACCGCCAAGACCCCTGCCATAGAGCGCGAGGATGAACACCGCTGCAATGCCAGTGGCCAGAAGCCAACCGTTCTCAGGCGCGAAGTTCCCATTGAAGAGCCGGGCGAATCCGCCGTCGTAAGGCGACAGTTCCGAATCTGCCGTGGCCGGGCCTCCGCCGACTGCCATAGGGAACTGGAGGAGGCGGGCCGCGCCGTTGTAATCGAGCGTGAGCTCGACGACGCTGTTCGTCAGGGAGCCCCCGATGTATGGCCGAGCGGATGCCGGTGTGAGTTCAACGATCGCAACCCACCATCCCGCGGCAATGACCATCGCCGCCCCCGCTCCAGCCAGCCGAGCGAGACGCGCGCGCAGCCGCCCCGTCCCGAGGAGGAGGATCGCCAAGCCGATGGCAGGCACGGGGACCAGCCCCTGAAACTGCTTGGCCAGGAACGCCAAGCCAAAGGAAGTCCCCATGAGCAAGTACCAGTGCCATCGGGAATCCTGGGCTGCCCGCACGCCGAAGTAGAGCCCCAAGCCGATGAGGAGGCCCATCATGGGCTCAGGGTTGTTGTACCGGCTCATGAGGAAGAACACTGGGGCCGTCGCGCAGATCATCGCCGCGATGAAGGCAACCGTCGCTGGGAAGACCCGGCGAACCGTCGCCCACAGCAGCCACACGGTGGCAGTCCCCATGAGGGCCTGCGGGATGAGCACCGACCACGAGCTGAGCCCGAAGATGCGGACCGAGAGCGCCACCGGCCAGAGCGACAGCGGGGGCTTGTCAACGGTGATGACGTTGTTCCAGTCCTGCGAGCCGAAGAAGAAGGCTGTCCAATCGCGTGCACCGGCCTGCGCCGTGGCCGCGTAGAAGGGGTTGCCCCAGCCATTGTGGTCCAAGCCCATGAGGTAGGAGAGCAACGTCGCCGCCAGCATCGCTGCCAGGAGGAAGCGTTCCCGGCGGCTGACGGAGCCGACCGCCCGCCGAGTCAGGGCAAGACGAGGAAGCTCGGCGACCGCCGCCATCACGCGGCCTCCGCCGCCGGGGCCGCGCGGCGAGCCTCGACGCCAACGCCCCGCCCCGCCGTCGTCCGCGCCCTGAAGACCCACGCCTTGAGGAGGGCGAACCGCAGAACGGTCGCGACGATGTTCGCGGCGGTGAGCGTCACGAGCTCGGAGGTTGCGCCGGGCTGCGCTGCGGCGGCGTGCAGCACGAGCAGGGAGGACGAGGTGAGCGCCCACGCGAGCCCGAAGACGATGAGCCCCTGGAACTGCTGGATGCCGTAGTTGTCCGGCCCGCGAATGCCGAACGTGAAGCGCCGGTTGGCCGCGGTGTTGAGCACCGCGGTGACGAGGAGGCACGCGAAGTTCGCGAGCTGCGCGCCCATGAGAGGCTGCGACACGAGGTACAGGAGGGCGAACGCGAGCGTCGAGAAGATCCCGACGGCCCCGAAGCGCAGCACCTGGCCGAAGAAGGACGGCGCCCGCCCGGGCAGAAGGGGGCGCCGTCCGAGCTCGGAGTAGATTGCCGCAAGCGGCACGCGGCCGCGCGCGAGGGAGCGCGCCACGCGGACGATCCCGCGCATGTCGTCGAGCGCGGTTCGGGCGATGTCGACGGAGCTTGTGGGGTCGTCCGTCCAGTCGACGGGAATCTCGTGGATGCGCAGCCCGGCCCGCTCCGCGAGGATGAGGAGCTCTGTGTCGAAGAACCACTTGTTGTCCTCGACGTGAGGCAGTAGCGCCCGCGCGACGTCGGCCCGCACGGCCTTGAATCCGCACTGCGCGTCGGAGAAGCGGACCCCGAGCGCGCCGTGCAGCATCGCGTTGTAGGTCCGCGAGATGAACTCTCGCTTGGGCCCGCGCACCACGCGCGAATCCCGCCGCAGCCGAGTGCCGATGGACAGGTCCGAGTGGCCCGAGAGCAGTGGCGCGATGAGGGGTGGGAGGGCGGCGAGATCAGTCGAGAGGTCCACATCGAGGTAGGCGAGGACCCGGGCGGGGGAGGCCTCCCACGCGTCCCGCAGGGCGTAGCCGCGGCCCTTAGTCGAGAGCCTGCGGTAGACCACGCCCTCGTGCTCGGCAGCGAGCGCCTCGCCGATGCCGCGGGTGCCGTCCGTGCTCGCGTTGTCCGCGATGGTGACGCGCCAAGGGACCTGGAAGGCCCCTCGGAGATACTCGACAAGGGTCGTGACGCAGTGCGCGAGACTGCGTTCTTCGTTGAAGACCGGAACGACGATGTCGATCGCGAGCTCCCCAGTGCTGCTGATCATGGCGTTCACCGTAGGGTGCGCCCGGAAGCCTCTACTAGAGCCTCGGACAAAGACGAGTACAGCCCCCGGCAAAGTCGGGTAATGACCCGTACCGCCCCCGAAGCACGTGCAAAAGTCGAGTACTCGGGGGCGCCGTCCAAGTGGTGCGCCGGCGCTCCGTCCGTGAGAGCCTCAGCTCGGGTCCACGAAGGGATGCGGGGCCTATTCGCAGCTCCAGCGGGGCGGCCTCCCGGTCGCCCCGCGGGCATGCTTCCCCCGCAGGCATGCCATCACAGGCATTCCCTCCAAGGCATGTGCCGGAAGAAGCGGCTTGATGCGCCACGTAGACTATTCCCGATGACTAGGCTCTTCGGTACGGACGGCGTGCGTGGGCTGGCCAACGGCCTCCTCGACGCGCAGCTGGCGCTCAAGCTTTCACAGGCGGCCGCAATGGTGCTCGGGCACCGTCAGGTGGCGGAGGGTGTGCGGCCACGTGCCGTTGTGGCCCGCGATCCGCGGGCCAGCGGGGAGTTCCTGAGCGCCGCCGTCGAGGCAGGGCTCGCGAGCGCGGGCGTCGATGTCTACGACGCGGGCGTCCTCCCCACGCCGGCCGCCGCGTATCTGGTCGCTGACCTCAATGCCGATTTCGGCGTCATGATCTCGGCGTCGCACAACCCGGCCCCGGACAACGGCATCAAGTTCTTCGCTCGGGGTGGCCACAAGCTCGCGGACGAGATCGAGGATCAGATCGAGGCCGAGCTCGCGAACGATCCGGTCCGCCCTACGGGTGCGGGCGTGGGTCGCGTGCGTCGCTTCGCCGACGCCGAAGATCGCTACATCGTCCACCTCCTGACCACCCTCCCGCACCGCCTCGAAGGCCTCAAGGTGGTCCTCGACTGCGCGCACGGTGCGGCCTCAGGCTGCTCGCCGCAGGTGTTCAAGGACGCGGGCGCCGAGGTCGTGGTGATCGGCGCCGAGCCGGACGGCCTCAACATCAACGACGGTGTGGGCTCCACCCACCTGGGCGTGCTGCAGGACGCCGTGGTCGCCCACGGCGCGGACCTCGGCATCGCGCACGACGGCGACGCCGACCGCTGCCTCGCCGTGGACCACGAGGGCACGATCGTGGACGGCGACCAGATCATGGCGATCCTCGGCCTCGCCCTCAAGGCCGACGGGCGCCTCCGCGACGACGTCCTCGTGGCCACGGTCATGAGCAACCTCGGCCTCAAGATCGCCCTCCGCGAAGCCGGAATCGAGATCCGCGAGACCGCGGTCGGGGACCGCTACGTCCTCGAAGAGATGCGCGCCCACGGCTACTCCCTGGGCGGTGAGCAGAGCGGGCACGTGATCTTCCTCGACCATGCGACGACGGGCGACGGCGTCCTGACGGGACTCCAGCTCGCGGCGCAGGTCGCGAAGACGGGCCGCTCGCTCAAGGACCTCGCCTCCGTCATGACCCGCCTTCCGCAGGTGCTCATCAACGTCAAGGGCGTGGACAAGGCGCGGGTCACCGCGGACGACGGCGTGCGGCTGGCCGTGGCGGCGGCCGAGGCCGAGCTCGGGGAGACCGGGCGTGTGCTGCTGCGCCCGTCCGGCACCGAGCCGGTGGTTCGGGTCATGGTTGAGGCGGCCGACCACGAGACGGCGCAGGCCATCGCCGGCCGCCTCGCGGCCGTGGTGCAGAACCAGCTCGCGCTCGCGTGACGGGGTGAGGCGCTGCGCCGCGCCTCGTTGCAGAATGGACCCATGAGTGCCGACCTTGACGAGCTCCGCCGTCTCCGCCGCGCGCGCGACAGGATGGACCGCGAGTTCGCGGAGCCGCTCGACGTGCCCGCGCTGGCCCGCACGGCCCTCATGTCGCCGGGGCACTTCAGCCGGCGCTTCCGTGACGTGTACTCGGAGACGCCGTATTCGTACCTCATGACGCGTCGCATCGAACGGGCGACGGCGCTGCTCCGGCAGGGCGGTCTGAGCGTCACTGACGTATGCATCGCAGTCGGCTGTACGAGTCTCGGCTCGTTCTCGGCCCGATTCACCGAGCTCGTGGGCGAGACGCCGTCCCAGTACCGCGCGCGCAGCCACGAGGAGCTGCGCGGCGTCCCCGGATGCCAGACCATGGTTCTGACCCGCCCTCGGAAGGCCCCGACGAAGAAGCCCGGGGAAGTGAGCAGTTTCGGAGAAGCGCCGGCGACCACGCCCGCCTAATGTCAGTCCCATGACAATCTCCATCAGCACGGTCCACATCCTCGTCGACAACCCTGAGGCCGCCCTCGCCTTCTATCGCGACACCTTGGGCCTCAAGGTATTCAATGAGGTGGCGAACGGCGGCTTCCGCTGGGTCGTCCTGACCACCGAGAGCCAGCCCGAGATCCAGATCGTCCTGTCTCAGCCCCATGCGGGCCGCTCGCAGGAGGACGGCGACGCGCTCGCCGCCCTGCTCGCGAAGGGCGAATTCCGCACCGTCCAGTTCCGCTCCGACGATCTCGACGCGACGTTCGAGAAGGTCGCCGCGGCACCCGGGGTCGAGGTGCTGCAGGAGCCGGCCACCCAGCCTTGGGGCGCGCGTGACGCCGCCGTCCGCGACCCCGCCGGCAACATGGTCCGCATCGAGCAGGCCTGACCCGGCCGCCGCGGCGCGGCCCGGCCTGTCCAACCCGGCCTGTCCAACCCGGCCCGACCACACGGCTGAACCACGCGCGTAGGCTAGCGCCATGCGCACGCCGCCAGCCGCCGTCGTCCGCTTCGCCCAGCGGCCCATGGTTCGTCTTGCCCAGCGACTCAGCTCCGCGCTCGGGCGGGCGAGTGCCGTCCTCACGTCGCCTCAGGCGAGGGTGCTCGAGGTGAGCGGCGGGGTCGCGCCGCTCATGCTGCTCCGCGCCGCCGTCGACACGGGACTCCTTGAGCCCCTCGCCTCCGGGCCGCTCACGGCGGCTGGCGTGGCCGGGCGCCTCGACCTCCACGCCGACACGGTCCATCGCGTGCTGCGAGGCCTCGCCGTCTATGGCCTGACCCGTCTGGATCGGCGCGGCCGGTTCTCGCTCACCCCGACCGGGAGGCATCTCCTGGAGGACCACCCGCACTCGATGGCCGCGTGGATCCGCTATTCGACGTCGCCGATGGTGCTCGCGGGCTGGGCGCGGCTCCCGCAGACACTGCGCGACGGGCAGCCGGCCTTCAACGCGGCAACCGGCCAGACCATCTGGGAGTACCTCGCGGCCCATCCCGAGGAGGAGGCGGGGTTCGCCCGCACGATGCGCGAGCTCACACTCATGGCTGCGCCCCTCCTCGTCGCTGCGTACCCCTGGCCCGCTACCGGCACCGTGTGCGACGTGGGCGGCGGCGTCGGGACCATGCTCGCGGAGGTGCTGCGCGCGCATCCCAGCCTGCGCGGCATGCTCGTGGACCAGCCCGGGCCGCTCCGCGGGGCGGGGGAGTACCTCGCGGCGCGCGGCGTTGCAGAGCGTGTGACCGCGGTCGAGGGGAACCTGTTCACGGGCTTCGACGCTCCCGCGGACCTCTACCTGCTCAAGGACGTGCTCCACGACTGGGACGACGCCCAGTGCCGGCGCATCCTGAGCACGGTGCGTTCGGCCGCCCCGGTCGGCGCGAAGGTCCTCGTGCTCGAGTGGCTCCAGGAGCCCAACCGTGCCGAGTTCCCCGTGTCCATCTCCGACGTGATGATGCTCGCGCAGACCGAGGGGCGGCAGCGTTCGGCCGAGGAATTCTTCGAACTCGCATCGGGGGCCGGGTTTATCCGGGGCCGCGTGATCGATTCCGGTGCCTATGGAATTGTCGAATTGGTGGCGGTCTGAATTCGCCATGAGAAAGGCCCGCGTGGAATTCTTCCACGCGGGCCTTTCTCAATTCTTCGGCTCAGGTCGCGCTACTTGGCGCCCTCCGACTTGAGCCTCTCGGTGACGCTCTGCGGCATGGTCGAGCATCCGTCCGGGCCTCCCTCGGTCGCGGCGTGCGCCGAGGCCTCGTCCTTGATGCCGATGGTCGCGACGGCCGCTTGCCATCCGCCCATGCCCGCGAGCTGGCGCGGAAGCCACACGTTCGCGGCGCCATTGATGAGGTCCACCGCCATGGGGTCGGCCTTCGAGCTGATGTCGAGGCCGCCCCCGGGCGCGCGCCGCACGTTGTCGGGGTCGGGGAGCACGCCCATGAGCTGGGCTGACTCGTAGGTGTTGAGCTGCGACGGCGGGGTGTTGTAGTAGTACCAGCTTGCGGCGCAGATGCCGAAGAGCTTCGGGCCGAACTGCGCGTAGTTGAGGTAGAGCTCGGCGATGCGCTGCTTGGGGAGCAGGAGGTCGAACTCCTCGGAGAGGGGCGCCTCGATCGCCTTGCGCAGCGCGTCGTGGCTCGGCCACAGGAAGATGTTCTTGACGAGCTGCTGCGGCACGGTCGAGCCGCTCGGATCGGGCTGGCCGTCGATGAAGGCCTGGGCCCGGGCTTGGAAGTCCGCCTCCGTGAAAGCACCCACCCGGCTCCCGAGTTCCTCGTCCTCGTGGGCGATCACGGCCGCGATGGTGTTGCGGCTGATGTGGTCCAGCGAGACGTACTGATAGACCGTGGGCTCGCCAGCCTGGAGCATGTAGGACGTCCGGGGCGGCGTGATCCAGTTGTAGGCGATGGCGGTGAGGATGCTCGCGACGAACGCGACGACCACCACGATCCCGGTGACCTTGAGGACCCTGCGCACGCGCCCCCGGCGGCGCGGGCGGTCCGCCGGCCGGCGGCCGCGGCCGGCGGGGCGGCGGTCCTGGGAGCCGTCGAACTCGGGGTCGCGGGGCTCCCACTCCTCCGGCAGGCTGATCTGCGGGGGAGGGGCCGTCTCGGCAGGACCCAGCGGCACGACCCGGCGGCCGCGAACGCGATGTGAAATTGGTGGGAAGTTATCGGCCAAGGGGTCCATGGGCGGCTCCTGAGGTCAAGCTGCGAGTAGGCCACGGGGCACAGGGCGGTTCGCGTTAGTCTAGGTGTCCTCACATTGGATCGCAAATTGACCCCCGCCCGAATGTGCAAATTTCATTTTCACATATTCCGTATTGCTGGGAATTCTCTGGCAGCAACGAAAGCGGCCGCCCACCCTGCGAGGGTAGGCGGCCGCCGGGCCTGATTGGTCAGTTCTGCCGGGCCTGCAGGGTGTCGCGGATCTCCGTGAGGAGGGCGACCTGCGGGTCGACGGGCGCCTCCTCCGTGACCTCCTTGATCCCGAGCTTGCGGTTGCGGCGCTCGATCATGTGGTTCATGGGCATCACGATGACGAAGTAGATCGCCGCCGCAACGAGCACGAAGTTGACGAGGGCCGTGAGGAAGACGCCGACCTTGACCGGACCGAAGACGAGGAAGTTGTCGAAGTTCGGCTGCCCCACGATGAGGGAGATGATCGGCATGAGGACGTTGTTGACAAAGGTCGTCACGACCGCGCCGAAGGCGGCGCCCATGACGACGGCGACGGCAAGGTCTACGACGTTGCCCTTCATGATGAAAGCTTTGAATCCGCTCAGCATGGCGCCAAGAATAGCGTGGCCATATGGACTGTTATGTGAATTTCGGGTAACCCGCGCCATGTGTCGCGCCCCCCGAAGGGCGATCGCCGCCGTCGGCCGTGGGTCAGACCTTCCTCAGGAGCATCCGGCGGATCGAGTGGTCGGAGTCCTTGGTGAGGACGAGCTGGGCCCGCCCCCGCGTGGGCAGCACGTTCTGGACGAGGTTGGGTTCGTTGATGCTCTTCCAGATCCCGCGGGCGGTCTTCACCGCTTCGGCATCGGACAGGGAGGCGTAGCGGTGGAAGTAGCTCTCGGGCTGGGCGAACGCGCCAGAGCGGAGCTTGAGGAAGCGCTGGACGTACCACTCCTCGATGTAGCTCGTCTTCGCGTCCACGTAGATCGAGAAGTCGAAGAAGTCGCTCAGGGCCAGGCCGGTAGTGCCGTCGATTCGCGGGCGCGCCGGCGCGAGGACGTTGAGCCCCTCCACGATGAGCACGTCCGGGCGGCGCACCACGACCTCGCGGCCAGGCACGATGTCGTACGTGAGGTGCGAGTACCAGGGCGCCCGCACCTCCTCGGCGCCGGACTTGATCTCCGCGACGAAGCGCAAGAGCGCGCGGCGGTCGTAGGACTCGGGGAAGCCCTTGCGCTCCAGGAGGCCACGTCGGGTGAGCTCGGCGAGCGGGTAGAGGAAGCCGTCGGTCGTGACGAGCTGGACGTCCGGCGTGGAGGGCCAGCGGCGCAGCATCTCGCGCAGCACGCGGGAGATCGTTGACTTGCCCACGGCCACCGAGCCAGCCACGCCGATCACGAACGGCGTGCGCTGGGTCTGCTCCTCGAGGAACTGCGACGTGGCCGAATGCAGCGCGCCCGAGGCCTCGACGTAGAGGGAGAGGAGCCGGCTGAGCGGCAGGTAGACATCGCGGATCTCGCGCAGGTCGAGGGGATCGCCGAGGCCGCGCAGGCGGTCGATGTCCTCCTGGTTGAGCGGCTGTTCCATGCGGTTCGCCAGCTGGGACCAGCGGACACGGTCGAGCTCGACGAAGGGCGTGGCGCCGTCGCCGTCGAACTCAGTCCTGTGCAGACTCACTCGGGTGATTCTGCCAACACGGCCGCCTAGAGCGAAATGAGTGCCCGGTAGGATGAAGCGCATGTGTGGAATCGTCGGCTACGTCGGCAGCGCTCAAGCGCGTCGAAACGGAGATCACAGTGCCCTTGACGTCGTCATCGAGGGTCTGCGCCGCCTCGAGTACCGGGGCTACGATTCGGCGGGCGTCGCCGTCGTGGCGGATGGGGCTGTGGAATCGCGGAAGAAGGCCGGCAAGCTCGGCAACCTGATCGCCGAGCTGGGGGAGCGCCCGCTGCCGGCGACGCTCACCGGGATCGGACACACGCGCTGGGCCACCCACGGCGGCCCGACCGACGCGAACGCCCACCCGCACCTCGCGGACCAGGGCCGCCTCGCCGTCATCCACAACGGCATCATCGAGAACTACGCGGAGCTCAAGCAGGAGCTCGTCGCGAAGGGCGTGAAGTTCGAGTCCGAGACGGACACCGAGGTCGCCGCCGCGCTCATCGGCGACTTCTACCGCGGCGCGGCCGACGGCGACATCACCAAGGCGATGGAGCTCGCCGCCCAGCGGCTCGAGGGCGCGTTCACGCTCCTCGCCGTCCACGCGGAGCAGCCCGGCGTCGTCGTCGCGGCGCGGCGGAACTCGCCGCTCGTCGTCGGCCTCGGCGAGGGGGAGAACTTCCTCGGCTCCGATGTCTCAGGCTTCATCGACCACACGCGCCGCGCCGTGGAGCTCGGGCAGGACCAGATCGTCACGATCACGCCGGACTCGTTCGTCATCACGGACTTCTACGGTCGCCCCGCCGAGGGCAAGGAGTTCGAGGTCTCGTGGGACGCGGCCTCGGCGGAGAAGGGCGGCTTCTCCTCCTTCATGGAGAAGGAGATCCACGACCAGCCTGCTGCGGTGCACGACACGCTCCTGGGCCGCTCGGACGTCCAGGGCCACCTCATCCTCGACGAGCTCCGCATCGACGCGGCCGAGCTCAAGCAGGTCAACAAGATCATCGTGCTCGCGTGCGGCACCGCCGCGTACGCCGGCATGGTCGCGAAGTACGCGATCGAGAACTGGTGCCGGATCCCCACCGAGGTTGAGCTGGCGCACGAGTTCCGCTACCGCGACCCGATCGTGGACAAGAACACGCTCGTGGTCTCGATCAGCCAGTCCGGCGAGACGATGGACACGCTCATGGCTGTCCGGTACGCCCGCGAGCAGGGCGCCAAGACGGTCTCCATCTGCAACACGAACGGCTCGACGATCCCCCGCGAGTCCGACGCGGTGCTGTACACCCACGCCGGTCCCGAGATCGCCGTCGCCTCGACGAAGGCGTTCCTCGCCCAGATCACGGCCGCGTACCTGTTGGGGCTGTACCTCGCGCAGCTCCGGGGGAACATCTTCACAGGGCAGATCAAGGACGTCCTCGCGGACCTCAACAAGATCCCCGAGAAGATCCAGACCGTCCTCGACAGCGCCGAGCCGCTCCGCGAGCTCGCCCGGAGCATGAAGGACGAGAAGTCCGTCCTCTTCCTCGGCCGCAACGTGGGCTACCCCGTGGCGCTCGAGGGCGCACTCAAGCTCAAGGAGATCGCGTACCTGCACGCCGAGGGCTTCGCCGCCGGCGAGCTCAAGCACGGCCCGATCGCGCTCATCGACGAGGGGCAGCCGGTCTTCGTCGTGGTGCCGTCGCCGCGCGGCCGCGACTCGCTGCACGCGAAGGTCGTCTCCAACATCCAAGAGGTGCGGGCCCGCGGGGCGCGCACGCTCGTGATCGCGGAGGAAGGCGACGAGGCCGTGCGCGAGTACGCCGAGCACGTCGTGTACGTGCCGGAGACGCCTCCGCTGCTCATGCCGCTCCTCACCACCGTGCCGCTGCAGATCTTCGCGGCGGAGCTCGCGGCCGCGAAGGGCTTCGACGTGGACCAGCCGCGCAACCTCGCCAAGTCCGTCACGGTCGAGTAGCCCCCGCCCGCCCTTTCCCGTCTCGGGTACAGCTACTCGCGCGTCAGGCCGTGTGATGTCTCAGGACCTCGTGGACACTTCCTGTCTCAGGACGTTGTTGACACTTGATGTCTCAGGACGTTGTAGGCACTTCGGTTTCTGGGCTCGGGCGGCGGAGGCCGCTGCGAGGGACGAAG
>NZ_SWDW01000022.1 GCF_004919045.1 Sinomonas albida
AACCCGGAAGCTAAGCCCCACAGCGCCGATGGTACTGCACCCGCCAGGGTGTGGGAGAGTAGGACACCGCCGGACAACACCCCAACCCGAGGGCCCCACACCGACGTGGGGCCCTCAGGCATTTAACGGGACAGCGCGCAGTACCAACTAGACTGGATGTCAGCTTTTCGCCCTGAAAGGGTGCACGCACTGTCGAGACATGAGCGGTCCTCGGATCGCACCACTCGCTGCCAGAGAATCGCGGCGGCACAAGGAAAGGAACCACATGGCAGAGGACTTCGGACGCGGTCAGGGCGGACGGGGGTTTGGTGGCCCACGTCGCGGCGCCGGGTCGGGTCGGGGCTCCGATCGCTCGGGTGGTGGCGGTTTCCGTGGTGCGAACAACTCGGGCGGTAAGCCGCGCGGGTTCCGTGACCGCCGTTCTGAGTCGGGCGACGAGCGTCCGTACGGCGACCGCGGAGAGCGTGGCGACCGTCGGTTTGGCCCCTCGGAGCAGGGCGAGCGCCGTCCCTTCGGCGACCGCAGTGATCGTGGCGACCGTCGGTCTGGCCCCTCGGGGCAGGGCGAGCGCCGTCCCTTCGGCGACCGTGAGGACCGTGGCGAGCGCCGTTCGTACCGCCCGTCGGGTCAGGGCGAGCGCCGTCCGTTTGGCGACCGCAGTGATCGCCGCGAGCGTCGTCCCTTCGGCGATCGTCCGCGTTTCGATCGCGAGGGCGGCGAGCGCCGTCCGTTTGGCGACCGCGGTGACCGTGGTGATCGTCCGCGCTTCGACCGTGAGGACCGCGGCGAGCGCCGCCCCTTCGGCGATCGTGGGAACCGCCGACCGTTCGGTGACCGGGGCGAGCGCGGAGATCGTGGCGAGCGTCCCTCGTATGGAGACCGTGGCGAGCGCCGGCCCTTCGGTGACCGCGGTGACCGCGGCGAGCGTCCCTCGTATGGTGATCGCGGCGACCGTGGCGAGCGTCGCCCGTACGGCGACCGTGGTGATCGTCCGCGCTTCGACCGCGGCGACCGCGGCGAGGGCCATCCGCAGGGTGACCGCGGGGATCGCGGCGAGGGCCGTCCGCAGGGTGACCGGGGGGATCGCGGCGAGCGTCGCCCGTATGGCGACCGCGGCGATCGTCCGCGTTTCGATCGTGAGGACCGCGGCGAGCGCCGCCCCTTCGGGGACCGCGGGGACCGCGGCGAGCGTCCCTCGTATGGTGATCGCGGGGATCGTCCGCGCTTCGACCGCGACAATCGCGGCGAGCGTCGCCCGTACGGCGACCGCGGTGATCGTCCGCGTTTCGATCGTGAGGATCGTGGCGAGCGTCGTCCCTACGGCGACCGCGGCGAGGGCCGCCCTTCCACCAGTCGTGAGGACCGCGGTGCGCGTCGGCCCGACGGTGTCCGTGGCGGCCGTCCTGGCTTCCAGCGTGGCGACCGCGGCGAGCGGGGCTCCCGCCCGCGCGTCGAACGTGGTGATCGTCCGCGCTTCGACCGCGATCGTGCGCGCCCGGCCCGCGACGGGCACGGCCCCGAGGCCGAGCAGCCCGAGTCGCCGCGCGATCACAACGCAGCGGATCTTCGCGTCTCGAACCGCCCCGATCGCGAGCGTTCGCCCGAGATCGATCCTGATGTGACCGGCAAGGAGCTCGACCGGGCTACCGTCGCCCAGCTCCGTACCCTCGAGAGCCGCAGCAGCGAGTGGGTCTCCAAGCACCTCGTCATGGCCGGTCGCCTCATCGACCTGGACCCCGAGGCGGCCTTCCAGCATGCCCTGGCGGCGAGCCGTCGCGGCGGACGTATCGGCGCGGTGCGCGAGGCCGTGGGCATGACCGCCTACGCCGCGGGCCGGTACGACGACGCACTCCGTGAGTTCCGCACGTTCCGCCGCATCACGGGCTCGAGCATCCACCTCGCGCACATGGCCGACTGCGAGCGTGGCCTCGGCCGGCCTGAGAAGGCGCTCGAGCTCACGCGCTCGGACGAGCGGGACATGCTCGACACGGCCGGCAAGGTGGAGCTCGCCATCGTCGCGTCCGGTGCCCGCTCCGACATGGGCGATGTCGCGGGTGCGGTCGAGGAGCTCGAGGTGCCGCAGCTCGACATCAACCGGGCGTTCTCGTTCAGCCCGCGCCTCTTCGAGGCCTACGCCGACGCGTTGACGGCGGCGGGCCGTGCCGACGAGGCCGCGAAGTGGTACCGCCAGATCGGCGTCGCGGAGAGCGCGCTCGGTGTCGGCGAGTTCGAAGAGCCGGACATCTTGGACTTCGGCTCGGACGAAGAGGATGAGGAAGAGGCTGGGCGGCCGTCGCACGAGGAGGCAGCGTCCGCTAGTGCGGACGACGCCGATGACTCGGACGAGTACGTCGGCTCGGACGACGATGACGAGGACGGCGGCCCTGCGGCCGGCTCTGAGTCCGCCGAGTCCGGCGCGTCCTCCGAGGCGCATGGCCTCGCCGAGGACGAGATCGGCGTGACCGAGCACGACGCCGCGCCTGGCGAAGCCGCGGAGTCTGGCGAGGAGCCCGGGGAAGCCCCGGAGGGCGAGTCCGGGCCGGAGACGGACGCGGGGCGCGACTGACGTGGCGGCCGAGGCGTTCATCGACGCGTTCGACGCGGTCCTCTCTGACCTCGACGGCGTCGTGTATGCGGGTCCGCATGCGATCCCTGGCGCGCCCGAGGCCCTGCGGGGCCTCGCGGCGCGCGGCGTCCGCCTCGGCTACGTCACGAACAACGCGTCGCGCTCGCCCGCGGAGGTGGCCGCCCACCTCCGCGAGCTCGGCGCGCCCGCCGAGGACGACGACGTCGTGAGCTCGGCTCAGGCGGGCGCCGAGCTGCTCGCCCGGAAGGTGCCGAAGGGGTCCCCTGTCCTCGTGACGGGGAGCCGCGCGCTCGCGCACGAGGTCGAGCTGCGCGGTCTCGTCCCCGTGAGATCCGCGGAGGACGCCCCCGTCGCCGTGATCCAGGGGTTCAGTCCGGACCTCGGCTGGCGAGACCTCGCCGAGGCCTCGTACGCGGTCGCCGCAGGCGCCCTGTGGGTCGCGACCAACACGGATCTGACGATCCCGCAGGCTCGTGGGATCGCCCCCGGCAACGGCGCCCTCGTGAACGCCGTGCGCGGGGCCACGGGCCGCGAGCCCCTCGTGGCAGGCAAGCCGGAGGCGCCCCTGTTCGTTGCCGCGGCCGAGCGGCTGGGCGCCCATCGGCCCGTCGTCGTGGGCGACCGGCTCGACACGGACATCCTCGGCGGCAACCGCGCGGGCTTCGCCACGGCCGCCGTCCTGACGGGGGTCGACACGAAGGAAACCATCCTGGCGGCGCGCACCGCAGAGCGGCCGCGCTACATCCTCGGCACGCTCGCCGAGCTGTACGCTCCGTACCCCGAGCCCCACACGGACGACGGCGCGTGGCGGGCCGGGGACTCCGAGGCTCGCCTCCACGGGAACGTGCTCCGTGTGAGCGGCAGCCCCGACGATCTCGACGCCTGGCGCGCGGCCTGCGCCGCGTGGTGGGCCGCCCGCCCCGACACGGACGAGCCCACGTCGCCTGAGCTCGTCTGGGAGTCCTGACTCCGCACGGTCGATGGGTGCGTTCCTCGGGAGGAGATGCCCTCAACCGCCCCGGCAGTGAGCCATGACTCCGACGGGTGGTTCCCAGCTGAGGTCCGTCTCCTCGATAAGCTGGAGGGCATGAGCCAGGAACCTGTGTCCCCCGCAGTGGACCGCGCCCTGGGCGTCCTCGAGGAGGCCCAGTCGCTCGAGGGCCCCCAGCGCGCCGAGGCGTTCGAACGGTTCCACGACGCCCTCGCGGCCGCCCTCGACGAGGAGCCGGAGGGCTAGCGTGCTGCGGCTCGATCTCGAACTCGTCCGCAGGGGCCTCGCCAGGTCCCGCACCCACGCCGCGAAGCTCGTCGCGGACGGCCACGTGACGGTCGGTGGCCGGATCGCCGGGAAGCCGTCCCAGGCGGTCGCCCCGAGCGACGCCATCGGCGTCGAATCCTCGGAGCACGACCGCTACGCGAGCCGCGCGGGCCTCAAGCTCGCGGGCGCCCTCGAACGCTTTCCCGCGGTGGATCCGCGAGGCCTCCGCTGCCTCGACGCCGGGGCGTCGACCGGCGGCTTCACCGACGTGCTCCTCGAGCGCGGCGCGACCCACGTGGCGGCCGTCGACGTGGGCCACGGCCAGCTCGTCGAGCGCCTGCGCCTCGATCACCGCGTCGAGGTCTACGAGGGCCTCAACGTCCGCGATCTCGAGCCTGTGACGATCGGCGGCCCGGCACAGCTTACGGTGGCCGATCTCTCCTTCATCTCGCTCACGCTCGTCGTGGCGCCCCTCGCCGCCTGCACGGTGCCCGGCGGGGACCTCCTGCTCATGGTCAAGCCGCAGTTCGAGGTGGGCCGGGAGCGGCTCGCAAGGACCGGCGTCGTGAGCTCGCCGACCGAACGGCGCCGCGCGGTGGCGAGCGTGGCCACCGCCGCGCTCGGCGCCGGACTGGGCCTGCGCGGCCTCGCGGAGAGCCCCCTGCCGGGGCAGGACGGCAACGTGGAATACTTCCTGTGGCTGACGAGGACCGGAACCGGGGAAGCCGCCTCGGGCGCGTCCGTCGACGAGCTGCTCGCGACGGTCTGGCCCGGGGCGACGGCACGAGGGGAGAGACCAGCATGAGCCGACGCGTGCTCGTCCTCGCGCACACTGGGCGCGAGGAATCCATGATCGCGGCCCGCGAGGCGTGCGCCCAGCTCCACGGGTCAGGGCTCGTGCCCGTCATGTCGCCGCAGCAGCAGCACGATCTCGACGTCCACTTCGGAGGCCTCGACCACCCGACAGAGCTCCTCGGCACGGACGTGGAGCTCGCCGACGTGGAGCTCGTGATGGTGCTCGGCGGCGACGGCACGATCCTCCGCGCCGCGGAGCTGGTTCGCGAGGTCGACGTGCCGCTCCTCGGCGTCAACCTGGGGCACGTGGGCTTCCTCGCCGAGAGCGAGCGCGCTGACCTCGCCCAGACGGTGCAGTGGATCGCGAGCCGGAGCTATTCCGTCGAGGTGCGCATGACCATCGACGTGACGGTCTGGGTCCAGGGGCACAAGGTCGCGCACAGCTGGGCCCTCAACGAGGCGGCGATCGAGAAGGCCAGCCGGGAACGCATGATCGAGGTCGTCACCGAGGTGGACGGCAAGCCGCTCACCTCCTTCGGCTGCGACGGCGTGGTCCTTGCGACGCCGACCGGAAGCACGGCCTATGCCTTCTCCGCGGGCGGTCCGGTCGTGTGGCCGGAGGTCGAGGCCCTGCTCATCGCGCCGATCAGCGCCCACGCGCTCTTCGCCCGCCCGCTCGTCGTCTCCCCGCACTCGCGGCTCGCCGTCGAGATCCTCAACCGGACCGACGCGCAGGGCGTGCTGTGGTGCGACGGTCGCCGCTGCGTGGACCTTCCGCCGGGTGCGCGCGTGGAGGTGACCCGCTCCGCCCGGCCGGTGCGGCTCGCGCGGATCAGCGCGACGCCGTTCTCGGCTCGCCTCGTGCGGAAGTTCGAGCTCCCCATCCACGGCTGGCGCGGCCCGGCTCCGGTCGGAACCAACGGGGCCATCCCGGTGCCGGAACTGCCCGCGCAGCCATGGACGGGAAGGAGCCTCGGCCCCTTGGAGTCCTTCGAGGCGGGCACCGATGAGGCGGGAACGGACGAGGCGGGAACGCCCAAGGCGGGAGCCGACGAGGCGGAGAGGGGCACAGCCGAGTGATCGAGGAACTGCGGATTCGCGACCTCGGAGTCATCGCCGACGCGACGCTCCCGCTCGGCCCCGGCCTCAGCGTCGTGACGGGCGAGACCGGCGCTGGGAAGACCATGGTCGTCACGGCCCTCGGCCTGCTCCTCGGCGGGCGCTCCGACGCGGGCGCCGTGCGGGTCGGCGCCAAGTCCGCGCTCGCTGAGGCGAGCGTGCGCCTCGAAGCGGGGCACACCGCCGTCGAACGCGCTATCGAGGCCGGCGCCGAGGTGGACGAGCACGACGGCGCCGCCGACCTCCTGCTGGCACGCACGGTCGGTGCGGACGGCCGGAGCCGTGCGCACCTCGGCGGCCGCAGCGCGCCCGTCGGCGCGCTCGCCGAGGTGGGCGGCCAGCTCGTCGTCATCCATGGGCAGTCCGAGCAGCTGCGGCTCAAGAGCGCCGCGGCGCAGCGGGAGGCGCTCGATCGCTTCGCCGGCGAGGATTTCGGAAGCCGGCTCGGCGAGTACGCCGCGCTGTACAGGGGTTGGAACGCGGCGCAGAGGGAGCTGGACGAGCTGACCTCGGCGTCCCGTGAGCGCCTCCGCGAGGCGGAGTCGCTCGAGGCCGCGCTCAAGGAGATTTCCGCCGTCGATCCACAGCCGGGCGAGGACGAGCGGCTCAAGGCCGAGTCGGTGCGGCTGTCCAACCTCGAGGGCCTCCGGCTCGCGGCGCAGCAGGCGCACGAGGCGCTCGTCGCCGAGGACTTCGGGGAAGCCGGGGACGCGACGACGCTCGTCGACGCCGCCAAGCGCGCGCTCGAGCACGTTGCAGAGCACGACGCCGCCCTTGCCGCCTCGAGCGAACGGCTCGCCGAGGTGGGGTATGTCCTCGCCGATATCGCGCAGGAGCTCGCGAGCTACGGTGCGTCGCTCGACGCGGAGGGACCGCAGCGGCTCGCGGAGGTCGAGGAGCGCCGCGCGGCGCTCGGGAACCTCGTGCGGAAGTACGCGCCGACCGTCGACGAGGTCATCGAGTGGGCCAAGACGGGCCAGAAGCGCCTCTACGAGCTCCAGGACGACGGCGGTCGCATCGAGGCGCTCACGGAGCAGGTCTCGCGCGACGAGGAACAGCTCCGCTCTCTGGCCGCCGAGCTCACGGCGCGCCGGCGCGACGCGGCGGCCCAGCTCGCCGAGCGCGTGAGCGCAGAGCTCACGGCGCTCGCGATGCCCGACGCGACGCTCCAGGTCGGAGTGGAGGAGACCGCCGATCTCGGTCCCCTCGGTGCCGACGAGGTCTCGATCATGCTCCAGCCGCACGCCGGCGCACCTGCCCGGCCGCTCGGCAAGGGCGCGTCGGGCGGCGAGCTCTCGCGCGTCATGCTCGCGATCGAGGTGGTCCTCGCGGCCGTCGATCCGGTGCCGACGTTCGTCTTCGACGAGGTGGACGCCGGTGTGGGCGGGCGCGCTGCGGTTGAGATCGGCCGCCGCCTCGCGATGCTCGCCCGGCACGTGCAGGTCCTCGTCGTGACGCACCTGCCGCAGGTCGCGGCGTTCGCCGACCGTCACATCCGTGTGACGAAGAACTCGGTCGCATCGGGGGAGCGCGGCTCGGAAGGGGTTGCAGGCTTCACGTCCAGCGACGTGTCGCTCCTCGGACAGGACGAACGCGTGGTCGAACTGGCGCGGATGCTCGCGGGCCAAGAGGATTCGGCCTCGGCGCGGGCCCACGCCCAGGAACTCCTCGACGACGCGCGCGCGGACCGCGAGGGGCCGCCGCGCAAAACGGCGCGCGCAGGAACCCGGGCCCGGGCGGCGAAGTGATGATAAGCTCGAATTCCGTGGTGCATCGCTCTCATTCACGGTTCTCAGACGCCGACAAGACGACCAAGCAGATCTTCGTGACCGGAGGCGTCGCCTCGTCGCTGGGGAAGGGTCTGACGGCGTCGAGCCTCGGACATCTCCTGCGCGGGCGCGGGCTCTCGGTGACAATGCAGAAGCTCGACCCCTACCTCAACGTCGATCCCGGAACGATGAACCCGTTCCAGCACGGCGAAGTCTTCGTGACCGAAGACGGCGCCGAGACGGATCTCGACATCGGGCATTACGAGCGCTTCCTGGACGAGTCCCTCGACGGCTCCGCGAACGTCACGACCGGCCAGGTCTACTCGACGGTCATCGCGAAGGAGCGCCGCGGCGAATACCTCGGCGACACCGTCCAGGTCATCCCGCACATCACCGACGAGATCAAGCGCCGGATGCGCCTCCCCGCGGAGGGCCCCGACGCCCCGGACGTCATCATCACCGAGATCGGCGGCACGGTCGGCGACATCGAGTCGCAGCCGTTCCTCGAGGCGGCCCGCCAGGTCCGCCAGGACGTGGGCCGCGGCAACGTGTTCTTCCTCCACGTCTCCCTCGTGCCCTACATCGGGCCGTCGCAGGAGCTCAAGACCAAGCCGACTCAGCACTCCGTGGCCGCTCTCCGCTCGATCGGCATCCAGCCCGAGGCGATCGTGGTCCGCTCGGACCGCCAGATCCCGGACGCGATGCGGGACAAGATCGGGCGCATGTGCGACGTCGACACGGACGCCGTGGTGAACTGCCCCGACGCGCCGAGCATCTACGACATCCCGAAGGTCATCCACTCGCAGGGCCTCGACTCGTACATCGTGCGGGCGCTGGACCTGCCCTTCAAGGACGTCGACTGGACCAAGTGGGACCGCCTCCTCAAGGCCGTGCACGAGCCGGCCCATGAGGTCGACATCGCGCTCGTGGGCAAGTACATCGACCTCCCGGACGCGTACCTGTCCGTGACCGAGGCGCTCCGCGCGGGCGGGTTCGCGAACGACACCAAGGTCAACATCCGCTGGGTCGCCTCCGACGAGTGCCAGACTCCGACGGGCGCGCAGAACGCGCTCGCCGGCGTCGACGCGATCGTGGTCCCGGGCGGCTTCGGCATCCGCGGCCTCGAGGGCAAGCTCGGCGCGCTCACGCATTCGCGCGAGCAGCAGCTCCCGACCCTCGGCCTGTGCCTCGGCCTCCAATGCATGGTCATCGAGTACGCGCGCAATGTCGTGGGCCTCGAGGGCGCGTCGTCGAGCGAGTTCGAGCCCAACTCGAAGTACCCGGTCATCGCGACGATGGCCGAGCAGCTCGAGATCGTCGAGGGCAAGGGGGACATGGGCGGCACGATGCGCCTCGGCCTCTACGACGCGGTGCTGCAGGACGATTCGGTCGTCGCGCAGACCTACGGGGTCACGAAGGTCTCGGAGCGCCACCGCCACCGGTACGAGGTCAACAACGCGTACCGCGGCCAGCTCTCCGAGGCGGGGCTCGTGTTCTCGGGTACGTCGCCGGACGGCAAGCTCGTCGAGTTCGTCGAGCTCCCGCACGACGTGCACCCGTATTACGTCGCGACGCAGGCACACCCCGAGCTCGGCTCGCGCCCCACGCGCCCGCACCCGCTCTTCGTGGGGCTCGTCCGAGCCGCGCTCGAGCGGAAGCAGGGCGTCTCGGCCTCCGCGGCGAAGGCGGAGCCGAAGAAGACCGCGAAGGCCTCCGCGGCCCAGCGGGCAGAGTAGGCGTCCGTGACGACGCACGCGCCGCGGCCGCACCTCGAGGATTCGCTCAGCCCGCGGCGCGTGCTCGCGTCGGAGCCCGTCTACGAGGGCAGGATCTGGGACGTCCGTTCCGACACGTTCGAGCTCGCGCCCGGCTCTGAGCCGCTGCGCCGGGACTTCATCGAGCACCCGGGGGCCGTCGCCATCCTGCCCATGGACGAGCAGGGGCGGGTCCTGATGCTCCGCCAGTACCGCCACCCGGTCGGGATGGACCTGTGGGAGATCCCGGCCGGCCTGCTCGACGTCGACGGCGAGTCGAACCTCGACGCCGCGGCGCGCGAGCTCGCCGAGGAGGCCGACCTCACGGCGTCCGAGTGGCACGTCCTCGTCGACTTCTTCACCTCTCCCGGCTCCTCGAGCGAGGCCATCCGGATCTACCTCGCCCGCGGGCTCGCGGAGATTCCGCACCACGAGCGTCATGAGCGGACGGCGGAGGAATCGGAGATCGAGTTCGCGTGGGTCGAGCTCGACGAGGCGGTGGCCGCGGTGCTCGACGGGCGCCTGCACAACCCGAGCGCCGTCGTCGCCGTCCTCGCTGCCGCCGCCCGGCGGGATGCGTTCGAGCAGCTCCGCCCGGGGGACGCGCCCTGGCCCGCCCACCCGGCCCAGCGCTGATGGCGGGGGAGGCACCCGAACCGTCCCGCCCGCCGTCGGCCGTTGACGCCGCGGTCGGCGACTATCTGAGGCATCTCGCCGTCGAGCGCGGCCTCGCGGCCAACACCCTCGCCGCCTATCGGCGCGACCTCCGCCGGTACACCGACTACCTGGCCGCCGCCGGGATCGGCGCCCCCGGAGAGGTGACCCTCCAGCTCGTGGCGCGCTTCGCCGAGGCGCTGCGGGACGGGGCCGACGGCGGCACGCCTCTCGGAGTGCGATCGGCGGCCCGCTCAGTGGTCGCCGTCCGCGGGCTGCACCGCTTCTGGGCTCTCGAGGGGACGACCGCGGGTGATCCCGCCGCGGACGTCCACCCGCCGCTGCCGGGCCAGCGGCTCCCCAAGGCGATCCCGGTGGACGACGTGGCACGCATCCTCGAAGCCGCGTCCGCAGACTCCCCGACAGGCCTGCGGGACCGCGCCCTGCTCGAGTTCCTCTACTCGACCGGCGCGCGCATCAGCGAGGCCGTGGGGCTCGACGTCGACGACGTCCGGCTCAGCGGCGAGGACGACGGCGGACCCTCCGTGGTACGGCTCTTCGGCAAGGGATCGAAGGCCCGGCTCGTCCCACTCGGCTCGTACGGCGCGCGGGCCGTGGACGACTACCTCGTCCGCGCCCGGCCCCTCCTCTCGACGAAGGGGCCCGGAACGCCGGCGCTCTTCCTCAACGCCCGCGGCGGGCGCCTGAGCCGCCAGAGCGCGTGGACGATCCTCAAGGACGCCGCCGAACGCGCGCAGATCGGGCGCGACGTCTCGCCGCACACCCTGCGCCATTCGTTCGCGACGCATCTCCTCGAGGGCGGCGCCGACGTCCGCGTGGTCCAGGAGCTCCTCGGCCACGCGTCCGTCACGACGACGCAGGTCTACACGCTCGTCACGGCGGATACGCTCCGCGAGGTCTACGCCGCGGCGCACCCGAGGGCGCGGGGCTGATGGGCGCTGGGTCCTCGAGGGCGGCGCTGATGCGCGCCCCGGGCTCTTCGGGAGCAGCGGCCTAGTGGGCGCCCCCGTCGCACTGTGTTTCCTGCTCCGCGACGGCGCCGCCGGCCGCGAGGTCCTGCTCGGTCGCAAGAAGCGGGGCTTCGGCCGAGGCAAGGTCGTGGGTCTGGGAGGGCACGTCGAGCCGGGAGAGTCCCCGGCGGAGGCGGCCGTGCGCGAGCTGCATGAAGAGGCCTGCGTCGTGCTCGACCGCGCGGCGGTCCGACCCGGAGGCACCGTGGACTTCCGTTTCCCGGCCCGGCCAGAGTGGGACATGGAGTGCACCATGTACACGTGCACGGCGTGGTCCGGCGAGGTCTGCGAGACGGACGAGATCGCTCCCGCGTGGTACCCCGTCGATGCCCTGCCGCTCACCGACATGTGGCAGGACGCCGACCACTGGCTCCCGATCGTGCTGTCCGGGAGGGTCGCCGACTTCCTCGTGGAAATGGCCGAGGACAACGAGACGGTGGCCCGTTTCGCTGTCCTCGGCTAGGTTGTTCGACTCTTCAGTCGATGTGCCGTTCGTCGGGGCCGTTGTAGGCGCTGAGCGGGCGGATGAGCGAGTTGCTCTCGAGCTGCTCCATGACGTGCGCCGTCCAGCCGACGATCCGGCTCGCGACGAACAGGGGCGTGAACGTGGGGATGTCGAAGCCCATGAGGTGGTACGCCGGGCCGGTGGGGTAGTCGAGGTTGGGCTTGATGCCCTTGGCCTCGTCCATGGACTGCTCGAGCCCGTCGTACAGGCCGAGGATCTCGGGCCGGCCGTAGTACGTGATCAGGTCGTCGAGGGCGGCCTTCATGGTCGGGACCCGGGAGTCGCCGTGCTTGTAGACGCGGTGCCCGAAGCCCATGATCTTCTTCTTCTCGGCCAGGGCCTGGTCCATCCAGTCCTTGGCACGGCGCTTGGCATCCTCGTGGGACTCGTTCGGGTCGATCCCGATCTCCTCGAACGTCTCCATGACGGCCTCGTTGGCCCCGCCGTGCAGCGGGCCCTTGAGCGCGCCGATCGCGGCGGTGACCGCGGAATGGAGGTCGGAGAGCGTGGACGTCACGACGCGCGCCGTGAACGTCGAGGCGTTGAACGAGTGCTCGGCGTAGAGGATCATCGAGACCTCGAACGCGCGGATGACCTCGGGCGCGGCCTCGACCCCGAACGTCATCCAGAGGAAGTTCGCGGCATAGCCGAGGTCGGCGCGGGGCTCGATGGGCTGCTCGCCCCGGCGGCGCCGCTGGTCGTAGGCGACGACGGCGGGCATGGCCGAGAACAGTGCGACGGCCTTGGCGATGTTCGCCCCGCGCGACGAGTCCGCGGCGAGCGAGTCGCGAGCGCCGAGCACGGACGCGGAGGTGCGGCAGACGTCCATGGGGTGCGCCGTGGTGGGCAGCTCGTCGACGATGGACTTGAGGAGCGGGTCGAGTGCGCGGCCGGCGCGCTCCTGCTGCTCGAACGCCGCGAGCTGCTCGTGCGTGGGGAGCTCGCCGTACCAGAGCAGGTAGGCGACCTCCTCCATGCTGCACCGCGCCGCGAGCTCCTGGACGGGGTAGCCCCGGTAGAGCAGGGAGTTCGTCTCGGGATTGACCTTCGAGATGGCGGTGTAGTCCACCACCACCCCGGCGAGACCCTTCTTGATCTCGTCGGTGTTGGATTGCTGCGTCATAGCGGGCTCCTTCGTTGGTGGCCTACCTTCGGCCTCAGTATCGGCCGGGAACCTGAAAATTGAAGACGCCGGCGTCGAAGCGGTTGTACGCCTCGTAGTCAACCAGCTCGTAGAGGCGAGAGCGAGTCAACATGTTCCCGACCTGGTCTTCCTGGGTGCCGTGCGCAGCGATTGCTTCCAGCGTACGTTCTGCAGCGCCCATGGCAATCCTCAACAGGGTCACAGGGTAGATCACGAGGTTGATCCCGACGCCCGCGAGCTCCTCGACGGTGAAGAGCCGGCTCTTGCCGAACTCCGTCATGTTGGCGAGGATCGGCACGTCGACCGCGTCGCGGATCGCCTTGAACTCCTCGAGGCTTCCCATGGCTTCGGGGAAGATGGCGTCCGCACCGGCGTCGACGAGCGCCTTGGCGCGGGCGACGGCGGCGTCCAGGCCCGCTGGCCCTTCGCCGGTGGCGCGCACGTCCGTGCGGGCCATGATGAGGAAGTTCGGATCGCGGCGGGCGTCGGCGGCGGCACGGATGCGCTGGAGCGCGGTATCGAGGTCCACGACGGCCTTGCCGTCGAGGTGGCCGCAGCGCTTGGGGTTGACCTGGTCCTCGATGTGGCAGCCGGCCAGCCCGGCGTTCTCGAGCTCCTGGACGGTGCGGGCCACGTTCATGGGCTCGCCGAAGCCCGTGTCCGCGTCCACGATCGCGGGGAGCTCGGTCATGCGCGCGATCTGCCCTGCCCGGGTCGCGACCTCGGTGAGCGTGGTGAGCCCGATGTCGGGGAGGCCGAGGTCGTTCGCGAGGACGGCGCCGGAGATGTAGACCCCGGGGAAGCCCTTCTCCTCGATGAGGCGTGCGGAGAGCGGGTTGAACGCACCCGGGAACTGCTGGATCCTCCCGGAGACGAGGGCCTCGCGCAGGCGGATCCGCTTCTGTTCGGGGGTGGACTTGGAGTACAGCATGTGGCGGGTCCTCCTAGAACAGGCCGTGGGGCGCGGACGTGAGGTCGATGACCCCGTCCTTGGCGAGGACGTTGAGCTGGTCGAGTTCGCCGGCACCGAGCTCGGGCAGACGCTGGACGGCGGCGAGGAATCGCTCGATCTCCTCCGGGGCCACGGCCTCGGAGGCCAGCGCCCTGAATTTCTGGATGTACTGCTCGCGGCCGAAGGGCCGGGCGCCGAGCGGGTGCGCGTCCGCGACGGCAATCTCGTCCTCGATCACGGTGCCGTCAGACAGGGTGATGGTGACGGAGCCGCCGAAGGCCTTCTCCGCGATGTCGAGCGAGTGGTAGCGGCGCGTCCACTCGGGGTCCTCCTCGGTGGTGACCTTGTGCCACAGCTCGACCGTGTCCGCGCGCCCCGCGCGCTCGGGGGCGTACGAGTCGACGTGGTGCCACGTGCCGTCCTGGAGGGCGACCGCGAAGATGTACGGGATCGAGTGGTCAAGGGTCTCGCGCGAGGCCGTGGGGCTGTACTTCTGCGGATCGTTCGCGCCTGAGCCGATCACGTAGTGGGTGTGGTGGCTGGTCCGGATCAGGATGCTCTTGACGTTGGCCGGGTCGGTGGCCTCGGGATGCTCGCGGTGCAGCTTGCGGGCCAGGTCGATCCAGGCCTGGGCCTGGTATTCGGCCGAATGCTCCTTCGTGTACGTGTCCAGGATCGCCCGCTTGGCCTCCCCGGGCGCGGGGAGCGGGACCTCGTAGGAGGCGTCGGGGCCGTCCAGGAGCCACGCGATGACGCCGTCTTCCCCTTCGTAGATCGGCACCGGGGAGGTCTGCCCGCGCATCGCCCGGTCCACCGCCTCGACGGCCATCTTCCCAGCGAATGCCGGCGCGTGGGCCTTCCACGTGGAGATCTCGCCCTTGCGCGACTGGCGCGTCGCCGTCGTCGTATGCAGCGCCTGGCCCACGGCCTGGAAGATCGTCTCGACGTCTAGGCCCAGCAGAGTTCCGATCCCTGCCGCGGCGGACGGGCCCAGGTGCGCGACGTGGTCGATCTTGTGGGCATGCAGGGAGATCGCCTTGACGAGGTCCACCTGGACCTCATAGCCGGTCGCGATGCCACGGATCAGGTCGTGGCCGGTGGAACCGACGTGCTGGGCCACAGCGAGGATCGGGGGGATGTTGTCCCCAGGATGCGAGTACTCGGCGGCCAGGAACGTGTCGTGGTAGTCCAGCTCCCGCACGGCGACCCCGTTGGCCCAGGCGGCCCACTCGGGGGAGACTCGGTCCCCGACGCCGTACACGAGCGCCCCGCGCCCGCCCGACGAGGGCGCGTGAGACAGGGCCTGCGCCCGGGCCGCGACGATCGGGCCGCGGTTGAGCGAGGCGATCGCGACCGAGGCGTTGTCGATGATCCGGTTGATGACCATCTCGGCCACTTCGGGCACGACCTCAACCGGGTCCGCGGCTACCCGCGCGATCTTGTGCGCGAGCTGCTCCTCGCGCGGGAGGTTCTCCTCGCTCTTGTAGACGCGGACGTGGTGCAGCTCAACCATGGGAAGCCTCTCTTGGGGCGGATGGGCGGGTGGAGTGGGTCGGCACGGTTCGGACTGCCGGCCCAGTTGAATCCTCGGGGCGGGGAAGGTGGATCTGTACGGACTTGATGTGGTTCAGGCTGTTGTTCAGGTGTACCGCCGTCGCGGCGGCCGCGAGGGGCGCGTTGCCCTCCGCGATCGCCCCGGCGATCGCAGCGTGTTCGGCGGCGGCCTGCCGGAGCCGCGCGGCGTCGTCCTTCGCGAGCCGGCGCACTCGGGCGAGGTGGACGCGCAGCCCTTCGAGTGACTGGGAGAGGTACGTGTTGGCGATCGCGCCGTCCACGGCGCTGTCGAGCTCGGCGGCGAGGGCGTAGTACTCGCTCCGTTGGGGGTCCTCGTCCGTCAGCAGCGCCGGGGCCGCGAGGAGTCGGTCCCGCAGGGCCGCGAACCGCGCTCGGTCACCGCGTTGGGCGGCGAGCGACGCCGCTTTGCACTCGAGCGCCTCGCGCAGCTCGAACAGCTCCCCGAGGTGGGCCAGCGAGACGTCGCTGACTACCACGCCGCGGCCTCGCTGGGCGGTCGCGAGCCCCTCCGCCGTGAGGCGCGCAAGGGCCTCGCGCAGGGGCGTGCGCGACACGCCGAGCCGCTCGGCCTGCTCGACCTCGCCGAGCACCGTGCCCGGAGCGAGCCGCCACTCCACGATGTCGTCGCGGAGCGAGGCGTAGGCCCGATCGCTCGCCTTCATCGATCACCCCTTCCGTCCCTGTATACATTGGCACGCTCAATGCCAGCAGGCAACCCCAATTCCCGCTCGGCTTCGAGGCTTGTGTATACACACCTCTCGGCAGGTCGAAACTCGACGACCCGCAGGCGCTCCGTTCGTTCGGCAAGAGACAGGGTGGTTACTCACGAGTAACATGAGGGCATGCATCTGCTCCTGCGCACGCTCCTGCTCCTGGTCACATCGGGGCGTCGTCCGCCGCTGAGCCTCTGGGGCACGTCCTCCCTCCCGCTCCGGGTGTACCCGACCGATATCGACATCGCGCTGCACGTCAACAACGGCATGTACTTCTCTCTCATGGACCTGGGCCGCTTCGACCTCATGGTCAGGGCCGGCGCGTGGCAGAGGATGCGGGCCAAGGGCTGGAAGCCCGTGGTGAACCTCGAGACCATCACGTTCCGCAAGTCGCTCACGCTGTGGCAGCGGTACACGATCGAGACGCGCATCATCGGCGTCGACGAGCGTGCAATCTACTTCGAGCAGCGCATGGTGGCCCGCGGCGAGGTCTACGCGCGGGCCTACATCGCGACACGCCTCGTGTCCCCGAAGGGCCCCGTAAGCAACGAAGAGATCTTCGCGGAGGTCGGGCCGCCGCCCGCGGACCTCGAGCTCCCCGAGTTCCTGCACCGCTGGCGGGAGGAGAACGCGCTCCCGAGCACGCGTCGCCCCGCGCCGCACGTCTGGTAGGGCCGGGAGCCCTCCGCCCGAACGCTAACGTGGGGTGATGGAGTTCACCACGCGCCCCGAGCTCTCGGGAACGTTCGGCATGGTCTCTGCCACGCATTGGATCGGCGCCCAGGCGGGCATGGCGATGCTCGAGCGCGGCGGCAACGCGTACGACGCCGCTGCTGCCGCCGGCTTCGCGCTCCAGGTCGCCGAACCCCAGCAGAACGGCCCGGGTGGAGACCTCACGCTCCTCTTCGCCGAGCGCGGTGCGGCGCCCCGAGTCCTGTGCGCGCAGGGACCCGCCCCGGCCGGCGCGAGCGCCGCGGCCTTCCGCGAGCTCGGGCTCAGCCACGTGCCCGGCACCGGGCTCCTTGCCGCGGCCATCCCTGGCTCGACGCTCGGGTGGCTCACGCTGCTCGCGGACCACGGGACGCTCACGTTCGCGGACGTGATCGGCCCCGCCCTGCGCGTCGCCGAGGAAGGGCTGCTCGTAGGCCGCCGCCTCGCCGCCGTCCTCGAGCGCATGGCTCCCCACTTCGCTGCCCACTGGCACAGCTCCGCCGAGCTCTACGCCCCGGGTGGCGCGCCCGTCGCGGAGGGAAGCCTCCTGCGCAATCCCGCGCTCGCGCGGACCTGGCGGCGCCTCGTCGTCGCGGAGGCTCGCGCCGCCGCCGGTGGGGCCGACCGCGCGCAGGGGATCGGCGCCGTCGGCCGCGAATGGACGGAGGGCTTCGTCGCGGAGGCGATCGACGCGTTCTGCCGCGTCCCCCGCCGCGATTCGAGCGGCACCGCGCACGCGGGTGTGCTCACGGCTGCGGACCTCGCTCAGTGGCGGCCGCACTACGAGCCCACGGTCTCGCTCGACTTCCGCGGCTGGACCGTGCACAAATGCGGCTTCTGGAGCCAGGGCCCCGCGTTCCTCCAGCAGCTCGCGATCCTCGACGCCGTCCCTCACTTCGGTGAGGGCGCCCTCGCACCGGGGACCGAGGACTACGTGCACACGGTGCTCGAGGCGACCAAGCTCGCGCTCGCGGACCGGGACGCGTGGTACGGCGACGCCCCCGGCGTGCCGGCCGCGGAGCTCCTCTCGCGCGAGTACGCAGCGGAGCGGGCGCGGCTCATCGGGGACGGAGCGTCCCTCGAGATCAGACCAGGCTCCCCGGGCGGACGCGTCCCGCGGCTCCCGGACCTCGAGGTCCGCGGCGGGTTCGAGGCCGCCGGGGTCAACGGCCTGGGCGAGCCGAACGCCGTCAGGGCCCTCCTCGAGGCATCGTCCATCCCGGACGCCGAGGGCCGGGCCCGCACCGACACGGTGCACGTCGACGTCGTCGACCGCTGGGGCACGGTGGTCTCGGCGATGCCGAGCGGCGGCTGGCTCTCGAGCTCGCCCGTGATTCCGGAGCTCGGCTTTCCGCTCGGCACGCGCCTCCAGATGGCGTGGCTGGAGGAGGGCCTGCCCAACACGCTCGCGCCCGGACGCCGTCCGCGGACCACGCTCTCGCCGTCCATCGCGACGCGCGGGGGAGAGGCCGTGCTCGCGTTCGGCTCGCCCGGCGGGGACCAGCAGGACCAATGGCAGCCGCACTTCTTCCTCGACGTCGTCCTGCGGGGCGCGGGTCTGCAGGAGGCCATCGAGGCGCCGGCGTTCCACTCCGCGCACCTGCCCTCGAGCTTCTATCCGCACGAGCGGCAGCCCGGCGTCGCGCTCCTCGAGGGCCGCTTCGATGACGAGACCATCGCGGCGCTGCGGCGGCGCGGGCACCGGATTGGGGTCACCGGCGGCTGGCAGCTCGGGCGGCTGTGCGCCGTGGCCCGGGACCCTGCGACCGGTGCCCTCCGGGCGGGTTCCGATCCGCGCGGTGGCACGGGCTACGCCGTGGGCCGCTGAGGCGCGCAGCCCGACCGGGCGAACCACCGTCCTGAGTGTTGGAGACTACGCCGCCATCTCGCGGAACGCGCCCGCGAGCTGCGGGTAGTCGAACCCGAACCCGGCCGCGCGGAGCACGGCGGGGAGGGCGCGCACGCTGTCGAGCGCGAGGTCAGGGTTGGTGCGCAGGACCTTCGCGGCGACCCTCAGGAGCGGCGCGGGCGCCGGAATTCCAATGGGCATCCCGACGAATTCACGCAGGTGCGCCATGAGTTCCCGGTTTTGGATCGGGTACGGCGACGTCGCGTTGACGACTCCGTCGGGCAAGACCACGGGCTCCTCGCCCGGCGCGGGGGTCAGGCCGAGCGCGGCGCGCGCGGCACGAACCCAGTCGTTCGCGTGGATCCAGCTGAACCATTGCTCGCCCGAGCCGAGCGGGCCGCCGCCGCCGAGGCGCGCGACGGCGGTGAGCCGCCCGAGGATCGCGGCCTCCCGGGCGAGGACGACGCCCGTGCGGAGCACCACCCGATGCTCCGCGACGGCCCCCTCGAGCGAGGCCTCCCACGCGCGGACGACGGCGGCGAGGCCGGGAGCGTCGGGGACCCGCGACGTTTCGTCGAACGCCTCGCGCGAGTTGCCGTAGATTCCGACCGCGCTCTGCTGGAGCCAGTGCTCCACGGGACGGTTCCAGGATCGGCTGGCCTCGACGAGGGCGCGGGTCGGCTCGACGCGCGTAGCCTCGAGCTTCGCGAGATTCTCAGGGGTCCCGGGCATGTCGAGGCTCACCCCCGCCGCGTTCACGACGTTGAGCCGAGCCTCGGCGCCGAGCCGGTCGCTCCAGGCGCCCGGCGTGCGGCCATCCCACGAGATCTGCTCGAACGGGGAGGGGCGCAGGGCGCGCGAGAGCACCACGACGCGCTGCCCGTCGCACACGAGGTTGGATGCCAGGAGCGTCCCCAAGAACCCCGAGCCCCCGGAGATCGCCGTGAGCGGACCCCGGGCCGCGCCGTCGTCCGTGCCCGCCGCAGGCGCCGCCAGCCGGTAGAGCCGCGCGCACTGGGAGGCGAAGCCGCGCACGAGAGGCTCGCCGGCCGTGAGGCCGAACTGCTGCGCGAGCGGGCCCTCGAGCGAGACGCGCTGGGTGAAGAGCGTGCCGTCGCCGCGCTGCTCGAGCGTCCACTCGATCGTCTGCGCGCCGCGGGGCTGGGGTTGGCGGAGCACGATGCGGCGCCCGGGGTCGACGGCGTCCACCCGGAAGGCGGGAGCAGTGCGCCGATGCAGCGGGCCGAGCAGGGCGTGGGAGGGAGAGTAGTGGCCCGCGGCGCCCTCCCGGAGTGCCCCGATGACGGCGGCGGAGCCTACCGCGGGATTCCACTGCGGCCAGAGCTCAAGCTGCTCGAGGACCTCCCACAGGCGGTCGGCGGGAAGTCGGAACCATTGCGATGCGGTGCGCTGCCAGGTCACCTGAGCCAGTCTAGGCGGTCGGCTCCGCATCGCACGGGCCGCCGTCGGCGTCGCACTCGATCGCGCCGGACGCCTCGATGGCCGCCGAGATCCGCTGGCACGCCACGAGCAGCGAGTCCTGCTGCTCCGGGGTGAGGGCGTCGAACACGATGCTGCGCACGAACCCGACATGCCCCGGTGCAGCCTCGATGATCGCTTCCCGGCCGGCGGGCGTCAGGGCGATGTCCTGTCCCCGACCATCCTCGGGCGAACACGCGCGGGAGATAAGGCCCTTGCCCTCCATGCGCCGGAGCAGGTGCGAGAGGCGGCTGCGCCCCCAGCCGAGCATGCGCGCCGCCGTGCCCGAGCGGAGCACGCCGTCGGGGTTCTCAGTCAGCGTCGCGAGCACCGAGTACTCGGGGCCGGACAGCCCGGAGTCGTGGAGCAGCTGACGGTCGACGGCAGGCTGGAGCCCCCACAGGAGGTGCCGCAGGGCGAGCCAGACCTCATGCTCGCGCTCGTTGAGCCAGCGCGGCTCGGAGGTGGGGACGAGATCCCTGGCTTCCGCTTGTGTCCTGACGGCATGCGTCTCCACGCGAGCCTCCATGCGTATCCCCCCGGCCGTCCTGCCATGAACTTGACGCATCAATCTTATGGGTGTAGCGCGCGATCGCCAAGTGCGGCGCCTAGCCTGAGTAGGACTCGCAGGGCCCCCATCGGGCTGGGGCCTGACCTTCCAGTCGAGTCTCGACTCTGCTAAGCAGGAAGGAGTCTGATGTCTGACAGGCCGCGGGACGCGGCCGGAAGGGTGTGCCATGAAGATCGCACTGACCGGTGGGAGCGGGAAGCTCGGCCGTGTGGCCGTCGAATACCTGCGCGCTTCGGGCCACGAGGTGTGGAACCTCGACCGCGTGGGGGAGCGCGGCGACCGGGGCTTCATCCTCACCGACCTCACCGACTACGGCCAGGTGATCGACGCCATCGCGGGTGTCGATGACCGCCACGACGGGGTGGACGCTGTCGTGCACCTGGGAGCGCTGCCCGCGCCGGGGCTCGCCCCGGACGCCGCAACGTTCCGGAACAACATGCTTGCCACGCACAGCGTCTTCCAGGCCGCGCGGCGCCTCGGCATCAAGCGGATCGCGTATGCGTCGAGCGAGACCGTGCTCGGGCTGCCGTTCGACATCGACCCGCCGTACATCCCGGTGGACGAGGAGTACGAGACGCGCCCCGAGAGCACGTACTCGCTCGTGAAGCACCTCGAAGAGCAGATGGCCCGCCAGCTGTGCCGCTGGGATCCGGAGCTCAGCATCTCCGCGCTGCGGTTCTCCAACGTCATGGTCCCCGAGGACTACCGGCGCTTCCCGCAGTTCGACTCCGATCCGCGCGCCCGCAAGTGGAACCTGTGGGGCTACATCGATGCCCGCGACGGCGCCCAGGCCATCGAGAAGGCGCTGCTCACGGCTCGCCCCGGCTTCGAGGCGTACATCATCGCGAACGCGGACACCGTCATGAGCCGCTCGTCGGCGTCGCTCGCCGCGGAGGTCTTCCCCAATGTGCGTGTGACCAAGGAGCTCGGCGAGCACGAGACGATGCTCGGCATCGACAAGGCCCGCCGGCTCCTCGGCTTCGACCCGCAGTTCAGCTGGCGCCAAGAGGCTTAGCGCCGTGGGGCGCCAGGCCGGCCCGGGCGCCCCACGCTTGCCACTAGCAGCCCTCGTAGTCCGTGAGGACCTTGACCTTCGCGGCCGAGGCGGAGTCCGGATCGAACGTGTAGCCGATCCACTCCTTCGCTAGCCGCCGCGCGAGCTCGACACCGACGACCCGCTGTCCCATGGTGAGGACCTGGCAGTTGTTCGAGAGCACCGAGCGCTCCACCGAGAACGAATCGTGGGCCGTCGCGGCGCGGATGCCCTCGACCTTGTTCGCCGCGATCGCAACGCCGAGGCCGGTGCCGCAGAACAGGATGGCCCGGTCAGCCTGGCCGTCCTTGATGAGCTGGCCCGCGGCCAGCCCGACGTACGGATAGGGCTTGGTGAAGTCGTCGTCGCCGCGGTGCACGCCGATGTCGATGACCTCGGCGACGCGCGGATCAGCCTGCAGATCCGCAACCACCTTGTCCTTGTAGTCGACGCCCGCCTCGTCCGAGCCGAGCACGATTCTCAGTCCGCTCATGATTTTGCCTTTCGGGTCAGCGGGCCGCCGCCGCGGCGGCCTGGGGGTCGAGCTCCGGTCCCAGCACCGCGAACACCGCGGCGAGGGAGACGGCGCCGGGGTCAGGGGTGCCGATGCTCTTCTCGGCGAGAGGCCGTGCGCGCCCCTTGCGGGGGCGCAGCTCAGCCGTGGACCGCGCGGCACTCGCCGCAGCGTCAGCCGCCGTCGTCCACGCCTCGGCGAGCGGCAGGCCGCGTTCGACGGCGCCGCTCAGCTCAGCGGCGAACGGCGCCAGCGCATCGACGAGGGTCTTGTCGCCTGGTTCGGCCCCTCCGAGGGCCTGGATGCGCTCGGCGAACGCCGAGACCGCGGCCGCGAGGGCAGCGCCGTCGGGACGCTCGCTGTCGCCGAGGCTTTCGCCCCACGCTCGGAGGCCTGCGCCCCACAGCACGCCGGACGTGCCGCCGGCCTTGTCGGCCCACGCGTCGCCGGCCGTCGCGAGCACCGACCCGGCACCGCGCCCGGCCGAGGCAGCAGCACGCGCCGCGGCGACCGCAGCGTCGACTCCGCGGACCATGCCGCGGCCGTGGTCGCCGTCGCCCGCTACGGAATCGAGCGCCGCGAGCTGGGCCTCGAGCTCGTGCAGCGTGCGCTGCGCCGCCGCGAGCGCGGCGACGCACTGCGCTGCGTACTCCTGAGACGCCGCGCTGGCAGGCGGCGCCCCGACCCCGTCGGCGGGCGCGGCGGCTGCGCGCGGCGCGGCGGACGTGGTGGGTGCCGCGGGCTCGGTCCGCACGACGGCTCCGCGGCGGTATGCCGGTGTCTGCGCGGGGGCAAGCCACAGGGCCTCGAGTTCTTCGTCGAGCCACATGAGCGTCAGGGAAGCGCCAGCCATGTCGAGGCTCGTCACGAGTTCGCCGACCTCAGGCGCCACGAGCTCGAGCCCGGCGTCGCGCAGAAGCGGGGCGACCGTGCGCCACAGGACGAACAGCTCCTCGGCCTTCGTGCTGCCGAGGCCGTTGAGGATCACGGCGACGCGCTCGCCTGCGCCTTCCGGGCGCTCCGCGAGGACCCCGGCGACGAGCTCCCGGCCCAGGTCCTCGGCGCGGGGGAGCGGGAGGTCTTTGAGCCCGGGCTCGCCATGGATGCCGAGCCCGAGGCCCATGAAGCCTTCGGGGAGCGAGAACAGGGGCCTCTCGGCGCCCGGGAACGTGCAGCTCGCGAACGCGGTGCCCAGCGTGCGCGTCGCGTCGTTGGCCTTGCGGCCCACGCGGACCACCTCGTCGAGGTCGAGGCCCGCCTCTGCCGCGGCCCCCATGACCTTGAACACCGTGAAGTCGCCCGCGATCCCGCGGCGCCGCTCGAGCTCGGCGGGCGGCGCGCTTGCGATGTCGTCCGTCACGATCACGTTCTCGGCGCGGATTCCCTCGGCGCGCAGGCGGTCCGTGGCGACGCCGAAGTTCATGACGTCGCCCGCGTAGTTGCCGTAAGCGAAGACGACTCCGCCGCCGTTCTCGGCGGCCCTCGCCACCGAGACGGCCTGCTGCGCGGACGGCGAGGTGAAGATGTTGCCCACCACGGCGCCGTCGGCGAAGCCCGCGCCGATGAGCCCGGCGAAGGCTGGGTAGTGGCCCGTGCCGCCGCCCAGGAGGACGGCGACCTTGGGCTCAGCCTCGCGGGAGCGGCGGATGGCGCCGCCCTCGACTCGCTCGACGAGGTCGGAGTGCGCGTCGCAGAAGCCGTCGAGGGCCTCGTCGGCGAAGTCCGCGGGATCGTTCGCGATGTGCGTCATGGGGTCTCCTTCGACTGTCTCTCGTGTGGCGCCCGGAGGCGTCAGTGGATGTGGCTGCCGCCGTTGATGTCCACCGTGGTGCCCGTGAGGTAGGAGGCGTCCTCCGAGGAGAGCCACGTGATGACGGCGGCGATCTCCTCGGTCGAGGCCGTGCGGCCCACGGGGATGTCGCGCGCGATCGCGGCCTCCTGCTCGTCCGTGCTGCCCACGCGGATGTTCGTGTCCACGGCGCCCGGCGTGATGGCGTTGACGGTCACGCCCGTGGGAGCGATCTCGCGGGCCAGCGCCTTCGTGAAGCCGAGGATCGCCGCCTTCGCGGAGGAATACGGGACGCGGCCGAACACGCCGCCGCCACGCTGCGCGGAGACCGAGGACATGTTCACGATCCGGCCCCAGCCCGCGTCGATCATGGCCGGGACGAACGCCTTCGTGACCAGATAGGTGCCCGTGGCGTTGACGGCCATGACCTTGTTCCAGAGGGCGAGGTCGGTCTCGAGGAACGGGACCGGGGAGGTGATGCCCGCGATGTTCGCGAGCGCGCCGATCACCGGTAGGCGGCCGGCGGCGACCTCGGTGGCGACCGCGGTCTGGGCGGCGGCGACCGAGGATTCGTCCGCGACGTCGATCTCGTGGCCGAACGCCGGGACGTTGAACTCGTTGGCGATCTCCTGGGCCACCTTCGCGGATTTCTCGCCGTCGAGGTCGAGGACGACGACGCCCCAGCCCTCGCGGGCGAAGCGGCGGGCGGTGGCGATGCCGATGCCGCGGTCGGACGTGGCGCCCGTGAGGATGGCGGTTCGCTGGATGCTGCTCATGGTTGCTTCCTTGCTGGTGTCAGTTGGTGTGTCAGTTGCGGTGTCAGATGCTGCTGTCAGATGAGGCTTGTGATGAAGGCTGCCGCGCTCGCCGCGGCCGCCGGACGCTCGTCATGGGTGGTGTCGCGGGTCTCGAGCTCGAGCGTGAAGTGGCCGGTGTAGTCGAGCTCGCGCAGGGCCGACAGCCCGCCCGCGAAGTCGACGGCGCCCGCGCCGATGCTGCGGTGGATGTCCCCGGGGACCGCGTCCCGGAGGTGCACGTGGGCGATCCGCGGGCCGAGGGCACGGGCTGCTTCCTCGAAGTTCCCGCCGGAGGCCACGGCGTGGCTTGCGTCGAGGACGTGCTGGACCGGGCTCCCGTCGAGCCGCGCGGCGAGTTCAAGCGCACGCTCGAGGTTCCAGCTCAGGCGGAGTACGTGGAGGGATTCCGTCCACAGGCCCAGCCCGCGGTCGGCGGCCACCTCGGCCGCGCCCGCGAGCTCGGCGGCGACGCGGTCCAGGTCAGCGTCGAGACTGTCCACGGGCTCGCGGTCGAGGGCGCCGCAGGGGAGGACGAGCGCCTCGGCGCCGACCGCGGCCGTGAGATCGAGGAGCCGGTCGAGGTGCTCGGCCCGCTTCCGGCGGGCCTCGGCGTCGAGCGGGGCGTTGAGATCGCCGACGTCGCCGTTCACGGAACGGACGCGGAGCCCGCTCGCCGCGACGTCCGCGGCGACAGACGAGACTGCCTCGCGGTCGAGGGTGTAGGGGACGTGGTCGCAGACGCCTGGGAGGGCGCCGAGATCGATCTCCTCGAAGCCGGCGGCGGCCATCGTGGCAAGGGCCGCAGGCAGGTCGAGGTGGCGGAAGCTGATCGAAGAGCATCCAAGCCGGGAGTGGTACATCGTCGTCGCCTTTCCGGGGGAGATGTGCACCACAATAAGTCTGTTAATTGTTAACAGTCAACCTAGAACGTTGACGGTTGACAATGAAGGTGACCCGTCCCACACTGGCATATCATGTCGACTGTCGACAGAACGGATCCGCGGAAGCACGTCCTCGGAGGCCTGTCGATTCTGGAAGGAACAGCAAATGAGCAATGAGGCTCTGGCCCTGCGCGGCCCGGTCCACGGCACCAAGGACGCCAAGCGCGTCGCCGTCGGCTCCGCCGTTGGCGCAGTCATCGAGACCTACGACTTCATCGGCTTCGGCACCGCCGCGGCCCTGTACTTCAACCACGCGTTCTTCCCGGGCGCCGATCCCGTGACGGGGACGCTCGCCTCGTTCGCGACGCTCGGCGTCGGCTTCGCGGCCCGCCCGCTCGGCGGGATCATCGGCGGCCACCTCGGTGACCGGCTCGGACGCAAGCCCGTCCTCGTCACGTCGCTCATCATCATGGGCCTCGCGACGTTCGCGATCGGGCTCCTGCCCACCTACGCGGCGGTTGGGCTCCTGGCCCCCGCGCTCCTTGTGACCGTGCGCATCGTCCAGGGCCTCGCGTTCGGAGCCGAGTGGGGCGGCGCCATCCTCATGAGCTACGAGCACGCGCCGTGGCGGCGCAAGGGCGCCGTGACCGGCATCGTCCAGGCCGGCTTCCCCGTGGGGCTCCTGCTGGCCAATCTCGTCTTCCTGTTCAGCGTCCATCTGGGCGACGAGTGGGCCTGGCGCATTCCGTTCCTCGCGAGCCTCGCGCTCGTGATCGTGGGCCTCATCATCCGCTCCAAGGTCCCCGAGTCGCCCGTGTTCGAGGACGTCAAGGAGCGCGGCGACATCGTCAAGGCGCCCATCGTGGAGGTCATCCGCGACGACTGGCGCAACATCCTGCGCGGCATCGGACTGCGGATCGCCGAGACGGCGGGCTACGCCGTGTCCGTGACGTACATGATCTCCTACCTGAACTCGGCGAAGCTTGCGGACAAGAACCAGACGCTCATCGCCCTGTGCATCGCCTCGGCGATCGGGATCATCGCCACCTGGAAGTGGGGCGCCCTGACCGACAAGGTGGGCCGCCGCCCGCTCTACATCTGGTCCTGCGCCTTCGCGGTCGCCTTCGGCGTTCCGATGTTCCTGCTCGTCAACACCGGCCTCTTCCTCTTCATCGTGGCCACGATCGTCATCGCGTACGCCGTGTGCCAGAACTCGCTCGCCGGCGCCCAGGGCGCATGGTTCCCGGAGCTCTTCCAGGCCAAGACCCGCTCGTCCGGCGCGTCGCTCGCGTACCAGATCTCGGCGATGGTCTCAGGGTTCACCCCCTTCATCACGACGCTCCTGTTCGTCAGCTTCGGCTGGGTCGGCCCGGCCCTCCTGTTCAGCGCGTACGGCGCGATCGGCCTCTGGGCCGCTCTCGTGACCCGCGAGACCTGGGGTCCGAAGGAGCGAGCGTCCGCCGAGCTCGCCGCGGCCGAAACCCCCGAACCCGCCCACTCCCGCTGAAGGAATCGAAGGACCAGCCGATGACATCGAACGTCGAAACCGCGCCGGCCGAGCGCCAGGCCGCCGTTGAGGCCGCGGCGTACCGGATCCGCCAGCACGCGCTCGCGATGGGCGAGGTGCAGGGTCAGGGCTACGTGGGCCAGGCCCTCGGCGCCGCGGACATCCTGGCCGCCGTCTACGCGGACCAGCTCGCCTTCCGCCCGGAGGACCCCGAGTGGGACGGCCGCGACCGCTTCCTGCTCTCGACGGGCCACTACGCGATCGGGCTCTACGCCGCGCTCGCAGAGGCAGGCATCGTCCCGGTCGAGGAGCTCGAGACCTACGGCTCGGACGATTCACGTCTCCCGATGTCTGGCATGTCCACCTACACCCCGGGCATGGAGATCTCCGGCGGTTCCCTCGGGCATGGCCTGCCAATCGCGGTCGGCCTTGCGCTGGGGCTCCGGGCGCGGGGCAACCCGGCCCGCGTCGTGAACTTCCTCTCCGACGGCGAGCTCGACGAGGGCTCGACCTGGGAGGCCGCCATGGGCGCCGCACATCACCGCCTGGGGCGGCTCACCGCCGTCGTCGATATCAACGCGCTCCAGGCAGACGGCCCGACCGCCGGGGTGCTGCGCACCGAGCCGGTCGCGGACAAGTGGGCAGCGTGCGGCTGGCGCGTCCAGCGCGTCGACGGGAACGACGTCGCCGCGCTCCTGGGCGCGTTCGATGCGATCGCCGCGGAGGCCTCAACGTATGACGGCGGCCGCGGCGCGCCTGCCGTGATCCTGTGCGACACGAAGGTGGGCCGCGGCGTGCCGCTGCTTGAGGAGCGCGAGAAGGCGCACTTCATGCGGATCGAAGAGCACGAATGGGCCGTCTGCCAGGACCAGCTCACCGCGGGCTACCGCGGGCCGGCCGAGGCTGGCCCTGCGGAGACACAGACCCGTGCGAAGACACAGACGCGAGAGAAGGTGGCACAGTGACGACGACGGCGGCCGCCCCCAAGGCGCCCAAGCTCAAGACCTCGGCGATGATCGCCTCCTTCGCGGACCCGGGGCAGCGGACGTCTCCGGCGCCGTTCGGGCACGCGCTCGCGGAGCTCGCCGAGCGCGACGAACGGATCGTGGGGCTCACGGCGGACCTGGGCAAGTACACCGACATGCACATCTTCGCCGAACGCCATCCGGACCGGTTCTTCCAGATGGGCATGGCGGAGCAGCTCCTGTTCGGGGCGGCGGCCGGGATGGCCCAGGCGGGCCTCGTGCCGTTCGCCTCGACCTATTCGGTGTTCGCCGCGCGGCGCGCCTACGACTTCATCTGCCTCGACATCGCCGAGCCAGAGCTCAACGTGAACATCGTGGGCGGCCTGCCGGGCCTCACCACCGGCTACGGCCCGAGCCATCAGGCCACCGAGGACGTTGCGATCTTCCGCGGGATGCCGAACCTCACGATCGTGGACCCGTGCGACGCCGTGGACATCGCCCAGGCCGTGCCGCAGCTGGCCGCCGCGCCGGGGCCGACCTACCTGCGCCTCCTGCGAGGGAAGGTTCCCGCGGTCCTGGACGAGTACGACTACACATTCGAGCTCGGCAAGGCCAAGGTCCTGCGGGGCGGGCGCGACGTCGTCCTCGTCTCGTCGGGCCTCATGACGATGCGCGCGCTCCAGGCCGCGGAGGCGCTCGCGGCCCATCATGTCGACGTCTCCGTGGTCCACACGCCCACGCTCAAGCCGTTCGACGAGGAGGCCGTGCTGCGGGAACTCGCCGGCGACCGGCTCGCGGTCACGCTCGAGAACCACACCGTGGTCGGAGGCCTCTTCGAGACCGTTGCGTCGGCTCTGGTCCGCCGAGGCCGGGGCACGCGCGTCGTGCCGATCGGACTCCCGGACAGCTTCCTCGAGGCGGGGGCGCTCCCGACGCTGCACGACAGGTACGGGATTTCGAAGGACCGCATCGTGGAACGCGTCCTCGCCGAGCTCGGCTGAGCCTCGGCTCGGGGAGGGGCGCGCCGGGGTCCTGGGCCTGTCCCAGGACTCCGGCGCGCCTATGATGACAGTTGACAGAACCGTCGCCCGTGCGACGGTCGACACAGGGAGGGCATATGGCCGCGACCGCAGCTCTGCTGGGGCTGGAGAAGACGAGCCTGCGCGAGCAGGCCCTCGTGGCGCTGCGCCGTGCCATCACGTCGGGGGATCTCGAGCCTGGCCGGCACCTCGTCGAGACTGAGCTGTCCGAGATGCTCCAGATCAGTCGTGGGACCCTGCGCGAGGCGCTGCGCCAGCTCCAGCAGGAGGGCCTCGTCTCCGCAGGCCCGCGCGGGCGGCTGAGCGTGCGGCACCTCGACGCGAAGGAGATCCGCGACATCTTCGCCGTTCGCGGCGCGCTCGAGTCGCTCGCGGCGCGGACGCTCATCGAGCAGCCCCGCCGTGCGCGCTCGGTCGGCGAGCTGCGCGCGGCGATCGAGGCGATGGAGGACGCCGACGGGCGGGGATTCGCGGACCGCATCGAGGCCGACCTCGACTTCCACCGGCTCCTGTGCCGCCTCGGCGGCAACGAGACCCTCGTGCACTCGTGGGAGTCCCTCGAGGGCTCCATCCGGATGTCCATCATGTTCGCCGGGCCCGACCGTGCCATGACCAACATGGGGATCGACAGGCACCGGGAGATCGTCAACGCGATCGAATCCGGCGACGCCGCCCTCGCCCGGCAGACCATCATCGACCACATGGACGACGCCGCCCGCACGCTCGTGGACTGAGCCGGAGCGGCGCTGCCAGTCACTGGTCGCGGCCGCTCACCGTTCGCGGCCGGTCACCGTGCGAGGACCTCCTCCAGGAGCTGCGCGAGGCGCTCGTGGCCCGCGGGCGTGGGGTGCTCACCGTCGGGGCCGATGAGCTCGTCGGCGTGCCCGGCGATCCAGTCTTCGGCGATGGGGTCGACGAAGTCCGAGCCCGTGCGGTCCGCGGCCGTGCGGAGCGCGTCCCGGATCGACGTGAGCTCCGAGTCCGCCGGGAAGGTGTACGACGGGGGGCCGACGACGATGAGCCTGGCGTCAGGCGCCGCCTTCGCGCGGGCTGCCTGGAACGCCGTAGTCGCGGCCTCGGTGATCTGCGATGGCGGGTTCCCGAAGTCGTTGTCCGAACCGAAGAAGAGGACGACTTTCGTGTCCCCGTTCACGAACTGGTCTACCTCGGTGCCGAACGTGTCGCCCTCGTCTCCCGGAGCGACGTAGCCACTGCCGTTTTCGGCGGCGTTGACTACCTCGAGCCTGCCCGGGCCCGCTTCCTCGGCGCGCGCGAGCAGCACCGGCCAGGACTCCTCCGCGGAGGTCCCGAACCCCGTGCTGAGCGAGTCTCCGATGACCACGAGGCGGTCGCGGGCCGGGAGGAGGCCCGTGCTCGCCACGGATGCGAAGGCGATGAGGGCGATGCCGGCGACCACGATGACGACGGCGCGTGCAGGCCCGCGGCGCGCGGGCCGCGGCTCATCGCTGCTGGCCACTGCGTCTCCCCGGGATCCATTCCTGCCCGCCGCGCTTCCGCTCGGGCTCATATCGCCACCAGTATTCCCCACTGGCCGGGGGCCACGAAAGTTATGCCGGGCCTCGCCGAGGTGCGAGGTCCACGTCTTCGTCCCCGCCGAGCCCGGTGCAGTCCACAGCCTCGGCTCCGTTCGCGCGCAGATACGGCCCTGCGCCGACATCGCCCGAGAGCCCCGCGCTGAGCGGCTCCCAGTGGTCGCGGCCGAGGAGCACGGGGTGTCCCGGCGTCCCGCCGTAAACGGCCCGGCGCAGCGACGAGGGTCCGACGGTGCCGCCTGCAACCCGTGCCAGGGCCTCGGGGGAGAGGCGGGGGATGTCGACGAGCGTCACGAGCGCGCCCACCGGCCCTTCGACCCCCGCGAGCGCGGCGAGGGCCGCCCGCAGCGACTCCGCGACGCCGTCGGCCCACCGCTCGGCGACCACGGGCACGACGCGCGGATCCTCGGGGAGGAGCCGCCGCGCGTCGTCCGCCGCCGCTCCGAGGACGACGACGACGGGGGCGCACCCCGCGTCGAGGAGGAGCCGGACGGCCCGGGCGAGCCAGCTGCCAGCCTCCGGGGTGGCCGCGAGGGCCTTGGGTCCGCCGAAGCGGGTGCCTGCCCCGGCGGCCAGGAGAATGCCCGCGAGGGGAGCCGCGGGCGGGGTCGTCGTCATGGGCCCAGCCTATGGGTGCGGAAGAAGCGTCCCTCAAGCGCCGAAGGGGGCCAGCCGCACGTGGCGGCCAGCCCCCTTCGGGATGCGTCGGGGTTCGTCAGAGGGGACGGACCTTGGCGGCCTGCAGGCCCTTCGGACCCTGCTGGGTCTCGAACTCGACCTTCTGGCCTTCCTGAAGCTCGCGGAAGCCCTTTGCCTCGATAGCGGTGAAGTGGACGAAGACGTCGTCCGTGTTGTCGTCGGGAGCGATGAAGCCGAAGCCCTTCTCGCCGTTGAACCACTTGACGGTTCCAGTTGCCATGGTGTCCTCCTGGACGTTGCGCCGCCCCGTCCTTCGGGGTGCGCGCGCAGCCGTGTCCGTAACCGCCCATCAGAGTCAACACACGGCCTCCGGCGGAGACCGGGCATCGGCAAGATACCGCGAAACATCAAACTACGTGCAATAGGATACCCGGGCGAGGCGCTCTGTGCGCAGTCGCGCCGCCTGCCGCGTCGTCGTCGGCGCGGTGCCGCGCTTTCAGGCCGCCCGGAGCGCTCAGTCGTAGCCGAGGTCGATGTCCGGATTGGGCTCTTCCTCGTCCGAATCGAGTTCGATCATGCGGCGTGGGCTGTGGAGCGGGTCGATCTCGTCCAGGAGCTCGGGGTTGTCCGAGGATCCTTCCGGACTCTGGCTGTTGCGGCCGTCAAGGGGCTCGGTGAGATCGTCGTCTTCGGTGTTGCCGTAGTCGACGCTGTGGGTCATGGCGTGTTCCTCTCTCCCTGACCGTCGGGGGGTACGAGCGGTACGACGGCGGTCACCCGGCGTCGAAGCGCTCGTCCTCCGCCTCGTCGTCGTCCCGATCGTTGCCGGAGCCATCCGGGAGTGCCGAGACGTCCACCTTCTCGTGAGTGCGTGCGGGGGTCCCGGCCTCGGTGGCCAGGGGCTCCGTCGATTCGGTTCGCATAGCTCCTCCTACGAGGTGAGGGCGTCCCCGCAGTCAGGGACCGGTAGGCGGTCACCTCTTCCACCTCCACGGTATTCCTGCAGGCGCCGGAAGGTCAGTAGGCAAAGAGCGCGGCTTTTCGGCCGGTGGAACGTGCCGGCTACCCGGCCCAGCGGTACTCCTTCTCCGGCCTCCCGGGCGTGCCGTACCGCGCCGAGCGGGTCAGGACGCCGGCGTCCGCGAGGTGCTCGAGGTAGCGCCGGGCCGTGACGCGCGAGACCCCCACGGCCTCCATGACTTCCGTCGCCGAGACCGCCGCTCCCCGCCCGCGGACGAACGTGCGGATCGACTCGAGCGTCCCGGGGGAGAGGCCCTTCGGGAGCGGGGTTCCGACCGGGGTGCGCAGCGCGGCAAGCGCCTCGTCCACCGAGTCCTGCGACGCCGTCCCCTCGGCGCTCGCAAGGGAGCTGCGGAACTGGCGGTAGTGCTCGAGCCGTTCGGCGAAGGCCGCGAACGTGAACGGCTTGATGAGGTACTGCACCACGCCTGCCGAGATGGCGCGGCGCACCACGGGGAGCTCCCGCACGGCCGTGATCGCGAGGATGTCCGGGTGGTGGCCTCCGGCGCGGAGCCTCCGCGCGACGTCGAGCCCGTGGAGGTCGGGCAGATTCATGTCGAGGAGGACGAGGTCGGCCGGGGTTCCCGCCGCCGCCAGCTCGCCGGCCAGCCGGAGGGCTGTCGCGCCGTCGTGCGCCGTCCCGACGTGCGCGAAGCCGGCGAGCCTGCCGATGTAGGCGGCGTGGGCCGCCGCGGCGATGGGTTCGTCCTCGACGACGAGGACTCGAAGCTCGGTCATGGTGCCTTCCAGGTCGGGGCGGGGATGGTCACGGTGAAGACGGCGCCGCGCTCGCCGGAGACGGCAACGGTCCCGCCGAGCGCTTCGACTGAGCGACGCACGAGGGCGAGGCCGAGGCCGCGCCCCGCGGCGCCGTGGGGCTTCGTCGAGTACCCGAATTGGAGGATCCGTTCGCGCTCTGCGGCCGGCACCCCCGGGCCCGAGTCGGAGACCTCGATGGCCAGGGCCCCGTCCTCCTCGCGCAGCTCGAGCGCGGCCCATCGGGGCGCCTCGCCCGCTGCGGCGGCGTCGATCGCGTTGTCCAGCAGATTGCCCACGATGGTCACGAGGTGCTTGGGCTCGAGGCCCACCGAGCCGAGGCTCCCGGTCGCCTCGGCGTCGAGCTGGACCCCGCGCTCGTGCGCCTGCGCGGCTTTGCCCATCACGAGGGCCGCGAGGACGGGCTCTTGGACGGAGACCACGAGCTCGTTCGCGAGGGACTGGCTGAGCGAGAGGTCCTCGGTGGCGAACGCGAGTGCCTCCTCCGTGCGGCCCAGCTCGAGGAGCGAGACGATCGTGTGCAGACGGTTGGCGTGTTCGTGCGTCTGGCTGCGGAGCGCGTCGGAGAGCGTGCGCATCGTGGCGAGCTCGGAGCCGAGCGCCTCGATCTCCGTCTGGTCACGCAGCGTCGCGACCGAGCCGAGCAGCCGCGGGCGGCGCGTCCCCGGGGAGGACGCCGGCTCCTGGTTCATCACGAGCACGCGGTCCTTCGTGAGGTGGATCTCGTCGTGAGCGGTCCGGCCGCTCGAGAGGAGCTCGCGGACGCTTTCGGGGAGGTCCAGGTCGCTCAGGAGCGGAGCGGCGGAGCCGGTCTCGGACGGCGGGAGCCCCAAGAGCTCCGAGGCCTGGTCGTTGCGGATCACGAGCCTCCCGCGCGGATCCACCATGACCACGCCCTCGCGCACCGAGTGGAGCACCGACTCGTAGTACGCGAACAGCTGGCTGAGCTGCTCGAGGCCGTAGCCGTGCGTCGCGGCGGAGAGGCGCCTTTCGAGGAGCCCGGCGCCGAGCAGGCCCAGCAGGATCACGACGACGGCGATCCCCAGCACCGCGGGGATGCGGGACGCGAGCGCGACATCCAGGTTCGTCACGGTCACCCCCGCGGCGACCATCCCGATGACGCGTCCCGTACCGGGCGCCTTGATCGGAACGATCGTGCGCACCGAGGGACCGAGCGTGCCCGTATACGTTTCGGTCAGGGTCTGGCCCGCGAGCGCCTGCGCTGTCGAGCCGAGGTACTTCCCGCCGATCTCGGAGGGTGTGGGGTGGGTCCAGCGCGTCGCGTCCGGCGCCATGATCGTGATGAAGTCCAGGCCTGCGTCCGTGATCACCTGATTCGCGTACGGCTGGAGGGCCGGCGTCGGGTCTGTGCCCGGTGCGGCGAGCGCCGCATTCACCACCACGGGGCTGTCGGCGATTGCCTGGGCGACTGAAAGCGTGCGCTTCCCGGCCGCCTGGTGGAGCTGGTCCCGGGCGTCGAGGAAGAATGCCGTGCCCACGAAGGCCGTGAACAGGATGACCGCGAGCACCAAGAGCAGGAAGAGGCGCCGTGCGAGGCTCAGCTGCCGCATCGGCTCCTCATTCCTCTCTTCTTCGGCTTCCCTCGAGTCGTCTTCGGTTTCCCTGCGGTACCTCTGTTTTCCCGTAGGCCGGGCACCACATGTGGTCGTTGCCGCGACCAATATGACCGCAATAGTGGCCTCTCTCACAGCGTATTGGAAGGTTGTATGGCCGCGGTCACAGCGACGTGGCACCGACTCGAGGGAGAGGACCCATGGCAACCGTGCCACTCACGCCGGCAGAGAAGCCGGCGAAGAAGAAGGCCGATCGCACGCACTGGCTGTACATCGCCGTCATCGTCGCGGTGGTGCTCGGCGTCGTCGTCGGCCTTGTTTTCCCCGGCAAGGACGGCCTCGCGGCCAACCTCAAGCCGCTGGGCGACGCGTTCGTGAACCTTATCAAGATGATGATCGCCCCCGTGATTTTCTGCACGATCGTGCTGGGCATCGGGTCGATCGCGAAGGCCGCGACCGTCGGCAAGGTTGGCGGCCTCGCACTCACCTACTTCGTGGTCATGAGCACGTTCGCGCTCGGGATCGGCCTCGTGGTCGGCAACATCATCCACCCCGGTGAGGGCCTCAACCTCAAGGACGCGACGTACAAGGCCCCCGAGGCCACGGACACGACCAACTTCCTGCTGGGGATCATCCCCAACACACTGGTCTCCTCGCTCACCTCGGGCCAGATCCTCCAGACGCTCTTCGTGGCCCTCCTCGTGGGCTTCGCGCTGCAGCGCATGGGCAAGACGGGCACCATGCTGCTCGAGTTCATCCGCCAGGCGCAGGCGCTCGTGTTCCGGATCCTGGTGATGATCATGTGGCTCGCCCCGATCGGCGCGTTCGGTGCGATCGCCGCCGTCGTCGGCGCCACGGGCTGGAAGGCCGTCCTGAGCCTCCTGACGCTCATGATCGCGTTCTACATCACGTGCATCCTGTTCATCGTGGTGGTGCTCGGGACGCTCCTGCGCGCCGTGGCGGGTGTGAACATCTTCAGGCTCATGAAGTACCTCGCTCGCGAGTACCTCATCATCGTCTCGACGTCGTCCTCCGAGGCGGCCCTCCCGCGGCTCATCGCGAAGATGGAGCACCTCGGCGTGTCCAAGCCGGTCGTGGGCGTGACCGTCCCCACGGGCTATTCGTTCAACCTCGACGGGACGGCGATCTACCTCACCATGGCCTCGCTCTTCATCGCGACGGCGATGGGCCAGCCCATGAACCTCGGCGAGCAGATCGCGCTCCTCGTGTTCATGATCATCGCGTCGAAGGGCGCGGCCGGCGTGAGCGGGGCGGGCCTCGCGACCCTGGCCGGCGGCCTCCAGTCGCACGCGCCGCAGCTCGTGGGCGGCGTCTCCTTCATCGTCGGCATCGACCGCTTCATGTCGGAGGCCCGGGCGCTCACGAACTTCACGGGCAACGCCGTGGCCACCGTGCTCATGGGCGTGTGGACCCGCGAGATCGACCGCGACCGCGCGGGCGAGGTCCTCAGCGGGCGGCTTCCGTTCGACGAGACGACGATGCTCGCCGCAGACGGGCACGGCCCGGCAGCGGACGACGGCGAAGGCTCGCCACGCGCGGTCGGCGCACCCGAGCCGGCGAACGCCTGAGCATCCGGGGACGGGGCCACTGAGTCTCCTGGTTCGCTGTGCCCCCCGGTGGCCTTCACCGGACGCCGGTTGCTGCGCCGTCACGTTCGCAGGGTCTCAGCCCCGCGCAACGTGACGGCGCAGCGGCGTCGAAGGGACTAACCTTGAGGCTCTACTTGAGGGTCAAGGCTCGCCGGACTCCCCTTGTCAAGGTTCCAAAGATGCGTGTCCCCGCTGTGTAGGCTGGGGTCTCAAGAAGCCGCAGGCAGCGAATCGAAAGTGGATGGATACGTGAGCACAGAGCAGAGCGCCGCGACTCTGGACGGCATCACCGAGGACCCCACGGACGTCGTGCTCGGCCCCACGGGCCGCCCCTTGCGGGAGTACCCCGTCCCTGCACCCCTCGACTCACACGGCCCCGCCCGCATCATCGCGATGGTGAACCAGAAGGGCGGCGTCGGCAAGACGACGTCCGCCATCAATCTCGCCGCTGCGCTCGCCGAGTACGGCCGCCGGGTGCTCATCGTCGACTTCGATCCCCAGGGCGCCGCGTCTGCTGGGCTCGGCACGAATCCGCACGAGCTGGACGTCACCGTCTACAACGTGATGATGGACCGCCACGTCGACATCCACGAGGCGATCCGCAAGACCGAGATCGAGAATCTCGACCTCCTCCCCGCGAACATCGACCTCTCCGCGGCCGAGGTCCAGCTCGTCACCGAGGTGGCGCGCGAGCAGGTCCTCGCGAGCGCCCTCCGCAAGGTCGAGGACGAATACGACGTGGTCCTCATCGACTGCCAGCCGTCGCTTGGCCTGCTCACGGTCAACGCGCTCTCGGCCGCACACGGGGTGGTCATACCGCTCATCTGCGAATTCTTCGCGCTGCGCGCCGTCGCACTCCTCGTCGAGACGATCGACAAGGTCCAGGACCGCCTCAACCCGCGGCTCGTCGTGGACGGCGTCCTCGCGACGATGTTCGACGCGCGCACGCTCCACAGCCGCGAGGTCATCGCGCGCCTCGTCGAGGCGTTCGGCGACAAGGTGTTCGACACCGTGATCCGGCGCACGATCAAGTTCGCGGACGCGACGGTGGCCGCCGAGCCGATCACGCGGTACGCGGCGAACCACCCCGGCGCCGAGGCGTACCGGGCGCTTGCGCGCGAGCTCGTGGCCCGCGGTGGAGCCCCCTAGCCTCGAGGCAGCGGACCCCGGGCAGTCTGCGGCGGGCTTCGAGGTCCGGCTCGAGAACTTCACCGGCCCGTTCGACGCACTGCTGGGCCTCATCGCCAAGCGCCGGCTCGACATCACCGAGGTTTCCCTCGCGACCGTCACGGACGACTTCATCGCCTACATCCGGGCCATGAAGGAACGCGGCGAGGAGTGGGCCCTCGACGAGGCCAGCGAGTTCCTCGTGATTGCCGCAACCCTTCTGGACCTCAAGGCCGCCCGGCTCCTGCCGCAGGGCGAGGTGGAGGACGAGGAGGACGTGGCACGGCTCGAGGCCCGGGACCTCCTGTTCGCGAGGCTCCTGCAGTACAAGGCGTTCAAGGAGATCGCCGCGATCTTCGACCGGACGTTCGAAGCTGAGGGCCGGAGGTTCCCCCGCGCCGTCGCCCTCGAGCCCTCCTTCGCCGCGCTCCTGCCCGAGCTCGTGTGGCAGCACACGCCCGAGCAGTTCGCGGCGCTCGCCGCGAAGGCGTTCGCGCCCAAGGAGGCTCCGCCGTCGGAAGTCGGGCTCGCGCACCTGCACGCGCCGCCCGTGAGCGTGCGCGAGCAGGCCGCGATCCTCGGCGCGCGCCTGCGCTACGGCGGCCCCCAGAGCTTCCGCATGCTCACGGCGGACGCCGACTCGCGGCTCGTCATCGTGGCCCGCTTCCTCGCGCTCCTCGAGATGTTCCGCGACCGCGCGGTCTCCTTCGAGCAGGCAGCCCCGCTCGCGGAGCTGAGCGTGCGCTGGACGGCGGGGGAGGGCTGGTCGGCCGAGCGGCTCAGCGAGGAGTACGACGACGGCGGGGCGGAGCCCGAGGAGGACGCCAGCCGCGACGGCGACGCAGAAGGCGGCGCAGCCGAGGGGCGTGCCGTAGTGGACGAGGACGGAGACCGGGAGGAGCAGCATGCAGCAGGATGACCGAAGGGCCGCGGCCCTCGAGGCCGTGCTCATGGTGGTGGACGAGCCGGTGAGCGCGGCCGAGCTCGCTGCGACGCTCGAGCTGCCGCAGCCCGAAGTCGAGGAGCTCCTCGGCACTCTCGCCGCCCAGTACGACGCCGACGGCCGCGGCTTCGAACTCCGCCCCGTTGCGGGGGGCTGGCGGTTCTATTCGCGGGCCGAGTTCGCGGACGTCGTCTCGCGGTACGTGCTCGAGGGGCAGACTGCGCGGCTCACGCAGGCCGCGCTGGAGACGCTCGCGGTCATCGCGTACCGCCAGCCCGTGGCGCGCTCGCGCGTCGCCGCGATCCGCGGCGTCAACGTCGATTCGGTGGTCCGCACGCTCGTCTCGCGCGGGCTCGTCGAGGAGGGCGGCACCGATCCGGAGTCGGGCGCGATCCTGTACCAGACCACGTCCTACTTCCTCGAGCGACTGGGCATCGGATCCATCGCCGAGCTCCCGCAGCTCTCGCCGCACCTCCCCGGCCTCGACGAGCTGGGCTCGATCGAATTCGAACGCTAGTCGACGCCGAATTCCCCAGCTTCTGTTCCGGATTCCCCAGTTTTCAGCCGCCCCAGATGGGGGCACACCGGGCGGATTCCATCTGTCAAGTGCAATCGCTTCGCCGTGTCGGGGTCGGGTTCGGCTGTCAGGCGGCGGCGGGCAGGAGGAGTTCGGTGAGGGCCTGGGCGGGGGTGCGGAGTCCGAGTGTCGGT
>NZ_SWDW01000023.1 GCF_004919045.1 Sinomonas albida
GGCGGTGGTGGTTCTCCTCCTGTGCAATTTTTTCTTTTGGTTTCTGTTTTTTCCTTGAGATTCTTGTGCTGCCCCCGCGCCTTGTGTGTGTGGGGGTGTGAGGTTTTCAAGGGCGTACGGTGGATGCCTTGGCATCGGGAGCCGATGAAGGACGTGGGAATCTGCGATAAGCCTGGGGGAGTCGATAACCGGACTGTGATCCCAGGGTGTCCGAATGGGGAAACCCCGCCGCATGTCATGTGCGGTGACCTGCCGCTGAACGCATAGGCGGTGTGGGGGGAACGCGGGGAAGTGAAACATCTCAGTACCCGCAGGAAGAGAAAACAACAGTGATTCCGTCAGTAGTGGCGAGCGAACGCGGACGAGGGCCAAACTGTGCGCGCGTGATACCCGGCAGGGGTTGCGCGCATGGGGTTGTGGGGTCCTGCTTGGTGCGTCTGCCGGCGTGCCGGGGTGTGTGCGGGTATAGGCGAACGGTCTTGAACGGCCGGCCGGAGTGGGTGTGAGTCCCGTAGCCTTGAATGCCTGTTGCGTGCCCTTGCGGGTGTCCCCGAGTAGCACGGGGCCCGAGAAATCCCGTGTGAATCTGTCAGGACCACCTGATAAGCCTGAATACTACCCGATGACCGATAGCGGACAAGTACCGTGAGGGAAAGGTGAAAAGTACCCCGGGAGGGGAGTGAAATAGTACCTGAAACCGTGCGCCTACAATCCGTCAGAGCAGGCTTGTTCCTGTGATGGCGTGCCTTTTGAAGAATGAGCCTGCGAGTTAGTGCCGTGTCGCGAGGTTAACCCGTGTGGGGGAGCCGCAGCGAAAGCGAGTCTGAACAGGGCGTTCAGTGGCGCGGTCTAGACCCGAAGCGGGGTGATCTACCCATGGCCAGGTTGAAGCGACGGTAAGACGTCGTGGAGGACCGAACCCACTTCAGTTGAAAATGGAGGGGATGAGCTGTGGGTAGGGGTGAAAGGCCAATCAAACCCCGTGATAGCTGGTTCTCCCCGAAATGCATTTAGGTGCAGCGTTGCGTGTTCCTTGCCGGAGGTAGAGCTACTGGATGGCCGATGGGCCCTACCAGGTTACTGACGTCAGCCAAACTCCGAATGCCGGCAAGATACAGCGCAGCAGTGAGACCGCGGGGGATAAGCTCCGTGGTCGAGAGGGAAACAGCCCAGACCGCCGGTTAAGGCCCCCAAGCGTGTGCTAAGTGGGAAAGGATGTGGAGTCGCAGAGACAACCAGGAGGTTGGCTTAGAAGCAGCCACCCTTGAAAGAGTGCGTAATAGCTCACTGGTCAAGTGATTCCGCGCCGACAATGTAGCGGGGCTCAAGCACACCGCCGAAGCCGCGGCAGCTCCACAGTACCCCAGCCTTCGGGCTCAGGGGTGGGGCTGGGTAGGGGAGCGTCGTGCGGGCAGTGAAGCCCCCGGGTGACCGAGGGGTGGAGGCCGCACGAGTGAGAATGCAGGCATGAGTAGCGAAAGACGGGTGGGAAACCCGTCCGCCGGATGATCAAGGGTTCCAGGGTCAAGCTAATCTGCCCTGGGTGAGTCGGGACCTAAGGCGAGGCCGACAGGCGTAGTCGATGGACAACGGGCCGATATTCCCGTACCGGCGAAGGACCGCCAATGCCGGAGGGCCGATGCTAACCGTCCCTGCCCCGCACTGCGTCCCCTTCGGGGGCCGCGCCGCGGGAGCGGGCATGGGAACCGAGGCCCCGAGGCAAGCGCATTAACAGGTGTGACGCAGGAAGGCAGCCCGGCCAGGCGATGGTTGACCTGGTCCAAGGACGCAGGGCGGGCCGCAGGGAAATCCGCGGCCCAGGCGCCCGAGGTCCGACGGGACCCCCGCGAGGGGGGATCGGGTGATCCTATGCTGCCTAGAAAAGCATCGGCGCGAGGTCCTAGCCGCCCGTACCCCAAACCGACACAGGTGATCAGGTAGAGAATACCAAGGCGATCGAGAGAATCGCGGTCAAGGAACTCGGCAAAATGCCCCCGTAACTTCGGGAGAAGGGGGACCCTGACCTTGAACCACCCTCGCGGTGGGGAGGGGATAGGGGTCGCAGAGACCAGGGGGAAGCGACTGTTTACTAAAAACACAGGTCCGTGCGAAGTCGCAAGACGATGTATACGGACTGACTCCTGCCCGGTGCTGGAAGGTCAAGAGGACCCGTCAGCCCTTCGGGGTGAAGCGGAGAATTCAAGCCCCAGTAAACGGCGGTGGTAACTATAACCATCCTAAGGTAGCGAAATTCCTTGTCGGGTAAGTTCCGACCTGCACGAATGGAGTAACGACTTCCCCGCTGTCTCGACCGCGAGCTCGGCGAAATTGCACTACGAGTAAAGATGCTCGTTACGCGCAGCAGGACGGAAAGACCCCGAGACCTTCACTACAGTTTGGTATTGGTGTTCGGAGCGGCTTGTGTAGGATAGGTGGGAGACTGTGAAGCGGGCACGCCAGTGCCGGTGGAGTCGACGTTGAAATACCACTCTGGTCGCTTTGGGCATCTCAACCTCGGCCCGTGATCCGGGCCAGGGACAGTGCCTGACGGGTAGTTTAACTGGGGCGGTTGCCTCCCAAAGAGTAACGGAGGCGCCCAAAGGTCCCCTCAGCCTGGTCGGCAACCAGGTGGCGAGTGCAAGTGCACAAGGGGGCTTGACTGCGAGAGAGGCATCTCGAGCAGGGACGAAAGTCGGGACTAGTGATCCGGCGGCACCTCGTGGAAGGGCCGTCGCTCAACGGATAAAAGGTACCTCGGGGATAACAGGCTGATCTTGCCCAAGAGTCCATATCGACGGCATGGTTTGGCACCTCGATGTCGGCTCGTCGCATCCTGGGGCTGGAGTAGGTCCCAAGGGTTGGGCTGTTCGCCCATTAAAGCGGTACGCGAGCTGGGTTTAGAACGTCGTGAGACAGTTCGGTCCCTATCCGCTGCGCGCGCAGGAGATCTGAGAAGGGCTGTCCTCAGTACGAGAGGACCGGGACGGACGAACCTCTGGTGTGGCAGTTGTACCGCCAGGTGCACCGCTGCTTGGCTACGTTCGGATGGGATAACCGCTGAAAGCATCTAAGCGGGAAGCCCGCTTCAAGATGAGATCTCCATACACCACTGGTGTTGAAGGCCCCCAGCAGACCACTGGGTTGATAGGCCGGACGTGGAAGCAGGGACCAACGACCTGCGAAGCCGACCGGTACTAATAGGCCAACAGCCTCACACCACACAGCACAGCACACTGCTCGCGTCCACTCTACGGTCCCCAGACAACAACCCCCGCACCACCCACAGCACACCGAACACCACAGCACCACAACAGCAGCACCACAACCGAATACGCCACAACCGAATACAGCACGCACGGACCCCCGACCCCCCGCACCGCGGGACACCGGGGACCAGCACCGCAACCACAAGGCTTCCCCACCACCCCCGCCCCGGGGCCGGTGCGCGGAGAACAGGTTACGGCGGCCATAGCGTGGGGGAAACGCCCGGACCCATCCCGAACCCGGAAGCTAAGCCCCACAGCGCCGATGGTACTGCACCCGCCAGGGTGTGGGAGAGTAGGACACCGCCGGACAACACCCCACCCCGAGGGCCCCACACCGACGTGGGGCCCTCAGGCATTTAACCCCCCAAAACCCCCGCCCCACCTCCCGGTCTCGGGTACGCCAACTCCCCATTTTTCCCGGTCTCGGGTACGCCAACTCCCCATTTTTCCCGGTCTCGGGTACGCCAGCTCCCCCCTTTCTGGGTTTCGGGTACGCCAACTCCCCATTTTTCCCGGTCTCGGGTACGCCAGCTCCCCCCTTTCTGGGTTTCGGGTACGCCAACTCCCCCTCCTCCGGCTCTCGGGTACGCCAACTCCTGCTTTTCTGGCTCTCGGGTACGCCAACTCCCCCCTTTCTGGGTTTCGGGTACGCCAACTCCCCCTCCTCCGGCTCTCGGGCACGCCAACTCCCCGACGGCCCCGCCCCGGCAGCACCACCCTTGCCGCCGGCGGGGGACGGCATCCGTACCCGAGACGGCCCGGGACGGGCAGTATCCGTACCCGAAACGGCCGGGGGCGGGGAGTATCTGTACCCGAGACGGCCTGGGGCGGGGAGCAGCCGTACCCGAGACGGCCTGGGGCGGGGAGTATCTGTACCCGAGACGGCCCGGGGGCGGGGAGTATCTGTACCCGAGACGGGCGGGGTGGGGGGCGCGAGCTGGTTCTAGCCGAAGCGCTCGAGAACCCGAGCCAGCATCCGGCGCCCCTCTTCTTCGAAGGCCCAGTCGCCGACGTCGTGCGACCACACCACCGTGCCCAGCGCCTGCAGCAGGTTGTCGAGCAGCCACGAATCTCGTTCCTCGGCCGGGTCGCGGCCGTAGCCGGCGTAGAACGCCGCCCTGAGCGCCGCGCCGTCGTGCGTTGGGCCCTGTGCGGCGCCGGCGCGGTCTGCGTCGCCCGCGAAGTAGCGGTGCTCCACCCGCACGAGGTCGGTGACCCACGGCCGGTAGCCCGCCCGGCCGAAGTCGATGACGCCGAGAACGCCGCCGTCCTCGACCCAGTTCCGGGGCTGGTAGTCGCCGTGCGTCGCGTAGAGCAACCGGGGCATGGGCTGATGCGCGGCGGCAAGTCCGCGCACCGCGCGAAGCTGCGTGGCGGGCACGAGGCCCGTTGCGCGCTCCGCGAAGTCGGCGAGCTTGTTGAGGGCTGCGGGATCGTAGCTTGGCGTCTCGTTCCGGGGCTGGTGGAACCGGGCCAGGAGTTCGCCGGCCTGCCGGAAGGCGTCGGTCGAATACTCAAGTGGCCCGCCCTCCACCAGGCGCCCGGGCAGCCACGAGGTCACCACGAGACCCGCCCGGGCGTCCCCATGCAGGAGCTGCGGCGCCCGGTGTCCGAGCGGCGCCGTCATCTGCCGGTGGGCGCGAATCTCGCGCTGGATATGGTGCGCGGCCTCGCTCGCCTTGACCACGACCGGACCGCTCTCGGTGGCGAGTCGCAGCACATGGATGCCCTGGATGCCCCACGACAGGTCCTCCTCGACCTCCCACGAGCCGAGCCACCGGTGCAGGAGGCGGAGCTGCTCAGGGGTCAGAAGTGAGAGCGCAGATTCGGCCACGGCACCACGCTACGCCCCCCAAAATCGGCCCGAGAGCAGCGAATCGGGCTAAAAACCCCCGAAAACACGCGGAATTTGCTGGCACGCGGCGCATTAGCTGGTAGGTTCGTCACCAGCAGCCCCGGGCGGACGCTCGGGACTCACGAACCAACCGACGTCCAGGAGGACACATGGCTAAGAACCGCAGCGAGCTTGTTGCCGAGGTGGCCGGCAAGACGAGCCTCAGCCAGACCGCCGTCAACGGTGTGCTCGACGCACTGTTCGAGGTCTTCGAGAGCTCCGTCGCCAAGGGCGAGAAGGTCAGCATCCCGGGCTGGCTCGCCGTCGAGCGCACCGAGCGCGCCGCCCGCACGGGCCGCAACCCGCAGACGGGCGAAGAGATCCAGATCCCGGCCGGCTTCGGCGTCAAGCTCACGGCTGGCTCCAAGCTCAAGGCCGCCGCGTCCAACAAGTAACACCACCGTTCGGCCCGGGGGAGCACGCGCGCTGCGCTGCTCCCCCGGGCCGTTTCGTGTCCGCCTCCGGAGGACGGTCCGCCGCGGCGCATCTGGGAGAATGGGTGGGTGCCGAGCTCCACACGAACCGTCCGAACCGCCCCTTCGCCTGATGCGGGGGAGCGCGGCACTGCGCGGGGCTACCGGTATGCGGCGCTCGGCGCGGCGCTCGTCGTCCTTGTTGCTGCGCTCGTGTTCTCCGGCGCAGCCGCGGCCCGGCAGGTACTGGACCCGGGCGCCGTCGTCCGCTGGGGGCTCCCTGTCGCGCAGGCGACCCTCAACATCTCCGTGGCCCTCGTGCTGGGCGGGCTTGCGTTCGCCGTCGTGATCCTGCCGCATCGCCGCCGCCCCGAGCGCGCGCGCGCTGACGGTGCGAGGGGCGAGGCCGGGGCAGGGAAGGCCGACGACGGCGGCGAGCACCCAGCCTTCACGCGCGCCTTGCGCGTGGCGAGCGTCGCGTCGCTCGTCTGGACGGCGAGCTCGGTCGCGGTCCTCGTCCTCACCGACTCGGACCTCATCGGCCAGCCGATCTCCGGCGGCTCGGACTTCACGAAGCAGCTCACGTTCTACATGACGCAACTCGACGTGGGCCGAGCCTGGCTCGTGACGGTAATCATCGCCGCGACGGTCGCGACGCTCCTGTTCGCCGTCCGCTCGCTCACGGGCCTGGCGCTGACGTTCGTCATCGCCATGATCGGCCTCGTTCCGATGGCCCTCATCGGCCACTCGGCCAGCTCGAACGATCACGAGGGTGCGGTCAACTCGCTCTTCCTCCACATCCTCGGCGCTGGCCTCTGGGTGGGCGGGGTCGGGGTCCTCGCGCTGCTCGGCGGGACGCTCGCGGGCCGGCTTCGCTCCACGGGGTCCGGCGCGGGGGCGGAGCTCACCGAGGCAGTCCTGAGGCGCTTCTCAGCCCTCGCGCTGTTCTGCTTCGTGACCGTGGTCGTCTCCGGCATCATCAACGCGTCGCTGCGCGTGACGAGCTGGGCGGACCTGTTCGGTTCCGCCTACGGACAGCTCGTGATCGGGAAGGTCGTGTTCGCGGTGATCCTCGGGGTCATCGGCTTCATGCACCGGCGGTGGGTCATCCCGCAGCTGTCCCGAGGGGCGTCCGCGAAGCGCGTCCTGTGGCAGCTCGTGGGCGTCGAGGCGATCGTCATGGGCGGCGTCTCGGGCCTCGCCGTCGCGCTCAGTCGATCTGCCCCGCCGCAGCCCACGAGCTACGCGCCCGACGCGACCCCGGCCTTCATCCTCTCGGGCTACAACCTCCCGCCCGAGCCCACGACGGCCCGCTGGTTCACGGAGTGGCGCTTCGACTGGCTCTGGCTCGCGGTCGCCATCTTCGGCGCGACCGTCTACGCGCTCGGGATCGTCAAGGTGCGCCGGCGCGGCGACGCATGGTCATGGCCGCGCAGTGTCGCGTGGTTCGCGGGCCTCGTGGTCCTCACGTACATCACGAGCGGCCCGCCCGCCGTGTACGGGCGCGTGCTGTTCTCCGCGCACATGGTGGACCACATGATGCTCACGATGGTCGCGCCGCTCTTCCTCGTGCTCGGTTCGCCCGTGACTCTCGCCCTCAAGGCACTCGCGCCGCGGCAGGACGGAAGCCGCGGCCTCCGCGAATGGCTTCTCGTGTTCGTGCACTCGAAGTTCTCGCGCCTCGTGACGCACCCGCTGTTCGCCGCCGCGAACTTCGCGGGCTCGATCATCCTGTTCTACTACTCCGACCTGTTCGGGTACGCGATGCGGGACCACGTGGGCCACGAGCTCATGAACCTGCACTTCACGCTCACGGGCTACATCTTCGTGCTCACGATGATCGGCTCCGATCCGCTCCCGCGGCGCGCGCCGTACCCGCTGCGGCTCCTCCTGCTCTTCGCGACGATGGCGTTCCACGCGTTCTTCGGCGTGGCGATTATGGGATCGTCGATCCTCCTGGAGCCCACGTACTTCGGGAATCTCGGGCGCCCATGGGGCCCGTCGGCGATCGCGGACCAGCAGACCGGCGGCGGAGTTGCGTGGGGCATCGGGGAGATCCCGACGGTCATCGTCGCGATCGGCGTGGCCGTCATGTGGTCGAAGTCCGACGCGAAGGAGACGAAGCGCCGAGACCGGGCCGCGGATCGGGACAACGACGCCGAACTCGAGGCGTACAACGCGATGTTCACCCAGCTCCAGCAGCGCGATCGCACCCAGGGCCGCTGAGCGTGTGTGACGCTCGGCGACGAGCCCCCGGCCCGGGTGGAACAAAGCCCCGCATCATGGGGGTTGACCCCTTAGAACGACTGAGTCCGCCAGCACGTGAGGAGCGCCCGTGACCCCCCAGTCCGCCGAGTCCGCCAACGCCAGCGCCGCCGCAGGCCTGAGAACAGCCCATCGGGTGCGAGCCAGCGAGCTCGCCGGCCGTGGCTGGCTCAATACGGGCGGCGCGCAGCTCGACCTCGCGGCCCTGCGCGGCAAGATCGTCCTCCTCGACTTCTGGACGTTCTGCTGCATCAACTGCCTCCACGTCCTCGACGAGCTGCGCCCGCTCGAGGAGAAGTACCGCGACGTCCTCGTGACGGTCGGCGTGCATTCGCCGAAGTTCGAACACGAGGCGGACCCGGTGGCGCTTGAGGCTGCCGTGGAGCGCTACGAGATCCACCACCCGGTGCTGGACGACCCCGAGCTCCTCACGTGGCAGGCCTACACGGCGCGCGCGTGGCCCACGCTCGTAGTCGTCGACCCCGAGGGGTACATCGTGGCGCACCTCTCGGGGGAGGGCCACTCGGCAGGCCTGGGCGTGCTCGTCGAGGACCTCATCGCCGAGCACGAGGCCAAGGGCACGCTCCACCGCGGCGACGGTCCGTATGTCGCACCCGAGCCGGTGTCCCGCACCCTGCGCTTCCCGGGCCAGGCCGTGCCGCTCGAGAGCGGCGACTACCTCGTAGTCGACACGGGCCACCACCGGCTGGTCCAGCTCCGCCCCGACCTCCAGACAGTGCAGCGGATCATCGGATCCGGCACGAAGGGCTACGTGGACGGGGCGGCCGAGGCGGCACAGTTCAACGAGCCGCAGGGCGTGGCGATCCTTCCCGCGGACATCGCCTGGCAGACGGGCTACGACGCGATCGTCGCGGACAGCGTCAACCACCGGCTGCGGGGAGTCTCCCTGAGCTCGGGTCACGTCGAGACCGTGGCCGGCAACGGCATCCAGCGCCTGCTCGACGCGGGCCCGGCCCGGGTCGACGGCGACGGCGCCGGCGTGTGGGCGGCCGAGAAGGCCGCGCCCCACGCAGGCACCGGAACGAACGACGGCGCCGCCCTCGCCTCGTCTGCCGCGCACGCCGCCGACTACGCCGGCGACGCCGTGGACATCGGCCTCCTCGGCCACGGCACGAGCGTCTCGCTGTCCTCGCCGTGGGACGTCGTCTGGAGCGAGAAGCTGCGCAAGGCGGTCGTCGCGATGGCCGGAACGCACCAGATCTTCACGTTCGACCCCGTGTCCCGCGAGGTCGCGATCCTCGCGGGCTCTGGGCTCGAGGGCCTCCTCGACGGCCCTGGCCCTGAGGCGTGGTTCGCGCAGCCCTCAGGCTTGGCGATCGACGCGGACGGCAACGTCTGGGTGGCGGACTCCGAGACGTCCGCCCTGCGGAAGCTCGTCCTCGGCGAGCCCGGCGCGCCCGGCGCGAGCGGCCAGGACGCGACCGGCCGGGATGCCGCCGGCCAGGCCGCCAACGGCCAGAGGCCGGGCACCCGGTCCAACGGCGTGCGCGTCGAGACCGCCGTGGGCAAGGGCCTCTTCGACTTCGGCTTCCGCGACGGCGCCGCGGCCGAGGCTCGTCTCCAGCACCCCCTCGGCGTCGCTGTCCTGCCGGACGGCTCGGTCGCCGTCGCCGACACCTACAACGGCGCCGTGCGCCGCTATGACCCGGCGACCCAGGCCGTCTCGACGTTGGCGCGGGACCTCGCGGAGCCGAGCGACGTCGTCGTCGTGCGCCCCGAAGACGGCGAGCCGCTGCTGCTCGTCACCGAGAGCAATCGCCACGAGCTTTCGCTCGTCTCGGTCCCGAAGGACGCCCAGCAGGTGGACGAGGGTGCGAGCCAGACGCAGCGGCCGGCGTCGCCCCTCGCACCCGGCGCGCTCGAACTCACGGTGCGGTTCAAGGCGCCCACGGGCCAGAAGCTCGACAACCGCTGGGGCGATCCGACACAGCTCAAGATCTCCTCGACGCCGCCGGAGTTCCTGAGCTCGGGGGGCGGCACCTCCCAAGGCCTGACGAGGACTCTTGCCCTGAACCCCGAGGTCGCCGAGGGCGTCCTGCACATCACGGCCCGCGCAGCCGCGTGCGACGGCGCGCTCGGTGAGGAGATCCCGGACCATGCCGCGTGCCATCTGTACCAGCAGGACTGGGGCATCCCGGTAGTGTTGCGGGAGGGCGCGGACGCGGAGCTTGTGCTCGACCTGCGCGGGATGAACTGACGCTGGGGTTCTGACGGGGGATTCCGACGGATTCCGCCCCCGGATTTTGCGCCCCCGGATTCCGACCGGGATTGCCGCGAACGACGGCGGGATCCCCCGCGTGTCGCACGGCGACACGGCGTCAGGGGCGTGAGTCCCGGTCGGAATCCGTGGCTGCGCAAGTAGGAATGTGCGGCTGCGCTGGTCGGAATCCGTGGCTACGCTGGTCGGAATCTGCGGCTGTGCTGGTCGGCGGACGGTCGGCTCCGAGCCAGCCACTAGGATTACGGCCATGGCCCCCCGCGCGCAGAAGGCGCCCACTCCAACGATGAAGGACGTGGGCGTGCTGGCGGGCGTGTCGCAGAGTACCGTCTCCCACGTCGTGAACCGGACCGGGAAGATTCCGCCCGAGACGGAGCAGCGGGTGCGGGATGCCATTGAGCAACTTGGCTTTCGCCCCAATGAGACGGCACGCAATCTGCGCCTCCAGCGGAGCCGCACGATCGGCCTGGTGACAGACAGGATCGCGTCGTCGCCGTATGCCGGCAAGGTGCTCCGCGGGGCCGAGGAGTACGCGTGGGAGCGCGACTACCTGCTGCTCCTCGTCGACGCGAAGCAGGACACGAACATCGAGGCTGCGGCCGTGGACACGCTCCTCGCGCGCCAGGTCGATGGCCTCCTGTACGCGGCGATGTCGTGGCACGAGGTGGACACCCCAGACAGCTTCTCCTCGCTGCCGTCCCTGCTCATCAACGCGTGGCACTCGCCGCGGCGGGCCGTGCCGGCTGTGGTCCCGGACGAGGTGCACGGTGGGCGGCTCGCCGCCCGCGCCGTCCTCAAGGAGGGCCATCGGCGCATCGCGTACCTCGGAGGCCCGGTGGACGATCCCGCGCGCATCGAGCGCGAACGGGGCTTCCGCGAAGAGCTCGCCGCGCAGCAGGTTCCCGTCAACGAGGCGTGGATCTACACCGGCAACTACCAGATGAGGTCGGCCTACGCGCTGACCCACAGCATTCTCGATGCAAGGGAGGACATCACGGCGTTCGTCTGCGGCAACGACCGCATGGCCGCGGGAGCCCTCCTCGCCGCACTCCAGCGGGGACTTCGCGTCCCCGAGGACCTGTCCCTCGTCGGCTACGACGACCAGGAGGAGTTCGCAGACGAGGTAACGCCCGCGCTCACGACCGTCACGATTCCGCATTACGAGATGGGCCGGGTTGCCGCCGAGCAGCTTCTCGGGTCGCTGGAAAGCGGCGTGGCACCCGTCGGGGCTACGGTTCCCAACCAGCTCATCCTCCGCGATTCGATCGCGGCTCCGCGCCGCGCGTAGGCGCCTCCGCGTAACACCCTTGACATAGGAGGGGACCTAGATCACACTCGTTCATACGTATTATTCATACGTATGAACAGAGAGGTTCAATATGAGTTCCCTCCTTTCCCAAGCGGTTTCCCGACGATCCGTCCTCATCGGCGGGGCGGCCCTTCTCGGCACCGCAGGGCTGTCTGCGTGCTCGCCGGGCAATGCTGGCTCGGCCGGCGGATCGAAGACCCTGAACGTCGCGTACTTCGGCACGCAGCAGCAGGCGGACAAGACGGCGAAGGTCGCCGACGCGTTCATCAAGGCCAACCCCGGTGTGACGGTCAAGTTCAACGGGATCAACGGCACCGACTGGAACGACTTCTTCACGAAGGTCCTCACCCAGATCGCCGCGGGCAACCCGCCGGACATCGTCTCGGTGGCGACCGAGGGCGTGCAGCTGTTCGCCCAGAAGAAGCTCGCCCATCCCCTCGACGACTTCATCAAGCGTGACAAGGACCAGCTCGCGCCCTACTTCAAGGACGTCCACCCGGCCCTTGTGGAAGCGATGATGTACCAGGGCAACCTCTACGAGCTGCCCACCGACTTCAACGCCGGCAACATGTACTTCAACACGTCGCTCCTCAAGAAGTCCGGGCTCGAGGTGCCGCAGGCGGACTGGACCATGGACGACTTCAAGTCTGTCGCGGCCGCCATCAAGAAGAACCCCGACACGGTTCCGTTCGACTGGGTGGTCCGGCTGTGGGGCTCGTGGACGTCCTCCATGTACGCGAACGGCGGCAATCTGGTCACCGAGGGCAAGTACGACGGCGGCGACTGGCTCTGGAGCCAGTTCTACTCGGGCGATCCTGCCGCGCAGGGCCGCAAGGGCGGCTGGAAGTGGGGCGCCCCAACGGCCAACTCGGACGCCGTGGTCGAGTCGCTCGACCTCATGGTCGAGCTCGCGAACAGCGGCCTCTCGGCGAAGCCGGACGTCGGCGGCGGTTCGACCCTGCAGGGCCTCTTCTCGAACAACAAGATCGGCATGGCGATCGGCGGCGGCTTCTGGGCCGGCGGTCTGCACAACGCGGGGATGGGCCCGGACGCGTTCGACGTGCAGTACTTCCCGAAGTGGAAGGTCCAGCGGCACCTCTTCGGAACCGGCGGCTACGGCATCTTCGAGTCGTCGAAGAACAAGGATCTCGCCTGGGAGTTCCTCAAGTCGCTCGTCGAGCCCTCCGCGATCGACATCCTCACGGCGGGCAACTCGACGACGCCCTCGCGCCGGTCGATGATGACCGCGGACCGGTACGCGCCCACAGGGCCCAAGAACTGGAAGGTGTTCTACCACACGCTGGACAAGCTGCCGAACACCGCCCCCATCCCGGCCCCGCCGTACTACAACGCCATGGCGAACGCGCTCAACCAGCGCACCACGGAGGCGATGTCCTCGGGCAGGGCCAAGTCCGCTCTGGACGGTCTCCAGAAGGACCTCGAGACCGCCGCGGCCTCGATCGGAAGCTAGCCATGTCTGTATCAGCTCTGCGCACCGAGTCCCCTGGGGCCGCGAGCCCCAGGGGGCCGCAGGCCTCGAGCCGGCGCCGTAACGCCAACCGCGCGCATCGGCGCGAGGCCGCGTTCGGGTGGCTCATGATCTCCCTCTCGGCGCTCACCATCCTCGTGTTCACGGCGGCTCCGATCGTCTTCACGTTCGTGCTCTCGTTCTTCTCGTGGGACATCATCAGTCCGCCGGAGTTCGTCGGACTCCAGAACTTCGTCCATCTCTCGTCCGACACGGCCGTCATCCACTCGTTCGGGGTCACCGCGCTGCTCGCTGTCCTGATCGTTGTGCTGCAGATCGTGATCGGGCTGGCCATGGCCATCCTGGTCCAGCAGCGAGTCTCGACGTGGGCGCGGTCCATCTTCCGCACGGCGTTCTTCCTGCCGCTCCTCGTCTCCGCGGCGTCGATCTCGATCGTGTTCAGCTATCTCTTCGACGACCACTTCGGCGTGATCAACTACTACCTCCAGGTCCTGGGCCTGCCCCAGATGCAGTGGCTGAGCTCGCCCGGAGGGGCTACCGCGACGATCGTCATCGTGGCCGTATGGCAGCAGCTCGGATTCGTGTTCATCCTGTTCGTCGCGGCGCTCGGCTCGCTGCCTAAGGATGTCCTCGAGGCCGTCTCGATCGACGGGTCTGGCCCGATCCGGACCTTCTTCTCGATCAAGCTGCCCCTCATCAGCCCGACGATCTTCTTCGCGTCCGTGATCGGGCTGATCAACGCGATGCAGATCTTCGACCAGCCCTACGTCATGACGAAGGGCGGCCCCGGCGACGCGACCACCACGACCGTCATGCTCATTTACCGCACCGCGTTCCAGAACATCCAGTTCGGCTACGGCTCGGCAATCTCGGTGGTCCTGTTCGTCGTGCTGTTGGCCATCACGGGGCTGCAGTTCTACATCTCCCGGAAGTGGGTGTTCTACTCATGAGCACAGCAACGAAGACTCAGGCCGGGGTAGCCGGCGCGCCGCGATTGCGAGGCTCCCATGTCGTCACGCGCAAGGTGTGGCGTGGGGTCGGCCTCGTCCTGCTGATCATTATCGCCGCGACGTTCGTGCTGCCCATCCTCTGGACGGTCTCGACGTCGCTCCGCACCCCGGCGGAGTCGTTCAGCAACCCGCCCCAGTGGTTCCCGCTGGCGCCGGTCTGGTCGAACTACTCGGCCGTGTTCGAGCAGGTCCCGCTCGCGACGTTCTTCCTGAACAGCGTGATCGTGACGGGGCTCATCGTGGTCCTCCAGCTCATCACCTCGACGATGAGCGGCTACGCGTTCGCGCTGGTGCGCTTCCGCGGCAAGGGGGCGGTCTTCGCGATGGTCCTTGCGACCATGATGGTGCCCGCGCAGACCACGATCATCCCGATCTTCATCCTGATTCGCTACCTTGGGCTCTCGGACAACCTCTGGTCGCTCGTCGTCCCGGCAATCGGGGGAGCGTTCGGGACGTTCCTCATGCGCCAGTACTTCCTCCAGATGCCCGGAGAGCTCGCGGAGGCCGGCCGTGTGGACGGCGCGTCCAACTTCCAGATCTTCTCGAGGATCTACGTGCCGATCGCGCTCCCGCCCATGGCGACGCTCGCGGTCCTGAACTTCTCCGCCTACTGGAACGAGTTCTTCCGGCCGCTCATCTTCCTCCAGTCGACGAACAACTTCACGCTGCCGGTAGGCCTCGTCTCGCTCCAAGGAAACTTTGGGACGGGCAGCATCTCGATCGTCCTGGCCGGCGTCGTCGTCGCCCTCATCCCGAGCATCGCCATCTTCCTGCTCGCCCAGCGGTACTTCGTCGAGGGGATCACCGCGGGCTCGTTCCGCTGACCCCCGCGAGGTGCCCGGTGACGGATTGGACCACCCGTGAAAGAAGACCATGACGCAAGACCACTCGACAGCATCCTTCGCCGAAGGGGCATACCGTCCCCGCGTGCACTACACCGCCGCCGACACGTGGATCAATGATCCGAACGGACTCGTCTACGCCGACGGCGTCTACCACCTCTTCTTCCAGAACAACCCCTACGGCACGGACCACAGCAACATGTCCTGGGGCCATGCCGTCTCGCCCGATCTGGTCCACTGGCGCGATCGTCCCGTAGCGATCCTGTGCGATGCGAACGAGCAGATCTTTTCGGGGAGCGCCGTCGTCGACCATGGGAACACGAGCGGCCTGGGCGAGCCCGGGACCGCGCCGCTCGTCGCGGTGTACACGAGCCACCACACGGACAAGTCGCCGACGCCGGGCATCGAGGCGCAGTCGCTCGCGTACAGTCTCGACGGCGGCGAGACGTGGCGGAAGTACGCTGGCAATCCCGTCCTCGACAGGGGTTCGGCGGAGTTCCGCGACCCCAAGGTCTTCCGCTACTCGGCGCCGTCCGGGGCGTATTGGGTCATGGTCGCAGTTGAGGCGGTCGAGCGAAAAGTCGTCTTGTACCGCTCGGACAACCTCATCGAGTGGACGTATCTGAGCGAGTTCACGTCGACGGCGCCCGTGGGCAGGATCTGGGAGTGTCCGGACCTGTTCCCCCTGCCCGTCGACGGCGATCCAGGGAACACGAAGTGGGTCCTGATCGTCAACGTCACCTACGAGGAGGGGCGGGGCGGAACCGCCGGCCTCTTCTTCGTCGGGGACTTCGACGGCGTCGCCTTCACCGCCCTCGGAGGACGCGGCTCGACCGGCCGCCAGCCCGAATGGGAGCTCCTTGACTACGGCAGGGACTTCTACGCGACCGTGTCCTTCAACGATGTACCGGATGGCCGCCGGGTCCTCGTCGGCTGGATGAGCAACTGGGACTACGCCCGGATCCTCCCGACGTCCCCCTGGCGCGGCGCGATGGCCCTGCCTCGCGAGGCGAGCCTGCACACGGTGGACGGCCGGATCGTCTTGCGGCAGCGCGTCGTGGCGGGGCTCGAGCCCGGCGGCGCGAGTCGCTCGGTGGGCCGCACCGACATCCCCGCAGGAACGCATCCGCTGGGACTCGCGTGGGGCAGCGGTCCCTGCCTCATCGAGGCAACGTTCGACGGCGGGACGTCGGCGGAGTTCGGAATCCTCCTGCGGCAGGGCGGCGCCGAGGCGACCCGGATCGGGTATGACGCCGAGCGGGCGTGCCTGGTCGTCGATCGGAGGGCATCGGCCAGCACGGACCTCGGGCCTTCCTTCCCCTCGAGGGAGACCGCCCCCGTCGAGCTCGACGGAGGGTCCCTCGAGCTGCAGATCTACCTCGACGCTTCGTCGGTCGAGGTCTTCGCGCAGGGCGGCCGGGTGACGGTCACGGACCTCATCTTCCCCGACGCGTCGAGCACGGGAGTGGCGCTCTATTCGGAGGGCGGGGCCGCCCAGCTCACCGGCCTCACGCTGACGCCGCTCGAGGACACACCGGTAGAGCGGGCCGCCGAATCCCTGAGGGCCGAGGACGGGAGGGCATTCAGCCGATCACGGGCGTCAGCGTGATCGTCGAGCCCGAGACGTCCATCTTCATGGTGAAAGTGAAGCCGCGGTCCACCGAGAGCTGGCTCTGCCGTCCCGTGAACAGGTCGATCTGCTGTGCCGTGAGATGGGCCTTGCCCGCGAGCGGCGCGACGGTCCACTGGCCGTTGTACGGCGTGACGCTCGCCTTCGGGTAGTCAGAGATGCCCCACGCGATCGAGCCGTCCACGATCCTGTTGCCGGTTACGAAGGAGAAGGGGCACGCCGGCTGGAGCTGCTGCTTCGATGAGGCGGTCTTGGCGCAGTCGTCGAGGAATTCCTTCGCCTTTGCCTCGATCGCGCCGGTCAGGGCCGGCGTGGCCTTCGTCTCGAGCGCGAGGTGCGCCTGGGTGTTGCGCTGCGTGGCCACGGCGGACTTGGGGTCGGCGGCGAAATATTGGCCGGCAAGGGAGCCCACGTAGCTGCCCGGGTAGAACACGGGGAACGAGTTGTGGCCCGAGGGCATGTTCACGGCGGCCCCGTTGAGCGTCGCGCGGGTCGAGTTGACCACCGTGGCCTCCACCGTGGGAAGCGCGGCCGGCACGATGCTCCATTGAGGGAAGAACAGCCAGTCGGTGCCGGTCTGCTCGACGAGGAAGTCGCTCGTGTAGTTCGCGCCGCCCGACGTGAACGTGACCGGCACGTCCTGCCGGCCGTCGGCCGCGGCCTTCGGCTCGCCCACCGTGAGGTTCTGGACGCGGGACATCGAGTCGCGCAGGGGCGCGCCGTCGAGCATCGCCGCGCTGCCGGGAGGCACTTGGGCGCGCAGCGCACCGAGGGCCCGCGCGCCGTCGCCCGCCTGGAGCGCTGCGAGGTAGGCGCGCACAGGCTGGGCCGGGCCGCTCGCTCCCTTGACGGCGGAGATCGCCGCGATCGCCGCCACGATGGCCAGCACGAGGGCCGCTCCCCAGAGGAGCGAGACGCGGGTGATGGTCTGGGAAGTGGTGGGGGAGGCGTCCAGTTCGGACACGCCGGGCGCCGGCACGGTCAGCTCCGACGGCGGGCGGTCGGGGCTGGCGCCACGCACAGGGGCGCCGTGGGTTCGTCCGTCGCGGTCAGATCAAGCATGCGGCCAGCCTAGCGGGCCGGGCTCGGCGAGAGTTGTCATACGCGGTGGGCGCGGTGGGCGCGGTGGGGACGCGGCCTGGCGACGAGCAGCGCAACAGGCGAACGCGCGGGGCTACGAGAGCAACGCTGCACCAGGCGGACGCGCGCGGCTACGAGAGCAGCGCCGCCATGACGGCCATCGCGGGAACGGCCACGACCGTGGTGATGAGCACGGTGTCCTTCGCGACGACGAGGCCGTGCTGGTAGCGCTGCGCGGCAACATACACGTTCTGCGCCGTCGGCAGCGCGGCCGTGACCACGCCGGCGAACAGTGCATGCCCGTCGAGGCCCAGGGCGAAGCGCGCGAAGAAGTAGGCGATGAGCGGGTGGAGCACGAGCTTGAGGCTGGTGGCGATGAGCGTGTCGGTGCGGCGCCCGTCGTCGGCCCGGAGCGGGCGCGAGCCGTGCAGCGAGATGCCGAACGCGATGAGGATCGCCGGAATCGAGGCGCCGCCGATGAGGTGGATGGGCTGGGCGATGAGGTCCGGCAGCTTCCAGCCCGTCGCGGCGAGGACGAGCCCAATCATCGAGCCGATGATGTTCGGGTTCGTCACGACAGGGAGCACGAATTGGAGTGCCCGGGCGGCACCGGGCTTCGCGGTCGCGGTGGTGCCGTCGAGCATGAGCAGGTACGACGGCGTGAACAGCGCGAGCTGGAAGATGAGTAGGGGAGCCACGTAGCTTGCGTCGCCGAGCACGAAGACCGAGATCGGGATGCCGAGGTTGGCTGCATTCGCGACCGAGGAGCTCATGGACGCGATGAGCGACTCGGGCAGGTCGCGCCGCCGAACCCAGCGGAATACGGCGATCGAGACGAGGCCCACCGCGACGGAGCTCACCATGATCACGAGCAGATGCGTCGAGAAGATGGACCGGAGATCCGCCTTGCTGAGCGTCTCGAGGAGCAGGGCGGGGCTCGCGACGAAGAACGAGAGCCGGCTCAGAACCCCCTGGGCGCCTTCGCCGAGCAGGTTCTTGCGGGCAATGAACCACCCGCTGCCGATGATGACCCAGACGACGAAGAATCCGGCGAGTACCCCTAGCACGCGCGGCCCTCGGCCACGCGGGTCAGGAATCGATTTCTCAGGGGCACGCCCCTAGCTTAGCGGCCCCGTGGGACAGCCTCGCGCGGCGAGGCCGCCGGAGGTGCCAGAATCGACACACAGCACACTACGGGCGTCATCGACGCGGTGATGGAAGGGAGGCGGGCGTGCGGGCAACCGTCAAGGACGTCGCGCGGCTCGCGAACGTGTCCCCGAAGACGGTCTCCAACGTGGTCAACGGGACCGTCCCCGTGAGCCCCGCGACGCGTGAGCGCGTCGAACAGGCGATGGCCCAGCTCGACTACGTGCCGAACTTCTCCGCGCGCGGCCTCCGCAACGGCCGCACGGGCCTCATCGCGCTCGCGCTGCCGGACCTCGCCACGCCGTTCTCTGCCGAGCTCGTGCACGAGATCGTCGAGGTGGCGCACGGGGAGCGTCTCGCCGTCCAGCTCGAGGAGACCGGCAACGATCCGCAGCGCGAGCTCGAACTCCTCACGCGGGCGCGCGCCAACCTCGTCGATGGGCTCATCCTCAATCCGGTGGCCCTCGACCAGAGCGCGGTGGCGCCCGGCATGACGCTCCCGCCGGCGGTCATCCTGGGCGAGGTGCAGCAGGACATCGTGGACGGCGTCGGGGTGGACAGCGTGGGTGGGGCGCGAGCCATCACACGAGCGCTCGCCGAGGGCGGGCGACGGCGCATCGCCATCCTGGGCGTCATGCGGCACGTGGACGCGGCGACGGCAGAGACGCGCACGCGCGGCTACCGCGAGGCGCTGGCCGAGCTGGGCATTCCGTGGGACCCCGAGCTCGAGATCGTGTGCGACGAGTGGCAGCCCGCCGGCGGCGCCGCGGCGCTCGCGGGCTTCCTCGAGACGCACGAGCCCCCCGAAGCGCTCTTCTGCTTCACGGACAGCCTCGCCTACGGTGCCTTGTCGGTGCTCGCGGCCGCGGGCCTTTCTGTGCCGGGAGACGTCGCCGTGGCGGGCTTCGACGACCTGGCCATGAGCCCCTACGCCGTGCCCGCCCTGACGAGCGTCGCGTTCAGCCGCCGCCACATCGCCGAAGAGGCCGTGCGGCTTCTCCTCGAACAGATCGACGACCGCGGCCGGCCGCCGCGTCAGGTCGTGGTCCCGTTCGAGATCAGGCGCCGCGCGAGCACGGGCTGAGCCGGGGCCTGGCTGAACCCGCCCCACAGCGCAGCGGACGACGGCGGGTGCCCACCCGCCGTCGTCCGCTTGGGTGAGGCGCTGCTCCTAGTTGAGGTGTGCCTAGTTGAGGTGCGCCTGGATCGCGAAGGGCGGGCGCATGAGGCCCGGTGTGAGACCCTCGGCCGGATCGGTGCCGAGCTCGATGATCTTGTTCTCCGCGTCGACGTGGACGACCGTCGGCACGAAGTCCCGTGACTCCTCGTTGCTCATCGACGCGTAGCTGATGAGGATCACGATGTCGCCCTCGTGGACGAGGTGTGCGGCCGCGCCGTTGATGCCGATCACGCCCGAGCCGCGCTCGCCGGCGATCGTGTACGTCTCGAGGCGCGCGCCGTTCGTGACGTCGACGATGGATACGAGCTCGCCGGGCAGGATGTCGGCAGCCTCGAGCAGGTCAAGGTCGACGGTCACCGAGCCGATGTAGTGCAGGTCGGCGTGTGTGACCGTGGCGCGGTGGATCTTCGACTTGAACATTGTGCGGTTCATCGCCCCCAAGTTTACTCCGGCCGCGCCGGGGCCTCAGTGGCCCAGGTCTCAGGCGCGCGTGACGTCGAGGGCGGGAACGTCCGCAACGCTGTCGAGGACGACGACGCCGGGCTGGCCCTCGAGCTCTTCGCGGGTGAGCTTGCCCGTGAGCACGCCGACCGAGATGGCCCCGGCATTCCGCGCGGCTTGCACGTCGACCACCGTGTCCCCGGCCGCAAGGACCGAGCGGACGTCGAACACCCCGGTCTTCTCCATCGCGCGGTGGATCATGTACGGCGCCGGACGCCCGGCGGCGACCTCGGACGTCGTGACGATCGCGTCCAGCGCGTGCGCCGGGCCCTCCCCGACGGTCCAGCCGAGGCTCTCGAGCAGAGGTGCCGCGACGTCGTCCGAGAAGCCCGTGGTGAGCGCGACCTTGATGCCGCGCCCGCGCAGCTCGGCCAGGGCCTCGACGACGCCCGGGAACGGCGTCGGAGGTTCGGCGGCGTAGCGCTCGGCGAGGATCGCGCGGAAGCGCTCGAAGGTGGCGGCGACGGTGCCGGGGTCTGCGGCGGTGCCGCCGAGCCGCAGGAGGGCCCGGATGGCTTCGATCTTGTCCGCGCCCATCCAGGTCTGGAGGTCCGCGGGGCTCACGTCGACGCCGTTCTCCCGGACCGCGTCCTCGAGTGCGCGGTAGACGTTCCCATGGTCGTCCACGGTCGTGCCGGCGATGTCGAAGGCGGCGAGCTGGATCATTCTGTTTCTCCTGGGTTTCCCGGGGTGAGGACGCGGGCCAGGGGCGCCCGCTGGTTGAGGGTGTTGTGGACGACGAAGTTGGCGAGCTCGGGGCGGTAGCGGTCCTCGGCGTATTCGAGCGCCTCGCCCTTCGAGCTCGTCGTCACGCGGCGCTCGCGCAGGAGCGGTGACCCCGCCGGGATTCCGAGGAGCTCGGCATCGGTTTCGTCCGCGGCGACGGCGTCGATCGTGTGGCGCGCGCTGTGGAGGTCCACGCCGTGCTCGACGAGGAAGCGGAACGTCGAGCCCGAGTCAGTGTCGAAGCCGAAGAGCGGCTGGCCCGCCTCGAGGACGAAGTGCGAGCGCTCGACCATGGTCGGCTCGCCGTCGAGGAGGCGCAGGCGGAGGAGCGAGACGACCTGCACGTCGTCGGCGAGCCCAAGCTGGGCGGCGACCACGGGGCTTGCGGTGCGCTTGGCGATCTCGATCGTGCGCTGCCCGGGTTCCTTGCCGAGGCCCGTCGCCCACTCCGTGAAGGACAGGAACGTCTCGACCGGCTGGGAGAGGGCATCGCGATGGACCACGGGTGCCCGGCCGCGGCCACCAACGATCAGCTGCTCGGCGCGGAGCGCGGCGAGCGCCTGGCGCACCGGGCCGCGGGAGGTCTTGAACTCCTCGCACAGCGTGGCCTCGCTCGGAACCTGCGAGCCGTCGGGCCACGCCCCGGTCGAGATGCGCCGCCGGAACTCTTCGCGCAGCTGCTCGTGCAGAGGTGCCCGGAGGGGTGCTTCGCGACGGGAGATCATGCGTTGAGTATACAAGTCGCGGAACTTTGGGGTGGCTGGTTCCCCGTCGTTTAGGTGAACGACAGGTGAACTCATCATGGCCGGAGTTAAATCACTGTGAACTTGTATAGATAAGTTCCTTTTTGGCTTGGCAGGCGCCCGGGGGAGCCACGAGAGTGGAAGCCATGACCTCATCACCTGCGTCCCATGGCTATGATCTGCTCGTTGTCGGCGCGGGCGTCGTCGGCCTCGCCCACGCCGCGGCGGCCGCCGAGCGCGGGCTCCGCGTGCTCGTCATCGAGCGCGACTCGCACGCCGTGGGCGCCTCCGTGCGCAACTTCGGGCATGCCTGCGTCACGGCGCAGGACGGCGAGCTCCTCGACCTTGCGAGGGTGGCCCGCGAGCGCTGGCTCTCGCTGAGCTCCGCCGCCGGGTTCTGGTCGACTTCGTCGGGCGGCCTCGCGGTGGCCCGCAGCGCTGCCGAACTCGCCGTGCTCGAAGAGCTCGCGGCCACGCGGGCCGACGGCGGCGTGCGCCTTGTGAGCGCCGGGGAGGCGCGCGAGCGGATCGGCGGCGGGCTCGACTCGTTGACCGTCGGCGGCGCGGTACTCGAGGAGGACGTGCGCGTGGACCCGCGCACCGCCGTCGCGGGCCTCGCCGCGTGGCTCGAACAGCAGCCGCTCGTCGACATCCGCTGGCGCACGGCATACCTCGGGCCGACGGACGACGGCGGTGCCCGCACCTCGCGCGGCGTCGTGGCCGCCGCCCGGACGATCGTGTGCGCGGGCCACGATCTCGACTACCTCTTCCCCGAGGCCGCCGAGGAGGCCGAGGTCAAGCGCTGCGGCCTGCAGATGGCCCTCGTGGAGGCGCCGACGGTGGGCTCGTCCTCGGCACGGATCGCCCCCGCCGTGCTGACCGGCACGTCGATGCTGCGCTACCCGGCGTTCTCCACGACCGCGGCCTCCGTCTCGCTGCGCGCCGAGCTAGAGCGCACCCGCCCGGACCTCATCGGCATCGACGCGAACGTCATGCTCACGCAGCGCCCCGATGGCTCGCTCCTCATCGGCGACAGCCATGTCACGCTCGCGACGATGCCTCCGTTCCTCGACGAATCAGCGAGCACGGTGCTCCTCGACAGCGCCGCCGCGCTCCTCGGCGCGGAGCGCCTCGTGGTGCGGCAGCGCTGGCAGGGCGTCTATGCCTCGAGTCCTCGGGCGCCCTATCTCGTCGCCGACGTCGCCCCCGGCGTCATGGCCGTGTCCGTGACCTCGGGCGTCGGCATGACGATCTCGCACGGACTCGCGGTCAAGGTCGTCGACCAGCTCATGGCCTCCGCGGCCTGACCCAGCTTTCCCACCCACCCCGTTCACCCCCCTCACCCAACAGGAAGATCCCCCCATGACGCGCTCCACGCCTCTGACTCGCACGGCCACTGCCCTCGCCTCCTTCGCGGCCGCAGCCCTGCTCCTCTCCGCCTGCGGCGGCACCGCGACGGGAACCACCGCCGCGGCCTCCGGCGGCTCGACGGCCGCCGCGGGCGACGCGCAGGTGACCATCTACAGCGCCGACGGCCTCGCCGACTGGTACAAGCCGGTCTTCGACGACTTCACCAAGTCCACCGGCATCAAGGTCAACTACGTCGAGTCCGGCTCGGGCGAGGTCGTCTCGCGCGACGAGAAGGAGAAGTCGAACCCGCAGGCGGACATCCTCGTGACCCTCCCGCCGTTCATCCAGCAGGCGGACCAGAAGGGCCTCCTGGCCTCGACCAGCGCCGACCTCTCCTCGATCGCCTCCGCGGACAAGGCGTCGAACGGCCACTACGTCGCGGTCGTCAACAACTACGCCGCGATGATCCGCAACACGTCGCTCTCGCCGAAGCCGGACGCGTGGAAGGATCTCCTCGCGTCGAACTACAAGGGCAAGATCCAGTACTCGACCCCGGGCCAGGCCGGCGACGGCACGGCCATGATGGTCCTGCTCGAGCAGGTCATGGGCAAGCAGAGCGCGATGGACTACTTCAAGTCGCTCCAGCCGAACAACGTGGGCCCGAGCTCGTCGACCGGCAAGCTCGGCCCGAAGGTCTCCAAGGGCGAGCTCTCGGTCGCGAACAGCGACGTGCAGATGGCCCTCCAGTCGATCCAGGCCGACAAGTCGGCGTACGAGGTCTTCTTCCCGAAGGCTGACGACGGCAAGCGCTCGACCGTCGCCCTCCCGTACGACATGGGCCTCGCGGCGAACGCTCCCCACAAGGACAACGCCGAGAAGCTCATCTCCTACCTCCTCTCGAAGGACGTCCAGGCGACCGTCTCGAGCAAGGCGTTCGGCATCCCCGTCCGCACGGACGTCACCCCGACCGACGCGAACTACACGGCGCTCAAGAAGACCATGGACGGCGTGAACATCGTCTCGCCCGACTGGAACGCGGTGCAGAGCGGCCTCGCCGACGACCTCAACGCCTACAACACGGCCACGGGCCAGTAGCAGCACAGGCCAGCAGCAGTACCGGTCAATAGACAGAAGGAAGTTCCCATGTCACACGCGGCAGCCCGCCGCGCTGACGGCGCCGAGCTCGACGGCGGCCGCCCGGCCGCCGTCGAGCTCCGGCGCGTGAGCGTGCGCTATCCCGGAGCCCCGGCGGGCGTCCAGCCCGCTCTCGCCGATCTCTCCCTGCGCATCGAGGCCGGCGAGACCGTCGCCCTGCTCGGCCCGTCCGGCTCGGGCAAGTCGACCGCGCTCAAGGCGATCGCGGGATTCGAGCAGCCCAGCGAAGGCACCGTGCTCCTCGCCGGCCGCGACGTGACTGGGAGGCCGCCCGCAGAGCGAGGCCTCGGCGTCGTCGTCCAGCAGTACGCGCTGTTCCCGCACCTGCGCGTCGCCGACAATGTCGCCTACGGCCTCCGTGCGCGGCGGCTCCCGCGGGCCCAAGTGCGTGCCCGGGTCGCCGAGATGCTCGAGATGGTCGGCATGGAGTCGCACGCCCGCAAGCTTCCCCGCGAGCTCTCCGGCGGGCAGCAGCAGCGGATCGCGATCGCGCGGGCGCTCGCGATCCGTCCCGACGTCCTGCTCCTCGACGAGCCGCTCTCGGCCCTCGACGCGCGGATGCGGCAGGATATGCTCGAAGAGCTTGTCCGGCTGCGCGGCGAGCTTCCCGATGTCGCCATGGTGTTCGTGACCCACGACCAGTCCGAGGCGCTCGCGCTCGCCGACCGCATCGGCGTCATGCGCGACGGCCGCCTCGTTGACCTCGGCACCGCCGACGAGCTGTACCACCACCCGCGGCACGCGTTCACGGCCTCCTTCCTGGGCGGTTCGAACCTCCTCGACGGCGTGATCGAGCCGCTGGGCTCGGTGTTCGAATCGGGGTTCGAGGGCGCCGCGCCTGTGTCTTCCCAGGCTGTTTCCTCCCAGACTGGGTCCTCCCAGACTGGGTCCTCCCAGACTGGGCCCGCTCAGACTGGGCTGGGGCGCGGCGGGGCCTCGCCCACGTTCCGCGTGCGCCTCGATGCGGGCGGGTCGGTGGGGGCGCGCGTGGCCGATCCCGGCTTCGAGGCCAGCTCGACCGGCGGCGCCATCACCGTCGCCGTGCGCCCGCACGCGCTTCGGCTGCTGCCCCCCAACGGTGCCGATCGGGCCGTGGGTCTCCGCGGAATCGTCCAGTCGGTTCAGTGGCGCGGTGCCGGGCACCGCCTCCGCGTCGCGCTCGGTCGGTCGGGCCGCGACGCGGGGTGCTCGGTCGTGGTCGACCTCGAGCCGTTCGCGGCGGTCCCCGAAGTCGGGGACTCGATCACGATCGGGATCGTGCCCGGGGAGGCCGTCATCGTCCCGCGCGACACGACGATCGGCGGCCTGCGCGCAGTCGCCGGCCCGGCTTCGGCAGGGGCGACGGCGTGAGCGCGGCCCAGGTGACCACCCCCGCTGCGGCGAGCCCCGCCGTCGGCCGCCCCGCCTCGCCGCGCCCCTGGCGCCGCACCCGCGGATCCGTCCGCGCGCTCGGCTGGGCGGTCCCGCCGCTGGCGGTGCTCGCCGCCATCTTCCTCGTCCCGCTCGCCGAGACCGTGTGGCAGTCCGTGACCGACCAGGACGGCGCGTTCAAGGGTGCCGCGGAGTGGGTCCGCGTGCTCGGCTCCGCGGCGCTGCTGCGGGCCCTCGGCACGACGCTCTGGATCGCGTTGCTCTCCACGACAGGATGCGTGCTCGTCGGGACGTTCCTCGCCGTGGGCCTGAGTTTCGTGCCGTTCCGCGGGAGCCGGCTCGCCGTGCGGCTGCTTGAGGCGGTGGTCTCGTTCCCGTCGTTCATCCTCCCGCTCGCGTTCGGGATCCTGTACGGGCGCGCGGGCGTGCTGAACTCCGCGCTCGCGGGGCTGCCCGGCTCGCCGCACGTGGACTTCGTCAACGACGTCCCCGGCGTGGTGCTGGCCGAGATCGCCTACTTCACGCCGTTTGTCGTGAGGCCGCTGCTCGCGGTGTTCGGGCAGATCCCGCGCGACCTCCTCGACGTGTCCGGGAGCCTCGGTGCCGGGCCGCTCATGACGCTTCGCCGGGTCATCCTGCCCGCCGCGCGGCCTGCTCTGGCTGCGTCTGCGGGGCTCGTGTTCCTGCTCGCGATGAACGAGTTCGGGATCATCATGTTCACGGGCGCGAAGAATGTCGTGACGCTTCCCATGCTCATCTATACGAAGAGCATCGTGACGTTCGATCTGCCCGCCGCGGCCGTCGTCGCGTGCCTGCAGCTTGCCCTCTCGCTCACCGTGTACGGGCTCTACCGGGCGCTCGTGCGCCGACTCTCAGGAGGTTCCCGTGCTGCTGCATAGCCGCTCGGCGCGCGCCGCGGTCAAGGTCGCACTAGTCGTCGTCCTCGCGCTCCTGCTCGGCGTGCCGCTCCTCGCCGTGGCGCTCGCCGCGTTCGCGGGGAGCTGGAACGGCGTGTGGCCCTCAGACCCGACGCTCGCGCACCTCGCGGACGCCCTCTCGGCGGACAACCTCGCGAGCATCTCCGTGAGCCTCCAGACGGCCCTCGTCTCGAGCATCGGCGCCGTAGCCGTCGGCGCGTGGGCCGCGCTCGCCGCCCGCTCGGCTCGGGGCCGGGCCGCGAGGGTCATCGACGCGGTGTTCCACCTGCCCGCGGCGGTGCCGTCCGTCGTCGTCGGCCTCGGGCTCCTCACCGCGTTCAGCCGGCCGCCGCTCACGCTCAACGGCACCGCGGCGATCGTGGTGATCGCCCAGACCACGCTCGTGCTCGCGTTCGCGTACAACACGGTGGCAGGCGCGGCCGAGGGGCTCGACCCCGTGCTCGAGCAGGCCGCGGGGAGCCTCGGCGCGAGCCCGGTGCGGGTGCTGTTCACGGTGCGGCTCCCGCTGCTCCTGCCCTCGATCGGTGCGGCCCTCGGTCTCGCGTTTGCGCTGTGCATGGGCGAGCTCGGGGCCACGATCATGGTCTATCCGGCGAGCTGGCGGACCCTGCCCGTGAGCATCTTCGCGCTCGCCGACCGCGGGAGCCTGTTCCTCGCCGCCGCGGATACGCTCGTGCTCATCGCCGTGACAGTCGCGGTCCTCGGCCTCATCGCCCGGCTGCGCGGGCGCACTATGGTGCGCTAGCGCGCGCTTGCCCGGGTTCGCCCGGCTGCTCGGTCGTGCCCGGCTGGGGTTGGGTCAGGCTTGGCCCGGAGTCGGGCCACGCTAGGTCCGGCTCAGCGTGCGGCCCATGATCGCGTCCGTGAGGGCGTCTACCGCGGCCGAGTTTGCGAGCGGGTTGCGGATGAGCGTGAAGTCGACGTCCCCCACCGGCGGGAGGTCGAAGCGGCGCGTGATGATCGAGAGGTCCTCGGGAACGAGCGTGGTCGGCATGACGCCGACGCCGAGACCGGCGCGCACGGCCGCGAGGACGCCCGCGATCTGCTTCGTGCTGCACGTGACCTTCCACGTGCGGCCGCTCGCCTCGAGGGCCTCGATCGCGAGCGTCCGGCTCAGGCTCGGCGCGGGGTAGACCACGAGTGGGACCGGCTGGCCAGGTTCGAGCACGGTTTGTTCGACGCCGACCCACGAGAACACGTCGTGGCGCACGACCGTGCCCTCCTGCGCGCCGGCGACCCACTTGATGAACACGAGGTCGAGCTGGCCCGCCTTGAGGCGGCGGTGCAGATCGTCGCTCTGGCTCACGGTCAGCTCGAGGTTCAGCTGCGGATACGCGCGCCGGAATTCGCGGAGGATGCGCGGGAGGCCCGTGATCGCGAGATCGTCGGCCGTGCCGAAGCGCAGCCGGCCGCGCATGGCCGCGCCGCGGAAGTACCGCTCCGCCTCCTCCTGGGCCGCGAGGATGGTGCGGGCGAAGCCGGCCATCGCGTCGCCGTTGTCCGTGAGCCGCACGCCGTGGGTGTCCCGGACCAGGAGGATGCGGCCCGCGGCCTTCTCGAGCTTCGCGACGTGCTGGCTCACGGTGGGCTGGGCGAGGCCCAGACGGTCCGCCGCGAGCGTGAAGCTCAGGTGCTCGGCGACGGAGAGGAACGTGCGGAGCTGAACCGGATCGAACATTCCTTCATCCTGCCGCGACCTCATTACGGAACGCAATAGCTCTTATAGTGCAAATAAGCTTCCGCAATGGATTGGGCGCTGCATAGCGTTAAAGCACACGATCGCCCAGCCCCCGAACGAAACTTCAGGACTTCTCCGTGACCTCGCCCAGTTCCGCCATGCCCACCGACGCCTTGCCTTCACTGCCTGCCCAGCCGTTCGCCACCGCCCAGACCTACCCGCCCACGGGGCCCATCGCCGTCGTCGGTGATCGCTTGCCGTGGAAGCACACGTTCATCTCGCTCCGGGTCCACAACTTCCGGCTCTTCGCGGCCTCGCACTTCATCGCCGTCATCGCGGTGTGGATGCAGCGCATCGCCCAGGACTGGATTGTCCTGCAGCTCTCCGGCTCGGTCGCGGCCGTGGGCGTCACGGTGGCGATGCAGTTCCTCCCGGTCCTCATCCTCGGGCCGTGGGGAGGCCTCATGGCCGACCGCTTCTCGAAGCGCCGCCTCCTGCAGATCTGCCAGGCGAGTGCGGGCATCTGCGCGACCGTGCTCGGCACGCTCGCACTGACGCACAGCCTTCAGGTGTGGCACGTCTACGCGGTGGCCGTGGTGCTCGGGCTCGTGACGGTGCTCGACCAGCCGTCGCGCCAGGTGTTCGTCAACGAGCTCGTGGGCCCCGACTACCTGCGCAATGCGATCAGCGTCAACTCGACAACGTTCCAGCTCGGCGGCCTCATCGGCCCCGCGGTCGCGGGCGCCCTCCTTTCCGTGGTGGGCGGCGGCTGGGCCTTCGTGGTCAACGCGGTCGCGTGTTTCTGCACGGTGAGCATGCTCTCCCTGCTCCGCGTCCGCGAGCTGTACACGGCACCTCCCACGCCGAAGTCGAAGGGCATGCTGCGCGAGGCCGTCCAGTACGCGTGGCGTAAGCCCACGATCCGCTGGCCGTGGATGCTCGCGGGCGTCATCGCGGTGTTCGCCCTTAGCCTCCCGGTGCTCCTCGCGGGATACGCGGACCATGTGTTCGCGATCGGGGCGAGCGGCTACGGGATGCTCAACACGCTCGTGGCGCTCGGCTCGCTCGCGGGGGCCATCGCGTCGGCCCGCCGCCGGGCGCTGCGGCTCCAGACCGTCGTGGTGGGGGCCGGGCTCTACGGTGTGCTGCTCGCGGTCGCGGCGTTCATCCCGTCGCTTCCCGTGTTCGGCGCACTCATGGCGGTGTCGGGCTTCTGCGCGCTGACGTTCCTCACGTCCGCTAACCAGCTCGTCCAGACGAGCGCCAACATGGCCATCCGCGGGCGCGTCATGAGCCTCTACACGATGGTGCTCATGGGCGGGCAGGCCCTCGGCGGGCCCATGCTCGGCGGACTCGCCGAGGTGTGGGGCACGCAGGGCGCCCTCCTGTTCGGCGGCGCGATGCCTGCCCTCGTGGCCGGCGCTCTCGGCTTCTGGATGTGGCGCCGCCGGGCGAGCTGAGCGAGCCGCGGCGCCGCTGTCCGCTGAGGGCGCGCGGCGCCGCTGTTCGCTGAGGGTGCGCGGCGCCGCTGTCCGCTGAGGGTGCGCGGCGCCGTCGTCCGATCTCCCCAACTACTGTGCCGATCTCCCCAAGGTCTCTACCGGTCTCCCCAGGTATTGGGCTGGAGAACGCGGAGAAGCGTCCCTGCTTCCGCGGAACACCGCGCGCCGGGGGTTCCGTTGGACGAGTTCTGCGGTCAATAGTTGGGGAGATCGGCACAGTAGTTGGGGAGATTGGCACAGGAGTTGGGGAGATCGGCGCGGGAGCTGGGCGTTGGGAAGCCGTCTCGGGGTACAGCTACTGTCGGGCTCAGACCGTCTCGGGTACAGATACTGTCGGCTCACACCGTTTCGGGTACAGATACTGTCGGCTGACACCGTCTCGGGTACAGCTACCGCCCGGTGCCGCGCTACGCGGACTTCGTCGCGCTGGTGGCCTCGTGGTCGGCGGAGCGGTCGGCGGATTCGAGCGCGTCGAGATCGAGGGTCGAGGTTTCGCGCGTGGCCCACGTGGCGGCGGCGGAGATCGCCGCGAGCACGAACGTGAGGCCGCCGATGATGAGCGGCACATTCGCGGATCCCGGGGGCGCCACGAGCGTGAAGATCGTGGGGAGGAACGCCACGATCAGCAGGCCGAGGTTCTGCGAGACGGCGAAGCCCGTGACGCGCGTCCGCGTGGGGAAGAGCTCCTGGAAGAAGCTCGCGAAGGTGGCGTTCCACATCTGGTACAGCACGCCCCACATGAGGATGGCGAGCACGACCGTGAGCACCACGTTCTTCTGGCTGATCGCCCACAGGTAGGCGAACGAGAGGACGCCCGAGCTGAGCGAGCCGAAGATCATGAGCGGGCGCCGGCCGATCCGGTCCGAGAGCCGGCCGAAGAACGGGATGAGGATCACCGCGACGATGTTCGCCATGACCGGCATCCACAGGTAGGTGGCCGGGCTCATGCCGATTCCGTACGCAGGCTGCGTCGCGTAGGCGGTGCCGAAGACGGCCGCCGTGGTGCCGATGACGTTCGCGAGGCCCATGAGGATGGCGCGGAAGATGGTCCATCCGCTTTCACGCACCACCTGGACGACCGGGGCCTGGGGCACCACGTGCTCCTTGGCCTCGGCGAGAAAGACCGGAGTCTCGGCGACGCGGCGGCGAATGAGGTAGCCGGCCACGACGACGAACGCGCTGAGCAGGAACGGAACCCGCCAGCCCCACGAGTGGAACGCCTCCGACGGGAGCGCCGCCGAGAGCGGGATGAAGGCGGCGGAAGCGAGGATGCTCCCGGCCTGAGTGCCCTGGAGGCTGAAGCTCGTGTAGAAGCCGCGCTTGCCGGCGGGGGAGTGCTCGGCGATGAGGGCGCTTGCGCCGCTCAGCTCGCCCGCGACGGCGAACCCCTGAATGAGGCGCAGGACCACGAGGAGGATCGGGGCGACGATCCCGACCTGGCCGTAGGTTGGGAGGAGGCCCACCAGGAAGGTCGAGAAGCCCATGAGGAGGAGCGCGAAGACGAGGACGTTCTTGCGGCCGTGGCGGTCGCCCCAGTTGCCAAGCACGAACGCGCCGAGCGGACGGGCCACGTAGCCCACGGCGTACGTCGCGAGGGATGCGACGAGCGCCACGGTCGGATTGCCGCTCGGGAAGAAGACCCCGGGGAACACGAGGGCGGCGGCCGAGGCGTAGATCGAGAAGTCGTAGTACTCGAGCGTGCTGCCGAAGAAGCCGCTCACCGCGGCCCGCTTATGCATCGTTTCAATTTTGGGCTTGGGGCTCGACTGCCCGCGCACCTCTTCGTGCATGAGACCCTCCTAGGTCATCGTGACTGTCCTGCTCGTCCGGTGCCCTGACCCTGATGGAGAGTGAGCCGGATTACGCTTGGTAAGCGCTTTCCAATAGATCACGATGTGATCTTCGTGTCAATCCCCGCGGAAGCTGCGGGTCACCTCTGAGGCTTGGTGGCAGCCCCGGATCCGGGCGCGGAGCCGCGCGGCCGCCGCGGATTCTCGCCAGTGTCGCGGCGCAGCACGAGGGCGAGCGCGCCGACCCCGGACGCAGCCACGAGAACCAGCCCGGCAACGTACAGGCCGGAGAAGACAAGCTGGAGCTGGTCCGCGGAGCCGCGCACTGCGGGCCCGGTGGCGCCGAGAACGACGGCGGCGGCGTCGCCGGCCAATTCCTGCATCGAGTCCCACAGCGCATGGAGGACGACGACGCCGGCGAACGTCCCGAGGACCACGCCCGTGAGGCGGTAGCGCGGCGACTCGTTGGCGACTGGCCTGCTGTGGGTGCCGTTGGTGGTGCCGTGGGTGCCGTTGGTGGTGCCGTGGGCGGTGCCGTTGGTGTTGGTGGCGCCCGCTGTCCGGGTGGCTGCGCCGAAGATGACCGCGCCGAGGAGCGCCGTCCAGAGGACGTGGCACAGGGGCGTCAGGATGGAGCGCGCCGCCTCGCTCTGGAGGAGGGATCCGAGGTCAATCCCCTGCGACGTGACCGCGGCGTTGAATGCGTACCCCGCGGACTCGAAGGCGGCGAAGCCCGCGCCGATGCAGGCGCCGAGCAGGGCGCCCTGAGGGGCGGTCTTGGGTACGACGGCGCGGCCCAAGACGAGCAGGATGAGAGCCTTGACGAATTCCTCCACGAGCGCGACCTGCAGATAGCGCCAGGGAGAGTTGTCGAGGCGTCCCTCAAGGAGCGAGGCGCCGAGGACCCCGAACGCCCCGCCGAGGAAGAACGCCATGAAGGCGTCGAGCTGGGCCAGGGTGCCCGAGATCCGCTCGGCCGCGAACAGGACCACGCAGAACGGCACCAAGAAGCTGCCCAGAAGGATGAGCGTGGGGATGAGATTGGTGTTGTGCGTCGTGGACGTGACGACGATCGTTGCGAGCCACAGTGCCAGCCCAGCGAGCAGGGCCTTCCACCACCATCCCTGGCGGCTCCTGGCTGGAGCGGAATCAGCGTCCACTCAGCGAGGATACCGCCGGGTCAAGCCCGGAATGTGGAAAGCACCCCCGGTCCGAGACCGGGGGTGCTGCGTCGTGCCGTGGCACAGAGGGAGCGGCCGACGGGAATCGAACCCGCGTATCAGGCTTGGGAAGCGTGCGCTCTGCCATTGAGCTACGGCCGCGTCAGCCCCGGAGGGCTTCATCTAGCTTACAGTACGACGCCGGGTGGTTGAGGCAGGTTATCTGCGGGTGGTGGGTCGGTTGGCGATGACGGGTGCGGTGCCGGTGTAGCCCTCACGGGCGGCGGCGATCTCCCGGATCCGGTCGCGGCAGGCGTACCAGCCGATGACCATGAGCACGCA
>NZ_SWDW01000024.1 GCF_004919045.1 Sinomonas albida
AGGGCCGGTGCAGCACGAGCTCGCCCAGGGCGCGCAGGATCAGGAACACGAACGCGCCGCAGATCGCGTACGCGAACACCAGGGAAGGGCCGGCGGCGGCCAGCCGCCCGCCCGCGCCCAGGAACAGCCCGGTGCCGATCGCGCCGCCGATCGCGATCATCTGGATCTGCCGGGCCTTGAGGCCCTTGTGGTAGCCGGCATCCTCCGCGTGAATCACGTGGTCGGTCGTATGCGCGTGGCCGTGGTCTTCAAGGTGGTCGGGGACTTGGGTATCGGCCGGAGTGCGGGCAGGGTCAAGCGAGGACATCAGTGTCCTTCCTGTCTGGGATAGGGAATCGGGACTGGGACGGGTGAATCGGGAATGGGAATCGGGAACGGGGAATCGGGAATCGGGAATCGGGAATTGGAAATCCGGAATGGAGAACAGCGAATGGAGACTAAAAGGCAGGGGTCAGCGGATGGAGACCCCGCCCCGACCCGTCACGCCGTCAAGTTCGCGAGACGCTCCGGGCGGAGCAGCTCCTCGAGCCTGTCGGCAGTGAGGAGCCCGCGCTCGAGGACGAGCTCCGCGACGCCGCGTCCCGTCGCGAGCGCCTCTTGGGCGATCGAGGTTGCCGCGGCGTAGCCGAGGTACGGGTTGAGGGCCGTCACGAGGCCGATCGAGTGCTCGACGCTCGCCCGCAGGCGACCGGCATTCGCGGTGATTCCGCGGACACAGCGATTGGTCAGGGTGGTGCACGCGGCCTCGAGGTGCGTGATGCTCTTGTGGAGGCTGTGCACGATGATCGGCTCGAACGCGTTGAGCTGTAGCTGACCGGCCTCGGCGGCCATGGTGATGGTGACGTCGTTGCCGATCACCTCGTACGCGACCTGGCTGACCACTTCCGGGATCACCGGGTTGATCTTGCCGGGCATGATCGAGGAGCCCGACTGGACAGCGGGCAGGTTGATCTCACCGAGCCCCGCGCGGGGGCCCGAGGAGAGCAGGCGAAGGTCGTTGCAGATCTTGGACAGCTTGACGGCGACGCGCTTGAGCACGCCGGAGAGGTGCACGAAGGCGCCCATGTCCTGGGTCGCCTCGATGAGGTCGATCGCCGTGACGAGGGGGAGGCCCGTGGCCTGGCCAAGGTGGCGGCAGGCGGCCTCGGTGTAGCCAGCGGGCGCGTTGAGGCCCGTCCCGATCGCGGTGGCGCCGAGGTTGATCTCGTGGACCAGTCGCGAGGCTTCGCGCAGCCGCTCACGGTCCTCGCCGATCGTCACGGCGTACGTCCCGAACTCCTGGCCCAGCGTCATGGGCACGGCGTCCTGGAGCTGGGTGCGGCCCATCTTCACGACCGTGCGGAATTCCGCGGCCTTCTCGGCGAATGCCTCCTCGAGCCCCGTTAGCGCCGAGAGGAGCCCCTCGATCCCGAACACGGTCGCAACCCGCACGGCTGTCGGGTACACGTCGTTCGTCGACTGGCTCAGGTTGACGTGGTCGTTCGGGTGAAGCGCCGCGTACTCGCCCTTCTGGTGCCCGAGCAGCTCGAGGGCGCGGTTGGCGATGACCTCGTTGGCATTCATGTTCGACGACGTCCCGGCGCCGCCCTGGATGACGTCGACCACGAACTGCTCCGTGAGCTCTCCGTCGAGGATCTCGAGGCACGCGGCCTCGATCGCAGCGCCGCGCCCTGCGTCGAGGAGGCCGAGCTCCTGGTTCGCACGGGCGGCGGCGAGCTTCACCGCCGCGAGGCCCCGCACGAGGTGCGGGTTCGTGGAGAGGGGGCGGCCCGTGATGGGGAAGTTTTCCACGGCGCGGAGCGTGTGCACGCCCCAATACGCGTCCGCGGGGATCTCGCGGTCGCCGAGCAGGTCGTGGTCGAGGCGGACCGCCTCTGAGGGGGCGAGCGTCTCGGCAGGTCGGGACATGGAAGGCCTTTCACGGGGATTCGGGCACGAGGGGTGGTGGCTCGGGTGGTCGGGGGATGTCTGGATCGGGGGATGTCTGGCTGGCTGAAGATGCGGCGGCCGGGCCGCCGGGTCAGGCGCTGGCCGGGGTCTCCGGGAACGCGGTGTCGAGCGCGGTGAAGCACCCGACGGGCCGGCCGCCGCCGAGCACGGGCGCCGAAGCGAGTTCGGCGAGGGCCCCATCCGGGCCTGCCTCGGGCACGCCGAGCACCGCGAGTGCGCGCACGGCGACGGGCATCCTCGCGCGATCGCCGCCGTCGGAGATCTTGACCGCAACGGCGCGGCCGTTCGGCAGCCCCACGAGCTGCACGCCCTCGAATCCGTCCTTCGCGACGGACCCGGGCAGCAACCGCATGAGGCGCGCGACGTCTCGCCCCTCGCCCGCGACCATCTCAGGGTTGGCGCTCATCGCGCGGGCGACGGCGGCCTCCGCGCCTGGGGTGCCATTCCCGCCGTCGTTCGCTGCGGCCTGGGCGAGCCGTCCGTAGGCGCGCGCTATCCCGGCGAGAGTCAAGGCGGGGAGGGGAGTCCCGCAGCCGTCCGTGCTCCAGGCCGCGGGGGCCTCGCCCGTGAGCTCCTCGACCGTCGTCGCGACGAGCTGCTGGAGCGGGTGCTGGGGGTCGAGATAGTCCTGGACGGTCCAGCCGTTGAGCTTGCAGACGGCCACCATCGCGGCATGCTTGCCCGAGCAGTTCTGGCAGAGCTGATCCGCGCTCCCGCCCGCTCGGAGCCAGTCCTCGCGCTCGGCGACGCCGTAGGGGAGGTCCGGGGTGTTGGCCAGCGCCGAGACGTCGAGCCCATGAAGGGCGAGGATGCGGCGCGCGCCGTCGCGATGCTTCGGCGCTCCGCTGTGGCTCGCGGCCGAGAGTGCGAGGAGCTCCTCGGGGACGTCGAGCCCGGCGCGGACGAGCGCAACGGCCTGGAGGGGTTTGAGCGCGGAGCGCGGATAGAACGGACGCGAGGCGTCGCCGGCCTCCCACGCGAGCGTGCCGTCGGCGTCGATCACGGCGACGCTCCCGTAGTGAACGCCTTCGACCACGTCGCCGCGCGTCTGGACCGCGAGCGGGACGTGCGTCGGGAGGCTGGAAGCGGCCGACCTGCTGGTGTCCGAGCGGGTCGGTGGAGCGCTGGCGGAGTCTGCTGTGTGAGTCATCGGCTCTCTGAGGGCTGGCGGAGTGGGTTTCGGAAGCTGTGGATTTCGGATGCTCTGGACCGGCTGCTGCGGGCGCCGGATGCTGTGGGCCGGACGCTGCTGGCGCGCTTGGAATGCGAGGACGGTCGGGGTGGGCTGTCAGCCCTCCCTGAGCGATCCGAGCGCGACGTCGACGGCCTTGAGGTGCTCCGCCATCGCCTCGCTCGCGAGCTCCGCGGAGCCCGCCTCGATCGCGGTGAGGATGCGGCGGTGCTCGAGGTCGGAGGCGTGCTGGCGGTCGTCGGCGACGAGGTTGAGGGTCTCGGACTGGTTGGCGAGGGCCTCGCGGAGGTCCGAGACGACGGTCTCGAAGACCTTGTTGCCGCTCGCTCGGGCTATGAGGCAGTGGAAGGTCGCGTCGAGGGCCACCCACGCGGCGGGGTCGTCCTCGAGCGCCATGTCGGCGACGATGCCCTTGAGCGTCGCGAGGTCTTCTTCGCTGCGGCGCGTGGCAGCGAGGCCTGCTGCCGGGACCTCGATGTGGGGGCGGGCCTCGGTGAGATCCCGCGCCGAGTAGCGGCCCAGCACCAGATCGCCGGAGACGCGCCCCGAGACCACGAACGTCCCTTTGCCCGTGTGCGTCTCGGTGAGCCCGAGCGCTGCGCACGAACGCAGCGCCTCACGCACCACGGAGCGGCTCACGGCGTAGCGGGCGGCGAGCGCCGCCTCGGAGGGGAGCTTCGCCCCGACGGGGGCGCGACCGGATTCGATGTCGGAGCGGAGCTCGGCAAGCACGGCCTCGGCGGCGCTGAGGCGCGCGATCGGGCGGTGTCCAGTACTCGCCGCCCCAAGCAGCCCGTCTGGCTGTCGAGGTGTAGAGCTGTCTGACAGGTTCACCCTCCGACTATGGCAGCGGTCACACCCGAGTGTCAACCGGCGCGGCTTGGTGAGGCGGTCAAAGTCAGGCCCGGCAGGTTGGCGGCGGTTGATCCGACCTTGCGGCGCTCAGAAGGGCGGCGGGGCGTCGGTTTCCGGATGGGTGAGGTATTTGCGGCCGGTGGGGGAGGTCCATTCGAGGGCGCCTCCGGGCGGTGGCGGGGCGGTTTGAACGGCGGTGGGTGGTTTGCCTTGTTCGGGTCCTGCCTCAGGCGGGACCGGTTCGGATCCCATGCCGAGGTTCGGGTGGGGGGCCGGGGCGGCGACGGCGCTGGAGTCCGGCTTGTCGGCGGGTGTGGGCTCGAGTTGTCGGAGTTTCCAGTGGCCGAGCGATTTGAGGCGATGGTGTTCGCGGCACAGAAGGGCCAGGTTGCCGGTGTCGGTGGTTCCACCGTGCTGCCAAGGCGTGGTGTGGTCGGCCTCGGTAGCCGGGGCCGGCTTGTCGCAGCCGGGAAAGCGGCACGTCCGGTCCCGGGCGCCGAGGAAGCGCCGGATGGCCAGGGTGGGGGTGTACCGGCGGCGGCCGAGCGCGAGTGGGGTCCGGCTGTCCGGATCGACCCACATGGTGGTCCAGGTCGAGGCCTGCGCGGCCAGTTGCCTGGCGGCGGGGGCGTCGAGCGCCCCGTAGCCGAGAATCTCGGCTGGCGCCTCGGACTCCCCGGTCAGCGTCCGGGCCGGCACGGTGACCACGATCTCCGTCCTGATGCCACCGGGCGACGCGCCCGGTGCGACGCCCGAGCCGGTCCCGCCGACGTCCAGGGTACGGGTGCTCTGTGCCCGGAGGGTCCCTGCCGTGGCCCCTGTGCGAGTGGCCCCTGTGCGAGTGGCCCCAGAGGAGGTGGCCCCTGCCGTGGCCCCTGAGGGGACCGCCCCTGCCGTGGCCCCTGAGGGGACCGCCCCTGCCGTGGCCCCTGAGGGGACCGCCCCTGCCGTGGCCCCTGAGGGGACCGCCCCTGCCGTGGCCCCTGAGGGGGTGGCCCCCGCCGTGGCCCCTGAGGGGGTGGCCCCCGCCGTGGCCCCTGTGTGGGTGGCCCCAGAGGGGGTGGCCGTGCTGGCTAGGGGCGCTCCAATGACGGACTCGGCAACGAGGGGACCGTCGAGGAGGAGGTCGCGGAATGCGTCGGCGCGGAGCTGGTTGATCCCCCTGACCTCGGCGGGGGTTTGGAGCGAACGGGCGATGGCCTCGAGGCGGGCATCGATGGCGGCGCCGGTCTCAAGGGGCAGATGGGCGGTGATCCAACACATCCCATCCCGGGTGGGTTCGAGGTCGACGCGGCGGAAGGCCACGGCGTGGGCCTTGCGGGCGGCCAGCGGCTCGGGATGGTAGCCCTCGGCCAGGCGGCGCAGGCGACGTGAGAACGCTCCAGGGCTCAGGGCGGGGCCGGGCGCGCCCTGAGGGCAGCCGAGTTCGACCGCGGCGGCTGCGAACTCTGCGTCCTTGCCCGGGGGCAGGACTGCGGCGTGCTCGACCACGGCGCGGGCGCGACGGCGGTCCAGCCGTCCGTCGCGAAGCGCGTCCAGTACCGGGGCCAGGCCGGGGTCGGCCAAGGTGCGGGCTTCTTCGACCATGGCGCGGCCGGTGCGCTGGGAGACGTTCAGGGCCGCGGCGATCTCGGCTGCGGCGAGGGCGGGAGCCTCGGCGGCCTCGAGCCGGTCCCGGGCTCCGCGCCGGAAGTGCTCGCACAGCTCGGATAGCACGAAGGCCCGCAGCGCGTGGAGCCGCGCCTCGTGTGCCTCAAGGGCCTTGGCGGTCTCCACAAGCCCGTCGACGAACGCGGTACCCACCTCGAACATCGCCGCCTCGAACTTCACCGCGGCCGGCAATGCCTGTGGCTCGGACGGGCCGTCAGTCGCGGGCTCTGTGGCCTGTGGCTGGGACGGGCCGTCAGTCGCGGGCTCTGTGGCCTGTGGCTCGGACGGGCCGTCAGTTGCAGGCGGGTTGGCCTGTTTCTCGGACGAGTCCTCAGCTGCCGGCTCTTGGGCCAACGGCTCACTTGGCGCGCCTGAGGCAGCGTCCTCTTCCGCATCGTTGAACGGGCTGTTCCCCAAATCTTCCCCCATGAGGAAAGCCTCGCACCCCAGTCCGACAAAATAAGCTCGTCGGCAACCGGCAACCGGCAACCGGCAACCGGCAACCGGCAACCGGCCACCGGCCACCGGCCACCGGCCACCGGCCACCGGCCACCGGTCAGCGGCAACCGGCGCCCCGCGCCCGGGCCCCCACGTCCCGAGCCCCGGGCCCGGGCGGCGCCCATCAACAACTCGGCCGCACGGCGCGTCCGAGCCAGCGTCAGAGAATCGGGTACAGCTCGCCGACAGGGATTTCCGCGGCGACGCGGTTCTCGGGTCCGGGGAGCGGACAGGCCCACGCCTCGTTGTAGGCGCATGAGGGGTTGTACGCGAAGTTGAAGTCGACCGTGTAGACGGGCACGCCGTCGTCGCCCGTGCGCGCGCCGAGGTAGGCGCCCTTGATCGTGTCCAGGAGGTAGCGCCCCGCGCCGTACGAGCCGCCCGGCCGGCCCGCCGTCGCATCCCGGAATGGGACGAACACCCCGCCGCCGTAGCCCGCGTGCCTCCACGCGGCGAGCGTCCCGATCCCGGGGACGTCGAACGTGCCGAGCCGCACGAAAGGCACGATGCCGTCCGTGCCCGTCCGGACGGGCCGTTCTTGGCCGGCTCCCTCGGGCAGGAGCGGGAGTTCGAACCGGAAGGCGGGGTCGTAGGGCGCGACCCGGAGCCCGGTGAACCGCGCCCGGTCGCCCGGGAGGAGCGCCGACGCGGGGTGGCCCGCGAAGAGTGCGTCGCGCTCGCGGCACCAGAGCGCGTGGGCCTCCGCGGACGACGGCGCAGCCCTCACCTTCGCGTACACGGCGAACATGCTGAGGCGCCATTCCGCCACCTCGTGCGCCGGGATAGCGAGGGCGGCCTCGTCGTCGGTGTCGGTGATGACGTCGTCAAGGGTGGCGCTGGTGCCGGCCGAGGCGCCCTCGCCGGCGCCAGCCGCGCGCGCGGCGGTGTTTTCGACTGCGCCCGATGCGTCGTCTTGGCTGATCTTGAGCTGCCCGTTCACGTCCTGCGGGCCACTAGGAGAAACTCCGGCATTCTGCTCGTGCATGGCGCCAGAGTACCCCGCCGCTGGTTCGCTAGGGTTGCCTCATGGACGCCGCTCCTCCACGCAGTCGCCACAGTTCAGGCAGCCGATCCCCGCGCGGCCCGCGGCCGGTCGCGGGCATCGTGGCGGCGAGCCTTGCCGTCGCCTTGCTGCTCACGGCGTGCGGCGCGGGCCAGAGCACGCCCACGTGGACCGCGGTCGGGCCAAGCGGGGCAACCGCGAGCGGCTCGGCCGCCCCGTCCGGGGGAGCGGGCGCCTCGGCGAGTGCCACGCCGTCGCCCGGGGCGACCTCCGCAAAGTGGAAGACGTTCACGGATCCCGGCAAGACCGTGAGCTTCGAGCTCCCCGACGAATGGATCGTGCAGTCCGGCACGCCGGCGGCCGGCTCGTCGTCGGGCGCGCTCCACTATGACGTCAAGAAGGCGGACGGGACGTTCGTCGCGGCGCTCCAGACGGGCCTCCCGCAGCCGTCCCAGCAGGCTTGCGACCCGGCCCAGGCGAAGCCGTACTCCGTGCTCAACAGCCTGCCCGTGTCCCTCCCGTTCACGGACGGCCCGACGGCGATCTCGCCGCGGTTCGTCTTCCGGGTCATTCAGGGGTACAAGTACTTCGGTTCGTTCGGGCTCGTCGGCGTGGCGACCGCGGCCCAGGACTCGAAGGCCTGCAGGCTCGCGAACGTCGTGCCGGGACCCGCGAGCATCGGTGGCTACGCGTTCTCCGATGTCCTCGAGCTGGCACCGCTCTCGCCGCAGGCCCAGGTTGCGCCGCTGCAGTCTTTCGATAGCCTTGCTCAAGCGTCGGCCTACGTTCAGAGCTCGGGCGACTTCGCCGACGCCCAGCGCATGATCATGTCGCTGAAGTTCCTGAAGACCTCCTAGCACACCCTGGCGATCCCTAGCCTGTCTGGAGCACTATGCTGCGCACTGTCGGCGCCCGTCTGTCCTTCACCACCGTGGCGCGGACCAAGGTCGCGATGGCCATCGCGGCCGCCCGCAACCCCGGGTACAGCTCCTTCGACGAGCAGCTGAGCGTCACCGCGGCGGGGGAGCCCGTGGCATGGCGTGAGCTGCAGGACGGGCACGGAGGCCGCTTCCACGTGCTGGAGTTCGACGAGCCCACGGACGTCGAGGTCGAGTACTCCGCGGCGGTGGGGGGCCGGGCTGCGCCGGATCCCGTCGATGAGATGGAGCTCATCCGCTACGTCCGGCCGAGCCGATATGCCGAGAGCGACCGTCTCCTGCCCACCTCGTACGGGCAGTTCGGCCGGCTCGGCGGGGCCGAGCTGGTTCTCGCCGTCCGGAAGTGGGTGCATGAACAGCTCGCGTACGTGAGCGGGTCGTCACGGGGCACGGACGGGGCCGTCGAGACGCTCCTGCATCGCCGGGGAGTGTGTCGCGACTACGCACACCTCGCGATCGCGCTCCTTCGGGCCAAGGACGTTCCCGCCCGGCTCGCCGCCGTGTACGCGCCGGGGCTGCGTCCCATGGACTTCCACGCCGTCGCCGAGGCGTATGTCGACGGTGCCTGGCATGCCATCGATCCCACCGGGCTCGCGTCGCGGGCCGGGATGCTCCGTATCACCGCGGGCCGCGACTCCTCGGACACGGCGTTTCTCTCGACCGTCGGCGGGAGCCTTGTGCTGCGCCGCCTCTCAGTCTCCGCTGAGTCCGACGAGGAGCTGCCTGACGACGAGCCGGGGCGCCTCGCAATCATCGGTTAGGCGCCGGCCGGCTCTTAGAGGGGGTGGCTCTCCTCGACGTGCTGCCGAAGCTTGGCGGTGAGCCGCGTGAGCTCGGCAAGTTCGCCGCCGTCGAGCGCTGTGCCGAAGAGCCGCGCGATCTCGCGCACGTGTCCCCGGCCGATGCGCCGCTGGGTCTCTAGCCCTGCCTCGGTGAGCGCGATGAGCGTCCCCCGGCCGTCCTCGGGGGCCGCGCGGCGCGTGACAAGTCCTTTGCGCTCGAGCCGGTCCACGAGCCGGCTCAGGCTCGACTGCGCCAGCAGGACATGGTTGTTGAGCTCGTTGAGCCGCAGGCCGCCCCCGGGGCACCCGCTGAGCGTGAAGAGCACGTCGTACTCCTTGATGCCGAGCTCCCGGAACGCCGGGTCGGTCTGGAGCCGGCGCATGACCGTGACCTGGGTGCGGAAGAGGGACTCCCACGCCTCTGCCGTTTCCCGGACGGACGGCGCCGACGGCGAATGGCTCACGGGTCGGTCCGCCGTGGGTGCGGTCATCGCGAGGTCTCCGCGGGTTCAGCGGCGGCTTCGCCCTGAGCCGACGCTTCGCTCTGATCCGACGATCCGCTCCGAGCAGCCGCGCCGTCGCCGGTCGTGGCCTCCGCGCGCCGCGCGACGAGCGCCGTGTGCGTGGGGCCCTCGGGGACGTCGGCGGGCCGCCGCTCGGCGAACCCGGCCTTGAGATCGGGGAGCACCTCGCCGAGGAGATCGAGCTGCTCGAGGACCGTCTTGAGCGGCAGGCCTGCGTGGTCCACGAGGAACAGCTGGCGCTGGTAGTCGCCGAAGTAGTCGCGGAACGCGAGGGTCTTCTCGACGAACTCGGCCGGGCTGCCCACTGTGAGCGGCGTCTGCGCCGTGAAGTCCTCGAGCGACGGGCCGTGGCCGTAGACGGGCGCGTTGTCGAAGTATGGGCGGAATTCCCGCACGGCGTCCTGCGAGTTCCTCCGGATGAAGAACTGGCCGCCGAGCCCCACGATCGCCTGGTGCGCCTTGCCATGGCCGTAGTGCTCGAAGCGCTCGCGGTACAGGTTGATGAGCTGGATGTAGTGCTCCTTGGGCCAGAAGATGTTGTTAGCGAAGAACCCGTCGCCGTAGTAGGCCGCTAGCTCCGCGATCTGCGGCGTCCGGATCGAGCCGTGCCACACGAACGGGGCCACGCCGTCGAGCGGGCGCGGCGTCGCGGTGAAGTTGTGCAGCGGCGTGCGGAACTTGCCGCTCCAGTCCACCGTGTCCTCGTCCCACAGGCGGCGCAGGAGCGCGTAGTTCTCGACGGTCAGCTCGAGAGCGTCGTGCGGGTTCTTGCCGAACCACGGATAGACGGGCGCCGTGTTGCCGCGGCCCAGCACGAGGTCGGCGCGGCCGTCCACGAGGTGCTGGAGCATCGCGAAGTCCTCCGCGATCTTCACCGGATCATTCGTGGTGATGAGCGTCGTGGTGGTCGAGAGGATGAGGTGCTCCGTCTGCGCGCCGATGTAGCCGAGCAGCGTGGTCGGCGAGCTCGGATAGAACGGCGGGTTGTGGTGCTCGCCCGTCGCGAAGACGTCGAGGCCCACCTCCTCGGCGTGCTTCGCAATCTGCACGATTGCCTTGATCCGCTCGCCTTCGGTGGGCATGCGGCCCGTCGTGGGGTCAAGGGTGACGTCGCCGACGCTGAAGATTCCGAACTGCATGATGACCTCTTTCCTCGGTACATTCAGGATACATGCATTTGCATCTATCTCGAACCCCCGAGGAGAGGAAATTGTTCCCGGTGCGGTGAGGTGCGGTGAGGCCGCGGTGATGGCGGCCGTGAGGCCGCGATGACGCCTCGCCGTGAGGCCCTGTCGTCAGGCCTTGGCCGCGCGCCGCCCTGTGACCTTGGGCACCACGCCCGTGGTCCAGTCGCCGTCGGCCTCGCTCTCCTCACTGCCCTCGCGCTCGACCGGCTCGGGGCGCTGCGCGAGGTCGCGCAGGAGCCTGCGCCGCTCAAGCCGGCCCTCCACGAGCCGGTACAGCACCGGGACGAGGACAAGGGTGAGGGCCGTTGAGGAGACGAGGCCGCCGATGACGACGACGGCGAGCGGCTGCGAGATGAACCCGCCGCCGCCCGTGAGACCGAGCGCCATGGGCGTGAGCGCGCAGATCGTCGCGAGCGCGGTCATGAGGATAGGCCGAAGGCGCTGGCGCGCCCCCTGCTCGATCGCATCCTCGAGGGCCAACGCCGGGCGCCGCCCGCTCGGCCTCCGGTACTGGTTGATGAGGTCTATGAGCACGATCGCGTTTGTCACGACGATGCCCACAAGCATGAGCAGGCCGATGAGCGCCGGGAGCCCGAGCGGGGTCCCAGTCGTCAGCAGGAGCAGGATGGCGCCCGTAGCAGCGAACGGGATCGAGACGAGGAGCACGAGCGGCTGGAGGAGGCTCTTGAACGCCGCGACCATGACGACGTAGACGATCGCGATCGCCGCAAGCAGCGCGAGGCCCAGCTGCTTGAACGAGTCCGCCTGCTGGGTCGCCGCGCCGCCCACCGACGCCGACGCGCCGCCGCCCAGCGCGAGTGCGCCCACCCGCTTCTGGACCTCGGCGCTCACCGTGCCGAGGTTGGAATCGCCAGGCGAGACGGACACGGTGGCGGTGCGCTGGCCCGACGTGCTCGTGACGGTCACCGGGACGTCGACGGCGGTGACGCTGGCGATCGAGCCGAGGGTGAGCCCGGGCGCGCCGGGGAGCGGCACCGCGCGGACCGCGTCGATGCTCGAGAACTGCGTGCCCTTGCCGATCAGCACGGGGTAGTCGCTCGTGTCGAATCGCACGGTCCCGGCCGGCACCGGGCTCACCGTCGCGGCGAGGAGCGTGCTCACCTGCTGCTCGGACAGGCCGGCGGCAGCCGCTTTCGCGCGGTCCACGTTGACCTGGACCACGGGCTGGCCGGCCGCGAGGTTGCTCGTCACGCCGGTCGCGCCAGGCACGTCCTTGAGTGCGGACATGACCGCGTCATTGGCCGCGGAGAGCGAGGCGGAATCGGGGGCCTTGACCGTGACGTCGACGGTCGAGGCCGTGCCGAAGCCGCCCTGCTGCTGCTTCACGCTCACGGTTCCCACGCCGCCCAAGTGGCCGACGGCGTCCCGAACGCTCTGCTGAACCGTCGCCTGATTCGCCGAATCGTCGGTGATGACGGTGAACGTCGCGTTGGACGCGCCCGAGGAGAGGAAGGCGCTGAACCCCGTGGTCGAGTTGCCGATGGTCACCTGGACGGTCTTGACGCCGGACGTGCCCCGCACAGCGCCCTCGACCTTGGCGGCCGCGGCGCTCGTCGCGTCGAGGCTCGTGCCCGGTGGCATCTGCTGCGTGACCGTGAAGCTGTTCTCGCCCGAGTTGCCCAGGAGGTTGGTCTCCAGGAACGGTGTCATGCCGAACGTCGCAACGAGCACCAGGGCGCCCGCGACGAGCGTCCAGACAGGGTGGCGCTGCGTGCCGCGGAGGATCGGAAGGTAGCCGCGCTGGAGCCAGCTGCGCCGCTCCTTCTCGTGCGCCTCCGCCTCGACCTCCGCCGGGGCGACCGCGCCGGGCGACTTGTGGCCCAGGAACCAGTACGCGAGCACCGGCACGATCGTGAGCGCCACCGCAAGCGAGGCGAGCAGCGCAATCGTGACCGTGAGCGCGAAAGGCCGGAAGAGCTCGCCCGCGAGGTTGCCCACGAACGCGATCGGGAGGAAGACCGCGACGGTCGTGAGCGTGGAGGCCGTGACGGCCCCGGCGACCTCGCGCACGGCCCGCAGGATCGCCGTCGTCTTTTCTTCCCCGTAGCTCAGGTGACGTTTGATGTTCTCGATCACCACGATCGAGTCGTCCACGACGCGGCCGATCGCGATCGTCAGCGCGCCGAGCGTGAGGATGTTGAGCGAGTAGTGCGCCGCGAACAGGCCGATGAACGTGATGAGGAGCGAGAGCGGGATCGAGACGGCCGTGACGAGCGTCGAGCGCACGGAGAGAAGGAAGACGAGGATGATGAGCACCGCGAAGCCCAGGCCCAGGAGGCCTTCGGTCGCAAGGTCTTTGATCGACTTCTCGATGAACGGCGCCTGGTCGAACACCGTGGTGAGCTGGGCGTTCGAGCCAAGGCCCGCCTGGATGCCCGGCAGCGCGTCGCGCACGGCGTGCGAGATCGCGACCGTATCGCCCTCGGGCTTCTTGGTCACCGAGAGGGCGAGGGTGAGCTTGCCGTCGGTCCGCGTGATCGACGTCGCGGCGTCGTCCTGAAGGGCGACGGCGGCGACGTCGCCGATCTTCGTGGGCTGCTTCACGCCCGCCAGCGGCAGGCCCTTGATGGCATCCGTCGAGTCGAGGGGGCTGCCGGCCTGGAGCGACAGGGTGCGGCCTTGGTCAGCGACGGTTCCGATCGGTACGAGCGAGCCGTTGTTCTGGAGCGCGGTGCGGATCGCGCCGATGTCCACGCCTCGCGCGGCCATCGAGGCAGGGTCTGGCTGGATCTGGACGTGCCGCGTCGCGCCGCCGGTGACGTCGACGCTCCGCACGCCGTCGATCTTCGTCAGTGCGGGCACCGCCTGCTGGGTGAGCTGGCCCTCGAGATCGCTCAGGCCCCTGTCAGAGGACGCCGCGATGAAGACGATCGGGAAGTCGCTCACGCTGCCGGCGAGGGTGTTCGGCGTGACGTTCGCGGGGAGCTGCTGCTTGGCCGTCGAGATGGCCCGGTCGATCTGATTGCGGGCCCGGTCGAGATTCGTCCCGTACGCGAAGGAGAGGCGAATGGTCGAGACGCCCGTGCGGGATGTCGACTGGCTGCTCTCGAGACCCTCAACGGACTGGAGCGCCTTCTCGAGCGGCTGCCCGACCTGCTTGTCCACGACGTCGGGAGACGCGCCGCTCATCGACGAGACCACCGTGAGCTGGGGGAACTCGATGGAGGGGATGAGCTCCTGCTTGAGCGTCCCGGCTGTGATGACGCCGAAGACCGCCGCGAAGAGCGTGATGAGCGCGATGAGCGCCTTGTTGGACATCGAGAGGCTCGCGAGCCGGAACATGAGGTGGGTCTCTCCCGTTGGGACGGCGACGGCCCGCACCGTCGGAACGGTGCGGGCCGCCAGGGCCAAAGAGCTACTGGGCAGTCGCGGCGAGCTGGAGCGCCTCGGCCGTGCTGGCCGCCAGCTCGGCTGCGAGCTCTGGATGGTCGTTGAGCTTGACGCCGTAGCCGGGCATCATCTCGCGGAGCTTCTCTTCCCAGCCGCGGTAGTTCTTGGGGAAGCAGCGACGCATGAGCTCGAGCATGATCGGCACCGCGGTCGAGGCGCCCGGCGAGGCGCCGAGGAGGGCGCCCACGGACCCGTCGCGGGACGTGATGACCTCCGTGCCGAACTGCAGGACGCCGCCCTTGGACGGATCCTTCTTGATGATCTGCACCCGCTGGCCGGCCGTGATGAGCTCCCACTTGTCGCCGTCGGCGAGCGGGAAGTACTCGCGGAGCGCCTCGACCTTCGCATCGCGGCTCTTCGCGACCTCCTTGACGAGGTAGGCCGTGAGATCCATGTTGTCCTTTGCCACGGCGAGCATCGGGATGATGTTGCTCGCCCGGATGGACAGCGGGAGGTCCAGGAGCGAGCCGCTCTTGAGGAAGTTCGTGGAGAAGCCCGCGTACGGGCCGAACAGGAGCGAACGCTTGCCGTCCACGTATCGCGTGTCGAGGTGCGGCACGGACATGGGCGGGGCGCCGACCGACGCCTGGCCGTACACCTTGGCGTTGTGCCGCGCCGCGATCTCCTCGTCCGTGCAGCGGAAGAACTTGCCTGAGACGGGGAAGCCGCCGTAGCCCTTGCTCTCCGGGATGCCTGACTTCTGCAGGAGGTGCAGCGCGCCGCCGCCCGCGCCGATGAAGACGAACTTCGCGTGGATCGCGCCGCGCTCGCCCGAGGCGGTGTGCTTCGTCGAGATGTCCCAGCCGCCGCGCGAGCGCTTGACGTCGGTCACGTCCGTTCCGTAGTTGACTTCGACGCCGTTGCGGTCGAGGAACGTGACGAGCTCGCGGCTCAGGGTGCCGAAGTCGACGTCAGTGCCCGATGCCACGCGGTTCGCGGCGACCCGGCCGGGCTGGCGGCCCTCCATGACGAGGGGGGCCCATTCGGCGATCTGGCCGGGATCCTCGCTGAACTCCATCTCGGAGAAGAGGGCGTTGGGCTTGAGCGCCTCGAACCGCTTCTTGAGGTAGTCGGCGTGGGCGTCCCCGATCACGAAGCTCATGTGCGGGACGTTGTGGATGAACCGCGTGGGGTCGCCGATGTCCCCTTCGCGGACCAGGTGCGACCAGAACTGGCGCGAGAGCTGGAAGCCCTCGTTGATGCCCAGCGCCTTCGCCGGGTTGATCGAGCCGTCCTTGGCCTGCGGGGTGTAGTTGAGCTCGCAGAAGGCGGCGTGGCCCGTTCCCGCGTTGTTCCAAGGGCCCGAGCTTTCAAGCCCCACCGCTGGAAGGCGCTCGAACAGCACCACGTTCCATGCGGGTTCAAGTTTCTTGATGAACGCCCCGAGGGTGGCGCTCATGATGCCACCGCCGACCAAGACGACATCGGCGGACCGGGTGGTGGATATGAAGGTCACTGACTCTCCCTGCGCAAATGGACCACAGGCAGAATATCCCTCGCGGGCGCGGTTCTCTAAATCCTTGCGGGCCGCCCCGTCAAGGGGTCTGCGGGCAATTTTTTGGACGGCTGAGCGGGCTAGGAGGTCTTGAGCGTCACGCGGTTGAACGTCTCATTGAGCACGGGCGAGGTCGGATAGTTGACCACGCTGTTGGAGACGGCGACGGCGGAGATCGGGAACGCGATCGGCACGGCGGGGGCCGTGCTGCCCAGCTGGGCGTTGATGTTCTGGTAGGCCTGCGTCCGGTCAGAACCGTCGGGGAGGCCGCGGGCCCGGTCGATCTTGCTGAAGAGCTGGGCGTCGAAGAAGCCGAACTCGCCGCCCTTGGCGCCGAACAGCGGGGCCAGGAAGTCGTCTGGGTCGGCGAACGTCCCGTAGCGGCCCAGGAGGTGGAACGCGTGGTCGCCCGCGGTCGTGACCTTCTCAAGGTAGCCGTCCGACCACGCGATCGGGACGGGCTTGAGGTTGAGGCCCAATCGCGTCAGCTGGGCGCTCAGCTCCCCGAACACCTTCTCGGGCGAGGGGAGGTACAGGCGCGTCGTGTTGAGCGGGTAGTAGAACTTGAGCTCTTCTCCCTTGTACCCGGCCTCCGCGAGCAGGCGCTTGGCCTTCTCTGGATCGTAGGAGGGGAAACCCCCGGCCTGGTTGAAGCCGCTCAGCTTCGGCGGGATGAACTGGGAGGCCGGCTTTGTGTCCTCGAGGAAGTACGGGCGGATCACCGAGTCCTTGTTGATGCTCATCGCGATTGCGAGGCGCACCTTCTCGTTCTGGAGGATTGGGACCGACTGGTTCATGCCGAGGTACATCACGGAGAAGGGATCCCGGCGCACCACCTGGAGGCCCTTGCGCACGAGTGTCTCGATGTTGTCGAGGGTCACGGCGTCGTAGCCGTCGATCCGGCCGTCCACGAGCGCCTGGAGCCTGGCCTGAGGCTGATCGAACGCCACGAAGATGAGGGTGGCGATCTGGCCGCGGTTGCCCCAGTAGGTCGGCGATGACTCGAGCGTGACCCGGTCAGCGGTCCAGTCTCGGAAGCGGAATGGCCCCGTGCCGACGGGATGCTGCGCGTAGCGCGAGATCTTGGTCCCAGCGGACGTCTGGTCGATGACGTCCGCCGTCCCGGTCGCGAGCGCCGCGGGGGAGGAGATGGCGAAGCCCGCGGTGGTCAGGGCCTGGAGGAAGCCCGTGAGCGGCTGGGTGAGCGTGATCTTGACCTGATGGTCATTGACCACGTCGCAGCCCTTGAAGACGGAGAGGGTCGGCGCGTCGGCGTGGGCCTTGAAGACCGCCGTGAACGGCAGCGGCGGGTTGGCTGCCCGGAACGCGGGGCTGAAGTTGAACCACCGGTCGAAGTTGGCCTTCACGGCCGCGGCGTTGAACGGCGTGCCGTCGTGGAACGTGACGTTCTGCCGAAGCGTGAACGTATAGCTCAGCTGGTCGCTGCTCTGGGTCCATGACGTAGCGAGGGCGGGGGCGGGCGCGCCGGTCTCCGGATCCGTGGTCACGAGGCTCTCGAGCACCTGCCGCGCGATGCGCCACGACTCCAGCTCGTCGATGACAGCCGGGTCGAGGCCGATCGGGGGAGCGGGGGTGGCGAACGTGAAGGTCGCTTTCGGGGCGTCGGAGTTGCCCGCCGTCGGCGAGGGCGTGGGCCCGGGCGAGGGAGTGCAGCCCGTCAGGAGGGCCGCCACCGCAGCCGCCTGCAGCAGCTCTCTGCGTCCGATGCTTCGCGCCACAGCTCCGCCTTCCCCGCCGCGTGCCCGGCGCCCCTGATGTCTGGGTGTCGACCTGCTCGGTCGGCTGGTGCACGGACCGGAGGTGGTGCGCGAGGAGGGACTTGAACCCTCACGTCCGAAGACACAGGAACCTAAATCCTGCGTGTCTGCCAATTTCACCACTCGCGCGCGGGCCCGTCCGCGAGCGCGGCAGGGCCGCTTGCCAGTCTAACCGGCGGGCGGCGCCCCTGAGCTCAGTCGAGCTTCAGGTCGCGGCGGAGTTTCGCGACGTGGCCCTTGGCCCGCACGTTGTACTGGGCGAGCACGATCCGGCCCTCCTCGTCGAGGACGAAGGTGCTCCGGATGAGGCCCTGGTAGACGCGCCCGTAGTTCTTCTTCTCCCCCCACGTGCCGTAGAGGTCCGCGACCCCATGGTCCGCATCCGCAAGGAGCGGGAAGCCCAGATGCTGTTCAGCGGCGAACTTCACGACCGCCTTGGCCGGGTCGGGGGAGACACCGACGACGGCGTAGCCCGCACCTCCCAGCGATTCGAGGCTGTCGCGGAAGTCGCACGCCTCCTGCGTGCACGCGGGGGTGTCTGCTTGAGGGTAGAAATACAGCACGGTCTTGCGGCCGCGGAGGTCTGCGAGGCTCGTGGTGCCGCCCGTCGAATCGGGAAGCGAGAATTCCGGGGCGACGTCGCCCGGGGCAAGCCGACGGGGCACTGGCGAAGTGGTCATTCTGCCAGCGTAGCGGCGTCGCGCGTGGCCGCGGAGTCGCGCCGATCCGAGCCCGGATCACCCGTGACCGAGAACACGCAGAGAGGGGTTCGAGCCGATTTCGTTCTAGGGCACCGACCGTGTAGAGTTACATGTCGTTGCGGGGGACGCCGCGAGGTCCGGAGAGGGTTTCCGAAGACCAGCGAGAGTCCCGCACGAAATGCGCCTCTAGCTCAATTGGCAGAGCAATTGACTCTTAATCAATGGGTTCCGGGTTCGAGTCCCGGGGGGCGCACAGCAACCCCTTCCTGATCCGTGGCGACGCGGATCAGGAAGGGGTTTTTCTGCGTCTGGGCGAGTCTGCGCCTCCCGCCCGGGACGAACCCGTGGCCGTCACGTCTTAGGGTGCCCGCGGCGGGCAGGAGGTGGCGCGCCCCGTGACCGCGAGGTGCCCGGCGGCTGGAGGTGGCGCGCCCCCGTGACCACGAGGTGCCCGCGGCGGGCAAGAGGTGGCGCGCCCCCGTGACCACGAGGTGCCCGCGGCGGGCAAGAGGTGGCGCGCCCCCCGCCCGCTACGACACGTTCCAGTGGTAGTGGCCGCTCGCATCCGGGCCCTTGCCCCCGCAGATGTAGGTGCGCCCGTTGGCGGCCAGGCCCTTCTGGCCCACGAGCGCGTTGGGGCAGAAGGCGCCCGGGATGATGTACGCCGGTGCCGGTGCCGGCGCGGGTGC
>NZ_SWDW01000025.1 GCF_004919045.1 Sinomonas albida
CCGACCGACACTCGGACTCCGCACCCCCGCCCAGGCCCTCACCGAACTCCTCCTGCCCGCCGCCGCCTGACAGCCGAACCCGACCCCGACACGGCGAAGCGATTGCACTTGACAGATGGAATCCGCCGGCGGGTCGCGCCGTCGTCCGCCTGAAAGCTGGTGAGATCCCGACGCCAAGGAGGCCCCCGCGGCGCGCCAAGGAGGCCCCCGCGGCGCGCCAAGGAGGCCCCCGCGGCGCGCCAAGGAGGCTTTCGCGGCGCGACGGCGGGAGGCACGCGCCGTCGCCGGCTGTTTGGCTACGCTAGGCCGCATGAGCCGCTTCGCCCCGCACCATGCGCCTGCCCTCAGCCCGGACGAAGCCGACGCGGTGCGGCGCGCCCTCACGGCGGGGGACATCACCGTCTTCGCCGACGGCACCGCCTACCGCCTCCCAGACGCGGCCCGGGATGCCGTCCTGGACCTCCTCGGGCGGCTCGGCCGCGGGGAGTCCGTGACGGTGACGAGCGCCGAGGACGTCCTGACGGTCGCGCAGGCCGCCGAGCTCGCGGGCATCAGCCACAGCTACGTGCGCAAGCTCACGGACCTCGGGACGTGGCCGGTCGCCTACCGCGGAACCCACCGGCGGATCCGCCGCGAGGACGTCCTCGCATGGGTCGCAGCCCAGAAGAAGGGCGGCCGCGGAGCCGACCCCGACACGGGTGCCGCCGCGGGGTGACGGTCAGATCCTGGGCCGGCCAGCCCAGCGCCGCGCCTTGATCGCGAGGTGCAGCTCCTGCCGGACCCGCCCGCCGAGTGGATCGGCGCCGAGCAGCTTCCTCACCCGCGCGATCCGGTGGTACACCGTGGAGCGGTGCACGTGCAGCCGGTCCGCGACGGCCTGGACGGCTCCGTCGTTGTCGTAGAGCTCCTCGAGCACGGGAAGGAGCTCGCCCTCGCGGTCCTCCTCGACGAGGAGGTCCGCGTAGACGCTCGTGGGCTCGGATCCCAGCTCCCCCATGAGCTGATAGGCACCCACGGTGCGCACGTCGACGAGCTCGCCGAGCGCGGGGTCGACGGCGCCTGCCTGCGCCGCGATCTTCGACTGCGCGTAGGCGTCCGGCAGCGCGCGCAGCGATGTGAACGGCTCGCTGATGCCCACGAGGACGCGGCCCGCGGGGCGGCCCGAGCGCTTCGCGAGCTCCCTTTCGTAGTGCGTCAGGACCGCGGCGTGGCTCGCCCGCCCGGTCGAGTGGACGAACAGCACGACGGAATGCGTCTCCGCCCCGGCTGTGAAGAGCGCCGGGTCAATCCCAGCGGTCGCGAGCATGGCGGCGGTGCTGGTCGCGACGACGGCGGCCTGTGGATCTTCCGGGCTCACCCCGGCGGGGTCGAGGAGCGTGACCATCTGCCACGGGGCGTGGCCGTGCACCTCTCGCCACCCCGCGATCTCGGACAGCGCCGCCTTGTCCCCCGCCGCGGCCGCGAGGAACCGCGACTCCCGGGCGCGCCGGTGGGCGGACGCGGCAGTGTTCGAGTCGAGCAGGAGTCCCGCGATGAGTTCAACCTCGAGACGGACGCTGGGCAGCGCGGCGAGGATCGCCGTCGCGCTTTCCTCGTTGGGCTCCTGCTGGACCCAGAGGTAGCCCACGCGGAAGCCGCGCACGAGCAGCGGCACGCACACCCGCCCGTACATCCCGAGGTCCGCGTTGGGCGGCACGGCCACGGGACGGACGGCGGTGGCGATGCCGTGGGAGAGCTGCCACGCGCTCACATCGGCGGGCACGCGCTTGCTCAGGAGGAAGTTCACCCGCACGGGATCGGCGTGGGACTGGTTCGACGAGTACGCGACGAGGAGCCCGTCGAGGTCCTCGACCGAAAGCCCTCTCCCGAGCTTCTGGGCCGCCGTTTCGACGAGATCTTCGACGCCTTCGCGCATGCCCACCAGCATACGGGCCCCCGCCCCACACGAGGGGACACTTGCCGCTCACACATGCGACAAACGTCGAACAGACGACGGCGTGATCCCCGGAATTCCGGGGAAGTCACCTTCCGCCCGGGCCCTAGGGCGCTGTTGTGCATCTCACAGCGAGCCTACTCTGGAAGCACCGCGGAAGCCCGACAAACGGTCCCACGAGGGCCCTCGAACCAACGGAGACGACAGTGATCATCGGAGTCCCCCAGGAGATCAAGAACAACGAATTCCGAGTGGCCATGACGGCCGCCGGGGTCCACGAGTTCGTCACGCATGGCCACACCGTGCTCATCGAGTCGGGCGCGGGGCTCGGCTCGAGCATCACCGACGACGAGTACCGGGTGGCCGGCGCCGAGATCGTGGACGACGCGGCGGACGTCTGGGCCCGCGCCGACATGATCATGAAGGTCAAGGAGCCTATCGCTGCGGAGTACCACTACTTCCGCAAGGGGCTCATCCTCTTCACCTACCTGCACCTCGCAGCCGAGCCCGCACTGACCCACGCGCTCATCGACGCAGGCGTCACGGCGATCGCGTACGAGACCGTGCAGGAGGGGCGCATGCTCCCGCTGCTCGCCCCCATGTCCGAAGTGGCCGGTCGTCTGTCGGTCCAGGTGGGCGCACAGTCACTCCTCGCGCCGAACGGCGGCAAGGGTGTGCTGCTGGGCGGCGTCCCGGGCGTGCGGCCCGCGAAGGTCGTCGTGCTCGGCGCCGGCGTGGCCGGAACGAACGCGGCGGTTGTCGCCATGGGCCTCGGCGCGGACGTCACGATCCTCGACATCAACATCTCGCGCCTCCAGGAGCTCGACGCACTGTACGGCAGCCGCCTCAAGACGGTCGCGTCGAACAAGTACGAGATCGAGAAGTCGCTCGTCGAGGCTGACCTCGTGATCGGCTCGGTCCTCGTGCCCGGCGCGAAGGCCCCGAAGCTCGTCACCAACGAGCTCGTCTCCCGCATGAAGCCGGGCTCCGTGCTCGTGGACATCGCGATCGACCAGGGCGGCTGCTTCGAGGACTCGCACCCGACCACGCACCAGGACCCCACGTTCCGCGTGCACAACTCGATCTTCTACTGCGTCGCGAACATGCCGGGCGCCGTGCCGAACACATCGACGTACGCGCTCACGAATGTGACGCTGCGCTATGGTGTGCTCCTTGCCGACCTCGGGGTCGAGAAGGCCCTCGAGCGCAACGCCGCACTCGCCGCCGGCCTCAACGTCGCGGCGGGCCAGGTGACGAACCGCTCAGTGTCCGAGGCCCACGGCCTCCCGCTCGCCGGCGACTGGCACGGCCTCGTCTCGAGGTAGCACGGGGTATCGGACTCACTTCGAAGGGTCGCTTCCGCGGGTTTGCAGCCCCGGAGGCGACCCTTCGCCGTCGGCGACCCGCCGCCGTTGGGGACCCTCCGCCGTCGTCCGTGGGAAGTCATGCCAGGTCACGCAACGTGCCCGGGAATGGATCCGGGATCTAAAGTAGTTGACACATCAGTGAACGCCGACGACGGCGTGCCAAGCTCAACGAAAGAGATCCCCCATGGCCGAGAAGACCATCCTGACCCTCGTCGGCAGCCTGCGCGCCGAGTCCGTGAACAGCAAGTTCGCCGAGATCGCTGTCGCGACGGCCCCCGAGGGCACGCAGGTGACCACGTTCACGGGCCTCGAGGAGATTCCGTTCTACAACGAGGACCTCGACGTCGAGGGCAAGGTCCCGGCCAAGGCCGCCGAGCTCCGCGCCGCCGTCGCCGCCGCGGACGGCGTCCTGTTCGTCTCCCCCGAGTACAACGGCACGATGCCGGCGGTGCTCAACAACGCGATCGACTGGATCTCGCGCCCGTTCGGCAAGGGCGCCGCGATCGGCACGTTCGCCGCCGTCATCGGCACGTCCGCGGGACAGTACGGCGGCCTGTGGAGCCACGACGACATCCGCAAGTCGCTCAAGATCGCGGGCGCGAGCGTGCTCGACGAGGCCAAGTTCGCGGTCGGCGGCTCGTTCCAGCGTTTCGCGAGCCTTGAGCCGGAGCACGACGCCGAGGTCGTCGAGGGCATCCGGTCCGTCGTCGCAACGCTCGCGGCCGCAGAGGTCGCCGCCGTCGCCGCGGCGAACTGAGCCGGCGAACTGGGCCCAGCGAACTGACCCAGCCCGCCAAACGCGCGCCCACCCGGCACGCACCGACGCCGCAGAAGCCTCGCGGAACAGGGCCCTGCGGGCCATGGAAGCCTGCCGCGCGCCGTCCTACGCTGGAGAGCGGGGACCGCAGAACAGACGCCAGACAAATCGAGGTGATCCCGATAATGTCCAGCTTCGCAGGCATTGAGGGCGACGAGGACCGCGTCCACAGCGAGGCACCCGCCGAGGGTGACTCCGAGCTCGAGATGAACGAGATCCGAGCGCATTCAGAGGACCCGGCCGAGGGCGCGGATCAGGACTAGGAGTGAGCGAAAGCGGACGACGGCGGGTGCCCACCCGCCGTCGTCCGCTTTCGTGCCCTTTCGGCGCTTCCCCGGTTGGCCAGCCCCGTCCTAGCGCACGGCGCGGCTCGGGATGCCCCGCCAGCGGGTCTCGGCGGGGAGCTCCTCGCCCTTCATGACGAGCGAAAGCGGATCGACCGCCGTGTCGGCCCCGATGCGCGTGTCATACAGGACCACCGAGCGGCTGCCCACGCTCACGCCACGCTCGAGCTCGATCGTGGACATCTTCATGACCCGGTCCTCGAAGAGGTGTGTCTGGAGCGACGTGTTGGGGTCCACGGCGACGTCGTCGCCGAGGTGCACGAGGTCGAACTCGGTGAGGAACGTCGTCGAGATACACGTCCGCTTGCCCACATGCACGCCGAACAGCCGCAGCATCGGGCCCATCCACGGCGTGCCGCTCAGCCAGACCAGGAGCCCGGGCACGGCGGCCGTCTCGTAGAGCGCGGTGACGAACTCGGTACGGCGCACGAACCGGCCCCAGAGGGGTTCGACGCGCGGCCGGTAGCGCCCGACGACCACCCACTTGAACGCCGCGACGGCAAGCACGGTCGCGAGTCCGACGGCGAGGACGATCACGGGAGCGGCGAGGAGGGCGCCGAGGTCACGACCCTCCCGGGCCACTTCCGCGCCCAGGAGTGTCCCGCCGAACGCGGTGACGCCGATGATCGAGCTCGGCAGCACGATGCGGAAGAACTCGATGACGTAACGCTCGAAGACGCGCCACCGCGTGGGACGGTAGGTGAGCTCGTCGCCGAACGCCTCGCTCTCCTGCCGGCGCGGGAGCCGCATGGCCGGCGAGCCGAGCCAGTCGGTGCCGCGCGGGACGCCTCCCACCGGAGCCATGCTGTGCACGCCCACGAGCGCGCCCTCCCCCATCCGGGTCCCCGAGCGCAGCAGCGCCGCGTTGCCCACGAACGAGCGGTTGCCCACCTCGGTCACGCCAAGGTTCACGTACCCGTTGCGATACGTCGCGCTGCCCACCGCCGCCATGTCTGCGATGAAGCTCTCCGTGCCGAGGACCAGCAGATCCGGGTCCAGATGCGCGGCCGTGGAGACCTCGGACCGTCGGCCGACCTTCGCGCCCAGGAGCCGCAGCCACGGCAGCGTGTACAGGGTCGCGTACAGCGAGTTCGTGGTGGCAAGGCTCATCTGCAGGAGCTTGTCGGCGAACCACTTGCGGAGGCCGAACGTCGAGGCGACCACGTGGGTCCCGGCGGGGGTCTTCGGGAGGACGAGCTTCTTCCCGAGCAGCACCACGGCGCAGATTGTGACGGTGTAGACGGGGCCCAGGAGCGCGATCGCGCCGAGGCCGGCCCAGAGGCCACCCGCCTGGTAGGCCCACGCGCTCAACGCCGCACCGGGCAGGATCGTGGCGAGGGCCAGCACCTCGAGGAGGAGGTAACCGAGCACGAAGCCTGCGTGGTGCCCTGCCTTCCAGCCCTCGGCCGGCCTCTCGTGGCCGCCGAGCTCGGCGAGGAGGGAGTCCGGCTCCTGCGTGCGCGCGGCCGGCGACCCGGACCATTCCTCGCGGGCCGGGATGAGCTGCCCCTCCGCCGCCAGCGACATATCCGTGAGGAGAGCACCGTAGCCAAGCTCGGAGCCCGCCTGAAGCACGGCGTTCGCGCCGATGAAGGCGTGGCTGCGGACGGTGACCGGCTTGATCGTCACCCAGCCCCGCTCCACGTGAACCGGGAGGAGCTGGGCGTTGTAGCCGATGCTCACGTCGTCTCCGATGTGGAGCATCGACGGCATCGCGAGATTCGCGGTCGCAATGTGGCAGTTCTTTCCCACGTTCGCGCCGAGGAGCCGCAGGTACGGGGCCATGAGCGGCGAGCCGGAGAGGACGCCCAGCGGCGCAAAGGAGGTCAGGGTCCGGATGGTCCAGACCCGGAGATACGTGGGCCCCCACAGCGGATAGTGTCCGGACCGCAGCCCCCAGGAAAGGAGGCGCACGCCCACCACCGGGAGGAGCAAGCGGCTCACGACGAGGCTGACGACGATCGACGCGCCGAGTTCGACGTAGTGCAGGCTCCCACCGGACTCACCGAGGACGACGGCGGTCGGGGCACCCACCGCGAGCAACAGCGCGTACACAACGACGAGCTGCGCGAGCCCAGCGCCGAGGACCCGGCGCGACGAGTGCGTGATGGCCTCCGGGCGGTGCTCCGCGACGAGGGCAGCGCGCGAGGACTCCGCGCCTGCGGCCTCGAGCCTGTGCGCGAGCTGCCGCACGGTCGGGTGGCCGTAGATGTCCGCGATCGAAACCGACGCCGCGAAGTCCGTCTCGCGGAGCAGCGACGCGGCCTGCGCGGCCAGGAGCGAGTGCCCGCCGAGCTCGAGGAAGAAGTCGGCGGTCACGGAGAGCTCGGCGACCTCCATCCCGAACGCCTTCGCCCACACCGCGGCGACCTTCCGCTCGAGCGCGGTGCCCGCGCCGACGTGCGACGACGACGGCCGCACCAAGCGCGATCCCCGCGGCTTGGGCAGCGCCTTCTTGTTGATCTTCCCGCTGGGCATGAGCGGCAGGTCGGTGAGGACCTCGAGGAAGCCCGGCACCATGTAGGACGGCAGCCGATCGCGCAGCCGGCCACCGATGCGGGCCCGGAGCTCCGACTCGTCCTGCTCGCCGCCCTTGAGCGTGACGTATCCCACGAGCTCGGGGTCGCCATGGTCCATCGGCTGAAGGGCCACGGCGGCGGCCCCGACGGCCCCGTCATTGAGGATCACGCTCTCGATCTCGCCGAGGTCCACACGGTGACCGCGGATCTTGACCTCGCTGTCGGCGCGGCCCAGATACTCGATCTCGCCGGCCTCGGTGAAGCGCCCCAAGTCGCCTGTCCGATAGAGCCGGCCGCCCGGGACGGCCGGGTCGGTGAGGAACCGGTCCGCCGTCTGCTCGGGGCGGTTGATGTAGCCGCGGGCCACGCCCGGGCCGCCGATGCAGATCTCGCCGACCTCGCCGTACGGGACCGGCTGGCGGTCCTCGTCGAGGATGCTGATGTGATAGGTCGGCAGCGGGCGGCCGATCGTCACGGTGCGGCCCGGAAGGAGCTCGCCCCACGTCGCGGTGACGGTGCCCTCGGTGGGTCCGTAGGTATTCAGCATGCGCCGGTTCGGGGTGGACCAGCGCTCGACCAGCTCCGCCGGGCACGCCTCGCCGCCCACGAGGAGTCCGCGGATGAGCGGCAGGTCCCGGTCAACGGTCGCGAGCACGGTCGGCACGCAGTACAGCACGGTGATCCGGTTGCTCTCGAGAAAGTCCGCGAGCCCGGAGCCGAGGCGGCGGGAATCGGTGGGGCCGGCCACGAGCGTCGCACCCACCGCCCACGTGGGCCAGACCTCTTCGATGGAGAAGTCGAACGCGAGCGTCATGCCCTGGTAGACCCGATCCTCGGGGCGCACGTCGTACACCTCGGGGACGATGTTGATGAAGTTGCAGATGCTGGACTGCGCGACCTCGACGCCCTTGGGGCGTCCCGTGGAGCCCGAGGTGTAGATGACGTACGCGCCCGGGTCGGTGTCGCCGTCGTTCGTTGCGCGCGGGCGCGTCGTCGGGCGCTCGGCGACCGCGTCGGCCACCGCATCGAGATCGAGCACCGGGCAGGCGACGTCCTCGCGTGCCGCGCCAAGCTCCGTGGCGGAGATCAGGAGAGCCAGCCCGGAATCCTCCGAGACATAGGCGACGCGGTCAGCCGGGGAGGCTGGGTCGATCGGCACGAACGCCGCCCCTGCCTTCTGCGCGGCGAGGAGCGCGACATACAGTTCGACTGAGCGGTTGAGCAGAAGGCCCACGCGTGAGCCGGGCCCCACGCCGGCGGCGATGAGGTGGTGTGCGAGCTGATTGGCCCTCGCATCGAGCTGGCCGTAGCTCAGGCTGTGCCGCCCGCATTCGAGGGCGGTGGCCTCTGGTCTGGCGTCGCAAGCAGCTTCGAAATAGTGGTGCAACCGGCTGAGGGCGGGCCGATCCGGCCCCGCCTGCAGCTCCTCGGGGCCGCTGATCGGCCCCCGTATCAGTTGTGTCGTTTGTTCGGTGGTGGCCATCGAGAAGCAACTCCTGCCGCGTCCTCCGGACGTCCGTCTGTTGGGCGATGGGTTGGGGAGTACCCGTTAATCTCACCGAAACAATTCCTCGCAGAGTTACCCCAGAGCCGGATCTTTAGAGGTTCTTTACGGCCAGCAGGGAAGAATTTGCTCGCGGTTACAGATAAGGTTCACGCGAAATTCATCCCCCGCGGCGGGCCGACGGGTTCTCCTTCGGGGCGCCCCCGCAGCTAGGGCCAACAGCGAAGAATCCGACAATTCGATCACAAGTTCGCATATTCTTAGGCAATTTGCCGAATTCTTAGGCATTTTCGCGACAGAGTGCCATCGCGTCGTCTAGGTTCACTTCTACAGGAGCGTCCCATGGGGGGACTTGGGAGGAAGTGGGAGACGCGTGAGCAGGCGTACAGCAGGACCGATGAATGGCCTCGGGGCAGTTGCCGCAGCAGCTGGACTCGTGGCCGCCTCATGTAGTTTGGGACCAGGTAGTGGCGCCGGAGTCCGCCCTCTCCTCAATCCGGCAGCTTCAACGCACCCAGCTGCCTCGACCATCGGCGCGCACGCGAGCCGTGGCGTCGGCCAAGACTCTGTCAGCACCAAAGGCGGTCGGCCCATCAAGGGGATCATCGCAGACGCCAAGAAATCTGATCCCCAAGGGTTTAGGGAACGGCTTCAGACCCTCAAGAGCAGCGAAGAGTTCGTCTCGTTCCTCACGGCTCGGGCCGGCTCCCCTGAGGCTGGCGGAATCGAGGGATTGGCTGCCATTCTCACCGCAGATCAGGCCCGCAAGTTCGTGGGGTCGCTCGCGGGGAAGGTATTCGTCGTTACGCGCGACGCGGCAGGCGCCCCGGAAGTCGAACTGGTGGATTCTTCGCATGTCCCTTCGCCGGCCCCCTCCCACGGGGAAACCCCGTTGCACGAGCGGACCCGGGCAAAGGCTCAGACTGCGTCATTCAAGGCGGAAACCGCCGGATGGACCCCTCCTTCTTGCTGGCAGGGCTGGTTCGCTGCGGCGGGGTACTCGGCGGCAACGGGGGCAATCTGCGGAGCAGTAGGCGCTATGAGCTTCGGAACCGTCGGGGCATGGTGTGCAGCGGCGGCATGGGCCGGCGCAATGGGAATCAATTGGAACGACGCCTGCGGGTAGAGGATCATCCAGCCATGAACCTCCGCGACGCCAAGACCCCGAACACGCTGCAAGCCAGAGTGTGCACCTACCTCGCGTTTGTGGTCGGACTCTGGTCGGCTCAGGGGCTCCTCTGGTTCATGACAGGTCACGCGACACCGGAGCCGAATCTCTTGAGCCTGATGATTCTCGGCCTGGTTTTCCTCTTTTGGTTCTTCACGCCGCAGAGGTACTGGTTCAGGCGCGGTACTCCTCCGCAAGATCCGGATTGATCGGCATCTAGCCCCACAGACTGACGGCGGCCCGCGCTTGTCCCCCGGCGCGGGCCGCCGTCGCCATCCTCGGAGACGCACCCATCCTTGGGCACGGACGACGGCGGCCCCGCCTTAGGCGGTGGCGGGGCTCAGCAACCGATCACGGGCATGGCGCGCTGTCGGTCACCGCGGCGTCAGACTTTGGGGGACGCAGCCTGCGACAGCCGCGCGAGTCCCTTCTCGAAATCCTTCCCGACCATCTTGTCCATGTTCATGAACCGCGAGAAGAACTTCGCCGCGCCCTGCGGCTCCCCGGTCATCGACCACGTCACGCGCGTGCCGCCGGACTGCGGTTCGAACGTGAAGCCGGTCGGGTTGACTGCCTTGAACGGCTTGACGAACTCGAGGCGGATCCGCACGCTGTTGGGTTCGAGGGACTCGACGATTTCCATGGTGCCCGAGCCGGCTTTGCGATTGCCGCGCCATTCATAGCGGGCGCCGGGCCCGGCGTCCGGGCCTGAGTAGGTGCGCTCGAGGGCCGGGTCGAGGTCCTCCCAGGGAGACCACGCGGTCCACTTCCGGAAGTTGTTCACGAGGGGGAAGATCTGCTCCGGCGGGGCCGGGATGAACGCGCTGCGAGTGACGGTATATGCAGACATAGTCATATGGTAGGTCGCTCAGACGCCCGGGGGCCCGTGGCCGCGTCACCCAATTCCACTCGTCAACAAAGGGTGCATATTTGGAAACATCACGCTACGCTGAGTGGGTGACTTCGCAGGACACCGCCGTCGAACTGACCGCCGAGACGCAGACCGCGCTGGAGCGCGCGGAGGCCAGCCACCGCCACGAGGCGCTCTTCTCTGAACGCGCGCACAACATCAAGCAGTCGGCTGTGCGCGACGTCTTCGACATCTCGATCCGCCCGGGTCTCGTCTCGCTCGCGGGCGGCTCGCCGAGCCTGTCGGCGCTCCCGCTCGACCTCGTCGCGGAGACGGCCTCGCGTGTCATCACCGAGCATGGCATGGCGGCGCTGCACTACGGCGGCGGCAAGGGCACCGAGGAGCTCCGCACCCTGATCTGCGAAATCATGGCCGAGGAGGGGATCGTGGGGGCCTCCCCCGACGACGTCGTGGTCACCACGGGCTCGCAGTCCGCGCAGGACATCGCCGCCAAGGTCTTCTGTAACCCGGGCGACGTGGTGCTCGTCGAGGACCCCACGTACGTCGGCGCGCTCAACACGTTCGAGGCGTACCAGGTGCAGGTCGCGCCCATCGAGATGGACGCGGAGGGACTCGTACCCGAGAGGCTCGAGCGGCGCATCGCCGAGCTCGAAGCCGAGGGAAAGACCATCAAGCTCCTCTACACCATCCCGAGCTTCAACAACCCGTCCGGCATCACGCTCGCTGCCGAGCGCCGGCAGCGCGTGGTCGACATCTGCCGCGAGCACAACATCCTCGTGCTCGAGGACAACCCCTACGGGATGCTCCGCTTCGACGGGCACCCGCTCACGCCGCTCCGCGCCGACAACCCCGACGACGTCATCTACTGCGGCTCGTTCTCGAAGATCTTCTCCCCCGGCGTGAGGCTCGGCTGGGCCCTCGTGCCGAAGCACCTGTACCGCCGCTTCTACCTGGCGGCCGAGGCCGTGGTGCTGTGCCCGTCGATGCTCACCCAGCTCCTCGTGACCGAGTTCTTCCACGCGTTCGACTGGCGCGGCTACCTCGCGCAATCCCGCGCCGTCTACGCCGAACGGTGTGCGGCCATGCTCGAGGCCCTCCGCGAGCACTTCCCCGCCGAGGCCGAATGGACGACGCCGGATGGCGGCTTCTTCGTGTGGATCACCCTTCCCGAGGGGATCGACACCTACCCCCTGCTCTACCAGGCGATCGACGCGGGCGTCGTGTTCATCCCCGGAGCGGCCTTCACGCCCTACGACGGGCCCAGCAACAAGCTCCGCCTGGCGTTCAGCGGCGTCGCGCCCGAGCAGATCCACGAGGGTGTGCGGCGGCTCGCGACAGTCATCAAGGCGGCGGTCGAAACCAACGCCTAGCCCGCACGCAGTCTCGAGTCGGCCCAAGCCGGCAGAAGCCCACGTAGCCGGCGCACCGAAAAGTCGAGTACCGGCAAGTGTGGCAGGCGGGCATCACGGCATGCGAGCGTGTGGGCACTGAGGATGATGCCGGGCACGGCGTCGGGATGGGGGACCGACCATGTTTGTTGTGAACTCGGGAGATCGCTTCCGGGAGGATGCACTGCCGGCTCAGGTCCGCGCGCTGCGGATGCCACCCTGGGCGGGCGCGCTGCTCGGCGCGGGCCTCGTCGCGGCCGGGGCGGTCGCCGTCGCCAGCTCGATCTTCATCAATGAGCGCGACAGCACCATCATCGCGGGGTGGGCAGAGGCGCTCATCGTCGCGGGGTCGATCCTCGCCGCCGTCTTCGGCGGGCTCCTGTTCTGGCGTGCCGGCGAGTGGGTCACGCTCACCCACGAGGCGGCGATCGTGGCCAGAGCCTTCGCCGTCCAGGGACGGATCGACCGCGCGCAGCTCGAAGACTTCCACCCCTACCTCCACCGATACGCAGCCCGCGGCGGCGTCCAGTACTGCATGGTGCCGACGTTCACCGTGAGGGACGTCTACGGCCGGCTGCGCGAGATGCCCGTTCCGTTCCTGTCCTACTGGAACCCCGACGGCGGGACCCAGGCACCGCTGCCTCCCCGCGCCGCCTACATCGAGGCCTGGGCACGCGCCGTCAGCAGCCCGTACTCGAGATCCACCTTCGCGGGCGCCCTGCCGGCGGCCCTCGCCGCCCACCGGCAGTCTGTGCGCACCGGTCTCCAGCGCCGCTCACGCCTCGCGGCTGTCCTCATCCCCCTGCTCTCGGTTGCGCTCGGAGCCGGTCTCGGCCTCGGGCTCGGCCCTGTCGCCCAGGCCCTCGGCGGGACCAGCCAGAGCGTCGTGACGGACCGCGCCGGCATCCGCGACCTCAGTGACAGCCTCACGCCCGCCGTGACCACGTGGGATTGGCACGCGCTCGGCGGCGCGCCCGGCACGCTGCACTTCACCTTCACCCCGACCCTGCGGACCTTGCCCTCGTCGCCGCACTACACGGTCCACTACTTCATCAGGGACCCCGCGCAGCGGGGCACCAACCTCAGCCCTGCGGAACAGCAGTTCGGCCGAATCGTCGCGCGGGGAACCATCTCATCGACTGACCCCAGGATCGAGTTCACGCTCGACAGCAATGACACACTCTTCACGTTCGAGATCTACGTGAGCGACGACAACGGCCATACGACGCGCGACGGCACGCAGTACCGGAACATCGGCCCGCGGATGGCCCCGACTCGGCCTCCGACCCCTCGCGCGGCACCGACGCAGACGTCGTGAAGGTGACGTCGTGAAGCCGCCGTCGTGAAGGTGATGTCGTCGTCCTGAGGGTGCCCGTCCTGAGGGTGGCGATCAGCAGTCGTTCTGCTGGGCTGCGGCTCCTACTCGCTCCGCTCGAATACCCAGGGCAGGCCGTTCACCTGCAGCCGGTGCCGGGCCGGGCCGATCGCGGCCTCGTTCTCGTACTGGGCGTCTCCCGCCCACAGCACCGCCTCGATCTTCCCGTCCGCGGCGAACAGCTGCAGACTCGCGTAGAACTCGGGCGCCCTCGAGGCCGCATCGGCGACGGCGAGCGCGGCCTTCTCGGCGCCGAGGAGGCCGTGGAGGGTGACCCACGTGGGCGGGAAGAGGACGAGTTCCCCTGCCCCGTGGCGCTCGAGCGCGGCCGCTGGCGTCACCCAGGCGAACGCGACGTGCTCGCCGTCATTGAGCACCACGTCCCCACCGGGGTAGGCGGCGACAAAGAACCACGTGCGGAGGCGCTTCTCGGCCCGCTGCGGGGGGACCCAGACCGAGAGGCCCACGAGCGCGTCCACGTCCAGCGCGATCCGGGTCTCCTCGAGCGTTTCGCGCACGGCAGCCCGGCGCACGGCCAGGGGAGGCTCATGAGGCGAGTCACCGACGTCGCCCACTATCCCGTCCTCGGGGTCGACGGTCCCGCCCGGGAACGCCCACGCGCCAGCGAACGAGCCGCGCCCGTGCCGCTCGAGAAGCAGCACTTCGACGCCGTCCGGACCGTCACGGAGAATGACGACGGTCGCGGCGTCGCCGTGGACAGGCGGGGTCTCAGGCATGCACCCAGTATCGCCCCGGCACCCGGACGAGAGGGAGGACGCGATGCCGGGCAGCGGACAGGGCGGGCCAGCAGTTCAGCGGTCGTACGCTAGAAGTCGTGCTTCTCTCCCGCCGCGACTTCCTCCGCACCACCGCGGCGACCGCCGTCCTGGGCCCGACCCTCGCCGTGACGCTGTCCTCGTGCGCGGCCACCGAGGACGTCCCCGCGGTGCAGTTCGGCGCCCCGCTCCCGGTCCCGCCGCTCGCGGACTCGAAGCTCGAGGGCGGCGTCCGCGTATTCTCGCTCGTCCCGCAGGCCGGGAAGCACGAATTCGTCCCGGGCAAGCCGGCCGACTCGATGGGCTACAACGGCGGCTACCTCGGCCCAACCCTCCGCGCGGCCCGCGGCGAGCGCGTGCGCATCGACGTGCGCAACCAGCTCACCGACGCGACGACCCTCCACTTCCACGGCATGCGGCTCCCCGCAGCGGACGACGGCCCCCACCAGATGATCGACGCCGGCGGGACGTCGTCGCCCAGTTGGACCATCTCGCAGCCCGCGGCGACCCTCTGGTACCACCCGCACCCGCACGGGAGCACCGAGAAACAGCTCTCGATGGGCCTCACGGGGCTGTTCATCCTCGACGAGCCCGCCGGAGCCGGGGAAGGATCCGCGGCGCTCCCCCACGCCTACGGCGTGGACGACTTCCCCGTGGTCGTCCAGGACCGGCGCCTCGATTCCAACGGCCAGCTCACGTTCGACCCCAACGGCAACTCCACCGGAACCCTCGGCAACTCGATCGCCGCCAACGGCGTGCTCGGCGCGGCCCTCAAGGTCACCACCGAGCGTGTCCGCCTGCGCCTGCTGAACGCGAGCGGTGCGCGGTGGTTCAACTTCGGCTTCGGGGACCGCCGCACCTTTCACGTCGTGGCGTCCGACGGCGGCCTGCTCGCCGCCCCCGTGCCCGTCACCCGGGTGCAGCTCTCCCCGGCGGAGCGCGCCGAGATCGTGGTCGAGCTCAAGGCCGGCGAGCAGGCCATGCTGCGCTCCTTCGCCCCGAACCTCGGCTCGGTCAATCCGCCGGACTCATTCGGCGGGGGCAAGGACTTCGACGTCCTGCGGCTCGACGCCGCGGCGAGCCTCGCGCCGTCGTCCGCGCTCCCGGCGACGCTCGCCGCCATCCCCTCCCTCGACGTCGCAAACGCCCACATCCGCAGCTTCACGCTCAACGGCCAGAACATCAACAACCATTCGATGGACATGAACCGCGTCGACGAGGTGGTGAAGAAGGGCGCCACGGAGGTCTGGCTCGTGGACAACACCAACGTCTACCAGCACAACTTCCACGTCCACGGCGTGCAGTTCCAGCTCCTGGATGTCAACGATGCGCCGCCGCCCGCCCACCTGCGCGGCTGGAAGGACACGATCCCCGTGCTCCCCAGGGAGCGCAGCAGGATCGCGATCATCATGCCCGACTACGCGGACGCGCAGCACCCGTACATGTACCACTGCCATCTGCTCGCGCACGAGGACCAGGGAATGATGGGTCAATACCTCGCAACCGAGGACGGGACCGGCCCGTCGAAGCTCGGCACGGACGGGATGCAGATGTAGCCCTGGACGTGGCCCTGGGACGTAGCACTGGGGCCTTGCACTGCGCGTAGCACTGCCGCTGGCTGTCAGACGCCCGGGATAGGATCCGGCTGAAGGCATTCCCCACCGTCAGTCGCTAAGGAGCCAGCAGCATGTCCGTTGTCGTCACCGCCGTCTTCCACCCCGCCGAGGGCCAACGCGAGCAGCTCGTCGAAGCCCTGCGCACCACGATCCCCGGGGTCCACGGGGAGGATGGCTGCCTCCTCTACGCGATCCACGACGCCGCCGACGGCACGATCACGATGATCGAGAAGTGGACCTCTGCCGAGCACCTCGACGCGCACTCGAAGGGCACCGCCGTGGCCGCGCTCCGTGAAGCCGTGGACCCGTTTGTCGCCAAGCCCGCCACGGTCACGACCATGACGGCCATCGAGGCCGGCACCGCGGAGCAGGGGCTGCTCTAACGCTGGCGCCCCCGGGGCGCACTGGGGGTGCAGCGCTGAGGGGCCGCGCTGAGGGGCTGCAGGAGCGAATACCACTGCGCACGCACCCCGCCGCTCATCGACGAGTCTTGACCTCCGTGAGCGGCGGGGCACGCCGAAATCTAGGCGAGGCGGATCATTGTCCAGCTCACCGGGGAAAGCTCCGCGGTGAGCCGGCCGCCGTCGTACGCAACGCCCTCGAGCGGCGACGGCAGCACGGAAGTGCTGTCCTGCTCCGTCGCGTGCCACAGCGGGTCCTCGTTCGCGAACGTGAGCGCCTCGACGACGCGCAGCCCCGCGAACGCGCTGAGGTCCGCGTCGAGTCGAAGCGGCTCCGTGGTGCTCCGGTTGACGGCGAACAGCGTGACGGCACCGGTCTCGCGATCGTGGGTGGCGACCGCTGAGAGAGCTGGAACCTCGCCGTGCAGCGGCGAGGCGAACGACGGCGACTCCACCGCGAGCTGGAGCACCTCGCCGCGCGCATGGGCTGAAGTGAGCGCGAACGGGTGGAACGTGGTCTGCTTCCAGGCTACGCCGCCCGGCTCCGTCATGATCGGGGCGATGACGTTGACGAGCTGCGCGAGCGAGGCCGAGTGCACGCGGTCGGTGTGGCGCAGGAGCGTGATGAGCAGGTCCCCGACCACCACGGCATCCGCGACCGTGTAGAGATCCTCGAGGAGCGCTGGGGCCTCGGGCCAGTCCGTCCCGCTCGGGATCGGCGTGCGGGGGCTGTTGATGTGCCAGACGTTCCACTCGTCGAACGAGATGTGGACGTCCTTCGACGACTTCCTGACGCTCTTGACGTGGTCGATGTGGGCGACGATGTCGCGGATGAACTGGTCCATGACTGCCCCGGCCGCCAGATGGTCCTCGAGGACCCCAGCGTTCTCGAAGTAGTGGTGCGCGGAGATGTAGTCAACGTCGTCATAGGCCTCGGAGAGGACCGTCCGCTCCCACTCGCCGAACGTCGGCATGCGTCCGTTCGAGCTGCCGCACGCGACAAGCCGGAGCGTGTCGCCGGCGATCATCCGCATGGCGCGGGCCGTCTCGGCCGCGATGCGCCCGTACTCCTGTGCCGTCTTGTGGCCGATCTGCCACGGGCCGTCCATCTCGTTGCCCAGGCACCAGAACGTGATGTTGTGGGGCTCCTCGGCGCCGTTCTTCCGGCGGAGGTCTGAGAGCGCCGTGCCGCCGGGGAGGTTGCTGTATTCGAGGACGTCGATTGCCTCTTGGACGCCGCGCGTGCCGAGGTTGACGGCCATCATGGGCTCGACGCCGGCCTTGCGGGACCAGTCGACGAAGTCGTCGAGGCCCACCTGGTTGGTCTCGGTCGAGTGCCACGCGAGGTCGAGCCGCACCGGCCGCTCCGCCTTCGGCCCCACGCCGTCCTCCCAGCGGTAGCCGGACACGAAGTTGCCGCCCGGGTAGCGGACGGTGCTCACGCCGAGCTCGCGCGTGAGCTCGAGGACGTCTCCGCGCCAGCCGGCCTCGTCCGAGGTCGGGTGACCGGGCTCGTAGATGCCGGTGTAGACGCAGCGTCCGAGGTGTTCGACGAACGCGCCGAACGTTTCGCGCCGCACCGGGCCGACTGCGAACGCGGGGTTGGCGGTGACGGTCGCGGCGGGGCTCGCCTGGGCCGAGTCGCGGCCAGCCGTCGCGCTCGCCTGAGCAGAGTCAGAGCCGACCGTCGCGCTGGCCGGGGCCGAGGGGCGGGATTCAGAGGGTGCCATGTCTTCTCCGGGTCAGGTTTGGTGGGTTTCGTTCGTTTACAACGTTGTAAACCAATCCTGTCGCTCACGCTGCCGACCGTCAAGCCCTCGCGCCCTTTCCGTTTCGGGTACAGAAACTCCCCACCCCAGGACGTCTCGGGTACAGAAACTCCCCGCCCCACACGTCTCGGGTACAGATACGCCCGCCCCAGGCCGTGTGATGTCTCAGGACCTCGTGGACACTTCCTGTCTCAGGACGTTGTTGACACTTGATGTCTCAGGACGTTGTAGGCACTTCGGTTTCTGGGCTCGGGCGGCGGAGGCCGCTGCGAGGGA
>NZ_SWDW01000026.1 GCF_004919045.1 Sinomonas albida
CAGGATCAAACTCTCCGTCAAAAACAAAAAAACAAAGAAAACCAGGACAAAGCGGAAAAACCCCGCCCCGGCAATCCGATCCAAGCCGAAACCCAGCCCACACACACGGGGTGCGCACAGACCAGGCAAACAGCCATCAAAAAAATGGCATCAATCCAAACATGGCACGCTATTGAGTTCTCAAACAACAGGCCCAACAGGTACATCCCCAAGCACAAGACCCGGAATATCTCCCCGCCGAACGAGTTTCAACCTTACCGGCTTCCCCGGCCCTTAGCAAATCCGCGTTTCGGCGAATTCGAAGGCTGAATTCTTCCAATCATTCGCAATTCCATTCAGCTTCACTGGGCATAGCCCGGCACGCCGAACCGAGTTCGAATTTGATCGGGATTTTGTCGCCTCACCCTGCTGGGCGGGCAACCTGATCTACAGTACACGGGCCCGCGCCCGCCTGCAACTCGGCCTGACGTTCAGGCGAGTTGGCCGGCAGCGGGGCCCGAAAAAACACCGCAGGGGCGGCACCCTCGAACGGGTGCCGCCCCTGCGGACGGTGCTGCGGCGTCGCTGCTAGGCAGCGCACTTCAGCACGAGGCTGTGCTGCTTACCAGGACGACTTCGTGACGCCCGGGAGCTCGCCACGGTGCGCCATGTCGCGGAAGCGCACGCGGGAGATGCCGAACTTCTGGAACGTGCCGCGCGGGCGGCCGTCGATCTGGTCGCGGTTGCGGAGGCGAACCGGAGAAGCGTCGCGGGGAAGCTTCTGCAGGCCGAGGCGTGCGGCCTCGCGTGCCTCGTCCGTCGCGTTCTCGTCGACGAGGGTCTTCTTGAGCTCGGCACGCTTCGCGGCGTAGCGCTCCACGATGACCTTGCGCTGCTCGTTACGGGCAATCTTGGACTTCTTGGCCATGGTTTAGCGCTCCTCTCGGAACTCGACGTGCTTGCGGACGACCGGATCGTACTTCTTCATGACGAGACGATCGGGGTCGTTCCGACGGTTCTTGCGGGTCACGTAGGTGAACCCGGTCCCCGCGGTGGACTTGAGCTTGATGATCGGACGGGCGTCCTTATCCTTCTTGGCCATCAGAGCTTCACACCCTTCGCAAGGAGCTCGGCGACGACGGAGTCGATGCCACGCACGTCAATGGTCTTGATGCCACGGGCCGAGAGCGTGAGGGTCACGTTGCGGCGCAGGGACGGCACCCAGTAGCGCTTCTTCTGGATGTTCGGGTCGAACCGACGCTTGGTGCGGCGGTGCGAGTGCGAGATCGAGTGGCCGAATGCGGGCTTCGCCCCGGTCACCTGGCAATGTGCTGCCACAGTTCGCTCCTCCAAGTTGTAGTCAACAGTTGCAGTAAAAATGACGGTCCGCAGATGCGTCCCGTCACCTTGATGCACCGTAGTTCTGCAGCTTTCCGGAGGGTGACCAGGCGGGGTGAGAGCCAGCCGAAGTTCCTCGCCGCGGGTTGGACGGTGTCTTCAGTGCCGAGAAGTGGACTCCACTGCATACGACAGCCTTAAATACTAGGCCTCTCGGGAGAGGCCCGCAAATCCGGCCAGATCGGCCGGTTCCATGGTAGCCGCCTAGCCCTCGCGCGCTACCCCCTGGGTCTCGCCGGCGACCTGGGCTAGACGGCTGAACATGTGTCCGCCCCAGCCGCCGCCCATGATCTTGCGGGCCATCTGGTCGCCCGGGTGATCCGCGCGGAAGCCCTCCTGGGCAAGGCTCAGGAGGGTGCCGCCGTCGTGCGCCTCCAGGTGGAAGGTGACCGTGGTCTTCATGTCATTCTCGGGAGACTCGTCTTCCCAGGAGATGACCAGATCCTCGGGCTCGCGCAGCTCGAGCACCTCGCACGCGATGACTCCGGAGAAGCGCGTGGCCGGGATCGGGTCGGTGCGGAACGTGAAGCGATGCCCCACGACCGGCGCGAAATCGTTGGGCATGAGCCACCGGGCCAGGAGCTCGGGGGTGGTGAGCGCACGCCAGACGACGGCGGGCTCCTGCGGGAGGAAGTCGACGACGCGGATAACGGTGAGGTCTGCGGTCTCAGTCATGGGAGGCATCCATTTCTAGCAACGTGGCGAGCCGGGACACCCGGCCGCGCCAGAACTGTTCGTAGGGCTCGAGCCATTCGCGCAGGAGCGTGAGCGGTTCGGGGGTCAGCGAGTAGAAGCGATTGCGGCCCGCCTGGCGCTCGGAGACAAGGCCGACGTCGCGCAGCACCTTGAGGTGCTCCGCGACACTGGGGCGCGCCATGGCGTAGCGGTCCGCGAGGGACTGCGCCGTCTCGGGTCCGTCGAGCAGGGCCGACAGCAGGTCCCGGCGGACCGGATGCGAGAGCGCCGCGAACACGTGGTCCGTGGGGGTCTCCCTACTTTGTCGGGGCATGCCCTCACAATACGTAGGAATTTTCCTACATGTCAACCCCGAGCTGACCGGGCCTTGACGCTCGGGAATATCAGGCGTTGAATCATAGTTGTAGCTTCAACAAATCTCGGGTACGAAGGAGCACACCATGAGCGACATCACGATCATCGGAACCGGCAGCATGGCCCGCGGCATCGCGAGCCGGGCCATTGCGGGCGGGCGGAGCGTCCAGCTCCTCGCCCACGAGGACCGTTCCAAGGCCAGCGCCCTCGCTGCCGAACTCGGCGGCGACAGCACTGGCCTCGTGACCACCGGAGTCCTCGGCGATGCGATCAGCGGTTCGATCGTCATCGCGGCCGTCTACCTCGAAGCGTCGAAGGCGATCCTTGCCGAGCACGGCACTGCGCTCGACGGCAAGGTGTACGTGGACATCACCAACCCGATCGACTTCTCGACGTTCGAGGGCCTCGCCGTTCCCGAGGGCTCATCCGCCGCCGAGGAACTGCAGAAGATCACCGGCGCGCGGGTCGTCAAGGCGTTCAACACGACGTTCGCCGGGCCGCTCGTGGCCGGCGAAGTGGGCGGACAGGCCCTCGACGTCCTCATCGCGGGCGACGACGACGACGCCGTCCAGGCGGTGGCCGACCTCGCGAAGGCCGGGGCCCTGACACCGATCGTCGTGGGTCCGCTGCGGCGCGCGCGCCAGCTCGAGCAGCTCGGGTTCCTCAACATCCTGCTCTCGGCAAACGAGTCGCTGCCCGAGTTCCAGTGGAACTCGGCGGTCAGGTTCGTGACAGCGGGCTGAGGGCCGGCACCTCAGCCTTCCCTAACGGACGCCCTTCCCCGCCATGGCGCTGCGGACCCGCGGCACCACTGCGGGGAAGCCACTCACTACGACCCCTGGGCGGGCGACCCTCAGCGGGCATCCATCCATCCGCTGTCCTGCACCCACCGCGTGACCTCCAGCGCATCGCCGTAGACCCTCGTGGTCAATATGGCGACATTCACCATCCTGTTTTCGGCGTTTTCCGAGTCGATCATTTCGGTGGCCGTGCGTTTGGCTTCATCCCGAGTCCTCGCATCGAAATGATGCGGCTCCGACTGGCCGCGACCCGTAGTTGCATTGCGTGCCGAATAGATGAATGTGACCTCAAAGCTCGGCATTGCAGCCCCCCTCTTTGCTGTTAAGCCCCAGAACGGCGCGACGGCCGGTTCTGACGAGAGTACTTCGGCGACCGCCAGCCTCGCTAGACCGAGAAAGACCCCCACCCGTCCCGGGCTAAAGGCTTTCGAGAAAGCACTAGCCGAGTCGCCGAATAAAGCCGCTCGCAGGCTCAATCGCGCGTCGAGGCGACGAAATGCGGAAAAGGCGATCACCAGCGGCCCAAGCCACGCGCCGTGGGCGCGGGACGCCCTGCCCCGGAATTTCCCTACCCGCCAGTAGCACCCGGGAGTAGCATGGGATGACAGCTGAAGGGTCACCGGCCCGCGGCGGCCCCAGGGGAACAAAGGGGGCTGCCATGACCACGGATACCGCCAGTTCGGGAACCCAATCGGCGGACCGCGAGCCTGGCTGGGACGAATCCCGGGCGGTCGCGGAGGCCAGCCGGGAGACAGAATGGCGCCGGCGCAGCTTCGCCAAGGCCCTCTACCTCGGCGACTTCCAGTGGGACCTCATCTACCCGCCGCCCGTCCCGCCCGCCGAAACCATCGCGGAGGGCGACGAGTTCCTCCGCAAGGTCGAAACGCTCGCGCGCACTTTCGACGGCTCCCGGATTGAATCCGAAGACCGCATCCCGGACGAATACCTCCGTGCCCTCGCAGAGCTCGGCGTGTTCGGCATGAAAATCCCGCGAGAGTACGGGGGCCTGGGCCTCACGCTCGCGTACTACGGGCGCGCCCTCATGATCCTCGGCTCGGTCCACCCGAGCCTCGGGGCGCTCCTCTCGGCGCACCAGTCGATCGGCGTGCCCGAACCGGTCAAGATGTTCGGCACCGAGGCCCAGAAGCACGAGTACCTGCCGCGCTGCGCCGCGGGCGCCGTGACGGCCTTCCTGCTCACCGAGCCGGACGTCGGCTCGGACCCCGCGCGGCTAACGACGACGGCGCAGCTCGCCGAGGATGGGCAGAGCTACGTCCTCGACGGCTCCAAGCTCTGGACGACCAACGGCGTGATCGCCGAGCTCGTCGTGATCATGGCCAAGGTCCTCCCCCACGGCGCCGCGGGAGACCTCGCCCCGGGCAGCGGAGGCATCACCGCGTTCGTGGTCGAGATGGACTCCCCGGGCATCACGGTCGAGAACCGCAACTCCTTCATGGGACTCAAGGGCCTTGAGAACGGCGTCACCCGCTTCGACGGAGTCAGGGTCCCTGCGGAGCAGCGCGTGGGCCGCGAGGGCCAGGGCCTCAAGATCGCGCTCACGACCCTCAACACAGGCCGCCTCTCGATCCCGGCCCTGTGCGCAGGCGGCGCGAAGTGGTCGCTCAAGATCGCGCGCGAATGGTCCGGCGCGCGGGTCCAGTGGGGCCGGCCCATCGGGCAGCACGAGGCTGTGGGCAAGAAGATCGCGTACATCGCCGCGACGACGTTCGCACTCGAGGCGGTCTTCGAGCTCTCCGCCGCCCTCGCGGACGCAGGCATGAAGGACGTCCGCATCGAGGCGGCCCTCGCGAAGCTCTGGGCGAGCGAGATGGCGTACAAGGTCGCGGACGAGCTCCTCCAGATCCGCGGCGGCCGCGGCTACGAGACGGCTGCGTCGCTCCGGGCCCGCGGGGAGCGCGGCGTGCCGGCCGAGCAGCTTGTGCGAGACCTCCGGATCAACCGGATCTTCGAGGGTTCGACCGAGATCATGCAGCTGCTCATCGCTCGCGAGGCTGTGGATGCCCACCTCGCGGCCGCCGGAAGCCTCGCGCGCGCCGACGCGAGCTTTTCCGAGAAGGCCAAGGCCGCCAAGGACGCCTCGGGGTTCTACGCGCGCTGGCTCCCCGGCCTGTTCGCGGGCTCGGGGCTGGATCCGCGCGCGTTCCGGGAGTTCGGTCCCCTCGGAAAGCACCTCCGCTACGTCGAGCGCGCGTCGCGACGGCTCGCCCGGCACACGTTCGTGGGGATGGGCCGGTGGCAGGCCGGGCTCGAGCACCGGCAGGCCTTCCTGGGCCGAGTCGTGGACATCGGGGCCGAGCTCTTCGCGATGGCGGCCTCGTGCAGCTGGGCGGAGCACCTGCGGACCTCGGCTGCCCCGGGAGGCTCGAACGCCCGCGACCTCGCGGAGGCGTTCTGCGAGCAGTCCCGGCTGCGGGTCGAAGCTCTCTTCGACGCATTGTGGGTCAACACCGACCCCGAGGACCACAGCCTGACGAAGCGGGTCCTCACGGGCGACTTCGCGTGGCTCGAGGCCGGAGTCCTCGACCCGTCCGACGGGACAGGTCCCTGGATCGCCGAACGAACGGACGGCCCGACCGACAAGCCTGACGTCCGGCGGACCGTTCCCTCGCCGCAGCGGGACTAGGCCGGACTCATGGCCGCGCGGCAGCCTCCGCACATGCCGTCCGCCGGACGCCTGGCACTTGCGTCCGCCGCCGCAGCGGTCCGGACCGCGGGCCGGATCTCGCCGAGCCTCGGCGCCGCGGCGGCCCTGCCGCTCTTCATGAACACGAGGCCCCGCATGGCCGTTCGGGCCGAGGAAATGCCCGTGATCGAGGCCGCCGAACGGAGCGAGCTGCCGGTCCCGGGCGTCCGCGGTCGCGGCGGGCATGCCGTCGCCTACTCGTGGCCGGCGCCCCAGACGGCGCGGGAGGACGCCGCCGCGAGCGGAACAGTCCTCCTCGTGCATGGCTGGGGCGGGCGCGCAGCCCAGTTCGCCCCGCTCGTCCGCGAACTGCGCGCGGTCGGGTGGGGCGTCGTGGCGTTCGATGCGCCCGCGCACGGATCCGCCCCGGGCCGAGGCACGTTCATCGTCGATTTCCATGCCGCCATGGCGGAGCTGCAGCGCAGGCACGGGGCGTTTCGCGCCGTCGTCGGCCATTCCTTCGGGGCGTTCGCCGCGCTCATCGCGGTCGCCGAGGGCCTCGAGACGTCGCGGATCATCGCGATCTCGAGCCCCTCGGACAGCGACTTCCTGGTGCGTTCGTTCGCCGCGGCCGTGGGCCTCGGGAAGGCCTCGACGGAGGCCTTGCGCGATCGCTTCGCCCGGCGCCTCTTCCCCGGCGAGACGGGGCTGTACGAGCGCTACTCCGCCGCCAGACACCCGCTTCCCGACGGCGTCCGGCTGCTCCTCGTGCACGACGACGGCGACCGCACCATCCCGCTGTCCGAATCGGAGCGGCTCCGCGCGGCGCATTCAGCGTGGCTGGATGATCAGGTTGAGCTCATGACGACGACCGGGCTCGGGCACCAGCGGATCCTCTCGGCACCTCCGGTGCTCGAGGCCGTCACGGCGTTCGTTTCCGGCTAGCGAATCCGGAAGCGCGGCAGGTTACCCGTTCGGCCCGGCCTGGAACGCGGCGTCGACCTCGTCCGGGTTCACGTCCTCGATGCGTCCCGGCTGCCATGCAGGCGCGCCGTCCTTGTCGATGAGGAGCGCGCGAACGCCCTCGCGGAAGTCGCTGCGCGCAATGAGCGCCTCCCCGAGCGCGAGGTCCTGGTCCAAGACGGCGTCGAGCGAGCCGAGCTTGGGCGAGCGGCGCAGGGCCGCGAGCGTCACGGCGACGGAGAACGGGCACATCTTCTGCAGCTCCGCGAGCGCGGCCCCGGCCGCCTCGGACGCTGGGCCCTCTCCGGCGGCGAGCTCCGCGAGTCTGGCCGCGATGCCGACGGCGGACTCCCCCGCATAGGCGTCATCGACCCACTGCCGCTCCTGGGCGAGCGGTGCGGGAGGGGGCTCGACCGCGAAGGAGGCTGCGACGTCGTACGCCCAGCCGCGCTCCTCGCCCTCCGTCCCCCGGCCACCCGCGGCCCCGGAAGCCCCCGCGACAACGCCGGCGCTCGCCTCGGCGAGCGCGTCGACGAGCGCGTCGAGCCGCGCGGACGGCACCATGACGTCCGCCCACCCGAGCAGGATCGCGTCAGCCCCGCCGGCCTGTCCGGACGTGAGGCACAGGTGCGTCCCGAGCTCGCCGGGGGCGTTCGCGAGGAGGAGGCTCATGCCGACGTCGGGCGTGAAGCCGATGCGCGTCTCGGGCATCGAGACGAGCGTTCGCTCCGTGACGACGCGCACCGACCCCGACCCCAGCGGCGCGTGCGCCGAAATGCCGAGGCCGCCGCCCATCGTGATCCCGTCCATGAGCGGGATGTACGGCTTCGGATAGCGGCCGATGAGCGCGTTGAGGCGGTATTCCTCGGTCCAGAAGTGGACGGCGTCGGCGTCGGAGCCGCGGAAAAGCGCGCGGACGTCGCCGCCGGCGCACAGGCCGCGCTCGCCACCGCGCACGACGACGGCGCGCACCTCGGGCGCCTCGGCCCACTCGAGCAAGTGCCGCTCGAGGGCGAGCACCATGCCGAGATCGAGGGAGTTGAGGGCCCTCGGACGGTCGAGGGTCAGGGTGCCGAGGCCGCCGCGGACCTCGGCGAGGACGTGCTCGCTCATCGGGTGCTCTCCTGGATCTGCCGGGTGGCCCTCGGGGCCGCCTCTGTGCTTGCCGTCGGGGATCGCTTCTCACGGCAGGCCGCGACGAACGTGCGCATGATGGCGTCGAGCTGGGCTGCTTCCGTCTGCGGATCCTCGGGGTGCCACTGAACCGCGACGAGCCAGCGCGCGGGGTCTTCTGCTTCAAGCGCCTCGATCACCCCATCCGGAGCGGTCGCGGCGACGCGAAGCCCCGCGCCCACCCGGGCCGCCGCCTGATGGTGCCCCGAGACGACAATGGCCGAACCGCCCAAGGCCGTGGCGAGCCGGGTGCCGGGCTCGATCGTCACCTCGTGGAGGACCATCGGGCCGGTCGGGTCGGCGTGGTTGCGGTGGATGCCGTCCGCGCCGAGATCCTCGTGAAGGCTCCCGCCGAGCGCGACGTTGATGACCTGGAGGCCGCGGCAGATGCCGAGCACGGGACGGCCCGTCTCGAGGGCTTGGACCACGGCGGAGGCCTCGAACGCGTCCGCGTTCTCGTCCACGCCGGAGACCGTGGGGTGGTCCGGGTCGCCGTCGTACAGAACGGGGTCGACGTCGCCTCCGCCCATGACGAGCAGCCCGTCCCACTCGGCGAGCGGGCTCAGGAGGGCGCCCGCGTGCAGCCGGTCGGCCGCGTCGAGGACGACGACGGCGCCCCCCGCGCGCTCCACGGCGGCCACCGCGCTGGTGGTCAAGGCGTCGAGCTCGGCGTGGAACCAGGCCTCGTGGGAGGGCGCCGTGTCCGCCCACGTGACCGCGATGCGGGGCGAACTGGGCGCGCCGCCAGTGTCTGGGCCGAGGCCGGCTCCCAGGAAGGAGGTGGACTGGGCACGCGTCTGCTCCGTCGCCATGGGCTCAGCCTAGCGGTGTTCCTGCCTCGGCTCGGGCTACGGCCGCTGACCGCGTCCGCCAGCCGAACGCGGACCTTGGGGACGAGACCGGAGGGAAAAGACTCCGGTCTCGTCCTGCGCCTCCGGTCTCGCGGCCCGGGGCGGTAGCCTGTGCCCCATGGACTTCGGCAGCTTCGAGACCCTGACCATCGAGACGTCCGACGGCGTCGCCACCATCACCATCAACCGCCCCGAAGCACTCAACGCCCTCTCCCAGAAGGTCGTCGAGGAGCTCGCGAGAGTGTGCGAGGTCCTCAACAACGTGGGCGGCTCGGGCCTTGCCAACGACCCCGCGGGCGCGGCAACGGACGACGGCGCGTGGCAGGTCCGAGGCGTCATCCTCACGGGGGCGGGCGGGAAGGCCTTCGTGGCCGGTGCTGATATCCGCGAGATGACCGCGATGAACCTGGACGAGGGCGAGTTCTACGCGCGATCGATGCACACCATCACGCTGGCCCTCGAGGCGCTCCCTGTGCCCGTCATCGCGTGCGTGGACGGCTACGCGCTGGGCGGCGGCTGCGAGCTCGCCCTCGCTGCGGACTTCATCTACGCGAGCGAGAGGGCGCAGTTCGGCCAGCCCGAGGTGAACCTCGGCCTCGTCCCGGGCTTCGGCGGCTCGGTCCGTCTCCAGCAGCGCGTGGGCCTCGGGATGGCCCGCGAGCTCATCTACACCGGCCGGCGCATCGACGCGCACGAGGCCCACCGGCTCGGGCTCGTGAACCGCGTCCTCCCAACCCGCGAGGAACTCCTCGCGGCCGCCGCCGAGACGATCCGGGAGATCGCCACGAAGGCGCCGACCGCCGTCGCGCTTGCCAAGCGCTCGATCAACGAGGCGACCGGCCGCCCGACGGCGGAGGGGCTCGACGCCGAGGCACGCGCCTTCCGCGCCGCATTCAGCACCGAGGACATGCGCGAGGGCACCGATGCGTTCGTCAACAAGCGGCAGGCGGTTTTCCCCGGCCGCTGAGCCGCCGAGCGCGGTCCCGGCCGGCGCTACTGGCCCCTGAAACCCCACATTCTGCCTCCAGCACCGTCACAGCAGATCAACAGGACCGGCGGCGAAAGTTGTTGACATGACGACAGCTTTCCGTTCCGCCGATCGGCCCTCGACGCCGCCGCACCCGCGGACCGGTGCTGCCCTGTCCCGCGACCTGCGAAACCGCGGGCGCCGTCGTCTGCTGCGCGAGGACGCACTCACGGCGCTCGCCTGGGCCTCGGGGGCGGCCGCCGTCGCCCTCTATCTTGCGGACGGCGGCGCCGGGCAGTTCACGAGCCCGAGCCCCGCACTCACGGCCATCGGCGTCGTCGCGGGCCTCATCGGCACCGACCTAGTGCTCGTCATGCTCCTGCTCGCGGCGCGCATCCCGCTCATCGACAACGCGATCGGCCACGACCGCGCCATGGCCGTCCACGGGAAGCTCGGCAAGCCGGCGCTGTACCTCATCCTCGCCCACATGGTCTTCCTCCTGCTCGGCTATGGAATGGCGGACGGGCTCAACCCGATCGCCGAGGGCGTCTCGATGTGGGTCAACCTGCCCGATATGTGGCTCGCGTTCATCTCGATTGTGCTGTTCATCGCCGTGGTCGTGACGTCCCTCGTGGCGGTGCGGCGGCGCTTCCCGTACGAGTTCTGGTACGTGGTCCACCTGCTCACGTACGCGGCCGTTCTGACGGCGCTCCCCCACCAGTTCAGCGTGGGCGGCCTGTTCGCCGACGGCCAGTGGCAGCGCTGGTACTGGATCGCGTTCTACGTCGTGGTCCTCGCTGCCCTTCTCCGCTACCGGATCTATGCCCCGCTCGCACTCACCTTCCGCCACCAGCTCACCGTCCAGCGCGTGGTGCCAGCGGGCGACGGCGCCGTGAACGTCGAGCTCACGGGCCTGCGGCTCGAGGAGCTGGCCGGCTCGGGCGGGCGCTTCTTCATCTGGCGGTTCCTCGCGCCGGGGATGTGGTGGCACCACCACCCGTTCAGCCTGTCCGCGGACCCCGTCGCGGGGCGCGTGCGGATCACCGTGCGGGACCTCGGCCGGGGCAGCGCCTCCCTCATGACCGTCAAGCCGGGCACGAAGGTCTCGGTCTCCGGCCCGTACGGCCTGTTCGGCCACGCCGCCCGCACGCGGGCCGGGCTCGTGCTCGTCGGCTCCGGCATCGGCATCACGCCGCTGCGGGCCATCCTCGAGCGGGCCGAGTTCGAGCAGGGCCAGGCCACCGTGATCCTGCGGGCCTCGACGCCCGGGACGCTGTACCTCCGCGACGAAATCGCCGAGCTCTGCCGGCAGAGAGGAGCAACCTTGTACGAACTCGTAGGCCACCGTGCCCGCACCGGCAACACGTGGCTCCCCCGCCATCAGACCGGGCAGCGGCTCGCCGACTACGTGGCGAACCTGTCCGATTCAGACGTCTACGTGTGCGGCCCGGACAAGTGGGCCGAATCCGTCCTCGCCGACGCCAAGGCCACGGGGCTCGCGGGGACGCAGCTCCACCGCGAGAGGTTCGACTGGTGAGGGCCCGCGCAGCGGCCGCCGCCGCCCTCGCCTCCGCCGGAATCCTCGCGGCGGGCTGGCAGGCCGGGAACCAGGTCATCGAGGCCTCGAGCACCACTGGGGTCGCGAAGACCGGCACGGGCGCGACCGGCAACGCCGGTGCCGGAGACTCCACCGGCCCGGCAAGCGGCGGCGCGGGCTCGAGCACCGGCACCGGCGGCACGGGTTCCTCCGGCGGCACAGGCTCCTCCGGCGGCACCGCGGGTTCGAGCGGGAGCCAAGGGTCGTCGTCGTCCGCCAGCCTCAAGAACGGGACGTTCAACGGGCCCAGCGAGGATACGCGCTTCGGCACGGTCCAGGTCGCGATTGTCGTGGCGGGCGGAAAGATCACGGACGTCAAATCCCTGCACCTCACCGACGCCGAACGGCGCTCGCAGATGATCAGCGCCTACGCCGCGCCGATCCTGCGCTCCGAGGTGCTCAAGGCCCAGTCGGTCAACGTCGACACGGTGAGCGGAGCGACGATCACGTCCGACGCCTACCTCACGTCGCTTCAGGGAGCCGTCGATGCTGCCCATGCCTGATCCGCAGCGCGCGCACGGAGCGCCGAGCGCGTCCGGCGCTCCCGCTGGAGACGCTCCGCTCCGGGCGCGCACGTTCCTTGCGATGGGCACGGTGGTGAGCCTCACGGTCGCCTTCCCCGACGGCCACAGCGACGAGGCCACCGATCGCCTCGACGCCGCCTCGCGCGTCATCGAAGCAGACTTCGAGGCACTCGAAGCTCGCTTCAGCCTCTTCCGCAACGACTCCGAGGCAAGCGCCCTGGCCCGCGGCGTCCTCCGGCTCGCCCACGCGAGCCCCTTGATGCGCGGCTACTACGCCGAGGCGGTCGACTGGCGCCGCCGCACGCACGGCGCCTTCACGGCCGAAAGGCCCGACGGCGTCCTCGACCTCAGCGGGCTCGTCAAGGGCCGCGCGATCGCCGAGGCAGGCCGCTCGCTGGCTGCCCTCGGCCTGCACCATTGGTGCCTCAACGCTGGCGGCGATGTGCTGGTCTCCGGCACGCCGACGCCTGATCCCGCCGGCGCCTCCTCCACGGACGGCGGCGGGCAGCGAGCCACGGGTGGGAGGGCCGCCCGCCCGTGGCTCGCAGGAATCGTCGACCCCGCGGACCGGCGCACGCTGCTGGGCGCCTACCCGCTGGGCGACGAACCGTCGACGGCGGCCTCCGCCGCAGCTTCCCCTGCGGCGCTGGCCGACGCCTCGGGCGCCGGCGCCGGCACCGGCGAAGGACCGGCGACGGCGGGGACCCGCCTCGCGCTCGCGACGTCCGGGAGCGCCGAGCGCGGCGACCACATCTGGGCCGTGGGCAGGGGGCGCCCTGAGTTCGTCCAGGTGAGCGTCGCCGCCGCGGACATCGTGACGGCAGATGTCCTGGCGACCGCGATCGTGGCGGGCGGCCGCGACATGCTCGACCTCGCGACCGCCCAGTGGGACGTGGACGTCCTGGCCGTGACGCGCGACGGCGGCCTCCTCGCGACCCGCGGGTTCCGGGCCCCTCGGGCGGCGTAGCCCTCACGCCGCCGCGGCCGAACTCCCCAGCTTCCGCGCCAACCTCCCCAGCTTCCGCGCCAACCTCCCCAGCTTCCGCGCCAACCTCTCCAGCTTCTAGGGGACGACGGCGCGACTCACCGCCAGTTCTCCGCGACACACCGCGGGTTGAAGGCTAAAGCTGGGGAGGGCGGTCTCAAGGGGTGTTGGCAACGGCTGCTGCGAGGTCTTCGAGGAAGACTTCCCGTGGTGTTCTGAAGCCTAAAGCCTTGCGGGGCCGGTTGTTCAGTTCGAAGGCGATCGCGTCGACGTATT
>NZ_SWDW01000027.1 GCF_004919045.1 Sinomonas albida
CGGATCTCACCGACCATCCGCACCGCCCGCTCACGCAGCTCGGCCGGGTACCTCTTCGACGTATTCCCTGACATGACTCCATCCTTCCCAAGGAACGGAGTCTCCGGACACGCCGGGGCGGTTCAGGGAGAACGCTAAGACGGGTAGTCACTGGATTCAGACTCACGTCGACGATATCGGTCGCGACAATCTTACTGAGCTTGCTGAGAGGCACCGAAAGGGCCTGCCAAACGTTTAGGCAACAGTCGTTGACCGGAGCGAGCCCTTCTTACGGGGAATTTGGAAGGAATCGGTATGGCCGACCGGATAACACTCGGCTCGACGCTGTCGGGCCTCCTGATCGACGGTCTCGACCACACCCCGTGGATCGCTGCGACAATGACCGTCACGGATCGGGGTGTCCAAGTCACCGTGCCGCACCTGCATGGTGACGACCAGTTCCAAGAGGTGACGAGATGGCTGGATAGAGACGACGGCGACACCAACCTCCTCTTGGAATCGATCGATTTAAGGATCTCCCTCTTCGGGCTGCGCCTATCAAGTAGGCGCACCGACATGGCGCGGAACATCGCCGAAGGGCAGCTCCTTGCTGACAACGCCGTTATGAGGCCGAGAGATGGCGACTTGGCCGATCCCCTCCTGGTGGAGGAGGTCAGATCCGAAATCGACGGCCTAACCGATTGGTCGCGTCTTCATTCCCTAAGATCCGAGGTGGTGAGTCTTGGGGAAGGACCTGACATCCGGGATGTGTCCGCCTACGTGCTCGAACAGGTTGACGGTCTCGAGTGGACTCAAGGCGAGGCTCAACTTCGCATCACCACGACGTGGGAAGTCCAGCACGGGTCACTCACTCAGATCGAGGACCGCGCTACGTTGATCAGCTCGTTCCCCGCTCCACGTTCGATCGCTGACCACATTCAAGAGCAGCGGAAGTTCGCGAATCTCCTCGCAGTGGTGTTTGGGACAAGGATCTCGTTTCGTCGGCACGAGGTTCGCGATTCAAGGTTTCCCGCCCGGAGCCTGAGCGGACGGGTCTCCCATCTCCCATACGTCGATTTGATCTCCAGCACGACATTCCGGGAGTCTCAGACTGAGCGACCATCACGCAAAGTTCTGATCCGGCCGCTGTTCTACATGGGTCACCTACAGCCCACCCAACTTCAGGACTGGGCGGCCAACTACGACGGCATCGGTCGTGCACTTCATCCATACCTAGAAGTCTTGCGGACCCCGTCAGCGGCGTTAGAGAACCGAGCGATCAACGCCGCCATGAGCCTCGAGGCGTTAGGCAACCGTCTCGAGCGTGTTGAAGGGGAAGAGTGCACGTACCGCAACAGTCGCCGTCGAACAATGGCTACTTGGGTGCTCAGGTGCATCTTGAATGCGAACCACGCATTTACCCCGGAAGCCTTCAACTCGTCAGTGCTGTTCGCTCGAGCAATCGCCAAAAACTACAACACCATCAAGCACCCAGGCAACGAGTTCCCAGACTCGCTGCACACCTATATCCTTTGCGAACTCTCAGTCTCAATCGTCCGACATAACATCGTGAAGATGGCTCTGGGAGAGGCGGTCTTCACCAACGTAGATGGCGACGAGCCTTATCGGCAAGCAAACATGATGCTTCAAAACTATGGGCTAGTGATCGAGGACGACGGGAAGATCTCGGTAAGGAGCCAAAGCGACGAGTGACGCTGTTCCTCTGGTCAACGCCTTGGAGAGCCCTCGCATAGCTCGCCAAGGCGACCGATGGTCTACCTCACGCGAAAATGGAGCAGCCAATCGTCGCGGTAGTCTTCAATGGCTTTCTCGGCGTCTTCACGGGTGGCGTAGTAGCAGATAAGTCCATGGTCTAGTTTGTCATTGAATACGCTCACCAGCTTCCCGTGTGGCCATTCGAGTTCATGCCAAGCAACAAAGTATTTCTGTTGAGCAGTTGTCGTCCCATGGCGGCCGCATCGTCCAGAGCGGGCAGAATTCCCGGCAGGCTCTCGGCGCGCATGGTCTTCCCAACGCTGGGGGTGCGGGGATCTAGAAGTAGTTGCAGCAGCCAGGCAGCGGATCAGAAATACATGCGCCTGCCCATCGCCGAGACCTCGCCAGGCTACGACGCAGACCGCTGGGCTGGGGATCGATTTCCGTGCCGGGCTCGCCGACCGCACCCGGCATCTCCCGGTCCAGGTAGTCGCCGCCCATGAGGGCGCGCGGCTGCGTGCTTCGGCTGCCGCCTGTGTCGGCGTTTGGCCGCTACGGCCGCACGCCCATATGGCGGCCCGTCCAGAATGGGGTGCGCCGGGTGGGACTAAGCGTGTGTCTGGTCCAAGCACCGCACCGACCTCGATTGCCGGGGATCGAGTTGTGCACCTACCTGGCGGGAGGTGGTGCACCGATGCACATGACGAGCCACAGATGGAAAAGCCGGTACGGGTTAACCCGGTTGGGATGGCCTCCGGCCACAGCTCATGCCGGGGTCGACTGCATCTGCACCAGGCTCATTGAGGCCTCCTCGCGGGCTTCGACCTTCGAGGCCCTGCACCGCCGCTTCCACGCCCGCACGCCGCTGGACATCCCCGGCACGTCGTGGCTGGCCCCGCTGCGTGCCGTGCTCGGCAACCCCGACCCCGGCCTGGCGGACGCTTCCGCGGGACGGGGCGTCCTGCTGCGGCTTCTCATCGGCGAACCGCCCTGCGACCTCCTAGCCGACGACGCCCTGCCCGCCGAGGGGGCGTCGCGCGTCGTCAGGAGGCCTCACAGTTCAGCAGCACCGGGTATAACCCCAAGTCACACGGTGGGGCCACCGTGGCCCCACCGTCAAGGGGCGGGCATAAGCCCAGGTCGCACGGTGCCGCCACGGTGGCGGCACCGTGCGGCCGCCATCGCACCACGACGATGCCCGTGCCCCTGCCGCTCGCGCGGGCGAGCCTAAATTGGTCGGAGTCCTCGGCCGGTGCCTCCGGGCCCAAGGACGTCCACGACCTGGCCGCGCTCATCGGCGAAGGGACCGCCGGCTGCTCCACCACGATGGGAGACCACGGCACCGCCCTGCACAGCGTCTCCCGTCCCATGAGTCCCCCTCATTGCCGATGCGGTCCGAGCCCTCCGTGCGGGGCCGCTCGCGTCCCGCTGCACTCCGCCCCCAGCGTCGCACGAAGGCCGGCAGCCGGGGAAGATCAGAGCTCGTCCTTCGCGAAGGCGCGCTCGAGCATCTCGGCGGTGGCCGGGTTCACCATCTCGTTGCGGCGGATGTAGTGCTGGATGGTGATCTTCGTATCCGTGTGGCCGAGCAGCTCGGCGGCGAGGTCGACCCCGGCCTGGGCGCTGATCGCGGTCGCGACGGTGCGGCGGAACATGTGCGGGGTGACCCCGGTGATCCCGGCCAGGTCCATCACATGGCGGAGCTGGCGGCGCACGTTGTTCGTCGTCAGCGGCGTTCCCTCCCGACTGCAGAACAGCAGCGCATCCAGGGACGGATCCTCGAGCTTCGCCAGCCGGCGCCGCACGGCCTCGGCCGTGAACGACGGGATCGCCACGGTCCGGCGGGACTTCGCGGTCTTGGGGTGGTCCTGCCGCGTGGTCGGCTCGCCCCGGTGGCTGACAATTGTGCCGGCGATCCGGATCGAGGGCGGGGCGGCGGTAATGTCGATGTCCCGGCGGCGGATCGCAAGCACCTCCCCGATCCGGGCGGAGGTGCCGAGCATGACCTCCACGATCGCGCCCAGCTGGCCGTCCGGCTTCGGCCCGGAGGCCGATCGGCCGGCCTCCCAGTAGGCGATCGCGGCCCGGATCGCGTTGACCTCCGCCGGGGTCAGCGCGTCCGGGGTCCTGGCGGGGCGGTGCAGGCGGGAGACATGGTCGACCGGGTTGCGGGGCAGCACCTCGTGGCGGACGGCCAGGGCCAGGGCGAGCCGGAGCACGACTCGGGCGTGCTTGGCCTTGGCGTAGGACTGCTTCGCGAGCTGCTTGAGGAACTGGTCGCAGCGGGCGACGCCGATCTCCCGCAGGGTGAGCCCGGCGAAGGCGGGGAGCACGAGGGTGCGCATGTCGCGCTCGTAGAGCTGCCTGGTCGCGGTCGCGAGCCGGCCCTCGAGGTCGATGTCCTCGAGCCAGTACTCGACCAGGTCCGGGAACGGGCTGTCGGGCGCCAACGTTCCGGCCGTGGGGGCGAGCAGATTGCGTTCGGCGAGCTTGGCCTTCAGCGCGCGGGTCGCGGCCGCGGCGGTCTCGGCGCTGGCCTGCACCAGCCGCGCGAGGCCGTCCCAGTCGCGGTAGCGGGTGCGGGCCTCGACGAGGCCGCTGGGGCGGCGGCGGGTGGTGATCTCGCCGTAGGTGCCGATCGTCAGGCGGGGGCGGCTCATCGCGTCACCGCCGATCCGGCGACGGCGACGACGAAGGCGCGGCGTCGCGCTGCGCCTCGATCCAGGCGGTCACGTCGCCCACGGCGAACTTGAGGTGCTTGCCGAAACGGTACGCGCGAGGGCCGAGGCCGCGGGCGCGCCAGTCGTAGATCGTCGAGACGGGGACGCCGAGGTAGGCCGAGAGCTCGCGGATGTCGAGCAGCGGCGGCAGGCCGGTCAGGGGCTGCGGGAGGGGTTCTGGAGTGGTCATGCCCGGCAGGTGCGCCGGGCGTCCCGGGCCGACCGTGGGCGTCCGGGGGGAACGCCGCCGGGCCGGACGAGGGGGCCGCGAGGGCACCCCGTGCGAGGGGTTTTAGATGGGTATTAGATGGGCGGTTCAAATCTCACCAACGCAGAAGCCGCGGGAACCCTTGGGTTTCCGCGGCCTCGTGGTCGGGCTGACAGGATTTGAACCTGCGACCCCTTGACCCCCAGTCAAGTGCGCTACCAAGCTGCGCTACAGCCCGAAATGCCTGCCCGTTCTCGCTTGTGGCGCCCGTTCAAGCAACCGCTCCAGCATATACGACGGGCAGCTTGATCGCGAATCGACGGGCCCCCATGGCGAGCCCCGTTCAGAGCCTTTCGAGCAGCACCCGAGCCCCGTCGAGGTACCGCTCAACGATGTCCTCGCGCGCGAACGCGACCTGCACGATATACCCCTGCACGAGGCCGACGACGGCGGGGGCGAGCCGCACCGCTTCGGCGGCGGCGGCGGCGTCGTCCATGTCGCGGGACGTGGCGAGCCAGATCGCGAGGTAGCCCGCAATGTGCTCGGCCACCTCCCCGATAATGGCGCGCGCGACGCCGGCGAGCTCGCCGTTGTGGACCGCCTCCCCCCACACCTGAAGCGCCAGGCCGGGGAAGAACTCGCTCTTCGGCAGCCCGACCATGAGTTCGGGAATCACCTCGTGCGGAGGGGGCACGGGCCGCGACTCCCCCAGCACCTCGAGCACGGCGAGCCGCTCTTCGAGGACGCGCCGGCCGACGTCGACCGTGAGCTGCTCCTTGCCCTTGTAGTACAGGTACACGGCACCGGCGGAGAGCCCCGCCTCGGCGACGATGTCCGCCATCGAGGCCGCGGCGAACCCCTTGCGGCCCACGCACGCGAGCGCGGCGTCCAGGATGCGGCGGCGCATCGCCTCCCGATGTTCCTCACTGACCTTGGGCATGTCCTCACCATCGCAAGAAAATGAACGTCCGTTCTTGACAGCGTACTCGGTCCGAGCACAATAGTGAATGAGCATTCGTTTTTCTTCAATCACCGCCTCACCAAGTCGAGAGGACCGGCCATGTCCGCCGAGACCGAGGTCCATCCCCCGGACCACACGACCCACCGCGCCGAGACCCGCACCGGCCGCCACACTCCGTGGGCCGCCGCCCTCGGCGCGGCGGCGCTCGCCGCCGCGATTGTCTGCGTCGTGCTCATCGCCTTCGCGTGGCCCAGCGTCACCGCGAAGGTCCAGAACCTTCCGATCGCGGCCGTCGGCAGTGCCGACCAGATCGCGCAGGTGACGTCGAAAGCTCCCGCGGGTGCGCTCGACGTCCGCACCGCCTCAAGCCGCGACGACGCGATCGGCCAGATTCAGAGGCGCGACGTGTACGGCGCGATCGTGCTCGGCTCCTCGCCCGAAATCCTCGTCGCGAGCGCCGCGAGCCCCGTCGCATCGCAGGCGCTCACGCAGCTCGGCTCCCAGATGCAGCAGGGGATCCAGCAGCAGGTCATCGCCCAGCTCAAGCAGGCGCTCCAGCAGGCGCAGCAACGCGCGCAGGCTCCGCAGCCCGGGGCGCCCCAGTCCGGGTCGCCGCAGCCCGGCTCCCAGAGCGCGGCGCCATCGGCGGGCGCGCAGCAGAATGCCGCGACCCCGACCGTGGCCATCACCGATGTCGTCCCGCTCTCCTCCGACGATCCCCGCGGCACCGGTCTCGCTGTGGCCGGCCTGCCGCTCGTGATCGGCGGAATCCTGGGCGGCGTGCTCATCTCGCTGCTGGTCTCCGGCACGTGGCGCCGCCTCGTCGCGGTCGTCGCCTACGGCGTGGCCGGCGGGCTCGGACTCGCCGGCATCATCCAGGGCTGGTTCCACGTCCTCCAGTCGAGCTACTGGGTCAACGCGGGCGCGATCGGCCTCGGGATCGCCGCAACTGCGGCCCTCATCGCGGGCCTCAACGCGCTCATCGGCCGCGCGGGAATCGCGCTCGGCGCGGTGATCACGATGTTCATCGGCAACCCGCTCTCCGCGCTCACGCAGCCGAAGGAATTCCTGCCCGCGCCGTGGGGCGACGTGGGCCAGTGGTTCGTGCCGGGCGCCTCCGGAACACTCCTGCGCGAGCTCTCCTATTTCCCGTCAGCGGACACGATGTTCCCGTGGCTCGTGCTCGGCGGGTGGGCGGTCGCCGGCGCGCTGTTCATCGCCGTCGGGCATTTCCGCAATCAGCCCGCGGCGGCAGAGCTCTGAACCCTACGACGGACGACGGCGGCCCGGTCACCTTCCAGCGGGAGGTGACCGGGCCGCCGTCGTCCGCGCCGAAGCGCCCGGCTACTTCTTCCGGGCGCGCTTCTCGCGCACGCGCATGCTGATCTCGATCGGCGTGCCCTCGAAGCCGAACGTCTCGCGCAGGCGCCGCATGATGAAGCGGCGGTAGCCCGGGTCGAGGAAGCCCGTGGTGAAGAGCACGAACTTGGGCGGCCGGCTCTGCGCCTGAGTGCCGAACAGGATGCGCGGCTGCTTGCCGCCGCGCACCGGGTGCGGATGCGCGGCGACGAGCTCGCCCAGGAACGCGTTGAGCCGGCCCGTGGAGATGCGCGTATCCCAGCCGGCCAGCGCCTTGTCGAGCGCGGGAACGAGCCTGTCGCGGTGCCAGCCCGTCTTGGCCGAGAGGTTCACGCGGGGCGCCCACTCGACGTGCGCGAGGTCCTTCTCGATCTCGCGCTCGAGCCAGCGGCGCCGCTCCTCGTCCATGAGGTCCCACTTGTTGAACGCGATGACCAGGGCCCGCCCGGATTCGATCGCGAGGTTGATGATGCGCACGTCCTGCTCGGCGAGCACCTCGTCTGCCCCAAGAAGAACGACGGCGACCTCCGCCTTCTCGAGCGCGGCCTGCGTACGCAGGGAGGCGTAGTACTCGGCGCCCTTGGCCATGTGCTGACGGCGGCGGATGCCCGCGGTGTCGACGAAGCGCCAGATGCGCCCGCCGAGCTCGAGGTACTCGTCCACCGGGTCGCGGGTGGTGCCCGCGAGCTCGTTGACCACCACGCGCTCGGAGCCCGCGAGCTTGTTCAGGAGCGAGGACTTGCCCACGTTCGGGCGGCCGATGAGCGCGACGCGGCGAGGTCCACCCGAGCGCTCGAGCCCCGCGATCGCGGAGAACTCCGGGAGCACCTCCATCGCGGCGTCGAGGAGATCGGCCACGCCGCGCCCATGCATCGCGGAGACGGCGTGCGGCTGGCCGAAGCCGAGGCCCCACAGGACGGCCGCATCGGCCTCCTGCACGAAGTCGTCGACCTTGTTGGCCACGAGCAGCACGGGCTTCTTGGACTTGCGCAGCATGCGCATGACCGCCTCGTCGGTGGCGGTCGCGCCCACGGTCGAGTCGACGACGAACAGCACGGCGTCCGCCATGCTCACGGCGATCTCGGCCTGCTCGGCCACGGACGCGTGGATGCCCCGCGCGTCGTGCTCCCACCCGCCCGTGTCCACAAGAGTGAAGCGGCGCGCGTTCCACTCGGCCGGGTACGAGACGCGGTCACGCGTCACCCCCGGCACGTCCTCGACGACAGCTTCGCGTCGGCCGAGGATGCGGTTCACGAGCGTCGACTTGCCGACGTTCGGGCGGCCGATGATCGCGAGGACCGGATCCATTCGCGTGGGCGCGTCCGGGTCCCAGTCCTCCCCGATGCCCTCGAGGAGGCGCGCGTCCTCCTCGTCGAGATCGTAGTCGTCGAGGCCCGCGCGCAGGGTCGCAGCGCGCTGCTCGGCCTCGTCGTCGCCCATCGCCGCGAGGTGCTCGGCGATCTGGTCGGCGCCCTCCGGCTCGTACTCGTCAGCGGCGATGTCGCCCAGGGCGTCGCTCATGCTGCTTCTCCTTCATCGATTGCTCCGTCACCCTCGTTCTGGCTCAGAACGAGGGTGACTGCGCAGTGGCTGTCTGTTGTGGCCGGGCTCAGTGCTCGGCCGGGTGGCCGCCCACGGCGGCCAGGACGACCTCGAGGACCGCGCTCACGGTCTCCTCGAAGTCGAGGTCGGATGAATCGACGGTGTACACGCCGTCGGCGGCCTGCGTGAAGCTCGCCACGGTCGAATCGCGGCGGTCACGCTCGACGACCTGCTGCAGGAGCGCCTCGGCACTCTGCGAGCCGCCCAGCTGCAGGCCCCTGCGGCGCAGGCGGGCCTCCTCCGAGGCCGTCAGCAGCAGCCGCACCTCGGCGTCGCGCGCGACCACTGTGGTGATATCGCGGCCCTCGACGACCATGCGGCGCCCGTGCGCCGCGATGAGAGCCCGCTGGCGGCGGATGAGCTCGTCCCGGACACCGAGGTTGGTCGCCACCGCGCTCACCGACGCGGAGATCCGAGGCTCACGGATGGCCTCCGTGACGTCGTGCCCCCGCACCGCGACGTGCTCGCGATCCGCGCTCGTGCTGAGCTCGAGATCGAGTGCCCTGGCCGAGGCCTCGACCAGCGCGCTGTCCGTGAGATCGAGCTCGCGGTCGAGGCAGTCCCACGCGACTGCACGGTACATCGCGCCCGTGTCGAGGTACGCAAGGCGCAGCCTCCGGGACACCTCCTTGGACACGCTCGACTTGCCAGACCCCGACGGCCCGTCAATCGCGACGACAAGGGGACGCCCAACGCGGACCGGCTCGTCCGCGGACGCGTACCGCACGCTCGTGCCGCGCTCCGTGCTGGCTGCGCTGGCGCCTGAGCTGACCTCTGCACTGGTTTCCGAGCCCGCTGCCCCCGAGGCCCCGAATTCAGTCACTGCAGCACCCGCCATCCCCGCTCCTCCAGTTCCGCTATCAGTTCACCGTGCTTGCTCGGGAGCACGGAGATCTCCACCATGCCCACGTTCCGCCCCGACGAGTGGTCGAGGCGCAGGTCCTCGAGGTTGACCCCGATCTCGCCGATCTCGGTGAGCAGCCTGGCGATCTGGCCCGGCCTGTCGTCGACGAGGACGGTCAGCCAGGCGAACGCCTGCGGCGGCCCGCCGTGCTTGCCCGGGATGCGCGCCTGGCCAGCGTTCCCCTCGCTCATGAGCTGTGCGAGATCCAGCCTTGCGCCCGGCGCCACCGGCGCCTCGAGCGTGCCGATAAGCCGTTCGACGTCCTCTCGCACACCGTACAGGTGCTTGACGAGCTTGTCTGCGTTGGCGCCGAGGATCTGCACCCACAGGCCGGGATCGCTCGCCGCGATGCGGGTCGTGTCCCGCAGGCCGTTGCCGGCGAGCGAGAGCAGCCGCAGGTCGGTGCCGAGCAGGCGGCTCGCGAGCAGGGAGGACATGACCTGAGGGAGGTGGCTCACGAGCGCCACCGCCTCGTCATGCTCGTCAGCATCGAACTCCAGGACGAGGGCGCCGAGATCGGCCCCGAGCGCCTTGGCAAGGCGAACGGCGTCCGGGGATGACTCCCCGTGCGCGCACACGACCCACGGCATCGACGTGAACAGCTCGCCGCGCGCCGCGACCGGCCCCGACTTCTCGCGCCCCGCCATGGGATGCGTTCCCACGTAGCGGGACAGATCGACTCCGCGCGTGCGGAGCTCGGCGAGGATCCCGGCCTTGACGCTCGCGATGTCGACGACGACGGCGCGCGGCCACCGCTCGAGGGAGCGCGCGACGAGGCTGGCGGTTACGTCGGGCGGAGCCGCGACGACGACGAGCTGCGGCTGGGCGCCTGAGTCCGCCTCGAACTCGGCGACGGGACGGCCCGCCCCGATGTCGACCGCGACCGCCTGGTTCGTGGGCGACGTGTCCTCGAGGAAGACCGGCACGCCGCGGTGCTCAAGGCCGAGCCCGATGCTCGCACCGAGGAGCCCCGTGCCGATCACGACGACCGGCCCGGTGAGATGAGTGGAAGCCATGCTGGGGGCTCCGACCTACAGGCCGACCGCGGCCATGAGATGGCCGACTTCCTGCTTGCCGAGCTTCCGGATGGTGCCCTGCTTCTGGTCGCCGAGGCCGATCGGGCCGATCTTCGCCCGGACGAGCCGCTGCACCGGGAAGCCCACGGCGTCGAACATGCGCCGGACGATCCGGTTCTTGCCCGAGTGGAGCACGACCTCGACGAGGACGAAGCCCGGCGTCGAGTCAACGAGCTTGAAGGAATCGACCTTCGCGAGCCCGTCCTCGAGCTCGACGCCGCGACGCAGCTGGGCGCCGATGCCGTGCGGCATGGGCCCGCGCACCTGCACGACGTACGTCTTGGGCACCTCGTAGGAGGGGTGCGAGAGCCGGTTCGCGAGCTCGCCGTCGTTCGTCAGGAGCAGGAGCCCCTCGGTGTTGGTGTCGAGGCGGCCCACATGGAAGAGCCGCTCGGGCGTGCCCGCCCGGAGGTAGTCGGAGATGCACGGCCGGCCCTCGGGGTCGTCCATGGTCGAGACCACGCCGCGCGGCTTGTTGAACGCCATGTACACGAGGTGGTCGTTGACCACCACGCGGACGCCGTCCACGTGGATCGCGTCGGTCTCAGGATTCACCCGCGTTCCGAGCTCGGTCACGATCTGACCGTTGACCTCGACGCGGCCCTGCTCGATGAGCTCCTCGCACACCCGGCGCGAGGCGACGCCCGCGTTGGCCATGACCTTCTGGAGGCGCACGCCGTCGTCGTTCATCTCCTCCCGCGTGCGGGGCTTGTGCTGGGGAAGGGGTGCCGGCGCCTTGCGGCCGTCGCGCACCGGACCGAGATTGCGCCCGAACCTCTCGCCCGCGAACGGCGCCGCGCTCGAACCCTTGGGCTGCGGGCGCTCGCCGCGCTTGCGCTGCGACGACTTGGGCGCGCCCTTCGCGCCGCCCCGCGCCGCGCCGCCGCGCGAGCTGAAATCCCCTGCGTTGTTCTGGGCAGAGTTCTGCCCCCGCTTGCGTGGTGAACCCTGGCGTCCCGCCTGTGTCATGTCCCGGCCTCAAGTGTGTGATCGAAGATTTTCAACGCCCGCGATGGGCGATCAGGCCACAATGGCCCTCATCCACGATACCGGATGGGGGCGTGCGCGCCGATTTCCCCAGGGTTGAGGCCGAGTTCCCCAGCTTCCGGGCACCAAACTCGGCGTGTCCCGTGAAACGGCGGCCCAACCTCAAACGGTCAATGCAATTCGATCGTGAGGGTGGGTCCGATGGCTTCGGGAGTTGGGCAGGGGCGACGCTGGCGTGGAATGACCTTCGCCGAGCGGTGCGCCTCTGAGCATGAAG
>NZ_SWDW01000028.1 GCF_004919045.1 Sinomonas albida
GCCCGCCCCGGTGCCCGACGCCGCGGACCGTGCCCCGCCGTCGTCGGCCGCGGCCTGCGCCCCGCCCGCCGCCGCGCCGCCCGCGAGCGCCGCCTCGCGGAGCTCGAGGTACTGCTCGACTCCCCCGGGCAGCGCGCGGACGGCGCCGTCGCCGAGCAGCGCGAGCTGGTGGTCCGTGACCCGCTCGAGGAGGTAGCGGTCGTGGCTCACCACGACGAGCGTGCCGGGCCAGCCGTCGAGCACGTCCTCGACTGCGGCGAGCGTGTCGGTGTCGAGATCGTTCGTGGGCTCGTCGAGCATGAGCACGTTGGGCTCGCCCACGAGCAGGCGGAGGAGCTGGAGCCGCCGCCGCTCGCCGCCCGAGAGCTCGGAGACGCGGGTCCACTGCTTCTGGTTGGTGAAGCCGAGCTGCTCGACGAGCTGGCCCGCCGTGAGCTCCTTCGCGCCAACCGTGAACGTCTGCTTCTCGCGCTGGATGACCTCGATCACGCGGAGGTCCGCGACGTCGTCGAGCTCGGTCACGTCCTGGCTCAGGAGCGCCGGCACCACGGTCTTGCCGCGCTTGACGCGCCCCGACGTCGGCTCGAGCTCGCCCGTCAGGAGCCGCAGGAGCGTCGACTTCCCGGCGCCGTTCACGCCGACGAGGCCCACGCGCTCGCCCGGCGCGAGGCGCAGCGTGACGTTGTCCAGGAGGGGCCTGCCCGCAGCAGCTTCCCCGTACGCGAGCGTCACGCCCTCGAGGTCGATCACGTCCTTGCCGAGCCGAGCCGTGGCCATCTTCGACAGCGCGACGGCGTCGCGCGGCTCGGGCACGTCCGCGATGAGCGCGTTGGCCGCCTCGATGCGGAACTTGGGCTTCGTGGTCCGCGCGGGCGCGCCGCGCCGGAGCCACGCGAGCTCCTTCTTCATGAGGTTCTGCCGCTTGCCCTCGACGACGGCGGCCATGCGGTCGCGCTCGGCGCGGGCCAGGACATACGCTGCGTAGCCGCCCTCGAACGGCTCGACGATGCCGTCGTGGACCTCCCACGTGCCCGTGCAGACCTCGTCGAGGAACCAGCGGTCGTGCGTTACGACCACGAAAGCGCCCTCGTTCGCGCGCCAGCGGCTCTTGAGGTGGCGGGCGAGCCACGCGACGCCCTCGACGTCGAGGTGGTTGGTCGGCTCGTCGAGCATGATGACGTCGTGCGGCTCGATGAGGAGCTTCGCGAGCGCGACGCGCCGCTTCTGGCCGCCGGACAGCGAGCGCACCTGGGCGTGCCAGTCGACGTCGGCCACGAGGCCCGCCATGATCTCGCGGATGCGAGGATTCGCCGCCCACTCGTGGTCGGCGCGGTCGCCGACGATCGCGCGCCCCACGTCGAGGTCGCCGTCGAGCACGTCCGCCTGGTCGAGGTAGCCCGCGTCGACGCCGCGGCGCCACGTCACCCGCCCGCCGTCCGGCGTGGCGCGCTGGGCGAGGAGCCGCATGAGCGTGGACTTCCCGTCGCCGTTGCGGCCGACGATCCCTATGCGGTCGCCGTCGTTGAGGCCGACCGTGACGCCGTCGAGGACAGTGCGGGTGCCGAAGGAGATGCTGAGGTTCTCGCCGCCGAGGAGGTGTGCCAAGGATCGCTTTCGAAGGTGGGGAGCGCTGAATCTGACTACAGCAGGGTATCGCTCACGATCCGGGCCCCGGGAACCGGTCCGTGCACCGCGAGCGCCTCGACGCCCCGACGGCCCAGGGAGTCCGCGAGCTCGGTGGCGGCATGCGGGTCCTCGGTGAGCATGGCGACCGTGGGCCCGGAACCCGAGACGAGCGAGGCGAGCGCGCCGTGGGAATCGCCCCAGCCGAGCGTGTTGCGGAGCTCCGGGGCGAGGGAGACGGCGGCGCGTTGGAGGTCGTTGAGGAGCAGGTGGCTCAGGGCGTAGGCGTCCCCGGCGCGCACCGCGGCGAGGATCCCGGGCTCGACGTCGCTCGGCTCCTCGGCCTCGAGGCCCTCCGCGGCCCGGAGCCTGTCGAGCTCGCGGAACACCGCCGGGGTGCTGAGCCCGAAGCCGGCGGGCACGAGGACCCAGTCGAGCCGCTCCGTCGCGAGCGCCGGCGAGAGCTGGTCCCCCACGCCGAGCCCGATCGCCGCGCCGCCCAGGAGCGCGAACGGCACGTCCGCCCCGAGCTCGGCTCCGAGGTGCGCGAGCTCCTCGCGGGAGAGCCCTGCGCCCCACAGCGCGTCGCAGGCTACGAGGGTCGCGGCGGCGTCGGCCGAGCCACCGCCCATCCCACCGGCCACGGGCACGCGCTTCGTGATCTCGAGGTGCACGCCCGTGGGGTGCTCGGACACCTCGGCCATGAGCGCGGCGGCGCGCACGGCGAGATTGCGCTCGTCGAGCGGGATGTCGAGCGAGTCGAGGTCGAGGGTGCTCTCACGGCTCAGGCTGACCGTGATCCCGGGCTCGTCCGTGACGGTGGCTCGGACCTCCTCGAAGAGTGAGACCGCGAGGTACACGCTCGAGACGCCGTGGTACCCGTCCGGGCGGGGCGGCCCCACCCGCAGCGAGACGTTGATCTTGCCGGGGGCCTTGGCGCGGACTGACTTGCGGCCCATGGCGCTCCCTGATCGCATGCCTCCCACGCTATCCCAGGGCGTCTTCCCCGCCGGAGTCCGGCTCACCGCGGCGCGCGGCCGTGGCGGGGCGGTCCTCGGCGCGGTCCTCGGGGCGGTGCTCGGCGATCCGCACGAAATCCGCGATCGCGAGCGTCTCGCCCCGCACGCTCGGGGCGACGCCGGCCGCGAGGAGCGCAGCTTCTGCTGCAGGCCCGCCGCCGGCCCAGCCCGAGAGCGCCGCGCGCAGCGTCTTGCGGCGCTGGGCGAACGCCGCGTCGATGACGGCGAAGACCTCGGTGCGCGTCGCCGTCGTCCGCGGCGGTTCGTGCCGCTCGAAGGCGACCAAGCCCGAATGGATGCGCGGCGCGGGCCAGAAGACGTTGGTGCCGATCACGCCGGCCTTGCGCATCGTGCCGTACCAGGCGGCCTTGACGCTCGGCACGCCGTAGATCTTCGAACCCGGCTCGGCGGCGAGCCGGTCCGCGACCTCGTCCTGGACCATCACGAGGCCGTGGCGCAGGCTCGGGAAGTGCTCGAGCAGGTGCAGCACGACCGGGACGGCGACGTTGTACGGGAGGTTCGCCACGACCGCGGTCGGCGCAGAAAAGGGCCCCGACGGGAGTTCCTTGATCTTCAGGGCATCAGCGAGCACGAGCTCAAAACGGCCGACGGCGTCCGGTCGCCAGCGCGCGACCGTCTCCGGGAGCTTTCCCGCCAGGAGCGGGTCGATCTCGATCGCGACGACGCGCGCTGCCGCGTCCAGGAGGCCGAGCGTGAGGGAACCGAGGCCCGGGCCGACCTCGAGCACCGTCTCGCCGGGATCGAGCTTCGCGGCCGCGACGATGCGGCGGATCGTGTTGCCGTCGATCACGAAGTTCTGGCCGAGCGTCTTGGTCGGGCGGACGCCGAGAGCCTCGGCGAGGGCACGGATGTCGGCAGCCCCCAGCAGTTGGGCGGGTTCAGTCACCTGTGCATCCTATCGGTGGGTCCGCGCTCTCGACGGGCCCGCGCAGGCGCTCGGCCGGTGGGCGGGGCACAGTGGGCGGTGCACAGTCGGGCGGGCCCAGCGTGCGGGCCCAGCGTGGGGGCACAGCGCAGTTGCGCCGCCACCTCCGCAGGGCTGGAACCCTGCAGACGTGACGGCGCAAGCGGAGAGGAGAGGGGTGAGGAACGCGTCAGCTCGACGCGGCCCATGCGCAGCCCCACGGACGGAGGCCGGCCTTCGCGTAATAGGTGTTCGCCACGGCGATCTGCTGCGCCTTCGAGGCGAGCGAGGCGTTCGGCGCGTACTGGCCACCGCCGTTCGCCATCCACGAGGAGACGTCGAACTGGAGGCCGCCGTAGTAGCCGTTGCCCGTGTTGGCGGCCCAGTTGCCGCTGGACTCGCACTGGGCGATCTTGTCCCACATCGCCTCGTTCATGACCGCGGGCGCGGCGGCACCGGTGTTGCCTCCGGTGGTCGACGACGGCGCAGGCTGCTTCGTGCCGACGAGGATCTTCTGGGCCACGGGCTGGACGGTGACGTTCTGCGAGACGAGCGTGCGGCCTGCCTCGCGCCCGTCGACGGTGACCACCTGGTAGGTCTTGACGAGGGAGCCGGCGACTCCCGGCTGGACGACCTTGGTCTGGCCGACGGGGAGGTCGGGGGCGTCCGTCTTATCCGTGCTGAACGGGATCGGCTCCGTGACGGTGTCCGCCTTGCCCGTGTCGACGCGCGTGACCTTGAGCACGAGGCCGGTGACGACCGGCGCGTTGGCGGCGAGGGACACGTGGTCGTTGGCGCCCAAGGTGAGCCCCAGCTCGCCGAGGAGGTCTCCCACGGTCTCGGCCGCCGTCGTCCGTGTCACGGACTGGCCGTCCACGAGGACGGTGACGTCCTTCGGTGTGGTGATGTCCACGACGCTGCCCTCGGGTTCGAGGGTGGTCGAGCCTGCGAGCGACACAACGCTGTTGGAGGCGACGCCGAGCTGGCGGACCAAGGCATCGACCGTGGGGACGGTCGTCTGGACCGTGCGCTGCGCGCCGTCGAGCTTGACGGTGACCTCCTTCGAGCGGTTCACCGTGATGACGGAGCCGTTCCCGACCGCCTCGCCGAGTGCCGGCTGGACGAGGTCTGCGGGCTTGATCGCCACATCGGCGCCCCGGACCACCTGGTCAACGGTCCCCGCGAAGGTCTGGACGGTACTGGCCTTGCCGTCGATGCTCAGGGTGACGGTCTTCGTGCTCGCCACGAACGCGGTCGTGCCCAGCACCAGCGCACCCACAACGGCGACCTGGCCGGCAATCCTGAACGGCCTTGCCGCGGCGCTCTCAGCGGAGTATCTGCTCACATGTGCCCTCACCTCGCAGGACCGGGCACGGGCGGATCCGGACGCAGGAACAGAGCTCTCCCCCGGCGCGCGACACGCGCAGGCAAAGCGGTCTGTCCTTGGCCCTGCGCGCGTGGCACGCGGGCGCATACGTCCGGAGGCCTTCCCCGACCCCGGCTGTTGGGAACTGAGCGTAATCGAAGCGTTATCAAAAGACAACCAGAAGTCACTTTTCGGTTACGCTGGCCCGCCCCCGCAGGCCGGCAAAGCACGCGCCGAGCCTGGCTTTACGCGCGAGAGCTGCATCTCATGGTGCGCCGGTCAGTCCCAGCTTCCGTACGCCGCGACCGTATTCTCGCCGATCCGCGAGCACAGCTCGGCGAGGTCGGCCCCGAGCACTTCGGCCATGCCCCGCACGGTGTACGGGACCATGTAGCTCGCGTTGGGGCGCCCGCGGTACGGATGCGGTGTGAGGAACGGGGAGTCCGTCTCGACGAGGACACGTGCGGGGTCGGCGATCGTGAGCGCGCGGCGCAGGTTCTCCGCGTTCTTGAACGTGACCGTACCAGCGAAGGAGAGGAACCATCCGTTCTCGTTGCACGTCCGTGCGAGGTCCTCGTCGCCCGAGAAGCAGTGGAAGACGACCCGCTCCGGCGCGCCCTCCTCGCCGAGGATCCGCACCACGTCGTCGTGCGCGTCCCGGTCGTGGATCTGGAGGGTCAGGCCAAGGCGCTTGGCGATGTCGATATGGCGGCGGAACGAGTCGCGCTGGATCTCGAGGGCCTCGCCATGGGTGCGGAAGTAGTCGAGCCCGGTCTCGCCGATGCCCCGGACGCGCGGGTGGGACGCGAGCTGCTCGATCTCGGCAAGGGCCGATTCGAACTCTCCGCGCGCGGCGTACCGCGGCGCGTCGTTCGGGTGGAGGGCCACTGCACCGAGGAGCCGGGAGTCGATGTCGAGGGCCTCGACCGTGAACCGCGAGGACGGAAGGTCACATCCCACCTGGACCGCGCGATGCACCCCCACCGCCTCGGCGGCGTCGAGGGCCGCGCGCACGCCGACCGCGACGAGCCCGTCGCGGAAGTTGAGGTGCGTGTGGTTGTCCACCACCGGCACGGGCAGCGGCTCTGGCGCTGGCGGGTACTCGAGGCGGCGCTTCCGGCCCGCCTCGTCGTGCGCCGCGCGCGTCTCGCCCTCGCCGGCGAGCGCGCCGTCGTCGACCGCACCCTCTTCGTCGGTCCAGCGGTACGCGGCAGGGGGAAGCGAGGCACACATGGCTTCCACTCTAGGACCGTCGGGCAGCCCACCCGCTCCCACCCCAATCCCTCTCGGGTACAGATACTCCCCACCCCAATCCCTCTCGGGTACAGATACTCCCCACCCCAATCCCTCTCGGGTACAGATACTCCCCACCCCAATCCCTCTCGGGTACAGATACTCCCCACCCCAATCCCTCTCGGGTACAGATACGCCCGCCCCAGGCCGTGTGATGTCTCAGGACCTCGTGGACACTTCCTGTCTCAGGACGTTGTTGACACTTGATGTCTCAGGACGTTGTAGGCACTTCGGTTTCTGGGCTCG
>NZ_SWDW01000029.1 GCF_004919045.1 Sinomonas albida
GGTCCGTGCGAGGGTGTTAGTCGTCTTCTCCTCTTCTCCCAAGGCCGCCCGGAAGCGGGGCTGCCGCCGCCGGCCGGCCCCGTCCTCCAAGGGTGACGGGCGGGCCGGCCCGCAGTCATCACCTCAGCCGACGAGCCCCTTCTCCTTCAGCCACGCGTCGGCGGCGGCCTTGGGGTCCTCCTTGGCGCTGCCGGAGACCTCGTCGTTGAGCTTGACGAGGTCCGCAGTGGTCAGCGCGGCCTGGACCTTGTCCAGCACTCCCTTGGCCTTGTCGTTGATCCGGTCGGTGCGCACGAGCGGGACGACCTGCTGGGCGGCGAAGTTGTTCTGCGGGTCAGAGAGGGTGACGAGGTGGTTCTGGGAGATGAGCGGCGAGGTCGTGAACACGTCCGCGGCCTGGATCTGGTCGTCCAGGAGCGCCTTGACGGTGACGGGGCCGCCGCTGTCGCTGAGCGGGACGAACTGCTTGGGGGTGCAGCCGTACTTGGCCTTGAGGCCGGGCAGGCCCTGCGGGCGGTCCTTGGCCTCGGGCGGCATGCCCAGGGAGATCTGGTCGCAGACCTTGCCGAGGTCGGCGAGCGTCTTGAGGCTGTACTTGTCCGCGGTGGCCTGGGTGACCACGATGGAGTCCTTGTCCTCGGCGTTGGCCGGGTCCAGGACGGCGAGGCCCTGCGGCGTGGCGGCGGGCAGGGCCTTCATGACGTCCGCGGCGCTCACGGCGGTGGCGTTCTTTTCGAAGTAGCGCAGGAGGTTGCCCGAGTAGTCCGGCACGGCGTCGATCGAGCCGTCCTGGAGGGCCTTGACGTAGACCTCGCGGGAACCGATCCCGGTCCTCGTGGTCGCCTGCACGCCGGCTCCGTTGAGCGCCCCGGCGTAGATGTCGGCGAGGATCTCACTCTCGGTGAAGTTCGCCGAGCCCACCACGATCGGGCCGCCCGCGCTGGCCTGGCCCGAGACGGGCGCCGTGGAGAGCGGGCTTGACGAGCCCCCGCACGCGGACAGGGCGAGTGCGAGGACGGGGACGGCGGTCAGGGCGGCGGCGCGGGCGAGACGTCGGTAGATGGTCATGGTCGGGTTCCTCCCGTGGTCGGTCGGGGCTTGCGGGCGGTGATGAGGCCGTAGCCGATCGCGCCGGTGGCGATCTGGTCGCGCACGGTGCGTGTGTAGGGCCGCACGGCGGCGGGGTCGATGCCAGCGGAGGCGAGTGCGTCGGGGGCGGTCATGGCCAGGACGGCGAGGCGGGCCTCGATCACCTCGAGCATCCGGGCGATGGCACCGCTGTGGGCCTCTGTGCGTTCGACGGCCAGCCCCGCGGCCGAGAGCAGCTGTGCGTAGTCCTGCCGGCTGCGGGCGTCGGCGATGCAGGCGATCCACGCGGCCATCCCGGTGAGGGGCTCGGGCAGGCGCCCGCCCTGGACGGTGACGTCGGTGATCCCCACCGTCCCACCGGGGGCGAGGACACGAGCGAACTCGGCCGCGGCGCTGGCCTTGTCCGGGAAAGTGCAGAGGGCGCACTCGCACACCACGGCGTCGAATGAGGCATCCTCGAAGGGCAGGTCTTCGGCGTCGGCGACGGTGAAGCGCACGAGCCGGTCCAGGCCCTCGCTTGCTGCTGCCGCGGTGGCCTGCCCGACCTGCCGTGTGCCGAGGTCGATCCCGGTCACGGTGCAGCCGAACTCCCGGGCGAGCAGCAGCGCCGTCGTGCCCTGCCCAGAGGCGACGTCCAGCACCCGGCTCCCGGGGCCCAGGCCCAGGGCGCGGGCGAGGCGGCGGGTCAGCTCGGCCCCGCCAGGGTGGTAGCTGGGTCCGAGCAGGAGCGCGACGGCGTCGGTGCCGTACCCGGCCGCGCAGCAGGCCTTGGCAGCATCCGGATCCGCCGCCGGGGGCCCCCAGGCCGCGCCGGGTGAGCTCATCGGCGCACCGCCGGCATGCCCAGATTCGTCTGGGAGGCCGTGCTGCGCTCCGGCATCGTCCCGTCGGGGGCCGGGTGCCCGCCGTCGGCCGCTGTCTTGGAGCCGTACGGGGTCGGGGCGAGGAGGTGCTGGATGCCGGCGGCGTTGGGGGCGACGTCCGCCACCGGGACGCCGGACATCTGGGCGCGGACCTGCTCGCGGTAGCCGACGGAGTTGTAGGCGCAGAAGGGGATGAGCCGCCCGTCGGGGGTGATCTCCTCGACGCAGCACTTCATGAGCTGCTTGACGTTGAGGGTGTAGGGGTCCTGGAAGTCCTGGACGACGATCATGAA
>NZ_SWDW01000003.1:0-199768 GCF_004919045.1 Sinomonas albida
TCACGTGTTACTCACCCGTTCGCCACTAATCCACCCCGAAGGGCTTCATCGTCCGACTTGCATGTGTTAAGCACGCCGCCAGCGTTCATCCTGAGCCAGGATCAAACTCTCCGTCAAAAACAAAAAAACAAAGAAAACCAGGACAAAGCGGAAAAACCCCGCCCCGGCAATCCGATCCAAGCCGAAACCCAGCCCACACACACGGGGTGCGCACAGACCAGGCAAACAGCCATCAAAAAAATGGCATCAATCCAAACATGGCACGCTATTGAGTTCTCAAACAACAGGCCCAACAGGAATAACCGGAAACCTCCCGGCATCGCCCCTGCGGACGAGGTACTAACCTACCTTCCTCATCGCCGCGCCGCAAATCCGCGAATTTACTCCGCGAAAGAGGCCGCTTGGCTTGTCTAGGAAGGGTTTTTGCCTCCGTCAAGCGGAGGCGACTCGAAGTACACTACACGCCCCCACCAGAGACGGCAAATCCGCCCAGACTCTCGGGCGTGTCGCTCGCGGAGTCTGGGCGGATCGGGTGTAGGCAGCCCCGGAAGTCAGTCGGTGAGGACCGCCGTGGCGAGGTTCTTCTTGCCGCGCCGGACCAGGAAGTACCGACCGTGGAGCGCGAGCTCAGAGTCGACCACAGTGTCAGGGTCGGTCACCTTGACGTTGTTCACGTACGCGCCGCCCTCCCCCACGGTGCGGCGCGCGGCCGACTTGCTCTCCGACAGGCCCGTGGCGACCAGGAGGTCCACGATCCCCAGCTGCGCAGGGGTGATCGCCGCCGTCGTCAGTTCTGCGGTCGCCGCCTCGAGCGTGCCCTCGTCGAGTACGCCCAAGTCGCCGTTCCCGAAGAGCGCGGCGGACGCGGCGATGACCTTCTCCGTCGCCTCGACGCCGTGAACCACCGCCGTCACTTCGAACGCGAGCCGCCGCTGCGCCTCGCGGGCAAAGGGTCGCTCGGCGACCGCGACCTCGAGATCCTCGATCTCCGCCCTCGTGAGGAACGTGAAGATCTTGAGCCGGTCGATCACGTCCGCGTCCGAGGCGTTGAGCCAGAACTGGTAGAAGGCGTACGGCGAGCACATCGCCGCATCGAGCCAGATGGCGTTGCCCTCGCTCTTGCCGAACTTCGTCCCGTCAGCGTTCGTGATGAGCGGCGTCCCGAGCGCGTGCACCGTCTTGCCCTCGACCTTGCGGATGAGCTCGGTTCCGCTCGTGAGGTTGCCCCACTGGTCCGATCCGCCCGTCTGGAGCACGCACCCGTAGTCGCGGTACAGCTCGAGGTAGTCCATGCCCTGCAGGATCTGGTAGCTGAACTCGGTGTAGGAGATGCCCTCGTCCGAGGAGAGACGCGAAGCGACGGCGTCCTTGCGCAGCATCGTGCCGACGCGGAAGTGCTTCCCGACGTCGCGCAGGAAATCGATCGCGGACAGCGGGGCCGTCCAGTCGAGGTTGTTGACCATGCGGGCCGCGTTCTCGCCCTCGAAGCTCAGGAAGCGCTGCACCTGGGCGCGGAGGTAGCCAACCCACTCCGCAACGGTGTCCTTCGTGTTGAGCGTCCGCTCCGCAGTCGGCCGCGGGTCCCCGATGAGCCCCGTCGAGCCGCCCACGAGCCCGAGCGGCTTGTGGCCGGCGAGCTGGAGCCGGCGCAGGAGCAGGAGCTGGACAAGGTTGCCGAGGTGGAGGCTCGGCGCCGTCGGGTCGAAGCCGCAGTAGTACGTGATCGGATCTCCCGCGAGGAGTGCCTCGAGCTCGGCCTCATCGGTTGAGACGTGGACGAGCCCTCGCCACTTGAGCTCCTGCCAGATGTTGGGAAAGCTCGAATCGTTCTTCTGCGCGGTGAGTAGTGTCTGCGGCACGGCTTCTACAGTATCAGTCACGCGTCAACCAATTCGGTCTCGATGCCCGCGGGAAGCCGCTCCGAGGCGATGAGCCGGAGCCGCTGCGTGGGCCGGGTCATGGCGACATACAGGTCGCCGACGCGGCCGTGGTGGGCGTCGATGAGCTCGGCCGGCTCGAGCACCACCACGACGTCGAACTCGAGGCCCTTCGCCTCGCGCGGGTCGATGACGACGATGTCCTGGTCGAAGCTCCCCGCCCCCGCACCCACACGCCTGCCGTAGACGGCGTGGAGCGCCGCGCGCGCCGGCTCGACGAGTTCCTCGGGCGCGATGACGGCGACGAGCCCGCCGTCGGCCGCTGCGAGTTCCTCGGGCATCGTGGCGACGAGGCGATCGATGACCCCACCAGCGGCGACGCGGTCGACGACGGGCGGCCACTGGCCCTCGCGTACCGCCTTGGGCGCGGACACGGTGAGGCCGGCAGCGGCGGCCATGCGCGCCGCGGCCTCTGCGATCTGGCTTGGCGTGCGGTAGTTGACGGTGAGCTCCTCGAGCCGCCAGCGGTCGTCGAAGAACGGCGTGAGCGCGGCGGCCCACGACGAGGCGCCGGCCGCGGCGCTCGTCTGCGCGATGTCGCCCACGATGGTGAAGGACTTGAGCGGGCAGCGCCGCACGAGCAGGCGCCACTGCATGTACGAGAGCTCCTGCGCCTCGTCGACGATGATGTGGCCATAGGCCCACGTCCGATCCCCCACCGCGCGCTCGGCCGCGGTGAGCCGGGCCTCAGACTCCTGCTGGAGGTCCGCGAGGTCCTCGGCGCTGACGACGCCGTCCACGCCCTGCTCCCGCAGCGCATGGTCCAAGTTCGCGAGCGTGCGCTCGGCATTCTCAAGGTCGCGGCGACGGTCGGCCTCGCGTCGCGCGGCCTCGCCTCCGGACGACGCGTCGAGCTCGCCCAGGAGCTCCGCCGCCTCGTCGAGCAGAGGCACGTCGGCCTCCGTCCACGGTTCGCCGGCGGGCCGCTCGAGCAGATCACGTTCCTGCTCGGTGAAGTCCGCCGCGACGGCATCGAGGATCCGGCGCTTCGAGAACAGCTCGGTGAGGAGCTGCTGCGGCGTCATCGGCATCCAGCACAGGTTGAGCGCCACGCGGACGTCCCGCGACTGCCGCACGTCCTCGGCGAGGTACGAGCGGTCGGCGTTGTTGCCCACGCTCGCAGCCTCGAGCTTGGACTGCAGCTGCTCCGTGAGCTCGCGGAGCAGGATCTTCACAAACGTGTTGCGGGCCTCGTTGTACGGCTTTCCCGTGGCTCTGGCCTTGTCACGGGCCCGGCGGACCTGGCGCGGCGAGAGGAGGAGCTTCTGGCCCTCGACGTCGACGATCCGATCGCCCGAGGGAACGCGCTGGCGATTCGCGACCGCGGCCGCGATGAGGTCGACCATGCGCCGGCTGCCCTTGAGCTTCGCGACGCGCGCGTCCTCCTCGGGAACGCCGTTGATGCCGGGCATGAGCCTGCCGACGCTCGACATGACGACGCCGGTCTCGCCGAGGGACGGCAGGACGCGCTCGATGTACTTCATGAAGGAGAGTGACGGGCCCACGAGCAGGACCCCCGCCGACTTGAGCCTGTCGCGGTGGCTGTAGAGGAGGTACGCCGCGCGGTGGAGCGCGACGGCCGTCTTGCCCGTGCCAGGACCGCCCTGCACGACCAGCGCGCCGGGCATGGACGCCCGGATGATCCTGTCCTGCTCGGCCTGGATCGTGCTCACGATGTCCGCCATCCGGCCCGTGCGCTTCGAGTTGAGCGCCGCGAGCAGGGCTCCCTCGCCCTGATGGTGGTGCGTTGGATCGAGCATGTCGGAGTCGAGGATGTCGTCCTCGATGGCCTTGACGTCGCGGCCCTGGAGGATGAGATGCCGGCGTCGGCGCACGCCCTGCCGGTCGAACGCCGTCGCCTGGTAGAAGTGGCTCGCCTCGGGTGCGCGCCAGTCGACCATGAGGCGGCGCAGGTCGTCCGTGCTCAGCCCGATGCGGCCGATGTACTGGGCCTCGCCGTCGTCGAGGTCGAGCCGGCCGAAGACGAGGCGGTCCTCCACGGCGTCGAGCTGCGCGAGCCGGTCCTCGTACAGGGCCGCGAACGCGTCCCGCTCCGAGATGTTCTGGACCGAGCCAATCGCTCCCGCCTTGCGGACGGCCGCGAGCTGATCGCGCTTCTCGTCGCGCAACTCATCGAGCCGGCGGTACAGGCCCCGCACGTAGTCCCGTTCGTGAGCCAGATCGGCGTCGAGCATCGGCGCATTCCCCTTACTGCAATGACGGACCGTCCATTCTACAGCGATTCGCGTGAACTTGCGGTGGTGGTCACACGTCGACCCGCTGGAGTGAGCGGACCCTGTGCCCCGCGAGGGCGGCGCGGCCGTTCAGGGCGGTGAGTTCGAGGACGACGCCGATGCCGGCCACGCGCGCGCCCGTTCGCTCCATGAGCCGGGTCGCCGCGGAGAGCGTGCCGCCGGTCGCGAGGACGTCGTCGAGCAGCAGCACCCTCGTGCCGGCGGGGATGTCGTCCTCGTGGACCTCGAGGGTCGCCGTGCCGTACTCGAGGGCGTAGTCCTCGGAGATGGTGCGGCGCGGGAGCTTGCCCTTCTTGCGGACCGTGATGACGCCCGTCCCGGTCGCGTACGCCGCTGCCGCGGCCAGGAGGAAGCCGCGGGCCTCGATTCCCGCGACGAGGTCGAATTCGCCCGCGAACGGCGCCGTGAGCGCGTCGACGATGGCCCGCAGCCCCACGGAGTCGGCGAAGACAGGGGTCAGGTCCTTGAACGTGATCCCGGGCTTCGGATAGTCCTCGACGGTCGCGCACAGGCGGTCGAGGAGCTCGTCGAGGGTCTCGCCGTACTGGCCCGGAGAGGCAGTGCCAGCGGGGCTCGAGGCGGTACGTGGGGAAGCGGGGTCGAAAGTCACCACTCAACGTTACCGAAAGTTCATGTCCGCACCGTGCAAAGGAGTGTTATCCAACGCTCGGGCGGGTGCTTCAATGTCCGCATGCGGCGGCTTTGCTCTGGCCCCACAGGCCCGGGGCCGATACTTTGGGCCGAGCGGCCACCGGCCCACCGCATGAGGCCGTAGCCAAGTCCCGACCATCTGCTGACACTGGGAGCGCCCATGCCACTCTTGCGTCAAGTCCCGGGCGCTGGTGTCCTGCGGCGCCCCCGTCTCCGCTGGGCGGACATCCTCGTCGCAGCCGCGATCGTCGTGGTCCTCTATCTCGTGGCGCGGGCCTCTGCCGGCGCCACGGCCCCGCTGAATCTCGAAGCGCCGCAGGCCATCTCGACCGACCCGGCGAATCTGCCCTACTACGCGCTGCGGTCCCTCCTGCGGATGTTCGCGGCGCTCGCGGCCTCGGTCGTGTTCACGTTCGTCGTCGCGACGGCGGCGGCGCGGCTGCCGCGCGCGGAGAAGATCATCCTCCCGGCCCTCGACATCCTCCAGTCGGTGCCGATCCTCGGCTTCCTCTCCGTCACCGTGACCGGATTCATCGCCCTGTTCCCAGGATCGACGCTCGGGCTCGAGGCCGCCTCCGTCTTCGCGATCTTCACGTCGCAGGCCTGGAACATGGCCTTTTCGTTCCACTCGTCCCTCGTGAGCCAACCCGATGACCTCGACGAGGCGGCGCGTCTCATGCGCCTCACGAAGTGGGAACGCTTCTGGAAGCTCGATGTCCCATCCGGCATGATCCCGCTCGTCTGGAACGGCATGATGAGCTTCGGCGGCGGCTGGTTCTTCCTTGCCGCGTCCGAGGCCGTGACGGTCGGCAACACGTCGTTCTCGCTCCCTGGCGTCGGAGCGTACGTGGCGGCGGCCGTCGGTGCCGGCGAGCTCGACCACGTGGGCTACGCGATCCTGACCATGGCGATCATGGTCTTGGGCGTCAACTTCCTGTTCTGGCGGCCCCTCGTGGCCTGGGCCGAGCGGTTCCGGAACGAGGACACCGCCGCGGCCGACCGCCCGCGCAGCGTCGTGCTGGGCATCCTGAGCCGTTCGTCGATCCCGCGCGGGTTCGGCCGCGCCATCGCGCCCGTGAACCGGGTCTTCGACGCTGCGACGCGCCCGTTCGGAATTGCCGAGCATCCGCTCCACGTCCCGGCCCTGCGCCGCCGCGCCGGGGACGTCGCGGTCGTCGTCGTGGTCGCGGCGGCGATCACGTATGGCGCGTACTGGGCTTACGTCTTCATCGACTCGACGGCCGGGCTCGGCTCGTTCGGCGAGGCGTTCCTGCACGGCCTGATCACGCTCCTGAGGGTCGTGGTCATCATCGTGCTCGCCACGATCGTGTGGGTGCCGATCGGCGTCTGGATCGGCATGAATCCCAGGATCAGCCGCCTCGCCCAGCCCGTCGTGCAACTGCTCGCGAGCTTCCCCGCGAACTTCCTGTTCCCGTTCGTCATCGCGTTCTTCGTCGCGGCGCACATCCCGCTCGACATCGGCGGAATCGTGCTCATGGCGCTCGGCTCCCAGTGGTACATCCTCTTCAACGTCATCGCCGGCGCGAGCGCGATCCCGACGGATCTCCGCCAGGCCATGGAAAGCTTCGGCCTGGGCAGGTGGCAGCGCTGGCGGCGCCTCATCCTGCCCGGCGTCTTCCCCTCCTACGTCACGGGCGGGATCACCGCCGCGGGCGGCGCCTGGAACGCGGCCATCGTCGCGGAGGTGGTGTCGTACAACCACCAGACGCTCACCGCGACCGGCCTCGGCGCGGACATCGCCCAGGCGACGAGCTCCGGCGATATGGCCCACGTGCTCGTCGGCGTCCTCGTCATGTCGGTCTTCGTGGTCGGGATCAATCGCCTGTTCTGGCGCCGCCTGTACCGCATTGCCGAGACCCGCTTCGCCCTCTGACCGCTCCCGCCCACCCTTCCCTGACGGAGGCCGCCATGAACCCCACCGAAACGCTCACCGAGCTCATCAGCGTCCGCGGCGTGAGCAAGTCGTTCGCCACTGAGGGTGGCGAGAAGAACGTGCTCGACGACGTCTCCTTCAGCATCCGCGAAGGCGAGATCGTGGCCCTCCTAGGCCGCTCGGGATCCGGCAAGAGCACGCTCCTGCGCTGCGTCGCGGGCCTCATCGCGCCGAGCGAGGGCGAGGTCGCCTACCGCGGAAAGAGGCTCAACGGGGCGAATCCGGGCACGGCTCTCGTCTTCCAGTCCTTCGCCCTGCTCCCGTGGCTCACCGTCATCGAGAACGTGGAACTCGGGCTCGAGGCGAAGGGCGTCAAGACCGCGGAGCGCCGCGAGCGCGCGCTGCGGGCGATCGACATCATCGGACTCGACGGCTTCGAGTCCGCGTATCCGAAGGAGCTCTCGGGCGGCATGCGCCAGCGCGTCGGCTTCGCGCGGGCGATCGTCGTGGAACCCGACGTGCTCCTCATGGACGAGCCGTTCTCAGCCCTCGACGTGCTCACGAGCGAGAACCTCCGCTCCGAACTCGTCCGGATGTGGGCCGACGGATCGATGCCGACGCGCACCGCGCTCATCGTGACCCACAACATCGAGGAGGCGATCCAGCTCGCTGACAGGGTTCTGGTACTCGACTCAAACCCCGGGCGGATCAAGGCCGAGCTGAGCGTGCCCATGCCCAAGCCGCGTGATCGCCGAAGCCCCGAGTTCGAGGCCCTCGTCGACGAGGTGTACGGAATCCTGACGGGCCAGAAGGCCGAGCCGCGCCGAGAGACACTCGCGGCCACGGCAGGCGACGCGGCGGCAGCCTCGGGCCTCGACGTGCCGCTTCCGACTGCGAGCACAGGAGCCCTCGGCGGTCTCGTCGGTCTGCTGGCGGCGCGCGGCGGCACCGAGGGCCTGGCGGAGATCGCAGACGATCTCCGCTACGAGATCGACGACCTGCTCCCCGTCGTGGACGCGGCGCTCCTGCTCAAGCTCGCCCGCCCACACGGCCCGGACCTGCGGATCACCGAACAGGGCCGCCGCTACGCCGCGGCCGACCCGCTCCGCGCGAAGGAGCAGTTCGCGACGCTCGCGGTCGAGGCGGCGCCCCTGGTCCGCCGGATTGTCCGGGAGCTCCGGCATAGCGACTCCGGCGCGATCCGTGCTGACGACGTCCTCGCCGAGCTCAAGGCCTTCTACGGAGACGACGACGCCGAGCAGCAGCTCGACACGGCTATCGACTGGGGGCGGTACGGCGAGCTGTTCGAGTTCGACGCCGACTCCGACCGGCTTCTCCTGCCGACCCACCCCGACGCCGCGGCAGGGGTGCCGAGCGCCTAGTCGACCTGCGAGCTGGCGAGCGCCCGGCGCTTTGCGGCGCGGTACGCGGACACGCTCGGCTCCCCCGGGAGCCAGAAGCGCCACGGGTACTCGGCCGAGCCCCCGGCCCCGGCGACGCCGACGCGCGGTCCGCTGAGCACCCCGGCGGCGCGGTGGGCCGGCGGCTCGAGGCGGAAGTCGCCGCCGTCGAGCGTCGCCCCGTTGTCGCCGCGCCCGATGGCGAGCGCCTGCGCGAGCCGCGCGGGGCCGCGGGCGAGCTCGGAGTCGCGCCTCGCCGACTGGCGGCGCGATCGGGCCAACTCGAGACCCTCCACGACCTCGCCCGCGCGCAGGAGGCAGCCGGACGAGCGGCCTGCGGGCCCGCACACGACGTTGGCGCAGTAGTGCATGCCGTACGTGAAGTAGACGTAGAGGTGGCCGGGCGGCCCCCACATGACCTCGTTGCGCGCAGTCCGGCCGTTGTAGGAGTGCGAGCCCGGGTCGGCATGCTCCGAGTCCCGATGGCCCCGGTACGCCTCGACCTCGGTGAGGCGGACGCTCACGCTGCCCTCCGGCGTCGTATGCGTGAGCACCGCGCCGAGGAGGTCGGGCGCCACCGCAACCGGATCGCGCAGGAGCCACCGCACGAGTTCTTCCGGGTCCATGTGCTCCGTCCTGCCGCCCACCCTCAGGCTGCAGGCACGCCGGCGGAGGGCCAAGGGCCGATCTCGGGAAGCGGGACCGCCTCGCCGCCCCGCTCCGCCCTCACGGCGCCATGCCCCGTGGGGCGGCCCGCAAGCCACGCCGCGAGGTCCTGGAGGCGGCCGTCCACGAGGACCTCGTCCCCGCCGGAGCCGAGACGGATCTGGCCGCCCCGATCGGACCGCAGCACGAACGTGTTCGCGGCGGGCACCCGGGGCTCGAGGAAGCCGAGCACGTGGCGGCAGAAGTCCTCGGACCACTCCTGCTGCGTGCAGCCCGTGCCGAGATCGGAGTGGTGGATCACGAGCTCGCGCCACAGCGCGTAGCCGCCGTCGCGGACCACCCCGTTGCGGTACGTGATGGGGCGGTCCCAGTCGCCGGGCTCGATCGCCGCCAACTGGCCGAGCGCGCGGTCGAGCGCGGCGCCGACCCGATCACGGTGCTGGTCCGCGGTGGCAACCGCCCCGTCCTCGATCGCGCGGTTCCGGGCCTCGTAGCCGCCTTCGTAGAGCTCGACCTTCTCGCCGCGCCGCGCGTACTCGACCTGCCTGGCCATCGCCGTGCAGATGCCTTGGATGTGCGCGAGGACGTGCCCGCGTGTCCATCCCGGAAGCTCGGAAGGTTGGCCCACCGAGTCGTCGGTGAGGCGCTCGAGTTCGGCCCGGATCCCCGCCGCGGCGGAGTCGATCTCGGTCACAAGACGGTCATCGCTGAGGGCGGCATGTGTTCCCATGCCATCAGGGTAGCCAGTCGCCGCCCCCAGCGCTGAGGCGTCAGCCCGCGAAGCTTCGGGCGTCCGCGAGCTGGGCCTTGAGTGCCTCGAGCTGGCGTGCGACGGCCGACGGCGCGGTGCCGCCTTGTGCGTTCCGGCTCGCGAGCGAGCCTTCCGTGCTCAGGACCGAGCGCACCTCGGGGGTGAGCGCGGGGCTGATGGCCGCGTACTCCTGGTCCGTGAGGTCCCAGAGCTCGACGCCGCGGCTCTCGGCCTGGCGCACCGCGGCCCCGGAGAGCTCGTGCGCCTCACGGAACGGCACGCCCTGGCGCACGAGCCACTCGGCGATGTCGGTCGCGAGGGCAAAGCCCTGCGGCGCGAGCGACGCCATCCGCTCCGTCTTGAACGTGAGCGTCGCGATCATGCCGGACACCGCGGGGAGCAGGAGCTCGAGAGTGTCCGCCGCGTCGAAGACGGGCTCCTTGTCCTCCTGGAGGTCTCGGTTGTAGGCAAGCGGGAGGCCCTTGAGCGTCGCGAGCAGTCCCGTGAGATCGCCGATGAGCCGGCCCGCCTTGCCGCGCGCCAGCTCGGCGACGTCCGGGTTCTTCTTCTGCGGCATGATCGACGAGCCGGTCGAGAAGGCGTCGTCGAGCGTGACGAAGGAGAACTCCTTGGTGGCCCACAGAATGACCTCCTCGCTGATCCGCGAGAGGTCCACGCCGATCATGGCCGCGACCCACGCGAACTCCGCGAACACGTCGCGCGAGGCGGTGCCGTCGATCGAGTTGTGCACGGCGGAGTCGAAGCCGAGGTCCGCCGCGACGGCCTCCGGGTCGAGGCCGAGCGAGGAGCCCGCGAGCGCGCCCGAGCCGTACGGCGAGACCGCAGCGCGCTTATCCCAGTCCGCGAGCCGCTGGACGTCGCGCAGGAGGGCCCACGCATGGGCGAGCAGGTGATGGCTCAGGAGGACCGGCTGCGCATGCTGGAGGTGCGTGCGCCCCGGCATGGCCGCGTCGGGGTGCGCCTCGGCCTGGGCCACGAGGGCGTCCACGATGTCGAGGACGCCGCGCGCGACGAGCCGCGCATGGTCGCGCAGGAACATGCGGCCGAGCGTCGCGACCTGGTCGTTGCGCGAGCGTCCGGCGCGCAGCTTTCCGCCGAGGTGGGCGCCGGCCCGCTCGATGAGGCCGCGCTCGAGCGAACCGTGGACGTCCTCGTCGGACTCGGCCGGGGCGTAGGCGCCGGACGCGACGTCGGCGTCGAGCTGGTCGAGCGCGTCGAGCATGCCCGCGAGCTCGACGTCGTCGAGCAGGCCCGCGTGGTGGAGCACCCGCGCGTGGGCGCGGGAGCCCTCGATGTCATAGCGCGCGAGCCGCCAGTCGAAGTGGGTGGACTTGCTCAGCGCGGCGAGCGCGTCCGCCGGTCCCCCGGCGAAGCGCCCGCCCCACAGAGCACCCTCGTTCGTCGAGTTGGCCACTGGTTCTACTCCCCCGCGACCCGCTGGTCGCGGCCCGACGCGACCTTCGAGGCCATGCCCCAGATGTCGATGAAGCCCTTCGCGCTCGACTGGTCGAACGTGTCGCCCGTGTCATACGTCGCGAGGCTGAAGTCGTAGAGCGAGGTGTCCGAACGCCGGCCGTTGACGATGGCCTGGCCGCCGTGCAGGGTCATGCGGATGTCGCCCGAGACGTACTGCTGGCTGTCCTCGATGAAGCCGTCGAGGGCGCGCTTGAGCGGCGAGAACCACTGGCCGTCGTACACGAGCTCCGACCAGCGCTGGCCCACGGTCGCCTTGAAGCGGGCGTGCTCGCGCTCGATCGTGACGTCCTCGAGGTGCTTGTGCGCCGTGATGAGGGCCATCGCGCCCGGTGCCTCGTAGATCTCCCGGCTCTTGATGCCCACGAGCCGGTCCTCGACGACGTCGATGCGCCCGACGCCCTGGGCGCCCGCGCGGCGGTTGAGCTCCTGGATGACCTGCAGCGGGGTGAGTTCGACGCCGTCGAGCGCCGTGGGCACGCCCTGCTTGAACGTGATGGTGACCTCGTCCGGCGCCGGCGGGAACTCCGGGCTCTGGGTGTAGTCGTAGATGTCCTTCGTCGGCGCGTTCCAGATGTCCTCGAGGTAGCCGGTCTCGACGGCGCGGCCCCACACGTTCTGGTCGATCGAATAGGGGTTCTTCTTCGTCGTGACGATGGGGAGGTGCTTCTCCTCGGCGTACGCGATGGCCTTGTCCCGCGTGAGCGCGAGGTCGCGCACCGGCGCGATGCACTTGAGGTCCGGACCGAGCGTCTGGATGCCGACCTCGAAGCGGACCTGGTCGTTGCCCTTGCCCGTGCAGCCGTGCGCGACCGTCGTCGCGCCGAACTCGCGGGCCGCCTTGACGAGGTGCTTGACGATCACGGGGCGCGAGATGGCCGAGACGAGCGGGTAGTGGCCCTGGTAGAGGCCGTTCGCCTTGAGCGTCGGCACGCAGTACTCGTTCGCGAACTCGTCGCGGGCGTCCGCGACGTAGGCCTCGACGGCGCCGCAGCCGAGGGCACGCTGGCGCACGGTCTCGAGGCTCTCGCCGCCCTGCCCGACGTCGACGGCGACGGCGATGACCTCGGCTCCCGTGGCGTCGGCGATCCAGCCGATCGCGACGGAAGTGTCGAGGCCGCCCGAGTAGGCGAGGACGATGCGATCCTTCACGGTGTTCTCCTTGCAGATGTCGTGGGACGTGGCGAATTATTATTCAGTAGTCTACATAGGTATGCAGGAAAGTCAGACGCCGTCCTCGCACGCGGTCCTCGCCACGCCGAGCTCGACGTCCCAGCCCTCGCTGTTGCCGTCGAACGCGGCGCGGCGTTCCGCGTCGCTCCCGGGCAGCGACGCGAAGCCGGTCTCGACGACGCGAAGGGTCGCGCCGCCGTCGTTCGCGTCGACGAAGAACTCGACCAGCGTCGTGCCCGCTCCCTCGCCGACCCAGCGGAAGGCGGCGTGGCGCGGGGCCTCAAGCGCCACGGTACGGAAGCCGAAGTCTCCGTGGACCGGGTCGCGCACAAGGCTCACCTCGCCGTCGTGCGTGATCTGGTGGGCCCGGTAGGCGCCGTCGTTGATGAACCAGCCGGGCTCCGAGACAAGCTCCCAGACCCGCTCGGCGGGAGCCGCGATGTCGATGGACTTGTCGATGCGGTCGAAGGCAGACGTGTCGGTAGCAGCCATGAGCCCATCGTGCCGTCGGCTACGCGCCTTGTGAAGCGAGCTCGAGGAAGCGGGTCGCGACCGCGTCCCCGCCGAGCGGGTCGCGGGTGACGATCATGACCGTGTCGTCCCCCGCGATCGTGCCCAGGACGGACGGGATCACGGAGTGGTCGATCGCGAGGGCGAGGAAGTTCGCGGCGCCCGGCGGCGTGCGCAGCACGACGATGTTGGCGCTCGATTCGGCCGTGACGAGCAGTTCGGCGCACAGCTTCGCGAGCCGCGCGTCCAGCACCTCGGGATCCAGCCCCACGCGGGGGCTCCGGTCCCCGCCCTCGCCCCGCACCGCGTAGACCAGGCCGCCGTCGGCTCCGCGCACGCGCACGGCGCCGATCTCCACGAGGTCGCGGGACAGGGTCGCCTGGGTGACCTGGACGCCGTCGTCCGCGAGAAGGGCCGCAAGGTCCGCCTGCGAGCGCACGGCCTGCCCCACGAGGAGGTCGCGGATGCGCGCCTGGCGGGCGGCCTTCGTCTGCGGCGCGGCGCTGGGGCCGGTGCTCATCGGGTCTCCGTCACGGCAACCACTAGTCCAGGCCCGCCACGACCGCCTGGCCCGAGCGGTGCAGGAGCCACGCAAGGAGCGCCTTCTGGGCGTGGAGGCGGTTCTCGGCCTCGTCCCACACGATCGACTGCGGGCCGTCGATGACGTCCGCGGAGACCTCGTACCCGCGGTAGGCAGGGAGGCAGTGGAGGAAGACCGCGTCCGGCGCCGCCTTGCCCATCGCGGACGCGTCCACGCCGTAGTCGCGGAAGAGCCCGAGGCGGGCCTCCTTCTCGTCCTCCTGGCCCATCGACACCCACGTGTCGGTCGCGACGACGTCCGCGCCGTCGAGCGCGGCCGCGGGATCGACGGTGACGAGCACCGATCCGCCCGTGCCGGCGGCGACCGCCTCGGCCTCGGCGACGACGCCCGGGTCCGGGAGATAGCCCTCTGGCCCCGCGACGCGCACGTGCATGCCCGCCGTGACCCCGGCAAGGAGGTACGAGTTCGCCATGTTGTTGGCCGCGTCGCCGAGGTAGGCGAGCGTGAGGCCCGCGAGGCGCCCCTTGTGCTCGCGCACGGTGAGGAGATCGGCAAGGAGCTGGCACGGGTGGTAGTCGTCGCACAGCGCGTTGACCACGGGGACGCGCGAGTTGCCGGCCATGTCCACGAGTCCCTGGTGGGCCCCCGTCCGCCACACGATGGCGGCCACCATGCGCTCGAGCACCTTCGCGGTGTCCTCCACCGACTCCTTGTGCCCGATCTGGGCTTCGCCCGGATTGATGATGAGCGGCGCCCCGCCCAGGTCGGAGATCCCGGCCGAGAACGAGACGCGCGTGCGCGTCGAGGTCTTGTCGAAGATCACGGCCACGGTCTTGCGGGCCGAGCCCTCCGCGGCGAGCGGCTGGGCCGAGTAGGGCGCGGCCTTGAGCCGGACCGCGAGGTCGAGCACCTCGGCCTGCTCGGCTGGGCTCAGGTCGGTGTCCTTGAGGAAGTGGCGGACTGTCCCGGAGGCGGTCATGCGCCCTCCTTCTCGAGCGTGGCGGTGATGGTAGCGGCCGCGCGGGCGACGAGCCCCGGGAGCGCGGCAAGGAACGTGTCCGCCTGTTCGGCGGTGAGGATGAGCGGCGGCGCGAGGCGCAGGGTGCGCGGCCCGGGTGCGTTGACGATGAAGCCCGCGTCCAGCCCGGCATTGACGACGGCGGCCGCGAGGTTCGCGTCCTCCGGCACCCCCGCGGGGGTCGCCAGATCGAAGCCGACGAGGAGGCCGCTGCCGCGCACGGCGGTGACCTCGGGCATGGCCGCGAGGGCCGCGCGGAGATGCTCGCCGACCGCCTGCACGTTCGCGAGGACGCCCTGCGTCTCGATCGTGTGGAGCGTCGCGAGCGCGGCCGCGGTCGCGACCGGATTGCCGCCGAACGTCGTTCCGTGCTGGCCGGCCGCGAGGAGGGCGCTGTTCTCCGGACCGAACGTGATGAGGGCGCCGATCGGGAACCCGCCACCCAGCCCCTTGGCGAGCGACACGGCGTCCGGGACCACGCCCGAGCCGTCGATCGCGAACCACGAACCGGTTCGGCCGACGCCCGTCTGGACCTCGTCGACGATGAGCAGCGCGCCGGCCTCTCGCGTGATGCGCCGCGCCTCGGCCAGGTAGCCCTCGGGCAGCGGGATCACGCCGGCCTCGCCCTGGATCGGCTCGAGGAAGAGGGCCTGCGTGGAGTCGTCGATCTCGGCACGCAGGGCGTCGAGATCGCCGAACGGAACGTGGACCACGCCCCCGGGCAGCGGGGCGAACGGCTCGCGGTAGGCCTTCTTGGCCGTGAGCGCGAGGGCACCCATCGTGCGCCCGTGGAACGCACCCTCGAGCGCGACGATCTTGGTGCGCCGCTGCGACTGGCTGTCGCCCCCGTTGCGGCGAGCCAGCTTGAACGCCGCCTCGTTGGCTTCGGTGCCCGAGTTCGCGAAGAAGACCTTCGAGCCCGCCGGGGCGTGCGCGATCTCGAGGAGCTTCTCGGCGAGCGCCACCTGCGTGGGGCTCGTGAAGAAGTTGGAGACGTGTCCGAGCGTCGCGAGCTGGGACGAGATGACGCTCGTCACGAACGGGTGCGCGTGGCCGAGCGCGTTGACGGCGATCCCGCCGAGCAGGTCGAGGTACTGCTTGCCGTCCGCGTCCCAGACGTAGCAGCCCTGGCCGCGGACCAGCACCCGCTGCGGCGTCCCGAAGACGCCCATGAGCGAGTTCGAGTAGCGCGAGAGCCAGGCCGAGCCCGTCGAGGTGCCTACGAGTTGGGAGACCGGGCGGGTCTCGGGAGTGTTGGGCGTGGTCATACGGTTCCTCCTGTCGGAGTGAGTGGGTCAGCCGACGCCTGGCCAGGCACGTCATCAGGTACGACCTGCGTGCCGACGCCTGCGTTGGTGAAGATTTCGAGGAGCATCGTGTGGGGGCTGCGGCCGTCGACGATCGCGGCGCGGTCGACGCCCTCCGTGACGGCCTTGAGGCACGCGCCCATCTTGGGGATCATGCCGGACTCGAGCGAGGGCAGCATGGCCCGCAGCTCGGTGGCCGAGATCTGCGAGACGAGGGAGTCCTTGTCGGGCCAGTTGCGGTACAGGCCCTCCACGTCGGTCAGCACCACGAGCCGCGAGGCGCCGAGCGCGACGGCGACGGCGGCGGCCGCGGTGTCCGCGTTCACGTTGAGCACCTGGCCGGTCGGCTGGAAGCCACCCGCGCCGTCGGGCTCGACCTCGGGCGCAACGGTCGAGATGACGGGGATGCGGCCGGCCTCGAGAATGTCATGGACGGCCGCCGGCTCGACGCCGACGACCTCGCCGACGAGCCCGAGGTCCACTTCGACGCCGTCGACCACGGCCCCCGTGCGCACGGCGCGGAGCAGCCCCGCGTCCTCGCCGGACAACCCGACCGCGTACGGCCCGTGGGAGTTGATGAGCCCCACGAGCTCGCGGCCCACCTGCCCGGTGAGCACCATGCGGACCACGTCCATGGTCTCCGGCGTCGTGACGCGCAGGCCGCCCTTGAACTCGCTCGCGATGCCCACGCGGCCGAGCATCGCGTTGATCTGCGGCCCGCCGCCATGGACCACGACCGGGCGGATGCCCACGTGGTGGAGGAACACGATGTCCTCCGCGAACGCGCGCCGCAGCTCGTCGTTGACCATGGCGTTGCCGCCGTACTTGACGACCATCGTGCTGCCCGCGAACCTCTGGATCCACGGGAGGGCCTCGATGAGCGTCTCGGCCTTGTCCATCGCGAGCCGGATGTTGGTGCTGGTCATACCTGCCTCCGTCCCTCCTGGCTCAGCTCGAGTAGGCGCTGTTCTCATGCACGTAGTCGTGCGTGAGGTCGTTCGTGAGGATCGTGGCCTCCGCGTCACCCGCGGACAGGTCGATCTCGACGAGGACGTCCCGCGGCTCGAGGTCCACGAGCGAGCGGTCCTCGCCGATTCCGCCGTTCTGGCACACCTCGACGCCGTTGATCGTGACGCTCAGCTCGTCCGGGTCGAAGACGGCATCCGTCGTCCCCACCGCGGAGAGCACGCGGCCCCAGTTCGGGTCCTTGCCGAAGATGGCCGTCTTGAAGAGGTTCGAGCGGGCCACGGCGCGGGCCACGACTTCGGCGTCGCTCTCGGTGGCCGCGTTGAAGGCGCGGATGGCGATGTCGTGGCTCGCCCCCTCGGCGTCGCCGATGAGCTTTCGCGCGAGCTCGGCGCAGACCTGAGTCAGCCCGTCCGTGAACTGCTCCGCCGACGGCACGGCCGCGGACGCGCCCGAGGACAGGAGCACGACCGTGTCGTTCGTGGACATGCAGCCATCGGAATCGGCGCGGTCGAACGTGACGCGCGTCGCGTCGCGCAGCGCGGCGTCGAGCATCTCGGGCGCCGTCGCGGCGTCCGTCGTGAGGACCACGAGCATGGTCGCGAGGCCGGGCGCGAGCATCCCCGCCCCCTTCGCGATGCCGCCGATCGTGTACGCGGCGCCGTCGGAGTCCGTGCCCGTGAACACGGCCTCCTTGGGGACCGTATCCGTAGTCATGATCGCCAGCGCAGCCGAGTGGCCGCCGTCGTCCGCGAGCGCGGCGGCGGCCGCGTCGACGCCCGCGAGGACCTTGTCCATGGGCAGCTGCTCGCCGATGAGTCCCGTGGAGCACACGACGACGTCGGCCGCGGAGACGCCGAGCACGTCGGCGGTCTTCTCCGCCGTCGTATGGGCGTTCTGGAAGCCCTGGGGGCCCGTGCACGCGTTGGCCCCACCCGAGTTGAGGATCACGGCGTCGGCGCGGCCGTCGCTGATGGCCTGCCGCGACCAGCGCACGGGCGCGGCGGCGACGCGGTTCGACGTGAAGACGGCCGCGGCGTTCTTGTCGGGCCCGTCGTTGACCACGAGGGCCACGTCCGGCTTGCCCGAGGCTTTGATCCCGGCGGTCACGCCGGAGGCCCGGAAGCCCTTGGGTGCGGTGATGGTCACGGTGCGACTCCCAGCTGTGCGAGGCCGGCGCCCTCGGGGAGGCCCAGCGCGATGTTCATGGACTGCACCGCGCCGCCCGCGGTGCCCTTCGTCAGGTTGTCGATCACGGAGCTCACGATCACGCGCCCCGCGTGCTCGTCGAATGCGAGCTGGATCGCGGCGTTGTTGGAGCCCACGACCATCTGGGTGGCCGGCCACTGGCCCTCCGGCAGCACGTGGATGAACTGCTCGCCGGCGTAGGCGGCCTCCCAGGCGTTGCGCAGCTCGGCGATGCCGGTGCCCGGCTTGACGCGTGCCGTCGCCGTCGTGAGGATCCCGCGGCTCATCGGGGCAAGCGTCGGGGTGAAGGAGATCTTGACCGCCTCGCCCGCCGCGTTCGAGAGGCCCTGTTCGATCTCGGGGGTGTGGCGATGGCCGCCGCCCACGCCGTAGGGGCTCATCGACCCCATGACCTCGGACCCCAGCAGGTGCGGCTTGACGGACTTGCCCGCGCCAGAGGTTCCGGACGCCGAGACAATCACCACATCCTGCGGCTCGAGCAGCCCCGCCGCGAAACCGGGGACGAGCGCCAGGAGCGCCGACGTGGGGTAGCACCCCGGCACGGCGATGCGCCGTGCGCCGACGAGCGTCTCGCGCTGCTTGCGCGGCCCTCCCGCGCCGCCCAGCCCACCCAGGAGCAGCTCCGGCAGCCCATAGGGCCACGTGCCGGCGTGCTCCGAGCGGTAGAACCTGAACCACGCCTCGGGGTCCTCGAGCCGGTGGTCGGCGCCCGCGTCGATCACGAGCGTCTCGGCGGGAAGCTGGGCTGCCACGGCGGCGGACGCGCCGTGCGGCAGGGCGAGGAAGACGACGTCGTGGCCGGCAAGGTTCTCCGCCGTGGTCTCGACGATCTCGCGGTCCGCAAGGCTCAGGAGGTGCGGCTGGAGCGCGCCGAGGCGGCTGCCCGCACTGCTGTGCGCCGTGATGGCGCCGATCTCGATCTCGGGATGGTTGGCCAGCAGCCGGAGGACCTCTCCTCCGGCGTAGCCGCTGGCCCCGGACACAGCTGCGGTAATAGTCACCCCGCCACTATAGGCAAACTTATGCAGTCATATCAATATTTATGCATGACAGAATCGGGGCGGCGTTCCCCTCTTAGGATGGGTACCCGGACGAGAACGAACGAACCAGGGAGAGACTCCATGATCAACGCCATCGTCGCCAACGCCCCCGGCGGCCCCGAGGTCCTCGAGCCGACGGCCGTGGAGAGGCCCGAGGCGGGCCCCGGCCAGCTCCTGGTCCGGGTCGCCGCGACCGGCGTGAACTTCGTCGAGACGTACCAGCGCCAAGGCCTCTACAACGTCCCGTTCCCCTTCACACCCGGAGACGAGGCGGCGGGCAAGGTCGAGGCGCTCGGCGAGGGCGTCGACGGATTCTCCGTAGGCCAGCACGTCGCGACGGCGGAGGGCCGCCGTGCCTACGCCGAGTACATGATCGTCGACGCCGACAAGGCACTCCCCGTGCCCGAGAACCTCGACCTGCAGACCGCCGCCGCGCTGCCGCTCCAGGGCATGACGGCGCATTACCTCGTCAACTCGACCTTCCGCGTCGAGCCGGGGCAGACCGCGCTTGTGCACGCGGGCGCCGGCGGCGTGGGGCTCCTCCTCATCCAGATGATCAAGGCCAAGGGCGCGCGCGTCATCACGACCGTGTCCACGGATGCCAAGGCCGAGCTCGCGGCCGGCGCGGGCGCCGACCACGTGATCCGCTACTCGGGCTTCGATCACCACGTGCGCGAGCTCACCGGGGACTCGGGCGTCGACGTCGTGTACGACGGCGTGGGCCGGGACACGTTCGACGGCTCCCTCACGTGCCTGCGCACCAGGGGTTCGCTCGTGCTGTTCGGCGCCGCCTCCGGCCCCGTGCCGCCGGTCGACATCCAGCGCCTCAACGCGGGCGGGTCGCTCTTCCTGACGCGCCCCACCCTCAAGCACTACCTCCTCAACCCGCAAGAACGGCTGTGGCGCTCCTCCGAGGTGTTCGCCGCCGCTGCTGAAGGCTCGCTCTCCGTCCGCATCGGCGCAACCTACCCGCTCGAGTCCGCAGCCGAGGCGCACCGCGCGCTCGAAGGCCGCGCGACGACGGGCAAGGTGCTCCTCGTCCCCTAAAGGTCCGATAGACCCATGAGCGACACCCAGCCCCTGGCCGCTGACACCGCCGAACGCCCGTATCCCCCGCAGCTTCCCGCGTCCGACCGGACGCCGCCGGAGCGAACCCTCGTCGACGTCCTGACCGCCACGGCCGAGGCCTTCCCCGAGTCACCCGCGCTCGACGACGGGACCCAGGTCCTGAGCTACGCGGAACTCCTCGAGGAGGTCCGGTCCGTGGGCCGCCGGCTGCACGCGGCGGGCCTTGGCGCCGGCGAACGGGTGGGCGTGCGCATCCCGTCCGGAACCAACGAGCTCTACGTCTCGATCCTCGCCGTCCTGCTCATCGGCGCGTCCTACGTGCCGGTCGACGCCGACGATCCGGACGAGCGCGCGAAGCTCGTCTTCAGCGAGGCGGGGGTCGCAGGGATCCTGCACGGCGGGGGCTCGCTCGTGGTGGACAAGAAGCGCCCCACGCCGTTCCCGTCGCCGCGCCTGCCCGACCCGGACGACGACTGCTGGATCATCTTCACGTCCGGCTCGACAGGAACGCCCAAGGGCGTGGCCGTCCGCCACCGCTCCGCGGCGGCGTTCGTCGACGCCGAGGCCCGCCTCTTCCTGCAGTCCGAGCCGCTCGGCCCGGAGGACCGCGTTCTCGCAGGCCTCTCCGTCGCGTTCGACGCATCCTGCGAGGAGATGTGGCTCGCGTGGCGGCACGGCGCGTGCCTCGTTCCGGCTCCGCGCGCGCTCGTGCGCACCGGCATGGACCTCGGTCCGTGGCTCGTCCAGCGCGGCATCACGGTCGTCTCGACTGTCCCGACCCTCGCGGCCCTGTGGCCGGGCGAGGCGCTCGAGAACGTCCGACTCCTCATCTTCGGCGGCGAGGCCTGCCCGCCCGAGCTCGCGCAGCGGCTCGCGGTGGAGAACCGCGAGGTGTGGAACACGTACGGCCCCACCGAGGCGACCGTCGTGGCGTGCGCCGCGCCGCTCGGTGGCGATGGGCCTGTAAGGATCGGGCTGCCGCTCGACGGCTGGGACCTCGCGATCGTCGACCCGGACGGCGTGCCCGTCCCTGAGGGCGATGTCGGCGAGCTCATCATCGGGGGCGTCGGGCTCGCACGCTACCTCGATCCGGCGAAGGACGCCGAGAAGTACGCGCCCATGCCGTCGCTCGGGTGGGCGCGCGCCTACCGTTCGGGCGACCTCGTCACGTACCAGCGCGAGGGCCTCGTCTTCCAGGGCCGCGCCGACGAGCAGGTCAAGCTCGGCGGGCGCCGCATCGAGCTCGGCGAGGTCGACGCCGCGCTCCAGGCCCTTCCGGGCGTCGCGGGAGCCGCGGCGGCAGTGCGGACGACGGCGGCCGGGAACCAAGTGCTCGTGGGGTACCTCGCGCCGTCGGACGGCATGATGCCCGACCTCGACGCGTGCCGCGAGCGACTCCGTCACGCCCTCCCGGCGGCGCTCGTGCCGCTGCTCGCCGTCGTCGAATGGCTGCCGACCAAGACAAGCGGAAAGGTGGACCGCAACGCCCTGCCGTGGCCGCTCCCGGGCGGCGAGGAGGGCACCGGCGCGCCGCTCGAGCTCTCGGACGACGCCGCGTGGATCGTCGAGCAGTGGGGCGCCGTGCTCGGCACCCAGCCGTCGAGTCTCGACGCCGACTTCTTCGCCCTCGGCGGCGGCTCGCTCGCCGCGGCACAGCTCGTCTCGTCGCTGCGCCGCCGGTATCCGACCGTGACGGTGGCCGAGGTGTACTCTCACCCGCGGGTCGGCGCCCTCGTCGAGGCGATCGCGGGCCGCGCCCGCGCCGAGGCCACCCCCGCCGTCGACCGCTCCGTCAAGCCCGCTTCGGCTCGCACCCAGGTCGCGCAGACACTCCTCGGCATCCCGCTGTTCATCCTTGTGGGCATGCGCTGGCTGACCTACCTCATGGCCGCGAACAACGTGCTCGAGGCGGCCGCCGGGTTCTCGGCCGCGCCGACCGTCTCGTGGTGGTGGGTGGCCGCGTCCTGGCTCGTGTTCGTGAGCCCGCTCGGACGCATGGCGATCTCGGTCGCGGCGGCGCGCCTCCTGCTCCGGGGCGTGGGCCCCGGAAAGTATCCGCGGGCGGGGAGCGTGCACCTGCGGCTGTGGCTCGCGGAGCAGATCGCCGATCTGGCCCAGGCCGTGAGCCTCGCGAGCGCGCCGTGGGTCCCGTACTACGCCCGCGCGCTCGGGGCCAAGATCGGCCGCGACGCCGTCCTGCATTCCGTGCCACCTGTGACGGGCATGCTCGAGCTCGGCAAGGGGGCGTCCGTCGAGCCCGAGGTCGACCTGTCCGGCTGGTGGATCGACGGCGACTGGGTCCACGTCGGCGGGATCCGCATCGGCACCGGCGCGACGGTCGGCTCGCGCAGCACGCTGCTTCCCGGCACCCAAATCGGCGCCGACGCCGTGGTCGAGCCCGGCTCGGCGGTCTCGGGCAAGGTCAAGGCGGGCCTGAGGGTCTCGGGCTCGCCGGCCGAACGCGTGGGCAAGGCCAAGCACGACTGGCCGGACGCCGGCCCGCGCCGTTCCTCCGTGCTCGAGGGCGTCTGGATCGCGGCGTTCGGAGCCGGCTCCACGCTCCTCGCGCTCATCCCGTACGCCTCTGCGGCGGCGGCCGGGGCCGTCCTCCTATGGGCTGCGGCGGGCCACGCGAGCCTCCACGCGGCCCTCCCCGCGCTGCTCGCTGCGACACCCCTCGCGGCCGCGGCCTGGTTCGCCGGGAACCTCGTGCTCGTAGCCGCGTGCACGCGACTTCTGGGCCTCGGCCTGCGCGAGGGCACGTACCGCATCCGCAGCCGCATGGGCTGGCAGGTATGGGCCACGGAGCGTGTGCTCGACATGGCGCGCGACCTCCTGTTCCCCGTCTACGCGAGCCTCTTCACGCCGACCTGGCTGCGCCTGCTCGGCGCCACGGTCGGCAAGGACGTCGAGGCCTCCACGGTGCTCCTCGTCCCCAAGATGACCACGGTGGGCGACGGCGCGTTCCTCGCCGACGACACCATGGTGGCCTCCTACGAGCTCGGCGGCGGCTGGCTTCGCATCGGGCCGGCAAAGATCGGCAAGCGAGCCTTCCTCGGCAATTCGGGCATGACGGCGGCCGGCCGCTCCGTGCCGAAGAACGGCCTCGTCGCGGTCCTCTCCGCGACACCCAGGAAGGCCAAGTCGGGCTCCTCGTGGCTCGGCAGCCCGCCCGTCAGGCTGCGCCGCACCTCCCTCGAATCGGACACCGCGCGCACGTTCAGCCCGCCGAGCCGGCTGAAGGTCGCCCGCGCCCTGTGGGAACTGTGCCGCGCGGTGCCGGTCGTGCTCACCGTGGCGATCGCCGTCGTCGTGGTCGCCGCGCTGGACGCGCTCGCCGCGGCGTGGGGGTACCTGCCCACGGCGCTCGTGTGCGGCGCCGTCATGCTCGCGGCGGGCGCGGTCGCGGCTGGCGCCGCCGCCGTCGCGAAGTGGCTGCTCGTGGGCCGGATCCGGGCGAGCGAGCACCCCCTCTGGAGCTCCTTTGTGTGGCGCAACGAGGTCGTCGACGCGTTCGTCGAGATGGTCGCGGCGCCCTGGTTCGCGCGGGCCGCTGCCGGGACGCCCGCGCTCGTCTGGTGGCTCCGCCTGCTGGGCGCCCGGATCGGACGCGGCACGTGGTGCGAGAGCTACTGGCTGCCCGAGGCGGACCTCGTGGAGCTCGGCCCCGGCTCGACCGTCAACCGCGGCTGCGTCGTGCAGACCCATCTCTTCCACGACCGCATCATGAGCATCGACGCCGTGACCCTCGGCAAGGGGGCGACGATCGGTCCCCACGGCGTCATCCTGCCCGGGGCGAGCATCGGCGCCGGCGCCACGGTGGGCCCGGCCTCGCTCGTGATGCGCGGCGAGGGCATCCCCGCGGGGACCTATTGGCGGGGCAACCCGGTCGCGCCCTGGCGCGAGCCGGAGGTGCCCACCCGGTGAGCCCCAAGAACGGAAAGAACGGCAAGGGCCTCCCCGACCCCTATACCCCCGGTCACGGCACCCCCGAATACCGCGTGACCCACTACGACCTCGACCTCGACGTCAAGCTCGCGAGCAACCGCCTGGACGGCCGCGCCCGGATCAAGGCCGTGGCACGCGAGAAGCTTGACTCCGTGCGGCTGAGCCTCGAGGGCCTGCGCGCCACGAAGGTCCAGGTGGACGGCTCGAAGCCGGCGAAGACCGCCCAGCGCGACGGCGAGCTCATCGTCACGCCGCGCTCGGCCATCGCGAAGGGTGCGCGCTTCGAGATCGAGGTCCGCTACGGAGGCAGCCCCGGACCCGTGCGCGGGCCCTGGGGCGAGGTCGGCTGGGAAGAACTCGACGACGGCGTGCTCGTCGCGGGGCAGCCCGTGGGCGCCCCGACGTGGTTCCCCTGCAACGACCACGCGAGCCAGAAGGCCCCGTTCCGCATCTCGGTGACGGCGGACGCAGGCTACCGCGCCGTCTCGAACGGCCTCCTCGTGGGCCATCAGAGGCGCTCGAGCCGCGAGACGTGGGTCTACGAGCAGCCCGAGCCCATGGCCCCGTACCTCGCGACGCTGCTCATCGGCCGTTATCAGGAGATCGAGCTCGGAAAGCTCCCTAACCGCGGCTCGGGCCGAGTGCGGGTCTTCGCCAACGTCCCGCCGAAGCTGCGGGGCGAGGCGGCCTCGGGCCTCAAGGACCAGGTCAGGATGGTCGAGCTGTTCTCCGAGCTGTTCGGCCCGTACCCGTTCCGCGACTACACGGTCGTGGTGACCGAGGACGAGCTCGAGATCCCGCTCGAGGCCCAGAGCCTCTCGATCATGGGACGCAACCACCTCCGGCGAACCTGGGACGCGCAGCGGCTCCTCGCCCACGAGCTCGCACACCAGTGGTTCGGGAACTCGGTGACCGTGCGCCGCTGGGAGGACATCTGGCTGCACGAGGGCTTCGCGTGCTACGCCGAGTGGCTGTGGAGCGACGAGGCGGGGCTCGCGTCCGCCGGGGAGCGCGCCGCCGCGGCGTGGAAGTACCTCGCGACGCTGCCCCAGGACCTGCGGATCGGCACCCCGGGGCCGGACCTCATGTTCGACGACCGCGTGTACAAGCGCGGCGCCCTGACCCTCCACGCCGTTCGCCGAGCCGTCGGCGACGACCGGTTCTTCCGCTCGCTCCGCGCGTTCGCCTCCGAGCGGCGCCATGGGCAGGCCTCGACGGCCGACTTCATCGAGCTCCTCGACCGGGTGTGCGCCGGGGCGGGGAAGTTCGATGCCGCTAGCGTCCTGCGCCCGTGGCTCTACGAGGAGCGGCTCCCGGCCCTGCCGAGGTAGCGGCGAAGCCGACCGCCGTCGCAGCGACGAACCCCGGTGGCAGCCCGAGCCCCCGAGCGTCGACGTCGCTCACGCGTCCGTCGCCGAGCGTCTCGACGCCCGCCGGATCCGTGCGCAGCCCGGTCCCCAGCGCCTTGAGCAGCGCCTCCTTGCGGGCCCAGAGTCGCGCAGCCTCGGCAGGCGCGTCGGGCACCGACAGCAGACGACGGCGCTCGGCGGGCGAGTAGGCCGCGTCGGGGATCGCGCGGTGAAAGTCCGCGACGAGGGCCAGGTCCACGCCGATCGCGGGCGGCTCGCCGTCGGCCGTGGGGCCCGCCGCAGCAAGCGCAAGCAGGGCCCAGCCCCCGGCCCGCGAAAGGCTCGCGGCGACGTCGAGCGGGCGGCCGGGGGCGCCGTCGTCGTCCGTGCCGACGACGAACCCCGGCCTGCCATGCTCGCCCGAGCCGCACGCGGGGCAGCTATACGCCGGCCGCACGCGCTCGGGCTCGACGCCCAGCTCGCCGGCCACGAACGCGCGGAGCGCGAGGCGCCCCGCGAGGTACTCGTGCGAGCGCTGCGGATCGACGATCGCCGCGGCCCGTTGGGACTCGCCCGCCGTCGGCACGCCAGCCGGCAGCCGGGTCCCCGGGACGCCCAGCGGCACGGCGAGCAAGCGCACGGGGATCCGCGCCCGTGTCAGCGTTGCACGGCCCCGTAGCGCTCCGCGGCGCGGGCGACGGCGGCCGCGCGCGCCTCGGAGGCCTCGTCGGCCGTGAGCGTGCGGTCGGGCGCCCGGAAGCGCAGCGCGAACGCGAGGGACTTCTTGCCCTCGTCGATGCCGCGCCCCACGTAGACGTCGAAGAGGTGCACCTCCTCGAGGAGCTCGCCAGCGCCCTCGCGGAGTGCCTCCTTGACCTCGTCGGCCGGGATCGCGGCGTCCACGATGAGCGCGACGTCCTGGGTCGCGACCGGGAACGTCGAGATGTGCCGCGCGACGATCACGTCGGGGGCTGCCTCGAAGAGCGCGTCGGCATCGAGCTCGAGCGCGACCGTCCGTGCGGGCAGGTCGTGCGCCTCGAGGAGCTTCGGGTGCAGCTCCCCCGCGACGCCCACGAGCTCGCCCGAGCGCAGCGAGAGCTGTGCCGTGCGGCCCGGGTGGAACGCCTGATGGGAGCCCTGGGCGACCACGAGGTCGACGCCGAGCACCTCGCCCGCCAGGCGCGCGACGTCGATCGCGTCCGCCCAGTCCCACACCCGCGGTGTGTGCCCCGCGGCGGCCGGCGAATCGTGGCCCGTGAAGATCGCGCCGACGTGGAGCGGCTGGTCCGGCAGGCCCGCGTCGAGCTCCTCGAGCTCCTCCTCGGAGGGCAGGGCGCCGAGCGGCGGGATCGTCGCCGTGCCGAGCGCGCCGTCGGCGGGCAGGAACACGAGCCCCGTCTCGTACAGCGCGAGGTCGCGGAAGCCGCGCGAGTGGTTCCGCTTCGCCACCTCGATGAGCCCCGGGAGCATCGAGGTGCGCAGCCAGCCGAACTCCTCGCTCAGCGGGTTCGCGAGCTTGACCGCCGGACGCGCCGCGCCGGCCTCAGCAACGCCGAAGGTCTCATTGGCGGCCTTGGACACGAACGGGTACGCGAGCACCTCGGTGAGGCCTGCGTCCGCGAGGGCCTGCACGAGGCGACGGCGCTGCTGCTGGGTGCGGGTGAAGCCGCGCCCAGGGGGCGCCACGGGGAGCCGCGACGGAATCTTGTCGTAGCCCACGAGGCGGGCGACCTCCTCGGAGAGGTCCTCCTTCGTCTCGAGGTCGTTGCGCCAGCTGGGCGGGGTCACGAGGAAGTCGTGGCCGCGACGGTCGATCTCAGCACCGAGGTCGCCGAGCACGCGCGCGATGAGCTCCTCCGAGAACTCCATGCCGATGCGCTCCGACGCAAAGGCCGCCGGCAGGACGATCTCGGGGCGCTGAGGCTCGGTTCCGACGTCGGTCCCGGCCTCGTCCGCGGTGCCCCCGCCGAGCTCGACGAGGAGGTCCACCACGCGCTGGGCGGCCTCGTCGGCGACTTCCCAGTCGACGCCGCGCTCGAAGCGCTTGGACGCCTCGGACGGCAGCTTGTGCCGGCGGCGCGAGCGGCCCACCGTCACGGTGTCGAAGTGTGCCGCCTCGACGAGCACATTGACCGTCTGGTCCGAGCACTCGGTCGAAGCGCCGCCCATGACGCCAGCGATGCCGATCGGGCCCGACTCGTCGGTGATGAGCAGGTCCTCGGCGTCGAGGTCGCGGATCTTGCCGTCAAGCGTCTCGATCTTCTCCCCGTCCTCCGCGCGGCGGACCGTGATGGTGCCCGTGAGCTTGTCGAGGTCGTAGCAGTGCGTGGGCTGGCCGAGCTCGAACATGACGTAGTTCGAGATGTCGACCGGGAGCGAGATCGAGCGCACGCCCGCGAGGCGCAGGCGCGAGACCATCCACGGCGGCGTGGGCCGCGTGGGATCGACGCCGCGCACCGTGCGGGCCACGAAGCGGTCGCAGCCGGGCACGCCGTAGACGGGCGCGCGGTCGTCGAGGACGACCGGGTAGCCACCCTCGAGCTTCTCCGGCACCGCGACCTGCGTGGCCGGGTCCTCGAACGCGGTGCCCGTCGCGTGGGCGTACTCGCGTGCGATGCCGCGGATCGAGAAGCAGTAGCTGCGGTCCGGGGTCACGTTGATCTCGGCCGCTTCGTCCGTGAGGCCGAGGAGCTCGAGCGCGTCCGTCCCGATCTCGGGGTCGAGGCCGAGGCGGGAAAGCACGATGATGCCGTCGTGGTCCTCGCCGATGCCGAGCTCGCGGGCGGAGGCGATCATGCCGGCGGACACGTGACCGTAGGTCTTGCGCGCCGCGATGTGGAAGTCCCCGGGCAACGTCGCGCCCGGAAGCGTCACGACCACCTTGTCGCCCTCGGCGAAGTTGTGCGCACCGCACACGATCCCCTGCACGCCGGAGGGGTCGATGCCCTTGCCCGTGAGCGTCTGCTCGTGGCCCTCGGGGACCACGCGCACCTGGCACCAGTTGATCGTCTTGCCGTTGGTCTGCGGCTCCTTGACGAGGCTCAGCACCTGGCCCACGACGATCGGGCCAGCGATGCTGTCGGCGGGCCGGTGCACGGCCTCTTCCTCGAGCCCGACCGCGACGAGCTCGGCCATGAGGTCCTCGGCGGTCGCGCCGGCGGGGAGCTGCGTGTATTCGCGCAGCCACGAAAGTGGGATTCGCATATGCCTAGATCTCCATCCCGAAGTGCTCGCTGAACCGGACGTCGCCCTCGATCATGTCGCGCATGTCCACGACGTCGTTGCGGAACATGAGCGTGCGCTCGATGCCCATGCCGAACGCGAACCCCGAATAGACGTCTGGGTCGATGCCCGCCGCGCGCAGCACGTTGGGGTTGACCATGCCGCAGCCGCCCCACTCGATCCAGCGGGGGCCGCCCTTCGCGCCCGGGTGCCAGATGTCGAGCTCGGCGCTCGGCTCCGTGAAGGGGAAGAAGTTGGGCCGAAGCCGGATCTGCGCCTCCTGGCCGAACATCTGCCGCGCGAAGTGCGCGAGCGTCCCGCGGAGGTCCGCCATGCTCAGGCCCTCGTCGATGGCGAGGCCCTCGAACTGGTGGAACACGGGCGTGTGCGTCGCGTCGAGCTCGTCCGTGCGGAACACCTTTCCCGGGCACAGGACGTAGATCGGCACGTCGCGCTCGAGCATCGAGCGGACCTGCACGGGAGACGTGTGCGTGCGCAGGAGCAGGTGGCGATCGGCCGGCTCGACGAAGAACGTGTCCTGCATCTCGCGGGCCGGGTGGTCGGGCTTGAAGTTGAGCGCGTCGAAGTTGTACCACTCGGACTCGAGCTCGGGGCCTTCCGCGATCTCCCAGCCCATGCCCACGAAGATCTCGCTCACGCGGTCCTGGAGCGTCGAGAGCGGATGCCGTGCGCCGGCGCGGCGCCGGCGCGGCGCGGCCGTGACGTCGACCGTCTCCTCGACGAGGATCCGCGCGTCGTTCTCGGCCTCGAGCACCTCAGAACGCTCGGCGATGGCCTTGTTGACCCGCCCGCGCGCCGCGCCCACGATCTTCCCCGCCGAGGACTTCGACTCCTTGGGCAGCGCGCCGATCGCGCGGTTCGCGAGCGCGAGCGGGGACTTCTCCCCGGTGTGCGCAAGCCGGACGGCCTTGAGCTCGTCCAGGGTGGACGCTCCCGAGATCTCCTCGAGGGCGCGGCTGACGGCGGCGGTGACGGCGGCCTCGTCCAGGGGGTCCGGGACGGTGACGCCGGGCAATGTTTCAGTCATGGACCGTTCTTACGCAGCGGTTGGGTGTGCAGGGAGCCAGACCCAGCGCGCGGCGCTGGTCCGGCTACCCGCCAAGTCTAGTGGACCGTGCACTCGCCTCTGGGTTCCGTGAATCCGCAGGGTTAGCGTGGACGTGACCGATACGGGCCCAGCGGCCCGCCGACCCAGCATCCAGAACCCCCACGCCAACCGGGCCAAGCGCCCAGAGGAGTCCACGATGGGAGACCACCACGGGCATAACGCCGACACCGTGACCGTCACGGGCACGGGTTCCGTGCACACCGTGCCGGACTCCGCCGTCGTTCGCCTCGCCGTCGAGGTGCGCGCGCCCGGCCTGGCCGAGGCCTACGAAGGCGCGGCCGCCGCGGCACAGCGCGTCGTCGACGCCGTCGTCGCCGCGGGCGTTCCACGGCCCGACGTCGCAACGGCCGGCCTGACCGTGCAGACGCAGATGGATTGGGCGAACGGACAGGGCAGGATCGTGGGCTATCTCGCAAGCACGGGCCTGACCGTCACGTCCCGCGATCTCGCGCGGACGCCCCAGCTGCTCGACGCCGTGGTCCGCGCGGGCGGCGACGCGCTGCGCATCCAGGGACTCGCGCTCGAGGTGAGCGATCCGGCCGCCGCCCACGCCGCGGCCCAGGAGGCCGCGTTCGACGACGCGCGCGCGGCCGCGGCCCGACTCGCCCGGCTTGCGGGGCGCGAGCTGGGCGACGTCCAGCGGATCGATGCGTCCGCGCCCTCCATGCCGGGCGCGCCGTTCCCGGTGGCGCGCCCCGCGTCCGCGAGCGCCGCGGGAGCCATGCCCGTCGAGGCCGGCGAGGCCGAGGTGCACACGTCGGTCACCGTCGTGTGGCGCCTTGACAGCACTTCGAACATGTATTCGAATAGTGGGCATGCGATGGAACACGCAGACGGCGAAGGCTGAAGCAGAGGGTCCGCCCCTCATCCCGCTCGCGGGGCTCCTCCGCGCCGTCCGGACGCCGGAGTTCCAGGGCATTACCTTTCATGAGGTCGCCGCAAGATCGGCGCTCAACAAGGTGCCGCCGGCGTCCTCCATGCCCTTCCGCTGGACCATCAATCCCTATCGCGGGTGCAGCCACGCGTGCGTGTACTGCTTCGCACGCGGCACCCACACCTACCTGGACCTCGACGCGGGCCTCGACTTCGACCGGCAGCTGGTGGTCAAGGTCAACGTCGCGGAGGTCCTGCGGGCGGAGCTCGCGCGGCCCTCGTGGCGGCGCGAGCATGTGGCCCTCGGCACGAACACGGACCCGTACCAGCGTGCCGAGGGCCGGTACGCCCTCATGCCCGGGATCATCCGGGCGCTCGCCGATTCCGGCACGCCGTTCTCGATCCTCACGAAGGGGACGCTCCTGGCCCGCGACCTCCCGCTCCTGAAGTCGGCGGCGGCTCAGGTGCCCGTCGGTGCGGGTGTCTCGCTCGCGATGCTCGACCCCGAGCTCCAGGCCGTCGTCGAACCCGGCACGCCCACACCGTCGGCCAGGCTCTCGCTCATCTCCAAGCTGCGCGACGCCGGGCTGCCGTGCGGGGTCATGGCCATGCCAATCCTGCCCTGGCTCACCGACGGGGAGGACCAGCTCGACGCGCTCTTCGCCGCACTCGCGGCCGCCGGGGCCAGCGGCGTGACCGCTGGGGCGCTGCATCTGCGGCCCGGCACGAAGGAGTGGTTCATGGGGTGGCTCGCGCGCGACCACCCGCAGCTCGTGGGCCGGTATCGGCGCCTCTACGGTCAGGGAGCGTACGCCCCGAAGGAGTACCGCACGTGGCTCGGCCGGCGCGTCGCCGAGGCGAAGCGACGCCATGGCTTCGATCGCCCGGACACGGTCGCGCACCGCATGCCCGACCTCGACGGCGGGGCGGAGGGCGGCACCTCGCGCTCGGACGCCACCGCGGCCGTGAGCGGCACCGCAGAACGGACGACGGCGGCCGCAGCCGGGCAGGGTCAGCTCTTCTGAAGTGCGGCCCGCCCGGGCTGATATCCCGGCGCCGATGTCGATCGTCGGCTCGCCCGGCCTCGGCCCAGGGATGCGAGGCGCTGGCGCCCTTTCCGGTCTACGTCGCCGCGTTCTCGCGCAGGCGCGCAGCGAGGGCGCGCACGGCGGCGACGATCGGGAAGTCGGCGGGGATCCACGGGAGCTCCTCCTCTGACAGTGCAGGGTCGGCGGGTCCGCCATCGCCGAGCGTGATCCAGCGCAGCTCATCGTGGTCCTCGAGCGCGGCGGGCACTCCTGCCCTGACCTCGGCGAACCACACGCGCATGGCGGCGCGCTCGTTGAGCGGCCAGCCGTCCGAGCCGGGGCCGGTCACCTCCGGGCCGAGCAGCACCTCGATCCCCAGTTCCTCGGCGAGCTCGCGGTGCAGCGCCTCCTCATGGCCTTCCCCTGGCTCGACCTTGCCTCCCGGGAATTCCCACTGGCCGGCGAAGGCCGGGGGTGCGGTCCGACGGGCGGCGAGCAGCCGCGTGGGCGCGTCCAGCGAGTCCACGATCGCCCCGCCCACGACCTGCACTCGCCCACGGTTCACTGCCTGATCCACTCCGCCAGCGTAACTAATCGACCAGCGTAACTAATCCGCCAGCGCAACTAATCGCCAGCGCAACGAATTCACGAGTGTCAGGAATCAGCCAGCACCGCGTAGGGTTTAACAAGCTCGAGGGTCAGCGCTGCCCCTCCCCCAACGCCGGCTTCCGGCACGAATTCCTGGCACCAGTTCCCGAGCACCGACCCCCGAGGATCAGCGCATGACCACGCCCGCTGCCCAAACAGCCCCTGCCCAGAGCGCCGGCACGAGCCACCGCGGTCCCGCGCCGCTCGCACCCCGCCCGCTCTTCTGGGCCATGCTCTCCCTCGCGCTCGGCGGCTTCGGCATCGGGACGGTCGAGTTCACCACGATGGGCCTTCTCAAGGAGATCGAGCGCGGCCTGAGCCTCAGCACGCCCCAGGCTGGCGAGTTGATCTCCGCGTACGCGCTCGGCGTGGTGGTCGGCGCACCGATTCTCGCTGCGGTCGGGGCCCGGCTCCCCCGCAAGTACCTCGTCATGGGGCTGGCGGCGTTCATCGCCCTCGGCAACCTCTCCTCAGTCTTCGCGGCGGACTTCGGCTCGATGATGGTCTCGCGCTTCGCGTCGGGGCTTCCCCACGGCGCGTACTTCGGTGCGGCCGCGGTCCTCGCGAGCACGCTCGTCGCGCCGACCAAGCGTGGTTGGGCCATCGCCACCGTGATGTCCGGGCTGACGATCGCCAACGTGCTCGGCGTGCCGTTCGCGACGTGGCTCGGCCAGGCGTTCGGTTGGCGGCTGCTGTTCGTCGTCACCGCGATCATCGGGCTCGCGGCGGTCGCGATGATCTGGCGCTTCGTGCCGTTCGAGCCGGCCCACCCGGAGGCGAGCATCCGGCGCGAACTCGGCGCGCTGACCCGCGTGCAGATGTGGCTCGCGCTGCTCATCGGTGTGGTGGGCTTCGGCGGGTTCTTCGCGACCTACACGTACATCGCACACACCATGACCTCGGTGGCAGGGCTCCCCGAGAACCTCATGCCGCTCGTCGTCGCGCTGTACGGGCTGGGCATGGTCGTGGGCAACGTCGTGGGCGGCCGCATGGCGGACCGCTCGGTCATGGGCACCATCTACCGGGGCTTGGCCCTCGTGGCCGTCGTCATGGTCCTGTACGGGCTTGCGGCGCACTGGTGGCCCACGGCCCTGATCATGGTCTTCGTGATCGGCGGGTCGGGGTCCACGCTCATCCCGGCGCTCCAGACCCGTCTCCTCGACTCCGCGCCGAACGCCGCGACGCTCGCGTCGTCGCTCAACCACTCGGCCCTCAACGTCGCGAACGCGCTCGGCGCGTTCATGGGCGGCCTCGTGATCGGGTGGGGCTGGGGCTTCACGGCCCCCGCGTTCGTCGGTGCGGGACTTGCGGTCCTGGGCCTCGGGATCGCGTCCCTCAGCGGATGGCTGGATCGCCGCGCTGCTCGCTCCTCGGGATATCCGGCTCGAGGTAGATGACCCGAGCGCTCGGCACGGCCGAGCGGATGCGGGCTTCGGCGTCGTCGATCGCCCGGGCGATCTGTTCCCCGGTGGCCCCGCGGGCCACGCTGAACTTGGCGCCCACGAGGAGCTCCTCGGGGCCGAGGTGCATGGTCCGAAGGTGGATGATGCGCGTCCCGTCGCTCGTGAGGGCGGCCTCGATCCTCGCAAGGTCCTCGGCCCCAGCGGATTCCCCGAGCAGGAGCGAGCTCGTCTCGAGCGCGAGCACGGCCGCGATGCCCACGAGCAGGAGGCCGATGAGCCCCGTTCCGAGGGCGTCCCACACGCCGCTGCCGGTGGCCAGCGTGAGCGAGACGCCGAACAGGGCGCACACGAGGCCGATGAGCGCGCCGAAGTCCTCGAGCAGCACGACCGGCAGCTCGGGCTGCTTGGCGGTGCGGATGAACGAGACCCAGCTCTGGCCGCCGCGGAACGGACGCGCCTCCCGCAGGCCCGTCCTGAATGAGAAGCCCTCCGCGGCGATCGAGCCGACGAGGATCGCGAGCGGCACCCACCACCACGGCCCCTCGATGCCGTGGGGGTGCTGGAGCTTCTCCCACGCTTCGAAGAGCGCGAACAGGCCGCCCACACTGAACAGCACGATCGAGACGATGAACGCGTAGATGTACCGTTCGCGGCCGTAGCCGAACGGATGCTGCGGACTCGCCGCGCGCGAGGCCCGCTTCCCCCCGACGAGCAGGAGGACCTGGTTCCCCGAGTCCGCGACCGAGTGGATCGCCTCCGCGAGCATGGACGACGACGCCGTGAGCGCGAACGCGACGAACTTCATCGTCGCGATCGCGAGGTTGGCGCCGAGCGCCGCGACGACTGCCTTGGTTCCCCCGCCTGCTGACATACGTGCGAATCTACCGGGTCGGCCGCCCACGGCGTTGGGCCCGCGCACTCGCATAGAGGCACACCGTCGCTGCGGTCCCGACGTTGAGGCTCTCCGCATCGCCGTAGATGGGCACGGCGACGCGCGCGTCCGCCAGGCCGAGCTCGGCGTCGGAGAGCCCCTGGGCCTCGTTGCCGAAGAGCCACGCCGTGGGCGCCTCGAGCGCGTACGACGGCGCCTCCTCGCGGTGGGGGGACGAGGTCGCCTCTGGCGCGGCCTCCCCTGCCGAAGCGGGGTCGGGGTTGTCTCCGCCGGACGCCTCGCCGGGCCGCAGATCCGCGAGGCGGCGGCCGGCGCTCTCGTCCTGGAGCGCGTCGAGATCGACCGTCCCGTACCCGTCTGCCGCGAGCACGCCGATTCCGGCGGCCCGGAGCTCCTCGGCCAGCGCGGCCGAGTCGGTGCCGATGACGAACGGGACGTGGAACAGCGAGCCGGCGGTGCTGCGGACGGTCTTGGGGTTGTACGGGTCCACGCTGCCCTCGGTGAAGATCACCGCGTCCGCCCCGGCCGCATCGGCCGCCCGCAGGATGGTCCCCGCGTTGCCGGGATCCTGCACCCGGCAGAGGACGCTGACGAGCCGCGGCCCCCGGTTCAGGACCTCGGCCAGCGAGACGTCGAGCTGGCGGCAGACGGCCACGATGCCCTGGGGATTCACCGTGTCCGCCATCGCGGCGAGCACTCCCTCCGTCGCGAGCCGGAGCGTCCCATTCGCCCGGGCGAGGGCCTCGAGCTCGGGATACCGCTCGAGGCACGCGGCACTCGCGTAGACCTCCGTGACGAGCCGGGGCCCGCCGTCGTCCGCGTCCGCAACCTGGGCGTCGAGGCGCAGGGCCTCGCGGGCAGCCTGCGGGCCCTCCGCGAGGAACAGTCCGCGGCGCATGCGCGCCGACCGCTGCGCGAGCTTGGCCACGTCGCGCACGCGGTCCGCGCGCGGATTCGTCATGGTCTCGGCGCTTGCCGCGGTATGCGAGTCGGGGCGGTGCGATGAAGTCACTGACCTACCTTAAACCGACCGCCCGCACTGCCGAGGGGCAATGCGGGCGGTTGGAAAGTTGCGCTGGCGAAGGTTACTTCGCGGCGACCGGAGCGTTGACGTCCGAGGGGAGCGCCTTCTTGGCGACCTCGACGAGCGCCGCGAATGCGGCAGCATCGGAGACGGCGAGCTCGGCGAGCATGCGGCGGTCAACCTCCACCTCAGCGGCCTTGAGGCCCTGGATGAGGCGGTTGTAGGTCAGGCCGTTGGCGCGGGCGGCAGCGTTGATGCGCTGGATCCAGAGGCGACGGAAGTCACCCTTGCGCTTGTGACGGTCCTGGTAGCTGTACACGAACGAGTGGAGCAGCTGCTCCTTCGCCTTGCGGTACAGACGCGAACGCTGGCCCCGGTAGCCGGAGGCCCGGTCGAGGACGGTACGGCGCTTCTTGTGGGCGTTGACTGCCCGCTTCACACGTGCCATGTGAATACTCCTTTAGAAAATCGTGGCTGCGGAACTAATTCAGATGCCGAGCATCCGCTTGATGACCTTGGCATCACCCTTGGCCACGATCTTGTCTGCGTGGAGACGGCGCGTGAGCGTCGTGGGCTTGTGCTCGAGGTAGTGGCGGCGGTTGGCCTGCTGGCGCTTGAGCTTGCCGGAGCCGGTCAGCTTGAAGCGCTTCTTGGCGCCACTGTGGGTCTTCATCTTCGGCATAGGAACCGTTTCCCTTCGCTTCCCGCGGCACGTGGCCGCGGCTTCTCTGACGGCCCGCTCTCGCGGGCCGACTGGTGGTACTGCGTGCCGGTCAGACCGGCACGCAGTGGACTAGTTGCCTCGGCGTCCAGACGACCGCGGCGCGGCCGGCTTGGGAGCCGAGGATCCCGGCCGCGGGGCACCCGGCTTCGGGGCCTGCGGACGGGGTGCCGAGGGCTTCGGCGCTGCAGGCTTCGCAGCCTCAGCCGGCCGAGGTGCCTGCGGGCGCGGAACCGGCTTCGCAGACTCCTTCGCCGTGGCCGCCTGCTTCGGCTCGCTCGCCGTCGCGGCAGGCGCCTCCGCCTTCGCGGCGGGTGCCTTGGCCGGCGCGGCTGCGGGAGCCTTGGCGGCGGGGGCCTTGGCTGCCGGAGCCTGAGCCTTGGAGGCCTGGGCCTTCGGAGCCGCTGCCGCCGGGGTCTCGGCCTCAGCAGTCTCGACCTCAGCGGTCTCGGCGACCTCCGCCTCGACCTCAGGGGTCTCGACCTCAGCCGTCTCAGTCTCAGGGGCTTCGACCTCCGTGGACTGAACCTCTGCGGCCTCGGTCTCGGCTGCCTCGTCCGTCTGGCCTGCGGCCCGCAGGAAGTCGGCGGGAAGCGCGTCTCCGAGCGACTGCGTCAACGGTGCATTGTCGGCCGTGACGCCGCCCGCCTTGGCGGCTTCCGCCTTGGCCTTGTCCGAGGCGCGCTGGGCTGCGCGACGGGCCTCGGCCTTCGCCTCCGCCTTGTTCTTGAGCGGTCCGATGACCATGACCATGTTGCGCCCATCGATGCGCGGAGTGGACTCGATCGCACCGACCTCGGCGACGTCGTCTGCGAAGCGCTGGAGGAGGCGGATGCCCATCTCCGGACGCTGCTGCTCACGACCGCGGAACTGGATCATGGCCTTGACCTTGTCCCCGGCGCCGAGGAAGCGGAGCGCATGGCCCTTCTTCGTCTCGTAGTCGTGGGTGTCGATCTTGAGGCGGAAGCGAATCTCCTTGAGAACCGTGTTCGTCTGGTTCTTGCGGGCCTCGCGAGCCTTGACCGCGGCCTCGTACTTGTACTTGCCGAAATCCATCAGCTTGCACACCGGCGGTTTCGCCTGGGGTGCAACTTCAACGAGATCGAGATCGGACTCGGCCGCCAGACGCAGAGCGTCCTCGATACGAACGATGCCGACCTGCTCACCGGCAGGCCCTACGAGGCGAACCTCGGGGACGCGGATTCGCTCATTGATGCGTGGTTCGCTAATGTTCAAGCTCCTCAAGTAGTCAAGGATGGCCCCGACAACGAGGAAGGCCCCCGATTGCCGGCGCAATCGGAGGCCTCAGAGGTCAGCGCGCTCTTGGGCGCAGCGTCCGGTCGCGGTGGATTCCGCGCCGGCCGACCTGAGTACCCGGCAGCAATGCTTTCCTGAAGAATTCATCCTCAGGCGATCTGCACGCCGACGCGGGTGGGAGAGAACTCCGCTTGCAAACTGTCAGTCAAGTATACAGGGTCACGACGCATGCCAGTGACCACCGCGTGGGAGGCACGCGGAATAACGACTTCCAGTCGGTCTATGCCAAGCTTATCAGCATGACTGATCAGACCCTGCCCTCGACCACTGAGCCCGATGTGAGCGCCGAAGTCCGCGACATCGCGGAGGTCGCCGCGGTCGAAGTGATCACGACGACGGCGGTGCACCTCATGAGCGCCGCGGCGGTCAAGGTGGGGCTCGCCGAGGGCCCCGACGGCGAGGCTCTCAAGGACCTCGACGAGGCGCGCAAGCTCATCACCGCACTCGCCGGCCTCGTCACCGCGGCCGCGCCTGAGATCGGCTCTCAGCACGCCGCGCCGCTCCGCGACGGCCTCCGCTCGCTCCAGCTCGCGTTCCGTGAGGCTTCCCTCATCGCGGACGAGCCGGGCAAGGGTCCCGGCGAGAAGTACACGGGCCCGGTCAACTAGCAACCCCGCCACCGGCCGCCGATCGGCGCGAGACCGCGCCGGCGGCCGACCGGTAGCCGACGCTAAGCCGACGCCAAGCCGGCCGCCACGTCGGGCGGCCGAGCGAAGCTGCCGCCGCGCTAACCCGCCAAAGTGCGGCGCCGCCGTCGGACGCCCTGCGCCACGAGCCCCGCCGCACACAGCACCACTCCCCCGACGCCGATCCCCACGAACCCCGCCCAGGGGCCCCCAGCGTCGATCATGAGCCCCGTGAAAGGCGAGCCGAGCGCCGTCCCCGCCGTCAGCGCGGAGCCGTACCAGCCCATGGCCTCGCCGCGCCGCTTCTCCTCGACGAGCGCGGCCACGGCCTCTGATGCGGCCGCGAGCGTCGGCGCGCACAGGAGCCCCGCCCCGAGGGACAGGAGGCTCAGCGACCAGACATCGGTCGCAAAGCCCATCGGCACGGTGAGCGCAGACATGAGCAGAAGCAGGACCAGCGGATGGATCCGCACGGTCATGGCCCCGTAGACGACTCCGCCGACGAGGGACGAAAGGCACCACGCGAAGAACACGAAGCCGAGCTGCTCGCCCTGCCCGTGCCCGCGCAGGACGGCGACGATTCCCACGTCCGTCCCCGAGAGGACCATCCCGGCGCCGGCCGCCACCACGAGGATCACCGCGACGCCCACGGTCACCCAGCCGAGCCCGCCGCGCGCACGGCCGAGGAGCCTGCGGAGGCCTGACGCGCCGTCCGCCTGACCGGCCGCCACCTCCGCGGGCGCCGCGCTCTCGGCCGACTCGAGGCTCGAGGCGACGTCGTCGCGATCCGTGGACGGCGCCATCCCGCCCGCGACGGAGCCGGGCTGACCCGAACGCGTCGGCGGGTTGAACCACACGAGAGCGAGACCCGCGAGCGAGGCCGAGATGCCAACGGCCGTGATGCCGATCGTGGTGGAGAGCTGAACGGCGACGAGCGCGGCGGCCGCGGGGCCCACCATGAACGTGACCTCCGTGCCGATCGAGTCGAGCGCGAAGGCCGTTCGCCGCTGCTCGGCCGTGGTCATGACACCGAGCGACTGCCGCACGACCGAGAAGATCGGCAGCGAGAAGACCCCGCCGACCAGCGCAGCGACGAGCAGCCCCGGATAGTTGAGGTGCGGTGCGACAGACCAGACCACCGCCTCCGCGACGATGGACGGAATGAGCGCCACGCGGAGTCCGGCGGTGTCGACGCGCCTCCCGCGCCACGGCGCGCCGAGCGCGATCCCGATCGTGAGCAGGGCGGCCACTGCCCCCGCGGCACCGTAGCCCAGGCCCAGCGTCTGCACGACGTGCAGCGTGAGGAGCACGCCGGCGGCGGAGTGCGGCAGGCGTGCGACCATCGCGACAAGCAGCAGATTCCGTACCGGGCGGCGTCGCCACAGTTGCCCGTACAGGGCGAAATCCATCGATCCCCCTTTGAGGCCGCGCACTCCGCCTTATGGCGGGGGCGGCTCAGTCCCCGAACGCTCGGAGGGAGATCTCGATGGAGTCCACAGCCTCTGCGAAGCGTTCGCTGCCGGCGAGTCGGCCGTTCAGCTCTGTCACCATTTCACGCAGTGCGTCGGCTGGCAAGCCAGGCGCGAGCTCGAGCACGATCCGAAGTTCGGGCCCCGGACCGCCGCCGGGCACGACGCGACCCGCGCGGTCGCGCGTCGCCACGCCCTTGCCGGGTTCGAGCCGTGCGGCACGGACCGGCTCAAGGTCTTCGATGACTTCGGAGACCACCTCGGCGAGCGAGGCGTCCCGGTACGACGGCGTCCATGGCCGCTGCTGGGCGAGCGCCCACACGGCGGGGCGGCGCAGCACGAACGTGACGTCGGCGCCCGGATCGATGACGAGGAGCTCGGCGCCCTCCGAGACGGCCGAAAGCGCGGCACGCGGGGCGAAGACCGCGACGGGACGCGCCTCGGCGTGCCAGGCCTCGAGCCGCGCGACCGACGTGAAGACCGGGAGCGCCTTGCGCCCGTCCGGCGCGGTGAGGGTCACGAGGGCCATGTCGGCCTCCTTGTCCTCGGCGAAGCCGTGGGCGCCGAGGGCTCCCTCAGCGAGCGAGGCCACCACTGGAACGAAGACCCGCGCGGTCGCGAGCGACGCGAAGACTGCCTCTTCGGTCCCCGCCCCGGTGCCGCCCCCGGCCTCGCCCGAGGCGAGTGCCGCGATGGCGGCCTCGACGCCGGGGTCGGCCGCGCCGTCGTCCGCATCGAACTGATGCAGGGAGTTCCCCTCGCCGGAGAGGTCCCGCCCCGCCCACGGCTGGCCCGCGGAGTCGGAACGCTCCCCCGCACGCGCGAGCGCCGCGGCGATGTGCCCCGGGAGATGACGCGGCGCGGGGGCGCCTTCTGTGTCCATGTCAGCGGCGGCCAGCGACGTCGAGCGCCTCGGGGAGCGTGAACTTGCCCGCGTAGAGCGCCTTGCCCACGATCGCTCCCTCGACGCCGAGCGGCACGAGTTCGCGCAGGGTGCGCAGATCGTCGAGGCTCGAGATGCCCCCCGACGCGACGACGGGCTTCTTCGTCCGCTCGCACATCTGCTGGAGGAGCTCGACGTTCGGCCCGCGGAGGGTGCCGTCCTTCGTCACGTCGGTGACGACGTAGCGCGCGCAGCCAGCGTCCTCAAGGCGGGCGAGCACCTCCCAGAGGTCGCCGCCCTCCTTCGTCCAGCCGCGCGCGGCGAGCGTCGTGCCGCGCACGTCGAGGCCGACGGCGATGCGGTCGCCGTAGCGCTCGATCGCGCGCGCCGTCCACGCCGGGTCCTCGAGCGCCGCGGTACCGAGATTGACTCGAGCGGCCCCGAGCTCGAGCGCGGCGTCGAGGGACGCGTCGTCGCGGATGCCGCCGGAGAGCTCGACCTTGACGGAGAGCTGGTTCACGACGTCGGCGAGCAGTTCGCGGTTGCTCCCGCGACCGAACGCCGCGTCGAGGTCCACGAGATGGACCCACTCGGCGCCGTCGTTCTGCCAGGCGAGCGCAGCGTCGAGCGGGGCGCCGTAGCTCGTCTCGCTGCCGGCCTCGCCCTGGACGAGCCGCACGGCCTGGCCGTCCGCGACGTCGACGGCGGGAAGGAGTTCGAGGATGGGCTCCACACTGGTCATGGATGGTCTCCTTGTGGTCTGGCTTGAGGTGGTCAGGCGCTCAGGCCGATACGGTGAACAGATAGGCGGCGATGAGGGCTGCGACGGCGAGAACGCCGAACGAGATCCAGGTCCAGTTGGGCAGGCCCTGCCGCCGGAACGACACGACGCCGCCGACGAGGAGCCCGGCGAGGCCGAACAGCAGCACGGACCACATTCAGGCGGCGGCCTTCGCCTTGAGGGACGAAACCCAGTTCCGCAGGAGGCGCGCCCCCGCGTCCCCCGACTTCTCGGGGTGGAACTGCGTCGCGCACAACGGGCCGTTCTCGACGGCCGCGATGAACGGCGCGCCGTGCTCCGACCACGTCACGAGCGGGGCGGCCATGCGCGGCTGGCTCACATCGAACTCCCACTTCTGCACGCCGTACGAGTGCACGAAGTAGAAGCGCTCCGACTCCACGCCCTCGAAGAGCCTCGAGCCCTCCGGCGCCGTGACCGTGTTCCAGCCCATGTGCGGCACCACGTCCGCGGGGAGGAGCTCGACGGAGCCCGGCCACTCGCCGAGGCCCTCGGACTCGACGCCGTGCTCGACGCCGCGCTCGAAAAGCACCTGGAGGCCCACGCAGATCGCGAGCACAGGCCGGCCGCCCGCGACGCGCCGGCCGATGATGCGCGCACCGTCCACGGCCTTCAGTTCGTCCATGACCGTGGCGAACGCCCCGACGCCTGGGACGACCAGTCCGTCGGCGTTGAGCGCGTCCTCGGGCTTCGCGCTGAGGGTCACGGCAGCGCCTGCCCGCTCGAGCGCACGCACCGCCGAGCGAACGTTTCCGGAACCGTAGTCGAGGACCACCACGGTGGGCCGACCCTCAGGGTCGGGAGCGGGACCGCCGAGGTTGCGGGCGTCGACGGCCACGCCGTCCTGCGGGCCCGGCGTCGTCGATCCGCCCGTCGGCGACGCCGTCACAGGGCGCCCTTCGTGGACGGAATGGCGTCGCCGATCCGCGGGTCGGGTTCGATCGCAGCACGGAGCGCCCGCGCGAACGCCTTGAACTGCGCCTCGACGATGTGGTGCGGGTCGCGGCCGGCGAGCACGCGCATGTGCAGGCAGATGCCCGAGTGGAGCGTGATGGCCTCGAAGACGTGGCGTGTGAGCGAGCCCGTGAAGTGCCCGCCGATGAGGTGGTACTCCTGGCCCTCAGGCTCGCCCGAGTGGACGAGGTACGGTCGGCCCGAGACGTCGACGACGGCGTGGGCGAGGGCCTCGTCGAGCGGCACCGTGGCCTCGCCGAAGCGGCGGATCCCCGCCTTCGTGCCGAGCGCCTCCCTGAGCACCTCGCCGAACGTGATCGCGATGTCCTCCACGGTGTGGTGGACGTCGATGTGCGTGTCCCCCGTGGCCTTGACGGTCAGGTCAATGAGCGAGTGCTTCGAGAGCGCCGTGAGCATGTGGTCGTAGAACGGCACGCTGCTGGAGATGTCCGAGCGGCCAGTCCCGTCGAGATTGATCTCGACCAGGACCGACGATTCCGACGTCGTGCGCTCCATCCGCGCCGTGCGCGGCGCGGTCTGCAGCTGGGTGCTCATGCCTGTCCGTCCTTCTGTGGGGCGACTGCGGGGGCCTAACCATTCTAGGCGGGTCGTGCGCTGGTTCTCAGCCGAGCTGTTCCGGGTCCTCGACGAGGAGCTCCTCGAGCCGTGCGAGGAACGCCGACGTCTCTGCCTCAGTGCCCGCCGTGACGCGCAGGCTCCCGGGAATCCCGACGTCGCGCACGAGGATCCCCGACTCGAGCAGGCCACGCCAGACGCGCTCCGGATCGCGCAGCCCGGTGAAGAACACGAAGTTCGAGTCCGAGGTGGCAGGCGTGAGGCCTAGCCGGTCGAGCTCCTTGACGATGCGATCACGCTGGTGCTTGATCTCCTCCACCTCGGACATGAGCGACGCACGGTGGCGCAGCGCCGCGAGCGCGGTCGCCTGGGTCACGGCGGAGAGGTGGTACGGCAGTCGGACGAGCCGCAACGCGTCGATGACCTCAGGCGCGGCGGCGAGATAGCCGAGGCGCGCGCCGGCGAGGGCGAAGGCCTTGCTCATCGTGCGGCTCACGACGAGCCTCGAGCGGCCCGGGAGCAGGGAGAGCGCGCTCTGGGTGCCGAGCTGGGCGAACTCGGCGTAGGCCTCGTCCACGATGACGATCGCCTGGCTCGCCTCGCCGGCCTCGTAGACAGCTTCGACGACGTCGAGACCCAGGGCCGTGCCCGTCGGGTTGTTGGGCGAGCACAGGAAGACGAGGTTCGGTGCGAGTTCCCGCACCTGACGGGCTGCGGACTCCGCCGAGAGCTCGTAGCCTTCGTCCCGGACGCCCTTGAGGTAGGCCGTGCCGGTGCCGGCGGCGAGAAGCGGGTACATCGAATACGTGGGCGGGAAGCCGAGGGCTGACCGCCCCGGGCCGCCGAAAGCTTGCAGGAGCTGCTGCAAGACCTCGTTGGAGCCGTTCGCCGCCCAGAGCTGCTCTGGAGCGAGCCCGTGGCCGAGATACTCGGCCAACGCCTCGCGAAGCTCCGTGAACTCGCGGTCGGGGTAGCGGTTGAGGCCCGCCGCGGCGGTCCGCACCGCCTCGGTGATCGCCTCCTGGACGTCCTCGGGAACCCCGTACGTGTTCTCGTTGACGTTGAGCATGATGGGCACGTCGAGCTGCGGCGCGCCGTACGGGTGCTGTCCACGCAGATCCTCACGGATCGGGAGCCGGGCAAGCCGCTCCTCCGGGGTGAGGTCTTCCGGCTCGAACCCGCCGGAAACAGTGGGTTGGACAGTCTGCTCGTTCACCGGTCCAGCCTACGCCCGGACGGTTCGGCTCCCAGCATTCATGACTTGGGAACGAGGAGCTGCTGGCCCGGCTGCACGCGAGCCGAGTCAAGCCCGTTGAGCTCCACGATCTGGCCGACCACCACGCGCGGATCCCGATCCGGCGCGTACTCCGCCGCGACCGACCAGAGGGACTGGCCCTGCTGGACGGTCACCTGGACCACGGGTGTCGTGGCAGGCGCGGCGTCACCGGCGTGCGCCGGCGACATGAGCGCCGCAAGCCCGGCGAGGAAGAGTATGCACGCGAGAAACACGGGCACGGCGATCAGGACGAACCGCCCGCGCCGCGTGAGGCGCAGCTTCGGACGGACGGACTCGCGCGGGCGGGCGGCGACGGCCGTCTCGCCCTGCCCGCGGGCCCCGGGGAGCTCGCGCGGGCCCAAAAGGTCGTCAAGCAGGACCCGCTGCGGGGCGCCGAACGGTGCTACGAATGCGTGTGCCACGGTACTTCCTCCTCGGCAGTTCTTTCGAAACTGTCTTCGAATGCTCTGGAACACTTTTAGCACCTCTGGACGAATCGTGTCCAGACTCGATAGAACAAATGTTTGAAAGGTGCCTCTGTGTCCCCTACGGTGGAATCAGGATGCTGAGGGGCACCGACAAAATAAGAACCAGAAGGAGCACGGCATGGCAGGAGTGGCCAAGGCGGCCAAGGGTCTCACGGTGCGCCAGCGCAAGATCCTTGAGACGATCCAGCGCTCGGTCCAGACCAAGGGCTACCCTCCGTCGATGCGTGAGATTGGGGACACCGTGGGCCTCGCGAGCCTCTCGAGTGTGACGCACCAGCTCGCCCAGCTGGAGAAGCTCGGCTACCTGCGCCGCGACCCGAAGCGCCCGCGCGCCATGGAGGTGCTCATGCCGCTGAGCCTCGACGAGGGTCCCCTCACGATCGCGGCGGAGCAGGCTGCTCCCCTTCTCGGCATCGGCGGCATCACGGTCGATGCCATGGCGAGCGCCGCGGACACCGCCATGGTGCCGCTCGTGGGCCGCATCGCCGCTGGCGGTCCGATCCTCGCCGACCAGGTGGTCGAGGACGTCATGCCCCTCCCCCGCCAGCTCGTGGGCTACGGGGAGCTCTTCATGCTCAAGGTCAAGGGCGATTCCATGATCGACGCCGCGATCTGCGACGGCGACTGGGTCGTGGTGCGCCGCCAGCACGACGCAGAGAACGGCGACATCGTCGCGGCGCTCCTCGACGACGAGGCCACGGTGAAGACCTTCCGGCAGCGCGACGGCCACACGTGGCTACTGCCCCAGAACACGCGCTACGAGCCGATTCTCGGCGATCACGCGACCATCATGGGGCGCGTTGTGTCGGTGATGAGGTCGGTCTAGCCACCAGCGGGCGGCCGCCGGTCAGCAGGTCGGCCGGTCAGGCTGCGCCCGCCGCCGCGAGCCTCTCGAGGGCCTGCAGCACCACCGCCCGGTCGGTGGTACCCCAGAGCGGCGGCAGCGCGGAGCGCAAGAACGGGCCATAGCGCTCGGTCGCGAGGCGGGAGTCGAGCACGGCGACGACGCCGCGATCCTGCGTCGACCTGATGAGGCGTCCCGCGCCCTGCGCGAGCCGCACGGCGGCATGCGACGCCGAGACGCTCATGAACCCGTTCCCCCCGGCCTGCGCGACTGCCCGCGAACGCGCGGTCGTCATGGGATCGTCCGGCCTGGGGAACGGAATGCGGTCGATCACCACGAGCCGGCAGGAGTGGCCCGGCACGTCGACGCCCTGCCACAGGGACATCGTCCCGAAGAGACATGTATCCGGCTCGTCCGCGAACTGGCGCACGAGCGCGCTCATGGACGACTCGCCCTGGCACAGGATCTCGACGTCGAGGCGCTTGCGGAGCTCGTCGGCCGCCTCCTCCGCGGCGCGCCGCGAGGAGAAGAGGCACAGTGCCCCGCCCGAGGAGGCCCGAATGAGGGATTCAAGCTCGTCGATGGCCTCGGCGGAGAGCCCACGTCCGGGCTTCGGAAGGTGCCGCGCGACGTACAGGACTCCCTGCTTCGGATAGTCGAACGGGGACCCCACATCCAATCCCGTCCAGCTCGGCGCTCCGTTCCCCAACAGCCCGAGGCCGCCTGCCGCGGGCTCGAACGCCGAGCCGATCGCAAGCGTCGCCGAGGTCAGGATGACGGTGTGCTCTGCGAAGAGCCCGTCGCGGAGCCGCCCGCCCACGTTGAGCGGGGCAATGCTGAGCGTTGCCGGCGCATCGTCCGCGGGAGCCGAGTAGCCCGTCGAAGGATCGAACGAGCCCGCGCGGGAGACCCACACCACCTCGCCGTTCTCCTCGGCGCCGGCGAGGCGCTCGCAGCACTCGACGATCGCGAGGAGACGCGAGCGCGCGACCTGCCGACCGCCGTCGGCCGCAGCCTGCCCCTCGCCCGACTTCGCGTCGGAAAGCGCGGCCCGGCACGCGTCGCGGAGAAGCTCGATGACCTGGATGAGCTCGCCGGTGAGCCCGCGCGCCAGCAGCCCCGTCGGCACGGACGCGAGAGCGAGCTCAAGCTGCGCCGCCGCGGACTGAAGCGCCTCGACGGAGATGCCGCAGTGCCGGCGTGCCCCTGCCGCAGCGGACGTGACCATTCCGACCGAGAGCTGGGCGCTCACGGCCCCGGTCACGCGGTCCTGCAGCTCGTGCGCCTCGTCGACCACGACGACGTCGTATTCGGGCAGGACGTTGAGCCCCTCGAAGGCGTTGATCGCGAGCATCGCGTGGTTGGTCACCACGATGTCAGCCTCCGCGCCGTGCTGCCGCGCAAGCTCGCTGAAGCACTCGGCCGCGAGCGGGCACTTCTGCGCACCGAGGCATTCGAGCGCCGTCACCGAGACCTGACGCCACGCGCGGTCCGACACGCCGGGCACGAGGTCGTCGCGGTCCCCGGTGTCCGTCTCCTCGGCCCAGTCCCGGAGCCGCTTGACCTCGCGGCCGAGCGGCGTCGTCGGGCCACCGCCCGCAGTGGCAGCGGGATGGGCGACGGCGGTGTCCTCACCGAGCGCGAACAGCTGCCCCTCGGCGGGCTCGTCCGTGGGGAAGCCGCCCGAGAGCTTGTGCTTGCAGAGGTAGTTCGAGCGGCCCTTGACGAGCGCGACGTCGACCGTGCCCTCGAGCTTCGGGCCGATCGCCTCGAGCAGCCGCGGCAGATCGCGGCCCACGATCTGGGCCTGGAGCGCAAGGGTGGCGGTCGCGATGACGGAGGGCCGGCCGCTGCGCCGCGAATGCGCGATGAGCGGGACGAGGTAGGCGAGCGACTTCCCCGTTCCGGTGCCAGCCTGGACAAGGAGATGCTGCTCCTCCTCGATGGCCTTCGCCACCTGGCGCACCATCTCGTGTTGCCCGTCGCGCTGCTGGCCGCCCATCGCCGCCACCGCGATGTCGAGCAGCCTGACCGCGGTCTGCTCCGCCGTCTCCCGGACCCCCTCGTCGGCCGACTCCTCGGCGCTCACCTCAGTCATGGACGGTGAACGGCTCCAGCTCGGCGACGAACTCCTCCCGCACCACGACGTGGGCGAGCGTGCCGTCCGCCGTGTGCTCGAGCAAGTGGATCTCCGAGCTGCTCTCGTGCAGGCGGCTCAGGAGGTCTCCGCGGTTGTAGGGCACGAGGATGGTCAGCGAGACGTGCGGGCGCGGAATGGAATCGCTGATCGCCTTCCGGAGATCGGCGATGCCCAAACCCGTGCGCGCCGAGACGATGACGTGCCGCGGCTCGCGCTGGCGCAGCCGCTCGAGGACGTACGGATCCGCGGCGTCCGCCTTGTTGAGCACGATGATCTCCGGGACCTTCCGCGCGTCGACCTCGGCGAACACCTCCCGCACCGCGGCGATCTGGCCCTCCGGGTCCGGGTGCGACGCATCGACGACGTGCAGCACGAGGTCGGCGTCCGCGACCTCCTCAAGCGTCGACCGGAACGCCTCGATGAGCTGGGTCGGCAGCGAGCGCACGAACCCGACCGTGTCGGCGAGCGTGTACGGCAGCCCGTCGGGCGTCTCCGCTCGACGAACAGTGGGATCGAGCGTCGCGAACAGCGCGTTCTGGACGAGCACGCCCGCGTCGGTCAGCCGGTTGAGCAGCGAGGACTTGCCCGCGTTCGTGTAGCCCGCGATCGCGACCGAGGGCACCTCGTTGCGCTTGCGGTTCGCCCGCTTCGTCTCGCGGGCAGGCTTCATGCCGGCGATCTCGCGGCGCAGCTTCGCCATGCGCGTGCGGATCCGGCGCCGATCGAGCTCGATCTTTGTCTCACCGGGACCACGGGATCCGATGCCGCCGCCCGCGGCTCCGACCCGTCCACCGGCCTGTCGGGACATCGACTCGCCCCAGCCACGAAGGCGCGGGAGCAGGTACTCGAGCTGGGCAAGCTCCACTTGTGCCTTGCCCTCGCGGCTCTTGGCGTGCTGGGCGAAGATGTCGAGGATGAGCGCCGTCCGGTCGATCACCTTGACCTTGACGATGTCCTCGAGGCCACGCCGCTGCGACGGCGAAAGCTCGGAGTCGACGATCACGGTATCGGCACCCGTCGCGGAGACGATGTCCTTGAGCTCTTGGGCCTTGCCGGAGCCGAGGAAGGTCCCCGCGTCCGGCTTGAGCCGCCGCTGGACCACGCCGTCGAGCACCTCGGAGCCAGCGGTCTCGGCCAGCGCGGCGAGCTCGTGCAGCGAGTTCTCGGCGTCCTCGAGCGTCCCCTCGCTCCACAGGCCCGCGAGGACGACGCGCTCGAGGCGCAGCTGCCGGTACTCGACCTCGGTGACGTCTTCGAGTTCGGTCGAAAGGCCGCCCACGCGGCGCAGGGCGCGGCGTTCCTCGAGGTCCCGCTGCTCGCCGTCGTACTCGCTGTGCTCCACGGCGAGCTCGGAGATGGCGAGGGCCTTGCCGGTCCCCAGGCCGGCTCGGCGCGCGGAGGGGGACTCGCCGTCGTCTGCGGGCTGGCGGCCCGCTCCCTTGGCCGTCGCGGCCTCTTCCTTCGCGAGGATCCGGTCGATGACTGCCTGGATATCCTGCGCGCTGAGGTCCTGCGGCTGAGGCTCGGACGCGGCGTCGTGGTGGTTGGTCATGGTCTCCTTCGGACGGGATGCATTTCCAGAATAGTTCTCAGGGGTGACAAAAGAGGGGTCACGCGAAGGGCGTTCCAAAATAAGGGCTTTCCTGTTGAGCCCGGCCGGACAGCGCTCGATGGCGCACGGTCGACGGCGGGGCGGGGCCAGCGAAGAGTGGTGGCTACTTGAACAGGCGCATGGACCCATCGTACCTGACGCCAGTCCGGGCGCTCGGCGAGTTCACCGGTAGGCTGAATAGCCATGGACCCCGCGCACTATTTCAATGCCCAGCCTGCCGTGCCCGACGTCCGCAGGCCGCTCGCCGTCGTCCTCGATGGCCAGGAGCGCGCGCTCGAGACGTCGGCCGGTATCTTCAGCCCCGACGGAGTGGACAAGGGCACAGCGGTGCTGCTCGCGGAGGTCCCGGATCCCGCGCCCGAAGGCGACCTGCTCGATATCGGCTGCGGCTGGGGGCCCATCGCCCTCACGATGGCGCTGCGCTCGCCGGGCGCCACCGTGCACGCCGTCGACGTCAACGAGCGCAGCCTCGACCTCACGGCGGCCAACGCGCGCCGGCTCGGCCTCGCAAACGTCCGCACGGCCCTGCCCGACGACGTCCCCGGCGAGGTGCGCTTCGCGACGATCTGGTCCAATCCGCCCATCCGCATCGGGAAGCAGGCCCTTCACGAGCTCCTGCTGCGGTGGCTCCCCCGACTCGCGGAAGGCGGCGAGGCGTGGCTCGTGGTCCAGAAGAACCTCGGGTCCGACTCGCTGCAGCACTGGCTCGCCGAGGAGCTCGGCGGGACGTACGACGTCGCGCGCGCGGCGACGTCGAAAGGCTTCCGGCTGCTGCGGGTCACCCGCGGATCCACGTGAGCCCCCGGGGCTGAGAGCCCCGGCTGAGCGGCGGGGCTGAGAGCCCCGGGCTGAGCCGGTTCAGCCACGTCCAACAGATGGCCTCGTGAACAACTACCCCTGCATGGCATCGACGACTTGAAGAAACGTCCAAAACTTGCCCTTGTCATAGGTCTGCGGCTCCCCGGAGCCACCCACAAACGGATAAGGCACCGGATAGAAGACTTCCCCGTCGCCAAGTTGGCCTAGTCGGCCGACAACCTGGGCCTGAAGATCAGGTTCCAACACGAAAACGCGGAACCCCTCATCCTCCAGCACCGCCGCCTGGAAGGCTTGAACCGAATCGAAAGGGCCATAGTTCTTGGACGCAGCCTTGAACGGGTGGTAAACGCCGAACTCCATGCTCGACTCGTTCACGACGAACACATGCCCCAACGCCGAGTACCCGATCGCGTGAGTGAAAGCATCACCGACCTTCACTCCGTCGCCATCCTCCAACGGAACGGCACCATCGAACAGGAAATACAACGATGCGGGAATGCCCGCTCGTTTCCGGCCAAACATCTTCATGACTGAAACCCTAGGGGAGCACGGCCTGTTCAAGTGAGCGTGGCAGAGGTGCCACGCTCAATGAGTGGTCGAATGCCGTCATAGAAGAATGGGATGGAGTCCTCAGGACCGTTGACAGCACGGCCTGCGACCTTTCCCATGACCAGTACGCCGACCTGGAAGTCGGGTTCCCCGATCACGAGTACGTACCTGTTCTCGCCGTTGCCAGCGAGGTACCGACCGCCGAACTCTCGGCGCGCGACTTCGAAAATGTAGGCCGACGTTTGGAAGTGAGTGTCCGCTGGCAGAGGATGCTCATGGGTATAAAAGCCGTCGAGAATCTCGTCGACCACCATGAGCGACCCTCGGGTGAAGTCGAGCTCGTCAGCGCGTACGTAGTACTCGGTATCGCGTTCCGGTAGTCGAATTCCGTCGACGGAAGCAACAAATGTGGCCGCTGCGCGAGCCATCATATCTTCGACAGAGACCGGCGGCGCCTGCTGGACACGGCCTGCGTCCGCCGTTGATGCCTCGCGCGACTGTTCCCTCTTGTTCTTTCGGCTAAAGAAACCCATTAGCCGATTGTAAGCGTGGCCATCAAACGGCTCCCGAGCGCTGCCGCCGGAACAGGGAACTGAGACCCCTACCGACCCTGTCTTTGTCAGACATGCTCTAGCCGAGCGTGCCGCGGGCCACGATCACGGCGGGTCCGCTGAGCTCGACATGCTCGGCACCCTCGGGGCCAGTCACGAACGCCACGCCGACAGTCCCACCCGGGACGCGCACGTCCCAGCGGTTGGGAGCCCCCCGACCGGCCCAGTGCCGGATCGCGACGGCCGCCGCGCACGCGCCCGTCCCGCAGGATTGGGTCTCACCGACACCGCGCTCGTGCACCCGCATCGAAATGTTCCCGATCCCCTCGCGGACGAGTGGCTCGGCGGGAACCACGAACTCGACGTTCGTGCCGTTCGGCGGCAGCGGCTCAACGGATGGGGACTCGAACAGGCGAAGCCTCGCGAGCTCCGAGTCCGCCGCGAGCGCCACGACGGTATGCGGATTGCCCATGGTCACGCTCAGCGCGGGGCGTGCGACGTCGAGGCCGTCCGCGGTCACAAGCGAATCGCCGGCGTCCTCCTCGGCCTGCGCCGGATGGATGAACCCCCAGGGCCCCATGTCCACGGCAAAGCCGCCCTCGCGCCGCTCCACCCGCTTGATGCCAGCGCGCGTGCCGACAGGGAGAACCTCGCCCTGGGCGAGCTCCGCGAGGCCCTGGTCGAGAAGGAACTCGACGAATACGCGCACGCCGTTGCCGCACATCTCCGAGACGGAGCCGTCCGCGTTGCGGTAGTCCATGAACCAGACGGCGGCGGCGTCCTCGGCGAGGAGTTCGCGGCCCTCGGGCAGGTGCTCCGAGCGGACGGCGCGGATCAGCCCGTCGGCGCCGATGCCGAGGTGGCGGTCGCACAGCGCGGCGGCCTGTTCGGCGCCGATGTCGCGCAGGCCGTCGGGGTCGGCGACGAGGACGAAGTCGTTGCCCGTTCCGTGTCCCTTGGCGAACTCGAGTCCGGCAAGCTGGGCGAGGGGGCTGGCTGCAAAGTCAGTCACGGGGACGGTCATGGTTCAAGAATACCGAGAGCGTTCGCCACAAGGTCCGGCCCCAGGGCGTCGAGCCAGTGGACGCGAGGGTCGGCGTGGAACCACGTGGCCTGGCGTCGCGCGAACTGCCGCGTGGCCACGGTCGTCTGCTCGGCGGCCTGCTCGACCGTCGACTCGCCGTCGGCCACGCGCAGGAACTGCGCATAGCCCAGCGCCCGTGAGGCGGTCTTCCCCTCCCGGAGCCCCGCGGCGTCGAGCCTGCGCACCTCGGCGAGCAGTCCGCCGTCGACCATTCTGTCGACGCGCGCGGCGAGGCGCGCGTGGAGGGCGGACCGGTCCATGTCGAGCCCGATCTGGACAGCCGGCAGCGCGTACTCGCGCCGCGGCATGTAGGAGCTGAACGGACGGCCGGTGACCTCGAGGACCTCGAGGGCGCGGATGATCCGCCGCGCATCGCGCAGCCGCGCTCCCGAGACCGGATCGGCGGCCGCGAGACGACGCGCGAGGACGCCGATGCCCACCTGCTCGGCCTCGGCCTCGAGCCGGGCGCGCACCGCGGGGTCGGTGCCGGGGAACTCGAGCACGTCGAGGGCCGCACGCACGTACAGGCCCGAGCCGCCCGCGAGGATCGCGCGCTTGCCACGGGCCTGGATCCCGCGGATCGCCGCGCGCGCCTCTGCCTGGAAGGCCGAGACGCTCGCCTCCTCCCGCACGTCGAGGATGTCCAGGAGGTGATGCGGGACTCCGCGGCGCTCGGGGACGGTCAGCTTGGCCGTTCCGATGTCCATCCCGCGGTAGAACTGCATCGAGTCCGCGTTGACGACCTCGCCGTCGAGGGCGAGGGCGAGCTCGACGGCAAGGTCCGATTTGCCGGTGCCGGTGGGACCGACGACGGCGACGACGGCCTGAGCGCTGGAGGGCGCCACAGGGCCCATCGCCGCGTCGTCCACCTGCGTCAGCCCGCGCGGACGGGAAGCGACGGCATCCCGAGGCTCACGGCTCGCGCACCCGTGCCACCCGCCAAGGCTCCGTCTGAGGCGGCGGTTGCGGGCACGCCGCAGCTCTCGGCCTGCGCTCGGTCCCAGGCGTCGCCGGCACGCGATCGCCGCACGGAGTACTCTGCCTGGCCCGCGGGGTCCGCGATGAGATGGTGCGGTGCGGCGCTCGTGATCGGCACGGTCACGAGATCGCCGGGGCGTGGCTCCTCGGCGCCCTCGGGCACGCTGAAGTGAACCAGGCGGTTGTCCCTCGCGCGGCCCGAAAGGCGGTGGGTCTCCCCCGCCTTGCGCCCACTGTGAGCCGTCACGAGGACCTCGGCCTCTCGGCCGATCTGGCGGGCATTCTCCTCGCCCGAGATGCGCTCCTGCAGCGCGATGAGCCGCTCATAGCGCTCTTGGACGACCGCCTTCGGCAGCTGGTCCGGCATGTCGGCGGCGGGGGTGCCCGGGCGCTTCGAGTACTGGAACGTGAAGGCGCTCGCGAAGCGGGAGCGCTCGACGACGTCGAGGGTCGCCTCGAAGTCTTCCTCCGTCTCGCCGGGGAAGCCCACGATGATGTCGGTCGTGATGGCCGCGTCGGGCATCCGCTCGCGGACGCGGTCCAGGATGCCGAGGAACTTCGCCGACCGGTAGGAGCGGCGCATGGCGCGCAGGAGCCCGTCGGATCCGGACTGGAGCGGCATGTGCAGCTGGGGCATGACGTTCGGGGTCTCCGCCATCGCATCGATGACGTCGTCCGTGAAGGCCGCGGGGTGGGGGCTCGTGAAGCGCACGCGCTCGAGTCCCTCGATCTCGCCGCACGCCCGCAGGAGCTTGCCGAAGGCAAGGCGGTCGCCGAACTCCACGCCGTACGAGTTCACATTCTGGCCGAGCAGCGTGACCTCGATCGCGCCGTCGTCCACGAGGGCCTGGACCTCGGCGAGGATCTCGCCCGGCCGACGGTCGCGCTCCTTGCCGCGGAGGCTCGGAACGATGCAGAAGGTGCACGTGTTGTTGCAGCCCACCGAGATCGAGACCCATCCGCTGTAGACCGAGTCGCGCTTGGTGGGCAGCGTCGACGGGAAGACCTCAAGCGATTCGAGGATCTCGAGCTGTGCCTCGTCGTTGTGGCGGGACCGCTCGAGGAGCGCCGGGAGAGCGCCCACGTTGTGCGTTCCGAAGACGGCGTCGACCCAGGGCGCCTTCTCAAGGATCGTGTCGCGGTCCTTCTGCGCGAGACAGCCTCCGACGGCGATCTGCATGCCCGGGTGGCGCTCCTTGACGGGGCGGAGCTGGCCGAGGTTCCCGTAGAGGCGGTTGTCCGCGTTCTCGCGGACGGCGCACGTATTGAAGACGACGACGTCCGGCTCAGTGCCGTCCGCTGCACGCACGTACCCGGCTGCTTCCAGCAGACCCGACATGCGCTCGGAGTCGTGGACGTTCATCTGGCAGCCGAAGGTGCGCACCTCGTAGCTGCGCGGCGTGTGGATCGTGGAACTCACCCATCAAGGGTACCGGCAGGGCCGGCATTCCAGAGTCAGTACCAGCCGATCGCCACTTCGTGCGCCCACGCCGAGCACGGGCTTCCGTAGCGGTCGCGGATATAGCCCAAGCCCCAGATGATCTGGGTGCGGTAGTTGGTGAGCCAGTCGCTTCCGGCTGAGTTGTACTTGCCCGGCGGGAGCGCCTGCGCGACGCCGTACGCTCCACTCGATGGGTTCGTCGCGTCCGTCATCCAACTCGACTCGCGGGTCCACAGCTGGAGGAGGCACTGGTACTCAGAACCGCCCCAGCCGTAGCCGCCGATCTGCGAGCCCGCGAACGCCTGCGCACCCGCCGGATCGTTGACCACTCCGACCCCTGTACTCACGGCCGCCGCGGCCGGCGCGACCTGTGCGGGCTGTGCCGCCGCTGCTGCTGCAGCCGCCGCGGCCGCCGCCTGCTGCTGTTGCTGGGCGAGCCTCGCTGCCGCCTCGCGCTTCGCCTCCTGCGCAGCCTCGTACGCGGCGAGGGCGGCTTGGCCCTGCTGGTACTGCTGCTCGACGTTCGCAGACGTTCCCTTGAGGTCTGCGAGCTGAGCCGTGAGGGTGCCCTGCTGCTGTTGGGTCTGTGCCACGACGTCCTGGGCATGCTTCTGCGCGGCTTGCGCGGCGCTGAGATCCTGCTTCGCCGCGTCCGAGAGCTGAGCCAGCACCTCCTCCGCAGCCTTCGACTGGGCCTCCGCTGCGGCAGCGTTGTTGGCGGCGCTCTTGTACTGGGCCACCGCCTTCGACGCCTGGTCTCCCAAGATTTGGATCGTCCCGAGCCTGTCGAGGCCGTCAGATTGGCCGAGCACTGACAGCGCGTCCAGCGCGCCCGACGGCGCTCCCCCGATGTAAGCCGCGGAGGCCACCCTGCCTGCCGCCTGCTGCGCGTCGTCCCGCTGCTTCTCAAGTGCGGCAGTCGCCTCGCGCTGGGCGTCGACCACCTGCTGCTGGTTCCGGACCGCCTGCTCGGCCTTGGCGTAGACCACGCCAGCCGCGACCGCTTTCGACGATGCGTCCGCGGCGGTTGCCTGCACGCTCGTGAGGAGCCCGTTGATCTTCTCCACCTCGGCCTGCGCGGCGTCGACGTTCGCCTTCGCTGCCTGCACGTCGGCCCACGAGGGGAATCCCGACGGCGGAGCATCGTCGTCAGCCATCGCGCCAGGCACCGCGGCACCCAGCGCCAAGAGGGCGCTCGCCATCGCCGCGGCGGCAGTAATGCGCAGTTTGGGGGTTCTGGCACGTCGCATAGTGAGTCCCACTATGGCGAGGCCCACTACCACCGGCCCAAGAGGCTCGCCCGGTTCTCGGCGTTTTCACAGACTCGGCTCGGTAGTCGAGGACCTCTCAGTCGGCTGCCGGTCTGCTCGTCACGGCCCTAGCCGTCGGTCCCGGCCTGCTCACCGCGGTCCTCTCGGTCGGCTCCCGGCCTGCTCGCCAAGGTCCTAGCCGTCGGCGTCGGCCTGCTCGCCGATGACACTGGACGCAATGCGGAAGGCCCTCCCCGGAGGGTGGCCCTTCCGCGCGAGCATGCCCACGAGCCGGCGCAGCTCACGGTCCCGTGCCGCGGGGTCTCCCAGCAGTGCGGGACGAACCCGACGCTCGATGAGGCGACGTGCGGCCTCCTCCTCGTCCTCGTCGCTGAGCTCGGCGATGGCATCCTCGGCCGTCTGGCCGCTGATGCCCTTGGTCGCGAGTTCGCGGCGCAGCGCACCCTTCGAGAGCGACTTCGAGGCCGAGCGGCTCCGGACCCACATCGCCGCGAACGCGCCGTCGTCGATGAGGCCGACATCTTCGAAGCGCTCAAGAACCGATTCCGCGACGTCTTCGGGAACGTTTCGGTCCCGAAGCTTGGCCGCAAGCTGGTGCCGGCTCCGAGGTCCCAGAGTGAGCTGTCGCAGAAGGATGGCCCGCGCGACCGACTCGGGGTCTGCCTCGCGGTCCTCCTCTGGCGGGGGCGAACCTTTCACGCCCAAGCGCTACTCGCCGTCGACGGCCTTGAGACGCGGCTCCTCGTCGGCGTCCTTCTTGACGCCGACGCCAAGCTTCTCCTTGATGAGCCGCTCAAGCTCCTCGGCAAGCTCGGGATTATCCCGTAGGAACCGACGCGAGTTCTCCATGCCCTGACCGAGCTGATCACCGTCGTACGTGAACCACGAGCCCGACTTCTTGATGATGCCGTGCTCCACACCCATGTCGATGATGCCGCCCTCGCGGGAAATGCCCTGGCCATAGATGATGTCGAACTCGGCCTGCTTGAAGGGCGGGGCCATCTTGTTCTTGACGATCTTGGCCTTCGTCCGGTTGCCGACCGAATCGGCACCCTCCTTGAGCGTCTGAATGCGACGCACGTCGATGCGGACGGAGGCGTAGAACTTGAGCGCCTTACCACCGGTCGTGGTCTCAGGGGACCCGAAGAACACGCCGATCTTCTCGCGCAGCTGGTTGATGAAGATCGCGGTGGTCTTGGTCTGGTTCAGGCGACCGGTGACCTTGCGGAGCGCCTGGCTCATGAGCCGAGCCTGAAGGCCCACGTGGCTGTCGCCCATCTCGCCCTCGATTTCGGCTCGCGGAACGAGCGCAGCGACGGAGTCGATGACGATGATGTCGAGCGAGCCCGAGCCCACGAGCATGTCCATAATCTCGAGCGCCTGCTCGCCGGTGTCCGGCTGCGAGACGAGGAGTGCGTCCGTGTCGACGCCGAGCTTGGCCGCGTACTCCGGGTCGAGGGCGTGCTCGGCATCGATGAACGCCGCGATCCCTCCGTTACGCTGCGCGTTGGCCACGGCATGCAGGGCGACAGTCGTCTTACCGGACGATTCCGGTCCATAGATCTCGACAACGCGGCCGCGCGGAAGGCCTCCGATGCCGAGCGCCACGTCCAGCGCGATCGACCCCGTCGGGATGACTTCGATCGGCGCACGGGTATCGTCCCCGAGGCGCATGATCGATCCCTTGCCGAACTGCTTGTCGATCTGCGCGAGGGCCGCTTCGAGGGCCTTTTCGCGTTCTGGCGCTGCCGCCATGGTCCACCTCCGGTCAGGGTTCTCTAGTCCTTGGCAGAGCCATTCGGGTCCCGCCAATCAATTCACTCGCTACGCTACCGAGACCCGCCGACAAAACACGGCGCTCGCACGCCGATGTGGACAGCCTCGCCTGAATCGAGGAATCTTCTGCTCTGTTGAGGAGAATACCTCCGACCGAACACATCTTCGAACAGGCCAGCGGCGTGTCGCGGCATCAGTCTTTGATCGGGCGATCCTTCCCGAGCCTCCGCTCGGGCGGCACGTCCTGCATCTCGCAGACGGCCAGCCACACGCTGCGCGGATTCTGTCCGGCCTGCAAGGCCTCGACGGCCGTGCGGCCACCCACCGCTGACAGCACGAGCGTAGACGCCAGGACGCGCGCATATGCCGACCCGAACTCGTCGTCCATGAACCGCCAGAAATCGCTGTGCCGCATCGCTCAATTCTTTCACGGGCCGTCCTTGGGCTGGCCCCAACAGATCCTGCACGAAACCGTCGCAAGGACGATCTCCGTATATGACCCGGCATCCACGTCAGTGGAAACCCGGCTGCCTATGATGGCGTCATGTCCAGCCCGAGCCAGCGCCCAGACCAGTTCGATGCGGCCTTCGAGTCGATCGAACAGCAGCTGAGCCTTTTCTGGCGCCGCTCCCGGGCGGTCTCCCACGCCATCTCGCGATCACTCCACCCCGAAGTGGAGCCCGGCGCCTACGGGCTGCTCGTCATCCTGCAGCGCGAGGGGGCCACCCGCGTCACCGAGCTCGCCACGCTGATCGGGATCGGCAAGCCGTCCGTGAGCCGCCAGGTCGCTCTTCTCGAGCAGCTCGGGCTCGTGGTCAAGGAAGACGATCCCGATGACCGCCGCGCCCAGCGGGTTACTTTGAGCCCCGCCGGCATCGCGGAGGTTGACGAGCTTCGCAACCGCCGGCTGTCGTTCTTCCGCGACGCGCTCGGGACGTGGGACCTCGCCGACCTGTCCCAGCTGTCTGCCTACTTCAACCGGCTCAACGACGCTCTGGCAGCCGCCGGCCGCCGGCGCGCCGCGGCCGAAGCACAGGCCCCGGAGACAGAGGCCCCGGAGACAGCAGAGGGGCCGGGCATCAGCCCGGCCCCCTAGATTCGTCGGTCAGCGCTGGGAGATCAGCGAGAGCCGCTCAGCTTGCTCAGCTCGACGTCCAGCTCCTCGGAGAGGTCGCGGCCATAGCGCTGGGAGAACTCCTGAGGAACGGTGTCCGGAACCGAGACTCCCTCGGCGACGGCAACCCGGTCGCTGACTTCGCGGAGCATGGCGGAAAGAGGAACGTCGAGCGCGGCGCAAATCGAAGACAGAAGTTCGGACGAGGCTTCCTTCTGGCCCCGCTCGACTTCGCTCAAGTACCCAAGAGAGACACGCGCGTTGTGCGAGACTTCACGGAGCGTGCGGCCCTGACGTTGGCGGACGTCACGGAGGACGTCTCCAATCTCATGACGCAGAACTACCATCTTGCGCTCCTTCTTCTCTTCAGGGGCGATTTCAGCCAAGCCCACATTGCGCCAGCGGACTACGCCATTGACGGTGACGGGCTGCTTGACCATATGTATCAGTGCGCTCCTTATAGGGGGCCCGGCTTGCCGGGCATCCGTGTGACTCATCCTAGTGCTGCCACGAGCAGTGGCGACATAAGAGACAACTCCTCGACCTGATCCTTTGTTCCCCCGTCAGGCCGCTTCCCACGCAAACTCACAGCCGGCTCTCAGCTCAGGGCCTCGAGCAGCGCGGAGAGCGCAGCGTCCCGTGCGGCCTCCCGGATCTCGGCTCGCGCCCCGGAGAAAAGGTATTCGCGCACGTCTGTCCCGTCTGGACCGGCGATCCCCACGAACACCGTGCCCACGGGCTTGCCGTCGTGAGGCTCTGGCCCGGCCGCGCCCGTGGTCGAGACCGCGTAGTCGGCGCCGCAGGCCGCGCGCGCTCCCAACGCCATCTGCCGGGCCACCTCGGGATCCACCGAACCGCTCTCCGACAGCAGCGCCTCCGAAACCCCGAGGAGCGTCGACTTGAGCTCGGTCGCGTAACTCACCACACCACCGCGCAGCGTCGAGGAGGCCCCAGGCACGTCCGCGAGGCTCGCCGCCACAAGCCCGGCCGTGAGGGATTCAGCGGTCGCCACCGTGAGGCCCCTCGAGACGTACGCGGCGACCACGTCCTGTGCGGTCACGGTCGAGTCCAAGTCCCTCACTCCCCCTCCGGCTGTGCGCGGAGCGCCGCCGAACGCAGCCGAAGCGCCTTCACGATGTAGTCCACGCCCGTGGCGACCGTGATCGCGACCGCCGCGAGCATGATGACGAACGCCACCGCCGGAACGGCGGGTGCGACCTCGCGGAGGGGAAGGAGGTACAGGCCGATCGCGACCGTCTGGAGGACAGTCTTGAGCTTCCCACCGGGGGACGCGGGCATCACGCCGTAGCGGATCACGACGAAGCGGAGCGCGGTGATCCCCCACTCCCGAACGAGGATCACGATGGTGATCCACCAGGGCAGCTCCCCGAGGGCAGAGAGCAGCAGGAGCGCCGCACCCGTCAGGAGCTTGTCCGCGATCGGATCGGCGATCTTGCCGAAGTTGGTGACGAGGTTGCGCCGCCGGGCGATCTGACCGTCGAGCTGGTCGGTGTACATGGCGACCGCGAAGGCTAGCACCGCGAGCCAGCGCAGGAGCCCCTGGCGTGAACCGTCGGCGATCATGAGCCCGACGAAGACCGGAACCAGGACGATCCGGAACATCGTGAGAACGTTGGGCAAGTTCCAGATCTGGGACGGCCCTCTGCTAGTCATCGCTCCAGCCTATCGGCCGGTGAGCTGCCAAGCGTCCTCGCCGCCGTCGTCGTCATCGTCGTCGTAGTACTCGGCTGCCTGCGGGCGCGAGTCGAGGTCCCCCTTGACGAGGTCTTCGGCGTACGGCGAGCTGACCTCGTGGTCCGCGAGATGGTGGTTCGCGTTGGCGTTGTCGGCCAGCGCGCGCTCCGTGGGGTGCGCCGAAGCGGCCGACGACGGCGAGTCCTCGCCTCGGAGCGCGGCGAGCACCGCCGGCAGGTCGTCCGGCTTGACGAGAACGTCGCGCGCCTTCGACCCTTCGGACGGGCCGACGACCCCGCGGCTCTCGAGAAGGTCCATGAGGCGACCCGCCTTCGCGAAGCCGACGCGCAGCTTGCGCTGCAGCATCGACGTCGAGCCGAACTGCGTCGTGACGACGAGTTCCGTGGCCTGGAGCAGGACCTCGAGATCGTCTCCGATCTCCCCGTCGATCTGCTTCTTCTCCGGCTCGGCGGCGACGTCCTCGCGGTACGTCACCTGGAGCTGGCCCTTGACGTGCTCGACGACCTGATGGATCTCGGATTCGGAGACCCACGCGCCCTGGACGCGCATGGGCTTGGAGGCGCCCATCGGCAGGAAGAGCGCGTCACCCTGGCCGATGAGCTTCTCCGCGCCGGGCTGGTCGAGCACGACGCGCGAGTCCGTCACGGACGACGTCGCGAACGCCATGCGCGAGGGCACGTTGGCCTTGATGAGGCCCGTCACGACGTCCACGGACGGGCGCTGCGTGGCGAGCACGAGGTGGATTCCGGCGGCGCGCGCGAGCTGGGTGATGCGCACGATGGAGTCCTCGACGTCGCGCGGAGCGACCATCATGAGGTCCGCGAGCTCGTCGACGATGACCAAGAGGTAGGGGTACGCCTTGATCTTCCGCTCGGACCCGGGCGGGGGGACCACCTTCCCCGCCTTGACGGCCTTGTTGAAGTCGTCGATGTGCTTGAAGCCGTAGTTCGCGAGGTCGTCGTACCGGGCATCCATCTCGCGCACGACCCACTGCAGCGCCTCGGCAGCCTTCTTGGGGTTCGTGATGATGGGCGTGATCAGGTGCGGGACGCCCTCGTACGCGGTGAGCTCGACACGCTTCGGATCGACCATGACCATGCGGACCTCGTCCGGCGTGGAGCGCATGAGGATCGACGTGATCATCGAGTTCACGAACGAGGACTTGCCCGCGCCGGTCGCGCCGGCCACGAGCAGGTGCGGCATCTTCGCGAGGTTTGCGACGACGAACCCGCCCTCGACGTCCTTGCCCACGCCCATGACCATCGGATGGTCGGTGCGCCGTGCATTGTGGCTGCGCAGCACGTCACCGAGCGAGACGGTCTCGCGGTCCGTGTTGGGGATCTCGATGCCGATCGCGCTCTTCCCCGGGATCGGGCTCAGAATGCGCACGTCCGAGCTCGCCACCGCGTACGCGATGTTCTTGCTGAGCGCCGTGACCTTCTCGACCTTCGTTCCCGGCGAGAGCTCGATCTCGTAGCGAGTCACGGTCGGACCTCGGCTGAAGCCAGTCACCTCGGCCTCGACGTTGAACTGCTGGAGGGTGTTCGTGAGCGCCGCGACGACCGTGTCGTTCGCCTCGGTGCGCTCCTTCGGCGCCGAGCCGCGCACGAGCACCTCCGAGGAGGGAAGCGTGTACGTGACGTCGCCCGCGAGCTGGAGCTGCTCCGTGCGCTGCGGGATGGGCGACGGCGGCGCGACCGCCGGGCGCGCCGTGGAAGGCACGCTCGGAGCGGCAGCCGCCGCGGCGCCGTCGGCCGCTGCAGGAGCGGCACCGGCGCCCGGAAGGCCAACGGTGGGAATCGCCTCGGTGGCCCCTTCGGGTGCCTTGCCGCCGCGCGCCGCGCGGATCTTCTCGATGGCGGCCTCGGCCTGGGAGCGGCCCGGAGCGGGAAGGGCTTCCGTGGGGTCCGGCTCGCCGACGACGGCGCGTTCGAAGGCCTCGTCGCCCGCGAAGCCTTCCTGTTCCTGGTCCGCCCCCTCGTCCTCGTCGTGACCGAAGATCCGCCGCTTCTTCCTGGACTTCTTCTGCTCGGTCTTCTCGTCGGCCTTCTGCTGCTTCGCGGCCTCAGCGGCGCGACGCTCCGAGTCGTACAGGTAGCTGCGGTCGTGGCCTTCGCCCTCCGGATCCCGCAGGTCGACCCCCACGAGGTGATCCCACGCTGAGCGCAGGCGCCGCGGGATCGCGGTGAACGGCGTAGCGGTCACGATGAGAACCGAGACGAACGCGAGGAACCCGTAGATGACGAGCGGCACGGCCGGGTGGATGGAGGCAAGCAGCGAGGACGCGAGGAAACCGAGCATCCCGCCAGCCCGGCGCAGCCCCTCGAAGCCCCCCGAGACCGATGGCAGCCCGCCCATGACGTCCGCGATGCCGGTCCCCGAGAACGTCATGACGAGGAACCCGATGCCCACGCGGTTGTTCCCTCGCTGGTCCTCGGGATGCCGGAACAGCCGGAAGGCGCACACCGCGAGCATGAGCGGGAGGACGAGCGCGACCCAGCCGAACGTCCCGTTGACCACGGCGTAGACCATGTCGGGGAACACCCCATGCCAGCCCCACCAGGCGAACGTCGCGATGAAGACCGCAAGCGCAAGGTTGAAGAGGCCGGCGCCGTCACGGCGGGACTCTGGATCGACATCGCTCACGTCGGTGCCGATGCGGCGGACGCCCGCGCCGACCGTGTGGGCGATTCCCTGCCAGGCACCGCCCACGACGCGCGTGATCCACGGCTGCCCGGAGTCGCGGCTCGTGACGGCCGCCGAACGGCCGGCAGGACGCTTCTTGGCCGGGCTGGTCTTGGACGCGCCGGACCTATTGGTGGTGCGTGGCGCAGGGGAGGTACGGGTCGCCATGTTCCCAACGGTAACGCGAAGGGCCGCCGAAACCCGGGAAAACCACGGGTCGGCGGCCCTTTCGTGCCGGGACTGCTCAGGCCTCGAGGACCACCGGGATGATCATGGGGCGGCGGCGCAGCTTGCGGCTCACCCAGGTCCCGATGACGCGGCGAACTACCTGCTGGAGCTGGTACGCCGTGTGGTCGGGCTTCGAGAGGATGGCCTCCTCGAGCGCCTCGTTCACCTTCGGGATGATGTCGTCGAACACGGCATCGTCCTCGGCGACGCCGCGCGCGTGGATCTCCGGGCCCGACACGACCTTGCCGGTCGAGCGGTTCACGACCGTGATGACCGAGATGAACCCCTCGTCGCCGAGGATGCGGCGGTCCTTGAGGTCGGCGTCCGTGATGGCGCCGACGCTGCTGCCGTCGACGTAGACGAAGCCCACCTCGACCTGGCCCACGATCTTGGCCTTGCCGTTCGCGAGGTCAACGACCGTGCCGTTGTCCCCGAGGATCACGCTGTCCGGATCCATCCCGGTCTCAAGCGCGAGGTTGCCGTTCGCGATCAGGTGCCGGGTCTCGCCGTGCACGGGCATCGCGTTGAGCGGCTCGAGGATGTTGTAGCAGTACAGGAGCTCGCCTGCCGCGGCGTGTCCGGAGACGTGCACCTTCGCGTTGCCCTTGTGCACCACGTTGGCGCCGAGCTTGAGGAGGCCGTTGATCACGCGGAACACGGCGTTCTCGTTCCCTGGGATGAGGGAGGACGCGAGGATCACCATGTCGCCCTGCTCGACCTGGACGCGATGGTCGCCGTTCGCCATGCGGGACAGCGCCGCCATGGGCTCGCCCTGCGAGCCCGTGGACATGAGCACGAGCTGGTGGTCCAAGTAATCATCGATGTGCTTGATGTCCACCAGGATGCCGGGCGGGACGTCGAGGTAGCCGAGCTTCGCGGCGATCGTCATGTTGCGGACCATCGAGCGGCCCACGAAGGCGACCTTGCGCCCGTGGTGATGGGCGGCGTCGAGCACCTGCTGCACGCGGTGGACGTGCGACGAGAAGCTCGCCACGATGATCCGCTTGCGCGCCTGCCCGAACAGGCGGTCGAGGACCGGGCCGATCTCCTTCTCCGCAGTCGTGAATCCGGGGACGTCGGCGTTCGTCGAATCGGCCATCAGGAGGTCCACGCCCTCCTCGCCCAGGCGGGCGAAGTGGCGCAGGTCCGTGATACGGCCGTCGAGCGGGAGCTGGTCCATCTTGAAGTCGCCCGTGTGCAGCACCGTGCCGCCAGCCGTGCGGATGAATACCGCGAGAGCATCCGGGATCGAGTGGTTGACGGCGACGAACTCGGTCTGGAACGGACCGAAGTCGAGGACCTGGCCTTCCTCGACCACGCGCAGCACGGGGGTGATGCGGTGCTCGGCAAGCTTCGCCTCGACGAGCGCGAGCGTGAGCTGGGAGCCCACGAGCGGGATGTCGCGGCGATGCCGGAGCAGATACGGGACGGCCCCGATGTGATCTTCGTGGCCGTGCGTCAGCACACACGCCACGACGTCCTGGATACGGTCCTCGATGTAGGAGAAGTCCGGCAGGATGAGATCCACGCCGGGCTGGTTCTCCTCGGGGAAGAGGACGCCGCAGTCGACGATCAGGAGCTTGCCGTCGATCTCGAAGACGGCCATGTTGCGGCCGACCTCGCCCAGTCCCCCAAGGGGCACGATCCGAAGCGTCCCCTGCGGGAGCTTCGGCGGCGTCGTGAGGACTGAGAGGGCAAGTTGGGTCATTGCTTCTTCTTTCTAGGCGCGAGCCTTTGGCTAAGCACCGGCCGTCAGGCGAAATCCATTCCGGCTTCTGCCAGATCGGCGCGGATGAGGTCAAGCTCCGCGTCGCTGGGCTCGACGAGCGGCAGACGAACGGTGGAGCTGGGCAGGACTCCCTGCCAAGTGAGAACTTGCTTCGCGGCGACGGCACCCTGGACGCGGGTCATGATGCCGCGGATCACGGGGTCGAGCTCGAAGTGAATCTTGCGTGCGGCGGCGAAGTCGCCAGCGAGGCCCGCGTCGACGAGGGCCCGGAACTGCTTCGTGACAACGTGCGCGGTGACGCTCACGACGCCGAGCGCGCCCGCGGCCATCCACGGAAGCGTGAGCCCGTCGTCGCCCGAGTAGACGGCGAGATCGGTCTTGGAGAGCACGCGCGTGATGGAGGCGAAATCGGCCTTTGCGTCCTTGAGGCCCTTGATGTTGGGGTGCTCGGCAAGACGGATGATCGTCTCAGGCTGGATCGGGATGCCCGACCGGCCGGGGATGTCGTAGAGCATCACCGGGAGGTCGGTGGCGGAGGCGATCGTCTCGAAGTGCGCCTGCACGCCAGCCTGGCTGGGCTTGTTGTAGTAGGGCGTCACCAGGAGGAGGCCGTCGACGCCGAGCTCCGCTGCCCGACGAGAGAGGCTCACCGAGTGACGAGTGTCATTCGTTCCGGTGCCCGCGATGACCTTCGCGCGGCCGCCCACGGCCTCGAGGACGGCCTTGAACATGCCAAGGTTCTCCTCGTCGGTGAGCGTCGACGTCTCGCCAGTCGTGCCCGTGACGACGAGCCCGTCGCAGCCGTCGTCCACCAGCTTGGCCGCCAGCTGTCCAGTCGCCTCGTAGTCGACCTCGCCGTCCTTCGAGAAGGGGGTGACCATCGCGGTCAGGAGCGAGCCGAAGGTTGCGGTGCGAATGTCAGAATCAGCCATAGTAAAAACGTTACCCTGTCGCCGGAGCAAGTGGGCAACGGCGACTAGTGCCGGAAGCGCTCCAAGGCCGAGCGGAACAGGAGCGCCGAGACGACCTCGGACCCGGTGGTCCGCGCGTGGACGATGCGGTGCCCGTCAGGACCCCAGACCCCGCTCTCGCCGCACGAGCGGCCCAGCGACGTGGTGCCGCCCGCGTTGGCGAGGAGCGCGAAGAAGCGACTGTCCATGGCCCGCGCGCCGAAATGCAGATCGAGGCGCCGCTCCTCCCCCATCACGTACACGGCGGAGGCCGCATACAGATCCGCTCCTGCCTCCGCGGCCTGAGCGGCATGGCTCGGCATCGCGACGTCGAAGCACACGGCGAGCGCGATGCTCCAACCGTCGACGTCGACGAGCGTGGGCCCGTCGCCGGGCTCGAAGTAGTGCTGCTCCTCGCCGTGGACGTGCGTCTTGGGCGCGATGAGAGGCACCGTTCCGGGGCGCAGGAGCACCGAGGCGAGTCGAGGCGTCCCGTCCGGCTCGCGCACCGGCGCGCCGACGACGGCGATGATCCCCATGTCCTCACACGCCGCCTGGATTTCGGCGAGCTGGAGCGACGGATTGGTGAGCCAGCACGATTCGTCGTCGAGCCGCGAGAGGTCGTACCCGATAAGCGAAAGTTCCGGGAAGACCGCGACGCGGGCGCCGTGGCCGTCGGCGTCCTCGAGCGCGCGCACATGGCCCTCGATATTTGCGGAGATGCCGCCCTCGCTCGACTCGTACTGCACGGCGGCGACAGTGAGCTCAGCGGACATGCGGCCATCCTAGGCCATTTGGGTAACGGCCTCAGGTGCTGCTCGCGGGGCCGTCTACACGCCCGCCAGCGCGGCCTCCCATGAGGAGAACGAGCTGCGCCTCGGCGGCGCGGCGCAGTCCTTCCGCCCAGGCGGCGAGGCTGCCCGCCGCGAGCGAGAACTGGATGAGCTCCCCGGGTCGCAGGACCTCGAGATCGGCCTCCCCGAGGCGCCGCGTGAGTTCCGACGCCGGCGGTTCCCCCGCGAGCACGAGGCTGTCCGGACGCCAAGCTTCGTGGTCCCGGCTGCCGTGGCCCGCCGCCCCGTGGGACAGGTACGGAGCGACGGACCCGGACATCCTGGGCCCCGAGTGCTGTGGAGCGTCCATAGCTCGAGAGTAATCGAAGATATGTTCGAATCGCAAGAGGGTCCCCTGGTCCGAGCGCTGGCCGCGCTGGCCTCCGTGAGAGCATGAGCGCATGGCCCCGCGAACACCGAAACGGAAGTCGCCCGGCCAGCGCTTCGCCGAGCAACGGCTCACAGGCGTGGACTTGGCCCGAGGCGCCGCCCTGCTCGCGATGATGGCCACGCACCTCCTCCCGACCATCGCGCCGAACGCGGCCGGACACGCCGAGCCCACCTGGGTGGGGCTCGTCTTCTCGGGACGCGCAGCCGCGCTGTTCGCGGTCTTGGCTGGGGTGTCCCTTTCGCTGGGCCGGGTGCCCGCCGCCGTCAACCGGCTCGGCCTGGCGTTCCGTGCGGCGGTGATCGCCGCCGTCGGCCTTTCTCTCGGGATGCTGCAGGTCGACATCGCCGTCATCCTCGTGCAGTACGCGGTGCTGTTCTGGTGTGCGATACCGGTTCTGCGGCTCGGGCAGCGCGCGCTCGTGCTGCTCTCGAGCGCGTGGATCCTGCTGGCGCCGATCGCGACGTTCGAGCTCCGGCCGTGGCTTCTGGGCTCCACCGACCCCGCGCGACTCGGGCACAACCCCATGTGGCCCGACCTCGCCGATCCCCTCAAACTCGTCGGGGACCTCTTCGTGACTGGCTTCTACCCCGTGATCGAGTGGTTCGCCTATCTCCTCGTGGGGCTGTGGATCGGCAGGCTCCAGCTCCGGCGGTGGGGCGTGCAAGTGGGCCTCCTGTGCGGCGGCGCAGCAGCTGCGGTGCTCGCGAAGAGCGCCGAATGGGCGCTCATGGTTCCGCTGGGCGGCCGAGCGGCCCTGATGGAGACCCCGCAGGCGAGCCAGTGGCCGCTCGACGCCATGCTCCAGGCGAATCTGACGGGCGTCGACCAGAGCGGAAGCGTCTGGTGGCTCGCCACCGCAGCTCCGCATTCCGGCACGACCCTCGACCTCCTGCACACGGTAGGCACCTCGGCCGCCATCCTCGGGGCGTTCCTTCTCGTGGCCCGCATCAGGCCGCTCGAGCGAATCGGTCTGCTCCGGCCCCTCGCGGGCGCCGGCGGAATGACGCTCACGCTCTACACGGTGCACGTGTTCGCCGCCGCGTCGTCCGAGGGCGGCGGGACGCCCGGCCTCGAACGCGAGGGGCTGCTCGCCGTCCACATCGTCGCTGCGCTCTCCGTCGGGCTTCTCTTCAGGGCCAACGGGTGGCGCGGACCGCTCGAATGGGCCACCCACGGTGCCTCGAGGCTTGGGCGCATCAAACAGACGACGACGGCGCGCGGCTCGCGCGCGAAGAGTCCCCTTCGCTGAGACAGACCACCGGTGCGTCAACAGCCTTGGCCGTGGGGGTTGACGTTGCAGTCGTCGGCGTAGAGGCGGACTTCTGAGCGCCAGACTGACAGAGTCCGAGGCGCGGACGGGACCGTCGCCGTTCCGGCGATCGGCTGGAACGGACCGCCCTCGACCGAGAACTGGCCCGCGAAGACCGTCATCAGGGAGGCGGTCACATCCCCAGTGGCGGCGTAGGCGTGGCTCGTGGCCGTCTTCTCGCCCCAGCGGGCCGCCGGAATCGGGCCGCCGGGGGCCGCGGTAGTCAGCGTCGCGCCGTCCCCATACGACCACCGATACTCGGCCGGCGCGACCCGCACCTGGACATTCCGGCCCGCGATAGTGAGCTCGAAGGACTGCTCGGCCGGTTCGGCATAGAGGTTCGTCTCGGCACCCTTGAGCGTGTGCCGCTCCGGCTGCGCGCCTAGTACTGGCGCCGCGATCGGCAGCTCCCGCAGCTGCTTCTCCGTCACAGCCACCACGAGACCGCCGCCAGGACGCTCCGGCGGAGCGCCGTCATACATGCATGCCATTTCCGTCCGCTGCCAGTCCGTTGGCCCACTGGAGGACGAGCGAAACCACTGAACCATCACGCCATTCGGTTTTTCTGAACACTGGCCGTTCAGCTTGTTGCATAGCCCCGCGGAAATAGACTCCGCACCAGACACGCAGACCGGCTCGTAGGTATGGACATCAGCGTCGGCAGCGCGGGCTTGAGAGTCCGGTCGCGAATATTCGAGGCGACCATTTGTACTGCCAGAGACTCTGACTGCCTCCCCGTCAAACTCTCCCGCCAGCGATTCGGACGGCTGCAACACGATCAACAGAGCGGCCAGAATTTCCAGCCCTCGGATAGCCACTACTAGGCCTTGCCCGACTGCGACATCAGCCATCTGCCGACCTCAAATTTTGCGAGAACCGCCTTAGGTGCGCCCCCAGTCGACGCCTCGATGCTTTTGGCGACGGAACCGTCGCTCGAATATAGCGTCGATCGCGACTCATCGAGTGCGAAAAAGGCAAGTGCACGACCGTCGGCGTCTGGACGCATGTTCGAGGTGAATTCGGAGATCCACCACTTCGGACCGACGTTCCATTCGCCCTTCGACTTCGCTGTCTCAGCGCGTTCGATGTAGCCGTTGCACATCTTGCAATCCGGAAGTGAGATTTCCTTCAACGGACCGCTGTCTCCGGTTTCCAAGCCGTACGTGACCGTGTCCAACCAGTACTGCGTGAACGCAGCGAAGCCTTCCTTGGTGTTCTGCTTCGCGATCTCGGGCAGCTCGGGCCTCGGCAGGTTCCGCGCGGCGCCTGTGGAGCTCGCCGGAGTCGGGCGCGGGTCAGGGGTCGCGGGCGAGCTGACCGGCTGTGCCGATGTCGAAGCCCCGGATGGCGCAGCCTCGCCGGGTCCCGGGCCGCAGGCTGTCAGTGCCAGGCAGACGGCCACGACCACCGCCAGCACCGCAAACACAGATCCAGCAGAGCGGGCGGCAACGCCCATAACCACGAAGGGTGCCGAGCAGCGGAAAGTGCGACAGAGCCCCATTGACGTCCCCCAAGTCCGTCGGTGCTGATTCCGCGCCTAACACCGTAGTAATCGGCGACGCGGCATCTCCAACGTAGCGACCAGACGACGCGCCTAAGTTACCCGCTCCGAAAACTCGGTGGCACCAGCGGGTCCACGTCAGTGTTCCGCACCCCGAGCCGCCGCGAACTCAGTGCTCCGCCGGCAGAATCGTCGGCGAACTCAGCGGTGCAGCGAGATGGCCTTTCGCATGGCGGCTCGGGCGCGCTTGCGATCTCCCGAGGCGTCGTAGGCGAGGCCGAGGCGGTACCAGACGCGCCAGTCGTCGGGCGTCGCCTCGGCGTCGGCCTGATAGGCGGGGAACTCGGCGTCGGCCGCGTCCCGGACGATCCGACCGCCCGCGGTCCGCGGAAGGGTGTCCTCGGGAAGGCCGCCCTCGGCCTCGAGTTCGCGGCCGAGCCGCTCGAGCCCGGCCCCGAACATGAGCTCCCGCACGAGTGCCCACGCCCCGATGATCGGCAGGACGAGGTAGGCGGCGCCGATCGCCTTCGCGATCGGCTGGGGGTCGGCGAGCAGGAGAACGGCCCTGTTGAACGTCAGGACGAGGTAGAACACGAGGAGCAGCGCGATACCCGCCACCCAGAGCTTGGTCCGGTGGGACTTGATCCACTCCACGCGCTCAGAGCCCCAGATCGAGATAGCCGTCGAGCCCGACGGTCAGGCCCGGATGCGTGGCAACGGACCGCAGGCCCAGGAGCACGCCCGGCATGAACGAGGCCCGGTCGAACGAATCGTGCCGAATCGTGAGCTGCTCCCCCGGCCCGCCGAGCAGAACCTCCTGGTGCGCCACCAGCCCGCGCAGCCGCACCGCGTGGACGCGCACACCGTCGACGTCGGCGCCGCGCGCGCCGTCGAGCGTGGTCCGGGTCGCATCGGGCGACGGCGCGACGCCCGCCTCGGCGCGCGAGGCGGCGACAAGCTGGGCCGTGCGCACGGCCGTGCCGGAGGGGGCATCGACCTTGTCCGGATGATGCAGCTCGATGATCTCGACCGACTCGAAGTAGCGGGCGGCCTTGGCCGCGAACGCCGAGGCGAGCACGGAGCCCAGCGCGAAGTTGGGCGCGATCAGCACGCCGGTCTGGGGGTGCTCGGCCAGCAGGGCGCGGAGCGAGTCGAGCCGGTCGGTTGTCCATCCAGTCGTGCCGACCACGGCGTGCATCCCGTGTTCGACCGCGAAGCGCACGTTCGCCTCGGTGGAATCGGGAACGGTGAGGTCGACGACGTAGCGAGCTCCGGCGTCGACCATCGCGTCGAGCGAGTCGCCGCGCCCGAGCGCCGCCACGAGCTCCAGATCCGGCGCCGCCTCGACGGCCTTCACCGCCTCGGATCCCATGCGCCCGTTCGCGCCCAGCACTGCCACCGGAAGTCGTTCTGCCATGCCAAAAGCCTATCCGAGCGGAGCACCCGGAAAATCAGCCCAGACCGTCGGCCCAAAGCCCAAAGCCCAAAGCTCAGCCGAGCGCGGCCACCCACTCCTTGCCGCCGTCGTGGAAGAACTGTTCCTTCCAGATGGGCACCTCAGCCTTCACGCGGTCCACGAGGTCCGCGCAGAGCCGGAACGCCTCGCCGCGATGCGCCGAGGAGACGGCGCACACGAACGCCACGTCGCCCACGCCGAGCTCGCCGACGCGGTGCGAGATCCAGACGCGCATGGCCCGTTCGGACGGACCGTAGCGCTCGAGGTGCTCGGCCACCACTGCGTCGACCACTCCACGCAGCGTCGCGCTCGCCGTCGGGTGCGCGGTGTAGGAGAGCCGCAGGACGCCGCGGCCCTCGTCGTGGTCCCGCACGATCCCCGCGAAAGAGACGACGGCGCCCGCGTCCCGCGCGTCGACTGCCAGCCGCGCGGCGGCCTCGTCGAGCGGATCGGGCGTCACGTCCGCGTGGACGATCTCCACGCCCGGCTCAGTGCCCATGACTTCCCTCCAGCTGGTCGCACAGGTGCCCGATGAGCGGATCGAGCACCGAGAGGCCATCCATCACGCCGGACGGCGAGCCCGGAAGGTTCACCACGAACGTCGTCCCGGAAACTCCCGCGTAGCCCCGGCTCAAAGCCGCGAGCGGAGTCTTCGCGGCGCCTGCACGCCGCAGTGCCTCCATGATCCCCGGCACCTCCCGTTCGAGGAGGGGCCGCGTCTGCTCAGGCGTCACGTCGTCCGGGCTCAGGCCCGTTCCGCCGCTGGTCACCACCACGGCCGGCGAGAGCGCCAGGAGCGCCCGAAGGGCCGCCCCCACAGACGGGCCGTCCGGGACCACGGCAGCCGGGACGACGTCGAAGCCGTGCTCGGTGAGCCAGTCCGCGATGATGGGTGCGGAGCGGTCCTCGTACACGCCGGTGGCCGCGCGCGTCGACGCGATGACGATCCCCGCGCGGCGCATCAGGGCGCCCCCACCGCGGGACCCGGCCGGTCGAGCGCCCAGTCGCCGCTCTTCCCGCCGCTCTTGGCGAGCACCTGCACGTCGGACACGATCGCGTGGTGGTCCACAGCTTTGATCATGTCGTAGACGCCGAGCGCCGCGATGGTCACCGCCGTGAGCGCCTCCATCTCGACGCCGGTGACGCCCCGGGTCTTCACCGTGGCGAGCACCCGGACCGACGCCTCGCTGAGCTCGAAATCCACCGTCACCTTCGAAATGGGCAGTGGGTGGCACAGCGGAATGAGGTCTGGCGTCTTCTTGGCGGCCATGATCCCCGCGATGCGGGCCACGGCGAGCGCGTCCCCCTTCGGGAGCCCTCCCTCGCCGAGGAGGGCGAGGACCTCGGGGGTGGTCCGCAGGATGGCCTGGGCCGTGGCCTCGCGGCTCGTCTCGGGCTTCTGGCTGACGTCGACCATGTGTGCGCTGCCGTCGGCCCGCACGTGGGTGAGGTGCGTCTGTGGCTGGGAGTCGTTCACAGGAGCCATACTTCCACGTCGTCTCCGGCGGCCAGCACCGTGACGTCCTCGGGGACGAGGACGAGGGCGTCCGACTCCGCGAGCGCCCCGAGCAGATGTGATCCCGGGCCTCCGACGAGGACGACGGCGCCGCCCTCCAGCCGCGCCCGGCGCACCTGGAGCTTGCCCGCGGGCGATTCGAGGGGCTGGGCGAGCGGGAGCGTGAGGCGGCGCCGCGCGGCGGGCACACCGAGCAGCTCCGCCAGGACCGGCCGCAGGAGCACCTCCCACGAGACCCAGCAGCTCACGGGGTTGCCGGGGAAGCCGAGGAACGGAACGCCGGCCACGGTCCCGATCCCCTGCGGCCCCCCTGGCTGCATCGCGAGGTGGGCGAAGACGACCGGATGCTCGGCGAGCGCGAGCTTCGTGGCCTCGAACGCGCCCTTCGACACCCCGCCCGTCGTGATGACGAGGTCGGCCCACGTCGCGGCATCGGCGAGCTCGGCGAGAAGCTCGCCGGGCTCATCGCTCCGGACCGTCGTGGCGGTTGCGTCGACGCCCGCCTCCCGCAGCGCCGCGGAAAGGAGCGTGGAGTTGGCATCGTGGATCTGCCCCGGCCTGAGCTCGGCCCCGGGGGCTGCGAGCTCGGCGCCGGTGCTCACGAGCGCGACGCGCAGGGGGGCGCGGACCGCCACCTCGGCGAGGCCGAGGCCGGCCACGAGTCCCAGCTGGGTGGGCCCGAGGCGGGTTCCCGCGGCGAGGACGACGGCGCCAGCCGCCACATCGCTCCCCGTCCGCCTCACGAACGTCCCCGGCTCGACGACGGGAAGCGTCACCGCCTCGACGTCCGCGAACCGGGGCGGCACGGCCCGCTCGACGGGGACGACGGCATCCGCCCCCTCCGGCACCATCGCGCCGGTCATGATCGGCGCCGCGTGCCCTGGCTCGAGGCGCGCGGGGAGGGCTCCGGCCGGGATGGGCGCCACCACCGCGAACTCGCGCCGCGCGCCGTCGTCGTCCGTCCCGCCCACGCGGCCCGCCAAGTCCGCCGCGCGCACAGCAAAGCCGTCCATCTGCGAGTTGTCGAACGGGGGAAGGCTCACGGGCGCCACGAGGTCCTCAGCGAGCGCCAGGCCCAAGGCCTCGTCAAGGGGGCGCCGCTCCGGCTCTCGGGTGGCGAGCGGCGCGAGGAGCGCGCGGATCGCCGATCGGTGTGCCGCGACGCTCGTCCCCATGTATCAGGCTCCTGCCTCGATCGTGATGGTGTGGTATCCCGTGGCCCCGTTCGGCGGGGGCGGCGCGGCCTGTTGGACCTGGAGCGCGCCGGTGCCGTCCGTGGCCCGAACGCTCACCTGATGCCGCCCGGACGTGAGCTGCACCTTCGCTGACCATTGGTACCACGTGTCGCGGGAGATGCCGGTTCCGAGCGTCGCAGGCTGCCACACGCCCTCATCCACCCGGACCTCGACCGCGGAGACGCCTCGATGCTGCGCCCACGCGACTCCGGCGAGCGTCACGGTGCCCACGCCTACGCGGGCCCCGTCGCGCGGCACATCGATGCGGGAGGACGTCTTGATGGGACCGTGGTCGGACCAGCCCCGCGTGCTCCAGTACGCCTGCTCCGCCGCGAACGTGGTGAGCTTGAGCTCCGTGACCCATTTGGTGGCGGACACGAAGCCGTACAGTCCCGGCACGATCATCCGCACCGGGAAGCCATGCTCGGGTGGGAGCGGCTCGCCATTCATGCCGATCGCGAGGATCGCGTCGACGCCCGGATCCATGAGGGTCTCGAGCGGGGTGCCAGCCGTGAAGCCGTCCACGCTCCGCGAGAGCACCATGTCAGCGCCGGACTTGGGACGAGCCTGCGCGAGGAGCTCGCGCACCGGCCAGCCGAGCCAGCGTGCGTTCCCGATGAGGTCTCCCCCGACCTCGTTCGAGACGCACGCGATCGTCACATAGCGCTCGATGAGCGGCTTGGCGAGGAGGTCCTGCCACGAAAGGGCCACCGGCTGCTCGACCATGCCGGTCACCTGCAGCCTCCAGCCGTCCGGATCGACGGACGGGACCACGAGAGCCGTGTCGATGCGGTAGAACGACGAATTCGGGGTCACGAGGGCGGTCACCCCGGCCACGCCGAGATCGGCGTTCGGGGGAATGCTCGGGGCGGACGACGACGGCGACGGGAGCCGCAGCGCCTCCCGCGCCGCGCTCGCAGCCAGGGTCGTCCCTCGGACGACGGCCGTGAACACGGCGCCCAAGGCCACGACGATGGCGCTTCCGGCCATCGACCGGACGAAGCCGCGGCGCGAGAGGCCCGGCTCGGGCTCGATGACGCTCAGGCCCGAGCGGAGCCGGCCGATGAGCCAACGCACCATGGCCACCGCAACGATCGCCGCCACGACGGCGCACGCGAGCGCGAGCGGACTCACGAGGGAGCGCGACGCGACGGCGGCGATGCCCGCGACTCCGATGAGCGCAGCGAGGCCCACGCCCGTGCCGGGGCGCCTCAGCTCGAGCACCCCGGAGGCAGCCCCGAGGGCCACGAGCACGACGCCGATCGCGCTGACGAGGAACGTCTTGTCCCCTGTCCCGAACGTCTGGATGGCCCATTCCTTGGCCGCGGGCGGGGCGAAGTCGACCACCGCGCTCCCGACGGCGGCGACCGGGCTGAGCGATGGGCTTGCAAGCCCGGCGAGGAGTTCGCCGGACAGGACTCCGGCGACGGCGGAGAGCACGCCGGCCGCTGCCGCCCACCAGTGTGGGTGCCGCGCGACGCGTGTTCCGGTGCCCGTGCTCAAACCTGTGCCTGTAGGCACTCCCATGCCTCCAGAATAGGTCCGTTGGCGTACCGTAGATCTATGACTGTCCCGCTCGGCATGCCGCAGCTGCAGGCGAGCCTGCGGGCCGTGGACCGTCCCGTGTTCGACGGACTGCGCGACCGCTACGGACGCGTCGCGACGGATCTGCGGCTCTCGCTCACCGACAAGTGCAATCTGCGCTGCTCGTACTGCATGCCTGCGGACGGCCTTCCCTGGCTCGCGAAGGATGCGGTGCTCTCCGCCGAGGAGATCGTGCGCATCGTGGGGATCGGCGTGCGCGTGCTCGGCGTCCGCGAACTGCGCCTCACGGGCGGCGAGCCGCTGGTCCGGGCCGACGTCGTGGAGATTATCGCGGCCCTCCGCACCGCGAATCCCGAGCTCCCGATCGCTCTCACCACCAACGCCGTGGGACTCGACAAGAAGGCCGTCGCGCTCAAGGCCGCGGGCCTCACGCGCATCAACATCTCGCTCGACACGCTGCATCCCGAGACGTTCGAGCAGCTCGCCCGGCGCCCGTTCTTCGACCGCGTCCTCGCGGGCATCGAGGCTGCGGACGCGGCGGGCCTCGGCCCCATCAAGATCAACTCCGTGCTCATGCGCGGCATCAACGACGCCGACGCGCCCGACCTCCTCGCGTGGTGCCTCGAGCGCGACTACGAGCTGCGCTTCATCGAGCAGATGCCGCTCGACGCGGACCACGGCTGGACGCGCGAGGGCATGGTCACGGCGGGCGAGATCCGCGAGATGCTCGGTGAGCGCTTCAGGCTGTCCCCCGATCCGAGGGCGCGCGACGGCGCCCCGGCCGAGCGCTTCCAGGTGCGGGCCCGCGACGACGAGGCCGTCCTCGGCACGGTCGGCATCATCGCGTCCGTCACCGAGCCGTTCTGCGCAGACTGCAAGCGCACCCGCATCACGGCCGAAGGCAAGGTCATGAGCTGCCTCTTCTCGCACGAGGAGGTCGACTTGCGGGGACTGCTCCGTGCGGGTGCGAGCGACGACGAGGTCGCCTCGCTCTGGCAGGACGCGATGTGGCTCAAGCCCCGTGGCCACGGCATGGACCACACCGGACTCGGCGACGCGGACTTCGTGCAGCCGGACCGCTCGATGAGCGCGATCGGCGGCTGAGGCTGCGCGATGGTCATCACCGTGCGGTACTACGCCGCTGCCCGAGCGGCTGCGGGCGTCGAAGCCGAGCCCCTCGAGGTGCCCGACGGCGGCACGCTCGCCTCCGCGCTCGAGGCCGTGCGCGCCGTCGTCCGCTCCCCGGAGCCGGGGGCGCCCCAGCTCGCCGACGTGCTGCGGCGCTGCTCCTTCCTGGTCAACGAGATCGCCGCGAAGGACCCGCTGCGCCCCCTCGCCCCGGGCGATCAGCTAGACGTGCTCCCGCCGTTCGCGGGCGGCTAGCGCGCCCTGGGACGCCGCCCCCGAACGTACGACTCTGGGATGACGACACCCGCACACGCCCGGCGTAGCGTGGAGGGAGAGACTGTTCTGGAGGTCGTCACATGAAGCGTATCTGGACCCGCTGGCTGCCCGCGGCCGCCGTCCCTGCCGTCATCGCCGTCGGCGTGCTTGCTGCGGGAGCCGCCGCGGTGAGCCCGCCCCCTCCCGCGACGCCCGAGCAGGTGCTGGGCCTTGTCGCGTCCCACGCGGCGCGCCAATTCTCGGGAACCGTCGAGGAGAAGGCTGACCTCGGCCTGCCGTCGATTCCGTCCCAGGCGCTCGCCCCCGCGACGAAGAGCGCCACGCTCGGCTCCGAGGCCGCGCTTCTCGAACTGCTCACGACCGCGCACACGGCGCGCGTGTACGCGGACGGGCCGACGAAGCTCCGGGTCCAGGTCATGGACCAGCTCGCCGAGCGCGACGCGATCCGCAACGGCAACGACGCCTGGACGTTCGACTCGAAGACCAACGAGGTCACGCACACGACGCTCCCGGCTGGCACCGGGTCCGAGCCCAGCCCGACCGCGAAGGCTCCTGTCATGACGCCGGACCAGCTCGCGCAGCGCTTCCTCGCCGCCGCGGGCCCCAGCACGAACGTGACGCTCGGCCAGTCCGCACCGGTGGCCGGCCATAGCGCGTACGCCCTCGTCCTCACGCCGAAGACGTCGGGCACGCTCGTGAGTTCGGTCCAGATCGCTGTCGAGGCGCAGACTGGGCTTCCGCTCTCGGTCGACGTGTACGCGAAGGGCCAGAAGGACCCGGCCTTCCACTCCGCGTTCACGAAGCTCGACCTGGGCGCCCCGGACGCGTCGGTCTTCGCGTTCACTCCCCCAGCCGGTGCGACCGTGAAGCAGCAGCCCGCGCCCACGCCGAAGGCTTCGGCCGGCACCATGCCGAAGTCTCCGTCAACCGCCTCGCCGAAGGCTTCGGCGGGCACCACGCCCAAGTCTCCGGAGAGCGCTCCCAGCTGGGACACGGTCCTCGTCGTGCCGGCCGCGAAGGTTCCTGCGGGGCTCCTGGACCAGCCACTGGTCAAGCAGCTCGCGACGCCGGTCGCCGGCGGGCGCCTGCTTTCGTCGTCGCTCGTGAACATCCTCATCACCGATGACGGGCGCGTGCTCGCCGGAGCCGTCCCCGCCTCGACCCTCCTCGCCAAGGCGGCCCAGTGAGCCCAGCCGCGGAGGGCGCCGGTAAACCCAGCCTCGCGGCCAGTCCTGAGACCGCCGTCCGGACGGAGGGACTCACGAAGCGCTTCGGCCGGCACCACGCCGTCGACGGCCTCGACCTCACGGTCCCGCGCGGCGCGGTCTTCGGCTTCCTCGGCCCGAACGGTTCCGGCAAGACGACGACGATCCGCATGCTCCTGGGCCTCGTCTCCCCGACCGCTGGGCGCGTCGAGGTCCTCGGCGAGGAGATGCCGGCACGGCTCATGGGGGTCCTCCCCCGCGTCGGCGCCCTCGTGGAGGGCCCCGCGTTCTATCCGTTCCTGAGCGGCGAGGCGAACCTCCACCGCCTCGACACAGCGGATCTCAGGGCACCGGTTCGGACCCGCGGGGAACGGGTCAAGTCAGCCCTGGAGCGCGTGGGGCTCGAGCACGCCGCCCACAAGCGGGTCCACGCCTACTCGCTCGGCATGAAGCAGCGGCTGGGACTCGCGGCCGCGCTCCTCGCACCCCGCGAGCTGCTCGTGCTCGACGAGCCGACGAACGGCCTCGACCCCCAGGGCACGCGCGAGGTCAGGAGCCTGATCCGCTCGCTCGCCCAAGACGGCACCACCGTGTTCGTCTCGAGCCACCTCCTCGCCGAGGTCGAGCAGATCTGCACCCACGCGGCGATGCTCCGCACCGGGAAGCTCGTGGCACAGGGCACGCTCGACGAGCTCCGCGGGGCCGCGCTCCCGCGCGTCGAGGTGCGCACTCCAGACGAGTCCCAGGCCGCCGAGGTGCTGCGCGGACTGGGGCTGTCTCCCGAGCGCTCGGCACCTGGCACGGTGGTCGCCTCGAGCGCAGCGAACGACGGCGCGCCCGCGCCCGAGGAGGTCGTCGCGGCGCTCGTCGGGGCCGGGGTCCGCGTCCGCGGGTTCGCTGCCGCTGCCGCGAGCCTCGAGGAACGCTTCGTCGAGCTCACGGGAGAGGGGTTCGATGTTGCTCAGTAGCGCGCCAGCCAGCGCCCGGCTCTTCGTGTCGGAGCTGTCCGTCCTGTTCCGCCGCTGGCGCACGTGGACCATGCTTGCGGCGCTCGCCGCTGTTCCGGTCCTCATCGGGCTCGCGGTGCGCTTCTCGCCCAAGGGACCCCCCAGCGGCCGGGGCCCGGCATTCCTCGACCAGATCACGCACAACGGCCTGTTCGCCGGCGTCGTGGGGCTCGTGGTCTGCACGCCGCTGTTCCTGCCGCTCACGGTCGGAGTCGTCGCGGGAGACACGATCGCGGGCGAGGCGAACCTCGGCACCCTGCGGTATCTCCTCGCGGCCCCGGCCGGACGGGTGCGGCTCCTCGTCGTGAAGTACCTCGCGTCCGCGGTGTTCTGCGTCGCGGCGGCGCTCGCCGTCGTCGTCGGCGGGACGCTCACGGGGGCCGTGCTGTTCCCCCTCGGGCAGGCGACGCTCCTCTCGGGGGACACGATCAGCCCGGGCGAGGCGTTCGGGAGGCTCCTGCTCATGGCGGGGTACGTCACCGTCTCGCTGCTTGGGCTCTCGGCGATCGGCCTCTTCGCGTCGACGATGACGAACGTCCCCGTCGGCGCGATGGCCGCGACGATCGTCCTGGCCGTCGTCTCGCAGGTGCTCGACGCGCTCGACCAGCTCGACTGGCTGCACCCCTGGCTCTTCAGCGACCATTGGCTCTCCGTCGCCGACCTGCTGCGCGAGCCGATCGCGTGGGGCTCGTTCGGCGAGAACACGCTCCTGCAGCTCGGCTACATCGCGCTCTTCGGCGCGCTCGCCTACGGGCGGTTCACGACGAAGGACGTTCTCGCGTAGCTACAGGGCCAGCCCGAACGTCTCGGTCTCCTCGAACGGGCCCACGACCGTGATGGTGCGCGGTGCGGCCGCAAGCTGGGCCGCGAGCTCGCGCACCTGCTCGGCCGTGACGGCGCGGATCTGCGCGAGCGTCTCGTCGACGTCCTGGAACTCTCCCGAGACGAGCTCGGCGCGGCCCAGCCGGGACATGCGCGAGCCCGTGTCCTCGAGAGCGAGGACGATGCCGCCTGAGAGCTGGCCCACGGCCTTGCGCAGTTCCTCGTCCGTGACGCCCTGCGCCGCGAGCTTTGCGAGTTCCGCGTCCATGAGCGCGAGCACCTGGGGAACCTTGGCGGGCGCGCAGCCCCCGTACATGCCGAAGTAGCCCGCGTCGGCGTAGGCGGACGCGAACGAATACGTCGAGTACACGAGGCCGCGCTTCTCACGGATCTCCTGGAAGAGCCGCGACGACATGCCACCGCCGAGCACGGCGTTGAGCACGCTCATGACGTAGCGGCGATCGTCGGTCGCCGTGATCGACGGGCACCCCACGATCACGTTGGCCTGCTCGACCTGCCGCTTCACCACGTTCAGCCCGGGACGCCCGCTGATCTCGGCCGCCGCCGTCGAACGCCGCGGCGTCGGAGCGGCGCCGTCGTCGAGCTTCCAACCCGCGGACTGCAGCGCCTCGAGCACGAGGCGGCACACCGTGCCGTGGTCGAGACCGCCGGCCGCCGTCACCACGAGCTCGGACGGGCGGTAGTAGCGGCAGTAGTGCTCCCACACGGAGTCGCGGGCGACGGCGCGGATCGCCTCGGGCGTTCCCCCGATGGGGCGCCCGAGCGGATGCCCGCCGAGCACCGAGGCGACGAAGTTCTCGTGGGCGACGTCCGTGGGGTCGTCGCCGTCCATCGCGATCTCCTCGAGGATCACGCCGCGCTCCTGCTCGAGCTCGTCGCGGTCGAGCACGGCGGACGTGACCATGTCCGCGATGACGTCGATCGCCATGGGCAGGTCCGTGTCGAGCACGCGCGCGTAGTAGCACGTGCTCTCCTTGGCCGTCGCGGCGTTGGACTCGCCGCCCACCTCGTCGAAGGCGGAGGCGATCTCCAGGGCGGTGCGGCGGTGGGTCCCCTTGAAGAGCAGGTGCTCGAGGAAGTGGGTTGAACCGTGCTGGCCCGCGGCTTCGTCACGGGACCCGACGCCGACCCAGAAGCCGATCGACGCCGACCGCTGGCCGGGCATCGCTTCCGTGAGGACGCGGACGCCCCCGGGCAGGATGGAGCGGCGCACGACGGCGCCCCCATCCTGCCCGAAGATCGTAGTCGACGACGGCGCGCCGTCCACGAGCTGGCCGGAGGTCAGCGGCAAGGCGACACTGGCCATCGGCTACGCGTCGGCAGCCTCGACGGCCGCGTCGGCCTGAGCGGCCTCGGCGGGAGCTTCGCCCTCTTCGACCACAGGAGCGAGCGAGAGCTTGCCGCGGTCGTCGATCTTCGTGATCTCGACCTGGACCTTCTGGCCCACCGAGACGACGTCCTCGACGTTGTCCACGCGCTTGCCGCCGGCGAGCTTGCGGAGCTCCGAGATGTGCAGGAGGCCGTCCTTGCCCGGCGTGAGCGAGACGAAGGCGCCGAACGTCGTCGTCTTCACCACGGTGCCGAGGTAGCGCTCGCCGACCTCGGGCAGCTGCGGGTTCGCGATCGCGTTGATCGCGGCCCGGGCGGCCTCGGCCGAGGAGCCGTCGGTCGCGCCGATGAGCACGGTGCCGTCGTCCTCGATGGAGATGTCGGCGCCCGTGTCCTCCTGGATCTGGTTGATCATCTTGCCCTTGGGCCCGATGACCTCGCCGATCTTGTCCACGGGGATCTTGATCGCGATGATGCGCGGCGCGAACTCGGACAGCTCGTCCGGGCCCTCGATCGCGGCGTTGATCACGGAGAGGATGTGAAGCCGGGCCTCGCGGGCCTGCTTGAGCGCGGCCGCGAGGACGGAGGCCGGGATGCCGTCGAGCTTCGTGTCCAGCTGGATCGCTGTCACGAACTCGCTCGTGCCCGCGACCTTGAAGTCCATGTCGCCGAACGCGTCCTCCGCACCGAGGATGTCGGTGAGGGCCGCGTAGCGGGTCTGGCCGTCGACCTCGTCGGAAACGAGGCCCATCGCGATACCGGCCACGGGGGCCTTGAGCGGCACACCCGCGTTGAGGAGCGAGAGCGTCGAGGCACACACGGAGCCCATGGACGTCGAACCGTTGGAGCCGAGGGCCTCGGACACCTGGCGGATCGCGTACGGGAACTCCTCGCGGGACGGCAGCACGGGCACGAGCGCGCGCTCGGCGAGGGCACCGTGGCCGATCTCGCGACGCTTCGGCGAACCGACACGGCCCGTCTCACCCGTCGAGTACGGCGGGAAGTTGTAGTTGTGCATGTACCGCTTGCGCGTCTCGGGCGAAAGCGAGTCGATCTGCTGCTCCATCTTGAGCATGTTGAGCGTCGTGACGCCGAGGATCTGCGTCTCGCCGCGCTCGAAGATCGCCGAACCGTGGACGCGCGGGAGCACCTCGACCTCGGCCGTGAGCTGGCGGATGTCCGTGAGGCCGCGGCCGTCGATGCGGATCTGGTCTCGGAGGATGCGCTGGCGCACGACCTTCTTCGTGACCGAGCGGAACGCGGCGGAGAGCTCCTTCTCGCGGCCTTCGAACTGGCCGGCGAGCTGGGCGATCACCTCGTCCTTGAGCTCGTCGGACGCCGCGTCGCGCTCCTGCTTGTCCGCGATGCTGAAGACCTGCGCGAGGCGCTCGGCCGCGGCAGCGTCAACCGCGTCGTACGCGTCCTGCTCGTAGTCGAGGAAGACCGGGAACTCGCTCGTCGGCTTCGCGGCGCGCTCGGCGAGGTCCTGCTGGGCCTCGCACAGGGCGCGGATGAACGGCTTCGCGGCCTCGAGGCCCTCGGCGACGACCTCTTCGGTCGGGGCGGTGGCACCCTCGCCCTTGATGAGGTTCCAGGACTGCTCCGTGGCCTCGGCCTCGACCATCATGATGGCGATGTCGTCGCCCGCGAGGCGGCCGGCCACGACCATGTCGAACGTCGCGTTCTCGAGCTGCGAGTGCTTCGGGAAGGCCACCCACTGCGAGCCCTGCGCATCGTGCACGAGGGCGACGCGCACGCCACCGATCGGGCCCGAGAAGGGCAGGCCCGCGAGCTGCGTGGACATCGACGCCGCGTTGATCGCGACGACGTCGTAGAGCTCGTCCGGGTTGATCGAGAGGACGGTCACGACGACCTGGACCTCGTTGCGCAGGCCCTTGACGAACGCGGGGCGCAGCGGGCGGTCCATGAGGCGGCACGCGAGGATCGCGTCCGTGGACGGGCGGCCCTCGCGGCGGAAGAACGAGCCGGGGATGCGGCCCGCGGCGTACATGCGCTCCTCGACGTCGACCGTGAGCGGGAAGAAGTCGAAGCCCTCGCGCGGGGCCTTGCCGGCCGTCGTCGCGGAGAGCAGCGCGGTCTCATCGTCGATGTACGCCATCGCGGAGCCGGCGGCCTGCTTGGCCAGACGGCCCGTCTCGAAGCGCAGGACGCGCTGGCCGAAGCGGCCGTTGTCGATGACGGCCTCGGCGAACTGGATCTCGGGACCCTCCATGGGAGAGCCACCTCCATTCATATCGGAGGAGGCGGCGGGAACCCGGTCTTCGATCGAGGCCCTTGGCGCGACCGGGGTCGAGCTCAAGAGCCACTACCGAGGACCGCAGATTGCCGGAGCCTCCAGTGGTTTTCGTAGTCGGAGTGTAAACGCTTGCGTACTGAAACGGCCCGCCGCACCCCAGAGGGATAGGCGGGCCGCTCCAAGACTACCGGCGCAGGCCGAGACGCTCGATGAGCGAGCGGTAGCGGTCGATGTCGGTGTCGTGCAGGTAGGCGAGCATGCGCTTGCGACGGCCCACGAGCGCGAGGAGCCCGCGCTGCGTGTGGAAGTCGTGCTTGTGCTGCTTCATGTGCTCAGTCAAGTCCTTGATGCGCTTCGTCAGAACGGCGATCTGGACCTCGGGGGACCCGGTGTCGCCTTCCTTCGTGGCATATTCCTTGATGATTTCCTGCTTGACGGCGGGATCCAAAGCCATTGAGCTCAGTACCTCTCGTTTCGTGCCGTGCGGCCCGCCGGACGCTTCGTCCCCGGGGAACCCCGGTTCCGCGGGCCTCCCGAGCGGGAAGCCGGAACCGGCGCGGCCCAGGCCGCCACGGACTGCAGCGAGGGCCACCGAAGATTCTATCAAACTGGGAGGCCTGCGTCCGAGCGAGCCAGTTCGTCCCGGATCGCCTCGATTCCTCGGAGCGTCTCGCCGTAGCCCGTGCTGAGCGGCGAGAGCCCGAGACGGAGCCCCTGTGGTGCTCGGAAGTCGGGGATCACTCCCCTGGCCCAGAGCCGCTGCGTGAGTTCGCGGAAGCCTGGGTGCTCAAGGGTCACGTGTCCGCCGCGCACGGCAGCCTGCTCGGGCGAAGCGAGCGTCACGCCGAGCGGCGCGAGCAGTTCGCGATGCGCTGCGATGGCGAACTCGGTGAGCGCAACCGACTTCTCCCGGATCGCGGCGATGCCGGCCTCCTCGACGAGGGAGAGCATGCCCGTGAGCGGAAGCATCGCGAAGATCGGCGGCGTCCCGCTGATGAATCTGCGGATCCCGTCCGCGGGCTCGTACCCCGGGCCCATCTCGAACGCGTCCCGCCGGCCGAGCCAGCCCTGGATCGGCTGCCGCAGCGCGGGCAGATGGCGGGCGGCGATGTAGGCGAACGCCGGCGAGCCGGGTCCGCCATTGAGGTACTTGTACGTGCAGCCCGCCGCAAAGTCGGCGCCCCACGCGTCGAGCTCCACGGGGACGGCCCCCGCCGAGTGGCACAGGTCCCACACCACGAGCGCCCCCGCCGCGTGGGCGAGCGCGGTGATGGCCCGCGCGTCGGCAATGTACCCGGAGCGGTAGGCGACGTGGGAAAGGACGACGACGGCGGTGCGCTCCGAAATCGCCTCGGCGGCCTGCGCCCCGGTCACCCCGGTCAACGGGTCGGCGTCGATCCAGCGCACGGACATGCCCCGCTCGGCCGCGATCCCGTCCACGAGGTACCGGTCGGTCGGGAAGTTGTCCGTGTCCGCGACGATCTCAGTCCGGGCCGGTCCCGCCGGATCGGCGTTGGCCAGCTCGATTGCGGCACGGATGAGCTTGTACAGGTTGACGGTGGTCGAATCGGCCACGACCGTCTGGCCCGCGGCAGCGCCGAGGCATGCGGCCCCGAGGCGATCCCCGAGCTCGAGCGGCAGGTCGAGCCACCGCTCGTCCCAGCCGCGAATGAGCCGGCCTCCCCATTCGTCCTCCGCGAACCGGCGCACATCGTCCGCCGTGCGGCGCAGGGGCCGCCCCAGGGAGTTCCCGTCGAGATAGGAGGTGACCTCCGGCGAGTCGACGAAGAGCCCGCGGAACCGCGCGAGGGGATCGCCGGCGTCGAGCGCTTCCGCCCGCGCGGCGAGCCCGCTCACCGTGGCTGGCCCGCTCACCGGCCGACCTCCGTCCGCACCGCGAAGAGCTCGGGGAAGAACGTGAGATCGAGGGCCTTCCGCAGGAAGCCCACGCCGCTCGAGCCGCCCGTCCCGCTCTTCAGGCCGATGGTGCGCTGGACCGTGCGCAGGTGACGGAACCTCCACAGCTGGAAGTTGTCCTCGAGGTCCACGAGCTCCTCGCACGTCTCGTACGCCGCCCAATGCTGCTCGGCGTTCTCGTAGATGTCCTTGAACAAGGGAACGAGGGCCGCGCTGAAGGCATGGGCCGTCCGCACGTCCCGTTCGAGCACCTCGGGCGGGACGGCGTAGCCGTGGCGCGAGAGGTAGCGCAGGAACTCGTCGTAGAGGCTCGGCGCGTCGAGGAGCTCCTCGAGCTGGGCGCGCATCTCGGGCTCGGAGTCGAACACGGGGAGCATGCCGGAGTTCTTGTTGCCGAGGATGAACTCGACCGAGCGGTACTGGCCCGACTGGAACCCCGAGGCGTGGCCCAGGAAGCCTCGGAACTGCGCGTACTCGTGTGGCGTGAGGGTCGCGAGCACGCTCCACTGCTCCGTGAGCGTCTTCTGGATGTGCTTGACGCGGGCGATCGCCTTGAGCGCCGCGCCGAGGTTGTCCTCGCGGAGCCAGCCGCACGCGCTGCGGAGCTCGTGGAGCACGAGCTTGAGCCACAGCTCGGTGGTCTGGTGCTGGATGATGAACAGCAGCTCGTCGTGATGCTCGGGTACGCTCACGGGGTGCTGGGCGCTCAGGAGGCGGTCGAGCTCTAGATAGCCGCTGTAGGTCATGCGGCCCGCGAGGTCGCGCACGATCCCGTCTTCGAGCGCGCGCGTGTTCTCGGGGGGTGAGGTGAGATCTGTCACCTAAGCAAGGGTAATGACTTCAGGACTGTCCGGCGGACGCTCCGCCGCGAAAGCCGTCCGGCGCAGCAGACGCCAGGCGCGAGCTGACTCGTGCCCGGGGGTTCAAGCCCCCGGCATCGCCCCCGCCAGAATCCGGTGAGCCTGGTCGACGTCGACCTTCATCTGCTCGATGAGCGCCTCTGGGCCGCGGTAGGCGACCATGCCCCGGAGCCGCTCGACGAACTCGATGACGACGTTCTGGCCATACAGGTCGAAGTCCTCCGGCGCCTCGTCCGGGCGGCCGATCACGTGCGCCTCGACCTGACGGGACACGCCCACGAACGTGGGGTTCGAGCCCACGGAGATTGCGGCCGGCCAGCGCACGCCGCGCTCGTCGACGAGCCAGCCCGCGTAGATGCCGTCCGCTGGGACGTGACCGATCGAATCGTGCGCGAGATTCGCCGTCGGGAATCCGAGGGCACGCCCGCGGGCGGCGCCGTGCACCACCTCGCCGTGCATCGCGTGCGGTCTGCCGAGCACCTCCGCCGCCGTCCGCACGTCGCCGCGATCGAGCGCCTCGCGCACCCAGGTCGACGAGCAGCGCCGCTGCGCGGCGTCGTCCTCCGTGAGCGGGCTCTGGTCCCGCTCGCGGAACTCCTCGACCACCACGACCTCGAAGCCGTAGCGCGCGCCGAGCTCCTGCATGGTCGTGAGGTCGCCCGCGTTGCCGCGGCCGAAGCGGACGTCGTGGCCGACGACGACGGCGCTCGCCCGGAGCCCGTCGACGAAGACGCCCCGGACGAATTCCTCCGCCGACTGCTGCGCGAACTCGAGCGTGTAGTGGAGCACGAGGACGGCGTCGAGCCCGTAGCCGGCCAGCGCCGCGATGCGGTCGTCGATGCCCATGATGAGGTCAGGCGCGGTGTCCGGGCGATGGACCTTGGCGGGGTGCGGGTCGAACGTGACGGCGACCGTCTTCGCACCGGCTTGGCTCGCCCAGCCAGAGAGACGCGCGAGCACCTGCTGGTGCCCGCGATGCACCCCGTCGAAGTTGCCGACGGTGACCGCGGTGGGCCCGAAGTCCTCGGGAACCTCGTCAAGCCCGCGCCAGATCTGCACAGTCGTCCTCTTCTCGTCGCCGATCATCGGCCCAATTCTCGCGCCCTAAAGACTACCGGCTCCCGGCCGCGGCGCGCGGCCGGTTCGCATACAGCCACGCAAGTCCGACGAACGGCAGCACGAGCGGCACGAAGCCGTAGCCGCGGCCGTACACGCTCCAGACCGTGTCCTGGGCGAAGTCCTGGGGGGCGACGACGCTGAACGTGCCGACAGCGAGCACGCCCACGAGTTCGAGCAGGACGGCGCCGACCGTGAGGTACCACGTGGCGACGCTCCTGCGCGCCATCGCGACCGTCGCGACGATGTACACCACCGCAGCCACGGCGCTCAGCGTGTAGGCGAGCGGGGCCTCGGTGAACTTCGTCGCGATCTGGTAGCCAGCCCTCGCGGTCGCCGAGATCGCGAAGATCCCGTAGACCGTCACCACGAGCCGTCCGAGCCCGCGGCTGCGGGCGCTCGGCGAGTGGTCAGTGTTCTGGGGCGCGTTGTTCTCCGCCACGTCAGTAGGCTCCGTTCCAGATCTGCTCGATACGGAAGAGCATGACAAACAGCGTGATCGGCACCGCCGCGAGCACCACGTTGCTCCACCGGGACTTGTCGAGGATCGCCCACCAGAACGCGGCGATCGGCAGGACGAGCGCCGTGAGCTCGTAGCCCCAGAATTCCCAGGGCTCGCCGCGCACGGCCTCTCCCCCGGCCTGCCTGACGATTGCCCCGATGCCGAAGACGAGCAGGAAGAGCTCGACGGCGGCGACGGACAGGATCGCGGCGTCGCCGGGATAGCGCTTGGTCGCCGCGGCCACGAGGCAGACGACGAGCGAGGCGGCACACACGGCCGTCCCGATCCAGAAGAACGGGTCGGTTATCACTCGGCGCCCCCGTGGGCCGCGAACACGAGCTCGGGCTTTGCGGCCGAGCCCGAGTCCCTGAGCAGCGCGATGAGACTGCCGTCGGGCGCGAAGGCCGCCGTGACGGCGACGTTTCCGCTCGGCGCGATCTTCCGCCCGAAGGACAGCTCGACGGCCTCGTCCGCGGTCAGCTCGCGCACCGGCAGGAGGGCCCGCGCGGCCTGCGCGATCGGGAGTACCTCGAAGTCCTCGGCGAGCTCCTCGAGCGTCCGGGCCTCAGCGAGGTCGTAGGGGCCGACCTCTGTGCGGCGCAGGACCGTGAGGTGGCCGCCCACCCCGAGGTCTGTGCCGAGATCCCGTGCCAGGGCCCTGACGTACGTTCCGGAGGAGCAGCGCACGGTCACGTCGACGTCGAGCACGCGGCCGCCGCGCTCGCGGCGGACGTCGTGGACGTCGAACGCGTGAACGGTGACAGGCCGGGGCTCGAGCGTAACGCTCTCGCCCGCGCGGACGCGCGCGTAGGAGCGCTCGCCGCCCACCTTGATCGCGCTCACGCTGCTCGGCACCTGGAGGATCTCACCCATGAGTCGCTCCGCCCCGGCCCGGATCTGCTCCTCCGTGACGGCCGCTGCGATGGTCTCGGAGACGATCTCGCCCTCGGCGTCGTCCGTCACGGTGCTCTGACCGAGGCGAATCGTCGCCGTGTAGGTCTTCGTGGTGCCGACGATGTAGGAGAGGAGCCGCGTGGCCCGGTTGATGCCCACCACGAGGACGCCCGTGGCCATGGGATCCAGAGTGCCCGCGTGCCCCACCTTCCGGGTTCCGGCCAAGCGGCGCACCCGGCCGACGACGTCGTGGCTCGTCCATCCCTGCGGTTTGTCGACGATCACGAGTCCAGAAAGCACGCCTCCCAGTATGTCAGTAGTCGACACGGCCCTCGAACGCCGCCCACGCGTCGAACGGTGCGCTCCTGCGTGTGGCCTCGTTCTGGGAAACGGGCATGTTCGAGCGATCGTCGCCCTCGAAATAGCGGTAGAACGCGGCGTCGTCGAAGCCGGCCGCGGCCGCGTCGTGGCGGTCCGCCGCGAAGTGCACCGAGGAGATCCGGGCCCAGAGGGCGGCGGCGAGGCACAGCGGGCACGGCTCGCAGCTCGTGTAGAGCACGGCGCCATGGAGGTCGAAATCGCCCGTGGCCGCGGCCGCGCCGCGGATCGCGACGACCTCGGCGTGGGCGGTCGGGTCGTTGTCGCGGGTCACCCGGTTCACGCCTTCGAAGACGGTTCCGTCCCGCATCACCACGACGGCGCCGAACGGGCCGCCGCCGTCGGCCACGTTCGCCACGGCAAGATCGACGGCACGCTCAAGATAGGCCGATTCGGCACCTTCTAGCCCCATACGGCCTATCGTAGGCGCCGCTGACACCCCGTCGCAGAACCTGCCCAGCGGAGTCTCTCACTGCCCCACGCGCACGCGGCGAGCCGAGTCGGCGTCGGACCCGCTCGGGGCCGGGCCTACTCTGCGTCGATGTCGACGTCGACGTCGTCGTACTCGGATTCGTGCTCGGCGCCGTCGTGGTCCTCGGGCTTCCGGTACGGATCTGCGTCGCCTGCGGGCTGGGCGCCCTCGGCAAGCTTGGCCACTTCCTCGTCGTGGGCGCGGGCCTGCCGGAGCAGGTCCTCGACGTGGGACGCGTTGACGGGGACCTCGTCCGCGACGAACTCGAGCGTCGGGGTGAGGCGGATCGTCAGGTTGCGCCCTACTTCGCGGCGCAGCACGCCCTTCTTGGCGTCGAGCACCTCGCGGGCGCCCTCCTGCGCGGCGGAATCGCCGAACACGGTGTAGTAGACCGTGGCGTGCTGCAGGTCGTTGGTCACGCGGGCGTCAGTGACCGTGATCGCCTCGGCGCGGTCGTCCTTGACGGACTTGCGCAGGGCCTCGGCCACGACCACCTTGATCCGCTGCGCCAGGCGCGCAGCGCGGGCCGGATCTGCCATGGTGAACTCCTTCTGGGGGAATCGGTCCGTGAGGACCGGAGAAGGGGCCCCGCGCTCGCGGGGCCCCTTCGTGACGGGCACTTCTCAGGCGCGCGGCTTCTCGCGCATCTCGAACGTCTCGATGATGTCCTCGAGCTGGATGTCGTTGAAGGACCCCAGGCCGATACCGCATTCGAAGCCCTCGCGGACCTCGGTCGCGTCATCCTTGAACCGCTTGAGCGAGTCGATCGAGAGGTTGTCGCCGATGACCACGCCATCGCGGAGGAGCCGCGCCTTCGAGTTGCGGCGGATGATGCCGCTGCGCACGATCGAGCCGGCGATGTTGCCGAACTTCGAGGAGCGGAAGATCTCGCGCACCTCGGCGGTACCGAGCTGCACCTCCTCGTACTCCGGCTTGAGCATGCCCTTGAGGGCGAGCTCGATGTCCTCGATCGCAGCGTAGATGACCGAGTAGAAGCGCATGTCCACGCCCTCGCGGTCCGCGAGCTCGGCGACACGCTCCGCGGGGCGGACGTTGAAGCCGATGATGATCGCGTTGTCGACCGTCGCGAGGTTGACATCGTTCTGCGTGATCGCACCGACGCCGCGGTGGATGACCCGGAGCTGGACCTCTTCGCCGACGTCGATCTTGAGCAGCGAGTCCTCGAGGGCCTCGACCGCACCGGACACGTCGCCCTTGAGGATGAGGTTGAGGGTGTCGATCTTGCCCTCGGCCACAGCCTTGTCGAAGTCCTCGAGGCTGATCCGCTTGCGGCGCTTGGCGAGCTGGGCATTGCGCTCGGCGGCCTCGCGCTTCTCCGCGATCTGGCGGGCCGTGCGGTCGTCCTCTGTCACGAGGAACGTGTCGCCTGCCCGCGGGACCGAGGAGAGGCCCAGGACCTGGACCGGACGCGACGGGAGCGCGACCTCGACCGGCTCGCCGTCCTCGTCGAACATCGCGCGGACGCGGCCGTGGGCCGTTCCCGCCACCATGTTGTCGCCGACGTGGAGCGTTCCGGACTGGACGAGAACCGTCGCCACGGCGCCGCGTCCGCGGTCGAGGTTCGCCTCGATCGCGACGCCGCGCGCGTCCTTGTTCGGGTTCGCGCGGAGGTCGAGGGCGGCGTCTGCCGTGAGCAGCACCGACGAGATGAGGTCGTCGATGTGCAGGCCCTGGCGTGCCGAGACGTCGACGAACATCGTGTCGCCGCCGTACTCCTCGGGAACGAGGCCGTACTCGGTGAGCTGGCCGCGGACCTTGTCCGGGTTCGCGCCCTCCTTGTCGATCTTGTTCACTGCGACGACGATCGGCACGCCGGCCGCCTGCGCGTGGTTGAGCGCCTCGACGGTCTGCGGCATGACGCCGTCATCCGCGGCCACGACGAGCACCGCGATGTCGGTGACCTGGGCACCACGGGCACGCATGGCGGTGAACGCCTCGTGACCCGGGGTGTCGATGAAGGTGAGCTTGCGCTCCTGGCCCTCGTGCTCGAACGAGATCTGGTACGCACCGATGTGCTGCGTGATGCCGCCGTGCTCGCCCTCCACCACGTTCGTGTGGCGGATGGCATCGAGGAGGCGCGTCTTACCGTGGTCGACGTGGCCCATGACGGTCACGACGGCCGGGCGGACCTCGAGGTCCTCGTCCGTCTCGGCCTCAAGCTCGGCATCGAGGTCGATGTCGAAGGACTCGAGCAGCTCGCGCTCCTCGTCCTCCGGCGAGACGACCTGGATCTTGTAGCCCAGCTCCTCGCCGAGCACGCCGAACGTCTCCTCGTCGAGCGACTGCGTCGCCGTAGCCATTTCGCCGAGGTGGAAGAGCACGGTGACGAGCGAGGCGGGGTTCGCGTCGATCTTCTCCGCGAAGTCCGTGATGGACGCGCCGCGGCGGAGCTTGACGATCGTCTCGCCGTCGCCGCGCGGCACCGAGACGCCGCCGAGCGACGGAGCGCTCATCTGCTCCAGTTCCTGGCGCTTCGCGCGCTTCGACTTGCGCTGCTTGCCGCGACCGGCGCCACCCTTGCCGAAGGCGCCCTGCGTGCCGCCGCGTCCGCGGCCGCCCTTGCCGAAGCCGCCGCCGGCGGGACCGCCGCCGGGGGCGCCGGCCCCCGGACGTCCGGGACCGCGGCCGCCGGCACCGGCGGGACGCGCACCCGGCTGGGGACGCTCGGTGCGTGCAGGCATCATGCCGGGGTTCGGACGGGGACCGCCCGAACCGCCCGGACGAGGACCGCCGGTGCCACCGGGACGCGGACCACCCGAGCCGCCGGGACGCTGTCCGCCGGAGCCGGCCGGACGCGGGCCGCCCGGGCGCGGGGCGCCGGAGCGCGGAGCGCCGGGCCGCGGGATGCCCGAGGTGCCGCCGGGACGCGGCGCCGGGCGCGGGCCTCCGGGACGATCGCCGTCACGGGAACCGCCCGGGCGGGGCATGCCCTGCGAGGTGGCAAACGGGTTGTTGCCAGGACGCGGCGCGCGATCCTCGCGGCCAGGGCGCTGCATGCCCTGCGACGAGGAGAACGGGTTGTTGCCGGGGCGGGGGCCACCCGAACGCGGGCCGGGCGTCGCCGACGGGCGCGGACCGGGAGCCGCCGCGGGGCGGGAGCCGGGACGCGGAGCGTCCGACGACGGGCGCGGGGCCGGAGCGGGCGCGGCGGCCTGCTCCTCCTCCGGACGGGCCGGAGCCGCCGGGCGCCCGGGACCGGGCTTCACGGCACCGTCACGGGCAGGCGCCGCCGCAGCGGGAGCCGGTGCCGGTGCTGCCGGAGCCGGGGCAGACGACTTCTGGGTCGCCGGCTTGGGGGCTGACGGGCGCGCGGGAGCCGGGGCTGCCGACGCGCGGGAAGCGGCGGGCTTGGCCCCGCCGGAAGGATAGGCGTCGCGAAGCTTCTTCACGACGGGCGCCTCGATTGTCGAGGACGCAGAACGCACGAACTCGCCGAGCTGCTGAAGCTTCGCGAGGGCGTCCTTGGAGGTGATACCGAGCTCTTTGGCGAGCTCGTGTACGCGGACCTTGGCCACATTTCTCCTGTCTCGGTCCGCGCCGAGCCAGGCGTGGACCGTCTACTGCTTGCTGCAGGCCTCGTCAGACATCACCGAACAGTTCAGTGGGCGTGCTGCGAGACCGTGGGCGGCGCGCAACTTGTTCATCGTTACGCGCTCATCGGACGGGGACTCATCGGGTATCCATCAGATTTCTGACCCGCTTTCAGCTTGGACGGTGACCGTGCCGGCGGTGGCCTGCACAGTGGTGCCGAAGAAGTCGTCCACCGCAGCATGGTCCACCGCGCCCCGGAAGGCGCGCTGGAACGCACGGCGCTTGACGGCTTGCGTCAGGCATGTCCGGTCGGGGTGCAGCCAAGCACCTCGACCGGGCAGCCGGCGGCGCGGATCGACGACGACGCGTTGAGGGTCCTCGGGGTCCCGCACCAGCCGGAGCAGTACGGACCGGGCACCGGTCCGGCGGCAGCCTATGCAGGTGCGAAGTGGCTCGGCGTTACTCTGCACGTTCCACTGCCCCTGGCTTGTCGCTTGCCGCCGGGCGCGCGCCCGGACCTGTCTATTCTATAGCCCCTCCCCAACTGGGGCGAAAAGGAGCGCCCCAGCCGGGTCGACGGGCTCGGCCGGGCCGGAACCGGCGGCCGAGATCAGACGGTCGCGTCCGAGGCGATGTCGATGCGCCATCCCGTGAGCTTCGCGGCGAGGCGGGCATTCTGGCCCTCCTTGCCGATCGCGAGCGAGAGCTGGTAGTCGGGCACCATCACGCGGGCGGAGCGAGCAGCCTCGTCCACGATCGTGACCGACTTGACCTTCGCCGGCGAGAGCGCGTTCGCGATGAACGTCGCGGCGTCGTCGCTGAAGTCGACGATGTCGATCTTCTCGTCGTTGAGCTCGGTCATGACGGCCCGCACCCGCGAGCCCATCTCCCCGATGCATGCGCCCTTGGCATTGACGCCCGGCACGTTCGCGCGCACGGCGATCTTGGTGCGGTGTCCGGCCTCGCGCGCGATCGCGACGATCTCGACGCTGCGGTCCGCGATCTCCGGAACCTCGAGCTCGAAGAGCTTCTTGACGAGGCCCGGATGCGAGCGCGAGAGCGTGATCGACGGGCCCTTGAGGCCCCGGTGCACGTCGACGACGTAGGCACGGATGCGGCTTCCGTGCACGTACTGCTCCCCGGGAACCTGCTCGGGCGGCGGCAGGAGCGCCTCGACGGCGCCGAGGTTCACCTGGATCATGTGCGGGTTGCTGCCCTGCTGGATCTGCCCGGCGATGAGCTCGCCCTCGCGGCCCTTGAACTCGCCGAGCACGTTGTCATCCTCGACGTCGCGGAGGCGCTGCAGGATCACCTGGCGGGCGGTCGTCGCCGCGATGCGGCCGAAGCCAGCCGGCGTGTCATCGAACTCGCCGATCGAGTTGCCTTCCTCGTCTTCCTCGGTGGCCCAGATGGTCACGTGACCGCTCTTGCGGTCCACCTCGGCGCGGGCCCTCTCGATCGCCCCCGGCGATTTGTGGTAGGCGAGGAGAAGGGCCTGCTCGATCGTCGGGATGAGCTTCTCGACAGGAATGTCCCGCTCGCGCTCCAGCAGGCGCAGCGCGCTCATGTCGATGTCCACTAGGCCTCCTCGGCGTGTGTGTCAGTGTCGGTGTCCGCTTCGAAAGTCTCGAAGGCGGTCTCGGGGATCTCGTCGAGCCGGGCGAACTCGACCTCGACCCGCCCGCTGCGGATCTTCGAGAACGGGAGCGTGACGGGCTCTCCCTGCTTGGGCTTGACCCCCTTCTTGGGGGCGGGCAGATCGGGGACCACGGTCACGCCGTCGTCCGTCACGTCTGTGAGGCGGCCGGTCACGTTCTCGCCCTGGATCACGTTGACCTTCACGAGCCGTCCCTTGGCCCGGTGCCAGTGCCGCGGCTCGGTGAGCGGGCGCGCGAGGCCGGGCGAGGACACCTCGAGATCGTACGGACGGTTGTCGGCGAACGTTCCGGCCGTTCCGTCGAGCACGTCGGAGAGCTCCCGCGAGATCTCGGCGATCACGTCGAGGCCCACTCCGCCGGTCTCCTCCTGGGGCAGGTCCACGACCACGTGCACGGTTCTGTGGGCGCCGGCAGCCTTGATGGTGATCCCCTCGAGGAAGAGCCGATGGGCCTGGATGCTGGGCTCAAGCAACTCGTGCAGGCGCGCCTCCTCGGCCGCGAACGGCGGCTCCCCGGCCTGGCGGCTGGGACGCGCGGGTTCCGGCTGGACAGGCTCGGACATGGGGGTCCGCCTCCTCTTTTCGCTCGTTGTCCTCTAAGACTATCGGCTCGCGGAGCGGTGATGGTCGCCCGCTTCGGCCGTGGGATGATCGAGCCCGTGACTTCGACCACCACACCCCCGGAACCGACCTCTCCGGGAGACGCGTCAGACGCGGCCGAGGGCGCCGCCGAGGGCGCGACTGCGCGCCCTGCTTGGCCCTACTGGGTGAGTGGCGTGCTGGCCGTGCTCATCGCGCTCGGCACGGCCACCGCGGTGGCACTGCAGCCCCTTCCCGCCCCCGCCCCGAGCCGCGGCGAGCTCGCCCTCCGCTCCGCGCAGGACGACGCCGCGCGTCTCGCCTCCCTCGCGCGCACCGCCTCAGGGCAGCCGGGCGGACAGACGACGGCGGGGGTCCGGGCCGCGCTCGCCTCGACGGCGGCGGTGCTCGACAAGCAGGTGGGCCTCCTCGCCTCTCGGCCCGGGGCGAGCCCCAGCCCGGGCTCCAGCCCAGCGGCAGCGAGCCCGGACCAGGGAAGCCCGGCCGTCGTCACGGCCCGGCTCTTCGCGAGCGTCGAAGCTCGACTCGTGGCGCTGCCCGACGTCGACGGCCCGACGGCGACGCTCCTCGCCTCCCTCGCCGCCGGACAGTCGCTCCAGGCGGAGGGGATCGCGTCCGCCGCGGGGCTCCCGCCGCAGCAGCCGGCGCCAAGCCAGGGAGCGGTACAGCAGGGAGCGGGACAGCAGGGAGCCTCGCCCACCGCCTCCTCGACCCCGAACGCCTGCCCGAGTGCCAGCCCAGCGGCCACCAAGCCGGCCCCGGCCGCGGTTCCCTCGGCCCCGCCCGTCACCGCCGCGCCGGCCGCCGGACTCTCGTTCGCGGACTCGCTCGTCGCCGTCGACCGCGCCGAGACCGCCGCGGCCTACGTGCTCGAGACAGCGCTCGCGCGCTCGTCCCAGGGCTCTTCCGACGCTCTGGCCCGGGCCTCGGCCCTGGACGCGCACCGCCGCCAGCTCACCGCCGTCGCGGGCCTCGCGGCTGCCGCGTGCGTCACCCTGCCGCCCGGGGACGCCGGGTTCGCGGTTCCGTCCGGCTTCGCCGCGGACCCCACGCCCACGCTTGCCGCGGTCGCCGAGTCCGCCGCGGAATCGTGGGCCCAGCTCGTCGGCGCGGCGCCCGCGGACCGTCGCGCGGCCGCGGCGCAAGGGCTCCTCGCCGCGGCCCAGCTCGCGGCGGGCGCGGCGCCGTCGTCCGCCCCGGCCTTCCCGGGGCTCCCCGCGGCCAACCCGGCGGCCAACTGAGGAAAGGCTTGCTTCGCTGGCAGGCCCCGGCGGTGAGTGCCACAGTGGAAACATGACGACTGAATCGGCCACGAGCCTGCACCCTGAGCCGCAGGGGACCGACATTGCGGCCAAGCTCAACTGGCTCCGCGCGGGCGTCCTCGGCGCGAACGACGGGATCGTGTCCGTCGCCGCGGTCGTGGTCGGCGTCGCGGGCGTCACGACGAACAACGCCCCCATCCTTGCGGCTGGCATGGCCGCCCTCGTGGGCGGCGCCATCTCGATGGCGCTCGGCGAGTACGTCTCGGTCAGCAGCCAGAGCGACAGCCAGCGCCACCTCATCGCCAAAGAGCGCGAGGAGCTCCGGGAGCAGCCTGACGAGGAGCTCAACGAACTCGTCGGGCTGTATCGCGCCAAGGGCCTCTCCGAGGACCTCGCCACGAAGGTCGCCGAGGAGCTCACGGCTCACGACGCGCTGCGCGCGCACCTCGACATCGAGCTCGGCATCGACCCCGACGAGATCGTGAGCCCGTGGCACGCGGCCTTCGCGTCCGCGATCTCGTTCCTGTGCGGCGCCGTCCTGCCGATGCTCTCGATACTGCTCTTCCCGGAGGCTCTGCGGGTTCCCCTGACGTTCGTCGTCGTGCTCGTCGCGCTCGCCATCACGGGCACCGTGGGGGCTTGGATCGGCGGCGGATCACGAGCCCGGGCATCGGTCCGCGTGGTCATAGGCGGCGCGGCGGCGCTCGCCGCGACATTTGCCCTGGGCAGCCTGCTCGGCACCACGGGGATTGCCTGACACACTACGAAGGTGGGTGACGCGCTGGGACCGGCCACGAGTGCCGCGTTCGCACCGGAGGATCTGGTCCGCCGGTACTCGCGCACGGCCGCGGGGCGCGCTTGGCTCGACGGCCTGCCTGCCCAGCTCGACCGTTGCCTCGAGCGATGGGGCCTGACGGCCGACGACGACGATCCCGGCCCGTGGTCCGGCTTCGGCGCGATGGTGCTCGGCGTGCGGCGGGGGTCCGAGGCCTTCGTGCTCAAGCTCGCCTATCCCTACCCCGAGTCCGCCTCGGAGCCCGTCGCGCTGCGCCTGTGGAACGGCGACGGCGCGGTCCGCCTCCTCGAGGACGACGGCGCGGGCGCGCTCCTGCTCGAACGCCTCGACCCGCGCCGCCGCCTCCAGGACGTCCCCTTCCCCGAGGCCACGGCCCTCTGGGGCGGGCTCGTGCGGCGGCTCTCGATCCCCGAGGACGATCGCCCCGACTGGGCCGCCCTCGAGCGGCTCGACGCCCGGGCGGAGCGGTGGAGCGACGAGCTGCCGGAACGGTGGGACCGCTTCGGGCGGCCCTTCCCACGCTGGCTCCTCGAGGCCGCGCTCGACGTGTGCGCGACGCGGGGCGTGGTGGGACGCCGGGGCGGACGCGACGTGCTGGTCCACACGGACCTGCACGGGATGAACGTCCTCGGAGCGCCCGACGGCGCCGGGTTCCGGGCGATCGACCCCCAGGCGGCGGTCGGCGAGGCCGAGTTCGCCGTCGCGCCCATGCTGTGGAACCGCCTCCCCGAACTCCGGCGAGCCGACGCGCCGGAGGCCCTCCTCGAGCGCTGCCGCGACCTCGCCGAGGCCGCGGGCCTGAACCCGGAGGCCGCGCGCGAATGGGCTGTGCTGCGCGAGGTGGAGAACGCGCTCTGGTACGCGGGCAAGACGGGCCACGAGCGCGACCTCGAGCGCTCGCTCTGGGTCGCGAGTGCCCTGTGCTCGCGGCTCCTTCCCGGCCTCCCCGAGGCGCGGGACCTCAAGAGGCTGGACTAGGGCTCAACGTCCCGGGTGGCCGCGATCGCGTCCCGGATCGCCGCGACGGCCACGTCGACATCGCCCGCGTCGGAGGACCAGTTCGCCACCGAAATCCGAAGCACCGCCCGCCCGTGCCACCGGGAGCCGCTCATCCAGACGCGCCCATCGCGAGCCAGGAAGTCCGCGACCGCGGCCGTCTGTGCGTCGGTCCCGAACGCTAGCGACACCTGGCTGAAGACCACGTCGTTGAGCACCTCCACACCCGGCAGCTCGCCGATGCGGCGCGCGAGCTCCGCGGCGTGTGCCGCAAGTCCCGCGATCAGGCGGTCGACCCCGGACCGGCCGAGCGAACGGAGGGCGGCCCACACGGGGACGCCTCGGGCCCGGCGGGAGAGCTCGGGGACCTTCTCGAAGGGGTCGCCAGGGCCGTGGTCGCCGTGCGCGTCGTGCACGAGATAGTCCGCGTGCAGCCCCAGCGCCTGCCGCAGTGCCACGATGTCCCGGCACACGATGATGCCGCAGTCGTAGGGCACATTGAGGTTCTTGTGCGCGTCGGTCCCCCACGAATCAGCCTCCTCGGCGCCGCGCATGAGGTGCCTCGTGGCCGACGACGCCGCCGCCCACAGCCCGAACGCGCCGTCGATGTGCACCCACGCGCCGTGCGCACGGGCCACGTCGATGGCCTCTGGGAAGGGGTCGAAGGCGCCCGAGTGCAGGTTGCCGGCTTGGAGGCAGACGACGGCGGGGCCGTCACCCGTGCGCTCCCCCGCCGTCCCGCCGTCCGGCGTCCCCTCCGCGAGGGCGGCCGCGAGAGCGTCGGGGCGGATGCGCCCCTGCGCGTCGACAGCGACCGCCTCGGGCGCGCCGAGGCCGAGGACGCGCAGGGCCATGTCGATCGTGTCGTGCCGTTCGGCGCCGACCAGGACGCGGACCCGCGGTGCGCCAGCGAGCCCGCTTCCGTTGAGGTCCCAACCCGCGCGCTCGAGGACCCGCCACCGCGCCGCGGCGAGGCCGCTCAGATTCGCCATGCTCGCGCCCGTGGTGAAGCCGACGTCAGCGCCCAGCGGCAGGCCCAGCAGGTCGATGACCCAGCGGCCGGCGGCCTCCTCGGCGGCGACGACGGCCGGGGTCGCGAAACGGAGTCCCGTGTTCTGGTCCCACGCGCTCACGAGCCAGTCTGCCGCCATCGCGGCCGGGAGCGTTCCTCCGATGACCCAGCCGTAGAAGCGCCCCGACGGCATGGCCATGAGGCCAGGCTCGGCCGCCGCGGCGAGGGCGTCCACGGTGGCGGCCGGGTCGAGGCCGGCCTCGGGGAGCTCGCCCCCGAACGCCTCGGCGAGCTCGTCCGCCGTCGTCCGCGGTCCGACGTGCCGCGTGGGGAGGCTGCCAAGCCAGCGCCGCGCGTGCTCGGCGGCCCGGTCCAACGGTGCGGTGTAGTCCTCGGGACGCAGCATGGCTGCATGGTACGCCCGCCGCGCCTCGCGACTCAGCGGCCGAAGCGGCGCAGATCAGGCGAAGTTCTCGTTCCAGACGTCGATGCCCAGCTTGACGGCGAGGGCCGCGACGACGGCGAGGAAGACCCAGCGGATGAACCGGTTGCCGCGCGAGACCGCCATGCGGGCGCCCACGTAGCCGCCCGCCATGTTCGCCGCGCCGAGCACGAGCCCGAGGCCCCAGAGGAGGGCACCGCTCGGCGCGAATAGCAGCAGGGCACCGATATTCGTGGCCATGTTCACGATCTTGGCCTTCGCGCTTGCCTCGAGGAACGCGTAGCCCATGCCGGACACGAGCGCGATGACCAGGAACGACCCGGTGCCAGGTCCGATGAGGCCGTCGTAGAAACCGATCACTCCGCCGAGACCGCAGGCCGCAGCGAAGTGGCGTCGGCCCTTGAGCCGCAGCTCGGTGTACTGCCCGAGCTGCGGCTTGACGATCGTGAAGACCGCGACCGCGATGATCGCCGCGAGGATGATCGGCTTGAAGATGCGGGACGGCAGCGCGGACGCGAGCGCAGCCCCGCCGAACGCGCCGCACAGGGCGACGAGGGCCATGGGGATGGCCGTGCCGAGGTCGGGGCGGACGCGCCGCGCATACGTGACCGCGCTCGTCGTCGTGCCGAACACCGAGCCCATCTTGTTCGTCGCGAGCGCGTGGACGGGCGTCATGCCGGGCAGCGCGAGCAGGGCCGGAAGCTGGATGAGGCCTCCCCCGCCCACCACGGCGTCGACCCAGCCGGCACAGAAGCCGGCGAGGATCACGAGCAGGACGGTGACGAGGTCGATGGACTCGAGCCCGGACACCACGGGCTCAGTCGCCGCGGACGGCCCGCACGACCTGGTCCACGACGTCCGCGACCGGCACGTCCTCGACCGTGCCCGTGCGGCGGTCCTTGACCTCAAGCGTCCCTGTCGCGAAGCCCTTGCCCACCGCCACGATGGTCGGGACGCCGAGGAGCTCGGCGTCGCCGAACTTGACGCCCGGGGAGACCTTCGGGCGGTCATCGAGCATGACCGTGAGGCCCCGCGCCTCGAGCTCCGCCGTGAGGCGCTCGGCCTCCGCGAAGATCTCCTCGCCGCGGCCCACCGCAACCACGTGGACGTCGGCGGGTGCGACGGCCCGCGGCCAGATGAGGCCCCGCGCGTCGTGGTTCGACTCGGCCAGGGCGGCGACGGCGCGCGTGACGCCGATGCCGTACGAGCCCATCGTCACCGTGACCTGCTTGCCGTTCTCGTTGAGCACCTTGAGCTCGAGCGCCTCGGCGTACTTGCGGCCCAGCTGGAAGATATGGCCCATCTCGATGCCGCGGGCCGTCTCGAGCGGACCCGAGCCGTCAGGCGACTCGTCGCCGGCGCGCACCTCGGTGCACTCGATGACGCCGTCCCACGTGAAGTCCCGTCCGGCCACGAGCCCGTAGACATGCTTGCCGGGCTCGTTGGCGCCCGTGATCCACGTGGTGCCGGGAACGACGCGCGGGTCCACGAGGTAGAGGAGCCCGGACTTGCCGTCGAGCCCCAGGAGCGCGTCCTCGGGGTCGAGGCCCGGCCCGAGATAGCCCTTGACGATGAGCGGCTGGGACTTGAGCTCCTCGTCGTTGGCCGGCTCAAGGCCGATCTCCCCGGCGACAGGGAGGAACGCGCCGATATTCGCCTCGACGCGCTTGAGGTCCACTGCGCGGTCGCCGGGCACGCCGATCACCACGAGCTGCTTCTCGCCGGTGGGGAGCGTGACGGTGAGCACGACGTTCTTGAGCGTGTCCGCGGCCGTCCACGCCCGCTCGGGGTTCGGGAAGACGGTCTGCGACGCCTGGACGAGGGTGTCGATCGTCGGGGTGTCAGGCGTGTCGAGCACCTTGGCGGCCGGCGCGTCGGCGTAGTCGATCGAGGGGGGAACCACCGTGGTCACGGCCTCGACGTTGGCCGCATAGCCCCCCGGCGAGCGCACGAACGTGTCCTCGCCGATCTCGGTCGGGTGGAGGAACTCCTCGCTCTTTGAGCCGCCCATGGCCCCGGCGGTCGCCTTGACGGGGACGACCTCGAGGCCGAGCCGTTCGAAGATCCGGAGGTACGCGGCGCGGTGGGCCGCGTAGCTCACGTCGAGGCCCTCGTCGTCGACGTCGAACGAGTACGAGTCCTTCATGATGAACTCGCGGCCGCGCAGGAGGCCGGCCCGGGGGCGCGCCTCGTCGCGGTACTTGTTCTGGATCTGGTACAGGCTCAGCGGGAGGTCCTTGTAGGACGAGTAGAGGTCCTTGACCAGGAGCGCGAACATCTCCTCGTGCGTCGGCGCCAGGAGGTAGTCCGCGTCCTTGCGGTCCTTGAGCCGGAAGATGCCCTCGCCGTACTCGGTCCAGCGGTTCGTCGCCTCATAGGGCTCCTTGGGCAGGAGCGCCGGGAAGTGGACCTCCTGGGAGCCGATCGCAGCCATCTCCTCGCGGATGATCTGCTCGACCTTGTGCAGGACCGCGAGGCCGAGCGGGAGCCACGTGTAGATGCCCGGCGCGGCGCGGCGGATGTAGCCGGCGCGGACGAGCAGCTTGTGGCTGGCCACCTCGGCGTCGGCGGGGTCCTCGCGAAGGGTTCGCAGGAACAGAGTGGAGAGTCGCAGGACCACGCGGGCATCCGTTCTGGGCTGGGGTCAGGAAAAGGTCAGCTACCAATGTATCCCAGCATTGACGGGCGCCACCCGCCGTCCTACTCTGAATTCATCACGTGATGAATTACTGGCCCGCTTGATCAGTCGGATTGATGGGAAGTCATTCACATGTCCCACGTCGCAGTCCTTCCCTCGGCCATCGAGGCCGAGGGCCTCACGGTGCGGCTCAGGCGCACCGAGGTTCTCCACGGACTCGGGTTCTCAGTGCCCGAGGGCAGGGTCACCGGCCTCCTCGGGCCCTCCGGCAGCGGCAAGAGCACGCTCATGCGCTCGATCATGGGCGTGCAGCGCATCGCCGGGGGCACCCTCACCGTGCTCGGCCGTCCGGCCGGCGCGACCTCGCTCCGGCCCGAGATCGGCTACATGACCCAGAACGCGGCCGTCTACAACGATCTGACCGTGCTCGACAACGTCCGCTACTTCGCAGCGCTGCACGGGCGAAGCCGCGCCGACGCGCGCGAGTCCGTCGCCGCCGTCGGCCTTTCGGAGCTCGAGAAGCGCAAGGCCGTCGACCTCTCCGGCGGGCAGTTCAGCCGCGTGTCCCTCGCGTGCGCGCTCGTGGGGGCGCCCAAGCTGCTCGTCCTCGACGAGCCGACCGTCGGCCTCGACCCCGTGCTCCGCGTCGACCTGTGGGAGCGGTTCCAGTCCCTCGCGGACCGAGGCACCACCCTCCTCGTCTCGAGCCACGTCATGGAGGAGGCAAGCCGCTGCGACTCTCTCCTCCTGCTGCGCGACGGCAACCTCCTCGCCCAGCTCACCCCTTCGGAGCTGCGTGAGCGGGGCCGGAGCCAAGACCTCGAACAGGCGTTCCTCGGAATCATCCGGGAGGTGGAGCCGGTATGAACCCGCGCATGCTTGCGGCCACCACGGCGCGCGTCCTCAATCAGCTTCGACACGATCCGCGCAGCGTCGCCCTGATCCTCGTGGTCCCGTCCGTGCTGCTCGCCATCGTCTACTGGCTCTTCCAGAACGAGACCCTGCCGCCGGGGATGCCACGCACCTTCAACCGGATCGGCCCGATCATGCTGGCCATCTTCCCGTTCGTCATCATGTTCCTGCTCACGTCCGTCACGATGCTCCGCGAGCGGACGTCGGGGACGCTCGAACGGCTCATGACCACCCCGATCCACAAGGCCGACCTCCTGTTCGGCTACGGGATCTCCTTCGCGATCATGGCGGCGCTCCAGTCGATCGTCGCGACGGGCGTGGCCTATTGGGTCTTCGGCCTCGACATCAAGGGCTACGGCGGCCTCGTGGTGCTCGTCGCCGTGGTGAACTCGGTGTTGGGCGTCTCGCTGGGCCTGTTCTGCAGCGCGTTCGCGCGCACGGAGTTCCAGGCCGTGCAGTTCATGCCCATCATCGTCATCCCCCAGATCCTCCTGTGCGGGCTGTTCGTGCCGCGGGCCCAGATGACGGACGTCTTCCAGGTCCTCTCCGACTGGATGCCGCTCACGTATTCGGTCAAGGCCCTCCAGGAGATCACCGCCAACACCAATCCCACCGGGGAGATGTGGCGGGACCTGTGGATCATGGCGGGCGTGCTGCTCGGGCTGCTCGTCCTCGCCTCGTTCACGCTGCGGCGGAAGTCCTCGTGACATGATGGCCCGTCCCCGCGGCACGTCGGACCGGAGGGCCCAGATCGTCGACGCCGCGACGCGCCTCTTCGCGGACGATGGGTACGACGGCGTGAGCCTCCGCCAGATTGCCCGCGAGGCCGGGGTGGACGCCGCGCTCGTCCACCACTACTTCGCCGGCAAGGAGGAGCTCTTCGCCGCGGCGGTCGCGCTCCCGATCGATCCGGAGGTCATCCTCCACGGGATCGACGGGCGCGCGCTGGCCGACCGGGGGCCGTTCGTGGCCCACGCGATCACGCGGCTCTGGGAGGGCCCGCAGCGGCATGCGCTCGCAGCCTTCCTCCGCGCGACGATCAGCTCGACGTCCCGCTCGAAGCTCCTCGCCAACGTGGTCCGGCGCCGAATCCTCGCCCGGGTCGCGGAAGGACTCCCCGGGGACGACGCCGAGCGCGAACTCCGCGCGTCGATGGCGGCCAGCCAGGTGGTCGGCTTCATGATCGCGCGCTACGTCGTCAGGCTTGAACCGCTCGCTTCGCTGCCCGCGGAGGACGCGGAGAGGCTCCTCGCCCCGGCCATCCAGCGCCACCTCACCGGGCCGCTGCCGGCAGAGTTCGGTCAGAAGAGCACCGTGGCGAACGTCCCCACGCGCTCGAATCCAACGCGCTCGTAGCAGGCCTTCGCGCGGTGGTTGTAGTCGTTGACGTACAGGCTCACCACGGGCGCGAGCTTGCGCGCAAAGCCGACGACGGCGGCCATCCCCCCATGGCTCAGGCCGAGGCCACGGTGGGCCGGGTTCACCCACACCCCCTGGACCTGGGTCGCCGCTGAGGACACGGCCCCGAGTTCGGCCTTGAACAGCACCTCCCGGTCGTCGCCGAACCGGGCCATCGAATGGCCCTGCTGGATGAGCTGGCGAACCCGACGGTAATAGTTGTCGTTCCCGCCCAGGACGGGCGAGTACCCGACTTCCTCCTCGAACATCGCGACGCACGCGGGGGCGAGAACGTCGAAGTCGTCGAGGTTCGTGACGCGGACCAAAGGATCCGGGCGGACGGTGGGGCCGCCGTCGAGCGCCATGAGGGGCTGGATCGCGCGCACGTCGCGTGCGCGCCGCCCGCCGAGCCCGTTGTACAGCGCGAGGGTCGCCTCGGCCGGCCCGAAGATCGATGCGAAGCGGCGATCGGCCGTGCGGACCACCTCGGCGAACGCTGGCGCATCGTCCGCCGTCATTCCCACCGGGACGATGTTCGCGCCGAGCCAGCAGGCGCCCGTGAGCCGCCCGTCGCCGTCGAACGCGCCGAGGATCTCGGCGCCGCTCGCTGTCGGGGCTGCCGTGCCCGCGGTGAGCACGTGCGACGCGATGAACACGTTCGCGACAGGGTCCAAGGCCGCGAGCTCGCAGAGCTCGAGGGTGTCCTCGTGCCCTAGGGTGCGGATGGACCGCTTGCGGCTACGAGACGGTGACCACGGGGCCGCCCGCTGCAGCATCTTCGCCATCGGCCTCCCCCATCTCCTCGGCGATCTTCATCGCCTCTTCGATAAGAGTCTCCACGATCTCGCTCTCGGACACAGTCTTGATGACCTCGCCCTTCACGAAGATCTGGCCCTTGCCGTTGCCCGACGCGACGCCGAGATCGGCCTCGCGGGCCTCCCCCGGCCCGTTCACCACACAGCCCATGACGGCGACCCGGAGCGGGAACGTCATACCCTCGAGCCCCGCCGTGACCTCGTCCGCGAGCTTGTACACGTCGACCTGCGCGCGGCCGCACGAGGGGCACGAGACGATCTCGAGGCGGCGGGGGCGGAGGTTGAGGGACTGCAGGATCTGGATGCCCACCTTGACCTCTTCGACGGGCGGCGCCGAGAGGGAGACCCGGATCGTGTCGCCGATGCCCTGCGAGAGAAGGGCGCCGAACGCTGTCGCGGACTTGATGGTGCCCTGGAAGGCGGGGCCGGCCTCGGTCACCCCGAGGTGCAGCGGCCAGTCGCCGCGCTCGGCGAGGAGCTCGTACGCCCGGACCATGACCACGGGGTCGTTGTGCTTGACCGAGATCTTGAAGTCGTGGAAGTCGTGCTCCTCGAAGAGGCCGGCCTCCCACACGGCGCTCTCGACGAGCGCCTCCGGGGTGGCCTTGCCGTACTTCTGGAGGAGCCGGGCGTCGAGCGAGCCCGCGTTGACGCCGATGCGGAGCGACGTCCCGTGGTCCTTCGCCGCCTGGGCGATCTCCTTGACCTGGTCGTCGAACTTCCGGATGTTGCCAGGATTGACGCGCACAGCGGCGCAGCCGGCCTCGATGGCCGCGAAGACGTACTTCGGCTGGAAGTGGATGTCCGCGATGACCGGGATCTGCGACTTCTTCGCGATGATCGGCAGGGCCTCGGCATCGTCCGCGGAGGGGCAGGCCACCCGCACGATGTCACAGCCGGCGGCCGTCAGCTCGGCGATCTGCTGGAGGGTCGCGTTGATGTCGGTGGTCGGCGTCGTCGTCATGGACTGGACGCTGATCGGCGATTCGGAGCCGACCCCCACCGAGCCGACCTGGATCTGACGGGTCTTGCGCCGGGGGGCGAGGACCGGCGGCGGGGAGGCGGGCATTCCGAGGCTGACCGAGGTCACAGGAGCTCCTTGTCGAGGTGTTGCGGGCGGGCCGGGCGGGCGCTCGGGCTAGAACTGCGAGGCGAGCGGACCGGTCACGGGGTTCCACGCCGTGGCCGTCAGGCCGGAGATGAGGCCGGCGACCGAGTACGGGTCCTCCGCAAGCAGCGCCTGGAGGGCCACGCCGTCGTCCGCCTTGAACAGAAGGAGCGCGCCCGAGCCGTCCTCGTACGGACCGCTCGCAAGCAGCTGGCCCTGTTCGGCCACGCCCGCGAGCCAGCCGCGGTGGTCGGCGCGCACCTCATCGCGCCGGTCGGAGGTCGAGGCTTCATAGAGGTATTCAACGGCGAAGACGGTCATGCCACCAGCCTATCCCCCGGTCAGCCGAACAGCTTCACCGGTTTGACGATGTCCGCGTAGATCAGCAGCACGCTCATGGCGAGCAGGACGCTCGCCACCGCGTACGTGAGGGGAAGCAGCTTGGCGATGTCGAACGGTCCCGGATCGGGCCTGCCCCGCCACCTTGCGACCTGCCGCCGGGCGCCCTCGAACAGCGCGCCGGCAACGTGCCCACCATCGAGCGGGAGCAGCGGGACCAGATTGAACACCGCGAGGGCGAGATTCACCCCGCCCAAGATGCCGAAGAGCGTCGCGATGCGCGCCGAGAGCGGCACGTCCTCGAGCGAGGCGACCTCGCCCGCCACGCGGCCCACTCCGACCACGCTGATGGGGCCGTTCGGGTCGCGCGGGGCGCTGCTGAAGGCGGCTTGGCCCACCGCCACGACGCGCGCGGGGAGATTGACGACGACGCCCGTCACCTGGGCGATGTTCTCGCCGACCGCGGGGAACACGGCGGTGATGGGCTGCGGAGTCAGCGCCTGACGGGATCCGATGCCGACGAAGCCGGACTGCGTGGTCTTGTAGCTCCCGTCGGCGTTCTTGGCGGGCTGCCCGTCGGAGCCGTACACGGCGACCTGGTTGAGCACCGGCGTGATCGTGAGATCCACGTCCTTGCCGTTGCGCTGCACCGTGATCCCGACCGTCTTGCCGGCCGAGGCGCGGATCCAGGACGAGAGCTGATCCCAGCCAGTGACCTGCTGGCCGTCGAAGCGGACCACGGTGTCGCCGGGCTGGAGGCCCGCTGCAGCGGCGGGGGTCTTCGTGCACGCGGACGTATCGGAGGGCGCCTGCTGGTTGGACGGGACCATGCACGCCGAGACGCTCGCGATCTGGTTCGTAGGCTGCGGGATGCCGAAGCCCATGAGGACGATCGCCATGAACACGAACCCGAGGACGATGTTCATGGCGGGGCCGCCGAGCATGATGATGATCTTCTTCCAGACCGGGAGCTGGTAGAACAGCCTGCCGTGGTCCTCGGGGCGGACCTCCTCGTGGGCCTGATCCCGCGCCGCCTCCGCGAGCCCCTGGAAGATGCCTGTGCTGGACTGCCGGACCGAACCGTCCCGCCGGTTCGGCGGGTACATGCCGACCATCTGCACGTAGCCGCCGAGCGGAAGCGCCTTGATGCCGTATTCGGTCTCCCCCTTGCGGGTGGACCAGACAGTCGGCCCGAAGCCGATCATGTAGCGGGTCACGCGGACGTTGAAGAGCTTGGCGGGCAGCAGGTGCCCGACCTCGTGCAGGGCGATGGACACGGCGATGCCCAGGGCGACGAAGACGACGCCAAGGACGAAGAGGACGGTGGGGTTCACAGAGGTTCTGACGTTCCTTCCAGCTTGTGGCTCAGCTAGCCAAACGCTCGTGCGCGCGCTTCCGTGCCCATTCCTCGGCAGCTAGCACGGTATCCACAGACATCTCCGAGGATCCTCCGTGCTCGCCGAGCACGGCCTCGACCGTGTCCACGATGTCGAGGAAGCCGATGCGGCGGGCGTGGAACGCTTCGACGGCCTCCTCGTTGGCTGCGTTGAACACCGCAGGATACGTGCTCCCCTGCTTCGCCGCATCCTTGGCGAGGTCCACCGCGGGGAAGGCCCGCGCGTCGAGCGGTTCGAAAGTCCACGCCGTCGCCCGGCTCCAGTCGCACGGCTCCGCGGCGTGCGCCACGCGATCGGGCCAGCCGAGCCCCAGCGCGATGGGGAGCCGCATGTCCGGGGGCGAGGCCTGGGCGATGATCGAGCCGTCCGTGAACTGCACCATCGAGTGGACCACCGACTGCGGATGGACGACGACGTCGATCGCCTCGAGCGGGACGTCGAACAGCAGGTGGGCCTCGATGAGCTCGAGGCCCTTGTTGACGAGCGTCGCGGAGTTCGTCGTCACGACTTTGCCCATGTCCCACGTCGGGTGATTGAGTGCCTCCTGGGGCGTGACGCCCGCAAGCTCGGCGCGGCTTCGGCCCCGGAACGGCCCGCCCGAGGCCGTGAGGATAAGGCGATCGACTTCGTCCGCGCGACCCGCACGGAGGCACTGCGCGATCGCCGAATGCTCGGAGTCGACGGGCACGATCTGGCCCGGCGCGGCTGCGCTCTTCACGAGCGTCCCGCCCACGATGAGGCTTTCCTTGTTCGCGAGGGCAAGCGTGGCGCCCGACGCGAGCGCGGCGAGCGTCGGGGCGAGGCCGATGCTCCCGGTGATCCCGTTGAGGACGACGTCGGCTGGTCCAGTTGGCCCTCTCCACGCGGCGATGCGGGTGGAGGCATCGGGACCCGCGAACAGCTCGGGGGCGTAGTCCGCGGCGCCCTCCGCCGCCGACGCGCTGGCCATGAGTCCGCGGAGTTCGTCGACACTCCCCTCGGCGATCCCGACCGCCTCGGCCCGGGTGTGCACGGCCTGGAGCGCGAGCTGGCCGAGATTCCCGCCGCCCGCGCTGAGCGCCGTCACGCGGAAGCGGTGGGGGGCGCCGTCGACCACGTCAATGGCCTGCCGTCCAATGCTTCCTGTCGAGCCGAGGATGATCACAGAGCGCTGCCCGGCGGGAGATTGCATGCCACCAGTAAACCGCAGAACGGCTCCGCAAAACTTCTTCGAGGACGCCGACCGGCACCTCGTCTGCCTCACCTCGGTGGCCTGACGCGGTCGGGCTCGTCAAGGAGCGGCCCGCGTTAGGCGGGGATGAGCGGCTCGATCTGACGGAGCTCGGCGTCGTGCTGATCATGCTCGAGCTCGATGTCGTAGTCGTTCTGAATGTTTAGCCAGAACCGTTCGGAGAGTCGGAGCGCCTTCGACAGCCGCAGCGCAGTGTCGGTGGTAATCCGGCGCCTGCCGCGGATGATCTCGCTCAGCCGGGTCTGCGGCAGGCCAGTGGCCTGCGCGAGCCGGTAAGCAGTGATGCCGAGCGGCTCCAGGAACTCCGTCTGCAGAATCTCGCCGGGCGTGATGGGACTGTGGGCCTTCGCCATTGCGTTCCTCCTCCTTTCAGTGATAATCGACGATCTGGACGTCCGCTGGACCGGCGCCCGTCCAGACGAAGCAGATCCGGTATTGGTCATTTACGCGGATCGAATGCTGCCCGTCGCGGTCCCCGGACAGCTTCTCCAACCGGTTTCCCGGCGGAATACGCAGGTCGTTTATGGTTTCGGCCGCATTGAGAAGGCGAAGCTTCTTTTGGGCGGCGCGCTGGAGGTCTGGGCCAAGACGTGGGACGTGCTCGCGATCCCAGACCATTCTCGTCGGCTCATCGGCGAAGGACAGGATCACCGCTCGATAGTATCGCAAAGAGATAGTATCGGCAAGCGTTAGTACTCCTTGCCGTCCTACGCCCCTGCGGACAGGTGGCTGATGCCGTTCACGATCGCAAGGGCCGCCCCCGCGTAGGCGATGCCGATGACAAAACGCCTCACCGTCTCGCCGGCGACGCGGCGGGCAAGGAGGTCACCGACCACGATCCCGATGAGCATGCAGACGAACACGAGCACCCACTGCCAGAGCTCGAGCGCCGGCCAATGGCCGCCCGTCGCAAGGGCCTTGGCCAGCAGGGACGTGGTGCCGGTCGTGATGAAGTACGGCTGGAGCGTCGCGCCGAAGCGCCGCTGGTCCCAGCGACTCAGCACGGCATAGGCGGTGACAGCGGGCCCGCCGACCGCCGCGGCGGCGTTCATGAGTCCGCTCGAGAAGCCGCTCGCCGCCATGACCCCGAGGCCGTCGACCGGTCCCTCGGGCCGCCGGCGAGCCCGGGCGACCAACTGGGACGCCACGAGCCCAACCAGGAGCAGGACGCCGATCCCGATCTCCAGCGGTGCCGCGGGCACATGGCTCGCGAGATAGGCACCCACCGCGATGCCGGCGAATCCGGGGACCATGAGGCCGAGATACCGCCGCCACTCGACGTCGCGCCAGACCCGCGACAGGATGAGCAGCGAGGACGTCGCCCCGCACGCGTTGACGATCATGACACCGTCGAGCGGCCCCAGCAGGACGACGAGGATCGGCGAGACCATGAGGCCGAAGCCCAGCCCCGCGACCCGCTGCGCCATGGCCCCGGCGACGACCGCAAGCAGGACCAAGGCAAACACCCAAGAATCCTATATCCGATTCTCGGGCCGACTTCGCTAGAGCTCGGCGCTCCGCCCGGCGCGGCGCAGCAGGGCCTCGGCGTGCCGCAGAATGGGCCCGTCGATCATGCGGCCCCGATGCTGGAACACGCCGGTCCCGGCGGCCTCGGACGCCGCAAGGAGCTCGCGCGCGGCGTCGACGGCCTCGGGGGTCGGCTGGTAGGCCTCCCGCACAGGGGCGGCCTGGCTTGGATGGATGCACGCCTTGGCCGCAAAGCCCGAGGCGACGGCGTCCGCGGCCTCGGCCGCGAGCCCGTCGAGGTCCTGGATCGCGGTGTAGACGGCGTCGATCGCCGCCTTGCCTAACGCGCCGGCGGCCAGGAGGACCGTAGACCTCGCGTGCAGCGCGACGGCGCGGTACCCGCCGTCGTCCGCCCGGCTGGACGTCCCGCCCAAGGAGGCCACCAGATCCTCGGCACCCCACATGAGGGCCACGACGTTGGGCTCGGCAGCGATGGCGGCGGCGTTGAGCACGCCGGCTGCGGTCTCGCAGAGGGCGACGACGTCGAAGCCCGCCAGACGCCGCACCTGCGCGGGCGATTCGGCCTTCGCAAGCATGACGGTGCGGTACGGCGTCGCGACGAGCGCGTCCAGATCGAGGTCGAAGTCTGCGGTCGACGCGGCGTTGACCCGCACGATCGTGCGCCGCGGATCGAGCGATGCCGTGGTGAGGTGGTGCCTGGCCGCGGCCTTGGCGTCCGGCGCGACGGCGTCCTCGAGGTCGAGGATGACGGCGTCGGCTCGGTCGGCGGCCTTCCCGAAGCGCTCGGGACGGTCGGCGGGGCAGAACAGCAGGGCCGGGCCCATGCTGAAGGGCGTGGGCCTGCTCGATTCAGACGGCGTCATGGTGTGCTTCCTTGGTCCACATGAGGCACGAGCGCTTCGCCCGCGCAACGACGACGCCGTCCTGGTTGCGGCCAGTGTGCTCCATCGTCACGATCCCCTGACCGGGCCGGGACGAGGAGAGCCGCTTCTCGACGACGACCGTCTCGGTGTAGAGCGTATCGCCGTGGAACACGGGATGCGGGAACGAGACGTCGGTCAGGCCCAGCTGCGCGACGATCGTGCCTTGGGTCAGCTGGGCGACGGACTGCCCCACAACGGTCGCGAGCGTGAACATCGAGTTCACGAGGCGCTGGCCGAACGGCTGGGCCGCGCTCCACGCGGCGTCGAGGTGCAGCGCCTGGGTGTTCATGGTGAGCGTCGTGAAGAGGACGTTGTCCGCCTCCGTCACCGTCCGGCCGGGCCGGTGCGCGTAAACCACACCCTCTTCGAGTTCGTCGAAGTAGAGGCCACGCTGCTCGATGACACGGGGGCCCTCCACGTTGGCGTTTCCGCCGGCTGCCGGCTGCGGATCAGGGCTCATTGTCATGGATCTCCACCTCGAGCTCGGCCGCGGTCGCCGCCACGACCTGCTCCTCCGTCACGCCCGGAGCCAGTTCGCGCAACACCAGCACGGCACCGGTCGCGGTGGCAGGCTCCATCCCCGCCCCCACGAGCCCGCTCCCGGCGTCCCGCACCACGTCGATGACCCCGAGGTCCGTGATGATGCGGTCCACGCAGCCCTTGCCCGTGATCGGCAGGGTGCATTCGGGCAGGATCTTCGGATTCCCGTGCTTGTCCGTGTGGTCCATCATGACGATGAGCCGCTTGGCCCCGAAGACGAGGTCCATGGCGCCGCCCATCCCCTTGACCATCTTTCCGGGGATCATCCAGTTGGCGAGGTCGCCGTTCTGCGACACCTCCATGGCTCCGAGCACCGCAACGTCCACGTGGCCGCCGCGGACCATCCCGAACGACGTCGCCGAGTCGAAGAACGCGGCGCCCTTCTTGACCGTCACGGTCTCCTTGCCGGCGTTGATGAGATCCGGATCGACCTCGGCCTCGACGGGATACGGCCCGGTGCCGAGGATCCCGTTCTCGGAGTGCAGCACGACCTCGACGCCGCTCGGAATGTAGTTCGGAATGAGCGTCGGCATCCCGATCCCGAGGTTCACGTACTGGCCGTTGGTGAGCTCCTGCGCGACGCGGGCCGCGAGCTCGTTGCGGTTCCACGGCATTACTGGGCCACCGTCCTCTTCTCGATCCGCTTCTCCCCCAGCGGGCTGTCCGCCGGCACGTGCACTACGCGTTGGACGAAGATCCCCGGCGTGTGGATGTGCTCGGGGTCCAGCTCGCCGGGCTCCACGAGCTCCTCGACCTCGGCGATCGTGATCCTCCCCGCCATCGCACACAGCGGATTGAAGTTCATGGCCGTCTCATGGAACACGAGATTGCCGTGCCGGTCTCCCTTGAGGGCGTGGACCAGGCCGAAGTCCGGCGTGAGCGACTCCTCGAGAACGTAGTCGGCGCCGTGGAAGGCGCGCACCTCCTTCGGCGAGGAGGCCTTCACGACGTTCCCTTCGGCGTCGTACTTCTGCGGAAGGCCGCCCTCGGAGACCTGGGTGCCCACCCCTGCCGACGTGTAGAAGGCGGGAATCCCGGCTCCGCCAGCGCGGAGCTTCTCGGCGAGCGTCCCCTGCGGGGTGAGGACGACCTCGAGCTCGCCCGAGAGGAACTGGCGCGCGAACTCCTTGTTCTCTCCCACGTACGAGCTCACGGTCCGGCGGATGCGACCCGAGGACAGGAGGATCCCGAGGCCCCAGTCGTCCACGCCGCAGTTGTTGCTGATGGTCTCGAGGTCTTTCGTGCCCTGCCGGTGCAGGGCGTCGATGAGCCCTACCGGAATGCCGCACAGGCCGAAGCCGCCGACGGCGAGCGAGGCGCCATCCGGGATGTCCGCCACCGCCTCCTCGACGCTGGCCACCACTTTGTCGATCACAGAACCTCCTTATGGCACCGCTTCGTGACCCAGGCTGTTTCCGCGACCTACGCTACAGCCCAAGCTCCCGGGCGATGAGCATGAGCTGCACCTCAGTTGTCCCCTCGCCGACCTCGAGGATCTTCGAGTCCCTGTAGTGGCGCGCGACCGTGAACTCGTTGATGAAGCCGTAGCCGCCGAACACCTGGGTCGCGTCGCGAGCGTTGTCCATCGCCGCCTCGCCGGCGACCATCTTCGCGATCGCGGCCTCGGTCTTGAACGGCTTGCCGGCGAGCATGCGCGCGGCGGCGTCGTAGTAGGCGAGCCGGGCGGTGTGGGCCCGGGCCTGCATACGGGCGATCTTGAATTGAATCCCCTGATACTTGCCGATGTTCGAGCCGAACGCGCTGCGTTCCTTTGCGTACTTCACGGAGAGGTCGACGCAGCCCTGCGCCGCGCCCGTGCCGAGCGCGGCGATCGCGATCCGGCCCTCGTCGAGGATCGACAGGAAGTTCGCGTAGCCGCGGCCCCGCACGCCGAGGAGATTCTCCTCGGGCACGCGCGCGTCCTTGAACGAGAGCGGATGCGTGTCCGACGCGTTCCAGCCCACCTTGTTGTAGGGCTTCTCGGCGCGGAAGCCGGGGGTCCCGGAGGGGACGATGATCGTGGAGATCTCCTTGCGGGTCCGGCCGTCGGGGCGGGTCTCCGTGCCCGTCACCGCGGTCACCGTGACGAACTTGGTGATGTCGGTGCCCGAGTTCGTGATGAATTCCTTCGAGCCGTTGATGACCCACTCTCGCCCCTCGGGACCATCCTCGAGCCGGGCATTCGTCTTCGTGCCGCCCGCGTCTGATCCGGCCTCGGGCTCGGTGAGACCGAAGCCCGCAAGCGCTCGTCCGGCCGCGAGCTCGGGCAGCCACGTCTCGCGCTGCTTGTCGGTGCCGAAGCGGTAGATCGGCATGGCGCCGAGCGACACACCCGCTTCGAGCGTGATCGCGACCGACTGGTCCACGCGGCCCAGCTGCTCGAGCGCGAGGGCGAGGGCGAAGTAGTCGCCGCCCATGCCCCCGAACTCCTCGGGGAACGGGAGCCCGAAGAGGCCCATCTCCCCCATCTGGGAGACGATCTCGTACGGGAAGCTGTGCTCCTCGTCGTGCTTCTGCGAGGCGGGGGCAACGACCTCGTCGGCGAACTCGCGAACGGTCTCGCTGAGCTCCCGGTAATCGTCGTCGAGCTGGAAGTCGACCATGGATGGCTCCTGAAGGTTTCGGGTCTCAGATTTCTGGGGTGGCGGTGGATGCGGGCGTGACAGTCGCGACGACTTGGTCGGCCTTGACGAGCGAGCCGACCGAGATGTGCAGCTGGACGGTCCCCGCGAGCGCGGCGACGAGCTGGTGCTCCATCTTCATCGCCTCGACGCTCACAAGAGGTTGACCGGGCTCGACGGCCTGGCCCGGGGCGACCGCCACGGAGACGACCGTCCCCGGCATGGGCGAGCGCACCTCGGGCGAGGCATCGCCCGCGTGGTGGTGGACGCCGTCGAGCACCCGCTCGAGGCGCTGCGCGCGGTCCAAAACGGGCAGCGCGACGGTCCAGCCGCCGTCGCCCAGGAACAGCGTGCGCCCGTCGCTTCCCCCGCCCACGGCCCATGAGTAGGGGTGCGGCTCGCCGTCGAGCCCGAGCGTCACGCCGTGGCCGACGACGGCGAGGCTCGCCTTGCGCTCCGGGCCCGTATCGACGCTCACGGCCGGCTCGTCCCCACTGTCGGTGCCGTAGTCCTGGGCGCCGGCCACGCGCACCGTGGTCACGCCGCCGTCTGGGGTTCCGAGCGTGACGCGGCGACGCGCGGGGGCGCCGAGGCGCCACGAGTCGGCACGCCAGGGTCCGGCGCCCACCGCGGGATCGCGCAGATGGTCGGCCAGCAGCGCGGCCGCGACGTACTCGGCCTCCCCCGCCTCGCGGAACTCGAGGTGCTCGAGGCGCCGCTCGATGAGCGTCGTGTCGAGGTGGCCCTTCTGGACGTCGGGATCGGCCAAGAGGAGACGCAGATATTCGATGTTCGTCTGGACGCCGAGGATCGTGTACCCGGCGAGCGCGGCGTCGAGCCGCTCGAGCGCCTCCTGGCGATCGCGGCCCCAAGCGATCGCTTTAGACAGCATGGGGTCGAAGTCGGATCCGACCTCGAGCCCGCCCATGAGGGAGCTGTCCACGCGCACGCCCTCCCCCGCGGGCTCGGACAGGAATTCGACCCGGCCCGTCGCGGGAAGGAAGCCCCTTCGCGGAACTTCGGCATACACGCGCGCCTCGATCGCGTGCCCGTCGAGCCGCACGTCCTCCTGCGCGAGCCCGAGCGCCTCGCCGGCCGCAACGCGCAGCTGCTGCTCGACGAGGTCCACCCCCGTGATCATCTCGGTCACGGGGTGCTCGACCTGGAGCCGCGTGTTCATCTCCATGAAGAAGAATTCCTCGGGCGCCTCGTCGCTCACCAGGAACTCGACTGTCCCCGCGCCGACATAGCCGACGCTGCGTGCCGCGTCGCACGCGGCTTTGCCGATCCGCTCGCGCGTCTCGGCGCCGAGCGGCGTGTCGAAGAGCGGCGACGGCGCCTCCTCGATGACCTTCTGGTGCCGCCGCTGGAGGGAGCATTCGCGCTCGCCGAGGTGGATCGTGGTGCCGTGCTGGTCGGCGAGGATCTGGACCTCGATGTGGCGCGGGGCGCGGATGAGCCGCTCGAGGAACAGCGTGTCGTCGCCGAAGGCGGCGGCCGCGACACGGCGAGCGGTCGCGAGGGCGCGCGGGAGCTCGTCCGCAGACTCGACCACGTGCATGCCCTTGCCGCCGCCCCCTGCGGAGGGCTTGATGAGCAGCGGGTACCCCACGCCGTCGGCCGCCTGGACCAGGTCCGAGTCGGTGAGCCCGGGCCTCGCGATGCCCGGAACCACCGGCACGCCGAAGCCCGCGACGTGGTTCTTCGCACGGATCTTGTCCCCCATGACGGTGAGGGCCTCGACGCCCGGCCCCACGAACGCGATTCCGGCCTCCTCGAGCGCCCGGCCGAACGCCTCGTTCTCGCTCAGGAAGCCGTAGCCCGGGTGCACGGCATCCGCGCCGACAGCGCGGCAGGCTGCGACGATCGCGCCGATGTCGAGGTAGCTCTGCACCGCGCTCTGGCGGCCGCCCGACCCGGAGCCGCCACTGGCGCCGAGATGCACCGCCTCGTCGGCCTCCAGCACGTGGCGAGCGCCCGCGTCCGCGTCGCTGTAGACGGCGACGGAGGGAATGCCGAGCCGTCGCAGCGTCCGCATCACGCGGCACGCGATCTCTCCGCGATTCGCCACGAGGACCTTCGCGAAGAGCGGGGCCTGGCCCGGATCGGACAGCGGGGTTTCTTTCACGGAAGTCACTTTCCTCACATCCTGAAGACGCCGAAGGACGTCTCGGGGAGCGGTGCCTGAGCCACGACGTCGAGGGCCATGCCCAGGACCCTCCGGGTGTCGGCGGGGTCGATGACGCCGTCGTCCCAGAGCCGGGCCGTCGAGTAGTAGGGGCTGCCCTGCGCCTCGTACTGAGCCTTGATGGGCGCCTTGAACGAGTCCTCCTCCTCGACCGGCCATTCCTCGCCGCGCCCCTCGAGTTGCTCGCGCTTGACCGTTGCGAGGACGCTCGCGGCCTGATTCCCGCCCATGACGGAGATGCGGCTCGCGGGCCACATCCAGAGGAAGCGCGGCGAGTAGGCCCGCCCGCACATCGAGTAATTTCCCGCGCCGAACGAGCCGCCGATCACGACCGTGAGCTTGGGGACGCGGGTGGTCGCCACAGCGGTGACCATCTTGGCGCCGTGCTTCGCGATGCCGCCGCGCTCGTAGTCGCGGCCCACCATGAAGCCCGAGATGTTCTGCAGGAACACGAGCGGGATGCCGCGCTGGTCGCACAGCTCGATGAAATGGGCGCCCTTCATCGCGGACTCCGAGAAGAGCACGCCGTTGTTGGCCACGATCCCCACGGGGTGGCCGTGGATGCGCGCGAAGCCCGTCACGAGCGTCGAGCCATACTCCTTCTTGAACTCGTGGAACGCGCTCGCGTCCACGAGGCGGGCGATGACCTCGCGCACGTCGTACTGGGCGTTCACGTCGGTGGGCACCGCGCCGTAGAGCTCGCCGACCTCGGCCTTCGGCTCGGCGGCCAAGGCGACGTCCCACGGTGCGGCCTGCGGCGGCTGGAGCGTCGCGACGATGCCGCGGACGATCTCGAGCGCGTGCTCGTCGTTCTCGGCAAGATGGTCGGCGACGCCGGAAATCCGCGCGTGGACTTCGCCGCCGCCGAGCTCCTCGGCCGAAACGATCTCGCCGATGGCCGCCTTCACGAGCGGCGGCCCGCCGAGGAAGATCGTGCCCTGGTTGCGCACGATGACCGTCTCGTCGCTCATGGCGGGCACGTACGCGCCGCCCGCCGTGCACGAGCCGAGGACGGCCGCGATCTGCGGGATCTTCGCCGCGGACATCCGGGCCTGGTTGTAGAAGATGCGCCCGAAGTGGTCACGGTCCGGGAAGACCTCGTCCTGCCGCGGCAGGAACGCGCCGCCCGAGTCGACGAGGTAGACGCACGGGAGGCGATTCTCGAGCGCGATCTCCTGGGCCCGGAGGTGCTTCTTGACCGTCATGGGGTAGTACGTGCCGCCCTTGACGGTTGCATCGTTCGAGATCACGAGCACGTGACGGCCGTGGACCAGGCCGATGCCCGCGATGACGCCCGCACCCGGGCTCTCGTCGCCGTACATGCCGTTCGCCGCGAGCGCCGAGATCTCGAGGAAGGGCGAGCCCTCGTCGAGCAGCGCGTCGATGCGCTCACGCGGGAGGAGCTTGCCGCGGGCCACGTGCCGCTCGCGCGAGCGCTGCGGGCCCCCGAGCGCCGTGGCCGCGAGGCGTTCGGCGAGCTCGCCCGCAAGGGCCCGCTGCGCGGCGTCGTTCTCGGCGAATTCGGCGCTTGCCGGATCGACGCGGCTGAGAAGGGTCTCCATCGAGCCTCCGCCTTGGGTTAGTGACGATTAACTGGAATCCAAGTTAGTCTTGATTAACTGTGATGTCCAGCACAGGAGACCTCATGCATGAGATTCCCAGCCCGCGCAGCGAAGCACACAGCCCGCGCAGCGAAGCACACAGCCCGCGCAGCGAAGCGAAGGCCGTCCGCCGCCAGGCGCTCCTCGATGCTGCCGCGGGGCTGTTCGCCGCCCAGGGCTTCGCGGGCGTCTCGCTCGACGATCTGGGCGCCGCCGCCGGCGTGAGCGGCCCTGCGATCTACCGCCATTTCGCGGGCAAGCAGGCCGTCCTCGGGGCGCTCCTCGTGGGGGTGAGCGAGGAGCTGCTCGCGGGCGGGCTCCGAGTCGCCGACGCGGACCAGCGCGCGAACGACGACGGCGCAGCGCAGCGGGGGGCGCAGGGGAACGCGAACGACGACGGCGCCGTCCTCCGCGCGCTGGTCGCCTTCCACGTGGACTTCGCGCTGTCGAAGCCCGAGGTGATCCGGGTCCAGGACCGCGATTTCACGAGCCTCTCCCCCGACGACCGGTCAGCGGTGCGGCGCCTTCAGCGCCGATATGTCGATGTCTGGGCGGGCGCCCTCGCCGGGCTGCACCCAGGCACGACGCCGGCGGAACTCCGCGTCCGCGCCCAGGCGGTCTTCGGACTCATCAACTCGACGCCGCATTCGGTGGGTGGGGCGCAACGCGGCGGGGGTCGTGTCCCCGCCGCGCGCGCCCGCGAACTGCTCAGCGCCATGGCGCTAGCCGCACTCACGGCGCCGGCGCCCTAGCCGCTCCCCGCGAAACGGCTTCCCCCGAAGCCGGGACCCTGGGCCGCTCCGCGAGGGAGTCTGATCACACCATCGCCAGGACCGTGCCGGGATCGGCCATGATGGCGCCGACATCGGCAAGGAACCGCGACCCCTGCTCGCCGTCGACCAGGCGGTGGTCGAAGGAGAGCGAGAGCGTCATGACGTCGCGCAGAGCGACCTCGCCTCGGTATTCCCAGGGCAGTCGGCGCACCTGGCCCATCGCGAGGATGGCCGCCTCGCCGGGGTTGAGGATGGGAGTGCCCGCATCGACGCCGAAGACTCCGATATTCGTGATCGTGATCGTCCCACCCGACAAGTCGGCCGGGCTCGCGTGCCCTTCGCGCGCCGACGTCGCGAGCTGGCTGATGGCGTCAGCAAGCTGCGCGAGTTCCATGGAGTCCGCGTCCTTGACGTTCGGGACCATGAGGCCACGCGGCGTGGCCGCCGCGAAGCCGAGGTTCACGTAGTGGTATTGGACGATCTCCTGCGCTGCCTCGTCCCAGTGCGAGTTGAGCGACGGGCTGCGTCGCAGGGCGATAAGCACTGCCTTCGCGACGAGAGTCATGGGAGTGAGCTTGACGCCCGCGAACGCCTTCGACGCCTTGAGGCGGGCCAGGAGCTCCATCGCCGGGGTGACGTCGACCGTCAGGAATTCGCTGGCGTGCGGCGCCGAGAACGCGCTCGCGACCATGGCCGCGGCGGTGTGCTTGCGCACGCCGCGGATCGGCGTCCGCGTCTCCCGCTCACCACGAACGACGGCGGCGGCCGCTCCCCGCGCTGGCCCACCCTGCTCTGGGCGAACCTGCTCTGGCCCACCTTGCTCCGGCCCAGCCTGCGCGAGTCCTTCCTTGCCGAGCCCGTCCTGCTCAGGCGTGCCGACGCGGCTCAGCACGTCGTCACGGGTCACGAGCCCCCTGGGCCCGGAGCCACGAACCGTGCCGAGATCCACGCCGAGGTCCTTCGCAAGCTTTCGCACGGGCGGGGTCGAGCGCGGGCGCTCCGCTCGCTCGGGCTCCGCCGGCGCAACGGGCTGGGCATCCCGCGGTGCCGGGGCGGCAGCCTGCGACTCCCGGTCGGGCGCGGCCCGGGCCGCGGGCTCGACCGGCGCAGCTGGGGCCGCCTGGGCGGGCGCAGCCGCGGGCTCGTCCGGTACAGCCGGGGCCGTCTGGGCCGGCGCAGCCGCCGTGGGCTCGTCCGGGACAGCCGAGGCCGCCTGGGCAGGCGCAGCCGGGGCCGCCTGCGCGGGGGCCGCCCCGGCCCAGCTGCGCACCTTGCGCGCCGGGCGGCCCGTGCCTTCCGGCATCGCACCGTAGCCCACGAGGTTCGGCTCGCGTTTCGGAGCGCCTCCTCCTGAACCCCCGCCAGGCTCCTGGCCCTCGACCTCGAACTCCGCGATCGGGGCCCCGACCGCGACCACCTGACCCGGTTCCGCGAGGAGCGCCGTGACCTTACCCGTGTAGGGGCTCGGGAGCTCGACGACGGCCTTCGCCGTCTCGACCTCGCCGATCACTTGGTTGAGCTGGACCGTGTCGCCGACCGCGACCCGCCACGCCACGATCTCCGACTCGGTCAGGCCTTCGCCGAGATCCGGCAGTCGGAATTCCCTGGTGTGCGTTCCCACGCTCGCCACGCTCATTCGCCCTCCTCGGTCCCGCTCAGGGAGTTCGGTCGGCCAAGCGCCCGGTCCACTCCGTCGAGGATCCGATCGAGGTCCGGGAGGTGGTGGAACTCGAGCTTCGAGTACGGGTACGGGACGTCGAAGCCCGTGACCCGCACAGGCGCATGCTCGAGGTAGTAGAAGCAGCGCTCGGTGATGCTCGCCGCGATCTCGCCGCCGAGGCCGCCGCTCTGCGAGGCCTCGTGTGCAATGACGAGCCGCCCGGTCTTCCGCACCGACGCCTCGAGCGTCGCGTAGTCGACCGGCGCGAGGGAACGGAGGTCGATGACCTCGACCGACACGCCCTCGTCCGAGGCGGCAACCGCCGCGTCGAGGCACGTCTTGACGAGCGGGCCGTAGGAGACAAGGGTCACGTCGTGGCCCTCGGCCATGACGCGGGCCGATCCCATGCCGAGCCCGTCCGGGGCATCCAGGCCGAACGACTCGTCGACGTCGCCCTTGTCGTGATAGCGGCGCTTCGGCTCGAAGAACACGACCGGGTCGTCGCACGCGATGGCCTGCTGGATCATCGAATACGCGTCCTGCGGGTTGGAGACCGCCATAACCCGCAGGCCGGCCGTGTGCGCGAAGTACGCCTCGGGCGATTCCGAGTGGTGCTCGGGCGACCCGATGCCACCGCCGAACGGGATGCGAATGGTCAGCGGGACCTTGACCCGGCCCAGAGTCCGGAAGTGGAGCTTCGCCACCTGGGCCACGATCTGATCGAACGCGGGATACACGAAGCCGTCGAACTGGATCTCGACCACCGGCCGGTATCCGCGGTAGGCCATGCCGATCGCCGTTCCCATGATCCCGGACTCGGCGAGCGGCGTGTCGATGACCCGGTGAGCCCCGAAATCCTTCTGGAGACCGTCCGTGATACGGAAGACGCCGCCGAGCTTTCCGATGTCCTCGCCCATGAGCACGACCTTGGAGTCGCGCTCCATGGCGCGGCGGAGGCCGGCGTTGAGGGCCTTGGCGAACGTCATCTGCGACGTGTTCGGGGCTGTCTGCTCAGTCATCAGTGCCCTCCTTCTGCATGTGCTCCGGCGAGGCCGGACTGATAGCGCTCGTAGTGGTCACGCTGCCGCTCGAGCACGGCGTGGGGTCCGGCATAGACGTGGGCGAACACGTCCTCGGGTGCCGGGTCCGGCATGTGGATCGTGGCCTCACGCAGCTCTGCGCCGACCTTGTCGGCCTTCGCGGCGACCCGCGCGCGCACCTCGTCGTCGAGCAGGCCCCGGCTCTCGAGGTAGCGCTCGAGCCGCGCGATCGGATCGCGCTCCTTCCAGTCCTCGAGTTCGTTGGCGTCCCGGTACCTGGTGGGGTCGTCCGCCGTCGTATGCGGGCCCATGCGGTAGGTGACTGCCTCGATGTAGGAGGGGCCATTCCCGGAGCGGGCTCGCTCCAGGGCCTCGCGCGTCGCGGCGAGGCAGGCGAGCACGTCGTTGCCGTCGACGCGGACGCTGGGGATGCCGAAGCCCGGAGCGCGGAGCGCAATCGGCACATGGGCCTGCAGCCCGACCGGCTCCGAGATGGCCCACTGGTTGTTCTGGCAGAAGAAGACGACGGGCGCCTGATAGCTCGCGGCAAACACCATCGACTCGTTGACATCGCCCTGGCTCGTCGCGCCGTCGCCGAAATAGGTGACGACAGCGGTCTCGGCGCCGTCGAACTGGACTCCCATCGCGTAGCCCACGGCGTGCAGCGTGTGGGCGCCGATCACCACTTGGGACGGTGCCATGTTGAATTCGTAGGGGTCCCAGCCCGAGTGGGCGTTGCCGCGCCATTGGCGGACCAAGTCCGGCAGGGCGACGCCCCGCACGTACGCGACGCCGATCTCCCGATAGCTGGGGAAGATGAAATCGTCGGCCGCAACGGCCCGCGCCGAGCCCACCTGTGCGGCCTCTTGGCCGACGAACGGGGGCCAGAGGCCCAATTGTCCCTGCCGCTGGAGGGCGGTGCCCTCCGCGTCGACACGGCGGGCGACGACCATGTCCTCGTACAGCGAGACGAGAAGCTGGGCGCCGTCGTCGCCTTCGACGTCGGCTAGGTAACGGTCGTACCGCTCGTGGCGGTGCCGAGCGCCATCAGGCGAGAGTAGCTGGATCGGCGACCCGTCGTCGCCGGCGGTCATGTGATACGTGGACACTTCGGTTCGCATCCCTATCTGCTCGCGGGAGGCCTGTAGGCCCCCGGGTTAATGTGACGATACTCACAACGAACAGGGGGTACAACCAACCGCGCCGAAACTGAGCAGGATGCCCTATTCGGCGGTGCGCTACCGTGCTAATCTGCGCATCATGCACCCCGTGGATGCCACCGACACCCGAATCTTGCGCGCTCTCGCCGTCGACCCGCGCAGAACCGTCGTGGCGCTCGCCCAAGAGCTGGGCCTCTCGCGCAATACGGTTCAGGCACGCCTGTCCCGCCTCGAGCAGCACGCGTTCCTCGCCTTCGACCGCCGCATCAACCCGGCCTCCCTCGGATATCCACTCCTTGCGTTCATCACGGTGCATGTCCAACAGCGCAAGCTCGGCCCCATCACGGAGGCGATCGCCCAGATCCCGGAAGTGCTCGAGGGGCACGGCCTGACGGGCACCGCGGACCTCCTGCTCCGCGTCGTCGCCGTCGACGCCGAGGACCTGTTCCGGATCAACGGCAAGATCCTCGCGTGCGACGGTGTCGAACGGACCGACACGGCTCTCGCCATGGGAGAGCTCGTTCCGTTCCGCATGGACCCGCTCCTCGAACGGGGTCCGCGGCCAGCCGGTTAGGGACATGACCGTTCTTGTCACAGAATTGGGGTCATGGACGTCGTCTTGGATGTCATGCTCCTTGGCCAACGCCGCTTTCATGAACTGAGCCTGCGGGCCCAGGTCGTCTTGAGGCAGCTGCCGCTCAACCTCACGATGATCCTGGTGTGCGGGATCTCCGTGCTCTCGGACACGTCCGACTTCGCGGACCTCGGATTCGTGGCCAGCCAGCTGCTGGCGCTGGCCCTTCTGGGTGCCTGCGCGGCGGTTCCGTGGGATCGACTTCCCTACTGGTCCTTCCTCGTCATCCCGGTGCTGGACTTCTATCCGATCGCGCTGCTCAGATTCTCCGACAACGACCTGCTGCCCGGACTCGGCCTCCTGGCGGTCTTTCCCGTGATGTGGCTCGCGGGCTCGGGCTACCGGCCACGCGGCGCGGTCGCCTTCGGAACGATCTCGACCCTCCTCATGGTCTGGGTCCCCCACTTCCTCGACGGAACGGCGAACGTCAGCACGCTCTCGTCCGAGCTCCTCACGCCGTTCACGATGCTCACGGTCGGGGTGGCCACGTCGGTCAGCGCTCTGAGCAGCAGCGCCCAGCGCCGCCAGATCGCGGAGCTGCTCGATCGCAGCGAGACGCGCCAGCAGCTCCTCGAGACGATCGTCGACACGGTCGATGTCGGGGTCGTCGTCGTCGATACCGCTGGGGAGATCCTGCTCATGAATGCCCGGCAGCAGGAGCTGCACCGTGCTGCCCTTCCCGACGGCGCCGATACGGCGCGCGAGCCCGAGCTGCTGGTCTTCGCAGACGGATCCGACAAACTCGTCCCGAGCGAGCGACGCCCTGCCGCGCGGGCCGTGGCCGGCGAGACGATCACGCACGAGCTATTCCGGCTCGGAACCGGGCAACGGTCCCGAACCGTGTCCGTCTCTGCTCGACCGTTCCGCGACGCGGGCGGAGAGATGATGGGATCGGCCTTGGCCTTCTCCGACGTCACCGACGTGGTCGCGGCCGTGCGTGCCCGCGACACGTTCCTCGCGGCAATGTCGCACGAGTTCCGGACACCGCTCACGAGTCTCCTCGGCTACGCCGAGCTGCTCCACGACGACCCTTCACTGAGCCCCGCCGCCCGCTCCGACACACTCGTCATGGCCCGCAATGCACGGCACCTCAACAAGATGGTGGACGACATCTTGGCCGCCGCAACGCCCGGCGCCACGGAGACGCACCAGCCCAGCGCCATGGACCTCGCCCAGCTCGTCCGCGACGCCGTGGACTCGGCGTCGCCGGATGCGGCGCGCCGTGACATCACCATCCACCTCACGGCCGACGGCGAGCTGCCGGTGTACGGCGACCGCACCGGATTCGTGCGCCTCCTCGACAATCTCATCTCGAACGCGCTCAAGTACTCGAGCGACGGCACGGCCGTCACACTCAGGACAGGGCGGGAGGGACGCTGGGCCGTCTTCTCGGTCTCTGACCAGGGCATCGGGATTCCCCCGGAGGATCTGCCGCGCATCTTCACGCGATTCCAGCGGAGCTCGGCCGCGGTGCGCTCGGGCATCCCTGGGACCGGGCTCGGCCTCGCTTTGGCGCGCGAGGTGGCGGTGCGGCACGGCGGAGACCTCGAGTGCGAGAGCGAGCTCGGCGTGGGGAGCACGTTCACGCTGCGCCTGCCGTTGCGGATCGGCGCGGCGGAACGACGTTAGGCGGGGAGCGCTGCGCCTCGACCAGTCCGCCCGGCCGGCGGGCAGGGTGGGCGCGGTCAGGCGATCTTGGCGATGAGCTCCACGCAGCGGTCGAGGAACGCGTCCACCTGCGTCTCCTCGTAGCCGTCGCGGCCAGTCACGGTCCGGAAGACGGCCGTCCGGACGTCGTCGGCGCTCATGACGGCGTCATGCTCAAGGTAGTTGAGAAGCCTGTGGCACAGATCGTCGACGTCACGCGGGTTGTAGCTCGGGGCGCCGTTCTTCGACGGACGGCGGAACCGGTCGCCGTCGGGCCGGAGGAGCCGCGCACGGAGCACGCTCGCAAGGTGGCCGACCTCATGCAGCCACGCGTCCTCGCCCTCGCGGTCGATGAGCTCGTCACGCTCGCGCCGCGCCAGGGCATCCTCGAGCCGATCGAGCGCGGCGTCGACCTGGCCCGCGTCGTAGCCGCCGCGCACGGCGTCGAACGCCACGCTGCGCACCTGATGGCTCGTCACTGGCTCGGCTGAGGACGTATTGCGCAGGTAGGCCCGAGCGGCCTCCATGAACTTCTCGACCTGCTTCGGGCTGTACCCGAGATCGCCTCGGCCCACGCGATTGAACCCAGCCGCGGCTCCCGAACCATTGCGCGCCACAGTGCCTCCGTCCTCGTTGTCAAACATTATCTTGCATCACGCCCCGGGCAGGAGGCTGAATACGACATACGCCACCGGCACGCCGAACAGGATCGAATCGAGCCGGTCCATCATGCCGCCATGCCCCGGCAGGATGCTGCTCATGTCCTTGATGCCCAGCTCGCGCTTGACCATCGACTCAGCGAGATCGCCAGCTGTCGCGGCACCGACCATGGCAAGGGCCAGCACGATGCCCTCCCACCAGGGGCGCCCCAGGATGAAGACGGTACCGAGGACGCCGATGACGACGGCGCCAGCCACCGATCCGGCGAATCCCTCCCACGACTTCTTCGGACTGATCTTGGGCGCCATGGGGTGCTTGCCAAGGCTCGCGCCGACGATGTAGCCGAACGTGTCGTTCGCGAAGACCAGGAGGAGGGTCACGATGAGCTGCAACACGCTGTGGGGAACGGCAAGCCCCGGCCACACGCCGAGCGGCGGTGGCGTGACGCCTGAATCGTGCAGCGGAAGCACGGAGAAGCCCACGAAGAAGGGGATCCACAGCAGCACGAAGACGCCGCCCACCACGTTCGTCACAGCGCCGTGGGCCGACTCCAGGCTCTGCCACAGGAGCACTGCGGCACTTGCCGCCACGAGGGCGAACAGCTGCGCCTCGGGTCCGCCGAAGAACGCGGAGAACGGGATCGCGACCGAGCCGATGAGGACCGGGACGATCGGGATGGTCGTCTTCCGCGTCTGAAGCGCCCGAAAGACCTCCCACACGCCGAGAACGCCTGCGGCTGTCGCGACGAATACGAAGCCGAGCGGCCAGAGGAACAGTCCTGCGAGCACGGCGGCGAGCAGGATGAGGCCCACCACGATCGCGGCTGGCAGGTTCCGCCCTGCTCTCGGGGTCGGCGACGCCGCCGCAGCAGCGCTCGCGGCGGCTTTTTCGGCGTCGTCCGCCGCGCGGCGGGCGCGCCGGGAGCTCGGGGCACCCGGAGCGTCAGGGGCCGGCCCAGCGTGCTCTGGATGATGTCCAGGCTGCGGGCCGGCCTCGGGCTGGGGATCGGTCATCAGACCTCGAGCAGCTCGGCTTCCTTGCGCTTCACGAGCTCGTCGACGCTGTCCGTGTGCTGCTTGGTCAGGCCGTCGAGCTCACGCTCGCCGCGCACGCCGTCGTCCTCGCCGACCTCGCCGTCCTTGACGAGGCGGTCAAGGGACTCCTTGGCCTTGCGGCGGACGCTGCGGATGGACACCTTCGCGTCCTCGCCCTTGCCCTTGACGATCTTGACGTACTCCTTGCGGCGCTCCTGCGTGAGCTCAGGGAGCACCACGCGGATCACGTTGCCGTCGTTGGACGGGTTCGCGCCCACCTCCGAGTCGCTCAGTGCCCGCTCGATGTCGCGGAGCGCGGTCTTGTCGAACGGCGTGATGAGGATCGTGCGCGCGTCCGAGACCTGGAACGAGGCGAGCTGCTGGAGGGGCGTCGGAGTGCCGTAGTACTCGACCATGACCTTCGCATACAGGGCGGGGTTGGCGCGGCCGGTCCGGATCGAGGCGAAGTCCTCCTTGGCCACCTCGACGGCCTTCTCCATCTTTTCGGCGGCTTCGAGAAGAGTCTCTTCGATCACGATTGCTTGGCTCCTGATTCGTGGGCTGCGGACAGCTGGCTGTTGCTCAAGGACTCCTGACATCCTAGCGGGATTACGGGGTCACCACCGTGCCGAGCTGGCCGTCAAGGATGGCCTTCGTGACGTTGCCCTCGCCCTGCATGCCGAACACGATCATCGTGAGGCCGTTGTCCTTGCACATCGTCATCGCCGTCTGGTCCATGACCCGGATATCGCGGCGGAGCGCCTCGTCGTAGGTCAGGCGCTCGAGCTTGCGCGCCGAGGGGTCCTTCTTGGGGTCCGCCGTGTAGACGCCGTCCACTCCGCTCTTGGCCATGAGGACCACGTCGGCGTGCACCTCGAGCGCGCGCTGGACGGCCACGGTGTCCGTCGAGAAGTACGGGAGGCCGGCGCCAGCACCGAAGATGACGACGCGGCCCTTCTCCATGTGCCGGATCGCCCGCCGCGGGATGTAGGCCTCAGCAACCTGGCCCATGGTGATCGCGCTCTGGACCCGCGTCTCCACCCCGGCCTGCTCGAGGAAGTCTTGGAGGGCAAGGCAGTTCATGACCGTGCCGAGCATGCCCATGTAGTCGGCGCGCGAGCGGTCCATGCCGCTCTGCGAGAGCTCGGCGCCGCGGAAGAAGTTGCCGCCGCCCACCACGATCGCGACCTCGACGTCGTCGACGGCAGATGCAATCTCGCGCGCTACGCCCTGCACGGTGGCCGGGTCGACGCCGAGCTTGCCCCCGCCGAAGACCTCGCCGGACAGCTTGAGAAGGACACGGCGTCGGCGGGGAGGAACCGGGTCATCGGCGATGGGGAGGGTAGTGGTCTGCACGTCGGTCTCTACGGTGTCCATGAGTGATCTGTCCCCTCGAACCAGTGGATTGGGCCTTGGTCTAGATTATCGGCATTGCTGGCGCGCAAAAGGGGCGGCCACACGGGGTGGCCGCCCCTCACGCTGGGTGGCTGCGAACAGCCGGGGGTGGATCGGCTAGGCGCCGACGCGGAAGCGCGCGAACGCGGTAGCCTCGACGCCAGCCTCCTGGAGGACCTGGCCGACGCTCTTCTTGGCGTCCTTCGCGAAGGCCTGGTCGAGGAGGACCTCGCCCTTGAAGAAGCCCGTCACGCGGCCTTCGACGATCTTCGTGAGGGCGGCCTCGGGCTTGCCCTCGGCACGGGCGGTCTCCTCGGCGATACGGCGCTCCGACTCGACGAGGTCAGCCGGGACGTCCTCGCGGCGGAGGTAGTTCGGCGACATCGCGGCGACGTGCACTGCGACGTCGTGGGCAGCGGCCTGAGCCGCCTCGCCCTCGCCGCTGACCGCGAGCAGCACGCCGACCTGGGCCGGGAGGTCCTTGGACGTCTTGTGGAGGTAGGCGTCCACGGTCGCGCCTTCGATGCGCGCAACGCGGCGCACGGCGACCTTCTCGCCGAGCACGGCGCCTTCCTCAACGACGAACTCGCTCACGGGCTTGCCGTCGATCTGGGCCGCGAGGAGGGCCTCGACGTCCGAGGCGCCCGAAGCGATGGCCGCACCGAGCACGCGGTCGGCGAGCTCGATGAACTTGGCGGACTTGGCAACGAAGTCGGTCTCGCAGTTGACCTCGACCATGACGCCGACGCCGTTCTCGACCTTCGCGGCCACGAGGCCCTCGGCGGTCGAGCGGCCTTCGCGCTTGGTGGCGCCCTTGAGGCCCTTGATGCGGATGATCTCGATGGCCTTCTCGGCGTCGCCGTTGGCCTCGTCGAGAGCCTTCTTGACGTCCATCATGCCGGCACCCGTGCGCTCGCGCAGGGCCTTGATGTCAGCAGCGGTGTAGTTCGCCATGTGAACCCCTCTGTCTCGTTCTCTGCACTTCTCACAGTGGCAGGATGGCACCGGGTCCGGTGCCATCCTGCCGTCAGCCTCCGGGCCGGGCGCATGCCCGGCCCGAAGGAATGGTTTGGGGGCTAGTTCTGCTCACCCTCGGCCGGAGCGGCCTCGGCGGCGGGAGCGGCCTCGGCGGCGGGAGCAGCCTCAGCGGCCGGAGCTGCTTCGGCGGCCGGAGCGGCCTCCTCGGCGTTCTGACCCTCGAGGAGCTCGCGCTCCCACTCGGCGAGCGGCTCGGCGGACGAGGCACCCTCGGAACCGGAGCCGCGGTTGTTGCGGGCGATCAGGCCCTCGGCCACGGCGTCGGCCACCACACGGGTGAGGAGGTTGACGGAGCGGATCGCGTCGTCGTTGCCCGGGATCGGGAAGTTGACCTCGTCGGGATCGCAGTTCGTGTCGAGGATCGCCACGACCGGGATGCCAAGCTTCTTGGCCTCGTCGACCGCGAGGTGCTCCTTCTTGGTGTCGACGACCCAGAGGAGCGCCGGCGTGCGCGTGAGGTTGCGGATGCCGCCGAGGGTCTTCTCGAGCTTGTCCTTCTCGCGCTCGAGGATGAGGAGCTCCTTCTTGGTGCGGCCCGAACCGGCCACGTCCTCGAAGTCGATCTCCTCGAGCTCCTTGAGGCGCTGGATGCGCTTGGCAACGGTGGAGAAGTTGGTGAGCATGCCGCCGAGCCAACGCTGGTTGACGTACGGCTGGCCGACGCGCATGGCCTGCTCGGCGATGGCCTCCTGGGCCTGCTTCTTCGTACCGACGAAGAGGACCGTGCCGCCCTTGGCGACGGTGGCCTTGACGTGCTCGTAGGCGCGGTCGATGTACGACAGCGACTGCTGCAGGTCAATGATGTAGATGCCGTTGCGCTCGGTGAAGATGAACCGCTTCATCTTCGGGTTCCAACGGCGGGTCTGGTGACCGAAGTGGACGCCGCTGTCGAGCAGCTGGCGCATGGTGACGACGGGCATGCCGACGCTCCTTCCGGCAGGTCATTTCGTGAGGGAGCCTTCTCGGCTGCCCTTGCCCCTGCCCTTGTTCTGACGGTTGTTCGACGGCGGCCGGTTGGCCGCTGTCCCTGGCATCCCCTGCAGTCCCGGACCGCCCGGCTGCAATCAGCTGAGCGGACCGTCGGGCACAGGGCCACGCCGTCGGACGGCGGGGCGCTGGATGCGCGGAGTCGGCATTCCCTACCTCGCGCATGGCATGACAAGCAAGTGACATGACAAGAGGGAGCAGAAAGCCGCGGCTCTCAGTGTACTACAGGGGCACGAGCTGATCGGCGCGACGTCGCGGATCCACACGCCGCTTCCTCCGGGGGCGAGGCCCGATTTCCCCTCCCCAGAAACGAACGACGGCGGAGCGTCCACATCGAGCGCGGCGCACCTCCCGCGCCAGGCCCGTCGGATGGAAGTCTCACCTCATGCTCGTCTTCTCGCCAGGCCTGCTTTTCGCGGCCGCCGTCATCCTCGCCTCGCAAGTGCACCTACCCCTGATGTTCGGTGACGTGCCGGAGTCGGTGGCAGCCGGTCCTGCAAGCGCCGCCCCGCGCGAGGCGTGGGGCTGGCCGCTCTCGCCGCGACCCGCCGTCGTCCGCAGCTTCGACGCCCCTGAGCGACCATGGCTTTCCGGGCACCGCGGCGTGGACCTTGCGAGCGCACCCGCGCAGGAGCTCCACTCCCCCGCGCCCGGTGTGGTGGTGTTCGCTGGGCAGGTCGTGGACCGTCCCGTCGTGACAGTCGACCACGGGAATGGCCTGCGGAGCAGCTTCGAGCCGATCGAGACGACCCTCAGCTCGGGCGACCGCGTCGAGGCGGGGCAGACTCTCGGCCGGCTCTGGACTGGAAGCACCCATTGCCGCGCGGGCCCGTGCGTTCACTGGGGCGTGCGCGATGGCGACGACTACGTGAATCCGCTCAAGTTCCTCGCCGACACGCGGCCATCGATCCTGCTGCCGTGGAGCGAGTGACAGCGCCCGAAAAATGGGGCAGACCTGCCGGCCCCTGACGGCTGCCGCCCACCCGAGGCGGGTCACGGCAGTCCTCGGCATGTCGGACGCCTAGACGATTGCGGAGATGCCCGTGATCGCGCGGCCCGTCACGAGGGTGTTGATCTCGTGCGTGCCCTCGTACGAGAACACGGCCTCGGCATCCGCAAACACCTTGGCCATTCCGTAGTCCGTCACGATGCCGTTGCCGCCCAGGATGCCGCGGCCCAACGCCACCGACTCGCGCATGCGGGCCGTCGTGTAGGCCTTCGCGAGAGCTGATTGCTCGTCGCGCGCCCGGCCGGCCTCCTCGAGCTGCGACAAGCGCACCATGAGGCCGAGCGAGCTCACCATGTTGCCGAGCATCGTCACGAGCTGATCCTGGACAAGCTGGAAGGAGGCGATCGGGCGGCCGAACTGCATGCGCTCCACGGCGTAGCGGCGGGCCACGTCGAACGCGGCCATCTGGAGCCCAACGGCCTGCCACGCGACCGAGAGCCTCGTGACCTTGAGTACGCGGTTCGTGTCGCGGAAGCTGTTCCCGTGGGCGAGCTTGAACTCGTGCGGCACCACGACGTTTTCGAGGGTGACGTCGGCATTCTGGACTGTTCGGAGAGAGATCTTGTTCTCGATCTTGGTCGCCGAATAGCCCTCAAGGGAGGTGTCTACGAGGAAAGCCTTGACCTGATCGTCGTCGACGTCGCGGGCGAAGACGACGATCCAGTCCGAGAACGTCGCGTTGCCGATCCAGCGCTTCGCGCCGTTGAGCACCCAGTTCGAGCCTTCGCGCCGAGCCGTGGTCCGGGTTCCGCCCGCCACGTCGCTGCCGCCGAGCGGCTCCGTGAGCCCAAACGCCCCGATCTTCCGCAGGGAGTACACGTCGGGCAGCCATTCCTCCTGCTGCTCGTGCGAGGCGAGAAGCTCGAGCGACCCAGTGAAGAGCCCGTCGTGAACGCCCATGAACGTCGCGATCGAGGCATCGGCCCTCGTGAACTCGGCGTGCAGGAGGCCGGCCAGGAGGTTCGAATGCCCCTGGCGGCGGATCGGGCTCACGACGTCCAGCTCGGCGAGGCGCGGGACAAGGCCGTGCGGAAACTCCGCGCGGTTCCAGCACTCGACTGCGATGGGACGCACGTTCGCGTCGAGCCAGTCGCGGACCTCGTGGAGCCGGTCACGCTCCTTGTCCGAGAGAAGCGCCTCGAACGCGTAGAAATCGCCGTCGGCGTAGGGCAGCTCAACCGGAATCGTCTGGGTCACGGTGTCCTCCTGACCTCAAGGGCCAGATGATCACCGGCCGTAGTTACTGGTCAGTAACATAGCAGCGGCAGCCCAAGCCGACAAGACCCATACCTTGCCTCGGCACGCGGTCCGCGACGGCGAGGAGCGAGTATTCCTTGCTGGACCGTCCTTGCTCAACCACCGGACTCCACGGACCCCTCGCGCGGCGCTTTGGCCTTGCGCGCACTCCAGGTCTTCGAGCTAGAGTTTATGCCATGCGAAGTATTACTAGATATTACGGGCACAAAAAAGACCTCGAACGGCACGTCGAGGGCGAGGCAGATGCGCTTGGCCGTGCGGGCACCGTTGACGGATTGAGTCCTCCCGGAGACGAGGTTGTCGATGGTTCCCGGCGCGCAGCCAACGAACTCCGCAAGGCCCCGGTTTGACAGGCCGCGAATGGACATCAGCTCCACTAGGGCGTCGTGCGCCACAAGCTTCATGCGCATGCCGGCGTGCCACCCCCTCAGGTACGTCCGATGCCTGATGCGTTACCCCATTCAATCGACAGCCTCGCGCAACGTCAAGCATGAGGTAACGTCAAACCAAGCAAAGTTAGGCACATCTTAGGCAGCCGCATCCATCGATCCGCGAGATCACGCGGATCGCACCACTGAAAAGTTAGGCAGAAGTTAGGCACCCCGGCTCGGCGTGTCGGCACGCGACGGCGAGAGATGCCTAAGATTCAGGAGTTGGACCCACACCGTCCAACACGAAATGAGGGGAGAGTGATGAGCCAGCCTGATCTCGGAACGCTGCTTGCGGAGGTGAAGGCTGCCCGCGGCTGGTCCTTCGAGGCCATGTCGCGAGCGTGCGGCGGCGTCCCCACCGGCAAGCGACTCTTCCAGCTCATCAACTCGCCCTTGAAGAACTTCCCGGATCCCGACACGATCCGGGGCCTGCAGAAGGCCACCGGTGCCAGCACGACCGAAATCGTGATGGCTGCAGCCCGGTCGCTCGGCCTCGACGTCACCGAAACGGACCCCGACGCTCTGCATGTCCCCGGCATCTCGCTCGCCTCCGACAGCGGTCGCAACGCGCTCCTCACGATCGGAAGGGAACTCGCAGACGCCGCGGCTGAAGTGGCAGCCAGCGGATCGTCACGCGGACGGAAAGCACAGGGCGGGTCGGCCGGCCGGAAGTCAGGCCGCGGGGCGCAGGGCCCGGCAACCGACCTCCCGGACAACTGGCAGGACCTCGCCGCCTATCAGGGACCTGAGGGCCACCTCCGCCGCGCGGACGAATGGGACTCAAGGGGCGAAGAGTCCCAGGGCTGACTGCCCCCGCGATCGTCAGCGACGCCCTTCGACCGCATCAGCAACGCGATGGGCGAGGAGTTCGAACTGCGCCCACAGGCCCTCGCGGATCGGACCCGGCGGGCAGTTCGCGATCCGGAACCTGACCCGCACCGTTCCGCGGTGCGCGACATGGAGATTGAGGTACGGGTCGCCGTCCGGTGAGCGGGCGTACGCCACCTTCCACGCCGGGTTGCCCCGCCCATAGCCTCCGGGAAGCCAGAAGACGCAACTTTCGCACTCTTCGTCGACCACGACGAGCGGCGGACGCACGGGCTGGTCCGAGTGATCGAGATCCTCTTCGCGGAGGAAGAAGAGCGTGCCGGGGACGCTCAGCACGAGGCGGTCCCAGCTCCTGTGGCTGCCCAAGTCGAAGAGCGTCACGGGGAGCAGCGCGGATTCGGCGATGAGCGCGTCTTCGCCGCCATCCCCGGCAGGGCCGCCCTCCCCGCCTTCGTGCGCGCCGCCGTCGTCCGCGACTCCTTCACGACGCACGCCGTCCGCGCCGCCGTCAAGGTCTCGGTCGTCGCTCGTGCCGTCGCCCACCAGACGCAGGGCGCGCCGGATGTCGAACTCGTGCTCGAGCTCCCACAGGGTGGCCGTGAGGTCCTCGCCCCGCGAGGGCGGGCCGAATCCCGCCCCGGCGGCCCCCTGACTCGCCGAGGCCGACGACTCGGCACCAGCCGCGACGGTCTCCGGCACGGGGAGGATCGCGCTCGGACCCGGGCGGCGCGCCACCGTGGCGTTCCGGAGCTCTCTGTCGAGCTCCAAGATCCGTTGCCGCGCGACGATGCCCATGAGCACGCCAGCCGCCGCGAAGACCAAGCCTGCTACCGGGACGAGGGGAACGGTGCCCGCTGCAGAGAGAATGGCTACGGCGGCACCCGCAAGCGCCGCGGCGCGGCCGGTCCACAGCGCCTCGACAGAGGCGCGACGCAGCCGCTTCAAGTGCTCGGTTCGCTGGCCCACGCTTTCCCCAATTCTTGGGCCGCGCCGACTGCCTCGACAGCGAGGACCAGGCGGAACGGCCTGCCCACACGATAAGGCAAGATTCGGTCCTGCGGAATGGGTCATCGGCGCGTCACGTCACGGGGCTCGGCGGGCCGCGCCGGGCGCTCGACGCTGCACGCTCTCCGCGGCGCGGAGAGTATGCTCTCCACCGTTGGGGGGAGCGAAGGAGTGCCCCTGCGGACCAGACAGGAGCACACATTGAGCCAGGAATCCGCCGGGCCGCAGCGGCCCGCCGCCGAATGGCCCGCCGCGCCGAGCTGGACCGGCCCAGCTCCGACTGGACCGGCCGTCCTCTCCCCGAGAGATGCCGCGAGGTCGAGCCGCTGGCGGATCATCGTCGGCTGCAGCGCCCTCTTTCTCGCCCTGTTCTCCGGCTTCTACGGCTACCTGAACTGGACGTCGGTCGCACGGGCGACGAGCGCCATCCAGGCAGCAGGGGGCTTCGTCCCTGAGAGCGCCATGGCTGCGGCCGTCGCTATCGTCGCCGCGTTCTGCGTGCTCGCCGTGTGCTATGCCGGTGTCGGCGTGTGGAACATCGTGGCGCGGAACTCGACGGCGAAGGCGCCGCTCATCGCGGCGATCGTCCTCGCCGCCGTCGCGCTCGTTCTCGTAGTGCTGTACACGGTGAGCCGCCCCACGGGCGTGACCCAGATCGGGGCATTCGCGCTCAATGTCCTCATCATTGTGCGGTCCGCGGTCATCCTCCGGATGAAGACGGGACCAGCAGGGCACCCGATCACAACGCGTGCCTGACCACCCAGGACGCCCGATCACACAGTAGGGGCGGCGGGGCTTGAACCCGCGACCGACGGATTATGAGTCCGCTGCTCTAACCGGCTGAGCTACACCCCCGCACAGCAGCAATAGCTGCGCATTACAGGCTACAGGAGCCGAGGCCCCGCACCGGCCGTCCGCCGCGCCAGCCGCGCTCGAGTGCTCAGCTGCCAGCCGCGCTCGGGGGCTCAGCCGTGCTCGGGGACAGTGTCCGCCCCACGGTAGAGCGCTTCGAAGGTGTCGAGCGTGCTCTTGATGCTGTGCTTCTGCACCATCTCGTGGCTCACCTTGCCCATCGCGGTGCGCTCGGCCTCCGGCAGGCTCACAATCGCCGAGAGCTTGGCCGAAAGGTCGTCGCGGTCGTTGGGACGGAACAGATAGCCGTTCTCGCCGTCCCGGACGAGGTGCGGGAGAGCCATCGCGTTGGCCAACACCACGGGAGTCGAGGCGCTCATCGCCTCAAGCGTCACGAGGGACTGGAGCTCCGCCGTGCCTGGCATGCAGAACACGTCAGCGCGGATGTAGGCCTCGCGGAGTTCCGCATCCGGCGCGAGGCCGAGGAATCGCACTCGATCCCCGAGGCCGAGCCGCGCGACCTGCGCATCGAGTCGCTGGCGGATCTCGCCATCGCCCACGATCTCGAGGTGCACGTTGAGCTCCTTCGGGAGCTTCGCGACGGCGTCGATGAGGACGTCGATGTTCTTCTCCTCGGCGAGCCGCCCCGCGAAGAGCACTGTCGGCCAGGGGTTGCGCTCGATGCGCTCCCCGGGCGCGAGCTCGTAAGCGTGGGAATCGATGCCGTTTGAGAGCGGGATGACCTTGTGGAGGAAGGCGTGGTCGCGCATCGCCTTGGCGGCGAGCGGCGTGGGCGTCGTGACGACGTTTGCCCGGCCCATGACCTTGCCCATGTCCTTCCAGGACTGGCGCCCCACGATGTCGAGGAACCACTTCGGGAACGGCAGGAACGGGTTGAGGTTCTCCGGCATGAAGTGGTTCGTCGCGACGACGCGGATCCCACGCTTCACGGCCTCGTACAGGACGTGCTCGCCGATCATGTAGTGGCTCTGGATGTGGACGACGTCCGGCTGGACACGGTCGAAGAGGAGCGCGATCTCCTTCTTGATCTCCCAGGGGAACACCACGCGGAAGTACGGGTGCGTGGGCACCGAGTGCGAGCGCAGGCGGTGGACCGTGGCTTCGGGGCGGGCCTCGCTGAAGCTCTTGCCCTTGTCGGCGCGGCTCGCGAGCACGTGGACGTTGTGCCCGCGGGCGGTCATCCCCTTCGCGAGGCGGTAGCCGAACTGCGCGGCACCGTTCACGTGGGGCGGATAGGTGTCTGCGCCGATCAGGATCGTCAGCGGCTTGTCGGTCTGAGCCTCGGGGTCGGGCAGGGTCACGAATATCTCTCCTGGTCGGCCGGTCACTGCCCGGGTCCGCTGGAACCCCGGAGTTCGCGGGCCGCTTCGTTCCTGCGGCTCGTGACCTCCGGGTGATGCCGGGACAGGGCAACGACACCCACGATAGCAACGAGCGCAGCCGCAGCCATGCCGATTCCCATCACGGGCGGTACGTGTGGCGCGAGCTCGCCGAGGATCGTGATGCCGATCGCGATGCCCACCATCGGGTCGATCACGGTGAGCCCCGCGATGACGAGGTCCGGCGGGCCCGCCGAGTACGCGTTCTGGACGAACCACGAGCCGAGGCCGCCGGCCGCCGCGATAGCGAGGATCGAGTACCACTGGACATTGAGCAGAAACAGCCCGTTCGGATCGAGGAGCTGCGTGCCGATGATGCGGGTGAGGACCGCCACGAAGCCGAACAGGACGCCCGCACCGAGGATGAAGACGAAGGCGTTGAGCCGCCGCCTGAAGACGACGGCGAGCCCGCCGAACAGCGCGATCGCGAGTGCGAGCAAGAGCACAATCGTGAGCTCCTCGGCGCTCGAGACGTGATGGTTCTCGACTGTCGCCCCGACGGCCAGAAGCACGAAGACCGCGGACCCCGTGACGCACGAGCTGATCGCGACGACGGTCGGACGGTTGAGGGTGATCCCCTGATCCTTCGAATTCACAACGGTCGTGATGACCAGGGCGATCGCCCCGATCGGCTGGACAACTGTGAGCGGGGCGGTGATGAGGGCCATCATGTTGGACAGCAGCCCGAGTCCCAGGAGCAGGAGCCCGAGGAGCCACCGCGGGTTCCGAAGAAGCCGCAGGAAGCCGTTCGAGTTGAGTCCCAGGCCCCCGGTATCTGCCTTGACGGCACTCCCCTGACGCTGGGCACCGAGGGCGAGGAAGAGCGCCCCAAGGAGGGCGAGGACAACGGCGAACAAGACCATCAGAGCCGCCCCCCGCCGTCGTCCGCTGCGCCGTCCCGGCCGCCGTGGGGCTCTCCGGTTCGCCGCTCGCTCCGGACGCCGCGGCCCTTGCGCACGATCGCCCAGAAGTAGTTGTATCCCGCCACCCAGTGCCCCAGGAGGCCGAGCACGAGGAAGAGCCACGCGAGCGCGAGATACACCTCCGCGCCGGGGATCCGCAGCTTCGAGAGGACCAGGAGCGGCGTGCCCACGAGCAGGAACGCCGTGCGCACCTTGCCGATGCGGCTGACGGGAAGGTCCGGGTGGTTGCGGAAGTAGAAGAGGGACGCCGTGCCGAGGACGACGTCGGGCAGGAGGAGCGCAGCGAAGTACCACCACTGGATCACTCCCGCGAGCACGAGGGTGAGCCCCACTGCGAGGAGTGCGAGGCGATCGGCAGCGGGATCAAGCACCCGCCCGAGCTCGGACACCTGGTCGAAGCGCCGGGCAACATACCCGTCGACCCAGTCCGTGCCGCCCATGACCGCGAGCACGAAGACGGCCCAGCCGTATTCGCGTGCGCCGAGGACGAGCCACATGAAGAGCGGCACGCCCATGAAGCGGACCACCGTGAGCACGTTCGGCACAGTCAGCACGCGATGGTGGTAGACCGACGGCTGCCCAGGACGGGCACCCGCGCCGAAGATCTTCATCGAGAGTCCCGAGCAGCGGCCCGAGGCCGCGTCAGCTCTTCACCAGCTTGCGCAGGAACACGACGAAAGCTGTGGCGGAGACCGTGAAGACCGCAATCGGTGCCCACCGCTCCTTGACGGCGTCGGCAGTGGACGACGCGCGGGCCGCAGCCTCCGCTGTCGGCTCGCCGGCTGCGGCTCCCGTCGGGGCGTGGGAGGTGCGCTGGGCCTTCGCCAGCGCGGCTCCCCGAAGCCGGAAGAACGCGTCGCGCGCGTCGTCGGCAAAGGCCTCCGCCTGGCGCTTGACGTCGAGTTCCTCGACGAGTCCGTCGCGGACGTCGAGGATGTGGTCGCGCCGCTTCGCGATGCGGGCGCGGAGCTCCGCCTCGCTCGGGGTCGGCGGCTTGATCTTGCCGTGCGCCCGGTCTTCGGCAGCCTTGTCCATCTTGGCCTTGGCCGCGGCCGCTTCCTTCGCCGCCTGCGCGCGCTTGTATTGGATCGTGGTGGGATCGAGGACGCGCGGATCGAAGTCGCGACCCTCGGTGATGACGCCCAGATCGTGTCGGATCCCGCGAATTGCGTCAGCGGGCATGAGCGGCATGGCCTTCTTGACGTTGCCCAGTCCGAGCAGCGCGGCAACGGCGAGGATGACGAGGCACGCGGCACCGACGATGAGGGCGGCCAGCCAGCCCGGCATGACCGTCGCGAGGCCGAGGATCGCCGCCACCACGAGGGCGATCACCAAGAGGCCGAGGAATACGAGCGCCACGGCGAAGAGTCCGGCCCCGATGCCGACCTTGACCCCTCGGGCCTTGAGTTCGTACTTCGCGAGGGCAATTTCGTCGTTGAGCTGACGGGGAGCCAGTCTCGCAGCCTGACCCACCAGGTCCGGCAGGGCCGCAAGGCGCGGACGCCTCCCGGCAGGCGAGCTGTGGCGACCACTCATTGCTGGGCCCCTTCCCCTTCTCGGCCGAAGCTGACAGGACCACGAGGCGGTCCGTCACCAAAGCTACCATTGACGTCCGCGCTTTCGCGGCACCGGGGAAGGAGGGGCAGGGCCCGGAGGGGACGGCCGGGGTCAGCTGGCTCAGCCGATGGCCCCGAAGGTGGCCTCGGCGACGAGGAACTGTTCTGCGGACTCGACGGCCGCCGCGAACGCGTCCGCGTCAGTGGTCGACCCCCGCGGGGCCCGGGGCTGCCACTCGTGCCGCGCGGTCAGAATGGGCTCCAACCCGTCACCCGGGGGCGCGTAGTAGATCGCGAAGCGCTGGACGGGCCAGCCGGTGGGAGTCTCGGGGGCCACGAGGATAGCGGACTTCGACGAGTAGTTGACCCATTGCGCGATGGGCCTGCGATGGTCGCGGACGAACATGCCGTCGGCGTAGTGCTCGGCAGACCCCTCGCCGTAGATGCGCTCGTACCGCTCGCGCCAGATCGTGAGGAGTGGACCCTCGTAACGGGTCCATCCGGCAGGCAGGGTGACCTTCCGCGCGGCCATGGATCCATGATATTCCGGCCGATGGCTCCCCCGACTGGACTCGAACCAGTAACCCTTCGATTAACAGTCGAATGCTCTGCCAATTGAGCTACGGGGGAATGGCGCCCGCCTGCCACAGGGCATAGGGCTCCAAGCTCCCCCGACTGGACTCGAACCAGTAACCCTTCGATTAACAGTCGAATGCTCTGCCAATTGAGCTACGGGGGAAGGCGCAACGCCCTAAAGATTAGCAGGGAGCGAGCCCGGATCGGAAATCGGCTCAGTCCCGCTGGCGCAGCTGACGGCGCCGCAGCTCGAGCTCCATGAGCTCGCGATTCAGGCGCTGGTGCTCCTCGGGCGGGGTGCTCGGATCCAGGCGCTGGAGCTGCCCCATGAGGTCGGCTTTGCGGGCCGTGATCTGGAGCTCGAAAAGCCCCGCAAGGATGTCGCGGCAGTAGCGCTCGAGCGATTCCTGCGTCGAGGCCGGCAGGGGCGTGACGGCAAGCTCCGCGAGCAGGGGCCGGAGGGGCTCGGGGGCCTCGTCGCGGATCCGCTCGACCCACGCCGACAGCCCCTCGCCCCCCGTGGCCGGGCGCCCCGCAGCCCCGAGCGCGGCGTGCACTGCCTGGTACGCCGGCACCGTGAAGTGGGCCGATCCGAAATCGCGCCACGCCTCATCGTCAAGCGTCTCGGGATGCTGGAGTGCGACCTCGAGAGCCTGCCGTTCGAGCGTTGCGACCGGATCCCGGGGGTCCGGCCGGTCGGCTCGTCCGCCGACCGGGCCGTCAGAGGACGCGCGGCGCCCCGCCGCGCCGACGGCACGCGAAACGTCGTCCGGGGCCATGCCGAGCCATTTGGCGAGCTCGCGCGTGTACGCAGGCCGGATGGCGTGGTCGCGGATCTGTGCGACGACGGGCGCTGCCTCCCGCAGGGCCGAGACCCGGCCCTCGACCGTGTTCAGATTGTGCTTGCGCAGCGTCGCCTGGATGGCGAATTCGAAGAGAGGCCGGCGGCTCTCGATGAGTCCCTGAACGGCGGCGTCGCCGCGGTGCTGGCGCAGCTCGCACGGATCCATCCCGTTCGGCTCGACCGCCACATACGTCTGGGCCACGAAGCGCTGATCCTCGTCGAAGGCCTTGAGCGCCGCCTTCTGGCCGGCCGCGTCGCCGTCGAACGTGAAGACCACCTCTCCCCCGGTGCCGTCGTCCGAGAGCAGGCGGCGAGCGATCTTGATGTGCTCGCTGCCGAACGCCGTACCGCAGCTCGCGACCGCGGTGTCGATTCCTGCGAGGTGGCAGGCCATGACGTCGGTATAGCCCTCGACGACCACGAGCTGGCGCTTCTTCGCGATGCTGCGCTTCGCGAGGTCGATTCCGTAGAGCACCTGGGACTTCTTGTAGAGCGTCGTTTCCGGCGTGTTGAGGTACTTGGGGCCTTGGTCCTCGTCGAAGAGCCGGCGCGCGCCGAATCCGATGACGTCCCCCGCGATGTCCTTGATGGGCCAGATGAGGCGCCCGCGGAAGCGGTCATAGGGGCCACGGTTGCCCTCGGAGAACATCCCCGTGAGCCTGAGCTCGTCGTCACGGAAGCCGCGCCCTCGCAGATGCTTGAGGAGGCCGTCCCAACCCTGGGGCGCGAAGCCGACGCCGAACTGCTCCGCGACGCCGCGATCGAAGCCGCGCTCGAACAGGAACTGCCGTCCGGCGGCAGCGCCGGGACCGAGCAGCTGATCGCGGAAGAACTCGGCTGCGATCTTGTGCGCGTCGAGGAGCCGCTGCCGTCTCCCGACCTCTTCGCGCCGGGGCCCGGCTCCGTCCTCGTAGTGCAGCTCGTAGCCGATGCGTGCCGCGAGCTTCTCGACCGTTTCCGCGAAGCCCGTGTGGTCGAGCTTCATGACGAAGCTGATGACGTCGCCGCTCTCGCCGCATCCGAAGCAGTGGTAGGTGCCGACCTGCGGCCGGACGTGGAACGAGGGCGAACGCTCGTCGTGGAACGGGCACAGCCCCTTGAACGAACCGATGCCGGCGCTCTTGAGGGTGACGTAGCCCTCGACGACTTCCCTGATGTCGGTGCGCGCACGCACCTCGGCGATGTCCTCAGGTTTGATCAGCCCAGCCACGTCATCACCTTAGTCCCCCGCGCCGACAGTCCCGAGGCGGTCACCAGAGGCTCGGGAGGCTCCCGACGAGACGCTCGTACCACGAGAGCGCCGAGGCGTCGGTGAGGGAGGCCACTTGGTCGACCACGACGCGGAGCCTCGCCGCATCGTCCGCCGCCGCGCGCCAGTCCGAGGCGAACATGGGCTCGAGGTGTCGGTCTTCCGACGCGCTGAGCGCAGTCACGAGCGCGTGGAGCACCTCGCGCTGCCGCTCGTAGATGGGCTGACGGTGGTCGGTCGTCATGACGAAAGTCGTCGCGAGGCCCTTCATGACCGCGATCTCCATGACGGTCTCCTCCGGCACCACGACCTCGCCCGCGTAGCGCGTGAGCGGTGCCTCGCCATACGCGGCCCGGGTCAGCCCGAGGGCACTGTCGCAGAAGCGGCCGATGAGCTGGCTCGTCATGTTCTTGAGGGCGGCCATGGACTTCCGGGAGCCATCGGCCTCGAGCACCCAGACGGGAGTGGACTCGAGGCGCGCGAGCGCCGCATCGATCTCGGCGGGGTCACTGTGCGGCAGGTACCACTGCTGGGTATAGCCGACCACACGCGCCCGATGATCCGGGTTCGCCATCCACCTGAGCTGGAACTTTCCGGCAACGATCGCGTCCTCGACATCGTGCACCGAGTACGCGATGTCGTCGGAGAGGTCCATGACCTGGGCCTCGATGCAGCTCCGGCCAGAAGGGGCGCCCTTGCGGACCCACTCGAAGATCTCGAGATCGTCCTCGTACGCCCCGAACTTGCTCGTGCGGTGCCCATGCACGAGCGGCGCGTCGCGCGCGGTCCACGGATACTTGCACGCCGCGTCGAGACTCGCCCGCGTGAGGTTGAGGCCAGCGGGCCGGCCCGCGGCGTCGAGCACTTTCGGCTCGAGCCGTGTGAGGAGGCGCAGCGTCTGCGCGTTGCCCTCGAAGCCGCCGATCCGGTGGGCGATGTCGTTGAGCGCGCTCTCGCCGTTGTGCCCGAACGGAGGGTGGCCCAGATCGTGGCTCAGGCATGCCGCGTCGACCACGTCCGGGTCGCAGCCGAGCACCCGGCCGAGCTCGCGGCCCACCTGGGCCACCTCGAGCGAGTGCGTGAGGCGCGTGCGGACGAAGTCGTCCGTGTCCGGCGCGACCACCTGCGTCTTGGCGCCGAGGCGCCGGAGGGCGGACGAGTGCAGCACGCGGGCACGGTCCCGCTCGAAATCGCTGCGGTAGCTCTTCTTGATGGGCTCGGCAACCCACCGGAGGCTGTCTTCGGCCCCGTAGTGGCCGTTCTTCAGGGGCTCAGCCACCGGAGACATCCAACTCGGCCGCAGCGATGTCCCGGGTCTGCCCGGCGTCCATCGAGCGGCTCTCGAGCCAGCGGTCCGGGAGCGCCGGGCGCTTCGGCGAGCCGGCGCGGCCGCGGGGACCCTCGGCGTCGGCACCTGGGTACGGAGCGTCGACGTCGAGCTCGCTGAGGAGCTCGCGCAGGACTGCGAGCGTAGGCACCTGGGCGAGCTTCGCCCGCAGTTCCCCGCCCACCGTGTAGCCCTTGAAGTACCACGCAACATGCTTGCGGATGTCCCGCAGCGCCTTGTCTTCGTCCTCGAAGTAGTCCACGAGGAGCTCTGCGTGGCGGTAGAACGCCTCGGCCACCGCGGCGAGCCCGGGCCGGTTGCGCTCAGAGCGTCCCTCGAACGCGGCCTGCAAATCGCCGAAGAGCCAAGGCCGGCCCTGGCAGCCGCGCCCGACTACGACGCCATCGACGCCCGTATGGCGCACCATGCGAATGGCGTCCTCGGCGCTCCAGATGTCGCCGTTGCCGAGCACAGGGATGTCCGGGAGGCTTTCGCGGAGGCGCGCGATCGCGTCCCAGTCCGCGGTGCCCGAATAGAACTGCGCGCAGGTCCGGCCATGGAGGGCCACGGCGGCGACGCCTGCGTCACGCGCGATCCGGCCGGCCTCGAGATACGTCAGGTGGTCGTCATCGATGCCCTTGCGCATCTTGATGGTGAGGGGGATGTCGCCTCGCTGGGCCTCCCGGACCGCTGTCGTCACGATGGACGTGAACAAGTCCGTCTTCCACGGCAAGGCGGAACCCCCGCCCCGCTTCGTGACCTTGGGGACCGGGCATCCGAAGTTGAGGTCGATGTGGTCGGCGCGGTCCTCCTCGACCAGCATGCGCACGGCGCGGCCGACCGTGACCGGGTCGACGCCGTACAGCTGCACCGAGCGGACCTGCTCGTCGTCATCGTGGGAGATGATCCGCAGCGACTCGGGGTGGCGTTCCACCAGGGCACGGGACGTGACCATCTCGGACACGTAGAGGCCGCCGCCGAACTCGCGGCAGACGCGACGGAACGCCTTGTTCGTGATGCCGGCCATGGGCGCGAGCACCACGGGGGTCTCGATGGTGAGCTTCCCGAGCCTGAGCGGCGGGAGCTCGAGCCTGGCGGGCGCGTTGGCTTCCGGGAGGGCGATGGGCACAGCAGTCACCCGTCTATTGTGTCAAAGTCCCGGGCCGGGGACGGCCACGTCGTCTCCGGGCAGGATCGCCTCGAGGGATTCGTCGAGGACTGCGGTGGTCCTGCCCAGCGGAGTCGTCGCCGCGACGACCCGCTCCCCTGGACGCCACCAGAACAGCTCCCTGCTCAGCGGCGCGACCTCGCCCTCGGCCAAGATCGCGGCGAGGTCCCGCATCCGGTGCACCTCCTCGACCGAGGCCAGGGTGTCAACGGCCTGGAAGCCGAGCATGCGGTGGGCCGGCACGCAGAACAGCAGCCCCGAGGAGCCGACCTCGAGGTCCAGCCGCTCCACGAGCCGCTCCGGATACGCGAGCCACGCCGCCTGCCGCGGGTGCTCGGATTCCAGGACGATCACGGACGAGCCGGTGGCCGATTGGTAGGCGGTCGGCTCGCCGAGCTCGCCCTCGAAGAGGTTGGCCTCGGCCGTCTCCCAGGCTTCCTCGACCCCTCCGGCCTTCGCGAGGTGGACATCCGCGAGGAACGCGGAGGCCTGACTGTGCCTCACCGCGAGAAGGAGCGGGAGGCCGGCAACGCGCCGCGAATACGTGTAGTCCTCCGCGAGCCGAGGCTCCGGGATTCGGCCGGGAGCCGAGAACCGGGGAAACAGCTGATCCCGGAGCTCCTCCCTCGAGAGATGCGGCGGGGACGCCAGGGCCGTCGAGATGAGGTGGCCGACGATGTCCGCCGTGAGCGCGCCCCAGTCGGCCTCAGGCACTCGGGCCGCCTCCCGGGCAATGGTCGTGAAGCCAAGCGTCGCGCCCGGTGCCGCGAACGGCCCGCCGGTCACCACGATATGGCTCCCCCGGTCCCACGCACGGTACCCGAGCGCCCGGACCGCCTCGGCGCAGTGCCAGCGCAGCTCGTCGGCCTGACGAACCGTGCACCCCTCGATGTAGCGGTCCGGAGACTCGGGCCCCCTCGCCTCTCGCGAACCCTCCGCGTAGCTCTTCCTGATGCGTGCTGCCTTGCCCACAAGGTCCCCCCGAGCGTGTCGATGACCCCGACGCTAGCGGGGTCATCGACGGCTCGGGAGGGCGGCGCCGTCGTATGTGGACAACGCTCCTAGGCGACCGGCTGCCGCAGCGGCTCCCCGGCCCAGGCGATGGACGCGGCACGCCGGCTCACGACGAGGCCCTGGATTCCGAGCGTGACCGCGATGTACAGCATGATTGACGCGCTCGCCGCGGGGCTCGGGCCGCGGACGCCGTCAAGCACCGAGCCGAAGGCCTCGACGCCCACGTGCACGGCAATCCCAGCAATCCACAGGGCAACCGCGGACCAACCACCACGCCGATAGGCGACGCCGTCTTCGATCCACACCGCGGCCGCGCGGCCGCGCAGCCAGCCAAAGACCGCCGCGAATCCGATCGAGAGGGCGAGCGTGGTGGCCTCGACGGGCGTGAAGCCGTGCGAGTCGGCGACCTGGGCGAGCTGCCACACGCCGATGGCGCCGAGAATCACGAACATGCGGGCCCGCAGGGCGCCCACGGCCCGCGTCTGGAACTGTCGCACGATCGCCCATCCGAGGACGGCGACGGCGAGCACGATGTTGGCGAAGCTGAGGGTGAGGCCGGTCATCGGAAATCCTGCTCCTGGTTCAAGGTGTGCCGCCCCTTCGGCGGCCTGAAACCATCGTTCCGCGGACACGGCCGCCGGCCCCCATGCACCTGTCATGACTGGGGCGTGACATCTGTCAGATCGCGTCCGTCAGATGAGCCAGCCGTTCTCTTCGGCGATGCGTGCAGCCTCGGCACGGGTTCTCGCCCCGGTCTTGCCGATCGCGCTCGAGAGGTAGTTGCGGACCGTCCCCTCGGAGAGGAACAGCTCCCGGGCGATGTTCGCGATCGTGCCGCCGCCCGCGGCTGCCCGGAGCACGTCGGTCTCGCGTTCGGTCAGGGGGCTCTCCCCTGCCGTGAGGGACTCCGCCGCGAGGGCGGGATCGACCACTCGGAGGCCGGCGGCGACCCGGCGCACCGCGTCGGCGAGCTGGCGCGCGGGTGTGTCCTTGACGACGAAGCCGGCGGCCCCCGCCTGCATCGCGCGGCGCAGATATCCCGGGCGGCCGAACGTCGTCACCATGAGGACGCGGCACTGCGGCGCCGCTTCCCGCAACGCGGCAGCAGCCGAGATGCCGTCGAGGCCGGGCATGTCGACGTCGAGCATGGCGACGTCGGGGCGGTGCTCTGCCACCGCGGACACCACCTCGTCGCCGCGTCCTACCTCGGCCACCACCTCGAGATCCGGCTCGAGGCCCAGGAGCGCGGCGAGGGCACCGCGCACGAGGGCCTGATCGTCGGCGATGAGCAGCCTGATCATCGCGCGACCCGCAGTCGGTACCCGCCGAGCTCCGAGCGTCCGAGCGTCAGGGTGAAGCCCGCCGAACGTGCCCTCTCGGCGAGTCCCGCCAGCCCGTGTCCCAACGTCGCAGACCCGGGAGCAGGAGCCGGGCCCGCGCCGTCGTCGTCGATCTGGATCCAGTCGGCGCCGAACGCAACCTCGCACACGGCCGCGCCCGAGTGCCGCACGACGTTCGTCACGCCCTCGCGCAGGACCCAGCCGAACAGCTCGCGGTTCGCGGTCGCCACCGAGTCTGCCGCGACGGGCAGCCGCGGCGCGATGCCCGCCGATTCCAGCGCGGCGCGCGCCTCGGCAAGCTCGGCGGCCACGCTCACGCCGCGATAGCCGCCCACCGTGGCGCGGACGTCGGCGAGCGCGCCGCGCGCAAGCTCCTCGACCTCCCCGGCCTCCTGCTCGGCCCGGTCCGGGTCGAGCCGGACGAGCCGGCCCGCGAGCTCGGCCTTGACGGCGATGACCGTGAGCGAGTGCCCGAGGATGTCGTGGAGATCCCGGGCGACGCGGTTCCGCTCCTCCGCCACGGCGAGCTCGGCGAGCTCGTGCTGGGCCTCGCGCAGCTCGCGGAGCGTCTGCGCGTGCCGCCCCAGCGCCGCAAGGAGAAGGCCCAGCGAGACGATGAGCGTGGGCTGGCTGATCGCGTCGACGAAGGCGAGGCCGTGGCCCAGCTGAATGGACAGGGAGACCACGAAGAGCCCTGCGAGGAACCCAACGAAGAGGCCGCGCGGGAGCTGCTGCACACCCGCCATGACGGCGACGTACGTCCAATACCAGCCTCCCGACGAGTCGTACAGGAAGAAGCCGAGGCTCAGGACCACGAGGATCGCGAGGAGCACGAGCTTCCGAGCCAGCGGACGGCCCCAGCTGAACGGCGGGAACAGCATGAACGCAAGCATGAAAGCCGCGAGATGAACGATCCGCAGAGGCAGCTGCCCGGCGGCTGAGGCCGCCGCGGCAAAGTGGTCCCAGCCGCCGACGATCCAGAAGACGACCGCGATCCCCGAGCCGAGGAACCAGCGGCGCGAGGCCGGAGCGCGGAGCACCCCGAGGAAGCCGAGGCTCGAAAGATCCTGCCCGAAGATCTCCGCACCTCTGAGCCTCCCGAAGGCCGCGGAGGACTGGGGGCCGGAGGTCATGCGATCACTCTAATAGCCTCCCCGATCCGCCCCGCGACGTGCGCGCCCTCGCGGCTCCGACGCCCCGCGAAGACGGAGGCCGATCGCTCAGCCACGCTTTTCCCCGCGAGCTCTGGAAGGGCGTCCGTCCCCTGCCTAGTCTGGGCGCATGGCCACGCCACCGGCAGCGCCGTCCCGCACCCTCCCGTTCGGGAGCCTCTGGCTGTACGACGTGGCCCGCAGCCTGTTCGAGCGAGTCGCTGGCGCCGCCCACATCGAGGTCACGGCGACCGGGCTCGAGAACGTCCCGCCAGGACAGGTGGTCCTCGCGATCACCCACTTCGGGTACATCGACTTCGTGCCGGTCGCCCTTGTCTGGTGGGCGCGCCGCCACGACCGGCTCCGCTTCCTCGTGGGCCCGCGCCCGTATCGGAGCCGCCTGCTGGGAGCCGCCATCACAGCGTGCGGAGGGATGGCGGTGCTCGGGGCGCCGAACCACGCAAGCCTCAACGCGTCCGTGCGGGCGCTCGACACGGGCTGGAGCGTCGCGCTGTTCCCGGAGGCGGGCGTGAGCCGCAGCTTCACGGTGCGCCGCTGCCACACGGGCGCCCTGCGGATGGCGGCCGCGACGGGCGTCCCGCTCATACCCGTCGGCGTGTGGGGCGGCCACCGAGTGACGACGCGCGGTCACGGCACCATCGGCACCCACGGGCGGGGCTCCGCGCGGGACCTGTGGCGCGCGCCGATCCGCGTCCACTTCGGGGAGCCCGTGGAGCTCGCCGACGGGGATCGTCCCGAGCGCGCGGCAGCGAGGCTCCAGGCGGCGATGCAGGAAGCCGCCGACGTCGCGGCGCTCGACTTCCCGCTGGGCCAGCCGGCTGGCGCGTGGTGGCTTCCGGCGAAGTTCGGCGGCGGTGCGCCGACCGAGGGTGAGCGCGACATCTGGGACGCGCGGGACGCGATGAATGGCATGCGTCCGGATCTGGACAAGATGTGACTCCGGACGCATTCGGGGCTCCAATGCGTCCGCAGGGGAATACCCGGCAGCAGAGTCGGTTGCACGCAGCATGACAACTCTTGGACTGATCGGAAGCGGACACATCGGATCGCAGCTCGCACGCCTCGCCGTCGGGGCGGGGCTTGACGTGGTCCTGAGCAATTCTCGCGGCCCGGAGACCCTCAGCGATCTCGTCGCTGAGCTCGGTCCCCGCGCCCGCGCCGCGACGCCGGCCGAGGCCGCGCGCGCCGCGGACATCGCCGTGGTCAGCATCCCGCTCAAGAACATCGGCGACGTGCCGGCCGAGGAACTCTCTGGCAAGACGGTCATCGACACCAACAACTACTACCCCCAGCGCGACGGCATCATCCCCGAGCTCGAGGCCGAGGAGACCACCACCGCGGAGCTCCTCCAGAGCCGGCTTCCCGATTCGCACGTGGTCAAGGCGTTCAATCACATCTACTCGCGGGAGCTCACGAGCCATGCTCTCCCCGCCGGCTCACCGGACCGGAGGGCGCTCGTCATCGCGGGCGACGACGAGGCAGCCAAGGCCGAGGTCGCCGCGCTCATCGACTCCTTCGGCTTCGACACGGTCGACGCCGGCCCGCTCGCCGAGGGCTGGCGCATTCAGCGCGACACTCCCGGCTACGGGCCGCGGCTCGACAAGCAGGGGCTCGTCTCGGCGCTCGCAGGGGCGAAGCGCTACCGCGACGCGTAGCCGGGTTCGGGCTCGGGCTCGGCCCATCGCGCGGCGCCCGTCGCCTTGACCACGGCGACGGCGATCGCGGTCGTGATCGGGATGGCGAGCACGAGCCCGATCGAGCCCACGAGCGTGCGCACGACCTCCTCCGCGAGCTCGGAGCCCGTGAGGGCGTCGAGCAGCGGGCGGTCGTAGAGCGAGACGATGACGAGCAGCGGAAGGGCCGCGCCTGCATACGCGAACGCGATCGTGTACACGGTCGACGCGATGTGGTCGCGCCCGATCCGCAGCGCCGAGGAGAAGAGCCTCCGCGCAGACGTGTGCGGCGCAAGCTCGTAGAGCTCCCACACCGCCGACGCCTGTGTCACCGTGACGTCGTTGAGCGCGCCGAGGCTCGCGATGATGAGCCCGCACAGGATGATCCCGGAGACCGAGAGGTTTCCTCCGACGTTCACGAGCGAGGCGCCGTCGTGCCCGCCGACGCCCGTGAGATTGCCCGCGTCCATCGCCCAGGCCGCGAGGGCGGCCGTCACGCCGAGCCCGAAGACCGTGCCGAGCAGCGCCGTGGACGTGCGCGCCGAGAACCCGTGGGCGAAGTACAGGACGCCCATCATGATGACCGTCGAGCCGACGAGCGCGAGCAGGAGCGGCGGCTTGCCCTCGATGAGGCCCGGAAGGATGAACAGGGCCAGAACCGCGAAGGCGCCCCCGAGGCCCAGGAGCGCCCTCACCCCCCGCCACCGCGCGACCGCCACGACGACGACCGCGTAGAGGCCCGCGAGGAGCAGCAGGGGGACGGTGCGTACGAAGTCGACAAACACGTACGACGGCGGTTGGGGACTGCCCGAGGGATCCTGCGGCTGTGCCTGCTGGACCTTCGAGAGGTTCAGGTAGCGGATCTTGTCACCGGCCTTGACGCCGTGGGAGACCACGACATCCGGGTTCATCGCGACCCGCACGGCCGTGCCCCCGGCGTCCGGCTGGGTCACCGCAACCGTGCATTGGGACGGCTGCTGGCCCTTCGCGCACCCGGCTTGGGCAACCTGCTGAACGGTTCCGGTCTCCATCGTGACCCCCTGCGCGAGCGCATACGGGTTGGAGAGCCTGAGGTCCCCGCGGTTGCCAGACGGCCACAGGAGGACCATCGCGACGAGCGTCACGAGGCCAAGGGGCACGAGCACAGCGGCGAGGATCCACGTGGCACGACGTCGCGCGGCCGCCGCCGCCCGGCTCGGCGGCTCCCCGGGAGCCGCGTGGCTGTGTCCGGAGTCCGCAGCTCGGGCCACCCGGGTCAGTCCCCGAGGATCACGGTGTCGGGACCCATCTGGTCCGCGAGTCCCCCGGCGAGGAGCGGATCGACGGCGGCGCGAAGTGCCTCCATCGAGTCGTCGACCTCGAGCAGCACAGGGTGCTGGTACGCGACGAGGGCGAGCAGGCCGCGCACGGCGTCGCGTGCGTCGTCCGGCTCGAGCTTCGGATCATGGCCGAGGAGCACCTCGGTGGGCTGCTCGTCGCCCCGCGCGCCGCTCACGACGGGCTCCGCGGCGAGCGGGCTCGCGTAGCTCACGGCGAACGCCCTCAGCCGCCCCTTCTTGCTGGCAGGGGCGGCCCCGCCGAACGCGCTTGCGGCCGGGGCCCGCAGCACCACGGCACCGTGGGCGCCCGCCGCGTCGGAGAGAAACAGCTGCTGCGCCCTCCCCACACTCAGCGGGGCGGGCGGGTCCCATGCGTGCACCGACGTGTAGTAGCGGCCGACGGCGTCGCTCAGCTCGACGGAGCCCGTCGCCAGATCCTGGACGAGCTGCGAGCTCTGCTCCTCGGAGCCGTCGCCGAACACCGGGAGCTTGAGCGTGCCGGGCCGCACGACGACATGCCGCGAGCGCTGGAGCGGAGCGAATCCGGACGCGAGGGCGAAGGCCTGGCCTTCGGAACCGTCCGCCGTCTTGGTGCGCAGCCCCTTGGGCCCGCCCGGCGCCGTGAGCGCGGCCTCGCGGAGGCGCCGCAGGAGCGTGGCACCGACGCCGCGGCGACGGTGGTCGCGCGCCACCTCGACGTACGCCCACAGCCGCTGGGGATGCAGGGCGCTCGCGTACACGACTCCGGCCGCAACCGGGATACCCAGGTCCTCGGCGACGACGCAGCGGCGCCACCCGCCGTCGTCGTCCGCCCCCGCGTCAGGGGCGAGCTCGCCGCGGAACTGCTGTGCTGCGGGTCCCTCGGCGTCGCCCCAGATCTGCAGGAGCGCCTGGTCGTCGCCCGCGCGCCACGGGCGGTAGCTCAGTTCGGCCACTCGCTTGATTCCTCCCGGCTCGGCCCGTCAGTTCCCGTCGAGACGCTCGGCGAGATAGCCCTGGACCTTGTCGAGCGAGACGCGCTCCTGCGCCATCGTGTCGCGCTCGCGGATGGTCACGGCGTTGTCCTCGAGCGTGTCGAAGTCGACCGTGATGCAGAACGGCGTGCCGATCTCGTCCTGGCGGCGGTAGCGGCGGCCGATAGCTCCGGCGTCGTCGAAGTCGATGTTCCAGCGCCTGCGGAGCTCGGCGCTCAGGTCGCGCGCCTTGGGCGAGAGGTCCTCGTTGCGGCTCAGCGGCAGCACCGCGGCCTTGACCGGGGAGAGCCGCGGGTCGAGGCGAAGCACGGTGCGCTTGTCCACGCCGCCCTTCGTGTTGGGAGCCTCATCCTCCGAGTAGGCGTCGACGAGGAACGCCATCATGGACCGCGTGAGGCCGAACGAAGGCTCGATCACGTACGGGATGTAGCGCTGGTTCGTGGTCTGGTCGAAGTAGGCGAGCTCGTGGCCCGAGGCCTTCGAGTGGCTGCCGAGGTCGAAGTCGGTGCGGTTCGCGATGCCCATGAGCTCGCCCCACTCGTTGCCCTGGAAGCCGAAGCGGTACTCGACGTCGATCGTCCCTGCCGAATAGTGCGCGCGTTCCTCCTTCGGCACATCGAATCGGCGCATGTTGTCCGGGTTGATCCCGAGGTCCACGAACCAGTTCCAGCACGCGTCGACCCAGTGGTCGAACCAGGAGGGTGCGTCCTCGGGCGCCGTGAAGTACTCGATCTCCATCTGCTCGAACTCGCGCGTGCGGAAGATGAAGTTGCCCGGCGTGATCTCGTTCCGGAACGCCTTGCCGATCTGGCCGATACCGAACGGCGGCTTCTTGCGCGAGGTCGTGACCACGTTGTTGAAGTTCACGAAGATGCCCTGGGCCGTCTCGGGCCGCATGTAGTGCAGGCCCTCCTCGTTGTCCACGGGACCGAGGAACGTCTTCATGAGCCCGGAGAACATCTGCGGCTCGGTCCACTGGCCGGTGACGCCGCAATCGGGGCACGTGATGGACTCCATGCCGTTCTCGGGAGCGCGGCCCTTCTTGGCCTCGTAGGCCTCGATCAGGTGGTCCTGGCGGTGCCGCTTGTGGCAGTTGAGGCACTCGACGAGCGGGTCCGTGAACGTCGCAACGTGGCCGGACGCCTGCCAGACCTGCTTGGGGAGGATGACGGACGAATCAAGGCCCACCATGTCCTCGCGGCCGCGGACGAACGTCTGCCACCACTGCTCCTTGATGTTCTCCTTCAGCTCGACGCCGAGGGGACCGTAGTCCCACGCGGACCGGGAGCCTCCATAGATCTCGCCCGCCTGGAAGACGAATCCGCGGCGCTTGGCCAGGGAGACGATTGCGTCCAGTTGGGATTTGGGTGCCAAGACATGTCCTCCATACAGTGCAGGCCGCTGGGTGCGGTCCGGGTAGTCCAGAGTCAAGAGTACCGGCGGCTGGGACGAATAAAGTGGGAGCCATGCATGACGTCGAGATCCGCGAAGGCACGATCAGGCTCGGTCAGCTCCTCAAGCTGGCCTCGCTCGTCGGGGACGGTCACGAGGCCGCCGACCTCATCCGCAACGGCCTCGTCAAGGTGAACGGCGAGATCGAGGAGCGGAGAGGCCGGCAGCTCGGCCCGGGTGACGTCGTCGAGGTCAACGGCGAACAGGTCCGCCTCGTCAGCCGCGGCTGAGGACCTTGAAGCGCAGGAAGTCGGCCACGTGGGCCATCTCGGGCGCGCTGATTCCGTGCATGATGCCCTCGTAGACGATTTTGGTGAGGTCGACTCGGCCTCGGATCCACCCGAGCGTGAACTCGACCTTGTCCGGCGTGATGACGGGATCCGCCTGGTCGCGCCCCCAGAAGAACGGCACCGTGCCGTCGAGCTCGGCGTCGCGGACGTAGGGCCAGCTCCCGCCGGCACTCTGATGGGCGGCCGTGCCGCGCTCCATGTCCTCACCGTTGATCGCGAAGCCGGAGAGCCCGACGACGGCGGCGAAGTCGCCCGGGCGCCGGCGCAGGAGAGTCGTGGCCATCGCCATGCCCATCGAGAAGCCGAGCAGCGTGACCGAGCTGTGCTGCGCCCTGACCGCGTCGAGCCACTCGAGGGCGTACTCACTCGCGGCCTCGACGTGCCCGAGGTCGAAGTCGGCGTCCGCCACGAGCGGGAACCATTGGTAGGCCCCCGGCGCCAGCTGCTGCGGCGCGCGCAGGGAGGCCACCGTGAACTCCTCGGGCAGGAGGGGCACGAGTCCCATGAGATCGGCCTCGTTCGCGCCGTAGCCGTGGAGCAGGACGATGAGCGGTGTCCCGGCCCGCGCCTCCTCGGGCCGGCTCCACACGGCATGGTGGGTCGGGTAGGCCATCGGGTAGCTGGGGGTGGTCTGCGCCTCAGTCATGGGATCCATTCTTGCATGTAGTTGAATCATCAAGTAAATGCCCTCGGCACCACGGGCCCCTCGGCACCACGGGCCTCTCGGCGCCCCGGGCACAGTCCGCGCCTCCCCAGCGTTAACGCCGGATAGATAATGCAGGAGTGACCGACATGACCCAGACCAATCACCGCGATGCTCAGCTCACGGATGGCCAGCGCCACCCGTGGCACCGCTACGTGGCCATGGGAGATTCGTTCACGGAGGGAATCGGCGACCCCGACGACGCCGCGCCCGGCGGGCACCGCGGCTGGGCGGACCGCCTCGCCGAGGAGCTCTCGCGCGGGAGCGAGGACTTCGCATATGCGAATCTCGCGATTCGCGGGCGACTGCTCGGGCAGATTCTCGACGAACAGCTCGCGCCCGCGCTGGACCTCTCCCCCGACCTCGTCTCGATCTCGGCCGGTGGGAACGACCTCCTGCGGCCCGGAAGCGATCCGGACGCCCTCGCCGTCAAGCTCGACAGCGGCGTGGGGCGCATCGCGGAGACCGGCGCGACCGTGCTGCTCTTCAACGGCCCCGATGTGGGCTCGACGCCCGTACTGAGCGCGATCCGCGGCAAGGTCGCGATCTACAACGAGAACCTCCGGACTGTGGCCGCGCGCCACGACGCGATCATCGCGGACATGTGGAGCCTGCGCCAGCTCTCCGACTCGCGCATGTGGGCGAGCGACCGGCTGCACTTCTCGCCGCTGGGCCACCACACGATCGCGATCATGGCGCTTGAGGCACTCAACGTCCCGCACAGCCTCTCGCCCATGGAGCCCACGGCACTCCCCAGCCGCTCGTGGCGCACCGCCCGCGCCGAGGATCTGGTGTGGGCGCGCGAATACTTCGTACCCTGGGTGATCCGCCGGATCCGCCACAAGTCGAGCGGCGACGGCATCTCCGCAAAGCGGCCGACGGCGGAACCCGTCTTCGGCGTGGGCGTCCCGTTAGGCTCGGGCGGCGCACTCGGAACGGACGAGGGCGGCGAGTAGGCTGAAAACATACCCGCCCGGCAGACCGGGCGCGTCAGACCGGAGGCAGCCATGAGCTGGATGTTCTGGGTCATCGTCTTCGCGTGGGTGGTGCCGTTCATCATGCGCAGGATGAGCCAACCGCCGCGGGATCGGCGCCAGTACCCGCCGCGCGACCGCGGCTACAACCGCGACGGCGGGTACCCGGGCAACCCGTACCCTCGCGGGTACCCCGGCCAGCAGCCGCGCCAACAGAACCCCGCGGGAACCGGCCAGCAGCTTCCGCCGCAGTCCCCACCGGCCGGCAACCCGCCGGGCGGAAACTGGTGGCAGCAGCCCATCCCGCCCGGCACGTTCCCTGGACAGCAGCCGCCGCGGACCTCTTCGGGCCAACCGCAGCAGGCCCGTACTCGCCAGCGGCCCGCCCAGCAGGCGCCCACCCAGCAGCGGCCCGGCCAGCAGGCGCCCACCCAGCAGCGGCCCGGCCAGCAGGCGCCCACCCAGCAGCGGCCGCAAAGCGCCCCGGAGGGCGTCCAGCCCATCCCTCACGCCGACGAGCCCCAGGGCTACCGAGCCAGGAAGCTCGCCGAGCTGGACCAGCAGTTCACAGACCAGAAGATCTCCCTCGAGGAGTACATGAAGGCGCGGAACGAGGTCATGCGCGGCTGACGAGTCGAACCTGCGTGGCGGGGCCGTGGCTGTATATCCAGCACGGAGGGCCTACTTGTGCCTTCAACGAGTGATTCCTGTTGGACCACTGTGTCCTGATCTTGAGGGCCACATCCCGCGTGCAGGACCGCCGTCGCCTAGAGGGTGAAGACGTCGCCTAGAGGGTGAAGACGTGCCTCCGCAGCTCTGGACCGAGCTGGCCGATCTCGGTGAGGAAGCCGTCGTGGCCGATCTCGGCGTCGATCCGGTAGACCGGCACCTTGCCGGGGAGCGCCTCGGCAAGCTCCTCGCTCTGCTCCGGAAAGTACAGGCGGTCCGAGTCCACGGCCGCGAGGAAGAACTCGGGAGCGGTCGAGGAGAGCGCGCGCACCACTCCGCCTCGGCCCCGGCCTACGTCGTGGCTCATGAGCGCCTCGGTGAGGATCAGGTAGCTGTTCGCGTCGAAACGCCGCACGAGCTTCTCCGCCTGATGATCCAGGTAGCTCTCGACCTGGTACCTCCCGCGCGAGGCCACACCTTCCCGCGCGTCGAACGGATCCTCGGCCGCTTGGCCTCGGCGGCCGAAGCGGTAGCCGAGCTCGGTTTCCGACCGATAGCTGATGTGCGCGATCCGCCGTGCGAGGCCCAACCCAGCGTCGGGCGTCGCCTCACCGTAGTAGTCGCCGTCGCGGAAGTTCGGGTCCTGGCGGATGGCGAGGATCTGGGCCTGCGCGAGGGCGATCTGCTCCGCGGTGCTGTAGGCACCGATCGCGACGACGACGCAATGCTTGACCCGCTCGGGGAAAGTCGCGCCCCACTCGAGGGCCCGGGCCCCGCCCATCGAGCCGCCGACCACGGCATGCCAGCGCCGAATGCCGAGGCGATCGGCGAGCCGCGCCTCGGCCCGCACGGAGTCCCTGATCGTGACGAACGGGAACCGCGAGCCCCACGGTCGGCCCTCGGGATCCGGCGAGGCGGGCCCCGTGCTGCCGTAGCAGCCGCCGACCATGTTCGCCGCCACGACGAAGTACTTCTCGGTGTCCACGGGCTTACCGGGCCCGACGAGCGCGTCCCACCAGCCCGGCTCATCCGTATGCCCCTGGGCCACGTGGGTGGAGCCCGTGAGAGCGTGCTGGATCAGCACGGCGTTGGAGGCGTCGGCGTTGAGGCTTCCCCACGTCTCGAACGCGAGCTCGACGTCGGGAAGCGCTCCCCCGGCCTCGAACTCGAGGGCACCGATTCCGAGGGTGCGGACCACGCTGTCGCGGGGTTGGGTCCGGACTGCGTCGGTGGGCGAGTCTGAGGCCGGCGCAGTGGCGATGTGGGGCGTCGCGATGCGGTCCACGACCGTCATGCGACGGGCTCGGCGACGGCGGACGCGGCGCGAGCGGACGCCGCGGCCTCGAAGCCGGCCTCAAGGTCCCCGAGGATGTCGGCAATGTTCTCGATGCCCACGGCCAGTCGCACGAGGCCAGGCGTCACGCCTGCGGCGCGCTGCTGGGCCTCGCTCAGCTGGGCGTGCGTGGTCGACGCCGGATGGATCACGAGCGAGCGTACGTCGCCGATGTTGGCCACGTGCGAGTGCAGCGTGAGGGCGTCCACGAAAGCCTTGCCCGCTTCCGCGGGGGACACGCCGTCGCTCCCCGCGAGCTCGAACGAGACGATCGCGCCGGCGCCCTTGGGCGCGTACTTCTTCCCGAGCGAGTGCCACGGGCTCGACTCGAGCCCCGCGTACGCAACAGACTCGACGTCGTCGCGTGCCTCGAGCCACTGCGCGACGGCAAGGGCGTTCTCGACGTGGCGCTCGACGCGGAGGCTCAGGGTCTCGAGACCCTGGGCGATGAGGAACGCGTTGAACGGCGAGACGGCCGAGCCTAGGTCACGCAGGAGCTGCACGCGGGCTTTCAGGACATACGCGAGGTTGGCCCCGAGGATCCCGTTCACGCCGAGATCACGCGCGAAGACGAGCCCGTTGTAGCTCTCGTCCGGCGTGTTGAAGCCGGGGAAGCGCTCGGGGTCCCTCGCGTAGTCGAACGTGCCGCCGTCCACGATCACCCCCGCGATCGCCGCGCCGTGGCCGCCCAGGTACTTCGTCGCGGAGTGGACCACGACGTCTGCGCCGTGCTCGAGGGGACGCAGGAGGTACGGAGTCGCGACGGTGTTGTCGATGATGAGCGGAACCCCGGCCTCGTGAGCCACCGCCGCGACGGCATCGATGTCGAGGACGTTCTGGCGCGGGTTCGAGATCGACTCGGCGAAGAACGCCTTCGTCTCGGGGCGGACGGCTGCCTTCCACGCGTCGACGCTGTCGGGGTCCTCGACGAACGTCGTCGCGATGCCGAACTTCGCCAAGGTGTGCTTGAACAGGTTGTACGTGCCGCCGTAGAGGCTCGCGCTCGCCACGACGTGGTCGCCCGCCTCCGCGACGGTGAGGATCGAATACGTCGTCGCGGCTTGCCCCGAGGAGAGCAGGAGCGCGCCGACGCCTCCCTCAAGACTCGCGATGCGCTGCTCGACGGCGTCCTGGGTCGGGTTGCCGATTCGGGTGTAGATCGGGGCGAGCTCGGCGAGCGCAAAGCGGTTGGCGGCACTCTCCGCGCTCGGGAAGACGAACGACGTGGTCTGATAGATCGGCAGGGCCCGGGCTCCGGTCTCGGAATCGGGGGTCTGGCCGACGTGGATCTGACGGGTCTCGAAGGACCACTGGGTGCTGGACATAGCATTCCCTCCGCACTGCGCTTGACCGACGACTCCCGCCGGCCCAGGTCTTCACCCGGGGCACCCCACCGCGGCAGGAGGGTTGCCGGCCAGCAAACCGGGGTTTAGCGCTGGCACTCATGACCTGATGCGAGTGTAGAAGGCCCCGGAATCGCCCGGACAAATGTGTGACCGTGTGTGAAGGCGGGCCGCGCAGGGGAAGGCCCGCTGGCGGAGAGCGCTCAGCCCTCCATGAGCCGCCGACGGTGCTTGAGCTCCTTGACCCACGCTCTGGTCTGGCTCGGCGGGAAAGGCGAGGCGCCGCCGTCGTCCGTCTCGAGCGCCGCCACGAGCGGGCCCGCGGCCCTCAGTGCGAGGTCGACGACGCCGGCCGCCGCGCGCTCGGGCAGGCCGAGCTCCGCCGCCCACCCCAGGAAGTGCCGCCGCGAGATGCCCGTGCGCTTGCCGCCGAGCTGGAGCGCGAGGGACTTGTCCCCGTAGGGAACGGTCGAGGGAATGTCGTAGACCGGTGCGACGGCCCACTCGCCCGGCGAGGTGAGCCCGCGCACCACGGAGACGTTCTTGGCATGCAGGTCCCCGTTGCCCACGAGCCACGCGAACGCGCCTTGGACCGCGAGGTTCCGGAGGGCCGGCAGCTCGGCGGAGCACTGCGCAGCGACCGCGCGGCAGAGCTCCTCATAGCTCACGTTGTACTTGTCGGCCGGGTACAGGCCGAGCAGCTGGGAGCCGTCCTCGACCGCGAGCCGAGCCGTCCCGCCGTCGGGACGCGCGGGCCGGTCGAAGCGCTCGACGAGGAGGCCCGCGCGCCCTGCGACGTCGCGCACGAGCTTGACGCCGCTCACCGGAAGGCGCAGCCGCGCGGCAAAGCGGTACATGAGGGCCTCGTTCTCCACGACGTGCGGGAACTCGGGTGCGTTGAGCTTGAGGATGTAGCGTCGGCCCGCCTGAGCAGCGGGGAGGGAGATCATGCCCGCGCTCACCTTGTCCTGGACGCCCGCGAGCGCTTTGGGGTCCACGAGCGTGGGGTCGTCCACGAGCGCCGCGAAGTCCGGCGGCCGCCGGGCATCGAATTCGACGGCGTGCTCCCCCTCCCTCGCGCCGGTCGCGAGAGGCTCACCGTGCGGGACGATCTGCACGTCCCCCACGGGATCGCCGCCGGCCGCCATGAGGAGGCCGAGCTCGTCGTCCGCGCTCGTCTTGACCGCGCGCCGTAGCGACGCGAGCCGCCGGCCCTCGGGCAGGAGACCCGTGAAGAACGGTGGAACCGCGCCGGCGGGAGCGTCGACGGGCCGCGAGCTCAGCGGAAGCGTGCTCGCAACAGGCTCGCCCCGGGACGCGAGATAGGACGGAACGTAGGAGAAGCGGGTGCCGCCGTCCACGCGCTCGAGCCGCGCCGCGAGCACCCCCGCCTTGTAGACGTCCGCGATGCGATGGCGGGTCATGGTGCGTGCCCTCCGGCGGTGACCCGGGTCTCCGTGCCCCCGGGGCGCGCGACGACAGCGAGCTCGAAGCCGAGCGCGTCGAGGACGGCCGCGAGCGCGTCGAGCCGCACGCTGGCCTTGCCCTGCTCGACGAAGCGGACGAACCGCTCCGACACCCCGGCGAGGTCGGCGAGGTCTTGCTGGGTCAGGCTCAACGCACGACGGCGGTCCCGCACCCGGGCGGCGAGGTCCCGGACCGCTTCCTGCATCTCGTCCTCCCGCGTTCTCCGTGTGGTCTCTGGGGTGTGCGCCGCTGCCTCCGCCCGTCTCGGGGCAGCCTTGCCCGCGAAACGGGTAGAGGCAGCGGCACGATCGTTCCGATTCCATGCTCGCGCCGGGCCGGCATGTGAGTCAAGCAACAGGGGGCGGCCGAGATCGGTACGATCGTGCCGATCTCAACGTGAGTCTCGGCGCTCCGCCCCGAAGGCGGGGCTGGCGCGCCGCAAAATCCTTGAACCGACGCGGGGCGGTTCTTAGAGCGGTCTTAGACGGGGCAGGGCAGGATAGGCACATGACCTCTCCCGACTATGCGGCGCACGGCGCCCGGATGGCGCGCGAACCGCGCAGCCGACTCGTCACTCTCCCGAGCCTGCGGCACTGGATCCTCGTGCCGGTCGCGATGAGCATCGTGGTCTTCGCCCTCGGATTCCTCGCCAAGACCACGCCCCTGACCGACACCGAGCTGAGCGTCGATCAGACCATGAGCACCCAGCACGTGGGCTGGCTCAACACCCTCTCGCTCGCCCTGGAGAAGATCCTCGGGCCCTCGGGCGCGATCGTCATTCTCGTGATCCTCATCGCGGTCCTGTGGTTCCTGCGCCGCACGCCGATCGACGCAGTGGCCGTCGCCTCCATCACGGGCTTCGGCTGGATCTTCAGCCTCATCTTCAAATATGGCGTGCACCGCCATCGTCCGGACCCGGGCCTCCTCGCGAACCCGCTCTCCCCGGACATGGACCCGAACAGCTTCCCGAGCGGTCACGTGAGCTTTGCCGTGTCGCTCACCATCGCGCTGTACTTCCTCTTCCGCGACAAGCGCTGGGGCATCTGGGTCCTGGTCGTCGGCATGGTGCTCTCGGGCTTCGTCGCGATCTCCCGCGTGTACGTGGGCGTCCACTACCCCATCGACGTCATCGCGTCGTTCCCGGCCTCAGTGGCCGGCATCCTCCTCTGGTGCGGCCTGTGGAACAGGTTCGCGCTCCCACTCCTCGACCGTGTCCCGTTCGTGGCGCGGCTCGAGTACCGCTGAGCAGCAGCCTCACCGAAGACCTCCCACCAGCTCGTCGGGCCTCCCGGCTGGGCAATACCGTCGCGCGCTACTGACAGGACACTCCCATGCTTGATCCGACCGCCCTGCTCGTCGACGCCGGACCCTGGGTCCTCGGCGTCGTGGGCCTCATCGTCTTCATCGAATCCGGGCTCCTGTTCCCGTTCCTGCCGGGCGATTCGCTCCTCTTCACCGTCGGCCTCCTCCACGCCCAGCTCGGGATCTCCCTGCCCGTGCTCATCCTCGTGGTCATGGTCGCCGCCGTCGCGGGCGACCAGGCCGGATACCTGATCGGCCGGGCCGTGGGCAAGCGCTGGTTCCGTGAGGACGCGAAGATCCTCAAGCTGAGCCACCTTGAGAGCGCAGAATCGTTCTTCGGCCGCTACGGCGGGCGGGCGCTCGTCCTCGCGCGGTTCGTGCCGATCGTGCGCACGTACGTTCCGCTCGTGGCGGGCATGGCCCGCTATCCGTACCGCCGCTTCATCGGCTGGAACGTGATCGGCGCCGTCGCGTGGGCCGTCTCCGTGACGCTGCTCGGCGTCTGGCTGGGCCACGTCGACTTCATCAAGAAGAACATCGACGTGCTCTCGGTGCTCATCGTCGCCGCTTCCGTCGTCCCGATCGGCATCGAGGCCCTGCGCCACCGCCGCAAGGCCAAGAAGGCGCGCGAGGCCGAGGCTGCCCGCGCCGCGGCCGAGCCCGTCGAGGCGTACGCCGAAAACTCCGCCGACTGATCAAGGAGCCCCTCGCTCAGCCGCTCCCTTGACACAATGGCAGCCATGGACCTCCGACCCCGCGTGCTCCTCGTCGAGGACGACCGGCAGCTTGGCCCGCTCGTGGCCGAGCTGCTGGGAACGGACTTCGCCGTGACCCTCACCGCCGACGGGCGCGAGGGGCTTGAGCTCGCCCTTGCACAGGAATGGGACGCGCTCGTCGTGGACCGGGGCCTGCCCCGTCTCGACGGGGTCCTCCTCGTCAAGTCGCTCCGCGCCAAAGGCCTCGCCACCCCCGTCCTGATGCTGACCGCGCTCGGGACCGTGCCGGACAAGGTGGAGGGCCTCGACGCCGGGGCGGACGACTACCTCGTCAAGCCGTTCGACGCCGAAGAACTCGCGGCCCGCCTCCGGGCCATGACCCGCAGCTACGCGCCACCCGAGCGCGGTCGCCTCCCGGTCGGAGACTGGGAACTCGACCCGGTCTCGCGCATCCTGTCCTCCCCCTACGGGAACCGGGTGGACCTGTCGGGCACGGAGTCGGCGCTCCTTGCCGTCTTCGCGCGCGAGCCCGCGCGCGTGTTCTCGCGCTCCGAGCTCCTGGCCCTCGCGTTCGACGCCGGGGATACCCCGGGCGCGGTCGACACGTATGTGCACTACCTCCGGAAGAAGACGGACAAGTCGGTGATCAGGACCGTCCACGGCGTGGGCTACCAGCTCGGGGGGCTCGCGTGATGACCGCGCGCCGCCGTCTGCCCCGGAACTCCGACGAGGCCGCGCTCCGCCGCGCGGCACTCAGGGTGGGCCTGCAGATCGCGGGGGCGATCGCCGTCGTCGTCGTTCTCCTGCTCGGCGCCGCCGGGCTGTACCTCTGGGCCAAGTCGCAGCCCCAGGAGGTGCTCGCCCACCTCGAACGCTCCGAGCCGCAGGTGGTCCTCGACGCCGTGGACGTCCTCGGGATCCTCGTGGTGGGCGGCGTCGCGGGCATCGTTCTCGGAGGGCTCGTGGGGATGCTGAGTGCCCGCCGGGCCGTCAAGCCCCTCGGCGAGGCCCTCGCGCTCCAGCGCCGGTTCGTCCAGGACGCGAGCCACGAGCTCCGGACTCCGCTCGCTGTCCTGGACACCCGCATCCAGCTCGCCCAGAAGCGTCTCGGGCCCGGCAGCGAGGCCGCTCCCGTGCTCGCGGAGCTGCGCAGCGATTCCGCCTCGCTCGCCGCCGTCATCGAGGATCTCCTCGGCAGCATCGCGGGGCAGGGCCCGGACACGCCGGAAACACCGACGGACCTCGCGGGCCTCGCGGACGAGGTGGTCAACGACTTCGCCGTCCTCGCGGCCAAGCGGAAGATCTCGCTCGAGCGCGAGGTGGGCCCAGGACCCGTCGCCGTCCCCGTGGCGCCCGCGCCCCTCAGGCGCGTCATCGTGGCGCTCCTCGACAACGCGCTCAAGTACACGCCGGAGGGCGGGCGGGTCACCGTCGGCGTGCACTCCGCGGCGGGCGTGGGCCGGGGCACGACGGCGGTGCTCACCGTGGCTGACACAGGCCCCGGAATCGAGGGCCCCGCCCCAGAACGGGTCTTCGAGCGCTTCGCACGATCTGAGACCGCGACGCTTGCGGCGCGGCGGAGCTACGGGATCGGGCTCGCGCTCGTGCGTGAGATTGCCGTCCGCAACGGCGGATCCGTGCGGATCGCGGAAACTGGCGCCGGAGGTACCACTATGGAGGTCACCCTCCCGGCAGCCCCGCACAAGTTAGGTTAACCTAAGCTGAGACCCACATCTCAAAGTGCCAAGATGACTGCATGCGTATGGACCATGTTTCTTATGCCTGCGAACCTGATGGCCTGGCGGCCACGACGGAACGTATTGCCAGCGCACTGGGGGTCGAGGCGGTCAAGGGCGGGGTCCACCCTCGGTTCGGTACCCGCAATATGATCATCCCGCTCACTGCGCACCACTACCTCGAGGTCGTCGAGGTCCTGGATCACCCGGCGTCGGACAAGGCGCCCTTCGGACAGGCGGTGCGGGCCCGCTCCGCCGCAGGCGGCGGCTGGATGGGCTGGTGCGTCGAGGTCGACGACCTGGTTCCGTTCGAGGAGCGCCTGGGCCGCAAGGCCGTCCCCGGCAACCGCAAGTTCCCCGACGGCCGCGAGCTCGTCTGGAAGCAGATCGGCATCCTGGGCCTCATCGCCGATCCCCAGGTTCCGTACATGCTCAAGTGGGAGGGCGATCCGACGCTTCACCCGTCCAACGCGTACGCCGCCACGGTCTCGGTCACGAAGCTCACCATCGCCGGCTCGGCCGAGCGCGTGACCGAGTGGCTCGGGGAGCCGGTCGAGCAGCCGCTCGAGGACGTCGAGGTCGAGTGGGTGGCCCCCAAGGGCACGCCCGGCATCATGTCCGTCACGTTCAACACGGGGAACAGCCTCGTCACGATCTGAGCCTGGGCGGAGGCCCCGCAACGTTGCGGGGCCTCCGCCACCCCACTGCTGGGTCCCGGCCCCTACCCCAGTCCGATGGCCCTGCCCACGAGGCTGAAGCCCACGAACGCAAACGTGTCGAGCAGCGCGTGGGCGATCACGAGCGGCATCACCCGCCCGTACCGCCGGTACACCCAGCAGAAGACCACGCCCATCACGGCGTTCCCCACGAACGGCCCGATGCCCTGATACAGGTGGTAGCTCCCCCGCAGGATCGAGCTCGCGGCGACCGCCGCCGTCGTGCTCCAGCCCAGGCGCCGCAGCCACGCGAGCATGAAGCCGACGACGATCGTCTCCTCGAGAAGAGCATGCCGGATCGCCGAGAGGATGAGCACCGGCACGGTCCACCAGTACTTGTCGAGACCGCTGGGGATGATCGACGTCGTGATGCCCAGCATCCGGCCCGCCCAGTACAGCCCGAGCGACGGGATCCCCATGGCGAGGAAGAGGCCGACGCCGTAGAGGGCGTCGCGGCCGGGACGGCGGAAGTCCAAGCCGAGGCGAGCAAATGGGGCGCGCCACCCGCGGCGGCCCACGGACTCCCATACGAAGTACAGCGCGAGGGCCACGGGAACGAGCGAGAACCCGATGTCGAGCAGCTGATACGTGAGGTCGAAGTACTCGCGCGAGTTGAGCGTCGCGTTGAGCGTCGACTTCCCCTGAGCGAGCGGCGCCTGCGTCGCCTTGTCGAGCAGCTGCACCACGGAGTAGACCGCCGACTGCCCCAGCGACAGCCCCAGGACGATGAGGAGCTGGGCACGCCAGCGCGTGCGGGAGGCCGAGCGGACGACGGCGACGGCATCAGGCATGCAACAATCCTGCCTTACGCTGGGGTGCTATGAGCGCGCCGCGGCAGATCATCATGGTCCGGCACGGCCAGTCGGCCGCGAATCTGGATACGAGCATCTACGAACGCGTACCCGACTACCGCATCCCGCTCACCGATCTCGGCATCGAGCAGGCTCGGGAGGCCGGCCGGCTCGTCCGCGAGCAGCTCGACGGCCAGCGGGTCCGGGTCTACGTCTCGCCGTATCTGCGGGCGTATCAGAGCCTCGAGGCGATGGGGATCGAGGACCTGACCGAACGGGTCATCGAGGAGCCGAGGCTCCGCGAGCAGGACTGGGCGAACTACCAGATTCCCGAGGAGATCGAGCAGCAGAAGCGGCTTCGTGACACCTACGGCCATTTCTTCTTCCGTTTCCGCGAGGGCGAATCCGGAAGCGACGTCTATGACCGCGTCTCGAGCTTCCTCGAGACGCTCCACCGGCACTGGGACAAGCCTGGGCACGCCCCGAACACGCTCCTCGTGACGCATGGCCTCACGATGCGACTCTTCTGCATGCGCTGGTTCCACTGGACCGTCGAGTACTTCGAGTCCCTCAACAATCCCGAGAGTGCAGGTGTCCACCGGCTCCTGCTGCAGGACGACGGCCGGTACGAGCTCGACCGCCCGTTCAGCCAATGGTCCGAGCGGACCCCGACGGACACGGTGCTTTCGACGCTCTCCGAACGCCTCTAGGATCCCAGGCCCCTCCGGGCTGGGCCCTCCGGGCTAGCGCACCTGCTTCCCAGCGCGCCACACGGCGTGGGTGAGCGGCATGCCGGGCCTATAGGCGAGGTGGGTCGCCGAGGGCGCGTCGAGCAGCTGCACGTCGGCGCGATGGCCGACGGCGATCGACCCCACCGCTCGCTGCCCGTCCTCGTCCCGCCCGACGTGCCGGCGCAGGGCCAGAGCGCCCCCGAACGTCGCCGCGCGCACGGCCTCCTGGACGCTCAGGCCCATCTGCAGCACCGCCGTCGTCACGCAGAACGCGACGGAGCTCGTGTAGCTCGTGCCCGGATTGCAGTTCGACGCGATCGCAAGCTGGACGCCCGCGTCGAGGAGCCTCCGCGCGGGGGCGAGAGGCGCACGGGTCGAGAGGTCGCAGGCCGGAAGCACCGTCGCAACCGTGCCGACCTCGGACTCCGCGCTCGGTCCTGTCCACCCGGACCACGTCCCGGCGAGCGCCTCGACATCCGCATCGTCGAGGAAGTTCACATGGTCCACGCTCGCCGCCCCGACCTCGGCCGCGAGCCGGACGCCGGGCCCCGGACCGAGCTGGTTCCCGTGCACGCGCAGCCCGAGGCCCGCGTCGCGGCACGCGAGCAGCACGCGGCGGGACTGTTCCTCCGTGAACGCGCCTCGCTCGCAGAAGACATCCGCCCAGCGGACATAGGGCCGCACTGCGGCCAGCATCTCGCGGCACACGAGGTCCGTGTACTCCTCGGCGTCGGCTCCCGCCGGCACGAGGTGAGCCCCGAGATAGGTCACCTCGTCGACCGCCTCGGCGGCGAGCCCCGCGCTCCTGCGCTCGTTCTCGACATCGAGCCCGTAGCCGGTCTTCGTCTCGAGATACGTGGTCCCTCCGGCCGCGGCCTCCGCGACGCGCGAGGCCAGCAGGCGCCGCAGCTCGCCGTCGGACGCCGCCCGCGTGGCCGCCGTCGTCACGCCGATGCCGCCCGCCGCGTAGGCCTGTCCGGCCATGCGCGCCTCGAACTCAGCCGTCCGATCGCCGGCGAACACGAGGTGGCTGTGCGAGTCGACCCAGCCCGGCAGCGCGGCGCGGCCCGCGGCGTCATACCGCGCGTCCGCGGCTGGCGCGGATGACGACGGCCCTACCCACGCGATCCGCTCGCCGTCGAGCACGACTGCGGCATCGCGGAGCACGCTCGCCGCTGCGGCCTCTGGACTTCCATCGCCCCAGTCCTGGGTCGAGAGCTCGCCGATGTTGTCGATGAGGAGGGTCGTGGTGCTCATTGAGCAATCCTCTATCGGCGCACCGACAATCGGTGGGGATCGAGCGCGCGCTCCGTCTCGGATACCGGACGGGCGCCTGTACGCAGGGCCTCGGACCCGGCCAGGAGTTGGCCTGCTGCGTCCTCCGCCATGGCCGCGGACGTCTGGAAGCCGTAGCCGCCCTGCCCGGCGAGCCAGAAGAACCCGGGCGCTTCGGGATCGAATCCCAGCAGCGGCAGTCCGTCCGCGGGCGAGGTGCGGAGCCCGGTCCACGCCCGGACGATCCCGGTCACGGGGAGATCCGCGACCCGGCGGATGAGCTCGACCGTTCGCTCGACGTCGCCGGGCCGCGGAATCGCGTCCTCGGCGCGGCTCGGTTCGGTCTCGGACGGCGAAACGAGGGCCCCGGCCTCGTCGGGACGGAAGTACCAGGAGTCGTCCGCCGCGGCGATCATGGGCATGTCCGGGTCAAGCGGCTCGGCGAGCGAGACGAGCGCGGCCGTACGGCGGAACGGCTGGAGACCCAGGCGCTCCACCCCGAACAGGATCGCGACGTCATCGGCCCACGCGCCCGCTGCGTTGACGACGTTCGCGGCATGGAAGCCCTCGGCCCCGGCGCCTACGAGCCACCCCGCGCCCACCCGCTGAGCTGTGTGGACTGGGCTGCCCACGTGGATGGCGACGCCCCCCGCACGGGCCTTCGCCTCGTGGTCAGCGACGAGCGCGAGCGCATCGGTGCGCACCGAGTCCGTGTCGAGCGCGGCCGCCTCGAACGCGCCCTCACGGAGCACGGGCGCGAGACCGCGCGCCTCGTCGGGCGCGAGGCGCCCCATGCCGGCGTGCGCCTCCGCCGCGACGTCCGCCGCGGTGCCCACGAGCATGAAGCGGCTCGGCCAGGCAAGCCGCCGCCCGGCGTCGTCCACGGCGTCGCGGAGCGTGGCCAAGGTGCGCCGCGTGAGCTCCTGGACCGGCGCGGGACCGTAGCTCGGGATGAGCTGCTGGGCCGAGCGCGAGGACGTGTGGTAGGCGAGGCTCTGTTCCGCCTCGACGAGTGCAACGCGACACTTCCCGGCAAGTTCGGAGGCGAGCGACAGGCCGGCGATGCCGCCTCCCACGATGAGGACGTCGACGTCGTGGGTGCTGTCCGTAGTGGCCATGCGGCCACGATACCGCGCGCCTTCTGGGCCGTCCCGCGGTGAAAACGGCGGCGCCTAAGAACCTTTCCACAACGACCAAACAAGTGCGCCTAAGATTTCCATCTATGGTAAGTACTGCTTGACAAGCGCCTCGCCGAGGCGCAAGGATCGCCCTGTGGCTCGGGGCGAGCCACACCAACTCACACCATTGGGGTATCCATGACTGCTCAAGCAATCTCACCGACCGCGTCCTTCGCTCCGCGCCTGCTGAGCGCCGGAGGACGGACCGAGGAACACGCCGACTGGGCCATCATTGGCGCGGTCGCCGGCATCGCAGGCGTCGGCCTCGGCGTCGTCGCCTACATCTGCGGAGTGTGCCAGGCACGCTCGTTCGACGCCTGCCTGCACGCCGTCCGCAACTACTGGGGATCTGGCTGCTGACCATGGCCACGCTGCCGGGTGCCGGGGACGTCCGGCGGAATGCCGTGGTGTCCCTGGCACCCGGTGTCCGCCTGAGTGGAACCAGGCTCGAGGACGTCGACGGGCAGGTGTACGAACTCGATCCGGACGGGGCGTCGTTGTGCGCCGTGTTCGCGGGGCCTGCCGACGTCCGCACGGTCATCGACGGCCTCGCGCGCCTGCGGGAGGTGTCTCCGAGCAGCCTCGCCGGCCCGGTCTGGGAGTTCGTTGAGGACCTCTCCTCCCGAGGACTCCTCTCGGTGAGCGAATCATTCTCGGCCGAACGCGCCGCGCGGCTCGCCGAGTGGCCGCGCCGCGCCTTCACCGCCCTCACCGCCGGCGCCCTCCCGCCGAGCGCCGTGCGCCGATCCCTGCGCCGCTATCCCGGGACCTTCACGGGTCTCGCGAGGGCAGGCCTCGAAGCCCATCAGGCCACCGCATGGATCGGAGTCGCGCTCGCGGTCGCGGCGGCAGGGCTCGCCCTCGTCCTCGCGCCCACCGAGTCCGCCCGGGGCGTGGGCGTCCGCACAGCCTGTCTTCTCATGTCCGGATATTTCGCGCTGCTCCTCGCGAATATGTTCGCGCATGAATCCGCCCATCTCGTGGCCGCGCGCCTCGGCAAATGCACGGTCTACGGCGTGTATTGCCGTCCGTCCGGAATGGGAATCTCCTACACGACGGCGTCGGAGCCGCGCCGGCTTGCCGTCGCGGCCGCCGGACCGCTCGCGGCGCTCGCGCTCGATCTCGCGGTCATGGCGGCAATCGTCCTCGGCCCCGGCACCATCTGGGCAACCGCCGGAATCGATCAGCTTCGGCTGTCCGCATTCGCCGGTGTCGCGGCCCTCGCCGCATTCCAACTCGTCTGCCTCACGCCGCTGGCCCGCGACGGGCGGACCATCGCCGCGTCGCTCAGAAGGATCCTCAGGAAGGAGCCTGCCCGTGCTTGAGATCCGGAACCTCCGGGCTTCCTATCCTGGCTTCGCGCTCGGCCCCGTGACGGCGACCGTTCGCACGGGAGAGTTCGCGACGCTCGTGGGGACCAACGGCTCCGGCAAGAGCACGCTCCTGCGCAGCATCCTCGGACTCCAGAAGCTCGACGGCGGGGGCGCCCAGTGGGACGGGCTTCCGATCCCCGAACGAAGTCCTGCCCTCCTGTCCCTCATCGGCTACGTGAGCGACTCGCCCAAGGACGTCCTCCCCGAGTTCACGGCCCTCGAGTACTGGCGCTATTGCCGGATCGCACATGAGCAGGCCCGCCGCGAACGCTTGGACGGCGCCATGGAACGGGCGGAGTTCCTGGCGGATCGGCTCGACTTCCCCCTCGGCCAAGCGAGTCCGCTCGGCGCGCTGAGCCTTGGAACCACCCGGAAGGCCCAGATCATCGGGGCCCTCCTCGCCGAACCGGATCTCGTGATTCTCGACGAGCCGTTCATCGGCCTCGACTTCATTGCCGCGCGCGCCTTGGAGAGCCTGCTCCGTGACTTGGTCGACGACGGCGCGACCGTGCTCGCCTCAAGCCATGATCTGGACCTGACGTCTCGGATCGCGGACCAGCTCGTGGTGCTCCACGCAGGGGCCATCGTGCTGGACCGGGCGGTGGCCGACCTCGGGGGCTCCGGCGGTCTCGAGCCCGCCATCGTCGAGGCGCTCCGAATCCACCGCGAGGCATCTCGCCCATGAGTCTTGTCCTTCCGACCCTCCGCCTCGCGTATCGACGCGTCTTCGGCGGGATGGCCACGGCTCGGTCTCGCGCCGCCCGCGCTGCGGCGACCGGCGCCGTCGTCTGTCTGATCGAGTGGCTCGCCATCGCTGAGGCGCGCCGCCAGACGGCGGCAACCGAAGCCCTCAGTGCGTTCGTCCCGCCCCTCGCGGCCATCATGGTCTACCTCGCAGGCGGCAGCATCATTCTTCTCTCAGTGTCCGCCCGAGACTCCTCCGGAAGCATTCGCGGCGTGCTCGCGACCCTCCCGTTCTCGAAGACCGGAGCCGTGCTGCTCGAATGGATCCCGGTCCTGACAACCGCGCTAATCCTACTGGGATTGGCCGTCACGCCCGCCGCGACGGCGCTCATCTCAGCCCGGTACCCGCCCTCTGCGGCCGTGGCGCTCATCGTCGCCGCGCTCGCCGCAGGCGCCGGGACAGCGGGGCTCATCCTGTCCGGGGTCGCCGTAGCGCTCCGGGACTCCACGTGGAATTCAGTGCGGTATCCCCTGTCGATGCTCGCCTGGGCGGCCGTGGCAGCCACCGCGATCTGGCGGAGTTTCGCCCAGTCAAAATCCGCCTACTCCTCCCCAGGCGACCTCGCCCTCGGGCTTCCGCCCGTGGTGCGGCAGGCTGGTTTCGGTGGGACGATCGAGCCGTGGGCCGCGGCGATCGCGGCACTCGGGGGCCTTCTGGTGGTCGGCTTCCTTGTTCCGTGGTCGCTGGCCGGTCAGCTGACCGGCCGGCGACGGCGGATCGGCTGGAGCTGGAAGGGCGGCCGGCCGTCCCTCACACTGGGCGAACTCGTCTACTCGACCCGCAACGCCACGCTCGTGGCCAACGCCGTCGCGGCGGAGGTGCTCGTCGTCGGGCTGTGCATCCTGCTCGCGGCCGTTCCCGCCCCCATGCGGCAACCCCTCCTGGCTCCCATCCTGATCGTCGCGGCGTGCCTCGTGGGTTCGGTCGTGCGGCAGCAACGATCGCAGTTTCCGGTGCGACGACCGCCTCAGCAGCTCATCAATCTCGACAGCGTGCCGTGGGTCGCGCGCCAACTCGGCATCGGCTTGCTCTGGTTCTCCGCACTGTATGCGCCAGTGGTCGCGGCGGCGCTCTGGATCGGACTCCCGCCCGCGACGGCGTGGGGGACGTGGGCCGCGGCGGGGGCATCGGCTTTCGCGGTTAGCGCCCTTTCCGGGTGGCTTTTCCCGTTGCCGCTCGACAACGCCCCGGGCCAGCTGCTCGCCTCGGTGGCCACCGTCGCAGCTGCCGGAACCGCCAGCGCGTTCACGGTCGAGGTCAGCTCAACCTCGCCGTGGCTCGCGCTGACGCTCAGCCTAGGCACCCTCGTGCTCTGCGCAGGGACAGCAGTCGCGGTCGAGCGGCACCGGTGGGCAGCATTCGACGTTTCGAAAGCAGGAGAAGGCAACCAAGGGGGACAAACATGATGGACAAGAACGTGAGGGCCTGGACGTGGTACGGCGTCGCATCGGTCCTGGTCTGGGTCGGCGCACTCGCGGTAGGAGCGATTGCCTTTGTCACGGCGAGTGAGGCGGCGCGGGGGGCGACACAGGACGCGACGTTTCTTCAGCAGTTCCTCGGAGCCCCGCTCTTCGAGGGTTTCCGCCACGGCAACAGGTTCGGCGTCCGCCCGCAATGGGGCCTCCTGCTCCTCGTAGTCGTCCCAGTGCTGGTGACGATCGCGGCGACGGCGTACCAAGTGCGAGCCTTCGTGCGAGGCCGCCGTGCTTGACGTCCTGGCATGGGTCATACCTGCGGTGCTCCTGGCCGTCACCGAGCTCGTGTTCGCTGCCCGAGGGAGCCGCGAGGCGCCGGCGGAGGCCGTGGCCATGGATCACGTGATGAAGGCCGCCACCGTCCTGAGCCTCGCAGCACCGCTCCTTCTCGCTCCGATGATCGCGAGGCCGCTGCCCGCGATCGTCGGAGCCGGTTTCGCCGTGGCGCTCGGCGGCGTGGCGGTCCGACTCGTCGCGATGATGACCCTGAGGAGCCGCTACCGGCTCACGCCCCAGCGCCAGTCATCGGACCACTACCTCGTGACGAGAGGCCCATACGCCTTGGTGCGCCACCCGGGCTACGGAGGCATCCTGCTGGCCCTCTCCGGCATGGCGCTCACCGCCGCGGGCCCGGTGGCGCTTGTCTTCGTGGCACCCGTGGCGGTGTTCTGTGTCCTGCGGATCGCCGGAGAAGAGCGCCTCCTCCGGGAGGAATTCGGCACCGACTTCAGCGACTACTGCGGCGCCGTGCGTTGGAGGCTCGTCCCATGGCTGTACTAGACGAACAGCGCGAACCGCTCGACGACCCCGAATTCGAACTCGTGCTCCTCCGGGCCCGAGAGGTCGGCGCAAAGACCACGGCGCGCCGCCAGCTAGAAGGGCTCGCCCCCGCGGTTGTGATTGCAGGGACTTTCCTGCTCAGCGTCCTCGCGGTGGTGCTTGGAGTTCCGTGACCCGAGCGGTCGGCGCCGCCCGGACGGGCCCTACCCGACCTCCGTTGCGCGCGCGGCGACGAACGCCCGCACGGCGGTCTCGACGTCGTCCGCAGTGTGCGCCGCGGAGAGCTGGACGCGGATCCGGGCCCGGCCCTTCGGCACCACCGGGTAGGAGAAGGCCGTGACATAGACGCCGTGGGCGAGCATCTCCGCGGCAATCCGGCCCGCGAGTGCGGCGTCGCCGAACATGACCGGGACGATCGCGTGCTCGCCGGGGAGGAGCTCGAAGCCCTCCTCGCTCATGCGCCGCCGGAAGTGGGCGGCGTTCTCGAAGAGCCGCTCGCGCAGCTCGCCCGAGCCGGCCACGAGGTCGAGTGCCCGCAGCGTCGCGGCAACAATCGCAGGCGCCACGGAGTTGGAGAACAGATAGGGGCGCGCCTTCTGGCGCAGGATCGCGACGATCTCGGCCCGACCCGAGACGTAGCCGCCTGACGCGCCGCCGAGCGCCTTGCCGAACGTGCCGGTGTAGATGTCGATGCGGTCGGAGACTCCGGCGTGCTCGGGCGTTCCCGCGCCCGTCGCGCCCATGAAGCCGACTGCGTGGGAATCGTCCACCATGACCATCGCCCCGTAGCGCTCGGCGAGGTCGCAGATCTCCCTGAGCGGCGCGAGGTAGCCGTCCATGGAGAACACGCCGTCGGTGACGATGAGCGTCCGCCGGGCGCCCACGCCGTCGTTCATGGCGGCCGACTCGCGCAGGCGAGCCTCAAGCTCGCCCATGTCGCGGTTAGCGTAGCGGAAGCGCGCCGCCTTGGAGAGGCGGATGCCGTCGATGATCGATGCGTGGTTGAGGGCGTCGGAGATCACGGCGTCGTCGGGCCCGAGCAGGGCCTCGAACACCCCGCCGTTCGCATCGAAGCAGCTCGAGAACAGGATCGTCTCCTCGGTCCCGAGGAACTCGGACACGCGGCGCTCGAGCGCGAGGTGCGAATCCTGGGTTCCGCAGATGAAGCGCACGGACGCCATGCCGAAGCCGCGCTCGTCCAGCGCGTGCTTCGCTGCGGCGATGAGCTCCGGGTGATCCGCGAGGCCCAGGTAGTTGTTCGCGCAGAAGTTGAGCACCTCCCCCGCGGGGGCGTCGAGCGGGCCGGCCTGGATATGGGACGACTGCGGCGAGTCGATGTGCCGCTCCTCCTTGAACGTCCCTGCCGCTCGGATCTCCGCGAGCTCAGCCGCGAGCTGCTCCTTGACGCCTGCGAACATGTGTCTGCCCTTCTCCTCTTCCCTGAACTTCCGCTTCTGCCCTAAACGCCCGACCAGTCCAGCACCACTTTGCCGCCCCGGCCAGAGCGGGCGACGGCGAAGCCCTCCTCCCAGCGGGAGGCCGGGAGGACGTCGGTCACCACCGCGGCGACGTTGCGGTGCAGGACCGGGTCGGACGAGAGCATGGCGCTCATGGCGTACCACGTCTCGAACATCTCGCGGCCGTAGATTCCCTTGAGCGTGAGCATGTGGGTGACGATCTTGCCCCAGTCGACCTGGATCGGCTGGGCGGGCAGGCCAAGCATCGCGATGCGGCCGCCGTGGTTCATGTTCTCGATCATCTCGGGGAGCGCCGAAGGGTGGCCGGACATCTCAAAGCCCACGTCGAAGCCCTCGCGCATTCCGAGCTCACGCTGAGCCTCGCGAACGCTCATGCTCGAGACGTCGACCGCGAGGTCCACGCCCATACCGCGGGCGAGCTCGAGCCGCGGAGCGGACACGTCCGTGATGGCGATCTTGCGGGCGCCGGCGTGCCGGGCCACCGAGATGGCCATGAGTCCGATCGGCCCCGCGCCGGTGATGAGAACGTCCTCGCCCACGAGCGGAAAGCTCAGGGCCGTGTGGACGGCATTGCCGAACGGGTCGAAGATCGCGCCAAGCTCGGGCGTGATCGACGGATCGTGATGGACCCACACGTTCGTCTCAGGGATCACGACGTACTCGGCGAACGCACCGTCGCGCTGCACCCCGACGCTTGAGACGTTGATGCACATCTGGCGGCGGCCGGCACGGCAGTTTCGGCACATCCCGCACACGATATGGCCCTCGCCGGAGACGCGGTCGCCGACCTTGACCACGCGGACCTCGCTGCCCACCTCGACGACCTCGCCGTAGAACTCGTGGCCGGGGACGAGCGGGAGATTGATCATGGACTGCGCCGTCGCGTCCCATGACTGGATGTGGAGGTCGGTGCCGCAGATGCCGGTCGCGAGGACGCGGATCTTGACGTCGGCAGGGCCTGCCTGCGGCTCCGGGCGCTCGACGAGCTCGAAGCCGGGCTGGGGACCGGCCTTGAAGAGGGCTTTCATGAGGCCATTCAAGGCCAGCCGACGGCTTAGAACAACAGCAGGTGTCTCAAGCGACGGTTTAGCATGCCTTACGCTACGGACGCCTCAGTGCCACCGCGGCTCAGTGTCACGCGCAGGGATATCGTTGAGGTTGCGGGCGCCGCAGGGGTCGGCGCCGTCCGTCCTAGGGGGCTCCGGATGTACTACTCGAAGTTTCGTCTGCCCGGCGCGATCTGTGCAGGCTTGCTCTGCTGCGGATGCCTCGCGATCTCCATCCCGTTCCCCGGAAAGTACCCATGGGTGGCGTGGACGACCGCTGGGATCGCCCTGATGTCCCTCCTCGCCACCGCCACCCTGAGGCCTCGGCCTCGAATCGGCGCCGTTCTCTTCATGGTGGCGGGGCTCAGCGGGGCGGTCTTCACGTCTGCGAGTGGCATCCACATGCCGACAGAGCTCGCCGTGTGGGCATGGGTCGTGATTGCGCTGGCCCTCGCGACGGTGGGCCTCGTCGAGCAGGCCGAGTCACGCGCCGACCCGTGAGCCCAGAACACGGGGAAAGCGCGAGTCAGGGCCTCAAAAAATTAGCAGAACAGAGAGTGTCGAGGCCAACAGTTTAGGATTCACTTATGGATGTTCGGCAACTGCAGATTCTCCGCGAGCTCGGGGAGCTGGGGAGCGTCAAGGCGGTCGCCGAGGAACTGCTCGTCACTCCGTCGGCCGTGTCGCAGCAGCTCGCGCTCCTGACCCGCAGCGCGGGCGTGCCGCTCACCCGCAAGGAGGGCCGCTCGCTCGTCCTCACCGACGCAGGCAAGGTGCTCGCGGAGGCGGGCGGCGCCGTCGTCCGCGCCATGGCCGATGCGCGCGCGGCCATCGGCACCTACCACGAGGACGCGGCGGGGACGGTCTCGGTGAGCGCCTTCCACTCCGCGGGCCAAGCCCTGTTCGGGCGGCTCGCCGCGCGCCTCGCGGCAGGAACGAACGACGTCGCCGCACCTCGCCTGAGGTTGGCCGACGAGGACGTGCCCCAGCACGGCTTCCCCGCGCTCACGGCGCGCTACGACGTCGTGCTCGCCCACCGCATGGCGCACAGCGAGGAATGGCCCCTCGACCGGCTCGTCGTGGTCCCGCTCGTGAAGGAGCCCTTCGACGTCGCCCTCCCTACGGGCCATCCGCTCGCGGCCCGACCGTCCCTGACCGCTGGCGATGTCGCCGGCGAGGCATGGGTCTCGAGCCGCCAGGGCTATTCGCCCGCGGATGTGCTCGCGGCGATCGGCGCAGTAGCCAGCCACGCACCCGAGGTCGCGCACCGCATCAACGACTACTCGACGGTCGCCGCGGTCGTGGCGGGCGGAGGCGTCCTCGGGCTGCTCCCCCGCTACACCGCTGCGATCGGCCTGCCGCCCGGCGTCGTGCTGCGCCCGCTCGAGGGCATCGCGACGCGACGCAGCATCGACCTTCTGATCAGGCCCGAGAACGCGCGACGGCACTCGGTGCGCGCGGTCACGGACGCCCTGCATGGGCTCGTCGCCGAAATCGTCGTGGAGGCAGAGTCGCGGGCCCGCGCGTCAGCCGAGGGATTGGCCGCAGGCTAGGACGTGCTCGACGGCGAGGGCGAAGGCTTCGTCGTCGACGGCGCGGACGGCTTGGACGACTGGGTACCCGGCGACTGGGTACTCGGGGATTCGGTGCCCTGGCCGCTCTCGCGATGCTGCCCGAAGCCCTGGCGCATCTCCTTGCCGGGGAACGGACCCTTCTTGACCTGCTGCGCCACGTAGTCGCTGCCGGACTGAACGGCGCGAACCATGATCGTGTCGCCCTTGGCAAGGTCGCCGGACTTGATGGCCGCGCCCTTGGGCTGATCCTGCGACGAGAATTGGGTCGAGCTGTTGAGCGTGTAGCTCTGGGTGAATCCGTCGTCGCTCTTGACCGTGACCTTCGTGTCGCTCACGTCGGTGACCGTGCCGCGCTGCACGAAGACGGTCTGGATCGTGCCGTCAGCCTTCTTGACGGTCATCTGGCCGTGCAGGGTCTCAGCGCCGACCTGGCCCGCGCCCGGCTTTGCGAGGTGCTTGCCCGGGTGGGCACTCGCGCTCGCGCTCGGAGTGGGCGACGGCGAGTTGGTGGCGTTGGCCGCCAAGGCGGCGGCGCTCCCTACACCGGCAAGGCCGACGACGACGGCGCCCACCACGAGTCCGCGGCGCACGTGGCGGCGCGGCGGGAGCTGCGACGTCGGCGGAGTCGGGGGAACAGGTGGATAGGAGTTGCTCATGCTCCCATCATCCCGCGACACGCCGGTCCATGGGCGGATCCTCAGGCAGTCGGTGGCAGATTCACAGATTCGGCAAAGACGCGGGCTGGCCCGGGTCGAGTCGATTCCCGAAGCGGTCCGGTCAGTTCTCGAAGAGGCAGAACGGGTGGCCCGCGGGGTCGAAGAACACGATGACATCCTCCTGCGGCTGGTGCTCGGCCCGCGTGGCACCGCACTCTTTGGCGTGCGCGGCGGCCTTCTGAAGGTCAGCCACCTTGAGATCGAGGTGCATCATCATCTGCTGCCGGCCCGGCTGCTCGGGCCACACGGGCCGCTGGAAGTCCTCCTCGAGCTGGAAGGACAGCTTCGGCCCGCCGCCCGGGTTGACGACCGTGGCCCACTCCCGCTCGTCGTCGCCGAGCTCCCACCCGAGGAGGTTGGCGTAGAAGCGAGCAAGCCGCTGCGGATCCGGGGCGCCCAGGACGGTGGCGTGGAGACTGATCGGTGAGCCCATGGCGCCCAGCTTAAAGGCGCGCCGCCGGGCCCAGAAGGTCTGGACCCGGCGGCTTGCGGCTGTGCTGGGGACGGCGCGCGACGATCGCTACGCGCTGACGCCCAGCCGCTCGAGGATGAGCTCCTTCACGCGGCCCGCGTCGGCCTGGCCGCGCGTGGCCTTCATGACCCCGCCGACGATCGCGCCGACGGCCTGGACCTTGCCGGCGCGGATCTTGTCGGCGACGTCTGGCTGGGCCGCGAGGGCCGCGTCGATCGCCTCGAGGAGGGGGCCGTCGTCGGACACGAGCACGAGCCCGCGCGCCTCCATGACCTGCGTCGGCGTACCCTCGCCGGCGATGACACCGTCGAGGACCTGCCCCGCCATCTTGTTGTTGAGCTTGCCGCCCTCCACGAGGCCGTTCAGCTCGACGATGGCTGCGGCACTCACGCCGAGCTCGGCCGGGTCGACGTCGGCGACCTTCGCGCGTCCGACGATCTCGCCCATCCACCACTTGCGGGCGGCGGCCGCCGAGGCGCCCGCGGAGATCGTCTCCTCGATGGCGTCCATGACGCCTGCGTTGACCACGTCACGGAACTCAGGGTCGGAATAGCCCCACGCCGTCTTGAGGCGCTTGCGGCGCTCGGCGGGCGGCTCGGGGAGCTGGGCTCGCAGCGACTCGACCCACTCGCGGCTCGCGTGGATCGGGACCAGGTCCGGCTCGGGGAAGTAGCGGTAGTCGTCAGCGTCGCTCTTGGGGCGGCCCGCCGTCGTCGTCCGCGTGTCCTCATGCCAGTGGCGCGTCTCCTGGGTGACCTTCGCCCCCGCCGCGAGGACGGCCGCGTGGCGCTGGATCTCGAAGCGCACGGCGTGCTCGACGGACCGCAGCGAGTTGACGTTCTTCGTCTCCGAGCGGATGCCGAACTTCGTGGCGCCCTTCGGCATGAGCGAGACGTTGGCGTCGCAACGGACGTTGCCGCGCTCCATGCGGGCGTCGGAGACCCCGAGGTTCTTGACGATCTCACGGATCGCGGCGACGTACGCGCGGGCCAGCTCGGGCGCGCGGCGGCCGGCGCCGACGATCGGCTTCGTGACAATCTCGACGAGCGGGACGCCCGCGCGGTTGTAGTCGACGAGCGAATACTCGGCGCCCTGGATGCGGCCAGCCGCGCCGCCCAGATGCGTGAGCTTGCCCGCGTCCTCCTCCATATGCGCGCGCTCGATCTCGACGCGGAACACCTCGCCGTCCTCCAGCTCGATGTCGATCCAGCCATCGTGCGCGATGGGCTCGTCGTACTGCGAGGTCTGGAAGTTCTTCGGTGTGTCCGGGTAGAAGTAGTTCTTCCGCGCGAAGCGGCACGACTCGGCGATCTCGCAGTTGAGGGCAAGGCCGATCTTGATCGACGATTCGACCGCGGCCTTGTTCACCACTGGGAGCACGCCGGGCAGGCCGAGGTCGACCTCGTTGACGTTCGTGTTCGGATCGTCGCCGAAGGCGTTCGGAGCCGAGGAGAACATCTTGGTCTTCGTGTTGAGCTCCACGTGGACCTCGAAGCCGAGGACCGGGTCGAATTGCTCCATGGCCTCGTCGAAGGTCAGGGTTGCATCAGCCATTTACTTCACACCTCCGGTCTTCTCGGTCCCGAGGACCGGAGCTTTGGCGAGCAGGGGGCCACCCCACTGAGCCTCAAGCAGGGACTCCAGCGCCGCTCCCACGCGGTAGAGGCGTGCGTCCTCGCGGGCCGGGGCGAGGAGCTGGATCCCGACGGGCAGGCCGTCCTCGTCCGCCAAGCCGCCCGGGAGCGAGAGTCCGGGGACGCCGGCGAGGTTCGCCGGGATCGTCGCGACGTCGTTGAGGTACATGGCCAGCGGGTCGTCGAGCTTCTCGCCCAGCTTGAAGGCCGTGGTCGGCGCGGTCGGCGAAATGAGCAGATCGGCCTGCGCGAACGCGGCGTCGAAGTCGCGCTGGATGAGCGTGCGGACTTTCTGCGCCGAGCCGTAGTACGCGTCGTAGTAGCCGGCCGAGAGCGCGTACGTGCCGAGGATGATGCGGCGCTTGGCCTCCGCGCCGAACCCGGCCGCGCGCGTCGCGCCCATGACGCGCTCGATGGTGAGCGGGCCGTCCTGCGGGAGGACGCGAAGTCCGTAGCGGACGCCGTCGAACTTCGCGAGGTTGGAGGAAACCTCGGAGGGCATGATGAGGTAGTACGCGCCGAGCGCGTACTTGAAGTTGGGGCACGAGACCTCGACGATCTGTGCGCCGGCACCGCGCAGCAGCTCGACCGCGTCGCGGAACCTCGCCTCGACGCCGGGCTGGAAGCCCTCGCCGCCGAGTTCCTTGACGATGCCGATGCGCAGCCCCTCGACACTGCCGCTGCGGGCCGCGGCGGCGAGCGTGTCGAACGAGTCCGTGAGGGACGTCGAATCGAAGGGGTCGTGGCCGCCCACAAGCTCCTGGAGCAGCGCGGCGTCGAGCACCGAGCGCGACACCGGGCCGATCTGGTCGAGGCTGGACGCCATCGCAATCGCGCCGTACCGGGAGACGGCGCCGTAGGTCGGCTTGACCCCGACGGTTCCGGTCACGGCGCCGGGCTGGCGGATGGATCCGCCGGTGTCCGTGCCGAGCGCGAGCGGCGCCTCGAAGGCAGCGACGGCGGCAGCGGAGCCGCCTCCCGAGCCACCGGGAATCCGGTCGAGGTCCCACGGGTTGCGCGTCGGGCCGAATGCCGAGTGCTCGGTCGAGGAGCCCATCGCGAACTCGTCGAGGTTGGTCTTCCCGAGGATCGGGAGCTTCGCGGCGCGGATCTTCTTGATGACGGTCGCGTCGTAGGGGCTCATCCAGCCCTCGAGGATGCGGGAGCCGGCCGTCGTCGGCTGGCCTACCGTGACGATGAGGTCCTTGATGGCAATCGGCACGCCGGCCATCGGGTGGAGCCCCGCGGCGTCCTCCCCGCCCGCGGCGCGGATCGCGTCGACCTCGCGGGCGACAGTGAGTGCCTCCTCGGTGTTGACGTGCAGGAACGCGTGGACCTGCCCGTCGACGTCGCCAATGCGGTCGAGGTGAGCCTGGGTGACCTCCTCGGAGGAGACCTCCTTGGCGGACAGCTTCGCGGCCAGCTGCGCGGCCGTGCTGGTGATCAGCTCGTTCATGGGGGCGCTCACTCCTCGTCCAGGATGGCCGGGACCCTGAAGCGGTGCTCCTCGGCGTCGGGGGCGCCAGACAGCGCCTCGGCGGGCGTGAGCACGTGGCCCACGGTGTCCTCGCGGAAGACGTTGCTGAGCGCGATCGGATGCGAGGTGGCCGGGACATCGGGGCCCGCGGCCTCGCTCACCGACTTGACGGCGTCGACGATGTGAGCGAGCTCGCCCGCCATCCTGTCCAGTTCCTCTGGGCTCATCTCGATGCGCGCGAGCTGCGCAAGGTGCGCAACGTCGTCGCGCGTGATCTCGGCCATGGGTCTCCCCTGTGCGGTGGATAGGTTCGCGAACCAGTCTAGTGCGGCGCGGCGGACCACGGGTGGCATGTGATGCGGACGTCGACCGAGGCGCCAGATGCCCGCGATAGTTGCTCGCGATAGTTGCTCGCGATCGCGCGGAGAGCACGGAGCGCACGGCGCAAGAACAACGCGGCACAAGACAATACGGCGCGGGGAACAACGGTGAGGCAGACCAGGCCTTCGCGACGCAGACCAGGCCTTCGCGACGCCGACCAGGCATTCGCGCAGGGAGGTCAGCCGGCGTGGCGGATCTGCTGCTCCTGCCAGGATGCGGCGCCCGGGAGCACGACCGGCGGGGAGTAGTACTGGTGACCGGTTGGCGTGACGGTCATGATGTCGCCCTGCGGACCGAGACCGCCAGCCTCGTCAGCGCCGACGACTTGCTGCTCCCATCCGGGCGAGTCCTTGGCGTGGTTGCAGTTCTCGCAGAGTCCCTGGCCGTTCTCAACGCTGGTGTCCCCGCCCTGGGCTGCTGGGACGACGTGGTCGATGTGCCTGATCGGCGCATCGCAGAACGGCGTCCGGCACCGCTGGTCGCGGGTCTCGATGAAGTCCGCGAGCGCCCGGGGGAATCTGCGCAGCTTCGACTCCATCGCTGCGAGCTCGCCTGTCGATGGATTGAGGAACAGCCGCTTCAGCCACACCCCGGCAAGCGCAGCGGCGCCGGCCCCCGGCGGAACGCGCCCGCCCCGCAGGCCCGGGTCTGAATCGGCGTCCAAGTCAGGGTTCGCCCCCGGGCCGGTGCCCGCCCCGGAGCTAGGGTCCGCGCCCATGTCTGGGTTGGCGCGGGGGCTCGACTGTCCAGCGGCTCCGCGGGCCGTTGTGGCGATCATGCCGCGCGCCCGGGCTGCGGTGATGGTCCCGTAGCCCAAGAGCACGGCCGATTCGCGGGCGCCACCGAAGAGCGAGGCGTCGGTCATGACGAGCCCGACCCGCAGGGGCACGGCGTCCGCGTGCGCCTGGCCCGTCGCCCGCTCGACGAGCGTATCGGCGGCGACCTGCCCGACCGTCCGCCCGTCCCCGGAGGCCCGCGCCGTGCCTGCGGCCTGCCGGAGGGCGGCCTCGACAGCTGCGGCCTGGGCCACCGGAAGGATGGCCGTGAGCTGGGCCATGGAATCAGGGAGCCGCCGGACGGTCACGCGGCGCCCGGCCTCGGCCCGACGGACCCGGGCGAGGGCGGCGGCGTCATCGATCGCGTCGACGCACGCGCGCACCGCGTCCTGCACGGCACGATCCCCGAGCCCCTCGAGCCGACGCGGGTCCGCGCACAGTTCCCTGTCCGCCGCGGCGCGATCGGCTGGGGAGAGCACTTCCACGCCCTCGGCAACCAGGACCGCTCGGTCCTCGTTCAACCTCCCGGCGCCGAGGGCCAGCAGCGTGTGCGGCAGGTCATCGACGAGCCGCCTGGCCGCGGTGAGCAGCCTCGAGCCCTTCGACGGCGAGACACTGCGCGCCAGCGCGATCTGCGAAGCGGCCGAACGCTCCCGCACCCTAGCGGGACTTCGGCCGGTCCTGCCCTCGAGGGCCGCGGTCCGCGGATCGGCGCCGGCCTCACACAGCCCGGCGAACGCCGCCTCCGCCCTCGCCTGCTCGGCCGCAGCCGCCGCCTTGAGCCGTTCGAGCACCGCGATCCGGTCGATCAGCTCGGGTCCGGTGAGCTCGGGCCCGATCAGCTCGGGCCCGGCAAGCCCTGGCCCGCCATGCCCGGCGCCGGCCACGTTCCGGCCGGCGAACCTGCTCCCAAGACGCGTTGCGAAGGACTCGATGTCCCTGAGCGTCAGCCCGGACCCGTCACGGCCCAGCAGATCCTCGATCTCACTCCGCCAATCCCCCATGTCACAATTTTATCGAATTCTCGTTCGAGACACAACGATTGTTGAGCAGCTTATTCGAACATGATTGTGAGTACCTGCCTGGCCAAAGTCGGCTGAGTCCAGCCGACTTGTCGCCGCAGATACCGCGTGCTGACCTGGACTACCCCAAGAACTTCGGGCATTTCCAAGACTGGCTCAGCCCCGATGAGTCCTGCATCAGGGGGTCGCTCTGCTGTCACGTCGAGGATGGTGGGTTGTGCTCACATGTGCAGTCGGACGACGAAGAGGAAGTAGCACCAGACGGGCAGGGAGAGCAGTGACAGCACGGCCATCCCGGTCCGCACCAGGGATTGCTCGCGCAGCATCACGGAAAGAAGCCTGAAGGTGAAGATTCCGATGATTCCTCCAACGCAGTTCAGGATCACGTCGTCGATGTCCGATGCTCCAACCGCAAACACGCCTTGGATGATCTCTACCGCCACGCTGACCGCGGCGACCGTGAGCACGGTCGGCCGTACTGCCGCCCGACGTCGGAGCCACGATAGGTAGGCTCCAAGAGGGATGAAGATCAGGATGTTCCCGACGACGTTGGCGAACGCCACTCTCCCGATCCCGGAAGAGTGGCTGGACACGTATTCCGCGATACTCGCGGACGGGATGAGATTTATCGATCTCTCCGAACCCGGTGCGCGAGAGAAGAGAAGCAGCCTGAGAAGGAAGGCCACGTAGAGAGCGAAGACGGCGAAGATGGCCACGGTCTCCGCTTTCGCCCGTTTCGTGGTGAATTGCCGGCCCGGCACACCGTCCGTGGCTGCGGTGGGTTGCGGTTGTACGTCCATCCAGTAGGACGGTATAGGTGCAACCTGTCGTGCTCCTGTGAGACCTGGATTCGACAACGGCCGCCGCGGAGCGCAACGAGGCCACCGTGGCGCGCAACGAGGCCACCATGGGCCCAAGGGAGGGTGCGCTCCGGGCCGGTCGCGCCGGTCAGGCGGCCCGCCGGAGCTGGCATGAAGCCGGGCTCGGGTCAGAGGGTCTTGCGGTAGACCGGCAGCATGATGTCGGTGTCTGGGATGGGCCAGTCGAGCTCGGGCGCGCGGACGTAGCCGAGTCGTGGGTAGAGCGCGTTGGGCGCCTCCCAGCGGTCACCAGTCGTGAGGACGACGGCGGTGGCGCCCGCCCGCTTGGCCCTCGCCTCCACTTCGGCGACGAGGGCGCTTCCCGCACCGCTGCGCTGCACCGCCGGGTCCACGACCAGGAGCCGGAACTCGAATTCGCCCTCCCGAGCGACCTGCTCGAAGCCGTCGCCGTGGGCCATGAGCGTGACGGACCCGACGATCAGTCCGTCTCGCTCCGCAACCAGGACGGTGCCGCGCGCGGCGCGGTAGCCGACGTCGGCGATCTGCCGCATGTACGGATGTTCCGTGCTGTCGAAATAGCCGGCGCCGAGATACGCGGCCCATGTGATGCGGGCGATCTCGGCGTAGTCGGCAGCCGTGGCCTCCCTGATGGTCAGGTGCTTGCTCGGTGCACTCACGGTCCGGCTCATTCGACGGGGAACCGGCCGGAGAACTCGATGCCGCCCGCACACGTCCAGGACGCGAGCCGCTCGACGTCGGTCGGGCCGCCTTCGAGCGGGCTCGTGAGCTGCGGCCGCCGGACCCAGCAGCCCGCCTCCTCGGCGATCAGTGCGCCCGCGGCGAAGTCATGCTCGTTCAGGCCGCGCTCGCCGTAGGCATCGTGCGTCCCGTCTGCGACGAGGCACAGATCCAGCGCAGCTGAGCCGAGTCGGCGCATGTCCCCGAAGCCGTCCATGAGGCCTGGAAGGAAGCGTGCCTGCTCGGCCCGGACCCGCGGGTCGTAGCTGAAGCCGGTCGCGAGGAGCGCCGCCCCCGCGGCGTCGCGCCCCGGCACGGGGCCGTCGAGCAGGCGGGGCTCGCCGCCGTCGTCGCTGCGGAACGCACCCGCGCCGCGCACGGCCCAGTATTCGCGGCGCAGCGCCGGGGCATTGACGACGCCGGCGAGCCACCGACCGCTCGCATCGGCGACCGCGACGCTGGTGGCGTAGTAGACGATGTCGCGGATGAAGTTCGTGGTGCCGTCGAGCGGGTCGATCGACCAGCGGAAGCCGCTCGGCTCGGCGACCCTGGACGTGCCCTGCTCCTCGCCCGTCACGATGTCGTGCGGCCGCTCCGCGGCGAGCACCTCGCGCACCGCCTTCTCTGCCGCGAGATCGAACTCGGTGACCCAGTCGCTGCCCGAGCTCTTCGTCTCCTGACCCAGCCGCGCGCCGTCGCGCGCGCCGAGGACCGTCGCGCCCGCGGTGGCCGCGCGACGTGCCGTCGAGAGCAGTCCCGCGAGGAAGTCCGGCGTGTAGGCGGCGCTCACGGGGCCTCGTCCGTCTCGAGGAACGGCGCTGCCCCTGCGGCTGATTCCGCCTCGGCAGCCGACTCCGCCTCGGCAGCCGATTCGGCCGCTGTCCCGGATTCCGCCTCCGCCGCGGACTCGGGAGCGGCTGGAGCCGCGCCATCCGCCGCCGGGCTCGCGCCCCCGCCGACGCCAGCGGGGCCTTCGGCCAGAAGGGCACGGAACCCGTCCTCGTCGAGGACCGGGATGCCCAGCGATTCGGCCTTGTCGAGCTTCGTGCCGGCGTTGTCCCCGGCGACCACGTAGTCCGTGTTCTTCGAGACGGATCCTGCGGCCTTCCCGCCGCGCGTGATGATGGCCTCCTTGGCCTCGTCGCGGCTGAAGCCGTCGAGAGAGCCTGTGACGACGACCGTGAGGCCTTCGAGCGTGCGCGGACCGGCCGCGTGCCGCTCGTCCTCCATCTTGACGCCCGCCGCCTTCCAGCGGTCCACGATGTCGCGGTGCCAGTCCTCGGCGAACCACTCGATGAGCGCGTCCGCGATGATCGGGCCCACGCCGTCGACCTCGGCGAGCTGTTCCCGTGCGCCCTCGGAGTCGAGCACCGCCCGCAGCGCGTCCATCGAGCCGTAGCGAGTCGCCAGCGCGCGCGACGCCGTCGGGCCGACGTGCCGGATGGACAGCGCCACGAGGACGCGCCAGAACGGCTGAGCTTTGGCCTTCTCGAGCTCGCGGAAGAGCTTCTCCGTGTTGGCACTCGGCTTGGACGGCGTCTTCGCGCTCGGCTTCGTCCAGAAGTACGGAACGAGTTCCCACTCTCCCGTGCCGACACCCTTCGAGCGCTTCTCGCGCCGGATCATGACGTCGCGCAGGTCCTCGGGCGTGAGGTCGAAGACCCCCGCCTCGTTCCTGAGCGGCGGCGTCTCGGGTTCGGCCGGCTGGGTAAGCGCGATGGCGGCCTCCCAGCCGAGCGCCTCGATGTCGAAAGCGCCGCGGCCAGCCAGATGGAACACGCGCTCACGAAGCTGCGACGGGCAGGAGCGCGCGTTGGGGCACCTGATGTCCACGTCGCCCTCCCTCGCCGGGGCGAGCGGAGTCCCGCAGGACGGGCACTCGGTGGGCATGACGAAGTCGCGGACCGGAGGCTCCTGCTGGTCTCGGAGCGCGAGGACGGGACCGACAATCTCCGGGATGACGTCCCCGGCCTTGCGGAGCACCACGATGTCGCCGATCTTGACGCCCTTGGCCTTCACGACGTCCTGGTTGTGGAGCGTGGCCATTTCCACGGTGGACCCCGCGACCTTGACCGGCACCATGACGCCGAACGGCGTGACGCGGCCCGTGCGGCCCACGTTCACGAGGATGTCGAGGAGCTTCGTGTGGACCTCCTCAGGCGGGTACTTGAACGCAACCGACCAGCGCGGCACGCGGCTCGTGTGGCCGAGGGCGCGCTGCGTCGCGAAGTCGTCGACCTTGACCACGATGCCGTCGATCTCATGGATGAGGCTGTGGCGCTTCTCGCGGTACTTCTCGATGTAGTCGCGCACCTCGGCGTACGTCTCGAAGACCTCGAAGTACGGGCTCGTGGGGAGGCCCCAGGACTTGAGCAGCGCGTAGGTCTCCGCCTGGCTGCTCGCAGGGATTCCCTCGCGCACGCCGACGCCGTGGACGAACATGCTGAGCGGTCGCTTGGCGGTCTCGGCTGGGTCCTTCTGGCGCAGGGAACCCGCGGCCGCGTTGCGGGGGTTCGCAAGCGGCGCCTTGCCGTCCGCGATGAGCGCGTCGTTGAATTCCTTGAACGCCTTCTGCGGGATGTAGACCTCGCCGCGGATCTCGACCTCCTCGGGGTGCCCCTCCCCCGCGAGCGTCCTGGGGATGTCCTTGATGGTCAGGACGTTGTGGGTGACGTCTTCGCCCGTGCGCCCATCTCCGCGCGTTGCCGCGCGGACGAGTTCCCCGCGGCGGTACAGGAGATTGATGGCGAGCCCGTCGATCTTGAGCTCGGTGAGCCAGCGGACCGGCGGGAGGCTTCCCCCGAGCCCGGCGACGCTCGCCTCGGCGCGGGCGATCCAGGCGTCGAGCTCCTCGATCGAGAACACGTCCTCGAGGCTGTACATGCGGCTCAGGTGAGTGACCGGCGCGAACGCCGCCGTGGCCTCCCCGCCGACCTCCTGGGTCGGCGAATCGTTCGAGACGAGCTCGGGGTGCAGGGCCTCGAGCTCCTCGAGGCGCCGGAACAGCGAATCGTACTCGGCGTCGGAGATGACCGGGGCGTCCTCGTTGTAGTACAGGGCCCGGTGCCGGCGCACCTCGTCCGCGAGGGAGTCGTACTCCTCCCGGAGCGTCGCAGATGGGGCATCGGGTGGGATCACGGATTCTGCGGTCACGTGTCCTATCTTGCCCTAACCCTCCGACAGCGGAAGGGGCGGCGACGCCGCGGGGCCGCCGTCGTCGTCGCCCTCGCGCACCGCGACGACGACGACCGTGACGTTGTCGCTTCCCCCGGCCGCGAGCGCGGCGGCGACGAGCGCGTCGGCCGCCGCCTGCGGGTCCGCGTGCTCGGCAAGGATGCCGGCGATCTGCTCGTCGTCGAGCTCGCACGTGAGTCCGTCCGAGCACACGAGCAGCCGCTGCCCGGGGTTCGCCGGGAAGCTCCACAGGTCGGGGTCCGCGTCAAAGCCCGTCCCGAGCGCCCGCGTCACGACGTTGCGCCGTGGATAGACACGGGCCTCCTCAGGCGTGAGCTCGCCTCGGGCCAGGAGCTCCCACACCTCCGAGTGGTCCTCGGTGAGCTGCGCGAATTCGCCTTCGAGTTCGAGGTACACGCGCGAATCGCCGACGTTCGCCACGAGCCACGCCGGGCCGTCCTCGCCCTCGGTGAAGATCGCGGCGGCGAGCGTCGTCCCCGCGAGCGCGCCCGTGGCCTCGCGGATCGCGAGGTCGGCGTTGCGCACGGCCAGGACCACGTCGACCGGCGTGACCGTGCGGCGACCCGGTCGAAGCACGGACTCGCTGTCGAGGGACTCTATGCAGAGCCGACTCGCGACTTCGCCGGCCTCGTGGCCGCCCATGCCGTCCGCGACCGCGAAGACAGGCTCCCGCGCGAGGAACGAGTCCTCGTTGAGCTCGCGGACGCTGCCGCGGTCCGTCGCGGCCCCGACGCCGAACGCTAGGGATGCAGTGTGTCGCGGATTTTCGGCCTCCGCCATGGGCCCTCCCCTCGCTCGCACCATCAGTCGAGGACGATACCCGTTCCCTCGCCGCGCCTGAGCACGACTGGCCGGATTTCGCCGAAACCACGCACGTTCTGCGCCTCGAGCCCCTCGAAGACGAAGCGCGGATCGCTCCCCAGGACGCCGGCCGTGAGCTCGTCGACGAGCACCTGCCCCGGGTCGGCGATCGCCGTGAGGCGGGCCGCGAGGTTGACGGTCGGCCCGTAGATGTCGCCGAGCCGGCTCAGAACGCGTCCCCAGACCATCGCGACCCGGCCCTCGGGCAGCCGCTCGTCCGCGGCGATCTCGCGGGACAGCGCAAGCGCGATCTCGGCCCCGGCGGTCGGAGTCTCGGCGATGTACAGCACTTCGTCCCCGACGGTCTTGACGAGCCGGCCGCCGCCCACGGAGATGACCTCGGCGCAGATGCTCTCGAAGGTCTGGACGAGCCGTGCGAGCGTCTTCTCGTTCATGCGCCTCGAAAGGCTCGTGTAGGAGACGAGGTCGGCGAAGCCGACGGCCCGCGCCAGCGGCAGCGGCGCGTCGTCCTCGGTGCCCTTGCGCCCCTCCTCGCTCGCCTCGAGCCCTTCCTTGGCGCGCACGGCAAGCCGCTGGACGCCCGCGCTGAGCTGGCGCCGCCACGAGTAGACGAGCATCTCCTCGAGCGGCTCGATGAGCCTCGGAAGCTCGTCGACGAGCCGCACGCGCGCCTCGGCGTCGGAGATCCCCTGGGTCGCGACCATGTCCTCGACGAGCGCCTCGACCTGCCACACGACCATGCGGTCGGTCATCTGGCCGATCGCGCGCGTCACGGAGATCGCCGCGTCCTCGGTGAGCACCCCGTCGCGCACGAGCGCCGGCATGATCTTGAGATGCTCGAGGTCCTCGCTCGTGAACGCGAGGTCGTCGTCCGTGAAGTTCGGCATCCCGAGGGCCCGCCACAGCTTCCGGGCGGAGAACAGCGAGAGGCCGACTCCCTGGGCGACGTCGCGGCGCTTGAGCGTGCGCTCGCCGCCGAGCAGGAGGCTTTCGAGGGACTTCGCGTCGCCGCGGTAGTCGGCCCGGCCGCCCGCGGCCGCGGCCACGGCCTCGACAGGATCGCTCGCATCGACGTCCAGAACCTCGTCGAACTCCCCGTCCGTCGGCTCCTCGGGCGCGGCGGAGGTCAGGTCCTCGTCCATCGCGTCGCCCTCCATCAATCTCTCAGCTCACTCGGCCGCGGCGCATCCGAGAAGCCCGGCCCGCCGAGCGGACCCGGCAGGCCGCCGTCGTCCGCCCCGGGGAAGTCCTGGCCCGGTGGGAGCTCATCGATCGCGTCGAGGACCAGCTGCCGAAAGCTGCGCACTTCGGGCACGTCGTCCAGCCGGAGGCTCGCCGCCTGCCCCGTCGTCAAGGTTATCGTCCCGGAGCGTGCGAGGGACTGCACCACCGACTGGCGGACCGCGACATCCCGGACCATCGCGAGCGGGAGCTCCCGATCGCTCCGCCTGAGGCCGCGCTCGCGGCGGAGCACGCGGTGGCTCGTGAGCACGTAGTGCAGAGACGTCCACCCGACGAGGCGGTGCAGCGGGTACCTGGCGAGGAGCCACACGCCGAGCGCTGCAGGAACGAGCGCGAGCCACGGACCGAGGCCTCCGGGGAACCACGGCACGACGCCCTCGAGCCGCCCGCGGTAGAGCCATCCGGCCGCGAAGGCGGCCGCCCCGACCACGAGCACGCCAACCGCGGCAGGCACGACGAGAACCGAGCCGTGCCGACGCGTGTCGACGATCACCTGCTCGCCGGGGACAAGCAGTCTACGCATAGCCGCCGTTGGCCGGGCGCAGATGCACCACGTCGCCGGCGGACACGGTGTGCCGCCCGCCGTCGTCCTCCACGATCTGCAGCGCGCCGTGCCCGTCCAGGCCCACGGCGCGCCCCTCGAGCCGCCGACCGCCCGGAAGCTCCACGCGGACGCGCCGCCCCAAGCTGATCGTCGCGTCCTGGACCTCGGAGAGCAGGCTGCGGCCGCCCGCGAGCGAGGCGTCGGCGCTGCCGTCCACGGAGCAGAACGCCCGGTAGCGGCGCGCGAAGTCCTCGAGGTACGCCACGAGCACGTCGGTGCGGTCCACGGGACGCCCCGCGGCGAGGCTTGCCGACGTTGCCGTGGGCACCGGGAGCTCCTCCTGGCGCAGCGAGACGTTGATGCCGGTGCCGAGGACGACGGCGGGCGGCTCGCCATGCGCGCCCGGCGCGAGGTGGGCGAGGATGCCCGAGATCTTGAGGCCCCCGACCACGACGTCGTTGGGCCACTTGAGCGCGGACTCGAGCCCCGCGACCTGGGCCAGCGATTCGCGCAGCGCGAGCGCCGCAAGCGGGGAGAACCACGAGTAGCACTGCGTGGGCAGCGGCCGGCCCGAGCCGTTGTGCGGACGCAGGAGGATCGAGACGGCGAGCGAGGATCCCGCCGGGGACGCCCAAGGGCGGTGCAGGCGCCCATGGCCGTGGATCTGGTGGTCGGCGACGAGCACCGCGAGGTCGCCCCAAGCGTCCGGCTCGGTCTCGGCGAGCCGCGAGAGCTCCGTGTTCGTCGAGCCGAGCTCGTCCGCGATCTCGAGCCGCGACAGCCCCGCGCGCGCCGCGAAGTCCGCCCCGAGGCGGGAGCGATCGAGGGGGCCGCGTTCGTCGGCGGCGGGCTGGGCGTCGTTCTCCATAACGGAATCCTAGCGATCCACCCCGACCCGGCGCCCGGCGAAGCCGCTGGTCAGAGGAAGAAATCCGGAAGGAGCTGGTCTTCGGGAGCGCCGAGGCTGTAGCCCGAGAAGTCCGTCACCCCGACCCGCCGGAGAGCGTCTTCGTCGATGAAGAACTGCCCCGTGGTGGTGCGGGGATCGCTCGTGAGGATCGCATGTGCGGCGTCGGCCATGATCTCCGGGCTGCGGGTGGACCGGGCCATCTCCGCGTTGGCCACGACGTTCCGGATGGCCGCGGTGTCGATGGCGGTGCGCGGCCACAGGGAGTTGACGCCGATCCCGTCGCCGCGGAGCTCCTCCGCAAGACCGAGCGTCACGAGGCTCATGCCGTACTTCGCCATCGTGTACGCGAGATGCGCCCCGGCCCACCTGGGGTCGAGGTTGAGCGGCGGTGAGAGCGTGAGGATGTGGGCGGCGCGGCCGCCGCGCGAGGCCTCGCGCAGGGCGGGCAGGGCGAGCTTGGCGAGGAGGAAGGAGCCCCGGGCGTTGATGTCCTGCATGAGGTCATAGCGCTTCATGTCGATCGCGTCCGTGCGCGAGAGGTCGATCGCCGAGGCGTTGTTGACCACCGCGTCGATCCCGCCGAAGCGTTCGACGGCGGCGTCCACCGCGCGCGCGACGTCGTCGTCGTTGCGGACGTCCCCCACGATGGGAAGCGCGCGGCCGCCGACGGCGTCGATCTCGGCGGCGGCGTCGAAGATGGTTCCGGGGAGCTTGGGATGCGGCTGGGCCGTCTTGGCCAGCAGCACGATGTTCGCACCGTCGGCGGCGGCGCGTTTCGCGATCGCGAGGCCGATCCCGCGGCTCCCTCCGCTCATCAGGAGGGTTCGTCCCGCCAGCCCTTCCGAGCCGTCGCCGCCCGCGGTGCCACCGGGTGTGATCGTCGTCATGCCACGAGTGTACGGCACATGTTACTGACGAGTAACAAGCGGTGGGGGAAAGCGCTCGGGGACAGCCGCCGTCGTGCACTGCGCGCGGCGCCCGGAAATTGTAGGGTTCCTACACACGAACCCCGCACACGCCTCACTAGACTGTGGTGACGACGCCGCCAATTGTGCGGAACCTACATTTGACCGAATCGCCGACCGAGAGCTGGAGCACGTGACCCACGACCTGACCACGACAGCAGGCAAGATCGCGGACTTCCGCGAGCGGCGGGCAGCCTCGCAGCTTCCGTCCGGCCCCGAGGCAGTCGAGAAGCAGCATGCTCGCGGGAAGAACACGGCCCGGGAACGCATCGAGATGCTGCTCGACGAGGGCTCGTTCGTCGAATTCGACGCGCTCGCGGTGCACCGCTCCACGGCGTTCGGCATGGCGAAGAAGAAGCCCCTCGGAGACGGCGTCGCCTCCGGCTACGGCACGGTGGACGGCCGGCTCGTCGCGGTCTACAGCCAGGACTTCTCGGTCTACGGCGGTTCGCTGAGCCAGGTCAACGGCGAGAAGATCGTGAAGGTCCAGGAGTTCGCACTCCGGAACGGCTGCCCCGTGGTGGGCATCAACGACGGCGGCGGCGCGCGCATCCAGGAGGGCGTCGCCTCGCTCGCGATGTTCGCAGACATCTTCCGGAACAACGTCGCGGCCTCCGGCGTCATCCCGCAGATCTCCCTCATCATGGGCCCGTGCGCCGGCGGCGCGGCCTACTCCCCCGCACTCACGGACTACGTGGTCATGGTGGACAAGACGAGCCACATGTTCATCACCGGCCCCGACGTGATCAAGACGGTCACGGGCGAGGAAGTGGACATGGAGACGCTCGGCGGCGCGCGCCAGCACAACGCGACCACCGGCACGGCGACGTACCTCGCCTCGGATGAGAAGGACGCGATCGAGTTCGTCCGCGAGCTGCTCGACTACCTTCCCTCCAACAACCTCGTCGAGGCTCCCCTCCTGGAGTCGGACCAGGAGCTCGAGGAGACGGACGAGGACGCGGCGCTCGACACGCTCGTCCCCGATTCGCCGACGCACGGCTACGACATGCGGACGGTCATCGAGGGCATCGTCGACGACGGTGCGTTCCTCGAGATGCAGTCGCTCTACGCTCCGAACGTCATCATCGGCTATGGGCGGGTCGAGGGCCACACCGTGGGAATCGTGGCGAACCAGCCCATCCAGTTCGCGGGCACGCTCGACATCGCGGCATCCGAGAAGGCCGCCCGCTTCGTGCGGCACTGCGACGCGTTCAACATCCCGATCATCACACTCGTCGACGTCCCAGGCTTCCTTCCGGGCAAGGACCAGGAGTTCCAGGGCATCATCCGGCGCGGCGCGAAGCTCCTCTACGCGTATGCCGAGGCCACTGTCCCGAAGCTCACGGTCATCTGCCGCAAGGCGTACGGCGGCGCATACATCGTCATGGGCTCGAAGAAGCTCGGCGCAGACCTGAACCTCGCGTGGCCCACGGCCCAGATCGGCGTCATGGGCGCACAGGGCGCCGTCAACATCCTGTACCGCCGCGAGCTCGCGACCGTCGCGGCGGACGGCGGCGACGTCGAAGCCAAGCGCGCCGAGCTCATCCAGCAGTACGAGGAGGAGCTCCTCAACCCTTATCAGGCCGCCGAGCTCGGCTACGTGGACGCGGTCATCGCGCCGTCGGAGACGCGCGTGCAGCTCGTGCGCGGGCTCCGCGCGCTGCGCGACAAGCACGCGTCGATGCCCGCCAAGAAGCACGGGAACATCCCGCTGTGAGCGCGCACCCCACCCCTGAGGGGATCGGCTCGGCGAACGACGGCGGGGACGCCCCCGCCGTCGTGGCTGAGCCCCTGTTCTCGGTCACCAAGGGGAACCCGACCCCCGAGGAGCTGGCCGCGCTCACGGCCGTGCTCGCCGCCGCTGCGAGCGAAGAGCCCGAGGAGGCTCCCGTCGCGGCGCCCACGCGCCGCGAACGCATCCGGCGCGCGGCGCTGCGCCCGCGCTACGCGATGGCCCAGCGCCGCGGGCGCTACTGAGCCACTTCTGCCCCCACTTCTGCCCCACGGGCCGAGGGCTCGCGGTGTGCACGGGTTCTTTCATAAGCCAAACCTGAGGGATAGGCTCGGGCTCGTGACTCAGAATTCCCCGGATTCCCCGACCGCAGACGCCGCCGATCAGGTCCCGAACCGCGCGCCGTCCATGATCGACGCTGCGGCGGAGACGTTCACCGATCGACTGCTGGAGCTCAACCCGTCCCTCGCGACGGAGCTCGGCTTCGCCGGCCACGAGACCGAATACCCGGACTACTCGCCCGCCGGCCACCAGGCCGAGGTCGGGCTGGTCCGCGACACGCTCGCGCTCCTCGGAGCGCTTGAGCCGACGGACTCCATCGACGAGGTCACGCTCGACGCGATGCGCGAGCGGCTGGGGCTCGAGGCCGAGGAGCATGCGAGCGGCTGGAAGCTCGGGGAGCTCAACAACATCGACTCGCCCGCGCAGCACATCCGGGCCGTCTTCGACCTCATGCCGACCGACACCGCCGAGCAGTGGGGCAACATCGCCGGGCGCGCGGCGAACGTGCCCGCCGCCGTCGCCGGCTACATCGAGTCGCTGCGCGAGGCCGCCGCGGCCGGCAAGGTCGCAGCAGCGCGCCAGGTGCGCGCCGTCGTCGGCCAAGCGCGCAAGTACGGCGCCGAGGGAACCGGCTTCTTCGCACAGCTCGCCGCCAACGCAACGCTCGGCGGCGCGCCCCTGGGCGCGGACCTGGACCGTGCAGTCACCGAAGGGTGCGCCTCCGCCGCGGCGGCGTACCGTCAGCTCGCGGACTTCCTCGAGGGCGAGCTCCTGCCGCAGGCGCCCGAGAAGGACGCCGTGGGACGCGAACGCTACGCGCTCGCCTCGCGCCGCTTCCTCGGGGCGGCGGTGGATCTCGAGGAGACGTACGCGTGGGGCGTGGCCGAACTGGACCGCATCATCGCCGAGCAGGAGGCCGTCGCCGAGCAGATCAAGCCCGCCGCCACGATCGCCGAGGCCAAGGAAGCGCTCAACGCCGACCCCGCTCGCCAGCTCAAGGGCACCGACGCGCTCCGCGAGTGGATGCAGGGCCTCTCGGACCGCGCCGTCGCTGACCTCGCGGGGAAGCATTTCGACATCGCCGAGCCCATGCGCAAGCTCGAGTGCATGATCGCCCCGACGCAGGACGGCGGGATCTACTACACGGCACCCTCGGACGACTTCTCCCGGCCGGGCCGCATGTGGTGGTCCGTCCCCGCGGGCGAGGACTCCTTCACAACATGGTCCGAGACGACGACCGTCTACCACGAGGGCGTCCCCGGCCACCACCTCCAATGCGCCACGGCCGTCTACCAGCGCGAGACGCTCAACCGCTGGCGTCGTCTCGTGTGCTGGGTGTCCGGGCACGGCGAGGGCTGGGCTCTGTACGCCGAGCGGCTCATGGACGAACTCGGCTACCTCTCCGATCCCGGCGATCGCATGGGCATGCTCGACGCGCAGCGCATGCGCGCGGCCCGCGTCGTGTTCGACATCGGCGTGCACCTCGAGCTCGAGGTACCCGAGCGCTGGGGCTCTGGCATCTGGACGCCGGAGAAGGGCTACGCGTTCCTGCGCGAGAACCTGGACATCTCGGACGGGCAGCTCGACTTCGAGTACCACCGCTACCTCGGATGGCCGGGGCAGGCGCCGTCGTACAAGGTCGGGCAGCGGCTGTGGGAGCAGACGCGGGCCGACCTCGCGGCGCGTGCCGAGGCCGAGGGACGCGAGTTCGACCTCAAGGAGTTCCACACGCGGGCGCTCAACCTCGGTTCGGTGGGTCTCGACACGCTTCGGCGGGCCCTGCTCGCGTGACATTGTTCACTTGTGCGACGGGAATAACGTAACAATTCACCCGTCTGGCGCGGCATTTCAGGGATCCTCAAATGCCGCGCCTTTCTTTTGGCTGTCATATTTCTCAACAGTTAGTGTGTGTGTTATACGCGATCGACCTATCGTGCTGCGAGTGAGCACATCTCCCAGCACCCGCACCCGCCGGCTCCCGGCGTGGGCCACGTCGTTCGGCACGCAGATCATCGCTGCGCTCGTCGTCGGCGTCATCCTCGGCCTCGTCGCGAAGTACACCGGCAGCACCGCAGCCAAGCCCAACGGCCTCGGCGCCACGCTTTCGACGATCGGCAGCAGCTACGTCGCCCTGCTGCAGACCGCCGTCGTCCCCCTCATCTTCACCGCGGTGGTGAGCTCGATCGCGAACCTCCGTCAGGTCTCCAACGCCGCCAAGCTCGCGTGGAACACGCTCCTGTGGTTCGCGGTCACGGCGCTCATCGCCGTGCTCATCGGGATCGGCCTCGGCGTCCTGTTCCAGCCCGGGGCGAACACGGGCATCACCCAGCAGGCCAAGTACGCGGGCAAGACCGGCGACTGGTGGGCCTTCCTCACGGGCCTCTTCCCGCACAACTTCCTGGGCCTCACCGCGAGCTCGACCGTGGCCGACGGCGGCGCCGTCACCACGAGCGTGAGCTTCAACGTCCTCCAGATCCTGGTCATCGCCATCGCCGTCGGTGTGGCCGTGCTGAAGCTCGGCGCGAAGGCGGATCCGTTCCTGACGTTCACGCGCTCCGCGCTCGAAATCATCCAGAAGGTCCTGTGGTGGATCATCCGGATCGCTCCGCTCGGAAGCATCGGCCTGATCGGCAATGCCGTCGCAACGTACGGCTGGGACACTATCGGGGCGCTCGGGAAGTTCGTCGTCGCGATCTACGTGGGCTTGGTCCTCGTGCTGTTCGTCGTGTACCCGATCCTCGTCAAGAGCCACGGGCTCTCGGTCCGGCAGTACTTCTCCGGGGTATGGCCGGCGGTCCAGCTCGGCTTCGTGTCGCGGTCCTCGATCGGCACGCTTCCGCTCACGCAGCGCGTCGCCGAGCGCAACCTCGGCGTCCCGCAGGGCTACGCCTCGTTCGCCGTGCCGCTCGGTGCGACGACCAAGATGGACGGCTGCGCCGCGGTCTACCCCGCCGTCGCGTCGATCTTCGTCGCCCAGTTCTTCGGCCTGCACCTCGACTTCAGCCAGTACCTGCTCATCGTGCTCGTGTCCGTGCTCGGCTCGGCCGCCACGGCTGGCACGACAGGGGCCGTCGTCATGCTGACGCTCACGCTCTCGACCCTCGGGCTGCCGCTCGCGGGCGTCGGCCTGCTCCTCGCCATCGACCCGATCCTCGACATGGGCCGCACCGCGATCAACGTGGCGGGCCAGGCCCTCGTGCCGACCATCGTGGCGAAGCGGCAGGGCATCCTCGACCTCGCGCTGTACAACGCGCCGCGGTCACGCTCGGCCTTCACCGAGGACGCAGCGAACGACGGCGAGCTGGTCGCCGCCCGCTGACCCCCCCCATCGGTTGCGGGGTCCCGTCCCACCGGTTGCGGGGTCCCGTCCCACCGGTTGCGGGGTCCCGTCCCACCGGTTGCGGGGTCCCGTCCCACCGGTTGCGGGGTCCCGTCCCACCGGTTGCGGGGTCCCGTCCCACCGGTTGCG
>NZ_SWDW01000003.1:199778-284027 GCF_004919045.1 Sinomonas albida
TTGCGGGGTCCCGTCCCACCGGTTGCGGGGTCCCGTCCCACCGGTTGCGGGGTCCCGTCCCACCGGTTGCGGGGTCCCGTCCCACCGGTTGCGGGGTCCCGTCCCACCGGTTGCGGGGTCCCGTCCCCTCAGAAAGCGCCCGCGCACATCATGTGCGTGGGCGCTTTTCCGTTCGAGTAGCGGTGCCCCGACTTGGCGGACGAGACCCAACAAGGTTGTCGACGGGACCCCACAACACCCTGGACGGGACCCCACAAGCTAAGGGACGGGACCCCGCAACACCCGGGACGGGACCCCGCACCGGGAGGAGGCGAGAGTCGGTGTCTCAAGTTTGCACAGAGTGCAAACTTGCACTTAGTGTAATGGCGTGAGCACTTCATCCGATGCGCCGTCCCGCCGCGAGCTCAACAAGGCCGCGACGCGACAGTCGATCGTCCTCGCGACCGTGGGCCTTGCGCGCGAGCGCGGGCTCGGCGAGTTCACGGTCGAGGACGTCGCGGACGCCGCAGGCGTCTCCCGTCGCACGTTCTTCAACTACTTCTCGAGCGCCGAGGAGGCCATGGCCGCGCCGACGTTCGGCTTCCTCGACTCCGCGCTCGAGGGATTCCGCGCGCGCCCACAGGGCGAACCGCTCCTCGACTCAGCCATCGCGGTCCTCCTCGGAGTGGCCGACAACGAGTTCATTGAGCCCATGGCCGAATCGTTCATCGTCTCCCACGGACACGATCCGGTGACCCGCTACCAGCTCCAAGCCTTCGACGAGTGCAGCGAGAAGATCGTCGCCGCGATCCGCGAGCGCGAGGGCGAGACCCTCGACCCGATCTACATCCACGCGCTCGCCGGCTGCGTCATGTCCTGCGGCAAGGCCGCCCTCGAGGTCTGGCTCGCCGAGCGCGGCGGCGACCTCGCGCCGTCGTCCCTTGAGCGCCTCCGCGAGCTGCTCATCAGCTCGTTCGGCCACCTGAGGACGGGCTTCGCGGCCCGGTAGGCCGCCCGTTTCGCTTCCCAACCCACCCGTCCAGCCCGCCTCACCCATCCCGCCCGTCTCACCCAGAAGGCACCGATCATGGCTACCCTCCTCTATCGCCTCGGCCGCTTCGCCTACGACCGCCGCTGGCTCGTCCTCTCGGCCTGGATCGTGGTCCTCCTCGCCGTCGGCGGATCCGCCCTCGCGTTCCACGGCGCCCTGAGCAACACGTTCCAGATCCCCGGCACCGAGACCCAGCGCATGCTGGACAAGCTCAAGACGGACCTGCCCTCCTCCGCGGGCGGAAGCGCGAGCATCGTCTTCGAGTCCCCCGACGCCGCATTCACGCCCGCCCAGAAGCAGGGCATCAGCAACGCCCTGACCCAGATCAAGGGCCTGGACGGCGTCCAGAACGCCACCGACCCGTTCGCAACCCAGACCCAGCTCGACAACGCGGCCACTCAGGTGGCCAGCGGACAGAAGCAGCTCGCGGCCTCCGAGGCCCAGCTCGCCGCGGGACAGCAGCAGCTTGACGCCTCGGCGCAGCAGCTCGCCGCATCGAAGGCGCAGCTCGACGCGGGCCAGGCCCAGCTCGACGCCCAGAAGCAGGCCCTCGCCGCCCAGGGCATGTCTCCGGCAGCGGTCGCCCAGGCCACCGCGAGCGCGCAGGACAAGCTCGACGCCGGCCGGTCCCAGCTTGCCTCCGGCCAAGCGCAGTACGACGCCGCCAAGAAGAAGGCGGACGACGGCGCCGCGCAGCTCACGCAGGCGAAGGCCGACCTCGCGCTCGGCCAGCGTCAGGCCCAGGCCTCGCAGGGGCTCCGCTTCGTCTCGACCGACGGCAAGGCCGCGATCGCGACCATCCAGTTCACGAAGTCCACCGACGCCCTCCCCGCCGACCTTCGGCAGAAGGTGCAGGACCTCGCTGGCCAGGTCCCGGGCGTCCAGTCGCACGCGAGCAAGGAGCTCACGCAGGACATCTCGCAGCTCTTCGGCACCTCGGAGGCGACGGGCGTCATCATCGCCGCGATCGTGCTGCTCCTCATGCTCGGGACGTTCGTCGCCGCGGGCCTTCCGCTGCTCATGGCGCTCGTGGGCGTCGCAGTCGGCGTGGGCGGAACGTTCGCCCTGACCGGCCTCATCCAGATGAGCTCCACGACCCCCATGCTCGGGCTCATGCTCGGCCTCGCGGTGGGCATCGACTATTCGCTCTTCATCGTCAACCGGCACCGGACCCAGCTCCTGCACGGCATGCACCCCCGCGAGTCCGTCGCGCTGTCGATCGGCACCTCGGGCAACGCGGTCCTCTTCGCGGGCCTCACGGTGATCATCGCGCTCGCCGCGCTCGTAGTCCCGGGCCTGCCGTTCCTCGCCGTCATGGGCATCGCCGCGGCCGCCACGGTGGCCGTCTCCGTGCTCGTGGCGATCACGCTCCTCCCGGCCCTCCTCGCCTTCGCGGGCAAGCGCCTCATCTCCAAGCGGCGCTGGAAGAAGGCGGAGGCGCAGAACGCGCGGTTCGCCGGCCACGCCGAAGAGCGGGACGCGGCCGAGGCCCGCGAGGACCTGGTGAAGGCCGAGCGGGGCTGGGGCGCGTGGGTCACGCGGCACCCGTGGATTGCCCTCGTGGCGTCCGTGCTCGTCCTGGGTGCGCTCGCGCTCCCGGCGGCCCAGCTGCGGCTCGCCCTCCCCGACGGCGGCTCCGAGCCCGTCGAGTCGAGCGCCTACCAGGCCTACGACGCCACCGGGAAGTACTTCGGCCAGGGCATGACAGGGCCGATCGTGGTGGTTGGCGAGCTCCCGTCCGGCCTCGACGCGACCGCCGCGAAGACCAGGGAGTACGACGTCGCGGACCAGCTCCGCTCGGTCCAGGGCGTCACCGCCGCGGTCCCCGTCGCGCTGAGCGACGACCGCCGCACCGCGGTCTTCCAGGTCATCCCGACCGACGGCCCCGCGAGCGCCAGCACGGTGCAGGTGGTCCACGATCTCCGCGCGAAGGGGGCGCAGATCCAGAGCGCCACCGGCGTCACGATCGGCCTCACGGGACAGACCGCCGCGAACGTGGACGTCTCGTCCAAGCTCGCCGACGCCCTTCCGCCGTACCTCGCGATCGTCGTCGGACTCTCGCTCGTGCTCCTGCTCCTCGTGTTCCGTTCGCTCCTCGTGCCGCTCCTCGCGACCGGCGGGTTCCTCCTCTCCCTCGGGGCAGCGTTCGGCGCGGTGGTCGCGGTGTACCAGTGGGGATGGCTGGGCCAGGTGTTCGAGGTCTCGCACCCCGGCGCGGTGCTGAGCTTCCTTCCGATCCTGCTCATCGGCATCCTGTTCGGCCTCGCGATGGACTACCAGGTGTTCATCACGGCCGGCATCCGCGAGGCCTACGCGCATGGGCAGGAGGCGCACGTCGCGGTCAAGACGGGCTTCCGGCACGCGGCGCGCGTCGTGACGGCCGCCGCGATCATCATGGTGAGCGTCTTCGCGGGCTTCATCTTCAGCCACGTGACGATGATCCGGCCGCTCGGCTTCGCGCTCGCGCTCGGCGTCCTCCTGGACGCATTCCTGGTCCGCATGACACTCGTCCCGGCGGTCATGCGCCTCCTGGGCAAGGGCGCCTGGTGGCTCCCGCGCTGGCTCGGGCGGATCCTCCCGGACCTCGACATCGAGGGCGCGCGCCTCGAGCGGACGACGGCGGAGCCCACTCCGCGCGTCCCGGAGCCTGCCGGCCGCTAGGCCCCGCGACGAACTGCAGCGTTAGGCTGGACGGCGTGACTTCCACACCGTCCAGCCTTTCGCCGTCTCCGGGTCCCCTCGCGCCGCTCATCCTGGCCTCGAAGTCCCCTGCCCGCACGAAGCTCCTCGCGGAGGCCGGGATCCCGCACCGCATCGTCGTCTCGGCCATCGACGAGAATGCCATCACGGCCCAGCATCCCGAAGCGAGTCCGGCCGAGATCGCCCTCCTGCTCGCACGGTCCAAGGCGGAGGCCGTAGCGTCCCTCCCCGAGGCCGACGGCGCGCTCGTGCTCGGCTGCGACTCCGTGTTCGAGTTCGACGGCCACGCGCTCGGCAAGCCGTACACGCCCGACGTCGCCGTCGAGAGGCTGCGGGCCATGAGCGGCCGCGCGGGCGTGCTCCACACTGGCCATTGGCTCGTCGACTGCCGCGACGGAGTGGTCTCGAGCGAGGGCGAGCTCGCATCCGCGGGGGTCGAGTTCACCGAAATGGCCGACGACGAGATCGCCGCCTACGTCGCGACCGGCGAACCGCTCCACTGCGCCGGCTCGTTCACGATCGACGGCCTGGGCGGCGCGTTCCTCGCCCGAGTCGACGGCGACCCGCACACTGTCGTGGGCCTCTCGGTCTCGACCCTTCGGCTGCTGCTTTCCCGCGCCAAGGTGCGGATCACCGATTTCTGGGCTCCCGCCGTCGTGCGCTGAGCGGTTGCGCCCGTCCAAGGTGCGGATCACCGACTTCTGGGCCCCCGCCGTCGTGCGCTGAAATTTGTAGGACTCCGACAAAGGAATGGCCGGTCCCCCGCCGAATCCGCCATCAATATGGGCGATTCCGCCAAAGGGGCGTTAGGCTCTCGGACAGTACAGAACGGAGTAGCCTTGTCCCTCAACGCTGGAAGCACGTCCATCACGAAGGTGCTCATCGCGAACCGCGGTGAGATCGCCGTACGCGTCATCCGCGCGGCTCGCGACGCGGGGCTGGCCTCGGTCGCCGTCTACGCGGACCCGGACCGGGACGCGCTGCACGTGCGCCTGGCCGACGAGGCCTTCGCGCTCGGTGGGACGACGGCCGCCGAGTCGTATCTGGTCATGGACAAGATCCTCGACGCCGCCCGGCAGTCCGGCGCGGACGCCATCCACCCCGGCTACGGCTTCCTGTCCGAGAACGCGGAGTTCGCGCGCCGCGTCATCGAGGCCGGGCTGACCTGGATCGGTCCGTCGCCTGATGCGATCGCCGCGCTCGGCGACAAGGTGCGCGCCCGGCACATCGCGGAGAAGGTCGGCGCGCCGCTGGTTCCCGGCACGAAGGATCCCGTGGAGTCCGCGGCGGAGGTCCTCGAGTTCGCCCGCGAGTTCGGCCTGCCGGTCGCGATCAAGGCGGCCTACGGCGGCGGCGGCCGCGGCATCAAGGTGGCCCGTACGCTCGAGGAGATTCCCGAGCTCTACGACTCGGCCGTGCGCGAGGCCACGGCGGCGTTCGGCCGCGGCGAGTGCTTCATCGAGCGCTTCCTCGACGCCCCGCGCCACGTCGAGACGCAGTGTCTCGCCGATTCCGACGGCCACGTCGTGGTGGTCTCGACGCGCGACTGCTCGCTCCAGCGCCGCAACCAGAAGCTCGTCGAGGAGGCCCCGGCGCCGTTCCTCACGGAGGAGCAGACCAAGCGCCTCTACGAATCCTCGAAGGCGATCCTCAAGGAGGCCGGGTACCTCGGCGCCGGGACGTGCGAATTCCTCGTCGGCCAGGACGGCACCATCAGCTTCCTCGAGGTCAACACGCGCCTCCAGGTCGAGCACTGCGTCTCCGAGGAGGTCACGGGGCTCGACCTCGTGCGCGAGCAGTTCCGCCTGGCCCGCGGCGAGGCCCTCGGCTACGACGATCCCGAGATCCGCGGCCATTCCTTCGAGTTCCGGATCAACGGCGAGGACCCAGGCCGGAACTTCATGCCCGCACCCGGCACCGTCGAGACGCTCAAGTACCCGGCCGGCCCGGGCGTGCGCGTCGACTCCGGCATCGAGGCGGGCGAGGTCATCAGCGGCAACTTCGACTCGATGCTCGCGAAGCTCATCGTGACCGGCTCGAGCCGCGAGCAGGCGCTCGAGCGATCGCGCCGCGCGCTCGACGAGCTCGTCATCACGGGCATGCCCACGGTGGTCCCCTTCCACGCGGCCGTGGTGCGGGACGCCGCGTTCGCGCCGGCCTCGGGCCCCTTCAGCGTCCACACCCGCTGGATCGAGACGGAGTTCGAGAACGAGATCCCCGCGTGGTCGGGCGTGCCCGGCGCAGGCGCGGACGACGCCGGAGAGCGGCAGAGCGTCGTCGTCGAGGTGGGCGGCAAGCGCCTCGAGGTGACGATCCCGGCTGGCCTCGGCGGCGTGGCCCGGGCCAGCAAGGCCAAGGCCAAGAAGGCCCGCCCGCAGCGTGGTGGCGCGGCCTCGACGGCGGCGAGCGGGGACGCACTCACGGCGCCGATGCAGGGCACCATCGTCAAGGTGGCTGTCGAGAACGGCGAGCAGGTCGCGGAAGGCGATCTCGTCGTCGTCCTTGAGGCGATGAAGATGGAGCAGCCGCTCACGGCTCACCGCTCCGGCACCGTCCACGGCCTCACGGCCGCCCCGGGCCAGACGGTCGCGGCCGGCTCGGTGATCGCGACGATCGAGGACTGACCCCGCAACGCGACGGCAGGGACCCCGCAACACGAGGGACGGGACCCCACAACGAGAGGGACGGGACCCCACAACGAGAAGGTTCGTTGCGGGGTCCCGTCCCTTAGCTTGCGGGGTCCCGTCCCTTAGCTTGCGGGGTCAGGTTACGCCGCGATGTTGTCCTCGAAGTCCCGGTCGCGGGTCTCGCGCGTGAGGAACAGGGCGACGAGCGTCAGGAGCGCGGCGACGGCGAGGTAGACGCCCACGAGCACCGTGCTGCCCTTCCCGGCCTGCCACAGGGCGATCGCGACGAACGAGGCCGGCGCCGCGCCGATCACGGACGAGAGGTTGTACGCGATCGCCGAGCCCGTGTAGCGGACGTTCGCCGGGAACAGCTCGGGCAGGATCGCGGCCATGGGCCCGAACGTCGCGCCCATGAGCGTGAACCCAACGATGAGGCCGACCATCGCGGCGCCCGTGCCCGGCCCGAACATGAGCCCCCACGCGATGCCGAACGCGAAGATGCCGCCCGTGACCCACAGGAGGAACTTCCGCCGGCCGTACCTTTCGGCGAGCGGGCCCGAAACAACCGTGAAGACGCCGAAGAACACGACGCCGATGATGAGCATCCACAGGAACGTGCCCCTGTCGATCCCCAGCCCGGGCACGAAGGAGGCGGCGTCGAACGTCTTCCCCGCCTTCTCGGCGGCGGCCCGCGCCACCTCGGCCTTCGCGGGAGCCGTCCCATACGTGAGCGTGAAGCTCGTGGTCAGGTAGAACAGCACGTAGGTGGCCAGCATGATGAACGTGCCCGCGATGACGGCGCGCCAGTGGTGCTTGAACGTCGCGGCCAGCGGGACGCGGGCCACTTTGTCCTCCTCGAGGACCTTCTGGAACGACGTGCTCTCGACGAGCTTGAGCCGCACGTAGAGCCCGATCGCCACCATGACGACGCTGAACAGGAACGGGATGCGCCACCCGAAGTCCTCGAACTGCTTCGTGGTCAGGAAGCCGTTCATCACCACGTACATCGTGTTCGCGATGATGAAGCCGATCGGCGCCCCGAGCTGCGGGAACGTGCCCCACACCGCGCGCTTGCCCGCGGGCGCGTTCTCCGTCGCGAGGAGCGCCGCACCGGACCATTCGCCGCCGAGGGCGAGCCCCTGGAGGAAGCGGAGGACCACGAGCAGGAGCGGCGCGAGGACCACCCAGCCGGGCGTCGTGGCCGGCGGCAGGACCCCGATGAAGAACGTCGCGAGGCCCATGGTGAGCAGCGACGCGACGAGCGTGCCCTTCCGTCCGAGCTTGTCCCCGAAGTGGCCGAACACGATCGACCCGATGGGCCGCGCAAAGAAGGCGACGCCGAAGATCGCGAAGGAGGAGAGGATCGCGTTGATGTCCGTCGCGCCCGGGAAGAACAGCTTCGGGAAGACGAGGACGGACGCCGTCGCATACGCGTAGAAGTCGAAGAACTCGATCGTCGTTCCGATGAGACTCGAGAAGATCACCCGCCCGCGGGTGTTCGCGCTCTGCTGCGGCGTGGTTCTCTGCGGCTCGGCCGCCGATTCCTCGGCGACGGCTCGTGTGGCCATGGGTGCTGGTGCCTTTCGCATGCCGGACCCACCGTTGACACGGGTCCTGGGATTGTGCTCGGCCATCCTATGAACCGCGTCCACTGACCGGACATTCGGTCCATATAGCGGACATCACCTCACGCCTCACCGGGACCAGCCGTGAGGTGAGAGGTCGATGTCACGGCCTGTTTACACCCCGCGACGCTCGCGGAAACGCGCCGTTCCTAGCGTGGAACCAGATAAGTTCCCACGTCCAAGGAGCGCCCATGAGCACCGACCCCCAGATCACCGCCCGTGCCGGCACGGCGGAGCGGACGACGGCGGCCCCCGCCTCCCGCCCGAGCCTCGACTTCCGCGCGGGCCGCTGGATCGAACACTGGAACCCCGAGGACGCCACCCAATGGGAGCGCGAGGGCCGCGCGATCGCGCGGCGGAACCTCGCGTGGTCGATCTTCGCCGAGTTCCTCGGCTTCGTCGTGTGGCAGCTGTGGTCGATCGTCGTGGTCTCGCTCCCCGCGGCCGGCTTCAAGTTCGACACGTCGCAGGCATTCTGGCTCATCTCGATGCCGAGCCTCGTCGGCGCGACGCTCCGCATCCCGTACACGTTCATGGTGTCCCGCTTCGGCGGCCGGAACTGGACGATCGTCTCCGCGCTCCTGCTGCTCATCCCGACCGTCGGCCTCGCGGTCTGCGTGGCGAATCCCTCGACGCCGTTCTGGGCCATGCTCGCGGTCGCGGGCCTCGCCGGCTTCGGCGGCGGCAACTTCGCGAGCTCCATGGCCAACATCACGTTCTTCTTCCCGGCGAAGGAGAAGGGTTGGGCGCTCGGGCTCAACGCCGCCGGCGGCAACCTCGGCGCGGCGGTCTCGCAGCTCGCGGTGCCGATCGTGGTGAGCCTCACGGCCGTCGTCGTGACGGGCGCGGCGGGGACCGGCTCGACGCTTGCCATGGCGGGCCTCATGTGGGTCCCGTTCATTGTCATCGCCGCGTTCGGCGCGTGGCGGCGTATGGACAACCTCTCGAACGCGAAGGGCGATCTCGCGGGCTCGCTGGCCGCCCTCAGGGAGCCGCACCTGTGGGTCGTCGCGTTCCTCTACATCGGGACGTTCGGCTCGTTCATCGGCTTCGGCGGCGTCTTCCCCAAGCTCATCCACGACATCTTCCCCGCGTACTCGTCGTTCGCGCTCGGCCCGGCGGCGCTCTCCCTCGCGTTCCTCGGCCCGCTCGTCGGCTCGCTCTCCCGCCCCTACGGCGGCAGGCTCGCGGACCGCTTCGGCGGCGCGCGGATCACCGTCGCCTCCTTCGCGACGATGGCGGTCGTGACGCTCGCGCTCATCGCGACGCTTCCGGTCAAGAACTTCTGGCTCTTCCTCGTGCTGTTCCTCGCGCTGTTCGCCGCGAGCGGGATCGGCAACGGCTCGACCTACCGCATGATCCCGGTGATCTTCGCCCGGGCGAGCCGGGCCGCCCGGGCCGGCGCGGCGCCGTCGTACACGGCGCGGCTCTCCTCCGCCGCCCTCGGGCTCATCTCCGCCATCGGCGCGTACGGCGGCTTCGCCATCCCGCAACTGCTCGGCGCCTCGAGCACGGCGACGGGCTCCTACGTCCCCGCGTTCTACGGCTTCGTCGGCGCGTACGTGCTCATGCTCGTAGTGTCCTGGGCCTGCTACCTCCGCCGCGGGAGCACCGTGGCCCGGATGGGGGCCTGAGGTGCCCGGGCCCGGCGCCCCCGTGCAGGCCGCCCTGCCCGCGCAGGCCGCCCTGCCCACGGCGACGCACTGCCCCTACTGCGCCCTTCAATGCGGGATGAATCTCGCCCCCGCGGGCTCGGCCCGGACACCCGTCGAGGTGACCGCCCGGGACTTTCCGACCAACCGCGGCGGCCTGTGCCGCAAGGGCTGGACGTCCGCGGAACTCCTGCGGCACCCGGAACGGATCACCGAGCCGCTCGTGCGGGACGCCGAGGGCGTACTCCGCCCGGCGAGCTGGGAGGAGGCGCTCGGGCGCATCGCGGACGAGGTGCGCCGGGCCCAGGCCGCCCACGGACCGGACGCCGTCGGGATTTTCGGCGGCGGCGGCCTCACGAATGAGAAGGCCTACCTCCTCGGGAAGTTCGCCCGCGTGGCGCTCGGAACGTCGCGGATCGACTACAACGGCCGGTTCTGCATGTCCTCCGCGGCCGCCGCGGGCAACCGCGCGTTCGGGATCGACCGAGGGCTGCCGTTCCCGCTCGCCGACCTCGGCGCGGCGGATACGGTCCTCTTGCTCGGCTCCAACGTCGCCGAGACCATGCCGCCGTTCGTGCAGCACCTCGCGGGCGCGCGCGAGGCGGGCGGGCTCATCGTGGTGGACCCGCGGCACTCAGCGACGGCCCGGCTCACGGACGACGGCGCGGGCACTCACCTCGCGCCGGCCCCGCACACGGACCTGATCCTGCTCCTCGGCCTCGCCCACGTGGTGGTCAACGACGGCCTCCTCGACTCTCGGTACCTCGCCGAGCGCACCCAGGGACTCGAGGCCGTGATCCGCTCGGTGGCGCCCTGGTGGCCCGAGCGGGTCCAGGCTGCCACGGGCGTTCCCGCGGACCTTCTGCGCAGGACGGCGCACCGGCTTGCCGAGTCGGCGCGGACCGGCTCGTGCTACATCCTCACGGGCCGCGGCATCGAGCAGCACGCCGACGGCACGGACACCGTCACGGCGGCGATCAACCTCGCGCTCCTGCTGGGCCTGCCGGGCTCGCGCCGCGGCGGCTACGGGACCCTCACCGGCCAGGGGAACGGCCAGGGCGGCCGCGAACACGGGCAGAAGGCCGATCAGCTCCCCGGCTACCGCAAGATCACTGACCCCGAGGCCCGCGCCCACGTCGCACGAGTCTGGGGCGTGCCGGAGGCCAGCATCCCGGGTCCGGGGCTTCCCGCCGTCGAGCTTCTGCGCACCTTGGGAACGGACGACGGCGTGCGCGCCCTGCTCGTCCACGGCGCCAACGTCGTGGTCTCCGCGCCGGACGTGTCCGCGGTCCGCGAAGGGCTCCGGCGCCTCGATTTCCTCGCGGTGTCCGACTTCTTCCTGTCCGAGACGGCGCGCGAGGCCGACGTGGTGCTGCCGGTCCTCCAGTGGGCCGAGGAGGAGGGCACCATGACGAACCTCGAGGGGCGCGTCCTGCGGCGCCGCCGCGCCGTCGCGCCGCCGCCGGGCGCGCGGTCCGAGCTGTGGATCCTGAACCGGCTCGCGGAGCTGCTCGACGCGCCGTCGGCCTTCCCGACCGAGCCCGAAGTGGTTTTCGAGGAGCTCCGTGCCGCCTCGGCGGGCGGGCCTGCCGACTACTCGGGGATCTCCTACGGCCTCCTCGACGGGGGCGCCGAGGCGTATTGGCCGTATCCCGAGGGCTCCCAGGGCACGCCGAGGCTGTTCCTCGACCGGTTCGCGCACGACGACGGGCGGGCTCGGCTCGTCGCGGTGCGGGCCCAGTCGCCGGCGTGGTCGGGCTCCCGCCCCGCGGTCGAAGAGTTCCAGCTCGCGACCGGCCGCCTGCTCGAGCACTACCAGTCGGGCGCGCAGACCCGCCGCGTGGAGGCCCTGTCCGCCGCCCAGCCCGAGCCGCGGCTCCAGCTGCACCCAGCCCCTGCCGCGCGCCTGCGGATCGCGGCCGGCTCGTGGGTGCGGGTCACGCGCTCGGGCGGTGCCGCGCCGTCGGCTGTTTCCTCCTTGGACGGCGCGGCAGCGGCGATCGGCGCGGCAGCGGCGACCGACGCGGAAGCGGCGACGAGCCCCGAAGTGCTGTGCCAGGTCGAGCTCACGCTCGATATCCGCCCCGACACCGTGTTCCTGCCGTTCCACTTCCCGGGGCTCGCCGCAGCAAATCAGGTCACCGAGTCCCGCACCGACCCCATCTCGGGCATGCCCGAGTTCAAGACCACCCGAGTGCTCGTCGAGCCGACGGGCTTTCCGCCGGCGGACGCCGGACTCATCCACGCCCCACGAGAGGAGCGCCAGTGATTTTCGGCGCCGACCCGTCCCAGCCGCGGCCCGACGCCCCGGAGCGCATTGTCGTGGTGGGCTTCGGGCCAGTCGGCGCGCGCTTCGTCGACGAGCTGCGCCCGGCGACCCTCGCGGGCCTCGCGGAGGTGACGGTGGTCGGCGAGGAGGAGCAGGCGGCGTACAACCGCGTGCTCGTCGCCGATCTCGGTGTGGGGCGGACCACGCTCACGGCGATGCAGCTCGCCGACCGGGACGAGCTCGAGGTCGACGGCGTCCGGGTGCTCCTCGGCACGCGGGCGGCGCGGATCGACCGAAGCCGCCGTCGGCTGCACCTCTCGGACGGGACCACCGTCGCGTACGACAGGCTCGTCCTCGCGACCGGGGCCCGCGCCGCCGTCCCCAACCTCACTGGTCTCAACCCGGATCCGCTCCATCCCGTGCTCCCCCCGGGCGTCACGACACTGCGCGACCTCGCGGACGCCGAGCGGCTGGGCGAGGCCGTGCGCGGCGGGAGGCACATCGTGGTCCTCGGAGGCGGCGTGCTGGGCCTTGAGGCCGCGCTCGCGGCCTCCGAGGAGGGCGCGACGGTCACGGTCGTGCACCACGGCGAGAAGCCCCTCGGGCAGCAGATCGATCGGGCGGGCGGAGGGACGCTCTCCGCCGCCCTGCGCCGCCAGGGCCTGCGGCTCGCCCCCAATGCGCGGGCCAGGGGCATCGAGACGGGCGACGACGGCGCGTTCCGGGCGCTGCTCCTCGACGACGGCTCCGCGATCGACGGTGACCTCCTGGTCATCGCGTGCGGCGCGCGGCCGCGGCGCGAACTTGCCGAGGGCGCGGGCCTCGCGGTCGATCGAGGCATCCTCGTGGACCATCGGCTCGCCGCCGTCCACACGGAGCACGTCTTCGCGATCGGCGACTGCGCGGAGATCCGCTGCCCCGACCCTTCGTGCGCGGCGTGCGCGCATCAGCCGGGCCCGAGCGGCCTCATCGCCCCGGGATGGCGCCAGGCCGACTGGCTCGCCGCCTCCATCCGGGCCCGGCTCCTCGGCGATTCCGCCCCCGCTCCCCTGCCCGAGGAGCGGCCCGGCGTCATCCTGCTCAAGGCGCGCGGGGTGAACCTCGCCGTCGCGGGAGACGCGCAGACGGATCCGTGGGACACCGTCGCGTGGGACGCGGATCAGGCCGCGGGCCGCGGGCCGCTCGAGGTTTCGTTGTGGGCGGATCCGGCGCACGGCCGCTACGTGAAGATGTGCACGCGGGACGGAGTCCTCGAGGGCTTCATCGCGCTCGGCATGCCCCGCGCCGCGGCCGAGCTCACCCTCCTGTTCGGGAGCGGTTCCGAACTCCCCGCCGACCGCTCGGTGATCCTCCGCCTCGACGGGCCGGAGAGCTCGCTCGGCGCGCCGGGCTCCGCCGCCGGCCCAGAATCGACGCTGTGCCGCTGCGCCGGCGTGAGCCGGGGAACGGTCCAGGAGGCCATCGTGGGCGGCTGCTCGACCGTGGAGTCGGTCTCGAAGGAGACCCGCGCCGGAACCGGCTGCGGCGGCTGCAAGGACGGCGTCCGCGAGCTCATCGAGCAGCACTTCGCCGCCGTCGGGGCCTGATCGGGGCGCGCCGCTCTGGACCCTTCGGGGCCCGGCGGTCTCAAGAAACCTCAGGGCGGCCCGGCGATCTCAAAAAAACGGCGCCGAAAAATTTGTTTGGCGTAACCTTTCGCGCCGCCCCGGCGATTACCTCGTTGGAAGCCGGGACGGACTGTCCCCCAGCCCGGCTTTGCTCTGTCCCAGCAGCTGGGCCGGGCTGGAACCTTCCCCCAGTTGTTCCAGCCCGGCCGGGCCCGGGTTCTCGGTCCCGCGGCTGTGACTTCCTTACTGGACGTTCCTAGACGTCGTAGAAGACCCGGCTGACCACGCCGGGCCCGTTGACCGTGAGCTCCTGGTAGGAGCTGGCCTGGATCCGGCCCACCCCGTAGTTCAACTCATAGGTCCAGAGCGTGCGGCACATGCCCCTGCCGCCGCCGATCAGGAAGTGGCTCGTGCTCCCATTCACAAAGCCCAGCGGGTAATACTGTGAAGCAGCGTGCTGGCATGACTGGGTGTTCAGGACGACACCGCTCCCGGTCTGGTAGCTGAAGTCTTGCCGAAGGCTGAAGAGAAGCAGACCGAAAGATCGAATCTGGTGGACGTAGGACGCCCGGACGTTGTACGACGTTGACATCGGAGCAAGGGTTCGGGTCTTGCCCGCCGGAAGCTCGCTCGTTGACTCGGAGATCCCCTGGGCCTTGCGCTGCGCGGGGGTTCCGCCGACGATAGCCTGCTGAAAGGTCGGGTCATTGAACTTGGCGATCGCTTCGCCCTGCCTCTCGGCGCTCCACGACCTGAAAATCCTCAGGTTCTCCGCCGCAGCTGAGTCCGTGATCGCCTTGACTCTCAGGAACTCGATGTATCCAGAGGCGGTCAGCGGCCCCTGAACGCTCTTGACGGTGCTATTCGCCGGCACTGGAGCGGCATTTCCAGCGACGGCCGTGACGGCAACCATACCCATCGAAATGCCCAGCGCGAGAACCGCCTTTGCTATACCAGTATTCATTTTCAGCCCCCCACTTTCGGTGATTACTGACGTGCTAGGTTCTTCAGTGAATCACATCTGGAAATCGTGGCGGTAGTGAACCAAGAAAGGTACCGAATCGGGTATGAGAGTGAGCGCCGGGGGACTACTCACTAATCTTCGACGTGGGTCATGGAGTACTGCGTGCTCGCCGCCCTCCAGGACAATCCGGCTTACGTCTATCAGCTTGAACGCCTGATGTCCGCACAAGGCGTCATTGCCGGACCAGAGAGCAGCCTGTACCCCGTGATGACCCGCCTGCTCCGCATGGGCCACGTCTCGGCAAGCTGGAAACCCTCCGCATCAGGTCCACCGAGAAAGTACTACCGCATCACCGAGAAAGGACAGGGCGCGCTTGAAGAATTCAAAATTGTTTGGCCAGTATTCAGCGATTTCGTTTCAAACACCATGAATAGATCTCATCATGCAGAGAATTACGCGGCCCCCGAATGAAGAAATCTTAGGCGAGGCCACCAAGGCAGGCCGAATTGTCCGCCCGTGGAAGACTATGATTCTGGCTTTGGCCGTCGGCATCATAGCGATCACGGCCTTCGCCCTGAGCCTGAGCTCTTCAGACGGCCCCGCCGAGCCGATCGTCTCAACGCCGGCGTCCACTGCAGCGAACGGGAATTGACAATGGAGACCGCAATCGTTCTTAGTTTCGCCCTCTTTGTCATCGCTGCAGTCGCGGCAATTCTGATCGTCCGCGGGGTGATCCTGTGGATGCACAAGAGGCGCTCGATTCGTAGGCACACAGATGCTACGAGCCGCGACGGGGCTGGCCCGTAGCCCGGACTTTGGCTGCTCTGGGCGTTCTGGACGTTCTGCTCCGACAGCGCAATTCTTTCGACCGCGCACTCTTTCTTCGAGGGAGCACCTTTCCACGCCGCGAAACGTGCGCTCTCGCATCAGAGGTGCATCTTCGCGCCGACCGTCCGCTCTGGACCTAATCCTCGACCACGTCCTCGAGCGAGCCGACGGCCTCCGCCAGGCTCAGGTCGGGGCTTGCAGCGATGAAGGGCAGCAGCAGCCGCTCCTCCTGCCCGACGTGCAGGGCGAAGACCCTCGAAATAGCCATTCCGATGGCCGCAGCCCTTGCGCCCTCGGCGCCGCGCAGTTCGTCCGCGAGACCGACGAGGGTCTGATGCTCCTGGAGGAGCGCCTCGACCAGCAGCCCCGCCTCGCCGGTCCCGTGCGCGCCCGAATACAGCGGGCCCTCCTCGGCGAGCATGTGGGGAATGAGCTCGTCCTCGCACCAGGACACGAGGTTGGCTTGCTCATCGTGCGCGGTGCTCCGTGCGCCGGCCTCGACGGCGGCGAGGAGCGACCCCGTGAGGCCGCGAACCCGTTCAAGCATGCGGTCGTGACGGAACCCGAGGGCTGCCGCTGCCTCCCCGACCGTATGGTGATTGCGTTCCATGGCGTCATCATGCGACGCGGTTCGAGACCCCTCAAGGGCCGAGCCTGCTCACTCCCGAGCCGAGGCCGCACGTTCAGGCCTCCGCGGCGAGGAAGTCGAGCGCGATCTGCACCTCGAGCCGGGCGCCGAGGGTGAGTGCGGACTCCATGACGTTGAACTTCGGATGGTGGTTCTGGAACGGGAAGCCCTCGGACTCGTCGCCTCCACCGAGGAAGACGAAGCAGCCGGGCACGCGGGCCGCGTACACGGAGAAGTCCTCGCTCCCGCTCGTGGCCGGCCCCCACTCGATCTGGCCCTCGCCGAGGGCCGTGGCCGCCGCGGCGAACGCGAGCTCCGCCGCGCCGTCGTCGTTCTGGATCGCGTCGTAGCCCGGCTCCCAGTCGAGTCTGTAGGTCGCGCCGTGGACCGCGCACACGCCCGCGATCACCTCGTGCACGCGCCGTCGCACGGTCTCGCGGTCCTCGGGATCGGTTGTGCGGACGGAGAGGGCGAGCCGCGCCGTGTCGGGGATGATGTTGGGCGCTTCCCCCGAGTTGAAGGCCCCGACCGTCACCACCGCGAAGTGGTCCGGCGCGATGGAGCGGGACACGACCGTCTGCAGCGCGAGCACGATCTCCGAGCCGACCACCACGGGGTCGATGCCGTGCTGGGGCATCGACCCGTGGGAGCCTCGGCCCTGGATGGTGAGCATCCCGCCGTCGTACGCGGTCGAGGCCGCGCCACGCGTAATGGTGGCCGTCCCCGCCTTCTGATTCCGGACGTGAAGTCCGAACACCCCGTCGACGTCTTCGAGCGCCCCCGCCGCAACGATCTCGACAGCGCCGCCGGGCGGATGCTCCTCGGCGTGCTGGAAGAGGAACTTCACGTTCCCCGCGAGCTCGTCGCGCAGGCCGGCGAGCGTCTTGGCGGCGGCGAGCAGCATCGCGGTGTGCGTGTCGTGACCGCACGCGTGCATGACTCCCGGATTCCGGGACGCGAACGGCTCGCCGGTCTCTTCCTCCAGGGGGAGGGCGTCCATGTCGGCGCGCAGGGCCACGGTCCTGCCGGGCCGGGCGCCGCGGAGGAGGCCGACCACGCTCGTGGGCGACGGTCTCGTCACCTCGAGGCCGAAGCCCTCGAGGAGCGTCGCCACAAGGCCCGAGGTCCGGGTCTCGTGGTAGCTCAGCTCGGGGTTGGCGTGGATGTCACGCCGCAGCGCAACGAGGGACTCTTCGTCGATCTCCCAGTTCACGCACCCAAACCTACGCCCGATACCGCTACATGTGGACGTGCAGCCGGCGTGCCGCCTCGGAGATCGAGCCGGACAGCGACGGATACACCGCGTAGGTCGCCGCGACGTCGTCGACGTGGAGGCTCTGCTCCACCGCGATGGCGAGGCCGAAGATGAGCTCGGACGCGTTCGAACCCATGACGACGGCGCCGATGACCGTGCCGGTCCCCTTGCGCGCGATCACCTTCACGAAGCCGTCCGTCGAGTTGCGCATCTTGGCGCGCGCGTTGCTCTTGAGCCGCAGGGTGATCACGTCCCCCGCGACCTTCCCGCTCGTGACATCCGCCTCGGAGACGCCCACGGAGGCGATCTCGGGCGAGGTGAAGATGTTCGACGCAACGTGGTTGAGGTTGAGCGGCATGACCCGGTCCCCGAGGAAGTGCGCCACCGCGATGCGCCCCTGCATGGCCGCGACCGAGGCGAGCGCGAGCACGCCCGTGCAGTCCCCCGCCGCATAGACGTTGATCGCCGTGGTGCGGGAGACGCCGTCGACCTTGATGTGTCCGCTCTCCGAAAGTGCGATGCCTGCCTCTTCGAGGCCGATGCCCGCGGTGTTCGGGATGGAGCCGACGCACACGAGGCAGTGCGAGCCGGTCACCTTCGTGCCGTCGCCGAGGACGACGGCGACGCCGTCCCCCGTGCGCTCGACGGCGGCCGCGCGGGTGCGGGAGAGGACGTTGACGCCGCGGCGCGCGAAGACCTTCTCGAGCAGCTCGGCGCCGTCCTCGTCGTTGCCGGGGAGCACCCGATCGCGCGAGGACACGAGCGTGACCTTCGCGCCCAGGCCGTTGTACGCCGAGGCGAACTCGGCGCCGGTCACGCCCGAGCCCACCACGATGAGGTGCTCGGGGACCTCGTCCAGCTCGTAGAGCTGGGTCCAGTTGAGGATCCGCTCGCCGTCGTAGCGCGCCGTGGGGAGCTCCCGCGGGTGGGCGCCGACGGCGAGGATGACGGCGTCCGCGTCGATCGGCTCGACACCGTTCGCCGTCGTCGCCTCGATCGTGTGCGGGCCCGAGAGGCGGCCCGAGCCCTCGACAATGCGCACGCCGAGCTGCTCGAGCCCGGAGCGGATGTCCTGCGACTGCTGCCGGGCGAGGCCCAGGAGGCGCTCGTTGATGGCGCGCAGGTCGGCGTGCCGGATGAGCCCACCGTCGGTGTGGCCGAGGTGGATGCCCAGGGCGGCTGCCTCCTCGACGCGAGTCATGAGGTCGGAGGAGGCAATCAGGGTCTTCGAGGGGACGACGTCCGTGAGGACGGCCGAGCCGCCCAAGCCCGAACGCTCGACGACGGTCACGCGCGCGCCGAGCGACGCGGCGACGGACGCCGCCTCGTAGCCGCCGGGGCCACCGCCGAGGATCGCGATGTGGGGAACGCTGAAATCGGGGTTCATCGTCACGGACACCCATTGTGCCCTGACCATGCCGCACCCCACCACCGCGTACGCCACTCACCCGCGTGATCTCGGGCACTTCCGCCGCGTCACGCACCCGCGGCGGGCGCGGAAAGGTCCGGACCGCACTCGGACCGGCGCCGTGTGAGAGGTGCCACCCCGGGTCCGCATTGGTAGGTTCTTCCTGTGACAACTACTGAGCCTGTGACGGCTCCCGACCCCGAGTCGCCTTCTGCGCCCTTCCAGCTGGCCCAGGCTGCCGCCGACCACCTTGCGCGGGCCACCGGCGTGCCTTCGCATGACATCGCACTCGTGCTCGGATCCGGCTGGGGCGCCGCCGCGGACCTCATCGGCGAGGTCACCGCGACCGTCCCCGCAGACGAGGTCCCGGGCTTCTCTGCCCCGGCCGTCGAGGGACACGTGGGGACGATCCGCTCCGTCCTCACCCCCGAGGGCAAGCGCGCGCTCGTGCTCGGCGCCCGCACGCACTACTACGAGGGCAAGGGCGTGCGCGCCGTGGTCCACGGCGTGCGGACGGCTGCCGCTGCCGGCTGCCGCGTGCTCGTCCTGACCAACGGCTGCGGAGGGCTCAACCCCGCGTGGCAGCCCGGAACCCCCGTGCTCATCAGCGACCACATCAACCTCACGGCCACGTCGCCGCTCGAGGGCCCGACGTTCGTGGACCTCACCGATCTCTATTCGAGCCGCCTCCGGGACGTGGCCCGGGAGGTCGATCCGACGCTCGACGAGGGCGTCTACGCCCAGTTCCCCGGGCCGCACTACGAGACTCCGGCCGAGGTCCAGTACGCGAAGCGCATCGGCGCGGACCTCGTCGGCATGTCCACCGCGCTCGAGGCCATCGCGGCCCGCCACGCGGGGCTCGAAGTCTTCGGGATCTCGCTCGTCACGAATCTCGCCGCGGGCATCAGCCCCGTGCCGCTGAGCCACGAAGAGGTCATCGAGGCGGGCCGCGCGGCCGGGCCGCGGATCTCGAGGCTCCTGGCCGACGTCATCGCGAAACTCTGAAGGGACCTGGGGACACTATGAGCGCAACTCCCGCTGGATTCGAGGAGCTGCGGAGCACAGCCGAGGCGTGGGCCGAGGCCGATCCGGACCCTGAAACAGCCGCGCAGCTCCGGACGACGCTCGAGCAGGCGGCCGACGGGCAGGCCGTCGCCTACCAAGAGCTCGTCGACGCGTTCGGCGGGACGCTCCAGTTCGGCACGGCCGGGCTGCGCGCCGCGCTGGGCCCCGGGCCGAACCGCATGAACCGCGTCGTCGTGCGCCGGGCGGCCGCCGGGCTCGCGGAGTTCGTGGGCCGGCGGGTCGCCGAGGCGCACCCGGGCGGAGAGGACGACGGCGGCCGGCCGCGCGCCGTCGTCGGCTTCGACGCGCGCAAGAACTCCGATGCCTTCGCCCTCGAGACGGCGGCGGTCTTCACGGCCGCGGGCATCGAGACGTTCCTCATGCCGGGTCCGCTCCCGACCCCCGTGCTCGCGTACGCACTGCGCACGCTGGGCTGCGACGTGGGCGTCATGGTGACGGCCAGCCACAACCCGCCGCAGGACAACGGCTACAAGGTGTACCTCGGCGGCCGGACGGTCGAGGAGGAGGGCCGGGGCGCGCAGATCGTCGCGCCCGTCGACGCCGAGATCGCGAGCCTCATCGCCGAGGTCGGGCCGGTGGGCGAGATCACGCTCGCCGAGTCGGGCTGGACCATGCTCCCGGCGAGCATCGCCGCGGACTACCGCGCCGCCGTCGTCCGTCTGGCCGAGCCCGAGCGCTTCGGCGCCCGGGACCTCAGGATCGTGCTCACCCCGCTGCACGGCGTGGGCGGGACCACGGCGCTCGGCGTGCTGCGCGAGGCAGGCTTCGAGGACGTGACGCTCGTGGCCGAGCAGGCCGTGCCCGATCCCGGCTTCCCGACCGTTGCGTTCCCGAACCCCGAGGAGCCCGGCGCGCTCGACCTCGCGCTGGCTGCCGCAGCTGAGGCCAGCGCGGATCTCGTCATCGCCAACGACCCGGACGCGGACCGCTGCGCCGTCGCCGCCGTCGATCCCGCGAGCGGCGAGTGGCGCATGCTCCGCGGCGACGAGGTGGGCGCCCTCCTGGGCGCGCACGTGGTGCGCCGCCTGGGCCTCACGGACGACGCCGGGCGGGCGGCTGGCGCTGGTCCCGTGGACGGCGTGTTCGCGAACTCGATCGTCTCGTCGCGCCTCCTGGGCCGCATCGCGGACGCCGCGGGGATCGCGCACCGCGAGACGCTCACGGGGTTCAAGTGGATCTCCCGCGTCCCGGGGCTCGTGTACGGCTACGAGGAGGCGCTCGGCTATTGCGTCGCGCCGGAGCTCGTCAAGGACAAGGACGGGATCTCCGCTGCACTGCTCGTGGCCGAGCTCGCGGCGGATGCGAAGTCACAGGGTCTGAGCCTGTTCGACCGGCTCGACGCCCTGCATGTGCGCCACGGCGTGCACCTCACGGACCAGTTGAGCGTGCGCGTCGCCGATCTCGGGCTGCTCGGCGCCATGATGGTGCGCCTGCGGGAGAACCCGCCGGCCGCGTTTGCCGACTCCCCCGTCGAGCTCGCCGTCGACCTATCCGAGGGCTCCGCCGAGCTCCCGCCGACGGAGGGGCTGCTCTGGGTGACGCGCGATGCGACGCGCGTGATCGTGCGGCCCAGCGGCACGGAGCCGAAGCTCAAGTGCTATCTCGAGGTGATCCGCCCGGTGGACAGCTCGGCCGAGCTCGCGGAGGCCCGCCAGGCCGCGCGACAGGCGATGGACGCGGCGCTCGAGGACGTGCGCGAGGCGCTCGGCCTGTAGGCGGGACGGGACCCCGCAACACTAGGGACGGGACCCCACAACACCACGGACGGGACCCCGCAACGTTGTGGGGTCCCTGGCACCTCGTTGTGGGGTCTCTTGCTGGCCGGCTCAGGCCGCGATCTGGACGATGCCGTCCACCACGCGCGCCGGGAACGCGGGAAGCGGCGACCCGTCGGCGTCGAGCCGCTCGCCCGTGCGGAGGTCGTAGACCTGCTTGAGCAGCGGGGACGCGATCGTGGGTCGGTCGCCGCGCGAGCCGACGATGCCCCGGGCCATCACGTGGGCCGCGGTCGCGGGATCGCGCTGGTCCACCGCGTAGACCTCGCCGGACGGGAGGCGGAAGACCGCCACCTGTCGGCCAGCGATGAGAGCGGCTTCCCCCCAGTTGGGCTCCAGGTCGCTCAGGTTGCACACGCTGTGCCACATCGGCAGGGCCGTCGCCGTCGAGGCTTCAAGGGCGTCGAGGTCGTTCAGCACGGAGATGCCGCTGGGTGCAGAAGCTGTGATCGTCATGCTCCAACGCTAGATAGCGCCCCGTTTCCGCTGGGTTGACCTTGTGTCACGCGGACGTAAAACCGGGCTCACCGATCACGAAACGTCACTGTGACAGCGAAGTTAATCGGCCGTTACACCCGGGCAACTGATGCGAAATCGCCGCTTCCTAGGCTGGACGAAACCCCGCCGGGCAGTCCGGCGCCCTTCGACGGAAGGCCCCTTCGTGAGCATTCCCAGTACCAGCGCCCGCCGGCCGCCCGGCACTCCGCGGCGCGTCGTCGTCGTCGGTGGCGGGCCTGCGGCGCACCGCTTCGTGGACGCGATGGCCGCGCGGGGCCTCGAAGGCTTCGAGGTTACAGCGCTCACGGAGGAGGCGCACCTCCCCTACGACCGCGTGGCCCTCTCCAAGGCCCTCCTCGGGGACGTCGATCTGACGCTCGGCGAGGCCTCGATGTGGGACGCGGCCGGTGTCGACCTCCGCCGGGGGTCGAGAGCCGTCCGCATCGACACCGCGGCCCGTCTGGTCCACACGTCCGACGGCGGGCAGCACCCCTACGACGAGCTCGTCCTCGCTACGGGATCCGACGCCGCACAGCTCCCGTTCCCGGGCGCCGAGGCGGCCCACGTCTACCGGACGCTCGACGATGTGTGGCTCCTGCGCCGCGAGATCGCGCGCCTCGCCGACAAGCTGGGCCGTCGGCCAAAGGTAGTCGTGATCGGCGGAGGCCTCCTCGGGATCGAGGCCGCGGCGGGGGCTCAGCAGCTCGGCGGGGACGCCGCCGTCGTCAACCGCAGCCGCTGGCTCATGAACGCCCAGCTCGACGAGGGCGCCGGCCAGGCGCTCGGCCGACTCATCGCGGCGAAGGGCTTCGAGGTGCACACGGGCGTCGCGCCCGGGGAGGTCGTCACGGACGACGCCGGGACAGTCACCGGCGTGCGCATGGCTGACGAGCGCGTACTTCCGGCCGACCTCGTCGTCGCCGCGGTGGGCATCACACCGCGGGATGAACTTCTCCGCCGAGCGAACGACGACGCCACGGCCGCCGGGCACGAGGCGCCTTTCGCGCTGGGCCGGCGAGGAGGCGTCGTCATCGACGCGCGCTGCTCGACGGGTGTCGACGGGGTGTGGGCGGTCGGCGAGGTCGCGAACTTCGAGGGCGAATGCGTGGGCCTCGTGGCCCCCGCGAACACGATGGCGGAGATCGTCGCCGACCGCCTCCATGGAGGCGAGGCCACCTTCCCCGGCTTCGACACCGCCACGAAGCTCAAGCTCTCCGGCGTCGACGTGGCGAGCTTCGGCGACGCGTTCGCGAAGGAGCCCGGCGCGCTCGAGATCGTCTACGCCGACCCGGCCCGCGGGGTCTACCAGAAGATCGTCACGACCGACGACGCCAGGACCCTTCTCGGCGGCATCTTCGTGGGCGACGCGACCCCGTACCAGAGCCTCCGACCGCTCCTCGGCCGCGAGCTGCCGGCGGAGCCCGGCGCCTTCCTCACGGCGGCTGGCGGCGGCGAGGCCCCGGAGACCGAGCTCCCCGACGACGCGGTCCTGTGCTCGTGCAACAACGTGTCCGCCGGCACGCTGCGCGACGCGGTCAACGCATGCGGGACGTGCGAAGGCCGAGAGCCGGTCCGCGACATCCCCGGCCTCAAGGCCTGCACGCGAGCCGGGACCCAGTGCGGCTCGTGCGTGCCGATGATCAAGAAGGTCCTCGAGAAGGAGCTGCAGAAGTCCGGCGTGACGGTCTCGAAGGCCCTGTGCGAACACTTCGAGCTGTCCCGCCAGGAGCTCTTCGACGCGATCCGCGTCCTCCAGCTCACCTCGTTCGAGGACATCCTGTCCCGCTACGGCAAGGGCGCGGGCTGCGACATCTGCAAGCCCACGATCGCGTCGATCCTCGCGTCGCAGCACTCGGCCTACGTCCTCGACGCGGGCCGCGGCACGCTCCAGGACACGAACGACCGCGCGCTCGCGAACATGCAGAAGGACGGCACGTACTCGGTGGTGCCCCGCATCCCGGGCGGCGAGATCACGCCGGACCGGCTCGCGGTCATCGCGGCCGTCGCGAAGAAGTACGGCCTCTACACGAAGATCACGGGCGGACAGCGCATCGACCTGTTCGGCGCACGCCTCGAGCAGCTCCCGCTCATCTGGGGCGAGCTCATCGAGGCCGGCATGGAGTCCGGGCAGGCGTACGGCAAGAGCCTCCGCACGGTGAAGAGCTGCGTCGGCTCGACGTGGTGCCGCTACGGTGTGCTCGACTCGGTCGGCATGGCGATCAAGCTCGAGCTGCGCTACCGCGGCCTCCGCAGCCCGCACAAGCTCAAGCTCGGCGTCTCCGGCTGCGCGCGCGAGTGCGCGGAGGCCCGGGGCAAGGACGTCGGCGTCATCGCGACCTCGGACGGCTGGAACCTGTACGTGGGCGGCAACGGCGGCGCGAACCCCGCGCACGCCCAGCTCCTCGCGGGCGGCCTGGACGACGAGACGCTCGTCAAGTACATCGACCGCTACTTCATGTACTACATCCGCACCGCCGACCGCCTTCAGCGCACCGCGCACTGGCAGGCAGACCTCGACGGCGGGCTCGACCACGTGCGCCAGGTTGTCGTGGAGGACTCGCTCGGCATCGCAGAGGAGCTCGAGACGGCCATGGCCGCGCACGTCGAGAACTACGAGGACGAATGGGCCGCGACGCTCAAGGACCCCGAGCGGCTGCGCCGGTTCCGGCCCTTCGTCAACGCGCCGGACGCGGCGGACGAGTCGATCGTGCACGTCTCCGAGCGCGATCAGATCCGCCCCGCGACCGCCGCCGAGCGCGTCTCGCTCGGCGCGACCATTCCCGTCCGCACCGCGGCCGGCCATTCCCCGGAAGGAGTCTGAGATGCAGCTCGAGATCACGCTCGAAGGAGCGACCGTCGTCCTGCTCGGCGAGGCCGACGCCTCCCGCCAGGCGCTGCTGCGCTTCCGGCGGGCGGGCGCGGCCGTCGCGCACTTCGACTCCGCGGCGGCGTTCATGGCCCAGGCCGGCTCCCCCGCTCACCCTGCCCTCCCCGCGCGGCCGGGACTGGTCGCCGTCGTCGGCTCGCTCTCGGCGAACGGGAAGCACCACGGCGCCACGAACGACGACGGCGAGTGGGCGCCCGTGGTCGACCACTACCGCCGCGCGGGGGTGCCGATTGTGCGCGAGCCGGCCGCCGGGGCGCGCGGGCACGTGACGCTCGTGGGCGGCGGCCCCGGGTCGCGCGGGCTGCTCACGGTCGACGCGGTCGAGGCGCTGCGCGCCGCCGACGTGGTGCTGTTCGACCGGCTCGCCCCGTGGCGCGAGCTCGAACGGCTCACCACGGCGCAGCTCGTGGACGTGGGCAAGCTCCCCGGCCACCACAAGGTGCCGCAGGGCGAGATCAACCGGCTGTTGGTTGAGTTCGCCAAGGCCGGCTCCAATGTCGTGCGGCTCAAGGGCGGGGATCCGTTCGTGTTCGGCCGCGGCGGAGAGGAGGCCGCGGCCTGCGCCGAGGCCGGCGTCCCCCTACGCGTGGTCTCGGGGATCTCGAGCTCGATCGCCGTCCCGGCGGCAGCGGGGATCCCCGTGACTCACCGCGAGGTGAGCCACTGCTTCACGGTCATCTCGGGCCACGCGCCGCTGACGGCGTCCGAGCACGAACACCTAGCGGGCCTCGGCGGGACGATAGTGGTACTCATGGGCGTCGCCAACCTTCCCCACCTCGCCTCGGGCCTGCGGCGGGCGGGCATGCCGCTCGACACGCCGGTCGCCGTCGTCGAACGCGGACATCAGGCGGGCCAGCGCACCACGGTGACCGAGCTGGGACGTGCCGAGGCGGACACCTCCGCGTGCGGCAACCCCGCCGTGATCGTGATCGGCGACGTCGTGCGGCTCGCGGGAGGCGCGGGCCGCGCTGCGGAGGGGCGCGGGTTTCACGACCTCGCGGCCTCGCTGCTCACGGCGTGACGGGCAGCGGGCACGACGACGATGGGAAGGACGTTGGGATGAACGGAGCAGCGGCGCTGGGAGCAGCAACGACGAAGGACGCGGTGACGGAGCTTGAGACGGCCCTCAAGGGCTTCCGGGTCGGCGTCACCTCGCACCGGCGCGCCGAGGACCTCATCGAGGCCCTCGAGCGGCGCGGCGCCGAGGTGCTGCACGCCCCTGTGCTCACCATCGCGCCCGTGGGCCAGGATCTCGGCGTCATCGAGGACACGCGCCGCACCATCGAGGCGCGCCCCGACATCTGCATCGTCACCACCGCGTACGGCATGCGCCGGTGGCTCGAGGTCGCGGACGCCGCCGGGCTCGGCGAGAACCTCCAGGACGTGCTGAGCGCCTCCGCGCTCTACGTGCGCGGCCCCAAAGCGCGCGGGGCGGTCCGCGCGGCCGGGCTCGCCGACGTCGGCATTTCGAACGACGAGACGACGGCAACGCTCGTGGACCTCGTTCTGCGGGACGCGGGCGGGCGGCTCGACGGGCGCCGCGTGGTCATCCAGCTTCACGGGTACACCGACGGGACGCAGCTCGATCGGCTGCGCGACGCGGGGGCCGAGCTCATCACCGTCACGCCGTACCGGTGGGTGCGGCCCGAGGGCGAGGACCGGCTCGAGGTACTCATCGCCGCGGTGTGCGCGGGCGAGCTCGACGTCGTGACATTCACAAGCGCCCCCGCCGTCGACGCGCTGTTCAGCGCCGCCCACGAGCTGGGCCTCTACAGGCCTCTCGTCGCGGCGTTCCGGCAGCGGGTGGCGACGGCCGCCGTCGGCCCTGTCACTGCCGCCCCGCTCGAGGCGGCGGGCCTGCGGCCCTGGGTGCCAGACCGCTTCCGCATGGGCGCGCTCATCAAGCTCGTCACCGACAACCTCTCGCGGCGCCAGATCCGGCGAGTCGAGACGCCCGCCGGCCCCATCGAGCTGCGCGGGCGGACCATGACCCTGGCGGGCGAGGAGCTGTGCCTCGCGCCCGCCGCGATGCTCTTGTTCCGGGCGCTCTTCGACGCTGGCGGGGCCGTGGTGCCGCGCGAGGCGCTCGCCCGGCTGCTCTCGCAGTCCGGCTCGAGCCACGCGCTCGACATGGCCGTGAACCGGCTGCGCAGCGCGCTGCCCAGCCCTGACCTCATCCAGACTGTCGTGAAGCGCGGGTACCGGCTTCGGGTCGAGCGGAGTTAGGGGCGGCCATGCGGGCGGCCATGCGGGCGGCCCGGATGTGCCAGTATGGGGATGATCCCGACCGAAAGGACGCCACCGTGCCTTCCGAGCCCCATCTCAGCCCCGCGGACATCGCCGGATTCATCGACCACACTCTGCTCAAGCCGACCGCGAGCGAGGCAGAGATCCTGAAGCTATGCAGCGAGGCTGTCGAGCACGGCTTCAAGTCCGTGTGCGTCAACCCGCGGTGGGTCAAGACCGCGCACAAGGCCCTGCGAGGCAGCAGCGTGCTGACGTGTTCCGTCGCCGCGTTCCCGCTCGGCGCCACACCGACCGATGTCAAGGTCTACGAGGCGCGCGGGGCCACCCTCGACGGCGCGGACGAGGTCGACATGGTGATCGACATCGCGGCGGCCCAGGCCCTCGACCGCGGCGCGCTCGTGGACGACGTCCGAGCCGTGGCGGAGGCCGTGCACGGGAGTTCGGCGATCCTCAAGGTCATCATCGAGACGGCGCTCCTGACGGACGAGCAGAAGATCCTTGCGTGCGAGGCGGCGGTCGACGCCGGCGCGGACTTCGTGAAGACGTCGACGGGCTTCAACGGCGGCGGCGCGACGATCGAGGACGTGGCGCTCATGCGCCGGGTCGTGGGCCCGAACCTCGGCGTCAAGGCGTCCGGCGGCGTACGGACCCTCGCGGACGCGCGGGCTATGATTGCTGCGGGTGCCAACCGGATCGGCGCAAGCTCCGGTGTGGCCATTGTGACCGGCGGCTCCGGCTCCGGTTCGTACTGAGCACGTAAGGAGACACAGCATGGCTGAGAACGCCAACAACCGTCCGGTGGAGAATGAGAACCCCCTGGTCGGCAACATCGTCATCTTCGTCGTCCTGATGGCGATCTTCCTGCTGGGCCTCGTAGCCGTCTCCTGGCTCGACTTCACGACCGTCTGGCCGATGGCCGTTCTCATCCTGTGCTTCGTCGGCGCGTTCTTCATCCCGATGACGTTCCTGGGCCGCTCGGACTCGGGCAAGGAACACCGCAACTAACGCCCCCGCCCAGGCGTCTCGGGTACAGATACTCCACCGCACAGGCGTCTCGGGTACAGATACTCCGCTCCACAGGCGTCTCGGGTACAGATAAGCCCGGCCGGATGACATATCTGGCCGGGCTTATCTGTACCCGAGACCATCTGGATTGTTCCCCACAGAAATCGCTGGCGCGTTCTAGTCCACATAGGCTTCGACGGCCGGCAGGCGCCCGTACAGCGCCTGACTCAATTGGGTATGGCTCACGAAATGCTGCCCAATCCTCTGCGCGCTGCGTCTTTCACCGTCGAGGAAGCGCTGAATCTCGGCGTCGGTCCGAAACGGCTAGTGGCTCCAGATCTCCTCAGGCCCAGCAGAGGAATCCGTGTCCCGGAGCTGGCGCGCCAATCGCTGCTGCAGCGAGCGCGGCCCTATACGGCAATCCATGAAACAACCGTCCTTTCGCACCTCAGTGCGGCAATGGCGCACAAGATCCCGCTCCCCGCGTGGGCACAGGATCCGTCGATCTTCGATCTTTCCCGGGCCCCTCATCGCAATGTCGGCGATAAGGAACGTCTCGGCCAGCCCCGGCGCTCCGAGATCCGAGGCCATCGGCTCCGTCTCGAAAACGAAGACGTCATGATGATCGCTGGCACCCGCGTCACAACCCCCGCGCGAACGTGGCTGGACCTTTGCAGCATCAGACGGCTGACGCTTGATGACCTCATTGCTGCTGGCGAATACCTTGTCTCGGAGCACGAGCGAACGTTTCGCCCGAAGACCGCGATTCTCCGGCTGACGGACCTTCGTTCGTACATCGAGAGCCGCCATCGGGTCGTCGGCCTCGGACGCGGGCGCATCGCCCTGGATCTGTTGGCCGTTGGCGTCGACTCCCCGCAAGAGTCGTATCTGCGCCAGATGCTGGAGCGTGCCGGGCTCCCCAAGTTCGTCCCCAATTGTCCTGTCACGGATCCTTGGGGCGGGACGGTTTGGATCGACCTCGGAAATGTTGAGTTCCGAACCGGGGTCGAGTACGAGGGCGAGCATCATCTCGCCGAGGAGCAAATCGCCTTGGACGCGTGGCGCGACGCTCGCACCCGAGCCTCGCGGTGGAACCAAGTCAAGATCACGAAGTATGACATGGCTCGCGGCGAACCCTACGTGGTGAAGCTCGTCCTAGATGCGCTTCGCGACCACGGGTACCGCGGATAGCGCGAGTATCCGCACCCGAGACAGCTCCGGGCGGGAGCATCCGTACCCGAGACAGCTCCGGGCGGGAGCATCCGTACCCGAGACAGCTCCGGGCGGGAGCATCCGTACCCGAGACGGCCCCGAGCGGGAGTATCTGTACCCGAGACGGCCCCGAGCGGGAGTATCTGTACCCGAGACGGCTGGGGGCGGGAGTATCTGTACCCGAGACGGCTGGGGGCGGGAGTATCTGTACCCGAGACGGATTGTGCGCGGGGGGTGGGGGTTAGTCGGTGAAGATGGCCGCGACCACCTGGTCGGCCCAGTCGAGGATTTCCTTGTCCTGCAGGTCGCGCCCGCCGACGGGCGAGGTCTTGGGCTTGGGCACGAGCACGGCGCCCAGCCCGGCCTTGAACTGGGCCCCCTTGTACATGCGGGTGAGCCGCATGACCTTCGACTCAGCCAGGTCGGCGGGCGAGAAGCGCACCATGTTGCCTTGGAGCGCGACGTCGGTGAGCCCCGCCGCGCGCGCTCGGACCCGGAAGCGGGCGACGGCGGCGAGGTTCTCCACGGGGGCGGGCGGCTCGCCGTACCTGTCGGTGAGTTCGTCCATCACCTCCGTGATGGCGGCGTCGTCCGTCGCGGCGGCGAGCTTCCGATACGCCTCGAGGCGCAGCCGCTCACCCGGAACATAGTCGTGCGGGAGATGTGCGTTGACCGGAAGCTCGATCTTCATGTCCGCGGTCTTCTCCTCGGACTCGCCACGGAAGTCCGCCACGGCCTCCCCGACGAGCCGGATGTACAGGTCGAAGCCGACACCGGCGATGTGGCCGGACTGCTCGCCGCCCAGCAGATTGCCCGCGCCGCGGATCTCGAGGTCCTTCATGGCAAGCTGCAGGCCGGCCCCAAGCTCATTGTGGGCCGCGACGGCCTTGAGGCGCTCGAGCGCCACCTCGCCGAGCGGCTTCTCCGACGGATACAGGAAGTACGCGTACGCCCGCTCGCGACCACGGCCCACGCGCCCGCGGAGCTGGTGCAGCTGCGAGAGGCCGTAGGAGTCGGCGCGGTCCACGATGAGCGTGTTCGCGTTCGAGATGTCGAGGCCGGTCTCGATGATGGTCGTGCACACGAGGACGTCGAAGCGCTTCTCCCAGAAGTCCACGATGATCTGCTCGAGGCGATGCTCGGACATCTGCCCGTGCGCGACCTCGACGCGCGCCTCGGGCACGAGCTCGCGAATCGACGCGGCCATCTTGTCGATCGAGGAGACGCGGTTGTGCACGAAGAACACCTGGCCCTCGCGCATGAGCTCGCGCCGGATCGCGGCGGAGACCTGCTTGTCCGTGTAAGGGCCCACGTACGTGAGCACGGGGTGGCGCTCCTCGGGCGGAGTCGCGAGCGTCGAGGTCTCGCGGATGCCCGTGAGGGACATCTCGAGCGTGCGCGGGATCGGCGTCGCGGACATCGCGAGCACGTCCACGTTGGTGCGCATCTTCTTGAGCGCCTCTTTGTGCTCGACGCCGAAGCGCTGCTCCTCGTCGACGATGACGAGGCCGAGGTCCTTGAACTCGACCTCCTTCGAGAGGAGCCGGTGCGTCCCGATGACGACGTCGACGCTCCCCTTCCGGAGCCCCTCCATCGTCTCCTTGGCCTCGCCCCCGGTCTGGAAGCGGCTCAGCGCCTGCACGCGCACCGGGAAGCCCGAGAACCGCTCCGAGAACGTCTCGAAGTGCTGCTGCGCGAGCAGCGTGGTCGGCACGAGGACGGCCACCTGCTTGCCGTCCTGCACTGCCTTGAACGCGGCACGGACGGCGATCTCGGTCTTGCCGTAGCCGACGTCGCCCGAGACGAGGCGGTCCATGGGGATGTCCCGCTCCATGTCCGCCTTGACCTCGTTGATCGTGGTGAGCTGGTCCGGCGTCTCGATGTACGGGAACGCCTCCTCGAGCTCGCGCTGCCACGGCGTGTCCGGGCCGAAGGCGTGCCCGCGCGAGGCCATGCGGGCCGAGTACAGCCGGATGAGCTCGCCGGCGATCTCCTTGACCGCCTTCTTCGCCTTGGACTTCGTGGCCGCCCAGTCCGCGCCGCCCATCTTGGAGAGCGACGGCGTGTCCCCACCCACGTAGCGGGTCACTTGGTCGAGCTGGTCGGTTGGGACGAAGAGCCGGTCCCCCGGTGCCCCGCGCTTCGACGACGCGTACTCGAGCACGAGGTACTCGCGCATCGCGTCCGCGCCGGCACTGTGCCCGCCGCCGGCAACCTTGCGCTGGACCAACTCGACGAACTTCCCGATGCCGTGCTGCTCGTGCACCACGAAGTCCCCTGCGTGGAGCTGGAGGGGGTCGACGGCGTTGCGGCGCCGCGAGGGCATCTTCCGCATGTCGCGGGTCCCCGCCGCGCTCGCCCGCCCGAGGAGGTCCGCCTCCGTGAGCAGGCCGAGCTTGAGTCCGTCGAGCACGAAGCCCTTGCCGGCCGTCGCGGTCGTGATCTCGATGATGCCGGGCTGGGGCTCGCCCTCGAGGCCCTCAAGCCGTGTGCACGGAATCTCGGCGTCGTGGAAGAGCTCGGCGAGGCGCTGCGCGGGGCCGGGTCCGTCCGTCGCGACGACGATCCGCCACTGGTCCGCGACCCGGGAGCCGATGAACTGCATCATCTCCCCCACGTCGCCGTGGTATCCGCGCGGCTCGCGCGCCGCGATCGAGAGCGTGTCGACGTCGAGCACGGTCTCCTCGTCGACGCCGAGGGACGTCACCGACCACCACGAGATGGAGCGGGCGACGGCGGCCGAGCGCGTGTCTGCGAGCGTCGCGAAGCTCGCGTCTTCGAGGCGTCCCGCGTGCTCCGCCCCCTCCTGGCCTGCGCCGTCCCCTGCGGCGACGCTCAGATCCAGCGGTGCGGCCCCGCCGTCGGACGCTGTGGCCCAGGCCGCGGCGAGGAACTCGTCGTTGGTCGCGGCGAGGTCGTGGGCGCGGGACCGCACCTTCTCGGGCTCGAGGAGCAGCGCCACGGAGCCCTCGGGCAGCTCGTCGACGAACGGAACCATCGAATCGACGAGGAGCGGTGCGAGGGACTCCATGCCCTCCACCGCGATGCCGCCCGCGATCTTCTCGAGCATGTCCTCGGCGGCGGGGAGCTTCCCCTTGAGCCGCGCGGCGCGGCTCATGACCGACGGCGTGATGAGCAGCTCGCGGCACGGCGGGGCGACGAGCGACGACGGGTGATGGACGTGCGGGCCCGTGAGCGAGCGCTGGTCTGCGACGGCGAACCAGCGCATCTGCTCGATCTCGTCGCCGAAGAAGTCGACGCGCACCGGGTGGTCCTCCGTGGGTGGGAAGACGTCGATGATGCCACCGCGGACCGCGAACTCGCCGCGCCGGCTCACCATGTCGACGCGCGCATAGGCGGCCGCCGCGAGTGAGCGCACCACGGCGTCGAACGAGCGTTCCTGCCCCACCGAGAGCGCGACCGGAGCGAGGTCGCCGAGGCCCGCGACCATCGGCTGCAGGACCGAGCGGATGGGGGCGACGACGACGCGAAGCGGCGTCTCTGCGGGCTGCCCGGCGGCGTCGTGCACCGGGAGCTCCGGGTGGGCGAGCCGACGCAGGACGGCGAGCCGCCGGCCCACGGTGTCCGAGCGCGGCGAGAGCCTCTCGTGCGGGAGCGTCTCCCAGCTCGGAAAGAGCGCCGCCGCGCCGGCCGGGAGGTAGGCGCCGAGGGCGGCGACGAGGTCCTCGGCCTCGCGGCCCGTCGCCGTCACCGCGAGCAGGATGGAGCCCTCGTCGGGGAGCGTCTCGAGGATCTCCGCGATCAGGACCGGGCGCAGGCCGGCGGGAGCGGCGACCTGCAGGTCCTGGCTGCGCCGGCTGGCGGGCTTCGACGCGTAGTCGCGGAGCCGCGCGACGGTCTGGTCTTCGGCCACGGCACGGCGGAGGCCTTCGAGCGATGCGGGGCGCAGCACGTCAACGGACACGGGATCCTCCAAAGGCACAACCGAGGCAGCACAGAAACCCGGAACTGAGCGACAGTCCGGGGGATGTCAGCAAGCCTATCGCGACCGCGGGCCCTCGGCATGGCCCGCTCGCACGCGACGTGCGCACCCAAGGTCCTCGGCGACCTCCCTGAGCCCGTTGCTGCGTCATCGTGGTCGAGGGCCGTCCGTCGGCCCCCTAGGATGGTCCCGGCCCCCATTCCCCAGAGGCAGATTGGAAGGACCCCATGGCCCTCGAAGCCACCACCACCCTCAACTACCCCGTAGACCAGGTCGCCGCGGTCTTCGCCGACGAGGCGTTCCAGCGCCACGTGAGCGAGCTCGTGGGCGGCAAGCTCGAATCGTTCTCGATCGTGGGCGACGTCGCCGGCGCCTTCACGGCCACCGTGGTCCGCCAGGTGCCGACGGGCCGCCTCCCGGAGATCGCGAAGAAGTTCGTGGGCGAAACCCTCAAGGTCACGCAGGTCGAGGCATGGACAGGTCCCGAAGCCGACGGATCGCGCCAGGCGGACATCTCGGTCAAGGTCGCGGGCGCCCCCGTGGACGTCGCAGCGGTGCAGCGTCTCGCGGCGAACGGCGGGACGACCCGCATCGAGCTGACCGGCAAGGTCACGAGCTCGGTCCCGCTGCTCGGCGGCAAGATCGCCGACGCGGCGGAGCCCATGGTCGGGAAGGCCCTCAACCTCGAGGCCACCCAGGCCGAGGCCTGGCTCGCGGGCGAGATCGTCTGATGCAGCTCCCCGCGGCACTCTCCTGGCTGCTCGTCGTGGCCGGCGTCTGGAGCATCGTCGTGTGGCCGCAGTTCCTGCGCCGGGTCATGAAGGATCCGCGCGCGCGGGACGAGGCGGGGCGGGCGACGCGCTTCCTCATGGTCCACATCTATCTGGTCGCCATCTCGGTCACGCTCGGAGTCGCGGTAGCGGTCGTGGGGGTGCGGACGCTCTTCGCGTAGCCGAGTCCTCGGCCCGACGTGCGCCTCGAGGGGCGCCCCGCTGCTGCGTGCGGCGGGGCGCCCCTCGCGTTTCCCGGGGCGGCTACGATGGATCCAGGTGTGCCGGGAAGTCTGGTCGGCAGTCACGCCGCCGACTCCAGACAGGAGCCCACCATGGTCCGATCGCCGCATCCCCCGAGGCGGCATCGCCCCGGCCGCCCGGCGCGCCTCCGAACCCTCTCGCGCGGGAGCTATCCCGAATACCGGCGCATCGCGGGGATCCTCCGCAAGGAGACCGTGGGCGGCGGCCTGCTGCTCGTCGCGACGGCGGTCGCGCTGGCCTGGGCCAACTCCCCATGGCAATCCGCCTACTTCGCGCTCCGGGACCTTCACGTCGGGTTCGCGCCATGGCGCCTCGAGCTGAGCCTCGGCGAGTGGGCCGCAGACGGGCTCCTCGCGATCTTCTTCTTCGTCGCGGGGCTCGAGCTCAAACGCGAGTTCGTTGCAGGCGACCTCCGCCGCCCCGCCTCCGCGATCGTGCCGGTCGTCGCCGCGTGCGGCGGCGTGGCGCTCCCGGCCGCCCTCTTCACGCTCATCAACCTCCCGTCCGGCGGCGGGTCCCTGCGCGGGTGGGCGGTGCCCACGGCGACGGACATCGCGTTCGCCCTCGCCGTGCTCGCGGTCATCAGCACCCACCTGCCAGCGGCACTCCGGACGTTCCTCCTGACGCTCGCGGTGGTCGACGACCTCCTCGCGATCGGCATCATCGCCCTGTTCTACACGGATGAGATCAACCTCGCCGCGCTCGGTCTCGCGCTGCTGCCGCTTGCGGCCTTCACCTGGCTCGTCCAGCGGCGCGTACGCGCGTGGTACGTGCTCATGCCCCTCGCCCTGGCGACCTGGGCCCTCGTGCACGCGTCCGGCATCCACGCCACGGTCGCGGGCGTGCTCCTCGCGTTCGCGGTCCCCGTGCACCGCAGCGAGCAGGCGGGCGGCCCGGGGGCAGGGCCGGGACTCGCCGAGCACTTCGAGCACCGGCTCCGGCCGATCTCCGCGGGCGTGGCGGTTCCGCTCTTCGCCTTCTTCTCCGCGGGCGTCGCGCTGGGCGGTCTCCGCGGCATCGCGGCCGCCCTCGCGGATCCCGTCGCGATCGGCGTCGTCGTGGGGCTCGTCGTGGGCAAGTCGCTCGGCGTGTTCGGCGCGACGTGGCTCGCCACGAAATCACGGCACGCCGAGCTCGCTCCCGGTCTTGCCTGGATCGATGTCTTCGGGCTCTCGGTGCTCGCGGGCGTCGGCTTCACGGTCGCCCTCCTCGTCGGCGAGCTGGGCTTCGGACCGGGGTCGGCACATGACGAGCATGCCAAGGTGGCCATCCTCACCGGCTCGCTCGCCGCGGCGGTGCTGGCCGCCGTCGTCCTTCGAGTCCGCAACCGGCATTACCGGCGCGTCGCCTCGGACGGCCGCCTGGGCGGTCTTGGCGACCGGCTCGAGACGCTCGACGGCGAGTAGGCGGCCGAGGTCGGCCGGTGCGCTCCACCGAAACGCACCCGTGCCGTCGTCCTGGCCTCGAACAGCCAGGACGACGGCACGGCGCACCCGTCTCCCTCAGTTGTGCATGCCCCACCGCCGCGGACGGCGGGCGAACTTCGGGACGAGGGTTCCGAGCACCATCAGCACACCGGCCACGAAGAACGCATTGGAGGTCGTGTAGTCCGTCGAGGGTGCACTGGCCGCGGTCTGGGCCCGGAGGCTCACCATGCCCGAATTCGCGGGCGGGTCGCCAGCCGCGGCGGGAGCCGCGGACGACGCCGGCGGGTCACCGGCGGTGGTTGTCGCGCCGGGCGAGGACGGGCCCGGGTCGGCGGACGATGGGACCGTGACCGGCACCGCCGGATCGGTCTCGCTCGGGGTGGGCGCGCTCGTCGTTGGGCTCGCCGTCGGCGTGCCGGCCTGGATTGGCGTCGTCGGAGCAGGCGTCGTCGGAGCCGGCGTGGTCGGAGCCGGCGTCGTCGGGTCAACCGTCGGCGTGCTGGTCTGCGTCGGAGCCGGCGTGGTCGGTGCAGGCGTCGTCGGGTCTACCGTCGGCGTACTGCTCTGCGTCGGTGCAGGCGTGGTCGGTGCAGGCGTCGTCGGGTCTACCGTCGGCGTACTGCTCTGCGTCGGAGCCGGCGTAGTCGGCGCAGGCGTCGTCGGAGCCGGCGTCGTCGGATCAACCGTCGGCGTACTGCTTTGCGTCGGAGCCGGCGTGGTCGGAGCAGGCGTGGTCGGAGCCGGCGTCGTCGGATCAACCGTCGGCGTACTGCTCTGCGTCGGCGCAGGCGTGGTCGGAGCAGGCGTCGTCGGAGCGGGCGTCGTCGGCGGCGCCGTCGTCGGCGGGCTGCTTGGTGTCTGCGTCGGGGTCGGCGTGGGAGTCGGGGTGTTCAGGCTCGCCACGCAGGTCGCGTACAGCGCCTGGCCTGCGGCGTCCCAGTTCTGCCCGACGATCGAGACGATGGTGCCATTGCTCTGGACATACGTGAACGGCGGAAAGATGTCGTTCAGGTTCCGCGGCTGCGAGCCGACGATCGAGGACTTCGCGGTATTTATCGCGTGCCAGGGATTCGTGGCCGACGACGTCCTGTGGCAGACCTCAATCATCGTTGTCGGATCCGTGGCGCCCGGTGCCGCGGCGACCGCAGGACTCGTGGCCACGCCGACGGCAAACAGACCGGCTGCCCCCGCGGCAAACAGCCCACTCACTTGCTTCTTGGTCAATCGTGAAATCTGCGGCACGAGGCTCGCCTCCTCTGGTCTCCCCCTTGCGCGGTCACCTCTTGTGGTGGCGGCCGCGACCCGCAGCGGGCACTTTCATGTGCATTGCCCGCACCGAAATGTCAAAAGAACAATCTGCCCGTCGGGATTCTCGTAATTGCAGGAGAAGGCGACGACGAGGCATGGATCATTTGCAAACGAAAATGCCTTGGACTTGTCCACCACCTGCCGGCTGGCGAGGGCGCATTCCACGACCTTGCCGAGCGCGTCGGTGACGCTCGCAGGCTGACCGATTTCCCAGCCCGCGAAGCTCAAGCGGTTGAACGGAAACGTGGCGTCGTTGCACAGCGCCACGGCCTGGTGGCACGAATGCGCCGCCAGGACGATGGGCCGCACGTCGTCTGACTCCCCCGTGCCCGCGAGCCAATGGGCCACGGGGTCGAAGTTGTTCGAATCGAGCGGTGGGTCCACGGGCTGGTCCTTGCTCCACGAGGTCGAGACGACGCTGACGCTGAGACCGGCGGCGGGCCACGAGAACTTGGACGGGGGTAGCGCAATCGACGGCGAGCGGGACGCGGATCCCGCGGCCGAGGCAGGAGCGCCCGGCGCCGCCGTCGTCGTGGGAGTCGGGGCCAGGGCCGTCGGGGTTGCCCCCTGCACCGGCCCCGAGGCCGGGGTGGCCAGCTGCTGCGCGGCCCCGGTCCGGAGCTGCTCGTGCCGATCGACCTCCAACTGGTGCGCACCGGCAGTGGCGGCAATTGCCGTCGCGATTCCAAAGGTCAACATCCTGAACCACCCCCAGCCTCTTCCCTGCGCCCGAGCCAGATGCCGCACAACGCGCCTCGACTTCCATTCATCAATTCGCCGCGGCAGAAATTGCCCGCCCCGGCGAGGTGCGCGACGCGGGATTCCCAGCAATCCCCGTCGCCCAACAAATTCGGCGAATTACCGAACTTCACGTTTCAAGTACAGCGGGGCGCGGCTGCGGGGTCACCAGTAGTCGGTACCCGGGTTCTCGGCGCCCTCTGACGGGGCACCTCTGTGAGTACGCGCAAATCCTCGCGTGAGGCGACCAAGTAGTGGGCAGGTGGGCACCGCGAACGGTCCCGCGTGCTGGGGCCCGATCCCCCGGACCCCCCGCGGCCGGGCCCGAGCGTCTCGCCCGGAATCCCGGGGCAGATGGCCCGTTTCGCGGCCCGAGTAGCCGGTACGCACAGCGCCGCGAAGGCGCCGCGGGGACTACTTGCCCGCGCGCCCGGCCCGTACGTGCAGCTCATGCAGCGGGGAACCGGCATCACCCGATTACCGGCCCGCGAGGACCCGTTTCTGCCAGACGACCTTGTCCACCCGGGGGCCGGATTCCGACCGTAGAACCAGGCGCAAGCGCGCCCGTAGCTGGGGCCGGGATGGAGGGGCACATGGTCCGGATCCACCAGACCGCGGAAGTCGAGGTCGGGGCAGTGATCGGCGACGGAACGGTCGTCTGGCAGTATGCACACGTCAGGGCGGGGGCCCACGTGGGCCGGGAGAGCATCCTGGGCCGCGGCGTGTACGTGGGGCCCGGGGTCCACCTCGGAGACCGCTGCAAGCTCCAGAACTATGCCCTCGTCTACGAGCCGGCCGCCCTCGCGGACGGCGTCTTCGTAGGTCCCGCCGCCGTCCTCACCAACGACCTCAATCCGCGCGCCGTCACCCCGGACGGCCGGCTCAAGGGATCCGACGACTGGATCGCGGTCGGCGTCACCGTCGAGACGGGAGCGTCGATCGGCTCCCGCGCGGTGTGCGTGGCGCCCTTGCGCATCGGCGCGTGGGCCACGGTGGCCGCGGGCGCCGTCGTCGTCAGGGACGTCCCGGACTACGCACTCGTAGCGGGCGTCCCGGCGCGGCAGATCGGCTGGGTCGGCGAGGCGGGCCACCGGCTCAAGCAGGACACGGACTCCCCCGACGGGGGCACGGCGTGGCTGTGCCCCGCGACAGGCGCGCGGTACATGGAACGCGACGGGCGGCTCCGGAGGGCGGAGCCGTGAGCGCCGACGCCCTCGTCGGCCCCACCGGCCTGGATCCGGACCACCCGGACCCGGCCACCCCGGGCCGCACACACCAGCGGCCAGGCCTCGCCGTGACTCTCGGCGGCACCGCGGTGACACTCCTCGACCGCGACGACGCGGTGGACGCGATCCTCGCGGGCTGCCGCGAGCGCACACGGCCGCTCGGCGTCGTCTCCGCGAACCTCGACCACGTGTACCACTTCGGTGCCGGCGGGCGCTGGGAGCGCGCCCTCGCGACCGCCGGCCGCATCGAATGGCTCACGCTCCTCGACGGCGCCCCGCTCGCGGTGCAGGCCGAGCGACTCACCGGCCGGCCCTGGCCTCGGCTCGCTGGCAGCGACCTCATCGGCCCGGTCCTGGACCGGGCCGAGGCGGACGGGCTCAGTGTCGGCTTCCTGGGCGGGAGCCCCGACGCCCAGGTGCTCCTGCGTGGTCGGCTCGCGGAGCGTCGGCCGGGCCTCGCCGTGGCTGGCTTCTGGGCCCCGAGCCGCGGCGAGCTCGAAGACCCGACGATGTCCGCCGCCGTCGCCCGTTCGATCGCAGAGGCGCGCACCGACGTCCTCGTGGTGGGCCTCGGCAAGCCGCGCCAGGAGCTGTGGATTGCCGAGCACGGCGCCGAGACCGGCGCCCGCGTGCTCCTCGCGTTCGGCGCCGTGGTCGACTTCCTCGCCGAGAGAATCCGGCGTGCCCCGGTGTGGGTTGCCGACCACGGCTTCGAATGGGCGTGGCGGCTCGCGCTCGAGCCGGCGCGCCTCTCGGAGCGCTACCTCGTGCAGGGGCCCGAGGCCTACGTGCGGCTGCGGCGCCACAGCGCCGCCTGGCCGGAGACCGGCATCGCGCTGACTGGGGCTGCGAGGGCCGCCGCGGGCCGCGTCGCTGCTCAGGCGGCGCACCCAGCTGGCCGGGGGCTCGTGCCCGGGAGCCCCCGGCCGGAGGCCGACGGCCGCTTCGTGGCCCCGGGCCTGCCGGCGGACGTTGCCGTGCTCGTCGCGACGTACAACAACGCCGAGACGGTCGGGCCGCTCGTCGACTCGCTGAGGTCCGCCGCCCACAGCGTCCGGCTCCGGGTCGTCGTGGCCGACAACTCCCCCGACCGCCGGACCCTCGACGCCCTCGCGGCCTTCCCCGACGTCATGGCGTTCCGCACGGGCGGCAATCTCGGGTACGCGGGCGCGATCAACGCCGCGACGGCCGCGGCCGGCGACGCCGAGGCCTACCTCGTGCTCAACCCGGACTCCGAGGTGTTCCCCGGCGCGGTCGACTCGATGCTTGCGCGGCTCCGCACCACCGGGGCCGGCGCCGTGGTGCCCCTGCTCCTGACGGACGACGGCGGGCGGTACCCGTCGCTGCGGCGCGAACCGACCGCAGTGCGCGCGTGGGGCGACGCGCTCTTCGGCGCCCGGCTGCCGCGGCGGCCACAGTGGAGCGCAGAGACCGACTACGACAAGGAGAGCTACGCCCACGCCCACACCGTCGACTGGGCAACGGGCGCGGCGATCCTGGTTTCGGCCGAGGCCGCGCGCGCCGCGGGGCCCTGGGACGAGCGGTACTTCATGTACTCCGAGGAGACCGACTACTGCCGGGCCCTGCGGCTCGCGGGCTTCGACGTGTGGTTCGAGCCCGCGGCGCAGGTCATGCACTCGGGAGCCGGGAGCGGGACGTCGACCGGTCTGGCCGCGCTCATGGCCGTCAACAAGATCCGGTACATGCGCAAGCACCACCCCGGCGCGCCCGCGGCGCTCGCGGCGGCCGCCGTCGTCATCCGCGAAGCGCTCCGAGCGGGCGACGCCGGGCACCGCCAGACGCTCGCCGCGCTCGTGCGGCCGGGCCGCTGGCGCGCGCTCCCGCACGCGAGCCTGCACACAGCGGAGCCGGGGCCTGACTTCCCCGCGGGGTCGGTGGTGATCCCGGCGCACAACGAGGCCTCGGTCATCGCCCGGACTCTCGACGGGCTCCGGCCCGCGCTCGAGAGCGGTCGCGTCGAGGTGATCGTGGCGTGCAACGCGTGCACGGACCGGACCGCCGAGATCGCGTCCCAGTATCCGGGCGTTCGGGTGCTGGACCTCCCCGAACCCGGGAAGGCGCGCGCGCTCAACGCCGCGGACGCCGTCGCGAGCCGGTGGCCGCGCGTGTACCTCGACGCGGACATCGAGGTCCCGCCCGCCGCGCTCGCCGCCATCCTGACCGAGCTCGGCCGGGGCGAATTCCTCGCGGGCCGGCCGGACTTCCGCTACGACACGTCCGGCTGCGATCCGCTCGTGGCCGCGTACTACCGCGCTCGCGTGCGGATTCCCTCGAACCGCCAGGCCCTGTGGGGCGCCGGCTGCTATGCCATGACCGAGGAGGGGCACCGGCTCCTCGGCTCGTTCCCGGAAGGGGCCGCGGACGACTTCTACGTCGACGCCGCCTTCGCCCCGGGGCACAAGGTCCTGCTGGGCGGCCCAGCGGTTGTCGTGCGCCCCCCGCGCACCTCGGCCTCGCTCGTTGCCACGCTGCACCGGATCTACCGGGCACCAGCCTCCTCTGGAGGGGCCTCGGCGCCGATGCGGACGTTCCGGGGGCTTGCCGCCTCCGTGCGCGGACCGCTTTCTGCCCTCGACGCCGCGGTCTACGCGTCCTTCGCCCTCGCCGGACGGCGTCAGCCCGGCGGGGCGAGGGGCGCTCACGGCGCTCCCCCGGGCACCGCTGCCCTCGTGTGGGAGCGCGACGAGAGCAGCCGGCAATGAGACGCAGAGACACGTTCAGAACACCCATCTCGACTCACCAAGGAGAGACAGTGGCCCACAGAGCAGCACACCGGTCACCACACCGCCCAAGCCTCCGGGCCCTCGCTGCTTGGGCGTCCACGGCCTTGGTGGCTGCGCTCTTCGTGGCCCTGCCCTCGGTTGCGGTCCAGGCCGCGACCGATCCGTGTGCCGCCCCGGTCCAGAGCGCCGTGGCCTGCGAGAACTCGAAGCCCGGGAACCCGCAGTCCGACTGGCTCGTCTCCGGCTCGGGCGATTCGACCATCCAGGGCTACGCGACGCAGATGAGCGCGAACCTCGGGGACACCCTGCAGTTCAAGGTCAGCACGAACGCCAGGGCGTACCACATCGACATCTACCGTCTGGGCTACTACCAGGGCAACGGGGCCCGGAAGATCGCGGGCAACATCCTCCCGAGCGCTGCGCTGCCGCAGAACCAGCCCGCGTGCCAGACGTTCTCGGCGACGGGCCTCATCGACTGCGGCAACTGGGCCGTCTCGGCCTCGTGGGCGGTCCCGACGAACGCGGTCTCGGGCGTCTACGTCGCCCTCCTCACACGCAATGACACGGGCGGCTCGAGCTGGATCCCGTTCGTGGTGCGCAACGACGCCGGGACGACGGCCATGGTCTACCAGACGGCGGACGAGACGTGGGAGGCGTACAACACGTACGGCGGCAACGACCTCTACACGTGCAGCGTGGCCTGCCCGCCGGGAAGCCCCCAGGCGTACAAGGGGGCCTTCAAGGTCTCCTACAACCGGCCGTTCCTGAACGACGGCACGAACTACCTCACGGCGGCCGAACTGCCAATGATCCGGTTCATGGAGGCCAACGGCTACGACCTGAGCTACATCGCCGGCAACGACGCCGCGACCCGCGGGTCCCTCCTCACCAACCACAAGGTCTACGTCACCGCGGGCCACGACGAGTACTGGTCCAACGACCAGCGCGCCAACGTCGAGGCCGCCCGCGACAAGGGCGTGAGCCTCGCGATGTTCACGGGCAACGAGGTCTTCTGGCGCACCCGCTGGGAGTCGAGCCAGGCGGGGCCGACGACGGCGGGACGCACCTTGGTCTGCTATAAGGACACCCACTTCAACGCCCCGACCGATCCCGTGACGTGGACCGGAGCCTGGGCCGACCCGCGGTTCGGCACCTCTGGAGGCGGCGGAAACCCCCAGAACGCCCTCACGGGACAGCTCTTCAACGTCAACTCGGGGACGAGCGACATCACCGTTCCCGCGCGTTTCGCGAAGGACAGGCTGTGGCGCAACACGCCGGTCGCCAACCTCACGGGGACGCAGTCCGTCACGCTCGCGCCCGGCGTCGGCACGCTGGGCTATGAGTGGGACCTCGACGCGAACAACGGATTCCGACCGGCCGGTCTCTTCGACCTCTCGTCGACCACGGTGACGAACGCCGAAGTCTTCACGGACTACGGCAGTACGACCCAGGCCGGGCAGACGGCCACCCACAACCTCACCGAGTACCGGGCGGCGAGCGGCGCGCTCGTGTTCGGCGCCGGGACGGTCCAGTGGTCGTGGGGCCTCGACTCGTTCACGACCGGCAAGAGCGTGGACACGACGATGCAGCAGGCCACGGTCAACCTGTTCGCCGACATGGGCGCCCAGCCGGTCACCCTCATCCCAGGGCTCGTCGCGGCCTCGGCCTCGACCGACAAGACCGCGCCGACGTCCGCGATCACGTCTCCCACCGCCGGAACGTCGACGCCGGACGGCACGGCGATCACGATCAAGGGCACCGCGAGCGACACCGGTGGCGGTGTGGTGGCCGGCGTCGAGGTCTCAACCGACGGCGGCACGACGTGGCATCCCGCGTCCGGGACGACCTCGTGGACGTACACGTGGATCGCCCACGGCAGCCCCTCGGCGGTCATCAAGAGCCGCGCCGTCGACGACAGCGGCAACCTCGAGTCGCCGGGCGGCGGGGTGTCCCTCGGCATCCCGTGCCCGTGCTCGGTCCTCGGGACCGCCGCGACGCCGAAGACCGTCGACGCCGGCGACCCGGGCGCGGTCGAGGTCGGCACCCAGTTCCACGCGGACGTCAACGGGACGGTGACGGGCGTGCGCTTCTACAAGGCGGCCAAGAACACCGGCTCGCACGTCGGCAACCTCTGGACCACGAGCGGCACCCTCCTCGCGAGCGCGACGTTCACGGGTGAGACGGCCTCCGGCTGGCAGAGCGTCACGTTCTCCCCGCCGGCGAGCATCACGGCCGGGACGAACTACATCGTGTCCTACTACGCGCCCAACGGCCACTACTCCGACGACGACGGCTACTTCTTCAACAACCCGTCTCCGCCGCCCGCCGGCAGCGACTCCGTCGATTCGCCTCCGCTGCACTTCACCAGGAGCGTTCCGGGCTCCCCCAACGGCTTCTACGTCTACAGCGGGTCCTCGACGTTCCCGAGCCAGTACTACGACGCCGACAACTACTGGGTTGATCCGGTCTTCTCGCCGGGCGCCAACCCGGCCCCGGCCGTGACCACGACGTCCCCGGCATCGGGCGCCACCGGCGTCGCGACGAGCGTCGCCCCGAGCGCGACGTTCAACCAGACGGTGACGGCCTCGAGCGTGACGTTCACGCTCAAGGACCCGACCGGCGCCTCCGTCGCGGGGTCGACCTCGCTCGGGAGTAACGGCACCGTGGCGACGTTCACGCCGTCGGCCGCGCTCGCGTACAGCACCCAGTACACCGCGACCGTGAGCGGGGCGACCAACTCGGGCGGCCAGACGATGGCCTCGCCGTACTCGTGGAGCTTCACGACGGCGTCCGCGCCTCCTGTCCCGGCCGTCGCCTCGACCTCGCCGGCCTCCGGCGCCACTGGCGTGGCGATCGGCGTCGCGCCCAACGCGACGTTCAACCAGGCCGTGACCCCCTCGAGCGTGACGTTCACGTTCAAGGACCCGACCGGCGCCTCCGTCGCCGGCACGACGAGCCTCAACTCCGCCGGCACCGTGGCGACGTTCACGCCGTCGGCCGCTCTGGCCTACAGCACGCAGTACACGGCGACCGTGAGCGGGGCCGCGAACTCCGCGGGCCAGACGATGGCCTCGCCGTACTCGTGGAGCTTCACGACGGCGGCCGCACCCCCGGCGCCGGCCGTGACGTCCACCTCGCCGGCCTCCGGCGCAACCGGGGTGGCGATCGGCGTCGCGCCCAGCGCGACGTTCAACCAGGCCGTCACCGCCTCGAGCGTGACGTTCACGCTCAAGGATCCGACCGGCGCCTCCGTCGCCGGCGCGACGAGCCTCAACTCCGCCGGCACCGTGGCGACGTTCACGCCGTCGGCCGCCCTCGCCTACAGCACCCAGTACACGGCGACGGTCAGCGGCGCGACCAACTCGACGGGCCAGACGATGGCTTCGCCATCCTCGTGGAGCTTCACGACCGTTGCCCCGCCGCCGCCGCCGAACGTGAGCTCGAGCAACCCCGCGCCGGGCGCCACCGGCATTGACCCCGGGGCCACGGTGAACGCGACGTTCAGCCAGGACGTCACGCCGTCGTCGATCACGTTCGTGCTCAAGGACCCCACGGGCGCGACCATCGCCGGCTCGACGTCCTACTCGAGCACGACGACCACCGCGACGTTCACGCCGTCCGCGCTGCTTGCCAACAACACGCAGTACACGGCCACCGTCAGTGGGGCGACCAATGCCACGGGGCAGACGATGTCCCCCTACAGCTGGAGCTTCACGACGGCTCCCGGCTACAGCTGCCCGTGCACGGTGTTCGCCGCCAACTCCACTCCGGCGACCGCGAGCGCGTCTGACACGGGCTCGGTCGAGCTGGGCATGAAGTTCCGCCCGAGCGTGGCGGGCCAGATCACGGGCGTGCGCTTCTACAAGGGTCCGCAGAACATCGGCACCCACGTGGGCAACCTGTGGTCCTCGACGGGGACGAAGCTCGCGACTGTGACGTTCGTCAACGAGAGCACCTCCGGCTGGCAGCAGGCGTACTTCTCGTCGCCCGTGGCTGTATCGGCGAACACGACGTACGTGATCTCCTACTTCGCTCCGAGCGGCGGCTACGCCTACACGAGCAACGGCTTCTCGTCGGCACAAGGAGCGGCGCCCATAACCGGCCTCGCGAACGGGACCGACGGAGGGAACGGGGTGTACGTCTACGGAGCGTCCTCCGCGTTCCCGGCGAGCACGTACGGGGCCACGAACTACTGGGTTGACGCAGTCTTCAAGTCCGGCGGTTCGAGCGCACCTGTCGTGCTGCAGGCCTCGCCGTCCCAGGGCGCGACAGGCGTCTCGCCCAGTGCCGCGGTGTCCGCGACGTTCGACCAGGCCGTGGACACCACGAGCGCCACGTTCACGGTCGCGCCGAGCGGCGGAGCGAACGTTGCCGGATCCACCGGCAACCTCACAGCCACGGGCACGTACACGTTCACGCCGACGTCGCCGCTCGCGGCCAACACCACCTACACGGCGACCGTCTCGGGGGTGAAGAACTCGGCCGGGCAGCCCATGGCCTCCGCCTACAGCTGGAGCTTCACCACGGGCGCCTCCAGCGGACCCAAGTGCCCGTGCAGCGTCTTCAGTTCCTCGTCGGTCCCGGCCACCGTGTCGGTCGCTGACCCGAATCAGGTCGAGCTGGGCATGCAGTTCACCTCGGACGTCGCCGGATCGGTCACGGGCATCACGTTCTACAAGGGCCCCCAGAACACGGGCACGCACGTCGGCCACCTGTGGACGGCCTCCGGCACGCTGCTCGCGACCGTGACGTTCTCGGGTGAGACGGCGAGCGGATGGCAGACGGCGACCCTGTCGAGCCCCGTTTCCATCAGCGCCAACACGACGTACGTCGTGTCCTACTACGCACCGAACGGCAACTACTCGGCCAACGGCGCCTACTTCACCTCGGCGGCGGACAACCCGCCGCTCCACGGCCTGGTCTCCGCACCGGGACAGTACAACGGGGTCTACGCGTACGGAGCGTCGCAGTTCCCGTCGCGGACGTACAACGCGACGAACTACTGGGTCGACGTGATCTTCACGACTCCGTAGCCTGGCTCGCACGGTAGGCGACTAGCAGCAGCCCCCGAACCTCGCAGTCCGGGGGCTGCACTGTGTGTGCGGGCTGCATGTGTCTGGGGCTGCTCCGTCACGCGACGCGGAGGCGACGTGGGCAACCGTGTCCGGCGCCGCCGTCGGCCGTCACACTGCAGCCGTAGGCTGCGATCACACCGCTGCCCGCAGGCTGCTGCGGTCACACCGCTGCCCGCGGGCTTACGGTCGTGTCACAGCCCGCGGGGTCACAGCCCGCGGATCAAGCCCCCAGCCCGGTGGATCGTGGTCACAGCCCGCGGGCCACCGTCGCTGCAGCGGCCAGCCAGGCGCGGCGCGTCTTCGGCATGAGCGAACCGTAGGCGAGCAGGCCATCCTTCATCGCGGGGTCGAACGGGATCTTGACCACGGCGCGTGCGATCGGCTTGAAACCCGCAGCGATCTCCTCGACGATCCTGTCGGGAACGGTCGGGTTCTCCTGAGAGACAATGACGACGGCGTTCAGCGCGAGGCTGGCGTAGTGGCCGCCCCGCTCGTAGAGCGCATCGAGGAGAAGCGCGGCCGACTCGGCCGAATCGCGGCGGGTCGTGGTAGGCACCACGATCTGGTTCGCGTGGTGGATCATGCGCAGCCACATGGCGTCGCTCTCGTCGTTCCCGCTGTCGATCAGGATCAGCCGGTAGTACTTGGTCGCGACGGCTTGGACGGCGTCGACGGTATCGGCGTCGAACCGCTGCTGCTCGGCCAGGAGTTCGGGCCGCGATCGGAGCACATCGTATTTGTCCCGCGTCTGGTGGTGCACGTAGCGGGCCAGATCGGCCGCCTGCGCGCCCGGGGACAGGAGCCGACCCACCTGCGGGAGGAGTTCGAGCAGGCTCGCATCGTGCGGTCCCTTCTCGGTCCGCCAGCCCAACGTGCCGCGGGTCTGATTGTTGTCCTCCGCAAGGACTCCGGCACCGCCATAGCGGGCGAACGTTGCGGAAAGGCAGATCGTAGTCATGGACTTGCCCACGCCGCCGCGGCCGTTGACGACCGCAATCGTGCGAGGACCTGGCCAGTGCTGGGAGACGGCCTGAATATCGGCCCGCTCGGACCGTTCGGCCTTGCCGGGACCCATCCTGATCCCGATCCCCGTGAGAAACCCACGCCAGCCGACGGTGGAGGGCTCCTCGACCACCTCTTGCGTGAGGAAGGACCGCCGGTCCTCGCGAACCGTGGTCTCGAAATCAAGTACCCGAAGCGGTTCGCCACGGTCCTCGCCGCGATTCCACGAATCATCCGCCGGCTCGGCCTCACCGTCCGGGGACACGATCAGGACCGCGGAACCGCTCTCATCCATCGCTGTCATCCGCACTGGGCGCCCGAGCGAGGCCGCGACGCCTATGACGCGCTGCATGAGTGCCTCCCTCAGCGCCGAGGGACTCGCTTCGTAGAACGACTCCTTGCGGGCATCGATGGTGAGCTCGCCCGTGCGGTCCGCGTACAGGACAGCTGTGATGACCGGCGAATCTTGGACCCTCGAGTGATCGATAACCATGAGTCGTTCTCCGTCCCTGACCTGGTTGGCTCCGTAGACTGCAGACTTAGTCCTGCGATCCTTCTCTGGAGGTCGCCCTCGGCCCTCGCGGCGAAGGCGACGCTCGCGCCCCGCGAACATGCTGCGGTCCAGGAGCGCCGAGGACCCGAAGGCGAGCCCCAGCGATGCTGCGCCCCAGCCGATCCAGGCGCTCCGCAGGCGGGGCGCCACGTAGGTCACGGTGGCCTGCGTGGGCCGCTGCACGGCGGTGATCTGAGCCTGCCTCCAGATTCCGAGGCAATCCTGCGTGCTTCCCGCGAGTCGGATCAGCTCCGCCGTGGTCGCGGAAGCCCTCTCCCGAACCGTCGACGGATCTCCCGCGACGACCTCGACGTCGATGAGCGGGGCGTCGAAGTTCGTCTGCCACTGCCCGCCGTCGTTCCTCAGAGAAACAGACTCCGAATCTGTGAGATCGGCACCGAACAGCGGTGCAGAGTTCGGACGGACTGGGGCGGGCGCATACTCGTCCGCGTACAGCCTCTGCACCATCGCCGCGTATCCCACCAGGGACCATGCCTCCGTGCGCAGCGGATTGTTCTTGGTGGCCGCCGGGGGTGCCTGGAATTCGACGGTCACCTTCGTGTAGTAGACCCCCGTCGCGGTCCGGGTCCACGAGGGTACGGGAGACGCCGACAGGAGGAGGACGGGCAGGAAGACGTACCAGCGCCGCGCGACAATCTGTGCCCAGGATCGGTGCGGGGGCTCGGCGACGGCGACCTGGCCCGCACCCGAGGTCGGAGGGGCCGCGAAGTTGCCTATCGAGCCGCAGAGGCCGAGGCACAGGAAGAGCATTCCGACAGCCTGAGGGAAGGCGAACGCATCGAAGGAGCCGCACAGGAGCGCCCCCGCGATCACCGAACCGCCCAAGGCGGGACCCAGCTTGCCAATTCGCTCCACGCGACGCGCGCGGAAGGATGTCACCGCGGCGACGAGGACCAGCAGGCAGAACGCCGCGGTCCCGACGACGCCGATTTCGATGAGGAGGTCCAGATACTGGTTGTCGAAGATGTGGTACGACGCGCTCATGGAGCCGAGACCGCGACCGAAGACCGGATGGATCGAGAAGTAGCTCCAGAACGCGTCATAGCTGTCGGTCCGCGAGGCCAGACTCGGGTCGCCCGGGGCGAACATCCCCAGGATCGTGCCGACGAGGCCTGGCACCAGGAAATACATCGCCACGAGAGCAGCGGCTCCGAGCAGAAGGGCGGCCCGACGGGTCTTCCGGTCCCATGTGGGAACCAAGATCCCGACACCGACCACGATGCCAAGAAGGGCGGAACGCGTCATCGAGACGACGGCGGCGACGGCGACGAGCGCGGCCGGCCACGCGCGCCGAACCATCGACCATCTGGATGGCACGAGGCTGAGGCTGAGCGCGAGGGGAAGGATCATGGAGAGCACAGCGGCGTACTCGAGCGGATGTCGGGCCGTCGCTTGGGGCCTCAAAAACCCGCCGCGGACGTCCACTCCTCCGGATCCGCTCGAGACCAGACCGGGGATCTGGATGGCGTCGACAAAGTTCTGCCCGGTGAAGAACTGGACGAGGCCCAAACACGCGTAGAGCCCGCCCATCACGGCGATGCGCCGGATGAGCACCAGGAACCGCTCGCGGTCGGCGATGCCGTCATGTGCCACGAGGAGGACTCCGGCGTGCGACGCGATGCTGATCAGGGCCATGTTCGTTCCCTTGGCGTCTTCGCCGGGAAGCGCAGACAGCCCTGCTTGAGCGTAGGCAATCAGGATGCAGAGCACGAACACCATCAGGGCGAGGCGAACTGGCCGAATCCGGTTTCCCCTGTGGGACTCCCGGTGCCTCACGTGATGCCAAATCCACCACAGCATCATCCCGAGGCCATAGATTCCGGCCGGCGAGCCGGCAGCGCCCAGAGGGCCCACGCCCCGGTCAGAGGGGATCACCAGCAGCAGGAACACGTACAGGGAGAGGACGGACGCCGCGTCCACACCGGTCCGATGTTCTCGCCGGGGTGGACCGGTTGGGTGCCGGACACCTAGCCCGGACTCACGGACGAGCATCGTCCCAGGAGGCTGGCGCCAAGGTGGTGGGCTTGTCCCCGGCGGTCTGAGCGTCGCGCGGGTGGACCGTACGGTGCGAATGCTGGACCGGGCTAGGGCGGAAGCGGCCCCGCACCCGCGTGCCGAAAGTAGTCACGGTCACCACCCCCGCCTCGAGGTTGGGCTCCTCGGATTCCACCGGTTCCTCAGCCTTGTGGCGCTCTTTCGACGCCTTCTTCAGAGCACGCTTGAGGGTGCGGACGGGCTTCATGCGCGCCCGCCTTGCCATGAGCCTGTCAATCAGCCCGACGAAGACGACCGTCCCGGCGACCCCGCCTACCGCGACCATCGCCATGGTCTGGAGCTGGGACTTGCTGACCTTCGTCGGCACGTCGTCTGACGACAGCTTCATCGACGTGATGACGGAGTCCGGGGGCACTCTCAGCTGAGCCTGCAGCGTGGCGAGCGTCGAGGGGACGAGGTCCTCGGCCCCCTGGAGGAGCTTCATGACGGACGACGGATCGTCCGCCGTCGCAGAGATCGCGAGGATGGGACCCGAGGTGGTGACATCACGGGTCACCGTGAGGATCCCTCCGGGATAGCGCTTGACGAGGTCCCCGGAGACTTCCGGCGCCGAGACCTTGACCTGCAGAACCCCGAGGGCTTGGTCCAAGCCTCCGAGGTAGAGATACGGATTGTCACCGGTCGTGATCGCCACCTTGGGCGGAATCAGGACGATGCTCGCCTTGGCGTCATAGGTTGGGTGCACGGCCATATAGGCGCCATACGTTCCGGCCGCCGTCACCAGCAGCCCCACGATGACGAAATACCAGCGCCGCAAGCAGCTTATAAACATTTCCCGGAGTTGCATCATCAGTCCCCAGTCTTTTCAGTGATTACCTTGACATCGATCCACCTTCGCTGCCCCGAACATTTCCGGCGGACCGCATTTCACGTTTCGGCACGAAGCCGCGCCGAAGCTGCAGATTTCAACCTGTCCAGACCCTCCTTTCCGGCAATTCCGACGATCACGCGACGGGCCCCGGAACGCGCTCCGTCGCGCACAGCACGGCTGGGGACCTTCAGGAGACGGTCGACCAGGAATTCTTCGAGTGTTGGCGCCGCGATTCCCTCTGTCCCGGCCTGGAAGAGGTGTGCATACCGCTCCGGGGCCACCCGCGCCCCGCGAACCCGATTGCTCACGTTTCCGCCATGCACGACCTGAAGCCAGCCGGGCTGGCCGCCGATGTTTCGAACCGGCATGATTCCGCCGAGGCGGTTGTGCCAATCGGCCCAACACGTGAGGGGCTCGTCCCAAGTCTCGGCCACCGAGCAGAAGGCGTTGTGCGGATCCCGCCGCCGGTACAGCGCGTTGCCCTGCCTGATGAGGCCGTTGTCGAGATAGAGCGCGGTCCGGCGCCGGTCGGTCACCGCTGCCTGAATCCGCGCAGCGAAGTCGACGGCCACGCCGTCGTCGTTGTCGAGGTTGCTCGTGACGAGCACGTCGCCCCGGTGTCCGGTGACGTCGGAGAGGTCGCGAAGAAGATCGCCGTGCGGGACTTCCTCCCGATACAGCGGCACCAACGCACCGGAAGCGCCGAACGCGTCCATGCGGTCCTTGAGCCAGGCAGGGCTTTCGGTATCGAGATAGACGATCCAGCGCAGTCCGGGCGCCGTCTGGGCGGCCACCGACGGGAGGCAGAACCGTTCGAAGAGCGCCAGGCGGTCGCGGAGCCAGCCCGCCTTGGCGCGCACCAGGCTCTCGATGCCCCGCGATGGCAGATTGAACCGGGTCAGCAGCACGTGGTCGATGTTCATGGCGAGATCTTCACCTTGTAGATGTGGAACGCCGATTCGCGGTCGAAGGAGTCCGTGAATCGCCCGAGCGAATCAGCAGAGAGCGAGCGCGACTCGTTAACCACCTCGATCTGGCGCCCCGCGATCTGGGACGGCAATTGGAAGTCCCGCGATCCCGGGGCCGAACCGGCGCTCGTCATCGCGAAGACATAGGCGTACCCGCCCTCGGCCTTGAGCATGGTGTCCAGCCCCGGGCCGAAGTTCCAGACGAAGGACTGCGTGTTGATGACGGGCGCCAGCTGGTGGACGATCGTGTCCACTGCCTTGACTGCGGCCACTTGGGGGTTTCCGCAGAACGAGCGGGTCGTCTCGGCCGAACGGAAGACGTTCGCGCTCTGGCACGGGCCAGCAAGGCTCTGATTGAAGTACAGAATGCCTCGTGCCTCGTGGATGATCGAATTCATCACGGCGCCCTCGAGCTGCTCGGGCGTGATGTAGGTCTTGAAGGCCTCCGGATCGTTGATGCCCGCCATATTCTCGACGAAGGCCCACACGGGCTGAAGCTTCCCGTCCACGGCGTCGCGCTGCCGGAGGGCATCGATGGTCCTTCCGTAGCTCGACGCCGTCCTGCATTCTGCCTGCGCGATCGGCACGAGGAACGGATTCCGGTACGGCGTCAGGCTGCACTGCGGAATCGTGTACCAGTACTTGTCCACCGAGATGACATCGGTGAAGCCATTGACGTACTTCTGGGCGTCCGTCGGGGACATATCGTTCTCGAGGATCATCGAAGTGAAGTTTGCGAAGCCGAACAATCCCTTGGGCATTTCCTTGCGAAGCGCGGCAAGGTGGTCGCGCCCTTCCGCAGGCGAATATCGGCCGTCGACCTCGTCATCCAGGAAATACCCCACCCAGCTGCGGGTGTTCGAAGTGAATGAATCGTTGAGTTTGCCGCCGATCCAGAACATGCCAGCGTCGTCGAGAAGCGACGAATCGAGCGTCTCCGGCATGCCGATGTAGGTGTTGATGCCCAGCGACTTGTCGAACGCAGCCTCCTCCGGGGACGAGACGCTGTCATACCAGGCGACAATGGGAAAGAAGGAAGGATCCGCCCAACCGCCGGCTTTGGCCTTCGCAAAGCTGTTCCAGTAGCTCGGGCCGCCTTCCCACGGAACGGTCGGGAGGTCCAAGGCGGCCGGGACGCTGTCCGACTTGGCCGACTCGATGCACCCGCTGCAGGCGAGGGCGGCGCAGAACACCATCGCCATCGCCCCGCCGACCCAGGCCCGGCGGCCCCGTCTGCCCGTACGCCTCATGCCGTCACCTCCGCCCATCCCAGCAGCTCGGCCGCGCGGGAATCCCACGTGTGCTGTGCCGCAAACCGCTTGCGCGCCGCGACGTCGTCGGCGCGAACGGGCGCTTCCAAGGCCTGAGCGACAAGGTCCACGAAATGTTCCGCGGAGTCCGCCACATGCACCCATGGAGTGTTCAGCCATCGAGACGCCGGGAGATCGGTCGAGACGGCCGGAACTCCCACGGCCAGGTATTCGAGGGTCTTGAGGGGGAAGCTTGCCCGGTTGAACGGGTCGTCCCGGTACGGGGTCAGGCCCACGGCCCAGCCACCGACGGCAGCCAACGCCTGGGCGGTGCCGAGCTCGCCGAGCCACGTCACGTGCTCCCCGCGCAGGAAGGCGCGCAATCGCTGGACGGTCCGCGGGTCGCGCGCCGTGATCGGCCCGACCACTTCGACTCTGCAGGTCGCCGCCACCGACTCGAGGAGATCCATGTCGAGCCGCTCATTGAGCTGGCCCAAGAGACCCGCGACAGGCCTCCCTTCGCGGCGTGGAGCGGACTCGGGTCCCGGCAGCGGGCATCCATTCGGCACCACGTGCACGGGCCCTGCGCCCAGGCGTTCGAGGGTCTCACGGAGTCCGGGAGACACGCTGCAGACCACGTCTGCGGCCGCGATGTTGGCGCGGAGTGTCCGCTCGACGACGCCGCGCCTGAGGCCCATGAGCTGCGCGCCGCCCGGCCAGTCGTCCGTCACATGGAGGATCCTCGTGCCGCCGGTCCTCGACGGAAACCCGTCCCTTCCGGACATGAGCAGGATGGCCCTGACCCGCGTCGGTCCGGATGCGAGGGCCGCGCGCAGCGCCCGATGCACCAGGAGGGCAGCGCCGTGGCGGATTCCGGGCCGCGTGAACCCCGGGGGGCCCAACGTCCGCAGCCTGAACAGCCGAGGGCCGAGCTCATCGACGGCGTAGCCAGGGATCAGCGGCGGTCGGTCGGCGGCAGCTGTGGTTCCGGCCGCAGGCACAACCGGGTCAACCCAGAGCACGGGGATGAGTTCCGACAGCGCCTGGGCCAGCCGGTGGTCGGTCCCCGGGACGCCGCTCCACCTAGTCCCGGCAATGAGCACCACGGCTTCGCGCCCAAGGCCGGTCATCGTTCTCGCGCTCCTGCGGCCGCGCCGCGTTCCGCGGCGACCGGACGGCTGTTGAAGTCTTCGCTCGGGGCCGGTCCGGTACGGCTCGCGAGCGCCCGTTGCGCGTGGTAGGCGAAGAGTCCGAAACCGGCGTCCAAGCTTTCCCGCCAGCTCGTGCGCGGAGGCGCTGCGATCGCTCGCTCGTAGAACGCGATCTGCCGCTCGGCGACCCGCGAGACCGAGAAACGGGACTCGACGGTCCTTCGCGCAAACCGACCGAGGACCTCGCGCACGCCCCTGTCGTCCCTCAGCTCGCGGAGACAGGCGGCAAGCCGCTCGGCTGCCCCGCCGGAGCCAGGCCCGACCCCGTACCACCCCTGCCAGAGGAAGTCCTCGACGGTCGCGGCGGACAGCGTGCGCCAGAAGCCCCGCTCGCCTTGGACGATGAGCGGAACGCCGAAAGCCATGGAGCGGAGGGCAGAGCCTCCCATCCCGATGCCGACGTCCGCGAGGGCATAAACCGGTCTGGGATCCGTCAGCTCGCCGGTGCAGACCACGATCCGCTCGCCGGCGATGCCGTTGACGGCGGCGGCGTGGGCCCGGACCTCGGTTTCGGCCGGACCTCCTCCGGCGATCACGAGCTGGATGGGCGCCTCGCGGTGGAGAAGCTCCACAGCGTCCATTGCGGTGAGGATTCCCTCGAGCTTCATCTCCCTGGCCAGCCGCGACACGATCGACACGGTGAAGATCCCCGGCTCGATCCCGTGCTCGCGCGCGAAGGCGGCGACGGGAACCGCGCCGGGGGCGTTCGCCGCCACGTCGACGGGCGGCTCGAGCAGTTCGACGGCGGGCCGGCCGTGCTCGCGCTCGGCTTCACGGATCTGCTCCGTTCCGACGCCCAGCGGCAGGTAGCGCGGCAGGAACGGCGCGACCGACATCGACAGGACCGTCGAGACGGCGCGCCCCGTGTGGGCCACGCGGCAGGCCAAGAGGGCCTCGAGCGACGGCGGCCATTCGTACCCGTGGGCGATGTCGATGCGGCGCTCCGTCAGGACGCGGGCGAGGTCCCTGACGACGCCGGGGGTCGGCCGCACATGGACGTCGGGAGAAGGGATCAACTCGAGGCCGGCCGCCGCGACCTCACCGACCAGTGGGCCCGGCTGACCATAGACGACGACGGCGTGACCGCGGTCCCGCACGGCGGCGGCCAGCTGGATGGCGTTGAGCTGGCTTCCGCCGATGCTCAGGTCATGCGGATAGACGAGGACTCTCATGCCCGCACCTCCGCCGCATGGCCCCAGCTCCGGATCGCCGCCAGATCCCGACGGCTCGCGATCACGAGGGCTCCCATGACGACGGCCCCGCACCCCGCCGAGGCGCAGAGGGCCAGGAGCGGCTGGTCGATCGACGTCCTCAAGAGGAGCGTCACGCCGGCCAGCGGCACGCACGCCGCGAGCGGCAGCCAGGTCCGCTGGAGCAGCGACCCGAGCCTGAAGCCCCTCCTCGCCAGCAGCACGAGGTAGACGGGCAGGATGATCAGGAGCCCCTCGGCCAGCGAAGCGAACGCCAGTCCCGCGATCCCGGCGAACCGTGCCCCTGCGGCCAGCGCGGGCACCAGCCCCGCGATCCACAGGCACTGGACCCACAGGATGGCGCCGGACTCCCCGAGCACCACGAGGAAGTCGTAGACGAGCTCGAAGAAGATGCGCAGACCCGCCGTCGCCGCCAACCACACGAGAGCCTGAGCGGATGCCGCCCAGGCCGCTCCGTAGATCGTCGAGACGAGCGGGAGGGCCGCGACGGCCATGACCGTCACGACCGGCAGGACCGCGGCCGCGGTGACGCCCACCAGCGACAGGAACGCCTCGCGCATGGCCTGCGGGTCATGCTGGAGCTTGGCGAAGACGGGCGGCGCGACGCCTCGAAGAGGCTGCGAGAAAATGTTCACCGGCCAGTTGGCGAGGTTCGCGGCCAGCACGTAGAAGCCGAGGCCCAGGCTGCCGAGCAGATTGCCCGCCACGATCTGGTCGGCATAGCCCACGGCGAACGCGATCACGCTGGACCCTGCCAGCGGGAGCCCGAAGCGCAGGAGCGGGCGGACGCGTTCCTGCCTCCAGCCGAACCGCAACGGCAGCGGGGAGTAGGCGATGAAGAGGACCGCCGCGACGAGGCTCGCAACGATCCTCCCGACCGCCAGGCTCATCGCCCCCACGCCGGACGCGACGAGGACCACCGACACGATCGCGCCGAGCCACACGTTGACCTGATCGATGATCAGGCGGACGCCCTGGCGGAAGTCCCTCTGCAGGAGCGCGGCGGGCGTGGCCACGAGGCCGTTGATGAGCACGCACACGGCCATGGCGCGCACGACGTCGGTGGCGGCCGGGTCCCCCATCGCCGCCGCGAAGGCTGGTGCACCAGCCCAGGACGCGCCGAGGATCAGGGCGCTGGCGCCCACGGAAATCGTCGTCACTGTCGGGGCGATCTCTGCGGGGTCGCTCGGCCATCTGACGATCGCGAGGCTGACCCCGAGCTCGTTGAAGCTCAGGACCGCGAGCAAGGCGACCAGCGCGATGGCATATGTGCCGAACTGGGCGGGCCCCAAGAGCCGCGCGAGCAGGACGCCGATCGCGATCGTGCCGAATTTTGAGATGACCGTGTTGAGGAGGCTCAGCGCGAAGGCGCGGGACGCCGTCGCCGGTCGTTGGCCGGACGCGCGGCCGCGCAGCGCGGTCGCCCCAGGATCCAGGCCTCCCCTCAGCATCCCCGCACCACCTCCGCGACGAGCCGCTGCTGCTCGGGCGTGATGTGCGGGAACATGGGCAGCGAGAGCAGCTCGCGCGAGGCCGTCTCCGCGACGGGGAAGTCGCCTCGCGAGTACCCGAGATAGGAAAAGGCATCCGTGAGGTGCACGGGCGTCGGGTAATGGATTCCCGTCCCGATCCCTGCCGAGGCGAGCGCGCCCTGCACGCGCGAGCGGTCCTCGAGCCGGAGCACGTAGAGATGCCACACGTCCTCGTTGCCCGACTGGCTCCGCGGGGTCCGCACCCCAGGCACCCCGTCGAGAAGCTCCGCGTACAGCCGCGCCGCCTGGCGCCGTCGTGCGTTCCAATCGGCGAGCCGCCGCAGCTTGGCGCGCAGCACGATCGCCTGCACGGCGTCGAGCCGCGAGTTGAAGCCGACGACCTCGTGCACGTACTTGACCGCGCTCCCGTGCGCGGCGAGGAGCCGCACGAGCTCGGCGAGTACCGGATCGTTCGTGGTCACGGCGCCCGCGTCCCCGGCCGCACCCAGGTTCTTGCCGGGATAGAAGCTCGTGGCGGCGATGTGGCCCAGCGACCCCGCGCTGCGGCCGAACCGCCGCGCACCCTGCGCCTGGGCGGCATCCTCGACCACCGCGATCCCGCGCCGCGCCGCCAGCGGGACGATCGCCTCGACGGGCGCGGTCTGGCCGAACAGGTGAACCGGGACGATGGCCTGAGTCCTAGGCCCCACCGCCCGGCCCACCTTGTCCGTGTCGATGAGCAGCGTCTCCGGATCGACGTCGACTATCACGGGCCGCGCCCCCGCCCGGACCACCGCCTCCGCGGTGGCCACGAACGTGTTGGCCGGCAGGATCACCTCGCCGCCGGGCCCCACGCCGACGGCGCGGAGCGCGAGCTCGAGCGCGTCGGTTCCGTTCGCGACGCCGATGCACGCGCGGACGCCGACGAACTCGGCGTACTCGCGCTCGAACGCCTCGACGTCCGGCCCCCCGATGAACGCGCCGGTATCGAGCACCCGCACCACTTCAGGCACGACGTCCGCACTCACCTCGCGCTGCTGCGCCGCCAGATCCACGAAAGGAACCCTGTGGATGCGGCCAGCCTGTGCCTCCGCGGTCATCGTTCCACCCCTCGAGAGCTCCCGCCGGACAGCTGAGACATGGGCCGGGCGGGGACTCCGACCCATGTCTGCCCCTCGGGCACGTCCGTCACCACGGCCGCACCCATGCCGATCACGGCCCGCGCGCCCACCCGGGTGCGCTGCCGAATGCTGCAGTTCATGCCCAGGTAGGCGGCGCGGCCGACGACGACGGAGCCTCCTAGCGAGACCCCGGCACCGAACGTCACGTAGTCGTCCACGAAGTCGCCGTGGGTGAGCGTCACCCCGGGCATGACGACGACGTGGCGGCCCACCGCGACTGCGGCGGTCATGACGACGTTCGCCAACAGGATGCTCCCCTCCCCCACCGTGCAGCCCTCCGGCACGATCGCGGTGGGATGCACGATCGTCGCGAAGTGGCCGGGAGGGAGGCCGAGCGCCCCGAGCCGGCGGACGATGTCCGCGCGGGTCGCGCCGCTCCCCACGCACACCACGATGCGGGCACCGGGATGCTTCCTCACCTCCGCCAGGGGGCCGAGCACGTGGGCGCCGTCGAGGACGCTTCCGGCGCGGACGGGATCGTCGTCGAGGATCCCGAGGACGTCGAAGTCGTCCCCGGCGCGCACCAGGGCCATGACCTCGCGGGCCAGCCCGCTCGCGGCGACCAGCAGGAGTTCGGTCACGTCCGCACTTCCCTCCGGGCGTGGCCGGCCACGGGCGCGGACGCGCGGCGGACGGCGTCCGCGACGCGCAGCACGCCGGCCTCGCCGAGCTCGTGGTAGAGCGGAAGGATGAGGGTCCGGGCCGTGAGCCGCTCGGTCGCGGTGAGCGGGACGCGCAGGGGCCACCCAGAGAACGCAGGCTCGAGGTGGGCCGCCATGATCCCCGGGCGCGCCGAGATGCCCTCGGCCGCGAGCGCGTCGAGCAGGGCGTCGCGGTCGAGGGGGAACTCGTCCCCGATCTCGGCCCAGAGCGACTGGAAGTTCGCGGCGCCACCGGGCGGGTCCTCGACGAGCCTGAGTCCGGGGACGCCGTCGAGCGCGTCGCGGTAGACCGCGGCGAGCGCGCGCCGCCGCTCGACCATCTCCTGGAGCCGCCCGAGCTGGACCAGGCCGATCGCCGCCTGCACATCCGTCATGCGGTAGTTGAAGCCGATCTCGGTGTAGCGCTCGGCGGGCGCGCGGAGCGACGCGTGCCGCTCTGCGGCGGAGACGCTCGCGGAGTGCTGCCGGAGGCGCCGGGCGCGCTCGGCCCACTCGGCGCGGTCCGTGGTGAGCATGCCGCCCTCGCCGGTCGTGAGGAGCTTGCGCGGGTGGAACGACCATGCGGCGATGTCCGCGCCGACGCCCACGGGCCGGCCCAGGTACAGCGAGCCGACGGCACACGCGGCGTCCTCGACGAGCGCGATCCCCCGCGCGGCGCACAGCTCGGCGAGCGGCTCGACGTCCGCGGGGATGCCGCCCTGGTCCACGACGATGACGGCCGTGGTGCGGGGCCCGAGCACCTGGGCCACGCCGGCCACCGTGAGGTTCCCGGTCACGGGATCGACGTCGGCGAAGACCGGCTCGGCGCCGACGTACCGGGGCGCGTTGGCCGTCGCGATGAAGGAGAAGGAGGGCACCACGACCTCGTCGCCCGGCTGGACGCCCGCGACGACGAGGGCGAGGTGCAGCGCCGCCGTGCAGCTCGACACGGCGACGCCGTACGCGACATCCTGGGCCGAGGCGAACGCCCGCTCGAACTCCGCGACGCGGGGCCCCTGAGCGAGCCACCCGGACGCGATGACCTCCGCGACCGCGTGTGCCTCCTCCACCCCGACCCAGGGCTTCATGACATTGATGCGCTCCCCGTCGAGGTGCGCCGTGGGGTGCCCCGCCTCCGCGCTCATGACGCGGCCACGACCCGTGCCGCGGCGATCTCCTCGCGCAGCGGGCGCCACCACGAGACGAGGCGCCGGAGTCCCTCGTCGAGCGGCATCTCGGCGCGGAACCCGAGGTCGCGGGCCGCCGCGGCCGTGTCCGCGAGGCGGCGTGCCACCCCGTTGACCTTCCGCTCGGGACCGAACTCGACGGAGAGCTTCGAGTCCATCGCATCCAGGAGCGCGACCGCGAGCGCGAGCAGGCTCGTCTCGGTGCCGCTCGCCACGTTGTACACGCCCTCCCGGACCGCCGACTCGGCCGCGTAGATGTTGGCCCGCGCCACGTCGCTCGTGTAGACGAAGTCCATGGTCTGCTCGCCGTTGCCGTAGACGAGCGGCGGCCGCCCGTCGGCGATGCGCTCCATCCAGCGCACCAGGACCTCGGTGTAGAGCCCGTGGACGTCCATGCGTGGCCCGTACACGTTGAAGTAGCGCAGGGCCACGTAGTCGAGCCCGTACATCGCCCGAAAGCTGCGGGCCATTCCCTCGTTGAAGCTCTTCGCGGCGCCGTACATCGTGTCGTTGTTGTGGTGATGGTGTCGCTCCCCGGTCGGGAACTCGTCCGCGGCGCCGTAGACCGAAGCGCTCGAGGCAAGCACCACCTTGTCCACGCCGTGCTGCGACGCGGCCTCGAGCACCGTGAACGTCCCGTCGACGAGCACCTCGAGCGCGAGCCGCGGGTCCTCGGCGCACTGCGTGATGCGGATCGCGGCCTCGTGGAACACGAGATCCTTGCCTACCGTCGCGTCGTGGACCGTGTCCCGATCCCGCAGATCGCCTTCGACGAGCCGCACCCGGCCCGTGGCGAGCGCATGGTCCAGATTCGCGAGGCGGCCCCGCGTGAGGTTGTCGAGGACGTCGACGTGTTCGACGCCCGCATCGAGCAGGTGGTCCACGATCGTCGATCCGATCGTCCCGGCCCCGCCGGTCACGAGCACGCGAGCCCCCGCCAGCACTGTCATGCCCCCGCCTCCTGCCTCAGGGAGCCGCCCATGAGCTCGCGCCCGAACAGCCCCGGCCCGTCCATACGGTCATGCGGCACGACGTCGGCCTTCCCGCCCCCGTCCTGGAGGCTGCGGCTCGTGGCCTCGAGCACGCCGAGGACGCGCAGGGCAGACGCCCCGCTCGTGGCCGCGGGGCGCTCCTCCCGGATCGCGGCGGCGAATTCGGCGACCATCTGGCCGAGCGCCTCGCGCTCGGGGAGGGCGGGCGACCAGGTGTCGCCGAGCCGGTACGAGATGGCGGCGTCGCGGCGGTCCGCGGCGCTGCGCGAACCGCGCGCGGGCAGCTGGACTCCGCGGTCATAGATGCTCAGCCGCTGCTGCGGGTTGAGATCGTCCCACACGAGCGTGCGCTGCGTGCCGCCGATGACCATCTGCCGGATCTTGGTGGGGCTGAGCCAGTTCACGTGGATGTGGGCCATGGCGCCGTACGGGAGGTCGAAGGAGAGATGGCCCACGCAGTCGCGCCCGGTCCCGAGCGGATCGGCGCCGTGCGCGGACACGGTGTCCGGCGTGAGCCCGTCACGGAGGACGTAGTCGAGGATGGACAGGTCGTGCGGCGCGAGGTCCCAGAACACGTCGACGTCCGGCTGGACGAGCCCGAGGTTGATCCGGACCGAATCGACGTAGAGGATGTCCCCGAGCTCGCCAGCGGCGAGCAGGGCGCGCATCTTCTGCACGGCAGGCGTGTAGCAGTACGTGTGGTCGGCCATGAGGACCAGGCCGCGCTTCTCGGCCGTCGCGACCATGTCCGCTCCCCTGTCCCAGTGGTCCGCGAGCGGCTTCTCGACGAGTACGTGTTTGCCGGCCCCGAGCGCCGTGAGAGCCACGTGGTGATGGGTCCTGGCCGGCGTCGCGATCGCCACGGCGTCGACATCGACCGTGTCGAGCACCTCATCGAGCGAGCTGAACGCGGCCGCGCCGTAGAGCGAGGCGAGGGCCTCCGCACGCTCGGTGTCCAGGTCGCACACCGCCCGGAGCTCCCACTCGGCCGAGCGGTGGAAGTTCCGCGCCAGGTTGGGCCCCCAGTAGCCCGCGCCGACGACGACGACCGAGAGCGGTCGGTCAGGCTCGCTCCCCGAACCGGTCGCCCGGAACTTCAGGAGCGAATGCGGAAGGTCCGCCATGGTCTTGCCTCTTCTCTCGATGCGCTCGTGCTGGGTTGACCGGCGTCGTGAGCGGGTCATCAGTAGGCCCCGGTGGGGGCGAAGACGGCGCGGAAGGTGCGCCACAGGATCATGAGGTCCCCCATGATCGACCAGTTCTCCACGTAGTACAGGTCCAGCCGGACCGAGTCGTCCCAATCGAGATCCGACCGCCCGCTGATCTGCCACAGCCCCGTGATGCCCGGCTTGATGAGCATCCGGCGGTGCGTGTAGCGCTCGTACTTCCCGACCTCCCGGCTGAGCGGAGGCCGGGGCCCGACGAGGCTCATCTCGCCCTTGAGGACGTTGAGGAACTGCGGGAGCTCGTCGAGCGAGTACTTCCGCATCCACTTGCCGCACCGGGTGACGCGCGGATCGTCCTTGACCTTGAACAGGACTCCCGCGCCCTCGTTGTCCGCCTCGAGGTCCCGGAGCCGCGACTCGGCGTCCTGCACCATCGAGCGGAACTTGAGCATCGAGAACGGCCGCCCCGCCTTGCCGATCCGTTCCTGGCGGAACAGGATCGGGCCCTCCGAGTCGAGGTGCACGATGATCGCGAGGACGCCCAAGATCGGCGCGAGCATCACGAGGGCCGCGCTCGCGAGCACGAGGTCGAGGGCCCGCTTCACCACGTGCTTCGCGCCCGTGTAGTGCGGCAGGTCCACCTCCATGAGCGGGAGTCCCTGGACGGGCCGCCAATGGATGCGCGGCCCCGCGACGTTGGTGAGGGTCGAGGCGAGGACCAGCTCGGCATCGTGCTGTTCGAGGTTCCACCCGAGCTCCCGCACGTAGCGGTTGCCGCCCGGAACCGGGCCGGCGATGATCACGGCAGCTGCCTTCTTGAGCGCGACCGTCCGCACGACGTCGTCCGTCGAACTCAGGACGGGGAGCCGCACGCCGTCGACCGCGAGGCTCTGGCCGCGCCGCCCGCCCGGGAGGACGGCACCCAGGACGTTGTAGGGCGCGCCGTCGCTCGCGGCGATCCGCCGCACCACGTAGCGCACGTCCTCGGGTTCGCCGACCACGACTGCGGGCGTGAGGTACAGACCGTTCTGGCGCTGGTGGTTGAGCCAGCGCCGGCTCACCCACCGCACGGCGAGGAGCGCCATGACACCGGAGCCGAACACGAGCGCGAACACGTGGGCGGGGAGCCAGTTGGTCATGAGCACCGAGGCGATGGCCAGAACGGCGAAGAGCTGGAACGATGCCGCGACAACTCGCCGGTACTCCTCCGCGCCGATCCCCAGCACCGACGCGTCCCGGCTTCCATAGACGCCGAGCGCCACGGGCCACAGGACGGCAATCGCGACGACGGCGGCGAGCCCCCGCGGGCTCGTGTCGCCGAGGATGAGCCCGCCCGCCGCGGCAGCGAGGACGACGGCGGAATCCGCCGCACGCAGGTACAGCGCGTATCGTCGTGGCCAGGCCTGCGCCCGGGCCGAGCGGGCGATGCGCGCTGACGGTGAGCCGGGCTTCAGGACGGACGAGAGGCGGGGACCCCACCACGCGGTGATCGAGTGGGCCACGTTCTGCTGCGCGCCTACGGACATGACAGTTCCTCGGCTTCCCCAAAATGGGGACCGGTCGGTGTTGCCGGTCCCTCACCACTCCAGTACAGCCGCGCGGTGTTCGGCGGTCACCAGTAGTCGGTACCCGAGCTTCAACCCGCCCTCTGAGGGTGAACCCTTGGCCTGTACGCAGGAGTGCGCGAACCCATTACGCGTAGTTGCGCACTCGGCACTGGGCACGGCGTGCGAGTACTCGAATGGTCCTGTATATCGCCGAGTCGCTTCGAGCAGACCGGCCCCTGACCTGCGGTTACTCGGGGCGTGGCGTCGCCCCGAAGGCGAGTAGCGCGGCGCCCGCGGCAGGCGTCAGTCGTTCACCGCGTCGCGCAGCTCGTCCCGGCTGCGCACGCCGAGCTTCGCGTAGCTACGGTGCAGGTGGCCTTCGACGGTGCGCACGGAGAGGTGGAGCTGGTCCGCGATCTGCCGATCGCTCATGCCCTCGAGCGCGAGGTCCACGACGTCCTGCTCGCGCCGGCTGAGCCGGAGGGACGCGAGGATCGCTTCCTCTTGCTCCCCCGCCTCGCCGGAGCCCGGCAGGCCCTCGCACGCCCGGGCGAGGGAGCCGGCCCGGCGCGCCGCCGCGCGGTCGCCCACCGCGTCGAAGCACCCGGCCGCCCGGGCGTAGGCGGCCCGCGCCCGGCGGTACAGGTCGAGCCCTTGAAAGAGCTCGCCTGCCGCGAGGTACCCGTCGCCGCTCCCGGCGGCTTCGGCGGCGGCCCAGGCGCCCCATGCCGCGGCCCACGGGCCCTCGGCCGCCGCCGCGAGCTCCGCGGCACGCCCGTCCACGTCCGCCGCGCCGAGCTCGAAGCCCAGGACACGGGCCAGGAGCTCCCAGCCGGGCCGTCCCGCGGCGCGGTTCTCCTCGGCGATCCCGTCGAGAAGCGGCCGGCCCGAGCCGGGCGCCATCAGCTCGAGGGCGCCCGCGCGGTGCATCGCGGCGACCTGGCGCATGGCCACGCTGCCCAGGCCGGCCGTCGCTTCCGCGCGGGCGAGGTGCTGGCGAGCCGCCGCGGCGTTGCCCGTGGCGGCGGCCGCCCAGGCCGCAAACGACGTCGCGACCCCCAAGAGCTGGAGGGGATCCACGAGCTCGAGGTTCTCGACGACGTCCCGCAGGATCGACTCGGCCTCGGGCTCGCGGCCCTGGCGCAGGAAGGCGTAGGCCCGCGCACAGTAGAGTCCCGGCCCGAACACGACGATGGGCCGCAGCGTGCCGCCCGGATACGAACTCAGGACGCCTTCGACGCTCGGCCAGTCGCCCACGAGGAGCGCCGCGGCCAGGTAGCGGAGCAGCCCGTGCTCCTCGAGCGGGAAGTGCTCGTCGTCGGCCTCGGGGTCCGAGAGCGCGAGCCCCGTGGTCCGCACGGCCGCCTCGAAGCGGCCCGCAGCAAGCTGGACCTCCGCGTCCAGGATGAGCCACAGGTTCCGTTCGATCGCGGGTGCCGCGGCGGCCTGCGGGAGCCGGCCGTCGTGGTCGAGGGCCTTGACGACGGCGGCGAAGTCCGCGCGCTCGACCGCGGCGAGGGCGCGGAGCAGCCGGGCGCGCCGGAGCACGGACTCCTTCACGCCCGGGCCGTACGGGATCCCGCCCGCGCCCGTGCGGAGGTCGACGCCCTCGGCCGCCCATTCGAGCTCGGCGGCGTCCGCGTCCACGAGGTCGAGTTCGCCGAGGGCGGTGCGCGCCGTGAATTTCACGAGCGAGCCTGCGAGCACGTCGCGGACGTCCGACGGCACGGCCGGACCGACGGACAGGGCGGCAAGCGCCGCCGCTGGGTCGCCGAGGTTGAGGTGGGCGCGCGCCACGATGCCGCGCGCGAGCGAGCGTTCGGCCGACCGGTCGATGAGGGCGGCGGCCCTCAGCCCGAGGTCGTTGCGGAACGCGCGCACGGCGGCCGCCGCGCCGCGCACCAGCTCTGCGGCGGGGAGCGTGGCCCCGGTGTCGAGCGCGAGCTCGAGCAGGCGCAGCTCGTTGGCCGGCTGCCGCAGCTCCTCGCCGCCCAGCGCGAGCGCGCGTCGGTAAAGGTGAAGCCGGCGCGTCGCCGTCGTCATGCGGCGCACGGCGTCGGCCTTGAGCGGGTAGCGCAGCCGCACGCCTTCGGGGCCGGGCTCGGCGAACCAGCCGAGGTCGGTGAGGCGGTCCAGGACGTCGCGGTCGACCAGCACGCGGGCGGCGGCCCGCGGGAGCGGCTCCGTGAGGGCCACAAGCATGAGCACCTCCCGCTCTGCCGGCGTGAGCGATTCCATGCTGCTGCGCACGGGTTCGGCGAGCGCGTCGCCGCGGCTCGAGAAGCCGCTCGAAAGCAGCCAGATGCCGCGCTTGCGCACGAGCGTCCCGGCGGCCACCGCCTCGTCGATGAGGGAGAGGAGGTGGAGGGGATTGCCCCCGCTCAGGCCGTGCAGCACGCCTGTGGCCGTGACGGACAGGTTCCCGCCGAGATGCTCCTCTGCCACGTTCTGGCTCTCCTCGAGGCCCAGAGGCGCGAGCTCGATGCGCTCCGCGATGCCGTCGTGCCACATGTCGAGGAAGTCGCGGGGCAGTCCGTGGCGCGCCGTCCCGGCGGCGAGGAGCCGCACCCAGGACGAGGCGACGGCCTCCGCGATGAGGCCGGCCGAGCCGTCGTCGAGATCCTGCGCGTCGTCGACCACGAGGAGCACGGGGCGTCCCGCCTCGCCGGAGAGCCGATGCAGCTCGGCCCAGAGCGCGCGCAGCACGCCGATCCGGTCCTGGACGTCGTCGGGCGCGAGCTTGGGCAGGCACTCGATGAGGGCCGCGTACGTCACGGACCGGAGGCTGCGCCCCGTGCGGAGCTCGAGGACCTCGGTCTCGGCTCGGAGGGCCCCGACGACGTCGTCGAGCAGGTGCGTCTTGCCCATTCCGCCTTCTCCGACCACGAGGACGGCGCCGGTCCCCTCGCGGCGGAGCGCCCCCGAGGCGGCCGCGGCGAGGTCGCGCCTGGTCGCCTCGGCGACGGACCGACTCCCTGCCACCTTCACCCCCGGCCCCGCGGCCACGTCAGACCAAGCCTTCTAGCCCGCCCCGGGACGAGACCCCGAGTTTCATGAAGACCTGGTACAGATGCCCCTCGACGGTGCGCACGGAGACCCCCACCCCATCCGCGATGTCCCGGTTCGACGCCCCGGAGGCGGCCATGACGGCGATCTGCCGCTCGCGCTCCGTGAGCACCGGTGCCGGAACCTGCGGGACGAGCGGGAGCGTGGGGAGGATCCGGGTGAGCCGGTCGAGCCTCGTCTGGGCTCGGCCGGCCGCGGCGGACTCGCTGCGATCGCGCGCGAAGTCGAGCGCGAGCGCCGCGCAGCGCGCCTCGACCGCGTCGAGCTCCATCCCGTACGCGAGCTCCGCGGCGTCGAGGAGCGCCTCGGCGTCCTTGCGGCGCGACGCGCTCGCGACCGCGGCCATGAGATGCGCGAGCGGACCCTGCCGGTGATGGGAGAGACGCTCGATCCACAGGAATTCGCGCTCCGAACCAGGGACGCTCGCGCCGAACACGCAGATGCCGGCCGCCGTCACGCGCCCGGCGGCTTCGTCCTCGACGGCGTGCGCGAGCAGCGCCTCTGAGGCCGCCGCCTCGCCGAGCCACCGGCGGGCCATGCCCTCGCAGAAGTCGGCGACGAACTCGAAGACCCACGGCGCCCTGTTCTGGCTCGGGGCCGCGTGCTCGAGGAACCGCTCCGCCTCGCCGGCGTCCCCGATCTGCGCGTAGGCGAACGCCGTCGTCGCGTACGCTGCGCGGAGGGCGTTCCGGGCCGGGAACTCCTCGAGCTGGGCCACGGCGTTGAGCAGCGGCTCGAGCGCCGCGCTCCCCCGTCCGGCCAGGACGAGCGCGACGGCGAGGAACAGCTCGGCAATGCCGCCGCGCAAGCTCAGTCGCCGCCCGCCGCGGTCCACATACGCCTCGAAGAGGTCGACGCAGCGCTTCCAGTCCCCCGTGCTGATCCAGACGGCGAACGCAGCGGTGAGGTACGCGTCGTCGTCCGTGTGCAGCGGCGAGTTGAGCCCGAAGGAGGCCATGAGCGCCGCGGCGTCCGCCTCGCGTCCGCACGCCGCCCAGCCGAGGGCCAGGAGCAGCGAGCTCTCGCGCCGGAAGTACTCGCTCGAGCCCGTGCGCCGCGACGCCGACTCGAGCGCGTCGAGCACCGAGGAGAAGTCGCCCTGGAAGGAGTGCATCCGGAACTCCGCAAGGTCCAGGACCTCGCCGGCGTCCTTGACGTCGGACGGATCGTCGTCGCCCCGCTTCGCGAGTTCGTCCCACGCGACATGCAGCGGCTCCTGCGGGTCGCCGCGCTCTGGGAGCCACGTGAGGAGCTCGGACCTCGCGGCGGCGTGCCGCGCCATCGTCACGGCGTCGAGGCGCGCGATGGACTCGGGCGGCACCGCGCCGAGCACCGAGAGCGCCTCGTCCTTGCGTTCGAGGAGGGACAGCGCGGCGGCCCGCTGGAACGCGCCCTCGACCGCGGTGGGGCCCACGAGGTCCGGCGCTCGGTCGAGGAGTTCGAGGGCGCGGCGCGGTTCGTACAGCGCGATCGCGGCGCGGGCCGCGTGGACGGTCAGCTCCGGCGCGAGCGTGCTCCCCACGCCGAGGCTCCACTCGACGTAGGAGACCAGATCCTCGCGGTCGAGCCCGGTCTCCTCGGGGGCCCCGCCGAGGGACGTCAGGGACGCGAGCTCGCGGTGCCGGTCGGGCCCGAGCCGCTCCCGGACGAGCTCGGCCATGCGGGGCTCGCGCAGGTACGCGCAGCGGTGCTCGGTCGCATCCACGGAGATGAGCGCGCGGTCCTCCATGTCCACGAGCACCTCGGAACCGAAAAGCCCGGCGAGTCCCGCGATGGGGACCCGCCGGGCCACGGCCAGGTGTTCGATGACCTCGCGGACATCCTGCGGTTCGCGCGCCCACCGAGCGCGGATGATCTCATCCGTCCCACTTCCCGGTTCCGGCTCGACCGCGCCGTCGAGCGTCCACACCCCGCCCCGCTTGTGGAGGTTGCCCGTGGCCCGCTCGCGCCGGACGATTCCCTGGACGGATGCGGGGTTCCCCCCGCACGCGTGGTGGAGCTCGCCCACGGCGGACGAGGCGACACGCCCGTCCACGAGCGCGGAGACGAGGAGCCTGGTCTCGGGGATGCCGATCCCGTGCAGGGGGATCTCGGCGAGACGCCCGCGCCGCACGAGCCGCAGGAAGTCCGCGGGCAGGTCGGTGGCGCGCTGCGCCACGGCCAGGAGCCTCGCGGTTCCGGTCAGGAGCAGATGCAGGAGGACGCCGACGCTCCCCTCGTCCAGGGTCCCGGTGAATTCGACGACGAGGACCACAGGATGGCCCCCGGAATCCTCGCGGAGCATGCGTTCGACGGCGAGAAGGAGTCCCGTGGGCGAGGACGCCGTGCCCTTGGGGAGACGCGCGAGGAGCGCGCCGAGGCACGCGTAGGCGGTGGTCGGGCCCGTGGTCGACGTCCGGAGCCGCAGCGGGTACACGCCCGCACCGAGCGAGGTCAGGACCGCGCTCGCGAGGAACGACTTCCCCACCCCGGGCGGCCCCGAGATGACGGTGCCGAGGGACCCGCGGGCCTCGAGCGCGCGCGTCGCGGCCTCGAGTTCACTCTGCCGGACGAGCATGGCCCATTGCAGGCGATCGGCCTGGCGCTCCGCCGCGTCTGGCGACGGCCTGACTTGCCGTCTCGGCAGCGCCGAGACGGCTGAATCTCGCAGCATCAGCATGCCTCCCCCCGCCCACGGCGACCTTTCGCCCCCGGAGTCAGCCATAGAGTACGCCGAAGTCACAGATCGGCAACAGGGAAATGAGGCCTACCCTGAGGGGGCCTTACGCAACTCTGACGCGGCCGGAATCAGCCCTGTGCCTGGCGCGCGGCGTCCTCCGCAGCGACCCACGCGATCATCGCGCACTTCACCCGCGCGACGTATCTCGAGACGCCCTCGAAGGCCGCGGCGTCGCCCAGGACCTCGGGGTCGCCGGAGATCGCACCCCGCGAGCGCAGCATGTCCCGGAAAACGGAGACGAGCGCCTGGAAGTCCTCGGTCGTGGCGCCCTCCGCGAGATCGTGGAGCACGGAGGCGGACGCCATCGAGATCGAGCATCCGTGGCCCTCCCAGCGAAGGCTGCGGATCGCGCCGTCGGCCACGTCCACGCGCACGGTGACCTCGTCGCCGCACACGGGGTTGAGCTGATGGGACTCGCCGTGGCCGGCTGCCGGCGTGGGCGCGCCGTCGAAGCCGCTCCCGTGCCGTTCCTTCGCGTGCTCGAGGATGACCTGCTGGTACAGCGCGTCCAGGCTCATGCGCCCACCTTCGCGGTGACCCCGAAGTAGCCGCGCACCTCGGCGAGCGTCGCGACGAGCGCATCGACGTCCGCCTCGGTCGTGTAGAGGTACGCGCTCGCGCGGGTCGAGGCTGTGAGTCCGAGGCGGCGATGGAGCGGCTGGGCGCAGTGGTGGCCCACGCGGACGGCGATGCCCCGGCTGTCGAGGTACTGGCCGACGTCGTGCGCGTGCACGCCGTCGACGTCGAACGCCGCGAGCCCGAAGCGCGCGTGGCCATACCACTGCTCGCCGGGCGCGGGGCCGAGCAGCCGGACGCCGTCGATCGCGGCGACGCCCTCCGCGAGCCGGGCGCCGAGCTCGGCCTCGCGCGCGGCGATGCGCGCCATCCCGGTCTCGCTCAGGTAGTCGACCGCGGCGGCGAGCGCCACGGCCTGCGAGATGCGCTGCGTCCCGGCCTCGAAGCGCTGCGGCGCGGGCAGGTACTCGGCGCGCTCCATCGTGACCTTCGTGATCATCGAGCCGCCCACGAGGAACGGCGGCAGGGCGTCGAGGAGCTCGGCTCGGCCGTAGAGCGCCCCGATGCCCGTGGGCGCGAGCATCTTGTGGCCCGAGAACGCCGCGAAGTCGACGCCGAGCGCCTTGACGTCCACGGGCATGTGCGGGACCGACTGGCACGCATCGAGGACCACGAGCGCGCCGGCCCGGTGTGCGAGCTCGACGAGGTCCCCTACCGGGCTCACGGTGCCGAGCACGTTCGAAGCGTGCGAGAACGCAAGGATCCGGGTCCGTGGCCCGATGATCCGGGCGGCCTCGGCGAGGTCCAGGCGGCCGGCGTCGTCCACCGGGATGTAGCGGAGGGCGGCGCCCGTGCGGAACGCGAGCTCCTGCCACGGGATGAGGTTGGCGTGGTGCTCGAGCTCGGTCACGACGATCTCGTCTCCCGCGCCGAGCGCGAAGCGCGCGAGCTCGGCTCCCCCGCGGCCACGCTCGGCCCACGCGCTCGCGTTGGAGAGCGCGTACGCCACGAGGTTGATCGCCTCGGTGGCGTTGGACGTCCACACGAGCTCCTCGGTCTCTGCACCGACGAACGCCGCCACCTTGGCGCGCGCGTCCTCGTACGCGTCCGTGGCGCGTACGGCGAGCTCATGGGCCCCCCGGTGCACCGCGGCGTTGCGCGACTCGTAGAAGTCCTGCTCCGCCTCGAGCACGCTGCGCGGCTTCTGCGACGTGGCGCCCGAGTCGAGGTAGACGAGCGGGTGCCCGTTGACCTCCTGATCGAGGGCGGGGAAGTCGCGGCGGATGCGCTCCGCCTCCGAGTCGTCGAGACGGGCCTCCTGGACGGTTCGCAGGCCGGCAGGGATGCTGACGAGGGCCACGGTGGCGGCTCCTTCACGCAGGGAGGACAATTACGTTACGGCTGTGTGCCGCAATCCATTCTCCCATGCTTCGCCGCGGGCCTCGGACGCGCGGCGGTTCGAGCCGCCAATCGACGCCCTGCGGCCCGTCAACCCAGCAGTCGATCCTCCCGACAGGGAAGAGCCGGCGACGGCTGGGGGAGGAACCTTGGTCTCGGGGAGGTTCCGTCGTCGCCGGCTCAGTCCTTGGGCTTGCCGTTTCGGGCTAGCCGTGCCGGGTGGCCCGACCCTTCAACTGTCCCACTCCGCGGGCCCGGAAGCATCAGTGGCAACTACGCATTTGCACGCCGGGCCCCGCTGCGCCACTACTTGCTCTGCTGCGCCGTGTACTCACCCTCCGGGGCGAGTCCGACGGCGGTCGAAAGCTGCTCGCGGCTACTCACCCCGAGCTTCGAATAGGCGCGGTAGAGGTGCCCCTCGACCGTCCGCACGGAGACGATGAGTCGGTCCGCGATCTCGCGGTCGCTGAGCCCGCTGATGGCGAGCGCGACGATCTGCCGCTCGCGCCGCGTGAGCTCCCCCGCCGACGCCGACGGCTGGGCGGGAAGCTCGGCCTCGCCGAGCTCCGCGTCGCAGGCGCGCTGCCCCTCCCACACCGCGCGGGCGTCCGCGCGCGACGGCGTGTTCTCGAGCTGGGCGAGCGCCTCGCCGTAGCAGTCGCGGGCCAGGCGCGGGTAGAAGGCGCTGCGCAGCGCATCGCCCGCCGAGCGCAGCGAATCGGGGCTTCCCTCGGCGAATGCGGCCGAGAGGAGCACGGCAGCCTCCGCCCACTCCCCCTCCATGGGCCAGGAGACGGCGAGCAGCTCGTCGAGCCGGTCGCGCTGGCCTGCCTCGAACCAGAGGAAGAGCGCCTGGAGGCACACGTCCCGGCGCGGCCCCCGCACGGCGGCATCGACCACGTGCTCGAGCGAGGCGAGCGCGCCGTCGTCCGGGTGGACCGCGCACGCGGCCGCCGCGGCGAAGAGCTCCGCGATGGGCCGCACGATCGACGCGGAGACGCGCTCCGCGGACCGCGTGTCCTCGAGGAAGTCCGCGGACTTGCCCCAGTCGCCGAGCCGCGCCGCGGCATACGCCGCGCCTGCCGCGCACAGCTGGAAGACGTGCTGCGAGTCGCACACGCGGAGCTCCTCGAGCGTGGGCTCGAGGACCGCGAGCGCGGGCCCGAACTTCCCTTGGCGCAGGAAGGCGAGGCCGCGCGCGCACTCGAGGGTGGCCGCGAGTTGGAACGACTCCTCGTGGCGCCGCCTGCCCGAGAACCACGCGGGAATCGACTCGACGGCACCCCATTGGCCCGCGGTGACCGCCGCGTAGACGAGCCGGACGGCGGCAAACTCGGCGAGGCACCCGCTCCCCTCGACAGATCCGAGCAGCTCGAGCGCTCTCGACGCTGCGGAGACGCTCTCGAGCAGGAGCCCCCGGCACGCGAGCACTTCGGCCTCGAGCGCGGCCGCGACCGCGCGCTCCACCGCGGAGCGCTCCGTCGCCTCGGTGGCCCGCCACGCGGCCAGCCCGACCTCGAGCGCCACGTAGTCGCCTGCGACGGAGGCGAACACGAGGCGCAGGAGGTCCCACGGCCCGCCGTCGGCCGCGGCCGCGAGCCGCTCGACGTCGCGCGCCATCTCCTCGCGGGGATGCCCGAGCGCGTCGCGGCTGTAGAGCCAGAGGAGCCCCGCCGTGAGCACGCCTTCGGCGTCGAGCTCGGCGGACGGCTCGAGCAGCCGCGCCGCCTCGCTGTGCCGGCTCGCGGAGTACGCCACGATCCCGCGCACCAGGAGGGCCTCGGCCCGGAGTTCGGGCGACCTCACGGCGTCGGCCGCGCGGAGCGCGAGCGAGGTCTCGCCGAGGCGCGCCGCAAGCTTCGCGGCCCGCAGGAAGGTCGTCTCTTCGAGCGCGAGCCCACAGCCGAGCGCCCACGACACGGCGCAGAGAAGACCGTCGGCGGTCGCGATCTGCCGGGCGCGATGGTTCGCGGCGAGCTGCTGGAGCCGGAGCGAGCGGCTCAGCGGGATGAGCTGGAAGATGGCCTCGCCGTAGACGCTGTGACGGAGCCGGAGGGAGCCATCGGGCCCGTCCGGCGGCAGGATGAGCCGCTTCGCGACGAGGCTCCGCACCACCTCGGCCGAATAGCTGCCCTCGACGAGGCTGAGCGCCGCGGGCTGCGCGACGGCCACGAGCATGAGCGCGTCGCGCTCGTCCGCGGAGAGCCGCTGGAGCTGCTCGCGGACCAGCCCCACGAGGCCGTCGCCGCGGCGCTCGAGCTCGGACGCGAGGATCCACGTGTTCTTGCGCTCCACGAGCGCGCCCGTGCTCTGAGCCTCATCGACGAGGCAGCGCAGGAGCATGGGGTTCCCCTGCGACTCGCGCCACAGCCTGCGCACGGTCGAGGGCAGGACGCGGCCCCCGAGCGTCGATTCGAGGAAGAGGGCGGCCTCGGGATACGCGAACGGCTCAAGGTCGATCCGCTCGGCGCTCCCGTCGAGCCAGAGCTGCATGAGCGGCGGCGGGAGGAGGGCGCCGTCGGGCGAGGTGACGAGTGCCTGCGCCCATCCGGCCCCCACGAGCTCGGCGATGACCTCTGCCGTGAGCGAGTCGATCGAATGCGCGTCGTCGATGACGAGCACCAGCCGGCTCTCGGGGCCGTCGCGCAGCTCCTCGATGCGGCGCCAGAACGCACGCAGCACAGAGATCCGCGAGCCGGCCTCCTCAGTGGGCAGCCCGCCGAGGAACGGGGCTAGCACACCATAGGGCACGCGCTGGAGCGACGGGCTCCCGTGGATCTCGAACAGCTGGGTGGCGGGCGCGACCTCGTCCCGCACCGCCGCGATGAGCGCCGACTTCCCCACTCCGGTCTCCCCCAGCACGAGCACGGCCGGGACCCGGTCGCGGAGCAGCGCGGCGCACCGCGCAGTCTCGTGCTCCCGGCCGATCACAGCAGCCCCGCGAGTTCCGAACGGGACGTGATCCCGAGCTTCGAGAACACCTGGTACAGATGACCCTCCACGGTACGCACTGACAGCCCCATCTCCTCAGCGATCGTCCGGTTTGATTCCCCGCGGGCCGCGAGCACCGCGACCTCGCGTTCCCGCGACGTCAGCAGCGGCCCGAGGCTCTGCGGGACGACGGGAAGTACTTCGACCAGGCCCGTGAGCCGGTCGAGGCGTGCCTGCAGGCTACGCGCGGAGCGCACGTCACCCTTGTCCCGCGCGACATCGAGGCCGACGGCGGTGCAGCGCGACTCGAGCGTGTCGAGGCCGAGCTCGGCGGCGAGATCCGCCGCGGCGATGAGGTCTGGGAGGCTCCTGAGCCGGGAGCCCCGCGCGAGGCGGCGGCCCAGCTCCGCGAGGGGCCCCTGCCGGTGCGCGCAGACCTCCTCGAGGAGGCTCAACTCCTCCTGCCCGGTGTCCACGGTGGCTCCCAGCAGCTTGATCCCCGCCATCGTCCACCGCCCCTCGAGCAGGTCCGCCCGGGCGGATGCGACAAGGCGGGCCGCGGCGCCCCGCTCGCCGATCCATCGGCGCGCCATGTCGGCGCAGAAGTCCATCGAGCTCTTGATCGAGTAATTGCACGGCGCGGACCATGCCTCGACCTTGTCCAAGTACGTGCGCGCGGCCGCGGCGTCCCCCTGCTGTGCGAACGCGAAAGCCGTGGCGGCGTAGGCGCAGCCGAGGGTGGACTGGACGTGGCCCTGCTCGAGCTGGGCGGTCGCGGCGAGGAGGACCGAGAGCGCCTCGGAGCCACGGCCCGCGTAGACGAGCGCGAGGCCCGCCGCGAACTCGTAGTGCGCGCCCTCGATCCGCAGGCTCGGGACCGTGGACCGCCCGGAGGAGCGGACCAGCGCGAGGCATTGGCGCCAGTGGCCGTTGAGCAGCAGGACGTAGAACGCGCGGGTTCCGAACTCGTGCCGCACGCGCATCGTTCCGGCGGGTCCGCCGAGCTCGCTCGAGATGTCGTGGAGCAGCGCGAGCGCGTCCGATTCGCGTCCCACGAACGCAAGCGACTGCATGAGCAGGCACTCCGACCGGAGCCGCAGTTCGGGGTCCCAGCCGAGGAGTCCGGCCTCGGCCCCCTCGAGCCGCTCGACGACGGACGTGAAATTTCCTTCATGCACGGCGTCGGCGAGCTCGACGAGGTCCAGGATGGCCCGCGCGCGCTCGGTCTCCTCGTCGGGGACGTCGGAAAGGCCCGCCTGCACAAGGAGCCGCGCCCGCGCGTCGTCAAGGAGCGGGCCGATCTCCTGCTCCCGCGAGGAAAGCACCCGCTTGGCCACGACAAGCGCCTCTATGAAGTCCGCGAACTCGACCGGCCCGAGGCTGTCGAGTTCGTCCTCGGTGACCTGCTCGAGCATCGAGTGGGCCTGGACGCGCTGGCCGAGGGCCAGATACGCCGTGGCGCGCAGCCGCTGGACGGTGGCCCACGTGCTGCGGACACGAGGGACGCCCTCGAGGCAGTCGAGCGCGAAGCGCGGATCGTAGAGCCGGAGGGCCGCACCCGCCGCCGCGATCGCGTGGGACGCCGGCAGCACGGTCTGGCACTCGCGGGTCCAGGCCGCGTAGCCCAAGAGCTCGACGACGCTGAGCGACGCGAGCTGCGGCTCCGCGTTCCCGATGATGAGCGCGCGGAGCTCCCGCCGCCGCGGGATGCTGAGCCAGCCGCGGACCACCTCCGCCATGATGGGATCCGCGAGCGAGACGGCGTTGCGCTCCTCGACGTGGATGAGGCCCGATTCGTCCATGAGCGCGACTGTCTCGGGTCCGAAGACGCTGGTGAGCCGCTCGAGCGGGAGCCGCCGCGCACACGCGAGCGCGTCGATCGCGGACTGCACTGCGATCGGCTCGCGTTCCACGCGGGAGCGCACCACGTCGTCGATCTCGCGGCTGCGCGTCGACTCGGCGTCCTCGGCAAGCGTCCACACGCCGTCGGCCAGGCGAAGCTGCTCGCTGAGCAGGAAGTCGCCGACGATCCGGTACAGGAGTTCGGGGTTCCCGTGGGCCATGGCGTGGAGGAGGCGGGCCACGGTCCGCGGCACGATCCCGCCGAGCACCTCGCGGAGCACCTGCTCCGTGCGGTCCTCGGGCAGGAGCTCGAGCGGGATCTCGCGGATGCGCTGCTCCGTGAGCATCCAGTGGAAGTCCTGCGGGAGGTCGCTCGTGCGGGTCGCCGTGACAATGACCTTGGCCCTGCCGGTGGTCATGAGCTGCACGAGGGTCGCCGTGCTCAGCTCGTCGAGTCCGCCCGGCGTCTCGAGGGCGATGACGGCGGGGCGGCCTTCGGCGTCCCGGACGAGCGTCTCCATGATGCCGCGCATCGTCGCGCCGGGGCTCTCGAGCGCCTCGTCGGGGAGCCTCGCGAGGAGCGGGGCGAGCGCGCCGTAGGGCGTCTCGGCGCCCGCAATCGTGCTGCGCAGGGTCTGGGCGTACGTGGACGGCGCGAGCGACCGGACGAGCGCGGTCTGGAACGCGCCCTTCCCGATGTCCCGCTCGCCGGTGATGACGATCCCGAAGCTGTGGGCGTCGGCGAGAGCGTCGCGGGCGGCCTGGAGCTCATCGCGGCGGACGCCGCGCATCCACTGGACGCGGTCAGCAGCGAATTCGCGGGCACCGCCAGACTGACGGCGCTCGGACACACCGGCCGACCACTGCATTGCCCCTCCCCAAGCTCCCCGCATCTGCAGGTGAGCACAAGATACCCCGTCTGGCCAACGGCGGGCAGGGCCTTAGGCAACTTTCATGTTGTACAAGTAAAAATGTTGCTTCACATTGGGCAGGAAGAGGGGCTCACGCCTTGGCCGGGTGGTGCTTCTGCTGGGCCGAGAGGAGGCCCTCGCGCACCAGGAGCTCCACGGCGTCGGCCGCCTCGGACAGGAGGAAGGGGAGGTCCTTGCGCTCTGCCGGCGAGAAGTCCCGGAGCACGTAGTCGGCGGCGTCCATGCGGCCCGGTGGCCGGCCCACCCCTACGCGGACGCGATAGTAGTCCTTCGTGCCGAGCGCCTTCGTGATGTCGCGCAGGCCGTTGTGCCCGCCTTCTCCACCGCCGAGCTTGAGGCGGACGGTGTCGAACGGGATGTCGATCTCGTCGTGGACCGCGACGACGCGCTCGGGCTCCACGCCGTAGAACTTCGCGGCGGAGGAGACCGGGCCGCCTGATTCGTTCATGTAGGTGACCGGCTTGGCGAGGACCACGCGGGGGCCGCCGATGCCGAGCCGCCCCTCGAGCACCATCGCGCGCGAGCGATGCGAGGAGAAGCCCCCACCCACGCGACCCGCGAGCTCGTCGAGGACCATGTAGCCCACGTTGTGGCGGTTGCCACTGTACTTGGGTCCCGGGTTACCGAGGCCGACAATGAGCCATGTCTCTGCCATGGGGTTTGGCGCTCCTTCGGGGGCGGCGGGGGGCGGGCGAATTCGTCTCGGGTACAGATAACCCTCGATCTAGACGTCTCGGGTACAGATAACCCTCAAGCTAAGCCTCTCGGGTACAGATAACCCTCGACCTAAGCCTCTCGGGTACAGATGATCTGTACCCGAGACCTGTAGCCGAAACGAAAAGGGCGGCGGCCCGTCCCCACCGGGAACGGGCCGCCTGAGGTTCGTGCAGCAGACTACCTGCTTACTCGGCAGCTTCCTCGGCGGGCTCCTCGGCCTCGGCAGCCTCGGCGGCCTCGCCCTCGGCGGGCTCCTCAGCCACGACGACGGCCTCGGAGATGTTGACGACGATCGCGTCGGCCTCCGTCACGAGCTCCACGTTATTCGGGAGCTTGACGTCGCCGGCGTGGACGTGCTGGCCGATCTCGTGGCCCTCGATGCTGACCTCGAGCACGGACGGGAGGTGGGTCGCCTCGGCCTCGACCGTCACCGTCACGGCCTCCTGGGTGACGACCGTCCCCGCGGCGGCCTCGCCGACGAGGTGCACGGGCACGTCCACGGAGACCTTCTCGCCGCGGCGAACCGTGAGGAGGTCGACGTGCTCGATGATCTGGCGGACCGGGTCCCGCTGGATGTCCTTGACGAGCGCGAGGTGCTCTTCGCCCTCGATGTCGATCGTCAGGAGGGCGTTCGCGGCGCGCACGGCGATCATGGTCTCGTGGCCCGGCAGGTTGACGTGCAGCGGCTCGGCACCGTGGCCGTAGATGACTGCGGGGATCTTGCCGGCGGCGCGGGCGCGGCGGGCGTAGCCCTTGCCGAATTCGGTGCGCTTCTGGGCGGCGAGCTTCTCGCTCATTCTTGCTCCTTCGATGGTCGGTTGGCCTGACGCGAGGGCGGCCACAACTGGCCCGCACACCTCGAGCGCCACAAGGCACCCCGGAGGAGTCTCAGACCCAGTCGATCACGGCCCCGCCGCCTCGTGAGCACAGGCTCACAGCGGCCGATTCCCTCGCCAAGGTTCGCCGTCCATCGTACCAGACCAGCGCGCCCCCTCACCGCGCCCGGCAGACAGAGCGAGCGGACGACGGCGGTGTGCACCCGCCGTCGTCCGCTCGCGCTGGAGGCTGCTCGCCTCGAAGGTGCGGCTAGCTGCGGCCGTCGAAGAGGCTCGTGACCGAGCCGTCGTCGAAGACCTCGTGGATGGCGCGCGCGATGAGCGGCGCGATCGAAAGGACCGTGAGCTGCTCGAAGCGCTTGTCCGACGCGATGGGCAGCGTATTCGTCACGACCACCTCGCGTGCCCCGCACTCCGCGAGCCGGCGTGGCGCCGGGTCGGAGAACACGGCGTGCGTCGCGGCGATGATCACGGAGCGAGCGCCGGCGTTCTTGAGCACCTGGACGGCGCCGGAGATCGTGCCGCCGGTGTCGATCATGTCGTCGATGAGCACGCAGTCGCGCCCCTCGATCTGGCCGACGACCTGCTTGGAGACGGCCTGGTTGGGCACGTTGACATCGCGGGACTTGTGGACGAACGCGAGCGGCGCGCCGCCGAGCCGCTCTGCCCACTGCTCGGCCACGCGCACGCGACCGGTGTCAGGGGACACGACCGTGACCTTGTTGAGGTCCACGCGCGTGCGCACGTAGTCGGCGAGGAGCGGGATCGCCATGAGGTGATCGACCGGCCCGTCGAAGAAGCCCTGGATCTGCGCGGTGTGCAGGTCAACGCTCATGAGGCGGTGTGCGCCCGCGGTCTTGTAGAGGTCCGCGATGAGGCGGGCCGAGATGGGCTCGCGGCCGCGGTGCTTCTTGTCCTGACGGGCGTACGGGTAGAACGGCGAGACGACCGTGATCCGCTTGGCGCTCGCGCGCTTGAGCGAGTCGATCATGATGAGCTGCTCCATGATCCACTCGTTGATCGGGGCAGGGTGTGCCTGGATCACGAAAGCGTCGGCGCCGCGCACGCTGTCCTCGAAACGCACGTAGGTCTCGCCGTTCGCGAAGTCGTACGCCGACGTCGGCAGGAGCTCGGTGCCGAGCTCCTTGGCGATCTCCTGCGCGAGCTCGGGATGGGCCCGGCCTGACGCGACGACGAGGCGCTTCTCGCCGTGGGCCGTGATCTCGGTCATCTACTTGCCTTCTTCTGTCGTGGGACTGCTGGCGGGGGGAGAAACCTCTGCTCGCGCGGCCGCGGCGGCGAGGGCCGACGGCGACCCGGGCCGCCTCGCCTCCGTCCAGCCCTCGGCGTTGCGCTGCGGCGCGACGCTCAGCGCGAGCGCCCCGGCCGGAACGTCCTTGCGCACCACGGCGCCCGCGCCTGTGTACGCGCCGTCGCCCACGGTGACCGGGGCCACGAAGACGGTGTTCGAGGCCGTCCGCACGTGCGCGCCGATCACAGTGCGGTGCTTGTTGACGCCGTCGTAGTTCGCGGTGATGTTGCCGCAGCCGATGTTCGTGCCCTCGCCGACCTCGGCGTCGCCCACATAGCCGAGGTGGGAGAGCTTCGCGCCGCGGCCGATCTGGGCGTTCTTCGTCTCGTAGAACGCCCCGATCTTGCCGTCCGCGCCGAGCACCGTCCCCGCCCGGAGGTACGTGAACGGGCCCACCGTGGCGCCCGGGCCGATCTGGGCCTTCGTGCCGTCCGTGCGGCGCACGTTCGCGCCCTCGCCCACAACGACGTCCGTGAGCGTCGTGTCCGGGCCCACCACGGCATCGCGCTCAATCACCGTCTGGCCGTGAAGCTGCGTGTTGGGCTTGATCGTGACGTCCTCGGCGAGCCGCACGGTCCCGTCGATCCAGGTGCTCGCCGGGTCGATCACCGTCACGCCCGCGCGCATCCAGGCCTCGACCGTGCGGCGGTTGTGCTCGGCCGCGAGCGCCTGGAGCTGGACGCGGTCGTTCGCGCCCTCGACCTGCCAGCGGTCCTCGGTGACGAGCGCCGCGACGCGACCGCCTGCCTCGCGCGCGATCGCGAGGACGTCGGTGAGGTACTTCTCGCCCTGCGCGTTGTCGGTCGTGACGCGGCGCAGAGCGTCGGCGAGGACCCGCGCGTCGAACGCGTAGATCCCGGAGTTGACCTCGCGGACCTCGCGCTCGTCGCTGGTCGCGTCCTTGTGCTCGCGGATCGCGGCGACCGCGCCGTCCTCGTCCCGCAGGATCCGCCCGTAGCCGTGGGCGTCGTCGAGGACGGCGGTCAGGACCGTCACGGCGTTGCCCTCGTCCTCGTGGCGGGCCACGAGCTCGCGCAGGAGGCCGGTGCTCAGGAGCGGGACGTCGCCATACGTGACCACGACCGTGCCCTCGAGGGCGGACTGGGCGGCCAGCGCGTCGAGCGCGACCTCCACCGCCCGACCAGTGCCCGGGATCTCGTCCTGGTCCACGATGAGGGCCGCGGCATCGAGCCCGGCGATGTGCTCCGCGACGCGGTCGCGCTCGTGGCGAACGACGACGGCGAGGCGCTGCGGCTCGAGGCCCCGCGCCGCGGCGAGCGCGTGGGCCACCATGGACCGGCCGCCGAGCTCGTGGAGGATCTTGGGGGTGCGGGACTTCATGCGAGTCCCCGCGCCGGCGGCGAGGACGACGACGGCGGCCGGCCCCTGAGCAACCGGTCCCCCGGCCGTGTGGGCCCCTGGCTGCGGCGACTCCGGGCGATCGGCTTCAGGGCTGTGTCCGGGGATCTCCGCATTCACTGTCGCTGGTTCTCCTGCTCGTCGGGTCCGGGTGGTCTGCTCGTTCACACCCCATCTAATGAGCGCTCGCCGGCCATTCTATCCGCTGGTCCGTCGGCGCCCGGTTCCGCTCCGTCGTTCCGCCCCTAGGATTCGAACCTAGACTGCACGGCTCCAAAGGCCGGCGTGCTGCCATTACACCAGGGCGGACCGTGCCCGGACCGACGGCGGGAATCCCCGCCGCAGCGCGTGGCACAGTCGTCTATTCTGCCATTCTTTTGGGCGCCCCAGCACTCACACGACGAGCCGCGCCCGCCCGGAGAACCCGTCCCCTCCCGGGCCGAAGTCCTGCAAGTCCTTACGATGGTCGAATGACCCAACCGAGCCCAGACCGAGCCGCGCCGCGGATCCGCATGACGGGCCCCGCGCGGCGTCGACAGCTCGTCGACGTGGGGCGCGGGCTCTTTGCGGCGAAGGGGGCCGACTCGGCCACGATCGAGGAGATCGCCTCCGCCGCCGGCGTGACGAAGCCCGTGATCTACGAGCACTTCGGCTCGAAGGAGGGCCTGTATCGGGTGGTCGTCGAGGAGGAGTCCGAGCTCCTCCTCGTGGGCATCACGGGTGCCCTCGCCGAGGACGCGAAGCCGCGCGTCCTCGTGGAGCGTGCCGCGATGGCGCTCCTGACGTACATCGAGGATCGCAGCGACGGCTTCCGGATCCTTGTGCGCGACGCTCCTCCCGGCCAGCAGGCGGGCGCCCTCGCCTCGCTCCTCTCCCGCGTCACGGCGCGCGTCGAGCACATCCTCGCGGACGAGTTCGCCGCACGCGGCTTCAGCGCAGGGGACGGTGCGATGTACGCACAGATGCTCGTCGGCATGGTCGCGATGACCGGCCAATGGTGGCTCGATGCCCGCTCCCCGGACAAGCGCACGGTCGCCGCCCACCTCGTCAACCTCGCATGGAACGGGCTCACGGGCCTTCAGAAGGAGCCCAGCCTCGTCGACGGCTTCTCGCATGCCTGAGCGCCCAGCCTCGTCGACGGCTTCTCGCATGCTTGAGGGCGCCGTCCGGACCCGTCAGGAATCGTCCTCCGAGCTGGGCTCCTGGTGGCCCGTACGGTACGTGCGCTCCTTGCGGCGCTCGGAGCGGTTCTTGCGGACGCGCCACACGATGATCCCGATCACCACGATGACGAGGACGATGGCGGCGAGGTCGCGGCCGGCCGCCTTCGCGACGACGTCGTACGAGGCTCCCGCGACGTAGCCGAGCAGCGTGAAGCCCACGCCCCACGTGACGCCGCCGAGCGCGTTGAACGCAACGAATCGGGGGTAGTGCATCTGCGAGGCGCCCGCAAGCGCGGGCATCATGGCGCGGAAGAACGCGACGAACCGTCCGAGGAACACGGCCCAGCCGCCCTTCCTCCGCAGGAACGCCTGGGCGTCCTCGAGCCTCTTCCGGTGGCGATCGAAGACCCGGAAGCCGAGCAGACGGGGTCCCAGATGCTTCCCGATCTCATAGCCCACGGTGTCCCCGACGATCGCGGCGAGGACCACGAGGGGAACCATGATCCCAATGTTCGCGTGGCCCTGGCTCGAGACCACGCCGCCGAGGACGGCCGCGGTCTCGCCCGGAATGACGAAGCCCACGAAGATGGCATCCTCGGCGAACACGAGCGCGAACACGACGAGGTACGCCGCAAGCGGCGGCATCCCGAGAATTGCCTCAACGATCGCGCCCATCTCAAGGATGCTAGCCCGGCAGTACGGACACATCCAGCAAGGACGCTGGATCCGAAAGCGCTACCCGGCGGCCCTGAGGCCGTCGATGCGCCGCACTTCGGCGCCGTCCGTCACGTGCACCATCCGGCGGCTCATGCCGCCGTCCTCCCGGATCCAGAAGACGCTCCCGTCTGGAGCGACCTCCTCGATGATCCCGGTCAGGTTGAGGCCTTCCAGGCCCTCGACGGCCACTGAATCACCGCGAACGAACCGCCCGAAATCATCCATATGCATTGTTGTCCCCTAGAGCAAGAGCTTGCTGTCCCAGTTCAAGCACCTTCAGCCTAGGAGGGCTTCGATACGCGGAGATGACGCGCCGGTGAACGCTGATCCTCCCTCGGGAACAGCTAGCCTGCGCCTACTCGAGCACCTCGGAGGCCTCGAGCCATGCGAGTTCGAGCTCCTCCTTCTCCGCGGCAATCCCCTGGAGCTGCGCGTTGAGCTCCGCGAGGCGGCCGTAGTCCTCGACGGCCCGCGCCATCTTCTCGTGCAGCGCGGCCTCCTGCTCTGCGAGCTTGCCGAGCTGTCGCTCCACGCGGTTGAGGTCCTTGCGGGCCTGGCGCTTCTCCGCCTCGGTGGCCCCGGCGGCGCCGCCCGTGCCGGCGCCCGCCCCGGTGCCCGACGCCGCGGACCGTGCCCCGCCGTCGTCGGCCGCGGCCTGCGCCCCGCCCGCCGCCG
>NZ_SWDW01000030.1 GCF_004919045.1 Sinomonas albida
TTTTTTGTTTTTGACGGAGAGTTTGATCCTGGCTCAGGATGAACGCTGGCGGCGTGCTTAACACATGCAAGTCGGACGATGAAGCCCTTCGGGGTGGATTAGTGGCGAACGGGTGAGTAACACGTGAGCAACCTGCCCTTGACTCTGGGATAAGCCTGGGAAGCTGGGTCTAATACCGGATAGTACCTTCTGCCGCATGGTGGGGGGTGGAAAGCCTTGTGCGGTCTTGGATGGGCTCGCGGCCTATCAGCTTGTTGGTGGGGTGATGGCCTACCAAGGCGACGACGGGTAGCCGGCCTGAGAGGGTGACCGGCCACACTGGGACTGAGACACGGCCCAGACTCCTACGGGAGGCAGCAGTGGGGAATATTGCACAATGGGCGAAAGCCTGATGCAGCGACGCCGCGTGGGGGATGACGGCCTTCGGGTTGTAAACCCCTTTCGGCAGGGGACAAGCCTTCGGGTGAGGGTACCTGCGGAAGAAGCGCCGGCTAACTACGTGCCAGCAGCCGCGGTAATACGTAGGGCGCGAGCGTTATCCGGAATTATTGGGCGTAAAGAGCTCGTAGGCGGTTTGTCGCGTCTGCTGTGAAAGCCCGGGGCTCAACCCCGGGTCTGCAGTGGGTACGGGCAGGCTGGAGTGCAGTAGGGGAGACTGGAATTCCTGGTGTAGCGGTGAAATGCGCAGATATCAGGAGGAACACCGATGGCGAAGGCAGGTCTCTGGGCTGTAACTGACGCTGAGGAGCGAAAGCGTGGGGAGCGAACAGGATTAGATACCCTGGTAGTCCACGCCGTAAACGTTGGGCACTAGGTGTGGGGGGCATTCCACGTCCTCCGCGCCGCAGCTAACGCATTAAGTGCCCCGCCTGGGGAGTACGGCCGCAAGGCTAAAACTCAAAGGAATTGACGGGGGCCCGCACAAGCGGCGGAGCATGCGGATTAATTCGATGCAACGCGAAGAACCTTACCAAGGCTTGACATGGGCCGGATCGCTCCAGAGATGGGGCTTCCCTTCGGGGCCGGTCCACAGGTGGTGCATGGTTGTCGTCAGCTCGTGTCGTGAGATGTTGGGTTAAGTCCCGCAACGAGCGCAACCCTCGTTCCATGTTGCCAGCACTTCGGGTGGGGACTCATGGGAGACTGCCGGGGTCAACTCGGAGGAAGGTGGGGACGACGTCAAATCATCATGCCCCTTATGCCTTGGGCTTCACGCATGCTACAATGGCCGGTACAAAGGGTTGCGATGCTGTGAGGTTGAGCCAATCCCAGAAAGCCGGTCTCAGTTCGGATTGGGGTCTGCAACTCGACCCCATGAAGTCGGAGTCGCTAGTAATCGCAGATCAGCAACGCTGCGGTGAATACGTTCCCGGGCCTTGTACACACCGCCCGTCAAGTCACGAAAGTCGGCAACACCCGAAGCCGGTGGCCCAACCCTTGTGGGGGGAGCCGTCGAAGGTGGGGCTGGCGATTGGGACTAAGTCGTAACAAGGTAGCCGTACCGGAAGGTGCGGCTGGATCACCTCCTTTCTAAGGAGCCCCTTTTCCCCGTGCCGGGGTGTGGGCCGTGCCTGTGTGCGCGGT
>NZ_SWDW01000031.1 GCF_004919045.1 Sinomonas albida
CAGGTTATCTGCGGGTGGTGGGTCGGTTGGCGATGACGGGTGCGGTGCCGGTGTAGCCCTCACGGGCGGCGGCGATCTCCCGGATCCGGTCGCGGCAGGCGTACCAGCCGATGACCATGAGCACGCACGCGATGGCGGTGGCCAGGAGGGTCCACGGCGAGTCGATGAGGATCATGACGAGCACGATCGCGAGGAAGACCAGGGTGGCGTAGCCGGTGTAGGGGGCGCCGATCATGCGGAACTTGGGCCGCTCGGTCCAGCCCTTCTTGGCCCAGCGCTGGAGCTGGATCTGGCACAGGATGATCGCGGCCCAGGTGCTGATGATGCCCACGGAGGCGACGTTGAGCACGATCTCGAAGGCGTCGGAGGGGACGAGGTAGTTCAGCGGCACGCCCAGGAGGGAGACGGCGGCGGTGATGGCGATGCCGCCGTAGGGGACGCCGGCCTTGTTCATCCGCAGGGCGAATCTGGGGGCGGAGCCGGCGGCTGCCATGGAGCGGAGGATGCGTCCGGTGGAGTACAGGCCGGCGTTGAGGGAGGAGAGGGAGGCGGTGAGGACGACGAGGTTCATGATGACGTCCACGCCGCCCACGCCGATGTGGCCGAAGAAGGTCACGAACGGGCTGATGCCCTTCTGGTAGTCCGTGTACGGCAGCAGGAGGGAGAGCAGGATCACGGAGCCGACGTAGAACACCGCGATCCGCACCACGACGGAGTTGATGGCCTTGGGCATGATCTTGGCGGGGTTCTCGGTCTCCCCGGCGGCGGTGCCGACGAGCTCGACGGAGGCGTAGGCGAAGACGACGCCCTGCATGAGCACGATCATCGGCATGATGCCCATCGGGAAGATGCCGCCGTGGTCGGAAAGGAGGCTGAAGCCGACCTGGCCGCCGGTGGGCGTGCCGAAGATGACGAAGTAGATGCCCAGGACCAGGAAGGTCACGAGCGCTGCGACCTTGATGAGCGCGAACCAGAATTCCATCTCGCCGAACACCTTCACGGAGACCAGGTTCAGGGCCAGGACCAGGACCAGGGCGATCAGGGCCCACGCCCACTGGGGCACGGCTGCGATCCAGGGCACGTAGCGGCCGAAGAAGTTCATGTACAGGGCCGCGGCGGTGGTGTCCACGATCGTGGTCATGGCCCAGTTGATCCAGTAGAACCAGCCGGAGACGAAGGCTGCCTTCTCGCCGAAGAACTCCCGGGCGTAGGAGACGAAGGAGCCCGAGGAGGGCCGGTGCAGCACGAGCTCGCCCAGGGCGCGCAGGATCAGGAACACGAACGCGCCGCAGATCGCGTACGCGAACACCAGGGAAGGGCCGGCGGCGGCCAGCCGCCCGCCCGCGCCCAGGAACAGCCCGGTGCCGATCGCGCCGCCGATCGCGATCATCTGGATCTGCCGGGCCTTGAGGCCCTTGTGGTAGCCGGCATCCTC
>NZ_SWDW01000032.1 GCF_004919045.1 Sinomonas albida
CCCAACCTCAAACGGTCAATGCAATTCGATCGTGAGGGTGGGTCCGATGGCTTCGGGAGTTGGGCAGGGGCGACGCTGGCGTGGAATGACCTTCGCCGAGCGGTGCGCCTCTGAGCATGAAGTGTGGGCCGCTTTCGATGGCGCGCTCGAGGGTGGGATGTCGTTCACGGCAGCGGCCCGTGTCGCGGGCGTGTCGAAGGACCGGGCGCGCTACCGGTGGAAGAGGATCGGCGGCATGCGGATGCAGACAGGCCGCCGCGGCGGCATTCCGAGAGCCGCCGGGCCCGGCCCCGCCGTGCTGCCGCCGGCACCGTTCGAGAAGGTCGAAGGACGGTTGACGTACTTCGAGCGGTGCGTGATCCAGGTCCGCCGCCACGAGGGCTGGACGCAGAAGCGCATCGCCGCCGAACTGCAGCGCAGCCCGGCGGTGATCTGCCGCGAGATCAAGCGCAACACCGGCCCCGACGGGGCCTACGACGCCCGCCGCGCCGACCACTGGGCAGCCCGGCGGCGCAAACGCCCCAGGAAGCCCAAGCTCGCCGAACGCCCCGGGTTGGCCGCGGCCGTGGAGGAATACCTCGGACAGGGCTGGTCACCGCAGCTGATCTCCGGGGTCCTCAGGCGCGACCACCCCGATGATAGGAACATGCAGGTCAGCCACGAGACCGTCTACAAGGCCCTCTACGTCCAGGGCCGCGGCGCCCTGCGCCAGGACCTCCACCGCTGCCTGAGCCTCAAACGCAAAGCGAGGGTCCCACAGGGCCGGGCCACCAGCCGGAACAGCCCGTTCCGGGAAGCGCTGAAGATCAGCCAACGGCCCCCGAGCGTTCAGGACCGGGCCGTGCCAGGGCATTGGGAGGGCGATCTGATCATCGGCGGCGACGGCCGCTCGGCCATCGGGACCCTCGTGGAACGCTCGACCAGATTCGTGATCCTGCTGCACCTGCCCGGCGGACGGCACACAGCTGAGGTCGTCGCCGAGGCCATGATCAACGCCATGGGCGATCTCCCGGCCCACCTGCGACGCTCGGTCACATGGGACCGCGGGACCGAGATGGCCGACTACTCCCGGATCATGCTCGAGCTCGAGGCCCCGGTCTACTTCGCCGACCCCCACTCGCCCTGGCAGCGCGGCTCGAACGAGAACACCAACCGGCTCCTGCGCTTCTGGTTCGAGAAGGGAACCGATCTCTCCGCGCACACCCCCGAAGACCTCCGACGAGTCCAGGACACGCTCAACCGCAGACCCCGACCGACACTCGGACTCCGCACCCCCGCCCAGGCCCTCACCGAACTCCTCCTGCCCGCCGCCGCCTGACAGCCGAACCCGACCCCGACACGGCGAAGCGATTGCACTTGACAGATGGAATCCGCC
>NZ_SWDW01000033.1 GCF_004919045.1 Sinomonas albida
GTGAACCGCCCCGGCGTGTCCGGAGACTTTCTAGTTTGAGGATCCGACGATTGCCGGGTCCGGTTGTCGAGTGTAGTAGGCGGCCTCCATCTCCGCCGGTGGGATGTCTCCGCAGTACCCGTAGAGGCGGCGGTGGTTGAACCAGTCGACCCATTCGGCGGTGGCGACCTCGACCTGCTCGATGGTCCGCCAGGGCCCGCGTGCCCTGATCAGCTCGGTCTTGTAGAGCCCGTTGACCGTCTCGGCGAGGGCGTTGTCGTATGAGGACCCGACGACCCCCATCGAGGGCCGGATCCCGTCGGCTGCGAGCCGCTCGCTGTAGGCAACGGAGGTGTACTGGCTGCCGTGGTCGTGGTGCTGGATCACCCCGGTCACGTCCCGTCCCTCCCGGGCCCGGGTCCAGACTGCGTGCTCGATGGCGTCCAGCACCAGCTGGGCGGTCATCGAGGTCGAGGTGCGCCAGCCGATGATCCGCCTCGCGTAGGCGTCGATGACGAACGCGACGTAGACCCAGCCGGCCCAGGTCGAGACGTAGGTGAAGTCCGCGACCCACAGGCGGTCCGGTGCCAGCGGGGCGAACTGGCGTCCGACGAGGTCGCGCGGCCGCTTCGCCGCGGGGTCGGCGACCGTGGTCCGCTTGATCTTGCCCCGGACGGCCCCGCGCAGCCCGAGCTCGCCCATGAGCCGCTCCACCGTGCACCGCGCGATCGGCGGCGCAGCCTCGGGGCGTTCGCGGTTCAGCTGGAGCCAGACCTTGCGCGCGCCGTAGACGCCGTAGTTCTCGGCGTGGATCCTCGCGACCATGGGCTTGAGCTCCGCGTCGCGTGCTTCGCGTTTGGAGGGCCTGCGGTCGCGGTGCTCGTAGTAGGTCGCTGGGGCGATCTTGCAGCCAAGCTCGGTGAGCTGGTCGCAGATCGTCTCGACTCCCCATCGCAGACCGTCCCCGTGGCGTTCTCCGGCGTGCTCGCCGATGAACCGCACGATCAGTGCTGTGGCCGGTCGAGCTCGGCCGCGAAGAAAGCCGAGGCGGCCTTGAGGATCGCGTTGGCCCGCCGCAGCTCGGCGTTCTCGCGCTTCAGTCGCTTCAGCTCCGCCGACTCCTCCGTCGTGGTCCCAGGCCGGCTCCCGGCGTCGACCTCGGCCTGCAGGCACCACTTGCGCACCGTCTCCGGGGTCCCTACCCCGAGCAGCCCCGCGACGTGGGTTATCGCCGCCCAGTCCGACTTGTGGTCGGCCCGGATCTCACCGACCATCCGCACCGCCCGCTCACGCAGCTCGGCCGGGTACCTCTTCGACGTATTCCCTGACATGACTCCATCCTTCCCAAGGAACGGAGTCTCCGGACACGCCGGGGCGGTTCAGG
>NZ_SWDW01000034.1 GCF_004919045.1 Sinomonas albida
CGTGTGATGTCTCAGGACCTCGTGGACACTTCCTGTCTCAGGACGTTGTTGACACTTGATGTCTCAGGACGTTGTAGGCACTTCGGTTTCTGGGCTCGGGCGGCGGAGGCCGCTGCGAGGGACGAAGCTGGTGCCTGTGGGCGGTCTGGGGTGGGTGATGATCTCGGTTCCGTCCTCGTCGAAGAACGCCACGCTGTGCTCGTCGTGGAGGACCCGGACGGTCTTGCCGGCCCAGGCTGCGCCGAGGAGGAAGTGGCAGTTCAGGACTGTGACGACGCCCTTGGGGCGGCTGCCGTGCCGGATCACGGCTTCCCTCTGTTCCGGTACCGTCGCTGGCGTCGGGGGCGGTTCGGGGGCCGGGGCGACCGGAGTGCGTGCCCATGCCTCGGCCGGGGTCAGCCCGAGGCTTCCGTGCCCCTGGTGGACGCGCTCGGTGTTGTAGTACCCGTCGAAGGCGTCCACCAGGGCCTGCAGCTCCGTGAGCGTTGTGGCATCGGGGCGGGCGGAGAGGTAGGCGAAGAGGGTCTGGTGGAAGCGCTCGTTCTTGCCTTGGGTGGTGGGCCTGCCGGGCTTGCCGGTGATCGCCTGGACGCCGAGGGCGGCCAGGTACTCCACCAGCGCCCCGGAGTGGCCCCGCCGGGTCGGGTTCAGGGCGCGGCCGTTGTCCGAGAGGACGCGCTGGGGCACTCCGTGGGCGGCGATGCCCTTGCGGATCACGGCCAGGGCGGCCTCGCTGGTCTCGCCCCAGGCGGCCAGGGAGGCCACGGACAGGCGGGAGTGGTCGTCGATGACCTGGAAGATCGTGGCCCTGCGGCCCCCGGCCAGGGGCCACTGGGTCGCGTCGATCTGCCAGCACATGTTCGGGGCCGGATAGACGAAGCGCTTGAACGCCGAGCGTGGCTTCTTCCGCGGGGCCGGGACGACCTCCCCGGCCCGGGAGAAGACCCGGGCCAGCGTCGCCCGCGAGGGCGGGGTGAGGCCGCGGCGTTCCATCGCCGCGGCCACGCTCAGCGGGCCGTGGTCCAGCCCGCCCTGGGCCAGCTCGCGGCGGATCTTCACCGCGAGCTCGGCGATCTCGGCCGGGGTCTGGGACGGGCTGGTGCGCGGGCGGCTCGAGCCGACCTCCGTCGCGGCCAGACTGCCCTCTGCCAGCGCCTTGGCCCGGACTCTGTAGAACCACGCCCGCGAGACCCCGTGCCGGCGGCAGAACTCGGCCACCGCCCCACGGGGTGCGTTCTCCGGCCACGTGGCGACCTTCAGTCGGA
>NZ_SWDW01000035.1 GCF_004919045.1 Sinomonas albida
GGGCGGTCTCAAGGGGTGTTGGCAACGGCTGCTGCGAGGTCTTCGAGGAAGACTTCCCGTGGTGTTCTGAAGCCTAAAGCCTTGCGGGGCCGGTTGTTCAGTTCGAAGGCGATCGCGTCGACGTATTCGGGATGGTTCGGGATCGCGGTGCCCTTGGGCAGGTATTGGCGCAGCAGTCCGTTCGTGTTCTCGTTCGAGCCTCGTTCCCAGGGCGAGTGCGGGTTGGCGAAGTAGACGTCCATGTCGGTGGCGAGCGTCACCGCGGCATGGGCGGCCATCTCGGTGCCGCGGTCCCAGGTCAGGGTCTTGCGCAGGGCCTGGGGGAGGCCGTGGACCTTCTCGATCACGCCTCCGGTGACGCTGGCCGTGGTCCTGTCCGGCAGGGGCACGAGGATCAGGAACCGGCTCCTGCGCTCCACCAGCGTCCCGACCGCGCTGGCGCCGCCGGTGCCGATCACGAGGTCGCCCTCCCAGTGGCCCGGGACCTTCCGGCCCTGGGCCTCCTCCGGGCGGGTATCGATCGAGGGCAGCGAGGCCTGGTAGGCGGTGTTGGCCGCCTTGGACCGGTTCCCCCGCTTCCGGCGCTCGGCCCCGCCCTTGCGGAGCATGATGCCGTGGCGTCTGAGCTCGCCGACGGGCATGGCATAGATCCAGGTGTAGATCGCCTCGTGTGACACGGTGAGCCCTTCCGTCCAGATGCTTCCATCCAACACGGACCCCGGCCCGCTCCGGGCCTCGTGCCCGAGCCGGCCGGCGATCTGCTCCGGGGACAGGCCACGTCCCAAGTCGCGCAGGACCCGGGTGCGCAGCAGCGGGAAGGCATCGACCTTCCGCCAGCCCACCCGCCGCCGGTTCTCGGCAGCGTACCCGTGCGCCTCCGTGGCCCGGTACCGGTCCCGGGCCACGGCCGCCATCAGCGGCAGCTCGGCCCGGGACCAGCGAACGTTCCGACGGATCTCCCTCGACACCACCGACGGCGCCCTGCCCAGCAATCCCGCAATCGCCCGGATCGACATCCGCTTCCCGATCCCGGCCTGGATCATCAGCCGATCCTCAGCGGTCAGCTCCCTACGCTCCATGCGACTCCTCAGCTCATGCCCCGAAATCATCGCAAGCGTTGCTTCGAAGTCCTGAGCTCAAG
>NZ_SWDW01000036.1 GCF_004919045.1 Sinomonas albida
GGTGGGGCTGGCGATTGGGACTAAGTCGTAACAAGGTAGCCGTACCGGAAGGTGCGGCTGGATCACCTCCTTTCTAAGGAGCCCCTTTTCCCCGTGCCGGGGTGTGGGCCGTGCCTGTGTGCGCGGTCCCGTGCCGTGCTGTGGGGTGATGGAGTAAGGCCCGTTTCGCAGGTGTTCGTCCTGCGGCGGGTGCTCGTGGGTGGAACATCAGTCCAATTGGCCTGGCCTGTGGTGCCTGGCGGTGCCGTGGAGTACGCGCCCCCTTTGTTCCTGTTGCTTCGGCTGCAGGGGTGTGGGGGTGTGGGAAACGCGGTGGCTGCCGGGTGTGGGCTGGGCCCGTGCCGTGTCCGTGGTCTCTGGCGCCCCTTGTGTGGGGGTGTCGGGGGGTTCCGCGGGTGGGGTGTGGTGGTGCGCTGTTGGGTCCTGGGGCAATAGGTTCCCGGATCTGTTCCCTGTGCTGCCGCGTTCCTGGGGGGTTTCCCTGGGGGTGTGGGGTGTGGGGGTTGTTGTTTGAGAACTGTATAGTGGACGCGAGCATCTTGGAGGGGGCCGTGCCGTCGTTTGTGGGCGGTGGTGGTTCTCCTCCTGTGCAATTTTTTCTTTTGGTTTCTGTTTTTTCCTTGAGATTCTTGTGCTGCCCCCGCGCCTTGTGTGTGTGGGGGTGTGAGGTTTTCAAGGGCGTACGGTGGATGC